>NZ_RCIV01000009.1 GCF_003666605.1 Propionibacterium australiense | reverse complement strand
CGCAACCGGTCGGGCCGGCTGGGAAGGTCTGGGGCCGGGGTGGTCGTCCTGACCCGTTTCCTGGGATGACAAGCGACAAGACCCTCTGTTGCCATGATCTTGCGGACCGTGTCGGGTGAGACCTTGACGCCGCTCCGGGCCAGTTCGGCGTGGATCCGGCGGTAACCGTAGGTCTGTTCGGACTCGTCAAAGAACTCGACAATGATGGCCGTCAGGTCTTCTCTCCGCTTGGTTGTCGAGGACTTGGGGCGGTTTCGCCAGGCATAGTAGCCGGACTTGGATACTTTCGCCCACCGGCACACGGGCTGGATGGGGTAGTTGCCTTCTTCGCGGTGGATGCAACGGTATTTCGCGCTCACCCGGGTCCAGGGGCGAAGAGGGCCGCCGCTTTTTTCAGGAACTCGGCTTCCATGCGAGCCTCCCGGAGCTCTGCTTTTAGGCGTCTGATTTCGGCGTGTTCTTCCGCGGTGGTGCCATCAGTGCTGGGATCGGGGTGTTCTTTCCGCCATTTCGCGACCCAGTTCCCGACTGTCTGCGCCACAAGCCCGTACGACCTGGCGACCTCACCCGAATCGGCTTGGACTTCTGGACGACCTCTGGAACGACTTGTTCGGTGAACTCCGCACTGTATTTCGGTGCCGACATGATCTAATTCTACCTCACGATCATTTCACCCACTGTCCGAAAAACACCAAGCACTCCAATCTGTGAAGAGCCGTCATACCCAGCCAGATGTAGCCCTTGTCACCCAATGGCGGCATGTCCGGGAAATTCTCAAGAAAACCCGTTGACTGGATGGCTTTCGCGTCATGGGTCGACCCGGGGGCAGGGTCGCAAGACCCATACGAGTCTTCCGGTCAGGGTGCAGGCCACCTGAAGGTTCAACCCGGTGGTGTGGTGCTTGCCCGAGTACAGGCCCGGCTCGTGTTTCCAGTCCCAGCATGGCACGAGAGTGCCGTCCACGATCAGGGTCTGGGTCTGGTCCAAGTCGTCTGCGGTGGGCACAAGGTCTGCGAGGATCTCGACGATCCGTGGCGTCCACCGGCTGATGGCCCGGCAGATCGAGGACTGGTTGACCCCGAACGACTCGGCCAGCTCGGATTGAGCCCGGTTGCGTCGCAGATAGGCCAGTGTGGCCCTGATCTGCTCTGCCTGACTCAACGCGGGCAGGCGCCCGGTGGCCTGGGGTACGGGGATAATTGTGAGCAAGGGTCTGGTAGCACACTGCGATTGCTTCGACCGGCAGGCTTGTTGTATGGCACACGCGAGGACCTGTTCTGAGATTATTGTATTCGACAAGCCAATTTTCTCAGCGGTAGGTCCTCACTTTTCATCGTGACACGCCAACACCGGTAGAACAGATTCCAAGATCACCCCCTCAAACTAAGGGTTTTGAATAACCCTCTACCTCACGATCATTTCACCCACTGTCCGAAAAACACCAAGTACTCCAAGTAGCAGTCCTTCAGTGAAGGCTTACACAAACCACTGAACATTCCCGGCTCGTCCGGGAATGCCGAACAGCCCGCAGAACCCTGAGACCGACATCCCTTCCACGATCCGGATTGCCCCAGGGGTCCTCGAAGCACCCAGCCTGCTCTCGGCGCTCTTCTCTCCAGACCCCTCAACTCCACTGTCGCTTCGCCCAGCACGAGCGTGAGACCCTCGACCCGACCTCCGAGCTGGGCCCCGCGGGCCGGGCGGGCCCGGCCTTCCGGCCACCAGAACAGTCCTCCCTGCCTTCGAGGAACACCGCCCACCGGCCGATCGTCTGCTCGCAGGCCCTCTCCATGCGGGCCGCCACGGTGACGGTGATCTCACCACGCAACACGCTCAACACGGTCGGGGTCTCGGTCTCCAGGCCGAGCACCGGCGACCGTCCCATGGTCACGCCCACCCGCTCCCAGAAACCGATCACGCCCCCACAACCAACCCGCTACGAAGCCCGACGCGGGACCGTTTCGCGAGCGGTCCTCAGTGACATAATTGGTTAGGTAATGCTATACTAATCACAGTTATGCTGACAGGCTTAATAGAGCGGCGACGAACAGTCCCGCCGTGGCTGTACCTTATGGAGGAATGCTCATGCTCGAGTCCCTGCCGACCGGACGCGACGACGAGGTAGTGCTGTGCGTGAGCGAGCTCTGCAAAACCTTCGGACGGGGTGACAAAGCCACCGAGGTGCTCAAAGGGCTCTCCTTTGAGGTCCTGAGAGGCTCGGTGGTCTCCCTGCTCGGTGCCAACGGTGCCGGCAAGACGACGTTGGTGAACATCGCCTCGACCCTCATGCTGCCCAGTGCAGGCACGGTGCGGGTGTGCGGAGCCGATGTCGTCGATGAACCAGCCGCGGTGCGCCGCACAATCTCCCTCACAGGTCAGTTCGCGGCCGTCGACGGTGAACTGACCGGCCGCGAGAACCTCGTCTTTTTCGCTCGACTTCACGGGTTCGGCGCGTCCGCGGCCAGGGCCCGCGCCGATGAACTGTTGCGGACCTTTCGCCTGACCGATGACTCCGATAGGCGTGTGGCGAACTATTCAGGGGGCATGCGTCGCCGGCTCGACATCGCGGCCTCCCTCGTCGTCGAGCCCTCACTGCTCTTCCTCGACGAGCCAACGACCGGTCTGGACCCGTTGTCGCGGCGTGAACTGTGGAAGACCGTCGACGAGTTGCGCGACCGCGGGGTCTCGGTGCTGCTCACCACCCAGTACCTGGACGAGGCTGAGCGGCTCTCCGACGACATCGTGCTGTTGCGCGGGGGGCGGGCCGCGGCTCAGGGTTCCCCAGGCGAACTGCGCCGCCGCTTCGGCGCCCCGATCTGCCGACTCGGTTTCGACGAGGCAGAAACCGCCGAACGGTGCGCCATCGAGTTGTTGCCGGGCGTGCTTTCGCGTCCGGCCGAGGATTTCCGGGCCGAGGCTCTCGAGGTCCTGTTCACCACGCGCAATGGGGCCCGAGATCTGTCCCGGTGCGTGGCTGCACTGGCGGACGCGCAGCTGGAGCCTGTCTCGGCCTCGCTCAACCCGCCTTCCTTGGACGAGGTTTTTCTCGGCACAGCCTTCGCCGACACGCAGGAGGGCTGAGGGATGGCGCTCTCCAACTCCTCGTCTGCCCAGCTGCGGTCGAGTGCTCTCACTGCTGTACGCGGAGCCACTTGGCGCAACAATCTGCGCTTAATGCGCAATTCCGCCTCGTTGGTCTCGGCGCTGGTGATCCCCGGCATGTCGATGCTCGCTTTCTGGGTGGTCTTCGGTCACGCTGCTAGTGGCTCCGGTTTCGACTACGCCCTTTTCCTCATGGCGGCGGCCATGTTCCAAGCTGTCATGTTTACCGCCGGGGGATCGGCGATGGCCTTGGCCGTCGACGTCGAGTCGGGGCTTCTGGCCCGGGTTCGCGCGATGCCGGTCCACGCCCTGAGCGTGATCATGGGGCGCATGATCTGCGATCTGATCCGCGCGATCCTCTCCCTGTGCACCGTGATCGTCCTAGGGCTGCTGTGCGGGGCTGAACCAGCGAGTTGGTCCGGGCTGGTCTTGGCGTTCCTCGTCGCCTTAGCGATGGGTGAGGTACTGGTGCTGGTCTTCTCCGGGCTAGCCCTGCGCTCGAGACAGCCGGTCCAGATGGCTGGACTCATCCAAGGCGTGGAACTTCCCCTGCTCATGGTCTCGACGGCCTTCATCCCGTTGAGCACCCTGCCTGATCGTCTGGAACCGCTCATCGCCCACATGCCCTTCTCCCCAATGATCGATACGAACCGGGCCTTGCTCAACGGTGAGACGCCCGGCGACTCGGGCTGGGAGGCGCTGGTATGGCTGACCGGCGGGCTCGTTCTTGGCGCCTGGTGGGTCTCGCGAGCCTTCAGGAGGTCGGCATGAGTAGCGGCGAGCAGAACCACATTGGATGGGCGGGCGCGGTCGCTGTGCACGCTGGACGTCTGCTGAGGCGCTGGCGCAGATCCCCCGTGACGTTAGGCGCCGCGCTTGGTGTACCCGTGGTCATGATCGTGATCATCAGGGTGATGTTCGCTGGCATGGTCGAACAGTTCAGTGGCTCTGAGATGGACATGACCGATGTGGCCGTCATGGTCGGCGTCTCCCAGGCGTTCACTGGGGGCCTGCTCGGTGCAGGGGCGATCGTCCAGGAGCGTCACGAGGGGCTGCCGCAGCGCCTCGCCAGCATGCCGGGACCGCGTAGTGCGGCGATCGTCGGGCGTATCCTCGCTGAGGCAGTGCGTGCCTTCGCTGCAACACTGGCGGCCGTGGCCCTCGGTCTTGTCCTCGGCGCGGAGTTCGGTGGTGCGGTGCATCTGCTGGGCGTGCTCGTCGTCTTGGTGCTCGTCGCGATCTCGGCCGGTGCTGTGGGCGTCATGCTCGGTCATCTCGTGGAGACCCCGCAAGGCGCCTTCAGCTTCGCGCCGCTGGTGATGGCCGCCATGTTTTTCAACACCGCCATGATGCCCCGCGAGATGTATGCGGCAGTGCTGCGCCCCCTCGTCGACGGTTCACCGATCACTGCTGTCACCGAACTCGTCGATGCGATCATCAACGGGGGCCTTGAAAGCCAGCAGTTGCTTGTCTTTGTCCTCTGGTTCGGCGGTCTCGTAGCGCTCAGCCTCTTAGTGTTGTGGCGCCGGGCAAGCGGTCTGCGGCGTTGGGCCCTGTGATGAGCAGTTCGTCTGCGGCGCGGGAGCCCCGCTTCGAGTTCGCCTCCTCAGGGCGTCATCTGGTCGCCACTGGAGTCGTGCGGCACGTCGAGCCGCGCTCATGGGTCGGTACCGAGGTTGCCAGGGCCGTCGAGGATGTGCTGGCTGCTCCCCTTGAGGCCCCCCAGCTCGTGGTGGGGGTGCTTCCCTTCGACAGCGCAAGGCCGGGGATGCTCTACCGTCCTGCAGAGGCCTGCTGGAGGAGTTGCACTTTTCCCGGTCTGCCCGAGCCCTTCGTTCCCTCTGCGTCCACGATCGCCGTCACCGATCGGCGGCCCAGCCACGAGGGCTATCGGTGCCTTGTCGCCAAGGCCGTCGAGACGATCCGCTCAGGGGAGCTGGACAAGGTGGTTTTGGGGCGCAGCGCGACGGTGTGCGCAGCGGTCCCCTGGGATCCTCAGTCGGTCTTCGTCCGACTCGGGATACAGAATCCAGACGCCTTCGTCTACCTGATTGACGTGCCCGGAGGCTATAGTGGCGAATTCGCCCAGGAAGGGGTCTTCCTGGGCGCCAGCCCCGAACTCGTGCTGTCCTGCTCGGGTTCGCGGGTGCGTACTGTGCCCTTGGCCGGCACCATGGTCCGCGGGAGTGATCTCGAGCGGGACGAGCGGGCCTCCGAGGCCCTCCTTGCGTCTGGGAAGGACCTGGCTGAGCACTCATATGTTGTGCGGGCGATCGCCAAGGTCTTTCGCGCGCGCACCGATGATCCGAGGATCCCCTCGCGTCCACGACTGGTGCCTACCCCAGCAGTGTGGCACCTTGGCACCGAGATTACGGGAACGCTCAGGGGCGGAGCCAGCCCCTTCGAGTTGCTCTATGAGTTGCATCCCACGCCGGCCGTGTGCGGCTGGCCCCCTGAACGTGCGTGCGATTTCATCGTCGACCACGAGGGGTTCGACAGAGGCCTCTTCGCGGGGCTGATCGGATGGATCGACGCCGATCGGAACTGCGAGTGGGCGCTGGCCCTGCGCGGAGGTGTGCTCCGCGGGGACCAGGCGACGATGTTCGCAGGAGCCGGCGTCATCGCCACCTCCGAACCAGAGGCAGAGCTACGCGAGACCGCAGCCAAGATGCGGACCTTCCTGGCGGCCCTCGGCGGGCAGGAGGGCAGACACGATCCCTGAGCGGCCGTGCTCGTGCCAACAGTGGCGCCATGGCCGTGAGCATCGTCGTCTGATTCCTCGCGCGGGCCATTGCAAGGCAAACCAGTCACAGCCCAATCCCATCCACCATCCGATTCAATGCGCAACTGAGGAGTGAACATGGACTCTCGAGAAGAGATTGAGGAGAAGATCCGTACTGGACAGCCCTTCAGGCCCATCGACGACTGGTCGATGTACGAGGACATGATGGCGGCTGCCGAGAAATGCTATGCGATGAACAAGCTCAAGCCCTCGCAGTGGGACGAGAAACTGGCGGCGATGCATGATCTAATCGGCTCGATCGGGGAGTCGCTGACAATCTTCCTCCCCTTCAACGCTCTTCTCGGGTTCAACATAACCATCGGTGACGGGGCCACCTTCAACTTCGGGACGACCGTGCTTGACATGTCGCCGGTTGTCTTCGGTAACAACGTCATGGTGGGGCCGAACTGCTCCTTCTTCGCCGGGAATCATGCCCTCCACCCCGATGAGAGGCGGGAGATGATCTGCACATCCAGCGCGATCAGTATCGGCGACGACGTGTGGATCGGCGGTCACTGTGTGGTCACAGGAGGTGTGAGCATAGGGGCGGGGAGCGTCATCGGGGCCGGAAGCGTGGTCACCAAGGACGTTCCGCCGATGAGCTTGGCTGCGGGCAATCCCTGTCGGGTGATTCGCGGACTCGGCCCCCAGGACAGGCTGCTGACCGCCTCCGGACAGGGTGAGGACGGCACGTCATGAGGGCGCTTGCCGCCGTTCTGGGTTCTGAGGGCGACGTCATTCCCTTCATCGCGCTGGGACAGCGCTTGGCTGAACGCGGCCACGAACTGGTGCTCGCAGGTTTCGAGGACTTCGCCACCCGCGTGCAGACCGAGGGGATCGACTATCTTCCTCTGCCCGGCGACTGCCAGCGGCTCATGAGGCGGCTGTTGGGGGACACCAAGGGGGTGCTGGACGCGGTCCGAGGTTTCCGCGAGATGATGGGCGAACCGGCCGTTTTCGAGGCACTCGAGGGGGCCATGGACGGGATCGACGTCGTTCTGCACAATCAGTTCACCGAGATGGCGCGTCTGCTCTCGGCGGCGGCTGGGGTGCCCTGCTTGCGCGTCTTGGCCTATCCGACCGAACCGGGCCGTCGCTACAGCCTGGTCGACCCGCGACGCAACGATGGGAGCTGGCGGGCAACCGCCTGGCATCGCGCATCGAATCTCATGATGGTCTGGGCCATGGCCCCTGTGATGGGGGCCTGGCGGCGTCGTCTGCGCCTGCCGCGCTTCTGCCCCTGCCGGCCTGACGCCACGCTCTACCAGTTCAGCCCCACTCTCAGTCCGCCGGACCCGGCCTGGGGCGAACGGGTCCACGTGACCGGGGAATGGCTGTGCCGTCCCCAGGACCCCGAGCATCTTGACGAGGAGGTCGAGGACTTCCTGGGCAACGGGGAGGCACCACTGCTGGTCAGCTTCGGCAGTGTGGCCTCCTCGCAGCTGCCGAGGGCCCGCGTTTGGGTCCGTGAGCTCTTGGTCGAACGTCGGCAGCGGGCGATCATCGTGGAACCGGAGCATCCCCGCGGTGAGGAGGACGGGCTTCTTAGCCTCGCGCGGGTGCCCTTCGAGGCCGTGCTCGGGCGCTGTCGGGGTGTGATCAGCCATGGGGGAGTGGGCACCATCGGGGCCGCGCTGCGCGCGGGTGTCCCAGTCATGACGGTCGCTTTCGGTGGCGACCAGCAGTTCCATGCTCAGGCCGTGCACCGCAACGGTGCCGGTCCGGCCTACATCGACGCCCAGCGGGGGGAGCTTACTCGGCGGATGCTCGCCGTACGCATGGACGAGCTACTCAGTGGTGACCACGATGAGGCGGCTCGGGGGCTCGCTCCGCGCCTGAAGGCGGAGCAGGGGGTCGACGAGGCAGTCGAGGTCCTGCTCGGTCTCACCGCAGGCTTCAGGGACGCCTCTGAAAAGGCCATCGGCGAGAACGGACAGTGAATGATCACGGTGAGACACACAGAGATCCCCGGGCTACTCATGGTGGAGTCGCAAACACGAGCGGATCGGGGCGGCTGGTCACACGAGAACTGGGACCACGCGCAGATGGCTGCAGCCGGTGTCCCGGACTTCTCCCCGAACCAACACAGTCTGTCCTTTTGCCCTAAGGCGGGTGCCGTTCACGGAATCCACGTCGAGCCACGAGACAGGATCGTCTCGGTCGCGAGCGGCCGTGCCTTTGGGATGTGGGTGGACCTTAGAGACGGATCGGAGCACGGTCGAGTCGTCACCCGGGAGGTTCGCCCGGGTGACGCGGTCTACGTGCCGCGCGGGGTCGGTGACGGCTACCAGGCGCTGGTCGACGGCACGATCTACTCCTTCCTGGCCAGTCAATGCACCGACGGTGAACAGTCGGTGCTCCCGCCTGCGATAGATCCCGGCGACCCGAGTCTCGGCGTCGAGTGGCCGATCCAGGTCGAACCAAGCCCCGAGCCGGGGTCCGACACCGGATCCCAGGCCCCGCTCGATGCGTCCACTACGGTGATCCTGGGTGCTGAGGGTCAGCTGGGACGTGCCCTCCAAGAGGTTCTCCCGGGGGCACGCGCGTTCGCCCGTGATGAGTGCGATCTGGCGGATCTGGACCACGCCCTCCTCGAGGGCGCCGAGTGCATCATCAACGCGGCCGCCTATACAAGCGCTGATGGCGCCGAACTCGACCGACAGGAGGCCTGGCTGACGAATGTCACGGCCATCGGCGAGTTGGCCCGGATCGCGCGCCGTGCCGGGTCTGTCCTGGTGACCGTATCCAGCGACTACGTCTTCGACGGCCAGAAGCAGGGTTGGTACGGAGAGGACGATCCGGTTGGGCCGTTGAACTTTTACGGGGCGACCAAGGCGGCCGGGGAACGACTCGCCGCGACCTGGGGGCGGCAGTACACGATTCGCACTTCATGGGTGGTCGGAGAGGGGAGGAATTTCGTCGACTCGATGATCGCACTCGCCCGACGTGGAGAGTGCCCCCGTGTGGTGGATGACCAGTTCGGGCGTCTCACCTCCGCCCATACACTCGCCCGGGCGATCGTGCATCTTCTCGAGCACCATGCCCCGTACGGCACATATCACGTCACCGACGATGGCCCGGTTGTCTCCTGGGCCGACATCGCTTCCCTCGTCTTCGAGCGATGCGCCAGATCGGCAGATGACGTGCAGCGGATCTCCTCCGAGCAGTACCGGCAAGAGCACCCTCGCTCGGCACGCAGGCCGCGGAACTCGAGACTTGACCTGGCCAGGGTTATGGCGACGGGTTTCGTCCCCGGGCGCCTCGAGGAGCTGCTGGATTCGCATGTCAAACGAGGTTGAACGGGTCCGTGTCGAGGACTCGGGGCGTGGGCAACCGCCTGCGCACCGACTGTCATGACGGGCGAGCCGATCCTTTAGCGCTCTTCTCGAAACGCGTTAACCGTATTCGCGTGGCGCTGGGAGGTGATCTCTGCGCTATTGCGTATGAACAATGAAATACCTTGTGAATTGGATCTTTATGGAATCCTGCTGGGCTTGCGGGGCTATCTGAGACGCTGTTGACGGCGGCGTTGAGCTTAGGTAAGGTTTACATAACTTATGTCCAGACTGCCTCTTCGTTTCAGGGGAAGCGGATGACTGGGTTTGAGTTCGCCGCAACCGATGCGTCCGTCGCTCAGTTGCTGATGTGTGAAGGAGTCAATGTGGGGAGCAGTGCTCGAGGACGTCGAATCGGTGTCATCGGTTCGCACGGAGCCGTCGGTAGGGCTCTACACGAACTCCTGTGCGCCGAGGGGTGTGAGGTCATCTGCGGTAACAGGACCAGGAGAACGCCCGATGGGGACACCCTCTTCGTCGACGCTCACAAGGCAGACAGCGTGCGCGAGTTCGCCCGAGGCTGCGCGGTGGTGGTGAACTGCGCTGGGCCCTCGTACCTAATCAAGGACCGTGTCGCCGCTGCGCTG
Organism: Propionibacterium australiense; assembly: GCF_003666605.1. Lineage (GTDB taxonomy): Bacteria > Actinomycetota > Actinomycetes > Propionibacteriales > Propionibacteriaceae > Propionibacterium > Propionibacterium australiense. The sequence goes on along the minus strand of NZ_RCIV01000009.1, from coordinate 99,742 downwards.
CCTGCAGATGTAATCTACGTCGATCCCTTCGGGGGGAATTGCTTCGAGCACTACGCGGGGGTCTGCCCCAGCATCATCAATGCGGGCTGCACTCCCGGACTGGCGGGCCTCCTGACGAGGCATCTGGCGGGGTCCTTCGACGAGTGCACCACAGCGGTCGTCTGCTGCGGCGGAAGGGAACAGGGCGGAGTCGCCGGTTTCGCTGACGTCATCCTCAGCACCCGCGACGGATACGGTCATCCTGGTCAGATGCTGGTAGAGGGGCGTGTCTGCCCCCATGTCGAGAGCGACTGGCAGATGCAGGACACCGCCTCCTTCCCGCAGGAACCGGAGAATCTACGTTCTCCCTTCGTCACCGACGAGCTGTACAGGGTAGTTCGTGACTGTGCCATCGCACAGCTAGCCGGATTCCTAGTGATCCCCGACCAAGCTTCACAGCAGCTGCTCTTGAAGGCCATGAGCCTCAGCGAGAGTGGTGAGCCCGAAGAGCTCATGGGACTGTTCGCACAGATCGACGGCGCCAAGTCGAGGCTAGATGAGGGTAAGAAGAACTGGTTCGCCATGCAGGTGAGCGCGCGCGGACACACGGCGGGCGTGCTCAAGCGGAGTTCTGTAGCCGTGTGCTCCGATGACAGCAGCGAGCTGACGGCAGTCGTGCTCGCGCAGACCGTGCTCCATGCACTCGAGACCGGCTGCCCCCCGGGAGCCCACTGGGCCTACCGCTTCCTGGATGTCGAATCGGTGATGGGCGCGCTGCGGCAGGCTGGCATGCGGCTAAGCGAGAGTGGGCCGGACGAGCTGATGACAGAACGCCATCAGCATGCTGGGGCGGTCGAGTCCGGGTTCCTGTGCGCCCCTCCCCGCCGGGCCTCGTCCCTCACCGAACCATCGCGCTCCGGTCCGGGCGCTGGTGATCGTGCTCTGCCCGAGAAGGAAGGCACATTATGAACAGAACACGCGTGGTCGTGTGCGGAACCACCTTCGGCCGTGTCTACGTGGCGGGTGTCCGTCGACTTCCCGAGCACTACGAACTGGTCGGTATACTCTCGCGCGGGAGCGAGCAGTCCCGCGCCTTCGCCAGCCAGCAGCGGTTGCCGCTGTTTACCACGATTGAGGAACTGCCCGAGTTTGATATGGCTTGCGTGGTGGTCCGCTCGGGCATCGTGGGTGGCAAGGGCTCCCAGCTGGCCAGGCGTTTTCTTGCGGACGGTCGGCACGTGGTTCTCGAGCATCCGATCCACCGCGACGACGCGGTGGAGTGCTATCGCGAGGCAGCCAGGAGCGGCGGCGCCTTCTTCATCAACCCCTTCTACCGTCACAGCCCCACCATTGCGAGCTATCTGGAGATGGCGCGGGTCCTGCGCGAGGACCACGGGATCCTTGGCGTCGAGGCCGAGTGCAGCATCCACTTCCTCTTCTCGATGATCGACCTCGTCGGTCGGATCACTGGTGGTTTCACGCCTTGGGAGGTCCAGGCGCAGGGCACCGTCGCCGGCGTGTTTACGCAGCTGGGCGGATCCTTCAGGGGTGTCCCCGTGAGCCTCCGCGTCGTCAATCGGATGAATCCTCTCGACCCCGATGATTTCGCCCATGTGGGCCATCGGATCACCGTTTTCACGGTGGCGGGCAATCTCGTGCTGACCGAGACCGATGGGCAGATCATCTGGCATCCCAATGTCACAACCCCGCGTACTACGGAGGGTCTCCTGGAGATCGAGGCCGACGAGGCCCTGAGCACCGTCCGGTTGCATGAGAGCCTCGCCGTCGAGACCGAGGTGACCAGGCGCTGCCAGTTTGAGCGCATCTGGCCCTCAGCCGTTGCCAGATTCCTCGATGCGCTCCGTCAGGAGACGGGTAGCCCGGCGGCTCGGGCCCGCGAGGCCGAGTACATGCTGACCCTCTGCGCGGTGTGGGCCTATGCTGGCCAGCTCATGGGCCCGGCCGAACCGTTGGGTGCTGAGACACCCCCCCGGTTCCTTTCCCTTGCGCACCTCACAGAGCAGATGCCAGATGGCGCGCCCAGATGACGGTCCCCAGAGCGACTCGCTCGTGATTTCGAAAATGTCAGGAGAGCTCCCAGTGAACATCGCAATACTGATTGAAGAATTCCAGCAGCGGGGCATCGCCCTATGGGCCAACGGGGACAGACTGGGCTACCGGTCACCCAAGGGCGCGCTGGGCCCAGCAGACCTGGCGAGCCTGAGGAGTCACAAGGCCGAGATCCTTGAGTACCTGAGGGCCGAGAAAGCCATCGAGCATGATAGCGCCGCGCGTTTCATGCCCTTCGAGATGACGGACATTCAGCGGGCCTACACCACCGGCCAGCACGCCGGCTACGAACTCGGTGGGACCGACTGCCACAGCTATGCGGAGTTGCGCACGCAGCCCGTGGAGCGCGAGAGGCTGGAGAGGGCTTGGCACGAACTGATCCGCCGCCACGACATGCTCTCGGCATTCGTGCTGCCCCCGGACTCGCTGCGGGTTATCCCTCCCGAGGAACTGCCCGCCGAGAGGATGCCGCGGCTGGAGGAAATCGATCTGCGTGGCCATGATCCGCAGTCGCCTGACGAGGAGCATCTGCACTACCGCCGCGAGATGGAAGAGCGGAGCTATCCGCTGGGAGCTTGGCCCCTTCACTGCTTCCGGATCCTCCAGTTCGAAGAGTGTAGTATTTTGCAGTTTTCGATCGACATGATCATCGCCGATTCCATCAGCGTCTCGGCCATGGTCGAGGAACTGATGGACATCTACGAGGGCAAACCGCTGGAGCCCCTGCCTCAGGCTACCTTCAGGGACGTCCTGGTTGCGCGGGCTATCCGCAAGGAGACCCCGGCCGGGCGCGCCGAGTACGAGAGCGCGAAGGAGTACTGGCTCGGGCGTCTCGAATCCATGCCGGAAAGGCCCTCATTACCGATTCTCACCGCCCCGCAGAGATCCGAGGGGGAGACGGTCCGCTTCACCCGTCATAGCTGGCGGTGCGGCCCTGCCGAGTGGGCCTTGCTGGTGGAACGGGCCGCTGCCTTCGGCGTGACACCTTCGAATGTGCTACTGACCGCCTACATTGATGTCATCCGGCGCTGGTCCTCCCAGCCGGAGTTCTGCGTGAACATCACCTCGATGAACCGCGGCGATGAGCTCTCGGGCGTCGAGCGCATCATAGGGGACTTCACCGAGGTGAGCGTTCACGCCAGTCGCCGGGAGACCGGCAGCTTTCTTGAGCGGGTGTGCAAAACCCAGGAGCAGCTCGTCGACGAGCTTTCTCACTCGGCGTTCGGCGGCCTCGACGTACTGCGCGAGCTCGGCCGGACCAGAGGTGGAAGTGCCGTCGTGCCGATAGTCTTCACCGGGGCGCTGGGTGCCGGTCTGCGACGTAGGGAAGGACGAGCCCTTGAACTCGTCCATGGCGTCAGTCGCACACCGCAGGTCTGGATCGACTGCCAGGCCTTCGAGGAGGCCGGCGGTTGCAACATCAACTGGGACGTCCGAGAGGGCATCCTCGCGCCCACGGTCCTCGAGGCTATGTGGGAGGCTTTCACAGAGGCGCTCAAGCGGCTGCTCGGCGCCGAGGAGGAGCCCTGGCATGCCGAGGACATCGTGCAACTGGGCGAGCGGCAACAACAGGTGCGTGAGCGGATCCACCGGAGAGATGCCCCGCTGGCGCCCCGTACGCTCCAGACTGGTTTCTGGGAAAAGGCACAGAGCCAGCCCGAGGCGTGCGCACTGGTGTGCGGCGGCGAGAGCTTCAGCTACAGTGAGCTCGCCGGCCACGTCCAAGCACTGAACGCGCAACTGTCCGGGGTTGACAGAGGGGACCGGGTCGCGATCGTCTTGGGTAAGAGCGTCTGGCAGGTGGCGGCGGTTCTCGCCGTCGTCTCCAGAGGAGCGGCCTATGTCCCCATCGACCACGACCAGCCGTCGGCGCGCCAGCGCCGGATGATCTCGCTGTGCCGCCCCCGGGCGGTCATAGCCGATGCGAACTATCGTGCGGCGGACGGGCAGCTGGCCGTCGTCGACGTCGACGCATTGGACCCACTGTCCTGGGACGGGACGGTTCCGGTGGCCGGCTCGGCGGAGGATACGGCCTACATCATCTTCACATCAGGCAGCACGGGAACGCCCAAGGGCGTCGTAATGACGCACACCGCAGCCATGAACACGATCGAGGACGTCAACCAGCGCCTCGCGGGAGCGACTCCACGGACGGTGCTCGGCCTGTCCAAGCTGTCCTTCGATCTGTCCGTCTACGACGTCTTCGGGACCTTCGCGAGCGGGGGACGCCTCGTTCTGCCCCTTGAGTCCGAGGCGAAGGATCCGAGTAGCTGGATTGAACTGATGCGCGCTTGGCGGGTGGACACCTGGAACTCGGTGCCCGCCCTGTTCCAGATGCTCCTGGCCGAGCGCGTGGCTGCTGGCCTGGCACCCGATGAGACTCTTGGGCTCGTCCTGCTCTCGGGTGATCTCATTGCCCGCACCCTGCCTGCCCAGGCAGCTTCGCACTTCCCCCGTGCCGAACTCATGAGCCTCGGCGGGGCCACGGAGGGAGGGATCTGGTCGATCCACTATCGGATGAACGGTCACACCGGCGAGGAGAACATCCCCTACGGCAGCGCCCTGTCCCGTCAGGGCATGTACGTTCTCGACGCATTCATGAACGAGTGCCCCGACGGGGTCAGGGGCAGGATCCACATCAGCGGCGAGAGCCTCGCGAGCGGCTACTTCGACGATCCCGAGACCACGGAACGCAAATTTTTCTTCTCGGCCAAGCAAGGTTGCCGTCTTTACGACACCGGCGACATCGGCAGCTACCGTCCGGACGGGGTGATCGACTTCCACGGCCGGGTGGACACCCAAGTCAAGATCAACGGCTACCGGGTCGAGATCGGTGAGATCGAGGCCGTCCTTGAAGAACACCAGGACATCGGCCGTGCCGTCGTAGTCGTGGAAGAGGCAGACGGCCGTAAGAAGCTGAGGGCCTTCGTGACACCTGACCAGCAGCAGGACTCTTCTGCGGCAGATGAAGAGCGGGCGGACACACCCGAGGTGCTGGGCGCGGCGCTGCGTGAGCTCTGGTCCTCGGGCGATACCAGCGGTCCTGACGCCGCATGCTATGCAGCATGGACGAAGGCCGGCAACGAGGCCGCCCTAGCCGCTTTGTTGGCGGCCTTTGTCGAAGCTGGGCTTTTCACCGAGCCAGGGGCGGTTCATTCCCAGGAGCAGATCGTCGCCAGGCTCAGGCCCGATCCCGAGTACCGGGAGCTGGTGGGTCGCTGGCTCGACATGCTCACGGCCGAGGGCGTCCTGCAGGCCGACGAGGGGGGCTTTACCCTCACGTCCGAGAGCCTTGAGCACTACCGCATGGCCGAACGATGGAACCACTTCGCGGCCATGGAGGCCCAGGTGCTCAACAGCTCTGCTCTGTTCGAGTACCAGCATTACGCGGCGGGCACACTGCTGCGCCAGATCCGTGGCGAGCTGAATCCTCTTGATCTGTTCTTCCCCGGCGGCAAGACCGACAACGCCCACGCCATCTACGCGGAGAACAGGATCAGCAAGGCCACCAATGCGGCTGTCGCGGATGCGGTGGCGAGAGTCGCCGAGGCACGCGGGGACCGTCCGATCCGTGTCCTGGAGATCGGAGCGGGCGTGGGTGCCAGCACCATGTACATCCTGCCTAAGCTCCCCGAGAACATCGCGGAGTACCGGTTCACCGACTTGTCTACTTTCTTCCTACGCAATGCGAGGGAGAGCTACCGCGACTACGGCTTCATGAGCTACGGGATCTTCGACCTCAACGCCGAGTGCGCCGGGCAGGATGTCGAGTTGGGCGCCTATGACGTGATCGTCTGTGCAAATGTCCTGCACAACGCGGTGAACATCGACCAGACCTTCGCCCGGCTGAACCAGCTGCGGCGGCCCGACGGCGTGATCGTCATGATCGAACCGGTCACCGAGCTTTACGCCGCGCTCATCTCGATATCGATCAAGATGAGCCTGGTCGAGTTCACCGATGTGCGCGCCGGCGGCCATCGGGTCTTCCTCGACGAGGAGCAGTGGGAGGGAGTCTTCACCAGGGCGGGACTGCGCAGGATCGCCGAGTACCCCGGCAAGTTCGACCCGCTGCGCGAGTGCGGCCAGCGCCTGTTCGTCCTCACCGAGCCTGGTGCGCGCAGGATCGACGAGGAGGAGCTGACGGGTTTCCTGCGCGAGATGCTTCCCGGCTACATGGTGCCCGCATCCCTCACCGTGATGGACGCGATGCCGTTGAGTGCGAACGGTAAAATCGACAGGAAGGCTCTTCTGAGTTCGTTCACGTCCCGTCAGGAATCCGAAGAGCAGCCGCTCGCCGCGCCCCAGGGGGGGTTGGAGGAGCAGATCGCGGCCCTGTGGCGCGATGTCCTCGAGAACGAGCGGATCGGCCGCGACGAGGACTTTTACGCAGCCGGTGGCGACTCCCTGCTCATGGCCAAGGCCGTCACAAGGATGCGCCAGGAGATCGACGCGCTGAAGGACCATAGCTGGGATCTCATCATGCGTGAGATGCTCAAGACGCCCACGGTCGCCGGGATCGCCGAGGCCCTCGGGGGTGGGGCGGTTGAGGCATCCGACCCCCGGACGACCGCCGATACCGTGGTCGCCCCAAGTGAAGCGCGGGTGGCTTCGAGCAGCCCTGCCGTCTCGTCGTCTTCGGTGACTGCTGCTGGTGCACAGCGCCTGCACGTCTACGGGCTCGGAGAGGATCAGGGTTCGTGCCGGGCCTTCTTCCACGCCGGTACCGGGCGCATCAAGGACTACGATCTCCTCGTCCCAGCGCTCATGGAGCGCAGCCCTGCAACGACCCATGTCGGTTTCACCTCTGGTGACGCCGACGAGTACCTGGCCAGTCCCACTGATGCTCTCATCGCCGAACGGGCGCGCCTCTACGCTCAGGACCTACTCGAACTGGACATGGACAGCTACGAGCTGGTCGGCTACTGCATCGGAGGCTTCTTCGCGTTGGAGACGGCGAAGATCCTCACCGAGCTGGGGCGCCAGGTCAGCAGGGTGGTCGCGGTGAGCACCCATCTGTGCCCGCACCGCATCGCCAACGAGATGCTATGCGAGTTCGCCTACGGCTGCGTCGTCGAGGCAGACCCACGGTCTCTCGGTGCTGATTTCAGCATTGAGTTGCTCCGTGAGGGCCTCGAACACATCCTAGGTGGCCAGAACAGGGACATCACGGACGAGGAGCTGTGCGCCCTCGACGGTCGCTATGCCTCGCTTGGCTCCTATTTCTCTGCCTGCTCGCGCATGTCACCGAAGCATCGCCGCCAGCGGATCTACGAGACGATCAAGGGCTACGAGAACGATGCAGGCAGCGCTCGAGCCATGCTCGAGATCCTCTACGATGTCTTCCGGCACTCCCTGCGCGGGACGATCGGATACCGGCCGGATGTCTACTTGGGCACGGTGCTCGCTCTGCAGCCCGAGCGCGGAGTCGATGGCTTCTATCCCTCGCTCGGCGGCGACGTCGACTGGCCCAGCACCGTCCTGGGGCAGCTGCGGACCGGGATCATCAGTGGTTCGCACTCCGACTGTCTGACCGAGGAGAACTATCGCTCGATTCTGGCCTACTTCGAGCAGGACCAGGGGGATTGACAAGCATGGCCAGGATAGGACATGTCATCTACAAGGCGGACGATCTGGAACAGGCCGTGGCTGAGTTCCGCGCCGAGGGTTTCGAGGTCGAGTACGGCAAAGCCAGGAATCCCCACAATGCGCTGATCTACTTCTCCACCGGCCCCTATGTGGAGATCATCGCGGGGATCCACATGCCTGCCGTGGTGCGTGGTGCTCTCGCGCTCACAGGGCACCGGCGCATGGTCGAGGACTATGACCGCTTGGCGCAGGCCCCGCAGGGCTACAGCCGGATCGTCTTCGAGGTCGAACGCGAGCAGTTCACGGCCCTGAAACATCTGTGTGCCGTGCACGACCGGTCGACGGTGATCTCGCCGGTCACCAGGAAGGACCCGCACGGGCGTCGGATCTCCTGCCGCTGTCTGGTGCCGGACGATTGGAGTGTGCCGATGTTCGTCACCCCGTTCGCAGTGGACACACACCGCGCATCGGCCCATCCCAATGGTTTCACGCGGATCGAGGAGATCCGCTACGCCGGAAGCGAGACAGCCGTGGGAATCTGCCTAGGCGCGCAGGCCGAGGAACGACTTAGGTGCAGCATCGGGGACGGCACCATCGAGGTGAGTTTCGCATGAATGCCGGAGCGCGGATGAGGGCGCAGAAGATCCTCGACGCCTATGAGGCGAGCGGTCATCTGCGCAGGAGGAGCCTGTGCGAGGAACTGCACGAGGTCTGCCTGCGCCACAGCGAGCGCCGCGCCGTCGTCGCCCCGGACGCGGAGCTGAGCTATCGGCAGCTGGACCTGACGATCGCGCACTGGGCCCGGGCATTCCTTGAGGCGGGGCTGTCGGGAGGAGACCAAGTGCTCGTGCAGCTGCCGAACAGCGCCGCCTATCTGGTGAGCCTGTTCGCGCTCATGCGGATCGGCGCCGTCCCGACGCTCATGCTGCCCTCACACCGTCACAGCGAACTGGTCCGGCTGGCCCGGCAGCTTCGTCCCGTCGCCTACATCGGGGGGCGGGACCAGCTCGGATTCGACTGCGTCGCGATGGTCGAGGAAGCCGATCCGCAGGAGCTGGGCATCCGTCTCCTCTACGCCGACGCTGGCCCTGAGCACGCCGGGCCTGTGCCGTGCCATCGACTGCCCCCGCTGCCGGGGACGGCCGATCCCGAGCCCCCGCCGCTTCCGGTGGCCGGGCCTGGACACCGGGACGTGGCCCTGAATCTGCTCTCTGGGGGCACGACGAGCGAACCCAAGATCATCCCGCGGGTGCACGAGGCCTACGCCTACAATGCGAGGGTGGCCGCTCTGCGCTGCGGAATCGGTCCCGACAGCGTCTACCTTGCGGTGCTCTCGAGCTCCCACGACTTCCCTCTGGCACAGCCGGGCGTCCTGGGGACGCTGCTGTGCGGCGGGACCGCAGTGATGTGCGCCAGCGCCGCCTTCGACGAAGCCTTCGCCGCGATCGAGGCCAACCGGGTGACAGTGACTGCGATCGTGCCAGCCGTCGCTCAGCTGTGGAACGAGGCCCTGGAGTGGTACCCAGCCCAGCTGTCCAGTCTCCGGCAGATCCTCATCGGGGCAGCCAGGCTCGACGCGGAGCTGGGGCGTTCGCTCATGGCTAGGACAGGTGCGTTGATCCAGCAGGGATACGGGCTGGGCGAGGGAATCACCACGTTCACCCGCCTGGACGATCCGGAGCCGGTGGCCCTCGGCACCCAGGGGACGCCGATCTCGGACGGTGACGTCCTGCGGATCGTCGACCCGCAGGGCAGACAGCTGCCCGCCGGCGTCGCCGGCGAGATCATCGAGAAGGGCCCCTACACCTTCCTTGGCTATTACGGTGCGCACGCTGATGACGACTGCTTCACCGCTGACGGTTTCCTGCGGACCGGCGACCTCGGCTATCTGGATGCCGACGGCAATCTTGTCGTCTGCGGCCGCGTCGTTGAGCAGATCAACCGACTGGGGGAGAACGTCTCCCCGCGCGAGATCGAGCATTTCCTGGGACTGATCGGTGGCGTCCGCGAGGCTGCGGTCCTCGGCGCACCCGATGAGGAGCTGGGGGAGCGGACGGTGGCGGTCGTCGTCACCGACGGGCCCCTCGACCGGCGGAGGGTCATGAAGGACTTCGAGGAGCGGGGTATCGCTCGCTACAAAGTGCCCGACGAGGTCATCGTCGTCGATGCGATCCCCCGGACCAACATCGGCAAGGTCGATAAGAATGCACTCCGCGCGATGACCCAGCAGCAGACCGAGCGGACAGACTGAGGAAGGACAGAGGTGCTCACCAAGGACGAGATCCGCGAGAGGCTCGCGGCGTCGGTCTCGGCGATTCTCGGCGCCGAGACCGAGATCGCTGACACGGACAATCTGCTCACACTGGGGCTGGAGTCCCTGCCGACTATGAGGCTGCTTGCCGGATGGATCAAGCAGGGCTACCGCGTCTCCTTCGGCTCGTTCATGCGCCATCCCACTCTCGCCGAATGGGTGCAGCTGCTCGTCGAGGCCTCCCCGGGCGAGCCCGCTGACGGCTCGGCTGAAGGAGCGGCTATTGCGTTCGCACAGTCGGGGTCCCAAGACCCGGCCGACGCCGGAATCGGTCAGGACGCGGAGCCGCCCGAGGCCGCGGGGGCGCGCAGTGACGCCGAGCCTTTCGACCTGACAGACGTGCAGTACGCCTACTGGATCGGCCGCAGGCAGGGGCAGTACATGGGCGGTGTCGGCTGTCACGGCTATGTGGAGGTCGAGACCGGCTGGCTGGACCCGGCTCGGCTGGAGGCTTCCTGGGAGACGCTGCTACGCGCCCATCCCATGCTGAGGGCCTGCTACACCGACGACGGCAGACAGTACGTGCGCGCCGAACCAGCCGACGCCTCCGTGACCATCCATGATCTGACCGGTCTGGGTGCCGATGAGCAGCAGGCGGCGCTGCTGGAAATGCGCGAGGCGTTGTCCCACCGGCTCCTAGCCATCGACGAGGGGCAGGTGTGCTGCCTGCAGCTGAGCCTGCTCGATGAGAACAGGGCACTCCTGCACTTCGACATCGACCTGCTGGTCTGCGATGTGCAGAGCTTCCAAATCATCTTGCGCGATCTCGCGCACCACTACGCGACGGGCGAGGCGCCCCGGACCGACCCAGAGTGGAGTTTCGCGGACTATCTGGAGACCAGGGCGCGTGAGGGCGCCGATGACGTCGAGCGGGACAGGCAGTACTGGCGCGCGCGCATCGACGAACTCCCCTCAGGCCCGCAGCTGCCCCTGCGCCGGGGCGGGAAACTTGCTGCAGCTCCGCGTTTCGTGCGCCGCTGTCACAGCTTCGACCGGAGCAGCTGGAGGGCCCTGCGCAAGGCCTGCGAGTGGCACGGCACGACACCGGCGATGGTGCTCCTGACGGCCTATGCGCGCACGATCGGGCAGTGGAGTGAGGAGAAGCGTTTCCTCATGAGCGTTCCGCTGTTCAACCGTGACAGCGATCCCGCCATCGAGGACGTCGTGGCGGACTTCACCACCCTCACCCTCACCGACGTCGACCTGAGCTGCCGACGGTCCTTCATCGAGGACCTGCGTGCCATCCAGGAGGCCTTCTATGAGGACGTCGCCCACTGTGGCTACTCGGCGGTCAGGGTTCTGCGCGATCTGCGTGCCCGACGCGGCGAGCAGTTCCTAGCGCCCGTCGTCTTTTCCTGCAATCTCGGCGAGCCGCTGGTGAACGAGGAGTTCGTGGAGACCTTCGGTGAGATCGGCTATATGATCTCGCAGACCCCGCAAGTCTGGATCGATCTGCAGGTCTTCAACACCATCGACGGCTTCACCCTTATCTGTGACGCCGTCGAACAGGTTTTCCCCGAGGGCCTGCTCGACGAGATCTTCGACTGTCTCGTGCGGGAGACCGAGCAGGTGATCACCTCGCAGCTGGGATCCGCGGGGCCCGTCGAGTCTCGAGGAGTGCTCACCAGGCGCGCCGAACGCGCCGAGCTAACGAACTGGGCCCTGCCTGAGACCACTCTAGTCCACCAACTGCTCGCAGCGGCGAGCAGATTCCCCGATCGTCCCGCCCTGCGCTCACACGACGGGCGCACACTGAACCACCGCGAGTTCGTCGAACACGCGCGGGCCGTTGCCGGCTCACTGGCGGCTGTTGGGTTGCGGCGCGGTGAACTCTGTGTGGTCATGATGAACAGGGGCCCCGAGCAGGTCATCGCCGCCTTCGGGGTGATGCTCACAGGAGCCGCCTACGTCCCGGTGAGTCCTCAGCAGCCACCGGAACGGCTCGCGGCCATCCTCTCCTCCCCGCGGATCGGCTTCCTGCTGAGCGATCAGGAGCCCCGGGAACGGTGGTACGAGAACGGTGTGCGCGTCATCGGCTTCGAAGAGGCCCGCCGCGGCAGCGGGGAGCTGTCCCTGCCCAGGCCACGACCGCAGGACCCCGCCTATGTCATCTACACATCCGGGACCACCGGTGTCCCGAAAGGGGTTGAGCTCAGCCACGGAGCCGCCTGGAACACGATCGAGGCGGTGAACCGCCGCCTCGGCATCAGGCCCTATGACCGGGCGCTGGGTGTCTCGGCCTTCGACTTCGATCTGTCGGTCTACGACGCCTTTGGCGTCCTCGCGGCGGGCGGTTGCCTGGTGACCATCGCCGACGAGGCGCGTCGCGACGCCGGCGTCTGGCTGGACTTAGTAGAGTCCTGCCGGATCACCGTGTGGAACTCGGTCCCCACTCTGTTCGAGATGCTTCTGGCGAGCGCCGCCGATGCGCCGGAAAAGCTCGCGAGCTTGCGTCACGTGCTGCTGTCCGGCGACTGGATCGACGTGGGGTTGCCGGGCCGGATGGCCGAGCTCATGCCCGACGGACACATTCTCGCCATGGGAGGGGCGACTGAGGCCGCCATCTGGTCGAACGCCATCGAACTGACCGGCGCCGTCCCCGAGGACTGGGTCTCGATCCCCTACGGGCGCGCCTTGGAGCACCAAGCCTATCGAGTGGTCGACGCCGAGGGGCGGGACTGTCCGGACCACGTGGCGGGGGAGCTGTGGATCGGTGGGCTCGGCGTCGCCACCGGCTATGTCGACGACCCGGAGCTCACTGCAAAGAAGTTCGTGGACGCAGAGGGAAGCCGCTGGTACCGCACCGGTGATCTGGGCTGCTTCTGGCAGGACGGGACCATCGAATTCCTCGGCCGCTCCGACAATCAGATCAAGCTGCGCGGGCACCGGATCGAGCTGGGGGAGGTCGAGGCCGCCTGCGAGGCACTGTTGCCCGTGACACGGGCCGTGTGCGTCCCCGTGCGGGGCTCGGCCTCGAGCTCACTGGTCGTCTTTGTCCAACCCGAGCAGCCCCTGGCTCCGGACGGCCCGGAGAGTGGGGGAGCGCTCGAGACGGAAGCTGAGGGCGTCGGCCGTATCGATGTCGACGCCGTCCTGGCACCCGTCCTAGCCGACCAGGAGTTGCGCGCCGCGGTCGCGCACGACGAAGCCGTGCAGTGCGGCTACGCCATGGAGACCATGCGCCGATGGACCGCCCAGCTCACCTGCAGGAGGTTCTCCGCCAGCAACCGTCTCGTCGCCCTGAAACGCAGATGGGCGCACTGGCTTGCCGATCAGGACGCCGTGACCGCGGTCCTACCCAGTGAGGCCGAACGCGCCGAGCTCGATCGCTTCGTGAGGCCCTTCGGCAGGGCCTTCGTCGAGGCGGCGCAAGCCGAGCCACTGGCCGAGTTCGTCCAGCGGCCTGATGTCGTGCCCGTCGAGGAATTCCTGTCCGGCAGGGCCGTGGGGCGTCTGACGCACGCTGCCATCAGGGAAATCGTGCGCGCGCTCGGGCAGGCGGACGAGGCGGAGATGCGGGTGTTTGAACTGGGCGCCAAACGCCTCCGTGAGTCTCGCGAGTACGCCCAGGCGAGCGGCTCGTCCTCCTATACAATCGCTGATTACTCGCCTTATTATCTCGACCGGGTGGACGAGTCCGAGCCCGGCTCCTTCGGGCGGATGCTGTTCACAACTATCGGGAAGCCGGCCCCGGTGTCGTCCGCCGAGCGCTTTGACCTGGCGATCTGTAATCAGAGCGTCCACCAGAGCACCGACATCGGCGCGAGCCTGCGACGCATCCACGCTCTGCTCGCCGAGCAGGGCCTGCTGCTGCTTGTCGAGCCAATCTCCTCGACGCCCCTGGCCGAGGTGAGCGCCGCCTTCCTCAGCGTGCAGTCCAGCGATGCTCGCCAGGGCAGTGGAGAGATGCTGCTCGACGCGCAGGCCTGGCGAGAGGCGCTCGAGGGCGCCGACTTCCGCCTGTTGTCGAGCATCGGGCTGACCGAGTCCCTGATGCTCTTCCTGGCGGTCAGGGTCGGCGGAGCCGAACCGGTGCCCTTGCCACTCCAGGAGTACGAGGAGGTCGTCCGCGTGCTATCGGCCAGACTCCCCGAGTACATGCTCCCCAAACGGATCATGCGCCTCAGCGAGTTCCCCCTAACCGCGAACGGGAAGGTGGACCAGAGGGCACTTGTGGGGCTCCTCACGCCCGAGAGTTTTCAAGACGAGCCCACGGCGGCCAAGAGCGAGGTCGAGCTGAGCGCCACCGAGGAAGCTCTGATCGGCATCTGGGAAGAGCTGTTAGACGCGAATGCCGGGACGGACAGCGACTACTTCCGGCTGGGAGGGGACTCGCTGGTGGCGACCAGACTCAGAAAGCGGATCGAGGAACGTTTCGATGTCGACTTCGGGCTGGACATCGTCTTCGACTCGCCAGTGCTGAAGGACATGGCTGCCCGGATCGACTCGCTCGCGGCGCGGACGGGAAGTGGTAACGAACTGCCGGCGATCGTGCACGCCGAGGACCAGTACGCACCCTTCCCCCTCACCGAGGTGCAGCAGTCCTATCTGATCGGCGCCTCGGGAGCCGTGGATCTTGGTGAGGTGTCGAGCCACTGCTATTTCGAAATGGCCACCGCAAGGCTCGACTTGGCGCGTCTGGAGGACTCCTTCAACGCTCTCGTTGAACGTCACCCGATGCTCCGCGCCGTCGTCTGCGAGGACGGTCTGAGCCAGAGATTCCTGCCGCAGGTGCCGCGCTACAGGATCGCCCATGTCCAAGGGAAGGGTCTGCAGGGCACCCAGCGCGTCGAACGAATCCGGCAAGAGATGTCGCGTCAGCGCTTCGACCCGACGCAGTGGCCATGCTTCGACGTGCGCTACGCGGACACCGGCGAGGGCAAGGGACGGCTTTTCCTGAGTTTCGACAACGTCTTCATAGATGGCTGGAGTATGTTCCACATCTTCCGCGAGTGGAAAGAGTTCTACGAGGCTGGGCCCGCTTCGTACGCCGGGCAGACTCCCGCGTACTCCTTCAAGGACTATGTGGAGGCGATGGAACGACTCCGGGCTAGCGAGGCCTTCCAGCAGGACCTCGACTACTGGGAGGGCTGCCTTGACCGCATCCACCCTGCGCCGCAGCTGCCGGTCTCGCAGCCCGATGGGGACTCTTCGTCGGCCTTCGTCCGGCACAGCGCCTTCGTGGAGCCCGCCGCCTGGCAGGCCGTGAAGGAGGGCCTCCGTCAGGAGGGCCTCACTGAGGCGGCCTTCCTTGCCGAGGTCTACGCGGAGACGCTGGCCCGATACAGTGAGGAGCCGAGGCTCAGCATCAATTTGACACAGTTCGAACGCACACCTTTCGCGCCGGAGGTCGACGAGATCGTCGGCGATTTCACGAGCCTGTCGATCCTGAGCGTCGACACTCGCAGCGGCGCCTCCTTCAGCCAGCGGGCCAGAGCCCTGCAACAGCGGATGTGGTGCAATTTGGCGCACAGCCATGTCAGCGGGGTGAGCGTCGAACGCATGCTCAACCGGCAGCGCCGATCGCAGATCACCATGCCGGTGGTTTTCACCTGCGGCCTGGGGGTGGTCGAACGCGATGCGTCCACCAGCCCCTATCTCGGCGTCATCGACTACGGGCTCTCCCAGACGCCCCAGGTGTGGATGGACCTGCAGGTCTACGAGGACGATGGGGGGCTGGTGCTGAACCTCGACGCCGTCGAGGCCATCTTCCCCGAGCAGATGGTTAACGGGATTTTCCGTTCGCTGGTGCAGGCGGTGGAGTCCCTCGCTAAGGGATTCGCGGCGCAGCCGCTCTTCTGGGGGCAGGAGACAGTCACAGTCTGCCCAAGCCTCAACCGTGACGAGATCGCGGCGCTCAACCATACTGGCGTCCGCAGCGAGGACTCCGGGCCGGGTGACGGCACGCAGACGCTGCTCGGGCTCTTCGACGAGGGCCTGCGGGACCACGGCGGGCGCACAGCGGTCATTGACTCCGAGCGCGAACTGTCCTACACAGAGCTCGACGAGGAATCGGAGCGCTGGGCCCGGCTCATCGCGGCCGAGTCCCCCGAACCCGGCTCCCTCGTCGCGATCCTGCTGCCAAAGTCCACCCATCAGATCAGCGCGGTCCTCGGCGTCTTCAAGGCCGGCTGCGCCTATCTCCCCCTGGACCCTACCCATCCGGTGGCGCGCAACAGTAGGATCCTCACCGACGCGGGGGTCGACATCGTCTTGGTACAGGACCGCCAGGGGTTGCCCGAGCCTATCGGGCGTGACCGTGCCGTGATCGAACTTGCCGACGTGCTGGGCGGGTTCTCTCCTATCAGTTCCTCCGCAGCGCCCATCGGGAGCGGACCAGCAGCCGACGGATTGGCCTATGTGATCTACACATCCGGGACGACCGGTGTGCCCAAGGGGGTCGCGATCACCCATCGGGCGGTGGTCAACACCATCCGGGACGTCAACGCGAGGCTCGGGGCCGGCCCGCAGGACCGTGTCCTCGCTTTGTCCGAACTGAATTTCGATCTGTCCGTCTACGATGTCTTCGGCATGCTCGCCTGCGGCGGCGCGATCGTTATGCCCTCCCTGCAGGGTCTGCGTGATCCTGCACACTGGTGGGAGCTGACGTGCAGTCACCAGGTCAGCCTGTGGAACTCGGTGCCCTCGCTGTTTTCGATGTACACCGGACACCTGGCCGACCGGGGACTCGTGGACGAGCATCTGCGGGCGGTGCTGTTGAGCGGCGACTGGATCCCGGTCGACGTGGCGCTGCGCATCGCGGACAGTTTCCGGGACTGCCGTGCATACGGCTTGGGCGGCGCGACCGAGGCCTCGATCTGGTCTAACTGGTATCCGATCAGTGTCGCCGACGCTCAACGGCCGAGCATCCCCTACGGCAAGCCGTTGGCGAACCAGCGGATGTACGTCCTGGACGACGTACTGGAGGACCGTCCCGAGCTCGTGCCGGGCGATCTGTACATCGCCGGCCGTGGGCTCGCGCTGGGCTACTGGAGGGACCCGGCGCGGACCGGGCAGTCCTTCCTCCGGCACCCTAGGACGGGCGAGAGGCTCTACCGCACCGGCGACCAGGCTATGTACGGGCGCGACGGACAGATCGTCTTCCTCGGACGCCGTGACGGTCAGGTCAAGGTCGGCGGCTACCGCATTGAACTCGGGGAAATCGAGTCGGCGGCCTTGACGGTACCCGGATTGCGGGAGTGCGTCGCCGTCGTCAGCAGGGCCGGTGTTTCCGATCGCACTTCACCGACGACGCGTGCGTCCGAACGCACCGGCAATATTGAACTGTACGTTGTGGTCGAGTCTGAGGATGTCCTTGGGCTTGTGGAGGGACGACTGGCCGAAACACTGCCGCAGTACATGCGGCCCCGACGGATCGTTCCACTCGCCGAGCTCCCACGTACCTGGAACGGCAAGATTGACAGGGACAGCCTTGAAGCGCAGTCCCAGGAGTCTTTCATGGCTCCGACGGGTCCACGTAATGAACGGGACGCTCGACTCGTCGCGATGTGGTCGAGGCTGTTGAACAGCGACGAACCCGGTATCGATGACGATTTCTTCCGGCTCGGCGGCGACTCGCTCGCCGCAGTCCACTTGGTCAACGCGATCCGCAAGGAGATCTCGGTGGAGATTTCCATCCGTGATGTCTTTGCTCTCCCGACGGTGCGTCAGCTTTCCGATCACATCGAGGCCAGCGTGGGGGCTGATGTCGAGGAGGGGGAGATCTGATGGAACGGCTGGCGGAATTCCCCTTCGTTGAGGACACAGGCGCGTCCCGGCTCCGCATGATGTTCTGCTTCCACCATGCCGGCGGTTCCGCCGCGGTCTTCCGACCATGGACCAGGTATCAGGAACGGCTCATGGTCGTGCCTGTTGAACTGCCCGGTAAGGCGACACGGATCAGTGAGAAGCCCGCGACAGATGGGGAGCAGCTGGTGGGCTCACTCGCCAGGGCCATGGCTGAGATGATCAACGACCATGAGTACTGCGTCTACGGTCATTCGATGGGCGCGATGCTTGGATTCAAAACGGCAGCGCTCCTCGAGTCTGAGTATGGGCTGGTGCCGCGGCTCATGGTCGTGGCTGGCCGCCACGAGCCCCTGCGCAGCCCCGTCAGCCATTTCCACAGCTCTCAGGGTGAGGAAGCGCTGATCACTGAACTAGTCAGGCTCGGCGGCACCCCCGCCGAGCTACTCGCTGACCGTGAACTGCTGGGCTGGTTACTGCCACAGATCATTGCCGACTACCGCATAGACGAGACGTTGGTCCACCGGGGGGAGATACTCAGCTGCCCGATTCATGCCCATGTCGGGTGTAGAGACACCGATACACCTGCCGAACTCGTGGTCGGATGGCAGGCCATGACGAATGCGCAGTTCGAGCTGCGGAGCTTCGAGGGGGACCATTTTTTCCCCCACCAGCTGGGAGCGGCCTACTACCGGGAGCTTGAGGAAGAGATGTGCGCGAATCCGCGAACATCGGAACGGCAGCGCCACCTACAGTCGAATCGACCAGGAGATGTGGAAGAGAAGGATGAGTTATGAGGCCATGTCAGGCCCCGAGCTTTCGAGCGACTGCAGATCACCGATTTCATGACGATCAGCATCTTCTTCGTCGCGAACACGCAGGTGGGTATAGGCGTGGCTTTCGTGGGGATCACTCCGGTGGGCTATGTGATGGTGAGTTCTTTGCAGGCCTTGGTCCTAGGTATCCCCACCATCCTGTTTACTCGATGATGCGCAAGTCGGACATACTGTTGATACTGCTGGATGAAAGCACAGCATCCATTGACCCTGAGAACGAAACAATAATTCAGAAGGCCATCGGCAGGCTCATTGAGAACAAGACAGTCCTGATTGCCTATAAACCTCGATCCATAGTAGCGTGCGATAAGGTCGTAGTTTTAAACGAAGGGAAACTGATATGGTCACCTGAATCGAAATCGTGTTTTTGATGGGTTTGTGGTCTTGCTTTGGATATGATGAGAGTATGCAGGCTGTGGCCATCCGGAAGAAACCGCTGTTCTGATCAGGTGGAAGAAACGTACAGACAGTTACGTGCTGGTATGGATGAAAGCAGAAGCCATCCTGTACGCCTCCGAAGGAATCACACTGGAAATTATCACGAAAATGGTCGAACGCAGTGAGAAAACCATCCGAGAATGGCTTGGCGACTGGCAGGACACCAGGATGTGCTCGGTACTCACCGGTCATGCGAGAAACCAGACGCAGCGCAACTCACCCGCACCAGAAGGAAGACCTCAAGGCTGTTCTGGCTTTGCCGCCCTCACAGTCCGGTATCGACGCCGAGTTCTGGGACGTGCTGGTCCTACGAGACGTGGTGAAGATCCTGTTCGACGTCGACTACGAGTCAGACTCTTCCTACCAGTTCTTCCTGCCGTTCTGCGGGAGAGCTTCAAGCTGCCGGACCCGTTCGACAAGCGCCGCGACGAACAAGCCATCATCCGACGCATGACCGAGGTGAAAACCCAAGTCAACCACCTATTGGAAGCCTGCTGGGAGGTGTATGCGGCAGACGAGGTGCGCCTGGAACACGAAGCCGAGACTAGGAGGAGGCTCCCCATGAGCCAGCGCACGAAACTGTACGTGGACCGGCGGAAAGTGCCCCGGTCCTTCTTCGGTGCTTTCTCACTGACTGACAAGAAAATGCGGATGTACCCGATCGAGGGAAACCAGAACACCGAACAGATCATCCTAACCCTGGAACAACTGCAACGCGAAACCCCTCACCAACCAGATCGCTGTCGTGCTGGACGATACCCGATTCCACTAAGCCAAGGCTCTGACCGTCTCTACCAGCCGGCCAGCTTCCTGGAACTCATCACCCCAATCTTCCTGCCACCGTACGCGCCCGATAACAACTCCGTCGAGCACGTCTGGAACACCGCCAAGAACAACATCGCGAACATCCAGCACGAAACCCTAGCCAAGCTTTTGGAACATTCACCTCGTACACCACTGGCCGCACCTTCGACTACGACTTCGAACACCTCCCCAAACCCCGACCAACAACCGATCGTGTTTCATGACTGCCATAGAATCTGGCACACACGGAGAACTGATGCAGAGGGGTGGCTTGTACTTACCGTCTCTATTCAACGCAGAACAAGAGTCTGGCATGGAAGATCAAATGAAATAGAATCACTATTGTCTGGAAAGGGCACTTAACATGAAAAAAGAAATGAATAAGAACCGGTTGAACGGAAAAGACCTGATGAATGTGGGTATTTTCACTGCAATCAATGTCACATTAGGTGTGTTGATTGCCGTGGCGATCGGTTTGACCCCCATTGGCTTTATGCTGATCCCAAGTGTTGCTGCAGTCATACTTGGCATTCCAATGATGCTTTACTTTACCAAAATCAAAAAGTTCGGAATGATCTTGATTTTTGAGATTGTAAATGGCGTTGTCCTTTTGCTGACGGGCATGGGACCCGACGCGCTCATTTGTGGAATTGTTATCGGCCTGATCGTAGAACTTATTATTAAGTCTGGAAACTACCAGAGCGCCAAGCGCGCTGTTCTGGGATACGCCATTCTGATGGTCGCATCCTGTGCCAATTACATTCATTGGTTGAACGCCAGCGCAGAGTGGCTTGACAAAAATGCGGCAACATATGGACAGGATTTTATGTACACGATTTCCGGTTGGTTCGACTATTGGTGGATGCTGCCTTTGGTCATCCTTTCCGCCTTTGTTGGAGGTCTGATTGGTGGCTTGCTTGGTAGGGCTGTGCTGAAAAAACACTTTGTCAGAAGTGGGTTAGTCTGATGGAAACGGTACTGCGAAACACAAGGCCGACAGCAAAGCAGATGTTTCTTGATCCACGGACAAAGATTCTGCTTTGCCTGACGGTTTCCTGCGTTATGATTTCAAGCGACAGCTTCGGAATTATGAACGTTGTACTGCCATGCCTTGCCACGATTCCTTTACTATTCCTAATTCTACTTAAGAAACCGCAAATTGCAGCCTACTATACAGTGATGTATGCGGTCACGGCGACGGTTCCCCGCCTGCTGATGCCGCATTTATCACCCCTGTTCAACCTCCTTTTTACCGGCATGATCGCCATGTTTACAAAGCTGATTCCGGGGATGTCGATGTTTTGCCTTCTGGTGTTGACAACCACGGTAAGCGAGTTTGTTGCAGCTATGGACAGGCTGCATGTGTCCAAGAAGTTTTCGATTCCAGTATCCGTGATGTTTCGCTTTCTCCCCACAATATGGGAGGAATACAGAGCGATTCGGGATGCCATGCGGCTTCGGGAAGTCGGATCATGGCGCAATCCTATGGAGATGCTGGAGTATCGGATGGTGCCGCTGCTGACCGGTCTTGTCACAATCGGGAATGAACTGTCCACATCTGCCCTTACGAGAGGGCTGGATGCACCTGTACGACGCACCAATATCTGCCCGATTGGATTTCATTGGCAGGACGGTGCTGCGCTGCTGCTCTGTGTCGCGGTCATCATTTGCTTTGTCCTCTCAAATTTTTATGGCTGGTAGTAGAAACTGCTTTAAGGAGGAGATTCCGTTTGATAAGGATTGAGAATGTATCTTTTACTTATGAAAATGTCGACAATGGTACGGCAATTCTTGATAATTCCATACAAATTTCCAAAGGGGAAATCATCCTGTTGTGCGGAGAATCAGGCAGTGGAAAAACCACGTTCAGCCGATTGATAAATGGGCTGATTCCAAACTACTATGAAGGTACGCTTATCGGTAAAGTTCAGGTCGAGAACAAGAACCCGGAGGATGTCGAGCTGCACGAGCTGGCACCATATGTTGGTTCCGTGTTCCAGAATCCCAAAGCCCAATTTTACACGTTGATAACAGATACGGAGATTGTATTTGCCTGCGAGAATATGGGTATGGATCGCCGCGAAATCTTACGTCGTTTTGATACCACCGTGACTGCAATGCACTTGGAGTCGTTGATTGGCAGAAATCTTTTTACGTTGTCCGGTGGTGAAAAACAGAAAATAGCCTGCGCCTCTGTTCATGCTGTGCAACCCGATGTATTGGTTTTAGACGAGCCCACTTCAAATCTGGACATAGGAACAATCCATGAATTGGAGGACATTCTGCGCTTGTGGAAAGCACAGGGGAAGACCGTCATCGTAGCGGAGCATCGGTTGGATTGGCTTCGCCTTCTTGCAGACCGTGTACTGTATTTCAAAGATGGGAAAATTGAACAGGAGTTCACCGGAGAAGCCTTCTTTAAAAAACCGCTGCCCGATCTGCATGAAATGGGGCTCAGGGGAACAAGTCGATTTGTTCCACAATTCGTGAAAAAGAGCAGAGCGGAGGAGGGGCTGGAGCTTAGGGATTTTTACTTTACTGGCAAAAAGAAAGCCCTTCTCCATGTTGAAAACCTGACGGTTCCCAAAGGAGCCGTTGCTGCCGTGTTGGGGGATAATGGCGCAGGTAAAACAACATTGGCTCGGTGTTTATGCGGCCTGGAGAAGAAAATGCGCGGTACTTTCGCTTTTCTAGGCAAAGAATATAAGCCAAAGCAGAGACTGAAACTCTGCTATATGGTTATGCAGGACGTAAACCATCAGCTCTTTGCCGAAAGCGTGCTAGATGAAGTAACGCTTGGCATCAAGGATATAGCGGAAGAAGAAAAGACAGAGTATGTTCAAAACATCCTGTCTATGTTGGATTTGCTGGCACACAAGGATAAGCACCCCATGTCTCTTTCCGGTGGACAGAAGCAGCGCGTCGCCATAGCGGGGGCAATTGCTTCCCATAAAGAAATCATCGTGTACGACGAGCCTACCAGCGGCTTGGACTATCGGCATATGAAGGAGGTCTCTGCGTGCATCCAGAGACTTTCTGAAATGGGGAAAACGCAACTGATTATCACTCACGACCCAGAACTGGTAGCTCGTTGCTGCGATTATATCGTGTTTATGGACAACGGAGCGGTGTCCCGTTTTGGGGAATGGACAGATGAAAATATTGAGTTTGCGTCTTGCTACTTTGAAAACGTGAGATAAACGCTTTCATATGCCACACATGGAGGGTTATGCAAAACTTTTTGTTTGATCGGTTTGTTGCTGTTCTTGTCGGAGTTCCAGAGCACAAGGAAGGCCTGTTGCAGAGATAATTGAGTTACCTAGTAATCGACAATCTCAGGGCGGGTCCTCGTCTTTCACTGCGACGCACCAGTGCCGGTAAAACAGATTTCAAGATCATCCAAAAACCAGGGTTTTAAATAATCCTCCTTGAATTCAGCACTATAATTTCGATGTTGATATGATCTAATTTTACCTCACGATCATTTCACCCACTGTTCGAAAAGCGCCAAGCGCTCCAGTCCGTTATATACCCAAACGGGCTGTCGTGGGCTGATGGCGCGCTCGTCCTGCGGTTTTCGTGAAAAGACACACAAGAACCGCAGGATGACGCTGGCCCTGCGGTTGGGGCGGTCATTCACCCTGCGGTTCTCGGCGGACGTCGGCGCGTCGTCACGAGGTGGTGCGGGGGAAGCGCTGCGCGAAGTCGAGCGCGACGTCCTTCATGTAGGCGAATTCGACCCCGTCGGCCTCACGCATATGCGCGATGAGCCGTTCCAGCATGAGCAGGTTCTGCGGGCGGCCCGACACGTCGGGGTGGATCGTGATGGGGAACACCGCGTAGTCCATCTCCCGCTGCACCCAGTCGAACTGGTCGGTCCACAGCTGCTTGATGTCCCGCGGCGACACGAAGCCGTGGCTGGTGAAGCTCGACTTGATGAACATCATCGGCGGCAGGTCATCCAGGTACCACGACGCCGGCAGCTCGATGAGGTCGGTCTCCTCGCCCCGGACGAGCGGTTTCATCCACTCGTAGGCCGACTCGGCCTCGTAGTCGATCTTCGTCCAGGTGTCACCCACCCTGACGTAGTAGGGGGTGTGGTCGTTGTGCATGAGCGAGTGGTCGTAGAGGAAGCCCCGCTCCACGAGCAGTTCGTTGGTGATGGGGGAGAACTCCCACCACGGCGCCACGTACCCGACCGGGCGGGTGCCCGACCGCTTCTCGATCAGGTCGGTGCAGTAGTCCAGGATCTCGGTCTCCTGGCGGCGGGTCATCGCGATCGGGTTCTCGTGCGAGTAGCCGTGCACGCCGATCTCGTGGCCGGAGGCGACAACCTGGTCGAACTGCTCCGGGAAGGTCTCGATCGAGTGCCCCGGCCAGTACCAGGTGACGGGCAGTTCCTGCTGCTCGAACAGTTTCAGGAGCCGTGGCACGCCGACCTCTCCGGCGAACATGCCGCGCGAGATGTCGCCGGGGGAGTCCTGGCCTCCGTAGGACCCCAGCCAGCCGCCGACCGCGTCGATGTCGATGCCGAACGACACGTAGATCTTCTTCGACATGGTGATCACTCCTTGTCCACTCGTGGTGTCAGACGTAGCAGTAGAACTGCTCGCGGAAACCGTCGGCCGATGCCCCGTTCGCGACGAGCAGGGCCGACAGGATCCGGGCCTGGTATGCGTTGAGGTCGCCGGAGGCGACCGCGCCGGCGTCCACCAGGTCGACCCCGCCCCCGTTGCCGTAGACCGGCACCGTGGGACCTGATGCCACCCGGGTGGACAGGACGACGGGGATCTGGGCCCTGGTGGCGCGTTCAACCTGCTCACCGAAGCCGATACCGGCGTTGCCGATACCGGTGCCGGCGAGCACGATCGCGTCGGCGCCCTCGTCGATCACGTGGGAGAGCACGCCCGGCGTCGCGCCGAGGTAGCAGGGCACGACCTCGACCCTGGTCCGGTCGAAACGTTCACCCGGAGCGGGCAGCGGCGGGAACCTGCGGGGGACGGCGACCTGGTGCAGCTGCTGGTCGCGGACGGTGGCCACCACGGTGCCGCCGTCGAACGCCGACAGCGACCAGGTGCGGGCCTTCCGGGTGCCGCGGGCGGAGCGGACCTCGCCGGCGAAGCAGATCAGTACGCCGCA
This sequence comes from Propionibacterium australiense, assembly GCF_003666605.1. GTDB lineage: Bacteria > Actinomycetota > Actinomycetes > Propionibacteriales > Propionibacteriaceae > Propionibacterium > Propionibacterium australiense. The sequence goes on along the minus strand of NZ_RCIV01000009.1, from coordinate 74,833 downwards.
GCCGCGCATCGCCGGGGAGGCCGCAACGGTGATCGCGTCGTTGAGATTGCCCGGCCCGTCCGGGGCGGGGGAGTCCGCGGTGCGCTGGGCGCCGGTGAGCACCACGGGCTTGGGACTGTCGTGCACCAGGTCGAGCAGGAACGCCGACTCCTCCATCGTGTCGGTGCCATGGGTGATGACGACACCTGCGCAGTCCTCGTCGGCGAGGGCCTCGGCGACGGCCCGTTGCAGCACCCGCAGATCGGCGAACGTCAGCAGATAGCTGCCGGTCTTCAGGACGTCGGTCGTGCGCACCTCGACCGGGCCGCCTGCCTCGCCCACGAGCCGGGCGGCGTCGTCGCTGGCCGTGGCCCCCTGGAGGCCTGCACCGGACCGGGACGAGATCGTCCCGCCCGTGCCGAGGATCCGCACATGGGACATGTCGTGCTCCTCCCGCCGGAAGTGCGCACCGTGGTCACCGTTGACCACGACATGCCGGACCCGCGAGGACCCGGTGCTGCCGACCCGTCCGGCGCCGGACGCCCCTCCCGTGCCGGCCGAAGCCGACCGAGCGAGGACTCCAGCAGTGCCCGCCGTCCGCACCGGATCGTCCGAGCGGTCCGCTGCATCTCACGATAGATGCTCGCCGGCCCCAGGTCCATGGTTGCGATGATGCGGTCTCGGCCCAGACCTCGTGGTGTGCTGACGTGTCGGGCGGCGCGCTCGCTGGGCCCGTCGGTTGCCGGCTTGGTGCCGTGCTCTGGCCCAGTCCCTCCGTGCTGATCGGTGCCCTGCCGTGACCGCCGCCGTCCAGGGCCGGTCCCCGGGTCCCTCCTGCGTGCTGACCGGTGTGGGGTCCCGGTGCGCGGCCCTCACGTGGCCCGGATGCCTGCCATGGTGAACGGTGCCGGGTTCTCAGCCCAGCAGCTCGGCGAGCTCCAGCCAGTGCTCCTCGAGCTCGGCCGTCTCGGCGTCCATCGCCTGAAGCCGGGCGGCCTGCTGGGTCAGTGCCTCGTAGTCGGACGGGTCGGTGGCCGCCATCTCCTCCTGCAGCTGCTGCCGGGCCGCCGCCAGCTTGTCCATGCGCCGCTCGATGGCCCGCGACTGCTTCTGCATGGCGCGCAGCTCGGCTCCAGAGGGACCGGGAAAGTCCGTCGTCCCCGGCGAGGACTCGGTGTGGCCGGCCGCGGCGGCCCTCGCGTCGGCGCGCAGCCTCAGGTACTCGTCGACGCCACCGGGCACATGACGCAGCCGTCCGTCGAGCAGCGCGTACTGCTGATCGGTGACCCGCTCGATGAGGTAGCGGTCGTGCGAGACGACGATGAGGGTGCCCGGCCAGGAGTCGAGCAGGTCCTCCAGGGCGGCCAGCATGTCGGCGTCCACGTCGTTGGTGGGCTCGTCCAGGATCATGACGTTCGGTTCGCTCAACAGCAGGAGCAGGATCTGCAGGCGCCGCTTCTGACCGCCGCTCAGCTCCTCGACCCGGGTGGCCAGGTGCTCGTGGGCGAACCCGAGACGCTCCAGCAGCTGGGCGGGGGTCAGCTCGCGGCCGTCGACGCGGAAGGTCGTGCGGGTGCGCGCCAGCACATCGCGGACCCGGTCCCCGGCGATCTCGGCGAGCTGGCGGAACTGCTGGTCGAGGATGCCGACCCTGACGGTCTTGCCGCGCCGGACGCGACCGCTCGTCGGTTCCAGCGCGCCGCTGATCAGGCCCAGCAGGGTGGACTTGCCGGCGCCGTTCACCCCGAGGATGCCGGTGCGCTCGCCCGGCCCGATGCGCCAGGTGACCTCGTGCAGCACCTCGTGCCCGTCGAAGTCGACGCTCGCGTCCTCGAGGTCGACGACGTCCTTGCCCAGCCGGGCGACCGCCAGGCGCTGCAACTCCAGCGGGTTGCGCACGGGCGGCACGTCCGCGATGAGCGCATTGGCGGCCTCGATGCGGAACTTGGGCTTGGACGTGCGGGCCGGGGCGCCGCGGCGCAGCCAGGCGAGTTCCTTGCGCATGAGGTTCTGCCGTTTGGCCTCGGTGGCCGCCGCGATGCGGTCGCGCTCGACGCGGGCCAGGACGTAGGCCGCGTAGCCGCCCTCGAAGGGCTCGACGATGCCGTCGTGCACCTCCCATGTGGCGGTGCAGACCTCGTCGAGGAACCAGCGGTCATGGGTGACGACGAGCAGGCCACCGGCGTTCGGCGGCCAGCGGTGCGTGACGTGCCCGGCCAGCCAGGTGATCGCCTCGACGTCGAGGTGGTTGGTGGGTTCGTCGAGGATCAGCAGGTCCCACTCGCCCACGAGCAGCGCCGCGAGTTCGACGCGGCGGCGCTGGCCCCCGCTGAGGTCCCCGATCGGCGCGTGCCAGTCCAGGTCGGACACCAGCCCGGCGATGACGCCGCGGATGCGAGCCTGCCCGGCCCACTCGTACTCGGCGCGGTCGCCGACGATGGCGTGGCCGACGCTCTCGGCGGGGTTCAGCCCGTCGGACTGGGACAGCATGCCCACCCGCAGGCCGTTGCGGTGGGTGACCTGGCCGTCCTGGGGTGTGATGGTGCCGGCGAGCAGTCCCAGCAGGCTGGATTTGCCGTCGCCGTTGCGACCGACGATGCCGATGCGGTCGCCCTCGTTGACCCCGAGCGTCACCTGGTCGAGGACGACCCGGGTGGGGTACTCCAGGTGCAGGTCCTCCGCGCCCAGCAGGTGCGCGCCCATCAGCGCCGGCCCCCGGCTGGGGACACGGCAGCGGTCGCTCGGCGGCTCATCCGCGCATGGCGCGGCGGGACACCTTCATGTTGCCGCTGGTGGGGATGGGGCCCTTGGGCATCGGGACACGTGAGTGCATCCGGTCGAGGCCCTTGAGACGGTAGGCGATCTCCTCGATCTGCTCCTTGTTGAGGGTCTTGGGGAGCTTCTTGATGTGGGCGGTGAGGTCCTCGAGCCGCACCTGGCCCTTCTTGTCGCCGATCATGATGGTCTGCACCTCGACGCCGTAGAGCACCTGCTTGTAGCGCTTCGCCTCGGCGCCGAGCAGATTGTGCGCCCCCTTGCCGTCGCCGATGAGGATGAGGCCGCCCGGGCCCACGGCACGGTGCACGCAGTTCATCTGGCGGTCGACGGCGACGGCGGCGGTGTAGTGCCACTTCTTCTTGTCGAGCATGCTCAGGGCCATCTCGCCGCCGCCGGGCTGGTCGACGGCGCGGGCGAACGCGGCCTTCTTCACGATGCGCTGCATCACGTAGAGGGCGAGTGTGAGGCCACCGAAGACGCCGAGGAGGATCCACATCACCAGCCAGCCGAACTGCAGGCCGAGGACGACGCCGACGGCGGTGCAGCCGAGGATGCAGGCCAGCAGGATCCACGGGGTCGAGGACTTGTACTGCGCAGCGAGCTTGTACGTCTCGCGCAGCTGGCGGACGGTACCCCAGTCGGAGGGGTTGTCGGAGTGCTTCCTGGCTTCCTTGAGGGCCTTGGCCTCGGCCTTCTGCTTCCTGGCCAGTTCCTTGGCCCGCTCGCTCGCCATGTCCGTCTCCTCGCCGTCGTCCCGGGTGGTGCCGCGCCCCTCGCCGCCTGCGGTGCGGCGCGAACGGTCGTACCGCGCCATTCTAGTCCAGCACGCAGTCGCTCCCGAAGATCGTTCGGGCGGGGAGCCGCGGGCGGCGAGAGGGGGCGGGAGCGCCTGCCCCGGGGCGGCTCAGGGCCGTGCAGCGTGCCCGCGATGGGAAGCAGAGCGTTCCCGTTCGATGCCGCAGCCCCGGGTCCTGGCGGAACCCGGCATTGACGCCCCGCGAAGCCGCTTCCTAGGCTGACGGCGACGACCGTGCGCGCCATGGCGCGGTCATCGTCAGCGGCATGTCAACGGCGACAGGCAGGACACACCATGACCAGAACTCTTGTTTCCCCCGGCAGCTATGTTCAGGGCCGGGGCGAGATGGCCAATCTCGCCCGGTACTGTCAGAGCATCGGCGCCACGAGCGCCTATCTCATCGTCGGGCCCTTCGTGAACGCCACCTACAACACCCGGATCACCGCCTCCTTCGAACCGGCCGGCCTGTCCTGCACCCTCGCGGTGTTCGGCGGGGAGTGCTCGCGCGAGGAGTTCGACCGGCACGCGGAACCGGTCCGCCAGTGCGACGTCGTCATCGGCATCGGCGGCGGCAAGACCCTGGACACGGCGAAGGCGGTCGCCCACTACGCGGGTCTGCCCGTCATCATCGCCCCGACCACGGCCTCCACCGATGCCCCCTGCTCGCGTCTCAGCGTGGTCTACACCCCCGACGGGGCGTTCGAGTCCTATCTGTTCCTGCCGGCCAACCCGGTGATGGTCGTCATGGACCTCGACATCATCGTGCACGCACCGGTGCGTTTCCTCGTGGCCGGCATGGGGGACGCCCTCGCCACCTACTACGAGGCCGACGCCTGTCGCCGGGCCGATGCGCAGACGATGGCAGGCGGACGCTCCACCAATGCGGCCCACGCGCTGAGCAGGCTGTGCCTCGACACCCTGCTCGACCAGGGCAACGAGGCGCGGATCGCCGGGCAGCAGGGCGTCATCACGAGGGCCTTCGAGGCCGTGGTGGAGGCCAACACGCTGCTGTCCGGGATCGGTTTCGAGTCCTCCGGTCTGGCCGGCGCCCACGCCATTCACAACGGGCTCACGGCGCTGGAGCGGACCCACCAGCAGCTCCACGGCGAGAAGGTCGCCTACGGCACCCTCGCCCAGCTCGTCCTCGAGGCCGCGCCACGTGAGGAGTTCGAGCAGATCGTGCGGTTCTGCCGCACCGTCGGCCTGCCCACCCGTCTCGCCGACATCGGTCTGGACGGCGTGAGCGACGACGAGCTCATGAGGGTCGCCGAGGCGGCGTGCGCACCGGAGGACACCATGGGCAACATGCCCTTCGTGGTGAGCCCGTACGACGTGTTCGCCGCTCTCCGCGCCGCCGATGCCCTCAGCGCGGCGGTGGAGTAACCCCTGAGACGATGCCGCCGGACTCCTGGGCCGCGGCCCCCGCGGACCCACCGGCGCACGACACGTGACCGACGGCCCATCCAACGACGACGCGGGGCGGTGAGGAATCTCACCGCCCCGCGTCCGGGGTTCTCGGGCAGGCCCGGGTCACCGGGCGCCGCCCGTGCTCACTGGGCCAGACCGAACTCGCCGCCGAAATCGCCCGCCTCGAGGCGGGCCTTGACGGCCGACAGGAAACGGCTGGCGTCGGCGCCGTCGACGAGACGATGGTCGTAGGTCAGCGACAGGTACATCATCGGGCGGATCGCGATGGTGTCGTTGCCGAAACCGTCGGTGACGACGACCGGCCGCTTGACCATCGCACCGGTGCCCAGGATCGCCACATTGGGCTGGTTGATGATCGGGGTGTCGAACAGGGTGCCGGTGGAACCGTAGTTCGTGATCGTGAAGGTGGCGCCACTGAGCTCATCGGGGCCGATCTTGTTGTCCCGGGCACGAGCGGCCAGGTCACCGATCCTCTTGGCGATCCCTCCGACGTTGAGATCACCGGCGCCCCTGATGACGGGCACCATGAGACCCCGAGGGGTGTCGACGGCGATGCCGATGTCCTCCGAGTCGTGGTAGGTGATCGTGCCGGCCTCCGTGTCGATGCTGGCATTCACCTTCGGATATTCGCGCAGGGCCTCGGTGGCGGCCTTCGTGATGAAGGCGAGGTAGGTCAGGCCCACGCCCTCGCGCTTGCGGAACTCGTCCCTGGCACCGGCACGCACCCGGGTGACGGCCGACAGGTCGACCTCGACGGTCGCGGTGAGCTGGGCCGAGATCTGCAGCGAGTCGCGCATGCGGGCGGCGACGATCGAGCGCAGTTTCGTCATCTTCTCGGTGGTGCCCTGCTTGGCGGCCTCTGGGGCCGGGGCCTTGGCGGCGGCAGGCGCCGGAGCAGCTGCCGCGGCCTTCTTGGCCTCGATCGCATCCTCGACGTCCTGCTTGCGGATACGGCCGCCGACGCCGGTGCCCTTGAGCCCGGCCAGGTCGATTCCGTTGTCGCGAGCCAGCTTGCGCACCAGCGGGGTGACATAGCCCTCGAACTCGGGCAGGGTGGCGCGAGGGGCCGGGGCTGGTGCCGGGGCGGCGGGTGCTGCTGGTGTCGGGGCCGGTGTCTCGGCGGGGGCCGGGGCTGCTGGCGCCGGTGCGGGCGCTGGTGCTGCGGCGGGGGGCTGGGGGGCCTCGGAGGGCTCGCCGACGATGGCGAGGACGGCGCCGACTGGGGCGGTCTCGTCCTCGGCGAAGCGGATCTCGAGGAGGGTTCCGGCCACGGGGGAGGGGACCTCGGTGTCGACCTTGTCGGTGCTGACTTCCAGCAGGGCTTCGTCTGCGTCGACGTGCTCGCCCACCTCCTTGAGCCAACGGGAGACGGTGGCCTCGTTCACCGACTCGCCCAGACTCGGCAGGGTCACCTCGGTGCCGGCTGCTGTCGGGGCGGCGGGTGCTGCTGGTGTCGGGGCCGGTGTCTCGGCGGGGGCCGGGGCTGCTGGCGCCGGTGCGGGCGCTGGTGTTTCGGCGGGGGGCTGGGGGGCCTCGGAGGGCTCGCCGACGATGGCGAGGACGGCGCCGACTGGGGCGGTCTCGTCCTCGGCGAAGCGGATCTCGAGGAGGGTTCCGGCCACGGGGGAGGGGACCTCGGTGTCGACCTTGTCGGTGCTGACTTCCAGCAGGGCTTCGTCTGCGTCGACGTGCTCGCCCACCTCCTTGAGCCAACGGGAGACGGTGGCCTCGTTTACGCTTTCGCCCAGCGTGGGGAGAGTGACTTCGGTCGACATGGTTCTACCGGACTCCTTCGTCAGAGTTCTTGGAGAGGATCGACCACCGGAATCGTTCCGATGGCATCCCTGCGGTCAGCCTAACCCCAAAGCCAGGGGCGTGCCGATCCTGCGAGGGCCCGGGCCCGATCCCGCGGCCATGCCTTGAGCGAACAGGGCCGCTGACCGTCCCACCGCACGTCGGACTGGCCTTGGAACAGACCGATCCTGCCCCTGCGGCACGGACCGGTGCGACACGGGCCGGGCCTCACGTTCCCGATGTCCGGTTCACTCCTCCTGCTTGCCGAGCCCCATCGGCCCGTAGACGAGCTCGTCGTCCTCGTACAGGCTGACGGAGGCCACCCCGTAGTCGGCCAGCTCGTCGAAGCTCTCGCCGAGCCAGGACTCGGCGTCCTCCCGGGTGTCGAACTCGCGCCCCAGACCGAGACCGTGACGTTCGTCCTCGCTGAGCTCGGCCTCCGGTTCGAGCTCCTCCTCCCAGCGGAAACTCATCAGTACTTCTCCCCTCGCTTGACGGCGCAGCCCGGGTTGCGGAAGCGGCGCAGGGTGATCATTCGGGACATCATCTCGGAGACCAGACGCTTGCCCTTCGGGTTGAACCCCGGGATGCGGGCATAGGCCTCCTTCTTGTAGGAGCGCCAGCGGAGGAGGACGTCCACGCCGCACACGAGGAAGTAGACCCAGATACCGAGGCTGGAGACGACCGAGAGCCACGGCAGCCACTGGGTGGCCAGCATGGCGGCGATGAGGATGAGGACGACCGGCCAGGCGAACTCACAGGCCGACCAGTGCGCGTCGACGTTGTTGCGCAGCAGCACGCGTTCGGGCCGGGCGCTGGCCGTGCGGAATGCCTCTTCGCGCCGACGGTAGTCGATCTCTCGGTTGCGCGCCCGCTGCTCCTTCTTCGTCAGAACCGGGTGCAGGCGCTGCATGCGGGCCGCCTCGGCCTGCTTGCGGCTGGGAGTGGGGGCGTTCTTCTTGCGGGGGGCCTGACCCTGGCCGGATGTCTCGGCCCCAGCGGTGTCCACGACATCCTCATCGGCAGCCTTGGCCGTCTTCTTGGATCGCAGCGATGCCACAGGGTGCCCTTTCGTCGTGATTCCTGGGAACCGATTCTAGGCTGACCGGCGAGGACTCGTTCAAGAGGCCCCGAGCTCTGCGCGGACCCCTCCCCTCCCTGGGGCAGATCCCTCCCGGCCCTGGGATCGCCCCGCTCCGAATGGCAAGATGATGCCCATCCCACCCCTCAGGCAATAGGCTTGAGATGTTTTGGCCCGCAGCGCATCCATGCGCAGGGCAACGCAGCGGAAGGATCGACGACAGATGGCAGGAATCTTCGAACGGCTCGCCATGATCTTCAGGTCGAAGGCGCACAAGGCCCTCGACAAGCACGAGGACCCTCGTGAGACCCTCGACTACTCCTACCAGCGTCAGCTGGAACTGCTGCAGAAGGTGCGCAGGGGCGTCGCCGACGTGGCGACCAGCCGCAAGCGTGTCGAGATCCAGGGCAACCAGCTCGGTCAGGAGATGGACAAGCTCACCGTCGCGGCCCAGCGCGCGCTCTCCCAGGGCAGGGAGGACCTCGCCCGTGAGGCCCTGACCCGCAAGTCCGGTCTGCAGGCCCAGCTCGACGATCTCCAGAGTCAGCACGCCGCGCTGGCCGAGGAGGAGGAGAAGCTCGTTCGCGCCAGCACCCAGCTGCAGGCCCGCGTCGACGCCTTCCGCACCAAGAAGGAGACCATCAAGGCGCAGTACTCCGCGGCCGAGGCCCAGACTCGCGTCAACGAGGCCTTCACCGGTCTGAGTGACGAGCTCGGTGACGTCGGTGCGGCTGTCGCACGGGCAGAGGACAAGACCGCTCAGCTGCAGGCACGTGCCGGCGCCGTCGACGAGCTGCTCGCGTCGGGAGTGCTCGACGACCCCACCGGCACCTTCAAGGACGACATCTCCCGCGAGCTCGACGCGATGGCCTCCTCGGCCTCGGTCGAGAACGAGCTCGCCGCCATGAAGACCCAGCTCGGGCTGGACGCCGGCCCCGCCGCACCCGCAGCTCAGCTGGAGCAGGGCCAGCAGGACGCCCCGGCCCCGCAGGACCAGGCAGAACCGGGCCAGGGCTGAGCCGGGGATCTGCACGCCGCCCAGGGCGGAGTCACGGTCGCCGGCTGCTGAGTGACCGGATCATCCGTGGTATCGGGCGCAGGACGGACGCAATGAGAGTTCTCGTGGCGGCAGGCGCCATGGCCGGCTTCGACGCCTGGCGTGCCGGCGCCAGGATCGGCCGCGCGTGGCGTGAGTTCGGTGCCGAGGTCGCGCTCGTCCCGCTGGCCGAGATCGGGTCGGACTGGCAGCAGGCCAGGGAGAACCTGGCCGGGCCGGACAACACCCTGTTCATCCCGCTCGATGGGCACGATCACGACAGTGGCCCCATGCTGTGGTCCTTCCTGAACGGAGGCGGGCCGAGCACGCTCGTCGACGCCGTCGGTACGGCCGGCCCGGCATCTGGCGCCGAAGCTCTCGACATCGACCGGGTCCGCGGCCACCTGGCCGAGCGCCCGCTCATCGGTCTGTGCCGGTCGGGCGAGCAGGACGCCGTGCTGACCGGGATGCTGGGGCTGGCCGGCCGGCGTGAGGACCTGCCCCTCGGCCAGCGCCTGAGCCTCGACAGGATGCTCGGCGCGTGGGCGGAGCTGCTGGCCGCCGGCGGCAGCGGCCCGGCCGCCCCCGCTGACGGACCGGCCCTGGCGAGCACGCCCGGTTCGGGTGCGGGCGGGGGAGCGGGCGCCGTCGTCCTGGCTCTCGGCGGGCGGGTGCTCACCGGCCCGCAGGCTCTCGGCGAGATCGCCGACCTGGACCGCACGATCGCCGCCGCCGACCTGGTCGTCACCAGTTGCGAGAGCTTCGACGTGGACGCCTGGGGCGGACCGATCGTCGACTACGTCGCGCAGCGGGCAGCGGTGGCGGGCCGGCCCGTCGTCGTCGTCAGCAGGACGAACCATGTGAATCTGGCCGGCCAGCGCGCGAACGGCATCGAGGCGGTTCACGCCATCGGCGATGGCGACATCGGTGATGGCTGCCTGGCACTTGCGAGAAGCTGGTTCTGGTAGAAACTTGGGGGTGTGCCGGGCCCGCTGGCTGTCGCCAGGCCCGGAACGATCCCGCTGGCAAAGGCGATGAAGAGGACCGACATGACTGATACCGCGACCGAGAAGACCACGGGCGTGACGCTCACCGACGCCGCAGCCGCCAAGGCCGCTGGACTGCTGCGCGCCGAGGGCCGTGACGATCTCGCCCTGCGCATCGAGGTGCAGCCCGGCGGGTGCGCCGGCCTGCGCTACCGTCTGGCCTTCGACGACGAGCAGCTCGAGGGCGATCTCGTCGACCACTACGACGGCGTCGACCTGGTCGTCGACCGCATGAGCGCCCCCTACCTCGGCGGCGCCGTGATCGACTACGCCGACACCATCGAGCGGCAGGGCTTCACGATCGACAACCCGAACGCGGCCAGCACCTGCGCCTGCGGCGACTCCTTCCACTGATTCCGAATCGCGTTCCGCGCAGCCGAGTGGGGCCCCGAGCCGTCTGTTCGCGGCCCCACTCGGCATCTGGCGTGCTCCGCCGCCGGTCAGGCCCAGCTGACCGGCAGCGGGCGTCCTTCCTCGTAGCCGGAGGGGGACTGCACGCCGACGACGGCCTTCTCATGGAATTCGGCGAGCGAGCGCGCGCCTGCGTAGGTGCAGGAGGAACGCACCCCCGAGGTGATCCAGTCGAGCAGGTCCTCGACGCCCGGACGTGCCGGGTCGAGGTACATGCGTGAACTGGAGATGCCCTCCTCGAACAGCGAGGCGCGGGCACGTTCGTAGGCGCTCTGGGCTCGGGTGCGGTTGCGCACCGCACGGGCCGAGGCCATGCCGAAGCTCTCCTTGTAGCGGCGCCCGTCGGCGTCGGTCAGTATCTCGCCGGTGGACTCGTTCGTGCCGGCGAACCAGGAACCGATCATCACCGAGCCGGCGCCGGCGGCGAGGGCGAGCGCCACGTCGCGCGGGTGCCGAACGCCGCCGTCGGCCCAGACGGCGCCGCCGGCGCCCGCCGCGGCCTGGGCGCACTCGAGGACGGCCGAGAACTGGGGGCGTCCGACACCGGTCTGCATCCGGGTGGTGCACATGGCGCCGGGGCCCACGCCGACCTTGACGACGTCGGCTCCGGCGTCGATGAGGTCAAGGGTGCCCTGGGCGGTGACGACGTTGCCGGCCACGATCGGGACGCGCACGCCGGTGGCCTCCGCGTGGGCGTCCCGGATCGGGCGGACCCGGGACAGGGCGTCCAGCATGCGTTCCTGGTGGCCGTGGGCGGTGTCCATGACGAGCACGTCGGCGTGGGCGTCGAGCAGTGCCCTGGCCCGGCCCTCCGCGTCGCCGCTGATGCCGATGGCGGTGCCGATCATGAGCCGGCCCTGCTCGTCCAGGGCGGGCGCGTAGATGCCGCAGCGCACGGCACCACGTGAACTCATGACACCGACGAGGGCGCCATCGGCGTCCACGCCGATCGCCAGGCGGTGGCGGGTCGAGGCGAGGACGTCGAAGACCCGCTGCGGCTCGGCGTCGGCGTCGATGATGGTCAGGTCGGTCGTCATGACGTCATGGACCTGGGCGAAACGATCCACGCCGATGCCATCGGCCGTCGAGAACAGGCCGATCGGATGGTCGCCGTCGTCGATGACGACGGCCGTGCCATGGGCACGTTTCGGGATGAGGGCGAGGGCCTCGCCGACGGTCGCCGTCGGGTCGAGCACCACCGGCGTCTCGAACCTGGTGGGGGAGGCCTTGACCCGGGTGATCGCCTTGACGACGAAGTCGACGGGGATGTCCTGGGGAAGGATCGCGATGCCGCCCCGGCGTGCCACCGTCTCGGCCATCCGCCGGCCGCTGATGGCCGTCATGTTGGCGACGACGAGCGGCAGCGGCAGGCCGATGCCGTCGTGGCTGGTGAGGTCCACGTCGTGGCGTGAGCGGACGCTGGAACGATTCGGCGCCATGAAGACGTCGTTGTACGTCAGGTCGTAGGCCGGCTGCTGGTTGAGGAAACGCACCCGCAGATTGTATGCGGGCACCCGTGCCGCGCACCGCCACGGGGGCTCGCCTCCGCTCACGGCGCGGCGCGGTGCCGCGTGGGCCGTCCTGCCGGGCGCCGCGGCTCCCGGCGGTGTCGTGAGGGGAGTTACGATGTGCCAGTAGTTTCCGTGCACCAGCCAAGGACGGTTCCATGAGCAACGGCGCCAGTTCCGACTCCGCAGACCTGAGGGTCATCGTCTACTCCGACGACCGCACCGTGCGCGAGCAGGTGCGTCTCGCCCTCGGGCGGACCATCGCCTCCGATCTGCCGCAGCTCCAGATCAGCGAGTTCGCCACCCAGCCCGCCCTGTGGGCTGCCCTCGACGAGCAGGACTACGACGTCGCCGTCCTCGACGGCGAGGCCGTCCCGGCCGGCGGCATGGGCGTCGCCCACCAGATGAAGGACGAGTTCGCGCACCCGCCCCTCGTCGTCCTGCTCGTGGCCCGCGCCGCCGACTCCTGGCTTGCCGCCTGGTCCAACGCCGAAGCGATCTCGCCCTACCCCGTCGACCCCATCCGCCTGCCGCAGACAGTGGCCGACGTGGTGCGCACGGCACGCGCCAAGAAGCAGATGCCCATGAGGCCCGAGGCCTTCGGCGCCCCGGGCCAGTCGAGCCGTCACGGACTCGATGACCGACACGACGTCCCCAAGGAGATGACAGTTTGATGACTCGACTGACCTGGCCCAACCTCATCACCGGACTCATCAATGGTCACGACCTCGACGACGAGGCCGGCGCGTGGGCCATGGATCAGCTGCTGTCCAATCAGACCAGCCCCGAGCAGATGAGCGGCTTCCTCGTCGCCCTGCGGGCCAAGGGCGAGACCAGCGCCGAACTGTCGGCTCTCGCCGCCGGCATGCTCGCCAAGGCCCTGCCGCTGGAACTGCCGCGCGAGGCCGTCGACGTCGTCGGTACCGGCGGCGACCGGGCCAACACGGTCAACGTCTCGACGATGGCCTCCATCGTCACGGCCGCCAGCGGCCGTCCCGTCATCAAGCACGGCAACCGCGCTGCCAGTTCGATGTGCGGCACGGCCGAGTGCCTCGAGGCGCTCGGTGTCGTCATCGACCTGTCGCCCGAGGCGGAGGCGGCCGTGTTCGCCGAGACCGGCATCGTCTTCCTGTTCGCCCAGCGTTATCACGCGTCGATGCGTCACCTCGCGCCCACCCGTAGGGCCCTCGGCGTGCAGACCGTGTTCAACTTCCTCGGCCCGCTGGCGAACCCGGCCCGGCCGCGCGCCCAGGCGCTCGGCGTCGCCGACGAGCGGACCGCACCGCTCATGGCTCAGGTCCTTGCGGACCGCTGCGACCGCGGTTTCGTGTTCCACGGCACCGACGGCCTCGACGAGGTCACCACCACCGGGCCCTCGGACGTGTGGATCCTCGGCGGCGGCCGCTGCGAACGCACCGTCCTCGACCCGGCCGACCTCGGACTTGCCCCCGCCGCCCGCGAGGACCTCGTCGGCGGGGACCCGGAGCACAACGCCCGTGTCGTCCACGACGTCATGGCAGGCAGCCGGGGCCCGGTGCGTGACATCGTCACGCTGAACGCCGCTGCCGCGATGCTGGCGTTCGACGGCCCCGACTTCGACGAGCCCATCGCCGATCAGCTGCGCAGCCGCCTCGAGCAGGCCCGCCGGGTCATCGACGACGGCCGAGCCGCCGCGCTGCTCGACAGGTGGGTCGCCGCCACCAGGGCGCACGCCGGCGACTGAGCCCGCGGCGGACTCGGCACCTGCCGGCCAGGAGGTTCCCTGGTCCTGGCCGGTCGTGCTCCGGGATGTGGGCCGTCACCACAGCGATGCCGTCATGGGCCATGATGGATTCATGACTGATAACCCGACCAACACGCCCTCACCCAGCGAACCCGACGACTCGACGCGCATCTTCAACCCCGGATCCGGGGTCCCCTCCGCAGGGGAGTCCGGATCCCAGAGCATCCCGCCCGCGTCGCCCCAGAGCTCGGCCCCCACCTGGCGAAGCACCACCTCCGCGTCCTCGGCCTCCTCCAGCGCCTCGGCCCCGGAACCGACTCCTGGCTGGCGTGGCACCCAGGCCCAGACGCCCTCCTCCGCGGCCAGCGCCTCGTGGGGCGCCCCCCAGGGTCAGCCAGTCCAGCAGTCCCAGCCGGCCCAGCAGTGGGCCGTCCCGCAGGGCCAGCCCGTGCAGCAGCCCTGGGGACAGAACCAGAACCAGCAGCCGGGCCAGGCCCCGCAGGCCACTCCCTACGCCCAGCAGATGCCCTACGCCGCCGCACCCCAGGCCCCCGCACCCCAGGCCTCCGAACCCGTCCCCGGGCAGAAGGACGGCCTGCGCGCCCTGTTCGACTTCGGTTTCACCAGCATGGCGACCCCCCTGCTCGTCAAGATCATCTACATCATCGTGATGGTCCTGGCCGCCCTGTCGTGGCTCTCCGCCATCATCTCCAGCATCTGGATCGCCAGCCTCATCGACAGCATCGGCAGCATCGGCAGCAGCGGCTACGGCCGCAGCAGCAGTGGCGGTAGCGGGGCCTGGGCCGTGGTGATGCCGGTCCTGTTCGGCTGGATCCCCGGGGCGCTCATGATCCTCATCACCCGGGTGCTCTGCGAGTTCGTCCTGGCGAGCTTGAAGACCCAGCGCGCGGCCGAGGAGATCCTCGCGCGCCTGAGGTCGGAGTGACCGCCCCGGCGCGGCAGGCCGGGTCTCGCCGTCAGCCTGCCGCCGCCCAGACGAGGCAGGCGTAGGCGCCGAGCCACAGCGCCGGCCCGTAGGGGAAGGGTTCGTGGCGGGCCCGCCCCATGGCGTGGACGATCCCGGTCAGCGCGCCGATGACGGCGGCCGCCAGGACAGCGGCCACGGCTGCGGTCGCGCTGGCGCCGGCAGCCGCTGTCGCGCCGGCCAGGGCACCCAGCCCGACGGCCAGGCGCACGTCGGCGAAACCCAGGCCCGTGCCGGCCCGCCAGATGAGCCAGAAGAAGCCTCCGACGGCCCCCGCCCCGGCGAGCGTCCCCGCGATGAGCCGCGGGTCACCGGCCAGTGCGGCACTCAGCAGCAGAGCCGCAGCCAGCTCGCCGAGCACCAGCCTCGTCAGGCCACGGGGGATCCACGTCGACGCCGCGTCGACCCCGGCCAGGACGACCCCGCCCGAACCCCAGATCAGCCAGGCGGGGGCCAGCGGCCCGGCCGCCGCCGTCGCAGCCGAACCGGCCAGGGAGCAGGCCACGCAGACGAACCGCACCCCTCTGCCGGCAGCGAGCTCGGCGTAGGGGGCCTTCTCGGCAGCCCCCGGCACCGAGGGATCGGGCTCGGGCTGGAGCGCGAGCAGGCGCAGATGGACTCTGGTGAGCAGCAGTGCCGCCACGAGACACGACACCCAGCCGAGGAGCCGGGCCAGCACGGCCGAGGGTGGGGTGGCCATGGCCCAGAGCCTAGGGGCCGGCAGGGTCCCGGCAGAAGGACCCGGCGCGATCTGTGGACGAGCCGCTCGCCCCGGCCCCCGCGCGAGCACGC
The DNA here is from genome assembly GCF_003666605.1 of Propionibacterium australiense. Taxonomy (GTDB): domain Bacteria; phylum Actinomycetota; class Actinomycetes; order Propionibacteriales; family Propionibacteriaceae; genus Propionibacterium; species Propionibacterium australiense. The sequence continues at coordinate 59,476 of NZ_RCIV01000009.1, read as the reverse complement.
CGGGTGCGGCCGAGACCAGGTCATGGCCGCCTATGGGCGCGGTGCCTGGCGTCCCCCGCGTGCGAGCACGCCGGACACGTCGGGGCGGAAGAAACCGGGCCCCTTGAGCACCTTGCCGTCCGCGCGGTAGAGGGGCCTGCCGTCGGCGCCCAGTTTCGACATGTTCGAGCGCTGCACCTCGGCCAGCACGGCCGGCAGGTCGATGCCGGTCTCGAGAGCCATCCCGTAGACGACGTAGACCAGGTCGGCCAGCGCGTCGGCGGTCTCCACCAGATCGCGCTCGTTCTCGTCCGCCTCGACCGCCCTGGTGAAGGCCTCCTCGACGATTGCCCTGGACGAGGGGCCGTAGACCGAACCGACGAGTTCGGCGAACTCCTCCGCGATGAGGCTCATCCGCATGTGCAGGTGCTCGCGGTCCAGGCTCGGCCCGTCCTCGACGATCGGCAGCCCATAGACCCGGTGGAACCGCGCCACCAGACCCTCGGGACAGTCACCCTCACGGGTGCTCGTCGCATCGGTCGGCGTCACCTCGCTGTCGCAGGCGTCCTGCCCCGGATGCTGCTGCGGGCCATCCCAGGGGGCCTGCGGGCTGCGGGGATCATCCGGCAGCAGATCGGCCAGCCACATGTCGTGCCGGCGTCCGGCGTTGACGGCGGCACGACGCAGCCGGCCCTGCTTGCGGAAACCCGTCTTCCAGGCGATCCGCCAGCTGGCCCAGTTCGGGACCCCGTCGTGGATCTCGGCGCGCCACAGCAGACGCTCGGCGCGGATCTCACCGCCGGGCTCGAAGGCCGCGTCGACGAGAGCCCGGACCGCGCGGGAGGTCAGGCCCTGCCCGCGGGCGGCCTCGCTCGTCCAGTAACCGATCTCCCAGGTGCCCAGTGGACGGGCCTGCAGGCTCAGCATGCCGACCGGTTCACCATCGGGGGCGGTCCGCAGGGCCCACATCGGGTGGGCGCCGGTCTCCCAGCCCATCCGCGCCGAATCGGTCACCAGGCGCCGCGCATCGGCACGAGTGAACCCGGCGGGGATCGTCGTCCAGTCCCAGATGCTCGGCTCGGCGCAGATGCGGGCGAAGGCGTCGGTGTCATCCGGTCCCGGGGCGGACAGGACCAGACCGTCTGCGGTGATGCGGAAGGGCTCCATGACGGACGAGCCTACTGCCGTGGTCGCGGCCCGCCCATGCACGAGGGGTTCCGTCCCCACGGACGGGACCCCTCGGACAATCGGCGTGGTGAATGGTCAGGACGTCAACGGAGCGCCTTGGTGAAGCCTGCGGCCTCGGCGGCCTCGCTCGAGACGAACCACACATCGGCGTTGGTGCGGCTGTAGCCGGCCCCGTCGGGGGTGTGGTATTTCATCGAGCGCTCGTTGCCCTTGATGGTGTAGCCCTCGGGCGGATTGGAGCCGACGTAGGCGTCCTCGCCGTAGTCCTTCTCGGTGTCCGACAGGATGGGCTCGGCCGGGGCCTCGGCGGCCTCCTCGACGGCCGTCTCGGGTTCGGCGGCGACGGCCTCACTGAAATCGGTGGTCACGTCGTCGTCGCCGAAGGCCCCGCTGGGCTCGTGCGGTGTCCAGCCGTCGTCCTTGGGCAGGAGGATCTGGCGGACGGCGAGGAAGACGGCGCCGACCACGGCGGCGATGCCGAGACAGGTCAGCAGGCGGTGGCGTTTCCTGGCCGGCTTGGCCGGCTCCGCCAGGTGCTTCTTGAAGGGATCGGGCAGGTCGTCGGCCTTCTCCCGTACCGTGTCGAGAACCTCCCCGCCGCGGCGGGTCGCCTCCATGACGTACTTGTTGTCACTGGCCCTTTCGAGCACCTCGGACAGATTCTCGTTGAGCGTCTCCAGGCCGTCCCTGACGGTCTCGCGGGTCTGGCCGTACAGCGGCCCGACCTTCTCGGCTGCTGCACTGATGGTCTCACGGGCGTTCTCGCCGGCGACGGCCATGGACTTCTTGAAAGCCTTCTTCGACATGAGATTCTCCGATGATCGGTGGTTGCTCGTGATCGAGCCTGCTCGTGGTCGAGCTGACGCCAGCCTACCGTCGCCACCTGTTCGGCCGGGTCGTGCCGGGTCCGGTTCAGGGTCAGGCACGACCTCGATCCGAACCCGGATCGGCCTCGACGGGTCCGGAACGGCATTGAATGACCTGGGAGGATGGGGACGTCCTTGTATCGACGGCTGAAAGGGGATGCACGTGACGCAGGCCGTCCTGCACACCAACCACGGCGACATCACGCTCGACCTGTTCGACGACTACGCCCCGAAGACGGTGGCGAACTTCGTCGAGCTGGCCAAGGGGACGCGTGAGTACCTCGACATGAACACGGGCCAGAAGAGCACCGCCCCGTTCTACGACGGCACGATCTTCCACCGGGTCATCGCCGGCTTCATGATTCAGGGCGGTGATCCCACGGGAACCGGCCGGGGCGGCCCGGGCTACCGCTTCGCCGACGAGTTCTACCCCGACCTGACCTTCTCGAAGCCGTACCTGCTGGCCATGGCGAACGCCGGCCCCGGCACCAATGGCTCGCAGTTCTTCATCACGGTCGCACCCACCCCGCACCTGAACATGCGGCACACGATCTTCGGCGAGGTGTCCGACGAGGCGTCCCAGAAGGTCGTCGACGCGATCGCCGGCGTGCAGACCGGCCCGATGGACCGTCCTGTCGAGGACGTCGTCGTCGACAGCGTCGAGATCATCTGAGTGCCGGTGACGATGACGCGGGACCAACCTGCGGGCGGGTCCCGCGCGTTGTCCGTGCTGCGCACCGGACGGTACGACCGGACGACGCGGTGAGCATGCGGACCACCCGGCGTCTCCTGGCCTCGGCGGCGGCCTTGGCGCTCGTCGTGCCCCTGGCCGCCTGCGCCTCCGGCCCGTCCAGCGCCGCCGAGGCGCTCGAGATGCTCAACGCATCGATGGCCGAAACGGACCGGGAGCGGTTCGACGCGGTACTCGATGGTTCGATTCCGCAGTCCACCCGCGACATGTGGTGGTCCAACCTCACCCAGCTGGGCGACGTCGGTGTCACCGAGACAGGCGACGGCTGGCAGGTGGACTGGTCGCTCCCGGGCGAGCAGGCCGCCGCCAGCCATGCGGTGGACATGGCCATCGGGTGTGTCGGCGGACTCTGCCGGATCACCCGGATCGAGCCCGTGGCCTCCCGGCCGGCGCCCGAATGGCTCGTCGAACCGGTCGACGTCATCACCGCCGATGGCGCGGTTCTCATCGTCGGACGGGGCGCGAGTGATCCGTCCGCCGCGGCCGGCGCGGCGGCGCGAGCCATCGGCGACTCCGGAATGGCCCTGCTGGATACCGGCTCCGAGGCGCCGCTGCCCATCGAGGTGCCCGCCACGGGCAGTGCGTACGCGCTGGTCACCGGCACCCCGAGCACCCAGACGCAGGGGCTGGGCGCCCTCACCCGCCGGGCGGGCGAGGCGGTCCGCGTCGTCGTCAACCCGGCCCGGGCGGGGCAGTGGAGCCCTGCCCAGCAGACCATGCTGCTCACCCACGAGGCGGTGCACTGGCGCCTGACCCGGCTCGGCGCACCGGTCGCCGGCAATGCGTGGGTCAGCGAGGGCCTGGCCGAGTGGCTCGCGCTGCCCCAGGACGCCACCGAACGCGCGTCCAGCGCGGCGAGAGCCGTCCAGGGCTGCCAGGACTCCGGCGGCGCCCCGGCCCTGCCCACGGACGACGAGTTCGCCGCCACCGACGACGCCGACGCCCTGCGGCGCGCCTACGCGCTCAGCTGGGCCGCCGTCAGTGAACTCGTCGACGAGCTCGGTGCGGATACGGCAGGCGATCTGGTCGAGCAGCTGTGGACGACACCGGGAGACCAGGTGGGCGAGGTCACCGGCGTACTGGCCCGCTGGTGTGCGGCGAACGTTCCCTGAGCAGGGATCAGGGGGTGCGTGGCGCGCCCCGCCGAGGCCGTGCCGGCCTCCCGGGCCGCGGCGGTGCGTCCCGATAGAGTGAGAGACGTGTGGTACCGCTTCTTCAAGTACGTGTTGTTCCGTCCGGGCGTGAGACTGCTCATGCATCCCGAGCTGGTGGACGAGCAGAACATCCCGGCCGAGGGCGGCGCAGTGCTCGCGAGCAATCATCTCGACGCCGGTGACACCTTCACCCTCCCGGCCATCATGAGGCGCCGCCTCATCTGGCCGGCCAAGAAGGAACTCTTCGAGGGCAAGGGGCTCAGGATGCGGATCGTCGCCTGGTTCCTGCGTGCTGTCGGCATGGTGCCGCTCGACCGTTCAGGTGGCCGCGCCAGCGTCGACGCGCTGGGGCCGGTCGAGGCCGAACTGGCTGCCGGCAATCTCATCGGCATCTTCCCCGAGGGCACGCGCACCCCGGACGACAGGCTCTACCGGGGGCACACCGGTGCCGCCCGTCTCGCCCTGGAGAACGGGGTGCCGGTCGTTCCGGTCGGCATGGTCAACACCCATCTGCGCAAGGGCCCCCTCGGCCTGCCCACCATGAAGGACGCCCGTATCATCATCGGCGAACCGCTCGACTACACGCCCTGGCGGGGGCAGGCCGACTCGGTGCGGGTACTGCGCTGGGTGACCGATGACATCATGGCCCACATCCAGGACCTGACCGGCCAGGAGTACGTGAACGTCTACGCGAACCGCGTGAAGTACGGCAACCTCAAGGACAAGGACCTGAGCGGCTACACACGGATCAGGGCCAATGACGGCCTCGAGGTTCCCCCCACCGATGCCGAACTGGCCGCCCGGGCGGCCACCGGGCCTGGCGAGAACGATGAGTGACGAGAGCGCCTACGACGATCCGCGGTTGCCGGACGAGACCGCCGGGCGGAGGCCGGCGCGTGCCCGGGAGACCCCCGCCGGGGCGATGGAGGGCAGTGCGGCCGACGGCTCCGGGGCCGCTCCCGATGCCGGGGCCGGGCCGGTCAGCCCCGATGCCCCAGGACCGGCCAGGGCCAGCGCCGCAGCCTCCCCGCAGTCCCCGGACGCTCCCGGATCCCCGCCCACCCCGGACGAGATGACCCGGGTGGAGCAGCTGGCGAGACCGGGCCGGGCTCGTGCCGCGTGGAACTGGACCCGTCGTGCGGCCAGGAGCACCCAGCAGGCCCTGTCGGTGCACGTCGAGGGCGCGGAGAGGCTGCCAGACGGCGGTGCGATCCTCGCCGCCAACCACATCTGGGCCGGTGACTTCAGCCGTCTCCGTGCCGCGCTCGACCGCCCGCTGCACCTGGCCGCCGGATCGACCAGTCGTCTGCTTCGCAGGCGGGTCCTCGTCGATGACCCGCAGCAGGGTGACGACGCCGTCACGGTGCTCGCCGACGGCGGCCTGGTCGTCATCTTCCCCGAGGGCACTCCCAGCCCGGACGGCGACATCCACCGGGGCGGCACCGACGTGGCCTGGCTCGCCCTGACCGCCAAGGTTCCGGTCGTCCCGGTCGGCATCATCCCGGCCAGGGCCGGCCACCGTCTGCTCCGGCCCGTCACCGACCGGGCCCTCGGGCCGACGGTGGTCGTCGGTGAGCCCCTGGACTTCTCCCGGTTCTGGGAGATCCCCGCACTCAGCTACGCCCTCGACGGGGTCCTGCTGCGCGGCGTCACCGACGAGATCATGAGCGCGATCGTGGCACTGGCCGGTCGTAGCTACGCCGACACCACGCCAGCTGAGGCCAAGGAGCTCGCAGCCGCTGCCCGCCGGCACCGCGCATGGGTACGGGCCAGCGAGTACCCGACCGTCTCGCAGCAGCGCCGCGCCGAGGCCGAGCGCCGCGAGATGTTCCGTGAGCGCGACGAACTGGACCTGGCTCGCGCGGCGGCCCGGACCAGGACCCGCGCCGGCCACTGAGCCGTGATTCGCAGCGAGGTGCCCTATCCTTGTGAAGGTGTCCGAGCTGATTCCCTCGCTGAATGACCTGCATGCCCTGCCCCAGGTGCAGCAGCCGCACTACGACGACACGGCTGAGATCGCACGGGTGGTCACCGAGCTGAGCAGCCTGCCCCCGCTCGTGTTCGCCGGCGAGTGCGACGAGCTGCGCGAACGGATCGCCCAGGCGGCCGCCGGCAAGGCCTTCATCCTGCAGGGCGGTGACTGCGCCGAGACCTTCGACGGTGTTCAGGCCAATCCGATCAAGGCCAAGCTGCGTGTCCTGCTGGCGATGAGTGTCGTCCTCACCTACGCAGCGCAGGTACCGGTCGTGAAGATCGGTCGTCTCGCGGGACAGTACGCCAAGCCGCGCAGCAAGGACACCGAGACCCGCGGCGAGCTCACCCTGCCCGCCTACCGCGGTGACGCCGTGAACGGTTTCGCCTTCAACGCCGAGTCCCGCCGCCACGACCCGCAGCGCCTGCTCAACATGTACAACGCCTCGGCCGCCACGCTCAACCTGGTGCGCGCCTTCGTCAAGGGCGGCTTCGCCGACCTGCGTCAGCTGCACGCCTGGAACGCCAGCTTCGTCAAGGACTCGCACGTCGAGGACAACTACGAACGGATCGCCGACGAGATCCAGCGCGCCCTCGGGTTCATGACGGCCTGCGGCGTCGACGCCGACACCATGCGCACCGTCGACTTCTACGCCAGCCACGAGGCCCTGCTGCTCGACTACGAGTACGCGATGACCCGCATCGACTCGCGCAGCTCCCGTCCCTACGACACCTCGGGGCACATGGTGTGGATCGGCGAACGCACCCGCCAGCCCGATGGCGCCCAGGTGGAGCTGCTCAGCCATGTGCACAACCCGCTGGGCATCAAGCTCGGGCCGACGGCGACAGCCGCCGAGGCCCTGACCATCGCCGACCGGCTCGACCCCGGCCGGGTGCCCGGCCGCATCACGTTCATCACCAGGATGGGCGCCGACAAGGTGCGGGACCGGTTGCCGGCGCTCGTCGAGGGGGTCGTGGCATCGGGCCGCGAGGTCGCCTGGGTGTGCGATCCCATGCACGGCAACACCTTCGAGACGCCCAAGGGCTACAAGACCCGCGAGTACGCGGCCGTCGTCGAGGAACTCAACGGCTTCTTCGACGTCCACGAGCAGCTGGGTACCTGGCCGGGCGGCGTCCACATGGAGCTCACCGGCGACGACGTCACCGAATGCCTCGGCGGCGCCTTCCAGCTGTCGGAGGCCGACCTGGCCGAGCGCTACGAGACGACCTGCGATCCCCGTCTGAACCGCAACCAGAGCCTCGAGATGGCGTTCATGATCGCCGAACGCCTCAACGACTACCGCGCCAAGTACGCTCCCGCCGAGCCGATCGCGGACTGGTACGAGTGAGCGGCGACGCCCGCGGCGCGGATCGTCCACCGCGCCGAACGGCGGGCGGTTTCCCCCTCATGGTGACGATGGCGGCATAGTGGGATCATGCAGATCACGCGTTTCGGTCATTCCTGCCTCCTGGTCGAGACCGGCCAGGCCCGTGTCCTCATCGACCCGGGCAACTACTCCGACGGGTGGACCGACCTCGGCGGGCTGGACGCCGTGTTCGTCACGCACCGTCACCCCGACCACGTCGACCCGGCGCGTTTCCCGGGGTTCGTCGCCGGGCATCCCGGTCTCGACGTGTACGCCGAGGCCGGTGTCCTCGCCGATTTCCCGGCAGCAGGGGGTACGGCCCTGACCGCCGGTCAGCAGGTCACCGTCAAGGACGTCCAGGTCACGGCGGTCGGAGGTCATCATGCGGTGATCCACCCCGAGATCCCGCGCATCGGCAACGTCGGCCTGGTCATCGCAGCCCCCGACGAGCCCGTGCTCTTCCACCCCGGTGACGAGATCGACACCTCGCCGGAGGGCATCGACGTGCTGGCGGTGCCGATGATGGCGCCGTGGAGCAAGGTCAGTGAGACGGTCGAGTTCGTTCGTGCCGTCGGTGCCCGCTTCGCCATTCCGATCCACGACGGCCTGCTCAACGACCGCGGCTTCGCGCTCATCGCCGACCGGGTCACCGCCATGGGCGGCAGTGAGTTCGTGCCGCTCGGCAGCGGATGGCCCTGGACGGTGCCCGCCGTCCGGTGAGCCGGCCGGCGGCAGTCTCGCCGGCGACCATGGCCGGGACCGTCCGGCGGGGGCCTCGGGAGGGTCAGAGCCTCCGGGATTCACTCGGTTCGGCCAAACGGGGTACGCTGTTCGAGTTGTGCCATGGCCTCCCGGTGCCCCCGCTGGGTGGGCAGTCCACCAGCAGCCAACAGAGAGTGCAGTTGTGATTTCGGCTTTCCTCAACGCGTTCCGGTCCCCGGACCTGCGCAAGAAGATCCTGTTCACCCTGATGATCCTCGTGATCTTCAGGCTGGGGGCCTCCATCCCCACCCCCAATGTGAACATCTCCGCGATCCAGCAGTGCGCCGCCGACGCCACCACGGGCGACGCGGCGGGCGCCTACGCGATGATCAACCTGTTCAGCGGCGGTGCGCTGCTGCACCTGTCGGTCTTCGCGCTCGGCATCATGCCGTACATCACGGCATCGATCATCCTGCAGCTGCTGACCGTCGTCATCCCGCACCTGGAGAACCTCAAGAAGGAGGGCTCGACCGGGCAGGAGACGATCACCAAGTACACGCGCTGGGTCACGGTCGTCCTCGCCGTCCTGCAGGCCACCAGCTTCACGATGCTGGCCGTGTCCGGTCAGCTGTACAGCTCCTGCAGCCAGTCGGTCGTCTACGACACCGGCATCTTCTCGATCGTCGTCATGATCCTCACCATGACCGCCGGCACCTCGCTCATCATGTGGCTCGGTGAGCTCATCACCGACCGCGGCATCGGCAACGGCATGTCGATCCTCATCTTCACCCAGATCGCGGCGCGCTTCCCGAGTTCGATGTGGGCCATCCGCACCGCCCACCCCGGGAACCAGGGCTGGCTGCTCATGATCATCGTCGTCGCCGTCGGCCTGCTCGTCATGGCCGGGGTGGTCTTCGTCGAGCAGGCGCAGCGGCGCATCCCCGTGCAGTACGCCAAACGCATGGTCGGCAACCGTCTCATGGGCGGCTCCAGTACCTACATCCCGCTGAAGGTCAACCAGGCGGGCGTCATCCCGGTCATCTTCGCCTCCTCGATCCTGTACCTGCCCTCGCTCTACCTGATCTTCCGGCCGACCGGGAAGGTCTCGGAGTGGGTCGCCACGAACCTTGCCGGTACCGGTGACGGCCTCATCTACAACGCCGTCTACCTGCTGCTCATCATCTTCTTCGCGTACTTCTACGTGGCGATCACCTTCGACCCCGTCGAGATCAGCGACAACATGCGCAAGTATGGTGGTTTCATTCCCGGTGTCCGGGCGGGCAAACCCACCGAGGAGTACCTGTCGTACGTCCTGAGCCGGCTGACGGCCCCCGGGTCGCTGTACCTGGCGGTCATCTCGCTCATCCCGACGCTGGCCATCATCTGGATCAACGCCGACCAGAACTTCCCGTTCGGCGGCACGAGCCTGCTCATCATGGTCGGTGTCGGCCTGGACACCATGAAACAGGTGGAGTCCCAGCTCCACCAGCACAACTACGAAGGGTTCCTCAGATGAGACTGCTGATCATGGGTGCCCCCGGGGCGGGCAAGGGCACACAGGCCGTCGGCATCGCCGAGCACTACGGGGTGCCGGCCATCTCCACCGGCGACATCTTCCGCGCCAACGTCAAGCAGGGCACCGAGCTGGGCAAGCAGGTCAGTGCCATCATGGCCGCCGGCAACTACGTCCCGGACGAGCTCACCGAGCAGATCGTCACCGACCGGCTCGACCAGGCCGACGCGGCCGACGGCTGGCTGCTCGACGGCTTCCCCCGCACCCTGCACCAGGTCGAGGCGCTCGGCGCCTATCTGACCGAGCACTCCGCCGGCCTCGACGCAGTGATCTGCCTCGACGTGGACCCCGAGGATCTCATCGCCCGCCTGCTCAAGCGCGCCGGCATCGAGGGGCGTGCGGACGACAACGAGGAGACCATCCGGCACCGCATGGACGTCTACCTCGAGTCCACCCAGCCCCTGCTCGACAGCTACGAGCAGCAGGGCCTGCTCGTACGGGTCGACGGCAACGGCACCATCGACGAGGTCGGTCAGCGCATCATCACTGCCGTCGACGCCTTCGTGGCCTGACCGGCTCATGCGTGCCCGCATCGAGGTCAAGACCCCCGACCAGATCCGGCTCATGCGCAGGGCCGGGCTGGTGACCGCCGAAGGCCTCGAGGCGATGGCCGCCGCGGCCAGGCCGGGGGTCACGACCGGGGAACTGGACCGGATCGGCCGTGAGGTGCTTGCCAGGCACGGTGCCCGCAGCAACTTCCTCAACTACGGCGCGGACTGGGGCTACCCGCCCTTCCCGGGGGTGGCCTGCATCAGTGTCAACGAGGTCGTCGTCCACGGCATCCCCGGGCAGCGCGTCCTCGCCGAGGGTGACATCGTCTCCATCGACTTCGGCGCCATCGTCGAGGGCTGGCACGCCGATGCCGCCCGCACCGTCGCAGTCGGTGCGGTCGACGAGCAGTCCCGCATGCTGTCCGAGGTGACCCGCCAGTCCATGTGGGACGGCATCGCCCGGATCCGAGCCGGAGCCCGCGTCGGGGACGTCTCGCACGGGGTCGAGTCCTCGGTCGCCTCGCACGGCCGCTCGTTCGGCATCCTGCGCGAGTACACCGGGCACGGCATCGGCACGGCCATGCACCAGCCGCCGGACGTACCCAATGTCGGGCGTCCCCGCAAGGGCCCGCGCATCGTCGCCGGCATGTGCCTGTGCGTCGAGCCCATGGTGACCCTCGGCGGCGCGGAGGTCACCGAGCTCGACGACGAGTGGACCGTCGTGACACGGGACTCCTCGCGCGCCGCACACTGGGAGAACACGGTCGCGGTCCTGCCCGACGGCCTGTGGGTGCTCACCGAGCCCGATGGCGGCGAGGCCGAGCTCGGGGCCAGGGGAGTCGGCTTCGCGCCGCTCGACTGAGCATCCGGTGCACCGGGCCGGGCCCGCACGGCCCCCGCCGCCGTCGCATAGGCTGTGGACATGACGAACATGCCGGTGCCGCAGGAGCAGTTCGAGCGCGACCGGGCGCGTCTCAACGATCTTCTCGGCACGGCCTACACGCAGGGCCAGCTCGACCTGGCCGACTACCGTGAGCTGCAGGACGAGCTGTTCAGCGCCGGCAGCAGGGCAGAGCTCGCCAGGATCGGTGAGCGGCTGCCCGCGCAGTACCGCTACGGCGAGCCCGCAGGAGCCAGCAATGACGTCTCTCTCGCCCCCGGGCAGGTCAACGACCCCTCGATCAGGCCGGACGGCACTCCCGCCGTCAGGGCCTCGCTGTGGTTGGGTATCGGCGCCGGGGTGGCGCTCATCGTGATCGTCGTGCTGCTCTTGCTGGTCCTGCTCTGAGCCGGCCGCGGAGTGAGGATCATTCGCAGCTGGTTGGCCCTTCTGACAAGGTTTCTTGGTGCCATGTTGCACGTTCCTCAGATGAGACGCCGCAATGCTGGATCCGAGAACTGAGGCAGCCCTAAGGTTGATCCCGAGTGGATCGAACAGGAGGACCGATGCAGCACGACCACGCCCATGGCGCCGACGGAACCCGGCGCCGGCCGGGCGGTCCGGACGAGGTGCACGAGCACCATGACCACGACCACGGCGTGACCGTCACCGCCACCACTCGTCGTGGCCCGCTGTGGGGGGCGCTTCTGCTCCTGCTGGCCTTCATGCTGGTCGAGGTCGTCGTCGCGGTGCTGACCGGCTCTCTCGCCCTGCTGTCCGACGCCGGACACATGCTCACCGATGCCGCCTCGATCGCCATCGCCCTGTGGGCCGCCAGGCTGGCGGCACGCCCGCCGAGGGGCGCCATGACCTTCGGCTGGCGCCGCGCCGAGATCATCTCGGCCATGGTCAACGGCGTGAGCCTGCTCGTGGTGGCCGTCATCGTCCTCGTCGAGGCCATCGAACGCCTCGTCGACCCGCCCGAGGTCGACGCCGTCCCGGTCATGGTCGTCGCACTGGTCGGCATGGTCGTGAACGTCGTCGACGTGCGCCTCGTCGCGGCGGCCAACCGCACCAGCCTGAACGTCGAGGGCGCCTACCAGCACATCCTCACCGACCTGTTCGGGTTCATCGGCACCTTCGCCGCGGCCGCCGTCATCCACGTCACGGGCTGGATGCGGGCCGATGCGATCGCCTCACTCGTCGTCGTCCTGCTCATGGTGCGGGCCGGCGTGCCGGTCACCGCGAAGGCCGTGCGTGTCCTCATGGAGGCGGCCCCGTCCGATCTGGATCTGGAGGAGGTGCGCCGGCACCTGCTCGAGGTCGACCACGTGCTGGCCGCCCATGACCTGCACGCCTGGACCGTCACCTCGGGTGTCACGTCCGTGAGCGCCCACGTCATCATCGCGGACGAGTGCTTCACCGATGCCCACGCCAACCAGATCCTCGACGAACTGGACGAGTGCCTGGCAACTCACTTCGACATCGTCCACTCCACCATCCAGCTCGAACCGGCCAGCCATCAGGAGCACGAGCACAATACGACGAGCGTGTGAGCCGTCCGATCAGCCGGCAGCGGACCGCGCCGCTGCCGGCCGGCGGGGATCAGGCCTGGGCGAAGATGCCGGTGACCGGGTTCCACTCGGTGACGCTGCGTTCGGTGACGATGCCCTCGGTGACCATCGGGTCGGCGTCGCTCAGCGCGGTGGCCGCGGCCTCGTCGTCGGCCTCGACGATGAGCAGTGCCCGGACCGGGTCGGTGCCCAGCAGCGGACCGGCGGCCTTGAGTGAACCGGCAGCGTACAGTTCACGCAGATAGGCCCGGTGCACCGGGCGCACCGCGTCGGCGTCCTTGGCGGGATCGTAGGTGTAGTTGATGGTGAAGAAGGACATCATTGCTCCTCGGGATGCGTCGACTGGCACGTCCAAGCAAAGCAGATTCCACCGCCCGGCGCGCCCCGCCCCCGCCGTCCGGGCCGGCTGCCGCCCCGAGCGCGCCGGGGCCGAGACCCGGGGCCGGGCGGGGACGGTTGCCACTGGCCGGCGGTGGATTTGGGCGCCGGGCTCCGGTGGCATAGCATTGATCGTCGGTTCATTGTGTCCGGTGATGCCCGCATGCGCGCATGCGGGTGTCCGTGTGGTTCCGGCCGTCGGGCACGTCCAAGCGTTCGATCAAGAGATTGAGAGTCTATGGCCAAAAAAGAGGGAGCCCTGGAGCTTGAGGGCACAGTCGTTGAGGCCCTGCCCAATGCGATGTTCCGTGTTGAGCTGGACAACGGGCACAAGGTGCTGTCGACGATCAGCGGGAAGATGCGTCAGCACTACATCCGCATCCTGCCCCAGGACCGTGTCGTCGTGGAGCTCTCCCCCTATGACCTGACGCGCGGACGCATCGTCTACCGCCACAAGTAATCACGTCACACCCATGACCGCCGGGCACTGCGTCCTGCGGCCAATCCAAGGAGAGGCTCGATGAAGGTTCAGCCGAGCGTCAAGAAGATCTGCGACAACTGCAAGGTGATCCGTCGCCGCGGTGTCGTCCGGGTGATCTGCACCAACCCGCGCCACAAGCAGCGCCAGGGCTGAGAACCCGGTCTTCACGACAACTGAACAACCGCTGCGGACCCCGCAGCGGCAACCAACGTGAGAGCAGGGCTGGGCCATCCCAGTCAAACCCCTGGACGAAGGCCAGGGCCCGCCGGTGACTCGATCACCGGGGCACGGGAACGCCTCACGCCACAACCTTCGCGGTCGGATGGAACCGGCCGAGAACTGGAAAGGTACCGCCTGATGGCACGCCTCGAAGGTGTCGACCTGCCGCGCGAGAAGCGCCTGGAGGTCGCACTCACATACATCTACGGCATCGGGAAGACCCGTGCCGACAAGATCCTGGAAGCAACCGGCGTCAGCCCGGACATCCGCGTGAGGGACCTGACCGACGAGCAGCTCGTCGCCCTCCGCGATTTCATCGACGCCAACTACGAGGTCGAAGGTGATCTTCGCCGCGCCGTGGCCGCCGACATCCGCCGCAAGGTCGAGATCGGCACCTACCAGGGCCGCCGGCACCGCGCAGGGCTGCCCGTCCGCGGTCAGCGCACCCGCACCAACGCCCGCACCCGCAAGGGCCGCAAGAAGGCCGTCGCCGGCAAGAAGAAGGCCCGCTGAGCCCCAGGGTGACGCGGAACAAGGATTGATCCCAGGAGACTGAGAACTTTATGGCTACTGCAGCCCGCAAGGGCGCCGCGAAGACCAAGGTGCGGCGCAAGGAGAAGAAGAATGTGGTCGCCGGCCAGGCCCACATCAAGAGCACGTTCAACAACACGATCATCGCCATCACCGACACCAATGGCGCCGTGATCGCATGGGCCTCCGCCGGCACCGTCGGCTTCAAGGGCTCCCGCAAGTCGACCCCGTTCGCCGCGCAGATGGCAGCCGAGGCTGTTGGTCGTCGTGCCATGGACCATGGCATGAAGCGCGTCGACGTCTTCGTCAAGGGTCCCGGCTCCGGCCGTGAGACCGCCATCCGTTCGCTCGGCGCCATCGGCCTGGAGGTCGGCACGATCTCCGACGTCACCCCGGTGCCGCACAACGGCTGCCGCCCCCCGAAGCGCCGCCGCGTCTGAACCCGACCAAGCAGAAAAGGACTGAACAACAATGGCCCGTTACACCGGCCCCATGACCAAGAAGTCCCGTCGCCTCGGGGTGGACCTGGTCGGCAACGACAAGGCGTTCGAACGCCGCCCGTACGCCCCCGGCGTCCACGGCCGCGGCCGTACGAAGGACTCGGAGTACTCCCTCCAGCTGCGCGAGAAGCAGAAGGCGCGTTTCGCCTACGGCGTGCTCGAGAAGCAGTTCCGTCACTACTACGAGGAGGCCTCGCGCCGCCAGGGCAAGACCGGTGATCTGCTGCTGCAGATCCTCGAGTCCCGTCTCGACAACGTCGTGTACCGCGCCGGCTTCGCCCAGACCCGCCGTCAGGCCCGCCAGATGGTGAGCCACGGCCACTTCCTCGTCAACGGCAGGAAGGTGAACATCCCCAGCTTCCGGGTGAGCGCCCTCGACATCATCGACGTGCGACCCAAGAGCCAGCAGATGGTTCCCTTCATCGTGGCCCGTGAGACATTCGGCGAGCGCGACGTGCCCGCCTGGCTCACGGTCAAGCCCAACAGGATGCGCATCCTCGTGCATCAGCTGCCCACGCGCGATCAGATCGTCGTGGACGTCAACGAGCAGGCAATCGTCGAGCTCTACTCGAAGTGATCGGCGCCCCTGCGCCGGCCGTCGGCGCAGGGAGCCGTCTTCTCGCAGGTCGCGGGCCGGCCCCGCGTCCTCACCAAGGCCGCGAGGGGAGTCCTCGTGGCCAGCTCATCGCCTCGTCATATAGCGGTCGAGGCGGAAAGGGAAAAGAATGCTCATCGCACAGCGCCCGACCCTGTCGGAAGAGGTCGTCAGCGACTTCCGCTCACGGTTCGTCATCGAGCCCCTCGAGCCCGGCTTCGGGTACACGCTCGGCAACTCGCTGCGCCGCACGCTGCTCAGCTCGATCCCCGGCGCCTCGATCACGTCGATCAAGATCGAGGGCTGCCAGCACGAGTTCTCCACCCTGCCCGGGGTCGTCGAGGACGTCACCGAGATCATCCTCAACCTCAAGGGTCTGGTGCTCTCGAGCGAGGAGGACGAGCCCGTCGCCATGTATCTGCGCAAGTCGGGATCCGGTGAGGTCACCGCCGCCGACATCGCGGTTCCGGCCGGTGTGGAGGTGCACAACCCCGAGCTGCACATCGCCACCCTGGCGGACAACGGCTCCCTCGAGGTGGAACTCGTCGTGGAGCGGGGGCGCGGCTACGTGTCCAGTGCCCTGAACAACGATCCGGACGCCGAGATCGGGCGGATCCCCGTCGACTCCCTCTACTCGCCCGTGCTGAAGGTGAGCTACAAGGTCGAGGCCACGCGCGTCGAGACGCGGACCGACTTCGACCGGCTCATCGTCGACGTCGAGACCAAGCCCAGCATCCTTCCGCGCGATGCCGTGGCCTCCGCGGGCAAGACCCTCGTCGAGCTCTTCGGCCTGTTCCGCGAACTCAACGTCGAGGCCGAGGGTGTCGAGATGGGCCCGAGCCCGGTCGACGAGCAGCTGGCCGCCGACCTCGCCCTGCCCGTCGACGACCTGCACCTGTCGGTGCGCTCGTACAACTGCCTCAAACGCGAGGGCATCCACACGGTGGGCGAACTCGTCAGCCGCTCCGAGCAGGACCTGCTCGACATCCGCAACTTCGGTTCGAAGTCGATCGACGAGGTGAAGGAGAAGCTGGCCGAGCTGGGACTGTCCCTCAAGGACAGCGCCCCCGGTTTCGACCCGCTGGCGGCCGCGGACCGCTACGAGGACGAAGAAGAAGACGGCGCCGACTACGCCGAGACGGAACAGTACTGATCTGTGCGCCCCGTGCGCGCCACATGATTTGGAGATTTGAACATGCCCAAGCCCACGAAGGGTCCCCGCCTCGGCGGCAGCGCATCCCACCAGCGGATCATCCTGGCCAACCTCGCCAGCCAGCTGTTCGAGCACGGCCGGATCACCACCACGGTGACCCGCGCCCGCCGCGTGCAGCCCCTGGCCGAGACCCTCATCACCAAGGCCAAGCGCGGTGACCTGCACAACCGCCGTCTCGTCGCCAGGACCATCCGCGACAAGGAGGTGCTGCGTCACCTCTTCGACGACATCGCCCCGGCCCTCGAAGGCCGCGATGGTGGTTGCACCCGGATCACGAAGATCGGCAACCGTCGGGGGGACAACGCCCCGATGGCCGTCATCGAGATCATCACCGAGCCGGTCAGCCCGAAGAAGAAGGCCGCTGCCAAGGCCCCCCAGACCGCTGCCGAGACGGTCGAGGCGATCGAGGATGCCGCTGCCGACCAGGCCGAGGCCGCTGCCGAGGACCAGGTTGAGGAAGCCGGCATTGACGCCGAGGAGGTCGAGGCTGCCGAGGAGGAGCATCAGGACGAGGCCGCCGAAGCCGAGACCGAGGCGGACGAGGAGAAGTGAGCCGCTGACCCGCGACGCGCCGTCCAGCCGTGATGCCCGGCCCCCTCAGGGGCCGGGCATCACGCGTTCCCCGCCTCGTGGTCGGCGTTGGCGGGAACAGGCCTGGCGACGACGTGAACAGGGCGAGGCCCCACCCGATCCCCGAGGGGGAGGAACCGGGTGGGGCCTCGTCTGCTCTGCTGGTGGTGTCGGTCAGGCCGCGCCTGCGCAGCCCCAGGGGGACAGGCCACGCTGAGCGTAGAGCCGGTTGGCGACGGTGATCTGCTGCTCGCGGGTGGCCAGGTCGGCGCGGGGCGCGTAGTCGCCGCCGCCGGCCCCAAGCCAGGTCTGGCTGTCGAACTGCAGACCGCCGTAGTAGCCGTTGCCGGTGTTGATCGACCAGTTGCCGGAGGACTCGCAGGCGGCGATCCGGTCCCACATGTCGGCTCTCGACAGGTCGAGGCCGTCGGTGGAGCCGGTGTTGCCGGCGGACTTGGTGCCGACTCTGACCTTCTTCGTCACGGGCTCGGAGGTGACCTTCTCGGATTTGCTCGTGCGGCTCTCCTCGACCCCGTCGACGATGACGACCTCGTACTCGACGTCCTTGGAGCCGTCCCGGCCCTCCTGCGTCACCTTCTCGGTGCCGGCATCGAGCGTGTCGTCCTCGGTCTCCTCGGTCTCGTAGGGGACCTTCTCGGTCTCGGTGACCTTCTCAACGGTGACGCGCTGCACTTGGACGCGCATGTCCTTGGTCACCGGGGTCGCCAGATCGGCGTTCACCCGGTCCTTCTCGCCGAGGCTGATCCCATTTGTGGCGAGCAGATCGGCGACGGTCTCGTCGGTGGAGACCAGCTTGCGCTCATTGCCATCGGCCACGATCGTGACGTTCTTCGGGGTCACCGCGGTGACCGTGATGCCCTCACGCTCGATCCGGGTGTCCCGGTCGATCGAGATGCGGGCGTCCTCGGCGACGCCGAGCGAGTCGAGCACGTCATCGAGGCTGGTGGAGGTGGTCCACAGCGAATTCCTGGTGCCGTCGATGGTGGCGTTGACGGGGCGGCCGTAGTTGACCGAGACCTGCTGACCGTTGGTGATCTTCGCGTCGAGCGGATGGCTGACGACGTCGTGGGCCTCGTCGAGGGTGATGTCGTGGGCGTTGAGCAGGTCGGCGACCGTGCCGCCGAGCTGATGGGTCTCAGTGCTCTCGCCGTCGACGATCAGTTCGACCTCGTTGTTGGCCAGCGCGATGCTGAAGCCGCTCGTGAACAGGGTCGCTGCGCCGACGCAGGTGGCGACCGGGGCGGTCCATGTCTTCTTCACGCGTTCAGACTCCTGGAGTTGGAAGAACGTTCTCTCGTCACATGGGGCGTGGGGAAGTCGCACCGATGGATGAGCATCAGTCTAAGACAAGGCTGAGAAAAATGGAAAAAGACCCCCATTGAGCCCTGAACTCGCCGGTCACCCGGTCTGATAACCGGCTTGCTGATAAAACCCCTGACCAAATACGGGGGAGGGTCTCCCCGCACGGTGCGGGGAGACCCTCGATCGGGAAAACTGTTGCCCTAAGTTTCCTGAGAGATCGCTCTCATCGACTCGATTCAGGCGTTCTTGGCGGCCAGGAAGCGTTCGGCGACGTCATTCCAGTTGACGACGTTCCACCAGTTCTTGACGTAGTCGCCCTTGACGTTCTTGTACTGCAGGTAGAAGGCGTGCTCCCACATGTCGAGCTGGAGGATCGGGACGGCGCCGGCCGGCAGGTTGTTCTGGTGGTCGAAGAACTGCAGGGTCTGGATGCGGCGGCCCAGCGGATCCCAGACCAGCGAGGCCCAGCCCGAGCCCTGGATGCCGGTGGCGGCGGCGTTGAACTGGGCCTTCATCGCGTCGAAGGAGCCGAAGAACTCGGTGATGGCCTCGGCGAGCTCGCCCTCGGGCGACTCGGGGCCGGAACCCTTGGGAGCCATGTTCTGCCAGAAGACGGAGTGGTTGACGTGACCGCCGAGGTTGAAGGCCAGGTCCTTCTCGAGCTTGTTGATGGTGCCGAAGTCGCCGGACCCGCGGGCCTCCGCCAGCTTGTCGAGGGCCGTGTTGGCCCCGTCGACATAGGCCTGGTGGTGCTTGTCGTGGTGGAGTTCCATGATCTCGCCACTGATGTAGGGCTCCAGAGCGGAGTAGTCGTAGGGCAGTTCCGGAAGCGTGTAGATGGCCATGTCTCCTCATTCCGCCCTCGGCGCCTGCTGCGCGAAGGGCTCGTCGCTGTCATCTGCGACAACATCGGGGCGGTGCCCGTCTATTCCCGGGCCGCGCTGCGGCAGCCGGACCACGGATCGTTCATCCGGCCGATCCGGCGGCGGATTGGATGAACACCCTATTCCCTCTGGGGAGGGATGCGTACTTTCCCTCCGGGGAGGGATCCGTACCCACTTGAAGGGCCGCCATGATGGAGTCATGAGCACATCACCGACGCCGCAGGGCCATCCGGTCCCGCAGGGCTCCGGCTCGACGGGCCGGCCCGCCCCCGGGGCCACCCAGCAGTCGCAGCAGGCGGGCGCATCAGCCCCGCTGATCCCGCCGCAGGCGGCCCCTGCCGGCTGGCCCCGGCCTGCTCCGGGCTGGGCACCCGCACCCGCTGCGGTGAACCCGCGGGCCGCCCTGTCGATCCGCGGGCTGGTGAAGTTCTTCGGAGCAAAGTGCGCCGTCGCCGGCATCGACTTGGACGTTCCGGCCGGCTCCCTGTTCGGACTGGTCGGCCCCAACGGTGCCGGCAAGACGACCGCCCTGTCGATGGCGACCGGCCTGCTGAGACCCGACCAGGGGCAGGTGCTCGTCGCCGGGCACGACGTCTGGGCCGACCCGGCGGCCGCCAAGGCACTCATGGGCGTCCTGCCCGACGGGCTGCGCACCTTCGACCGGCTCAGCGGCCGAGAGCTGCTCGAGTTCGTGGCCCGCATGAACCGGCTCGACCGCGCCACCGCCGGCCAGCGGGCCGAGCAGCTGCTCGTCACGCTGGGGCTGGCAGGCGACGGCGACAAGATGGTCTGCGACTACTCGGCGGGTATGACCAAGAAGATCGGTCTGGCCTGCGCCCTCATCCACAATCCCCGTCTTCTCGTGCTCGACGAGCCCTTCGAGTCCGTCGACCCGGTCTCGGGCGAGACGATTCGCCAGATCCTGCACCGCTACACCGCCGGTGGCGGCACCGTCGTCATGTCGAGCCACGTCATGGAGCTCGTCGAGACGCTGTGCGATGCCGTGGCCGTCATGGCCGCCGGCCGCATCCTCGCCGCCGGCCCGACCGATGAGGTCCGCGCCGGCATGCCGCTCCAGCAGCGTTTCCTGCAGCTCGTCGGCGTCCACCAGACGAGTGGGGGTGAGTTGTCGTGGCTGGATACCTCGCCCGGCTCCAACTGAAGCTGGTCTGGCGCGGCGTCACCGCCACCACCGGACGCATCGTCGCCTCGGCCATCGTGCTGCTCTACGGCCTCGGCATGCTCGCCCTGCTCGGCGCCGGCATCGTCGCGCTCGGCATCGACGAGGCCGCCTCCGTCCGCGGCCCGGTCCTGACGGTGGCCATGGCCGCCGTCACCCTCGGCTGGCCCCTGATGGCCGTCGTCAGCGGCGGCGACTCGAATCTGCTCGACCCGGCCCGTTTCGCCCTCATGCCCCGCAGCGGCCGTGAACTCGCCCCGGCCCTGTTCGCCGCGGCCGTGCTCAGCCCGGGCGCGCTCGTCGTCGGCATCATCGCACTCCTCGTGGTCACCGCATGGCGCTCCGAGCCGCTGCCGGCCCTGTTCGCCGCGGCACAGCTGGTGCTGGGCATCCTCACCAGTGTCCTGCTCGTGCGCGTGCTGCTGGCAGCGCTCGGCCCCCTTCTCGGCAGACGGCGCGTGCGCGAGCGGCTGGGGGTCGTGCTGCTGCTCGGCGTCATCGGCGCCGGTGTCGGCTCACAGTTCCTCTCCTACGACCGGGCGGGCGTCCTGCTGGGGCCGGAACTGCTCGTCATGGTCACCGCGGCCGCCAGGATCGCCCGCTGGACGCCCTTCGGGTGGTGCTGGTCGCTGTCCTGGGACGCCCAGCAGGGCGCCTGGCCGGTCCTGCTGGTGCACGTCGTCGCCTCGCTCGTACTCATCGTGGTGCTCGCGAGCTGCTGGGTGCGTCTCATCGACCGGGCCCTGGTGAACCCGGTCATCCGCGACGAGGCCGCGCGGGTCAAGGGCTCACGGCTCGACGAGCTGCTGCCCTCTGGGCTCATGGGCGCGCTCATGGGCCGTGAGCTGCGCTACTGGCGCCGGGACCAGCGGCGGTTCGTGCAGCTCATCAGCATCGTCCTCGTGCCCCTCGTGATGGTTTTCCCGGCCGTGCTGGGCGACCAGCGGGAGATGATCGCGCTGGTGCCGTACATGTGCGCGGTGGTGACCTCGGCGGTCTCGGCCTGGGGACTGAGTTACGACGGCTCGGCCTTGTGGATCATCGCGCTGTCGCAGGTCTCCGCCGTCCAGGATCGAGCGGCCCGCGTCGCCGTCGTCGCGCTCATGAGCGGACCGGTCCTGCTCGCCGGCCTCGTCCTCGCGCTGGTCCTGGCGCCCGGCTACGACGTGCCGGGCCTGGTCGGCATGGCCGTCGGGACGTGGCTCGTCTCGCTGGGCACCGGCACCTGGGTGGACGCGATGTGGCAGCAGCCCATGCCGCCGCCCACGGCGAGCGTCTTCAGCCGCAACCCGGGCAGTACCTCGGAGACCTTCGTCGGGTCGATGCTGACGATGATCATGCCGGTCCTCGGCGGGGCGCCCTCGGTCCTCCTGTTCATCCTGGCCACCGTCACGGGACGGCCGGTGCTGGGCTGGGCCGGGCTGGCGGTCGGGCTGCTCGTCGGGGTTCTCGCCTGCTGGGGCGGTGTCGTGCTGGCCGGCCGTCGTCTGGACAGACGCTGGCCGGAGGTCCTCGGCAAGGTCAAGGAGCGTCTCACCTGAACCGAGTGGGGGCCGGGACCGCCGGGAGGTTGTAACCTCGACCCTGCATGCCGGTGCGCGATCATGCCCGCGCATGGCAGGCGCGGATGGGGGAGTGGTGTCGAGCAGGACCAGGAGCGGGGCCGGTCCCGGCCGGCTGCCACCAGGCGGTGTCCGGCTCGCGGGTCGGACCGTGCATCCCTGGGCCTGGTGGGCCTGGGCCCTCTGCGCGGCGGCGACCGTCAGCCTCACGACCAATCCCTGGCTCATCGGGCTCGTGTGTGCCGCCGTGCTCGCCACGGTGCTGCGCCGCCGCAGCGACGAACCATGGGCCCACTCACTGGGCGTCTACCTGTCGATGGCCGGCTTCGTGCTCGTCATGCGCATCTTCTTCGCCACCTTCTTCAGCGCCACCCGGTCCGGCACGCTGCTGTGGGACCTGCCCCAGCTGTCGCTGCCCGCCTGGGCGGCGGGGATACGTGTCGGCGGGCGGGTCTATCTCGAGCCCTGGCTCATGGCCTGCTTCGACGCGATGCGCCTGGGGGCGATGCTGCTGTGTGTCGGGGCCGCGAACACCCTCGCCAACCCGCGCAGGGCGCTGCGCAGCGTACCGGCCGCCCTCTACGAGGTCTCGGTGGCCGTCGTCATCGCACTCACCGTCGCCCCGCAGATGGTCGAGTCGCTGGCCAGGGTGCGCCGGGCCCAGCGCCTTCGTGCCGGGGCCGTCACCGGCTCCGGCGGTCTGGCCCGTCTGGTCATCCCGGTTCTCGAGGACTCGGTCGAACGCGCCATGGGACTGGCCCGGAGCATGGAGTCGCGGGGTTTCGGCCGGACACGGCCGGGTCGCGGCTCCTCGTGGGGGACCCTGCTCGGACTGCTCGGGGCGGTCTGCCTGGGCCTGGGGGCGTTCCTCATGCTGGGCAGCAGCTGGCCGAGCCCGGTGTGGATCGGGCTGCTCGCCGCCGGAGCGCTGGCCTTCGGCGCGGCCCTGCGCCTGGCCGGCCGGCGTCTCCAGGTCACCCACTACCGCCCCGATGACTGGTCACGGCCCGAGTGGGTGGTCCTGGCCAGCGGCGTCGTGGCCGTCGCGGCGACGGTCGGGGTCGGGCGGCTGGCGCCTGCGGCGCTGAGCGTCTCGATGCCGCCGCTGGTCCTGCCGGCCCTTCACCTGCTCTTCGTGCCCATAGCGGCCGCCCTGGCCGCACCTGCCGTCCTGACCCCGCCCCCGCCCCGCGTCTCGGACTGGCTCGCCTGGGCCGCCGAGCGCTCGCGGTCGGACCAGGGTCAGAGCGGCGAGCCGGGTGGCCCCGACGCCGAACGGCTCCGTCCCCGAGGTGAGGTGTCATGATCGACCTGACCAGATTGTCGGTGAGCTACCCGGGCCGCCCGGCCCCCGTGCTGTCGGACGTGAGCCTGAGCATCGACGAGGGCGACCTGGTGCTCGTCGCCGGCCGGACCGGGACCGGCAAGTCGACCCTGCTGGGCGCCGTCAACGGTCTCGTGCCGCGCTTCACCGGCGGGCGGATGAGGGGCGCCGTCACCGTCGCCGGACGCTCCACCACCGGTCACGCGGCCCGTGACATGGCGGACCTCGTCGGTTTCGTCGGCCAGGACCCGCTCGCCGGATTCGTCACCGACGTCGTCGAGGAGGAGATCGCCTACGGCATGGAGCAGCTGGGCATCGCACCCGACGCGATGCGCAAGCGCGTCGAGGAGACCCTCGACACGATGGGCATCGCCGACCTGCGCCGCCGCAGCCTGCGCAGCCTCTCGGGCGGTCAGCAGCAGCGCGTAGCCATCGCCGCGGTACTAGCCGCTCAGCCGCAGGTGCTCGTCCTGGACGAGCCCACGTCGGCACTCGACCCGACCGCCGCCAGCGACGTGCTGGCCGCCATCGGCGCTCTCGTCTGGGACGCCGGACTGACCGTCGTACTGGCCGAGCACCGGCTCGAACGCGTCATGAAGCAGGTCGACCAGGTGCTGTGGCTGCCCGGCGACGGCCGCGCCGAGCTCGGCCCGCCGGCCGATGTGCTCGCCCATGCGGACGTCGTCCCGCCACTCGCCCAGCTCGCCCGAGCCATCGGCTGGGCCCGGGTACCGCTGTCGGTGCGGGATGCCCGGCGGTGGGTCGGGCGCGAGCACGTGGAACCATGCGTCATCGAGCACGATCCGGTGCCGGTGGGGCGGACCACCGTGCGCGCGAGAGGACTGAGTGTCGCCTACGGGCCCATCGTCGCGATCGACGGCGTCGATCTCGAGCTCGCCGCCGGCCAGGTCACCGCCCTCATGGGCCGCAACGGGGCCGGCAAGTCGACGCTGCTGTGGGCGCTGCAGGGCGGCCGGCGCAGCACCGGTGAACTCACCGTGGCCGGCGCCGACCCGCGCCGGCTCGGCGCCCGGGCCGCCCGCCGACTCGTCACGCTCGTGCCGCAGACCGCCGCCGACCTGCTCTACCTGCCCACCGTCGCCGCCGAGTGCGCCCAGGCCGACAAGGACGCCGGCGCGGCCCCCGGCGCCACCCGGGCGCTGCTCGAACGACTGGGCATGGACCTGCCGGAGCGGACCGACCCGCGTGACCTGTCCGAGGGGCAGCGGCTCGGCCTCGTCCTGGCCATCCAGTTGTCCGCCGGCGCCGAGGTGCTCCTGCTCGACGAACCCACCCGCGGTCTCGACTACGAGGCCAAGCACCGGCTGCGCGCCGTGCTGCGCGCCCTGGCGGCCCACGGGGCCACGGTGCTCGTCAGCACCCACGACGTCGAGTTCGCGGCCGCC
The DNA here is from genome assembly GCF_003666605.1 of Propionibacterium australiense. Classification (GTDB taxonomy): domain Bacteria; phylum Actinomycetota; class Actinomycetes; order Propionibacteriales; family Propionibacteriaceae; genus Propionibacterium; species Propionibacterium australiense. The sequence continues at coordinate 34,814 of NZ_RCIV01000009.1, read as the reverse complement.
GTCAGCGACCGGACGATCATGATGGCCGACGCCCAGATCGTCGCCGACGGCCCGAGCCGGGAGGTCTGCGCCGCCTCACCGAGCTTCGCCCCGCAACTGGCCCGGGTCTTCGCGCCACGTCCGGTCCTCACCCTCGATGACATCGACTGGAGGGCGGCAGGGGGTCGCGGTGATGAGTCGCAGTGACCGCCGCCGCGGTGCCGTCGCGGTGAACTGGCGCTCGGGCGTCGCCCTCGCCGTGGCCGCGCTCATTGGACTGGCCGTCTTCTGCTGGCCGCTCGTCGCGCCCTCCGGTGACGTCGCCGCCTACTCGGGCCGGGCGCCGTTCGTCTTCGCCCTGGTGCTCCCGGTGATCCTGGCCCTGGTGCTCGTCGAGCTGTCGAGCGGCGCGATCGACGTGAAGGCGCTGGCCATGCTGGGGGTGCTCACCGCCATCGACGCGGTCCTGCGTCCGCTCAGTGCCGGCACCGCGGGGATCGACCTCGTCTTCTTCCTCATCATCCTGGGAGCCCGCGTCTTCGGGGCCGGCTTCGGTTTCATCATGGGCGCCCTGGTCATGCTCGTCTCGTCCCTGCTCATCGGCGGCGTCGGGCCGTGGCTGCCGTACCAGGCGCTGTGCTGCGGCTACGTGGGGCTCTTCGCCGGCCTCCTGCCCCGCCGGGTGCGCGGGGCGGGCGAGATCGCCATGCTGTGCGGCTGGGGCATCGTCGGCGCCATGGGCTACGGGATCCTCATGGACTTCGCCTTCTGGCCCTATCACGCCGGCACGAGCGGGCTGGGCTGGGACGCCGGGGCCGGCCTCGGTCACAACCTGCACACCTTCGCCCTGTTCGAGCTGGCCACCGGCATGGGGTGGAACGTCGGACGCGCCATCACCACCACGGTCGCGATCGTCCTGGTCGGCCCGGGCGTGCTGAGGGTGCTGCGCCGGGCGGACCGCCGGGTCTTCTTCGAGGAGGCCGGCGGACCGGCCCCGAGCGGGGCCCCCGCGGATGCGGGCGCCTCACTCAGGGCACACGGTGTCGCTCAGGAGGCGGAGGACTGCGCCGAGGAGGGGGACTGATCCGCATCCTCCGCGGCAGGCGTCTCGTCCGCGTCGCCCGTCGCCGGCACGGACGTGTCGATCTGCGGGGCGGCGTCGCCCTCGATGCCCTCAGGCGTGCAGGTGGTTCCGTAGCACCAGCCCTCGATCCAGCCGCCCTCGGGTGCATAGGTGTCGGCGGACTCCTGGGAGTAGAACCAGGTGCCCGCGGGCTCGGCGTGGTAGTAGTTCCAGTACGCATCGGAGCTGATCGAGCACTCGGCCGGGTAGCCGTCGATCTGGCAGATGAACTGGCTGCCGCTGTCGCGGGCGATCGCCAGGCCGGCAGCCTCGAGCGCGGCGGCGCCGTTCTCGGGCTCGCCGACGCACTGATTGGCCAGCACCTCGCCCTCGTCGGTCGAGACGACCAGCCAGACCTGGCCCGCCCCGGTGCATTCCTCGACACTCGAGTAGGCGCTGGCCGGGGCCGACGCCGCAGAGCTCTCGCCGGACGACGAGGAGCCGGAGCAGCCGGCGAACGAGACCGCGGCGGCGAGGCTCAGCGCGGCGACTGCTGTCTTCCTGCCCATGGACATGTGTGGGTCCTTTCCCGAGACGCCCGGCGGCCGTCATCGGCGCCCCCCGGACAGCTGGTGTGAAGAATCGGCGTGGCCCCCGGCCCAGGCGCGACGACCAGCGGCGACGTCAGTCCCGATTGTACGGTCCGGCCCCGACGCGGGCCGGCAGGAACCCGGTCAGGACCGGCCGGTGCCGCGGGTCACGTCGAGGACCCGGAAACCCTTGGCGGAGCCCACCCGCACGACCTGCCAGCCCTGCTGCGCCAGCCAGGCGGCCAGCGAGTCGGCCCCGAGGTTCTTGCCGACCACCAGGTGCGCGACGCCATCGGGGGTCAGCCGCCCGAGCCAGGTGTTCAGCAGCTCGTGCAGGGCGGCCTTGCCGATGCGGATCGGGGGATTGGACCAGATCTCGTCGTAACGGACCTGGGGGTCGATGTCCTCGGGAGCGTACGCGGTGACGCGGTCGGCGACGCCGAGGGCCCTCGCATTGGCCGCGGTGAGGGCGACGGCGCGCTCGTTCACGTCGATGGCGTCGACGTGCGCGTCCGGGCACTCCAGCGCGAGCCCCATCGCGATGGGCCCGAAACCACAGCCCAGGTCGAGGAATCGGGCCGGGCGGTTCCGGGGCGGGTCGAGTTCGCGCAGCAGCACGGCCGTGCCCAGGTCCAGCCGGCCCGCGCTGAAGACACCGTCCGCGCTGGCCAGGGTCAGGTCGTGGCCCCAGACGCGGGCGCGGACGGTCCGTGGTCGTCCCTGCCCCGCGGGCGTGACGAAGTAGTGGCTCATCCTCATCCCTCCGTGATGCAGCCGCAGTCGGCCCGGGGCAGGGTGCGGACGGCGCGCGCCTGCTCGACGCGCGCGGCGAGCGCACCGTCGTCCGGGTAGCCGACCTCCTCCAGGCACAGGCCGCCGGGATGCATGACGTGGACCTCGCCGCACCGGCTGGTGCTGGCGGCCAGTTCGTCGATCCACTCCAGGGGCCTGCGGCCGGTGCCGATGGCGACGAGGGCGCCGGTCAGGGAACGCACCATGGAGTGGCAGAAGGCATCGGCGCGCACCAGCAGTTCGACCGTCCCGCACGGATCACCGGCCCTGGCCGCGGTGCAGTCGAGCAGGGTACGGATCGTCGTGGCGCCCTCCCGGCGCCTGCAGAAGGCGGCGAAGTCGCGCAGACCCAGCAGATGAGAACCGGCCTCGCTCAGCAGGGCGGTGTCGATGGTTCCGCGGACGGCGGTGACGTGGCCGCGCAGCAGGGGATCGGGGCGGGACCGCTCGTCCCACAGGCGGTAGACGTAGCGGCGCCACGTGGCGGCGAAGCGGGCGTCGAAGCCGTCCGGCGCCCGGCTGACGCGGTGCACGACGAGGTCGGGCGGCAGGACCCTGCGCAGCCGGTGCTCCAGCACGGCGGGGTCCAGGCCGGCCGGCGCGTCCACGTGGGCGACCTGGCCGCGGGCGTGCACGCCCGCGTCGGTGCGGCCCGCCACCGTCAGATCGGCGGCGGCCCCCAGTCCGGCGATGCGACCGATCCAGCTCGCCAGTTCACCCTCGACGGTGCGCAGGCCCGGCTGGACCGCCCAGCCGTGGAAGGCCGTGCCGTCGTAGCCGATGTCCAGGCGCAGCCGGTGCGTGCCGGGCCGGTCCGTCCCGGACGTCATCGGGGCACCCTGGCCCAGACGAGGTCGCGGATCGTGCGGTCGGCGTTCAGTCCCCGCCGCTCGAACCGGGTGAGCGGACGGTCGCCGCGCGGCGCCCACCCGCCGGGCCGGTCCGGGTACTGGTTGGTGAACAGGGCGCTGGCCCCGAGCACCTCGCACATCTGCTCGGCGTAGTCGGCCCAGTCGGTGGCGAGGCGCCACAGGCCGCCGTCGACGAGGCGGTCGGCGACGAGTTCGGCGAAGGCCGGGTTGACCAGGCGGCGTTTGCGGTGCCGCTTCTTCGGCCAGGGGTCGGGGAAGAGGGTCCACAGCTCGGCCAGCCCCGCGGTGCCGACCAGCTCGCGCAGCCCCTCGGTGCCGTCGGCTGCGACGATGCGCACATTGCGCACCCCGGCGCGGTCGAGCTTGCCCATCGTCGAGGCGATGGCCGGCGCGTAGACCTCGAAGGCCAGCACGTTCATGCCCGGGCGGGCGCCGGCCATGGCGACCAGCGAATCGCCGACCCCCGAACCGATCTCGACGGCCAGCGGGGCCCGGCGCCCGAAACGCTCGGCCAGGTCGATTCGCGTGCCGGGGGCGACCGAGGTCGACATGTCGCCGCGCGGCACGTCGATGAGATAACGGGGCGCCAGGTCGTCCATGGCCCGGTGCTGGGAGAGGTTCATGCGCGGGCTGCGGCGTACGAACGAGACGACACCGCGGCCAGGGTGGTCCGCCGCGGCTCCTGGCCCGGCGGGGACGCCCGGGACGGCGCGTTCGCGGGGTTCGGGCGGATCAACATGGGCTGGCACGATCACCCAGCCTACTTGGTGCCGGCCGGCGACGCCCGACCGTGGCCGGACGCGGTTCGGGGCCGACCCCGGACAGGATCGGCCCCGAACAGGTCGGGCTCGGCTCAGTTCCCCTCGAGATAGGGGGCCGCCTTGTGGGCCGGCATGAGTTCGAAACCGTCCCTGGAACGGGTGAAACTGGCCGCACCGCGGGCGATGCTGCGCAGGTCGATGGCGTAGTCGAGCAGTTCCAGCGCGGGGACGCGGGCGGTCACCGTGGTGAACCCGTCATCGCCCGGCTCCGTGCCGTTGACCTGCCCGCGCCGGTTGCTCAGATCGGTCATCACGGTTCCCAGGTACTCGTTCGGGCAGCGCACCGCGACCGCGTCGACCGGTTCCAGCAGGGCCACCGTCTCGGGCCCTGCGGCCTCGCGCAGCGCCAGGGCGCCTGCCGACTGGAAGGCCATGTCGGAGGAGTCGACCGAGTGGGCCTTGCCGTCGTGCAGCGTGACCTTGATGTCGACCATCGGATGACCACTGATCGTGCCCTTGGCCAGCTGGGCCGTGATGCCCTTCTCGACCGAGCCGATGAACTGGCGGGGGACGGCGCCGCCGACGACCTCGTCGACGAACACGAAGCCGCTGCCCCGCTCGCCGGGCTCGACGCGGATGTCGCAGACCGCGTACTGGCCGTGGCCGCCGGACTGCTTGACGTGGCGGCCGTGGCCCTCCGCCTTGGCGATGAAGGTCTCGCGCAGACCGACCCGTACCGGCGGGGTGTTGACCGAGACCCCGTAGCGTTCCCGCAGCTTCGTCAGCACGAGCTCGCGGTGGGCCTGCCCCATCGTCCACAGGATCATCTGGTCGGTGTCGGGATCACGTTCGACACGCACCGTCGGGTCCTCGATGGCCAGACGGCCCAGGGCCGAGGCGAGCTTGTCCTCGTCGTTGCGTCCGGCCGCCTCGATGGCTGTCGGCAGCAGCGGTTCGGGCAGGGCCCAGGGCTCGATGACGGCCGGGTGCTCGGCGTCCGAGAGGGTGTCCGAGGTGTCGGCCTTGGTGAGCTTGGCGACGTAGACGATCTGGCCCGCCACGGCCCTGGTCGTCGGTGACGTGCCGGTGCCGTCCGGGACGGTGAGCAGGCCGACGCGCTCGGTGTCGTCGTGGTCCTCGCGCCCGTGCCGCACACCGGTCAGCGCCTCGCGGTGACCGGCCACGTGGACGACGGTCTCGGGGGTCAGTACACCGGAGTAGACGCGCACCATCGACAGGTGACCGGCGTAGGGGTCGGCGACCGTTCGGATCGTCTCGGCGAGCAGCGGACCCTCCGGGGACCCGAGCGGCGGGTCGATGGGCTCGTCGCCGAGGTCGGCGATGAGCGGCAGCGTGCGGCGGGTCGGGCGGGGGAAACCGCGGTGGATGAAGCCGAGCACCTCCTCGGTGCCGATGCCGTCCAGGCGCACGGGGATGACCGGGAAGAAGTTGCCGTGGTACATGGCCGACAGCAGCGCCTCGACGACCTGGTCGTTGTTCAGCTCGTCGCCGTTGAAGTAGTGCTCGAGCAGGGCGTCGTCCTCGGACTCGGTGATGATCGACTCGACGTAGTCGGTGCGGAAGTTCTCGATGAGCTCGCGCTGCTCGTCGTCGGCGTCGGTGGTGACGCGGTTGCCGCTCGAGTAGTCGTGCACGTGGCCGGTCAGCAGGCTCATGTTGCCGATGACCTGGCCGTCCGCGTCCTCCAACGGCAGATAGGCCGGGTGCGTGCCGGAGCCGAAGGCCGTGGTGATGGCGTCGAGCGTGGTGGTGAAATCGGCCTTGTCGGTGTCGAGCTTGGTGATGACGATCGCTCTCGGCATGCCGGTCGAGGCGCACTCGGCCCACAGCGAGGTGGTGATCGGGTCGATGCCGTCGGCGGCGCTGATGACGAAGATCGCGCCGTCCGCGGCGCGCAGGCCGGCTCTCAGTTCGCCTGCGAAGTCGGGGTGGCCTGGTGCGTCGAGCAGGTTGATGACGACGTCCCCGTCGGCCGTGTCGTGGTGGTTGACGACACTGGCCAGTGCGAGGGCGCCGGCGCGTTCTGGATCCTCCTTGTCGGGGCGGTAGTCGGGGATACGGGCTCTCAAGAGGTTCTGGAACAACGTGGTCTTGCCGCTGCCGGACGAGCCGACGAGGACCACGTTGCGCAGATCTTCCGGTCCTTGGATCTTTGATGCGATGTTCGCCTTTGGACTCATGTGCACACATTGCCCCGACTTGGCCTCTCTGGCAAGGAGCGTCGACCCGATGTGGGCAGGACGGGCGGAAAAAGAGCGGCCCCGGCTGTTCGCCGGGGCCGCTTGGTGCTCGTGGTCAGCGGGTCGCGCTGGGCAGCCAGACGGTGGACCAGCCGATGATCGGCTCGCCCCAGCCGTCGGCCGGCTCGTCGATCGAGATGAGGCCGACACCGCCGTTCGCGGCGCCATTGGAGTAGACCATGCCGTCCCCGGCATACATGGCGACATGACCGAAGGGATTTCCGGCCGGGCCGCCGTCGTACCAGATGAGGGCGCCGACCGGGATGTTCGTCATGTCCTTGTGCATCTGGCCGGCGGCCTCGATGGCAGCCGCGGCATCGGTGGCGGAGTTCACGCCGGCGCTGCTGTAGCCGTAGAAGGCGGCCGACAGGGCCAGGCACATGTTGTCGTAGTTCTGGTCGCCCACCATCGACTTGGCCTTCTCGATGGCCTCGGCGGTCGACAGCGGCGCCAGCTGGCCGGGGGCTGTGACACTGGACGGATCGACCGTGGTGGAGACCTGCACCGTGATCGGCTCGACCTCGACGACGGCCGGGGTCTCCTCGACCGGCTCCGCGCTCTCGTCCGCGATCGTGTCGGCCTCGGCACCGACCTCGTTGGTGTCGACGGCTTCGGCCTCGACGCTGCTCTGCGGGGTGGCGGTGCCCGAGGCCATGGCGCTGTTGGTGATGGCCAGGCCGCCGGAGACGGTGCCGATCACCGCCGCCAGGCCGAGGCCGGCGGCCATGAAACGAGAGTCGCGGCCCTTGCGGCGGCGCGGCGCGGCCTTGATGAAGGCGCGCTCGGCGGCCGGCTCGTCAATGGTCAGTGAGACAGGCACGACCTGCTCGGCGGCGCGGCGGGCGCGCACCGGCTCGGCGACTGCGAGGGACTCGGACAGTGCCCGACGGGCGGTGGGTACAGTGATGAACTCGTCGCTCCCGAGTGCCCGGCGGGCGGAGGTGGCGGGCATCGCCCGGCGGGCCGTGGTGGCTGCAGTGGTGGTGAGGGTCGCCGAGATCGTGTCGGCCGGCTGCTCAACCAGTGCCCTGCGTGCGCTCATTCAACAAATCCTCACATTTGTGGGGGAGAGCTAAGGGGGTGTTGCCATGCTCCCTGAACCTGTTTCTGAAAAAAGACTAAGACTCTTCAGGAAGCGGGTCAACTTGAGGGCATTTGGTTGCAGTTTTCTCAGACCGTTCCCAGGTAGGAGGACGCTCCCGGGGCTGACCCCTCAGGGTGTCCGGCGCCCGAGGGCCGGGGTGCTGCCCAGGCAGCGCCTCGCCCCGCCTCGGGGACGGGTCGGCGGCCGGTGGGGCTGCTGCTGAGTGGCGGCGCACCGGCGGGTGATGCTACCAGGTGGCGCCACGGCGGCGCACCGTGGCGGCCGACGCCGGCCCTGGTTAGGCTGCCGGCCATGTGGCGACAGCTGAACCGCTGGATCATTCACCCCCTCCTGTGGGCCATCGTCATGCTGGCCATCTTCGCCTTCGTCTCGGTCAAGAACGCGCCCCCCACACAGTCCGATGCGGGTTTCACCGTCACGTCCTTCGACGGCGACTACTCCGCCAGCGAGCAGGGCGGGAAGCTGAGGCTCGATGTCGTGGAGACGATCACGGTGAACTTCCTGGCGCAGGGCCTGCACGGCATCGAACGCACCCTGCCCACCGCCTACGGCAGCTCGGACCTGGGCCTGACCGACGTGGAGGTCACCGACGAGAACGGCGAGCCGGTCAGCAGCACCACCCGCCGCCCTGGCCGAAAGGACACCTCGGACGTGAAGGCCGGTACGGTCAGCGTCCGGATCGGCAGCTCGTCGCGGTATGTTCATGGCACCAGGACCTACGTGCTGCACTACGCCTACGAGAACGCCATGGTGGCGACACGGGACGGCCAGGAGCTCTACTTCGACGTCAACGGCACCGGCTGGGCGGCGAGTATCGCCTCCATCACGGCCACCGTGCACGTCGACCCGGCGCTCGCCGGATCGCTGACCGGCGCCAGGTCCTGCTACCGCGGCGAGGCGGGCTCCACCCAGCAGTGCGACATCGTGAGCACGGCCGACGGCTTCCGGGTGAGCGAGACGGATTTCGAGGCGGGCCAGAACGTGACGATCGCGGTCGGTTTCCGGCCCGGCGCCGTTGCGACGGCCATCACGGCCCCCGGCTCGTCGTCCTTCGTGCTGCTCTGGTCGCCACTGGCCCTCGCCGCCCTTGCCCTCGCCGTCGCCCTGGGCGTCCGGCACAGCCACCGCCACCCGCGTCTGCTGCGCAGGGAATCAGTGCCCGTCAGCGTCGTCCCGCCGGCGAAGCTCTCGCCGCTCGTCGCAGCCGATTTCCTCGGCTACCCGGAGAACGGCATGGCTGCCTGGCTCACCCAGCTCGTGCTGGAGGGGCGGGCCCGGATCCTGCAGGACGAGCCGGCCGGCGACGGCGCCGGCGGCCCGCGGCTGCGCGTCGTCCTGAGCCCCGCGGACGAGTTCTCGAATCGCGAGAGGGACGTGCTCGCGCCGTTCAGCGGCGGCCGGTACGGCGCGAGCCTCGACAAGGCCCACGCCCCGGAGGCGCTCGAGAGGTCCGCGAAGGCGCGTACCTCGATGTTCACCGTCGCGGGGCTGCGTCAGGACAGCTCCCTGCCGTCGGTCCTGTTGTTCGGCGGCATGGTCGGGCTCTACGCGGCGGGCCTGCTCGCCTTCGCCGCCAAGCTGTTCACGAGCGTTGCCGACGCGAGCGACTTCATGAGATTCCTGCTCGTCGGTGTCCTCGCCTGCCTGGGGCTCGTCGCCGCCTCCTACTACGCGCCGACCCATGGGCGCATGACGGACCGGGGCAAGGAGGCGCTCATCGGGCTCGCGGGCCTGCGCGAGTTCATCACGATGGCCGAGGCCGACCGCATCGGGGTGCTGTCCACCGTCGACGCGTCATCGCGGGCCGAGCCCGGCCGGAGTGGTGCCCGCGAGGTCGAGATCACCGAACGGCTTCTGCCCTGGGCGATCGTCTTCGGGTGCGAGGACAGCTGGCGCAAGGTCATCGGTGACCTGCGGGCCTCGGTCCCGCAGGTGCACCTGCCCGACATCGAGCTGCCCGCCGTCGAGATCGGCCGGGGGATGAGCGAGCACTACCGGCGCTACCAGCGGCCCTACTACGCCGACAGCAATTCCTTCTTCGCCACGCGCAGCCCCATCGGGCGCGGCCCCGTCGTCACCGGCATCAGCGATCTCCTCGACAGCTGGTCGAGCGCCCACAGCAGGGACTGGGACGGGGGAGGGTCGCGCTGGACCGGCGGCAGTTTCTTCGGTGGCGGCGGCTCGTCCTTCTCGGGGGGCTCCCGTGGCGGCGGGCACTCCGGCGGCGGCATCGGCGGCGGGGGCGGCCGGGCCTGGTGAACCCCGGTCCGGCGGCGTCGGGCACGGCACGCGCCCGGTTCGCTTTGACCGGGGCAGGGGGAGAGGGTTATTCTTAGTCGCTGTTGCGTCCCCGCCGTGACGGTGCGCCGGTCCGACGAGCCACTCGAGGCCGTCCGAGGCCAGGTCCCGGAGCTGCGGGGCGCGTTCAGAATCCGTAGTAACTAGTGGAAGATGGTCTGCGACCGTGTCTACCTACAGCCCGAAGCCTGGCGACGTCACCAGGGCCTGGCATGTCATCGATGCCGAGGACGTCGTGCTCGGCCGTCTCGCCGTGACCGCTGCCACCTTGCTGCGCGGCAAGAACAAGCCAACCTACGCACCGCACATCGACACCGGTGACTTCGTCGTCGTCGTCAACGCCTCCAAGGTCGCCCTGACCGGCAAGAAGCGCACCGACTCGCTGCGCTACAACCACTCCGGCCGCCCCGGTGGACTGCGCGTCACCTCGATCGGTGAACTCCTCGAGAAGGATCCCCGCCAGGCCATCGAGCGCGCCGTCTGGGGCATGATGCCGAAGAACAAGCTGAGCCGTCAGCAGATGAGGAAGCTGAAGGTCTACGCCGGCCCGGAGCACCCGCACAAGGCCCAGGCGCCCCAGCCCTACCAGATCACCCAGATCGCGCAGTGAGTGAGGAGTTGACTGTGTCTGAGACCCTGAACGAGGACATCGAGACCGGCACGACGCCGTTCACCGACGAGAGCAACCGCGAGATCGCCTACCGCTCCGACTCCGCAGGCGCCGCCTCGTCTGTCGCCGAGCGCCCCGCCGTCATCGCCCCCGGTGCCGGCACCGGCCGCCGCAAGGAGGCCGTGGCGCGCGTACGCCTGGTGCCGGGCACCGGCGCCTTCCAGGTCAACGGCCGCACCCTCGATGAGTACTTCCCCAACAAGGTGCACCAGCAGCTCATCAACGAGCCGTTCGTCGCCGCCGGCGCAGCCGGTGCCTATGACGTCATCGCCCGGATCGATGGTGGCGGGACGACCGGTCAGGCCGGTGCCCTGCGCCTTGGTATCGCCCGGGCCCTCAACGCCATCGACGCCGAGGCCAACCGTCCGGCCCTGAAGAAGGCCGGCCTGCTCACTCGCGACGCCCGCGTCAAGGAGCGCAAGAAGGCCGGTCTCAAGAAGGCCCGCAAGGCCCCGCAGTACTCCAAGCGCTGATCACATCCGGCACGTCTCCCGCAGGCCCGGCCCCGCACCATGGGGCCGGGCCTGCGGCGTGTGAGCCCGGGCGGGTTCCCCTGGCGCCGGGCGCCTGGTCGTCGTGGCGTCCGTCCCACTCGTGGCGTGCTGCGCCGACTGCGGCTGCGGCTGTGAGTAGAGTTCCCCCATGGCTCGATTGTTCGGAACCGACGGCGTCCGTGGGGTCGCCAACGGTGATCTCACCGCAGAACTCGCCCTCGACCTGTCCGTCGCCGCAGCCCACGTGCTCGGTGAGGCCGGTGCCTTCGACGACCGCCGACCGGTGGCGATCGTCGGCCGTGACACCCGCATCTCCGGCGAGTTCCTGCAGGCGGCCGTCATGGCCGGCCTGGCCAGCGCCGGCGTGGACGTCATCGACGTCGGCGTCATCCCGACCCCGGGCCTGGCCCACCTGGTAGCCGCGCAGGAGGTCGACCTGGGGGTCATGCTCTCGGCCAGCCACAACCCGATGCCCGACAACGGCATCAAGTTCTTCGCCCGCGGTGGCGTCAAGCTCGACGACGCCATCGAGGACGCCATCCAGGAGCACCTGGGTGAGGACTGGGAGCGCCCCACCGGCGCGGCGGTCGGTCACATCCGCGTCGACGACGAACTCCTGGGCACCTACATCGACCACCTCGTCGCCTCCCTCGGCGAGGTGAGCCTGAAGGGCCTGCGCGTCGTCCTCGACTGCGCCAACGGCGCCTCCTCGGTCACCGCGGTCCCGGCCTTCGAGGCCGCCGGCGCCGAGGTCATCGGCATCCACTGCAGCCCGGACGGGCTCAACATCAACGACGGCTGCGGCTCGACGCACATCGAGAGCCTGCAGGCCGAGGTCCTCGCCCGGCACGCCGACCTCGGGTTCGCGTTCGACGGCGACGCCGACCGCTGCCAGGGCGTCGATGCCCAGGGCAACTGGGTCGACGGCGACCAGATCATGGCCATCCTGGCCCTGGGACTGCAGGCCGAGAACAAGCTCGCCGACAACACCCTGGTCGCCACGGTCATGAGCAATCTCGGGCTCATCGTCGCCATGCGCGAGCACGGCATCCACGTCGACCAGACCAAGGTCGGCGACCGCTACGTGCTCGAGAACATGGCGGCCAACGGCTTCACCCTCGGCGGCGAGCAGTCCGGCCACGTCATCATGAGCGAGTTCGCCACCACCGGCGACGGCGTGCTGACCGGCCTGCACGTGGCTGCCGCGGTAGCCAAGAGCGGCTCGACGCTCGCCGAGCTGGCGGGCGTCATGACCCGGCTGCCGCAGGCCCTGGTCAACGTCCCGGACGTGGACAAGCTGCGCGCCGCCCTCGACCCCGTCATCACCAGCCAGGTCGCCACGACCAGCAAGGAGCTCGGCGACACCGGACGTGTCGTGCTGCGGCCCAGCGGCACCGAACCGCTCGTACGGGTCATGGTCGAGGCCGCCACCCAGGAGCAGGCCGACGAGATCGCCCACCGGCTGGCCGGTGTCGTCGCCGAACGCGTCGGCCTCACGTAGCCCAGACCGTCCGGCCGGCAGGGGGCCACGGCGCCCGATCCCGCGCGAGCGGGCAGCGGTCCGCCCCTGCCGGATCAGATCTTGCGGATCCGCACCGTCGAGATGCGGTGGTCCGGGCCCTTGCGCAGGATCACCGTGGCCCGCGGGCGGGTCGGGGCGATGTTCTCGCGCAGATTGGGCCGGTTGATCCCCGCCCACACCTGGTGGGCGAGGTCCCCGAACGCCTCATCGCTCAGATGGGCGTAGGCCTTGAAGAAGCTGCTCTCCTCGGCGACGGCCTCGCGCCGGTAGGCGAACTGGCGTTCGACGTACCAGCGTTCGATGTCGGCCTCGTCGGCGTCCACGTAGACCGAGAAGTCGATGAAGTCGCTGATCGCCACCGACGTGCGGTCGCCGTGCCCGGCCCGGGCGGGCTGCAGCACGTTGAGGCCCTCGAGAATGAGGATGTCGGGGCTGTGGATCTGCTCGCGCTCGCCGGGGACGATGTCGTAGAGCGTGTGGGAGTAGACCGGTGTCGACACGTCGGGGCGGCCCGACTTCACGTCCATGACGAACCTCAGCAGGGCGCGCAGGTCGTAGCTCTCCGGGAAACCCTTGCGCTGCATCAGTCCCCGGGCCTCGAGCTCGGCATTCGGCATGAGGAAACCATCGGTCGGCACCAGGACGACGTGCGGGTGGTTCTCGCCGCGGGCCAGCAGTTCACGCAGCAGGCGGGCCGTCGTCGACTTGCCGACGGCCACCGAGCCGGCGACACCGACGATGAGCGGGGTGCGCGGCGTCGTGTCCGGGCTCAGCCCGAGGAAGCGGTTCTGGGCGCCCCACAGGCGCCCCCGGTTGGTCCGGTGCAGTTCGATGAGCTGGCTCAGCGGCAGGTAGACCTGCTCGACGTCGGACTCGTCGGTGGGGTCGTCCAGCTCGCGCAGGTACTCGATCGTCGCGCGATCGAGGCTGAGCGGGGAGTCACCGGCCAGCTGCGACCACTGCGCGCGCGGGATCTCGAGCCAGGGGCCGCCGCGTCTGCTGGTGCTGCGGGTCGTCTCCTCCGGGGGCTGCTCGCTGCCGGGGCCGGGTTCTCGTGAGTCCTGCACCCGTGAAAGCCCACCACGTCGAGCCGAGGATGTCCACTCGACCCGACGGCGGCGGTCGGTGAGAAGGTCCCGCGGGCAGCCGCGAGGCCACCGGTTGCAGCCACGACCCGCCTGCCCCGGCCCGCGGCCCGATACCCCTAGAGTAGGGGGCATGTGCGGAATCATTGGTTACGTCGGCCCCCAGCAGGCCGTGAACGTCATCGTCGAGGGTCTGCGTCGTCTCGAGTACCGCGGTTATGACTCCGCCGGTGTCGCCGTCGGTGCCGACGGCCGTATCGAGTGGCGCAAGAAGGCCGGCAAGATCACCAACCTCGACGAGGAACTGGCCGCCAGGCCACTGCCGGCCTCGACCATCGGCATCGGCCACACCCGCTGGGCCACCCACGGCGGCCCCACCGACACGAACGCGCACCCTCACCTGTCGCAGGACGGCCGGGTCGCGCTCGTCCACAACGGCATCATCGAGAACTTCGCCCAGCTGCGCGCCGAGCTGGCCGCCGAGGGCGTCCCCTTCGCCTCGGAGACCGACACCGAGGTCGCCGCCGCACTGCTCGGCCACGTCCTGGCCTCGGCAGGTGACCTGGCCGACGCCATGCGCCGGGTCTGCTCCCGGCTCGAGGGCGCCTTCACGCTCGTCGCCATCGACGCGCAGGACCCCACCCGCGTCGTCGCGGCCCGCCGCAACTCGCCGCTGGTCGTCGGCGTCGGCGAGGGCGAGAATTTCCTCGCCTCCGACGTGGCCGCCTTCATCGAGCACACCCGTGACGCCATCGAACTCGGCCAGGACCAGGTGGTCGTCATCACCGCTGACTCCATCGAGGTCACCGACTTCGACGGCGCCCCGGTCGAGGTCAAGCCGTACCACATCGACTGGGACACGACGGCCGCCGAGAAGGCGGGCTACGACTGGTTCATGCGCAAGGAGATCTTCGAGCAGCCCCGGGCCGTGGCCGACACCCTGCTCGGGCGCTACTCCGACCACGGCGAGCTCGTCCTCGACGAGATCCGCATCAGCCCCGAGATGCTGCGCCGGGTCAACAAGATCATCATCATCGGCTGCGGCACCGCCTACTACGCGGGCATGGTCGCCAAGTACGCCATCGAGCACTGGGTGCGGATCGGCTGCGAGGTCGAGCTGGCCAGCGAGTTCCGCTACCGCGACCCCATCGTCGACGCCGGCACCCTGTGCGTGGCCATCAGCCAGTCCGGCGAGACCGCCGACACCCTGCAGGCCATCCGGCACGCCCGCGAGCAGGGGGCGAAGGTCATCGCCATCTGCAACACGAACGGCTCGACGATCCCGCGCGAGTCCGACGCCGTGATCTACACGCACGCGGGCCCCGAGATCGGCGTCGCCTCCACCAAGGGCTTCCTCACCCAGCTCATCGCCTGCTACCTGCTCGGCCTGTTCCTCGCCCAGGTGCGCGGCATGAAGTACGGCGACGAGATCAGGGCCATCATGGACGAGCTGGCCGGGATGCCGCAGAAGGTGCAGCAGGTGCTGGACGGCGCCGACGGCATCTACGAGCTGGCCCACCAGATGGTCGACCAGGGCGACTACGTCTTCCTCGGCCGTCACGTCGGCTACCCGGCCGCCATGGAGGGCGCGCTCAAGCTCAAGGAGATCGCCTATCTGCACGCCGAGGGCTTCGCCGCCGGCGAGCTCAAGCACGGCCCCATCGCCATCATCAACCCCGGCATGCCGGTCTTCGTCATCGTCCCGCCGGCCGGCCGCGACCAGCTGCACGACAAGGTCGTCAGCAACATCCAGGAGGTGCGCGCCCGCGGCGCCCGCACCATCGTGCTGGCCGAGGAGGACGACACCGAGGTCGACGCCTACGCCGAGCGGATCATCCGCCTGCCCAAGGTGAGCACCCTGCTGCAGCCGGTCCTGGCCGTCGTGCCGCTCCAGCTGTTCGCCTGCGAGCTGGCCACGGCGCTCGGCAACGACGTCGACCAGCCCCGCAACCTGGCCAAGTCGGTCACCGTCGAGTAGGAGGGACGGGCCATGATCATCGGCGTGGGCATCGACGTCTGCTCGGTCGAACGCTTCAGCGCCATGCTGAAACGCCGTCCCGGGGTGCTGGAGCGCCTGCTCAACCCCGACGAGCGCCTCGCCCACGGGCTGCCGCGCTCGCCGGAGTCGCTGGCCGCCCGCTTCGCGGCGAAGGAGGCGCTGGCGAAGGCGCTCGGCGCGCCCGGGAACCTGTCGTGGCTCGACGCCGAGGTGGTCGTCGGCGAGGACCGCCGGCCCGTGCTCGAGGTGCGCGGCACGGTGAAGGCCCGCGCCGACGAACTGGGCGCCACCGTCTTCCACCTGTCACTCAGCCACGACGGCCCGGTGGCCACCGCCCTCGTCATCGCCGAGGCGCGCTGAGATGCGTCCGGTCGCCACCGCCGCCCAGATCAGGGCGGCCGAGCAGGCCTGGTTCGACGCCCACCCGGGCCAGGACCTCATGGAGACGGCCGCGTCACACGTGAGCGCCGCCGCCCTCGACATGCTCGGCGGGGCGGCCGGTGCCCGCGTCCTCGTCGTCGTGGGGCCCGGCAACAACGGCGGGGACGGCCTGTACGCGGCCCGCGACCTCGCGGCCAGGGGCGTCGACGTCGCGCTGTGGTTCACCGCGGAGCACCGCCACGAGTCCGGCAGCGCGGCCGCCGCGGGCGCCGGGGCCCGCGAGGTCGACGCCGCCGCGGCCATCGCGGCCCTGCCCGAGGCCGACCTGGTCGTCGACGCCGTGCTCGGCATCGGCGGGCGGCCCGGCCTGCGTCGGCCGGTCGCCGAGTTCGCCCGCGCCTGCACCGACCTGGCCGTGCCGGTCCTGGCCGTCGACGTGCCTTCCGGCCTGGACGCCGACCTGCCCGGCGCCGAGCATCCCGCCTGCTTCACCGCCACCCGCACCGTCACCTTCGGTGCGCTCAAACCCTGCCACGTCGCCCAGCCCGCCGCCGGGCACTGCGGCCGGGTCGAGGTGGCCGACATCGGCATCACCGTCACCGAGCCCACCGTGTTCGCCGCCGAGCGCTGCGACGTGGCCGCCCGCTGGCCCGTTCCCGGACCGGAGTCCGACAAGTACGCCCGCGGCGTCCTCGGCATCGACACCGGCTCGGCCCGTTACCCGGGCGCCGGCGTCCTCACCGCCACCGGAGCCCTGTACGCCGGGGCCGGTTTCGTCCGCTGCTGCGCGCCCGATCCGGTGCCCGCCATGGTCACCGCGGCGCTGCCCTCGGTCACCGTCGGCCCGGGGCGGGTGCAGGCCTGGGTGGTCGGCTCCGGATGGGGCGAGCCCGGACACAACGCGGGGCGCCTGGCGGCAAGGCTCGGTGACGGGGCACCGCTCGTCCTTGACGCCGATGCCCTGGCCGAGCTGCCCACCGCGCTGCCCGCCGGGTGCCTGGCGACCCCTCACGCCGGCGAGCTGGCCCGCATGCTCGGCCGTGACCGCGCCGACGTGGTCGCCGACCCGGTCGTCTCGTGCCGCGCCGCCGCCGACAGGTTCGGCGTGACGGTGCTGCTCAAGGGCGCCACCCAGTACGTCGCCGAACCCGGCGGCCGCGTCACCATCGCCCTGCCCGGCCCGGCATGGACGGCGCAGGCCGGTTCGGGGGACACGCTCGCCGGCATCTGCGGCACGCTGCTCGCCGCCGGGATGGGCGCACGCTGGGCCGGCGTGCTGGGGGCGAGCGTCCAGGCGCTCGCCGCGGCCGCCCATCCCGGGCCCTACCCGCCCGACGAGCTCGCCCGCACCCTGCCCGCGCTCATCGCCCGGCTCGCCGACGAGGCCCGGCTCGCCGCTGAGCCCCGTGCCACTGGTCGCTGACCGGTTCTCCCACGGCCCGCGGGCTTGGCCGGGGCAGGTACCGTGGTGAGACGTTGCGCGAGGTGCGCATGAGGGGCCCGCCGGGAATCATCGAGACAGGGCTTCTGTGCTCTGCTCTTCCTGAAAGTCCTTATGTCTCACTCATCAGATGCCGGTCGCCGCCGTCGCGGCCGGGACGCCAGTGCCGGCCGCGGAAACCGCTCGCGTGGCCGCGACGGAAACCGGAAACGCAGCCGCGGCTGGGGCCGCGACGAGTGGGAGGCCGCCACGGGCCGGCCCCTGCGCCGCCGCAGGACATGGGATCACGGCGGCGGGTGCGGAAGGCAGCGCCCGTCCAGTGCCTCCTCCAGTGGCCGCGCCGAGGACCGGCGGCGTCCCGGCGACGAGCGTGGCCAGGGCACGGGGCGCCGTGGCGACGCCACGAGATGGACCGACGAGCGCCACGGCGGCCGACGTGATGACTTCCGGGGCGACCGCCGCGCCGGGGGAGAGCGGGAGGACGGACGCCGGGCAGGCAGATCCGGCAGCCCTCGTGATCGCCGCGCCGCCCGGACGCCCCATGGCGCGGACCGGGCCGCCGAGGGCGGCGTTTCCCGATGGCATCAGGGGTTCGACGCGCACTCCGGGACCCGGAGGCGGCCGGCGGACACCGGCCCGGCCGACGGTCCCGATGGTGCCGGCGAAACCCGCACCGGCGCCGGGCACGGTGGGCAGGCCGAGCACCCGCACGGCCGAGCGGGACGGGACAAGGGCCCGCGCCGGCCGAAGCGGGGTCCGCGCTTCACCGAACTCGGCGTGCCCGAGGCCCTCGTCGCCGTCCTCGACGCCCAGGGCATCAGCACGGCCTTCCCGATCCAGGCGGCCGCCATCCCCGACGCGATGAGCGGACGCGATCTGCTCGGCCGCGGCCAGACCGGTTCGGGCAAGACCCTCGCCTTCGGCCTGCCCACCCTCACCCGGCTGGGGCGCGGCGGCGCCGCACCGGAGCGGCCCCGCGCCGTCCTGCTCGCCCCGACCCGCGAACTGGCCATGCAGGTGCACGACGTGCTGCGCCCGCTGGCCGAGGCCGCCGGCATCCGCACCGTGCTCGTCGCCGGCGGCATGAGCTACACCCCGCAGCTGCGGGCCCTGCGCACTGGCGTCGACGTCGTCGTGGCCACGCCAGGCCGCCTCATCGACCTCATGGAGCAGCAGGCCGCCGGGCTCGACAGGGTCGAGACCGTCGTCCTCGACGAGGCCGACGAGATGGCCGACCTGGGTTTCATGCCGGAGGTCACCCGTATCCTCGACGAGGTGCCGGCCGGCGCCCAGCACCTGCTGTTCAGCGCCACCCTCGACGAGCAGGTCGACGAACTCGTGCGCCGCTACCTCGACGACCCGGTCGTGCACGGCGTCGACGCCGCCCGGGCCTCGGTCACGACGATGCGCCACCAGGTCTGGGCCGTCAGCGCCCGCGAGAAGAGGGACGTCATCGCGCAGGCCGTCAACCGGTCGGGCCGCACCATCGTCTTCGTCCGCACCCAGCGCGACGCCGACGAGACCGCCGAGCGGCTGCGCGGGGCCGGCGTCACTGCCGGCGCCCTGCACGGCGGTCTGCCCCAAGGCATGCGCGCCCGCGTCCTGCACGCCTTCCGTACCGGCACGGTGCCGGTGCTCGTGGCCACCGACGTGGCCGCCCGCGGCATCGACGTCGACGACGTCTCGCTCGTCCTGCAGGCCGACCCGCCCCACGACGGCAAGGACTACCTGCACCGCGCCGGGCGCACTGCCCGGGCCGGCACCGACGGCCTGGTCGCCTCCATCGTGCTGCCCCGCCAGCGCCGCCGGATGGACCGCATCCTGCGCGAGGCCGGCGTGCACGAGCGCCCGCGCGGCGTGCGCCCCGGGGAACGACTCACCGAGCTGACCGGCGGAACCGCGCCCGGTGGCGAACCGGTCACCGCCGAGCAGTACAAGGCCCTCATCGCCCCGCCGCGCCCGGCCCGCAGGAAGGGCGGCCGCCGTGGCGGACGGCCGTACCGGCGCAAGCACCCCAAACGCTGAGCCGACCCGGGTCGCAGCCCCCGCGCCCCAGCCCGTCGCCCGATCGAGGAGAGGAGAACTGGGCATGAACCCGAGTTATTTCAGGATCAAACTGGCCAGGGACGAGGCGATGGAGCGGTTGTGCGACTGGCACGGAGGAGCCGTCAGGGAGGAGATCGAGGTGGAGTCCACCAAGGCCGTCTCGGTCGCGGTCGACGAGAACGGACTGTGGAAGGGGGCCTGCCTGTACGTCCACGAGAACGCGGGCTGGACCGTCTTCGAGGACCTGTCCGGCCACCACTGCTTTGTCGACGCCGAGGCCTGGAAGGCCTTCGCCGGGGACGACTCACTGGTGGTCGCCGGGTACGACGAAGCCCTGCTGTGCGCCGAGCTCGTGGTCATCGAGGACGGGACCGTGGTGAAGAATTTCGCCGAATTCGACGACGCCCCGGAGGAGAACGTGAATCAGGGCACTGGTTTCGACGAGATACGCAGCTGGGTGGACGTGGCGTCCTTCGTCGACGACGATGACCTGGTTTATTCCGGCGATGGCGCGGTCATCATATTCTGAACATCGCACGAGCCGCCCCCGGTCGGTGACGCGTCGTCGAGGCGGCTGTGGTTCCAATCATGCGGGCCGGAGCCCCCGACCCGGAGGGCTTTCCCCGACAGGGGCCACGGTCGCCGTCCGGTCATCAGATCAGGCCCGGGCGGGTCACTCACTAGACTGGACCGACGTGACCGATGACGACGTGCAGCTGAGACTGGCGGGCACGCAGGACGCGCCCGCCATGCTCGGCATCATCCACGCGGCGTTCGGGGCCAGACGCAAACTCGCCACGCCGCCCGAGGCGCTGAGCGACACCGTCGACGACGTGCGCGCCCGCATCGCCGACTGCGGCGGCATCGTCGCCTCCGTCGGCGGCCGAGACGCGGCCTGCCTGCTCATGAGCGTCCCCGGCCCGGGCACGCTCATGGTGCACCGGGTCAGTGTCCTGCCCGGCTTTCAGCACGCCGGGCTCGCCGCACTCATCGTCCGCGCCGCAGGGGAGTGGGCCGCCGAGCAGGGCCTGCACCGGCTCCAGCTCATGGCCCGCACCGACCTGCCCGAGGTCATCGGCTGGTGGCGCTCCCACGGCTTCACCAGCGACCACGAGGTGCCCGGCGGCCTCATCCTGAGCATCGACCTGCCCACTGCCGTCACCGTGCCCACGGCCGAGGACATGCGCCGTCTCGGCGCACTGCTCGCCCGGCGACTGCGCGCCGGGGACCTGCTCGTCGCCAACGGCGAACTCGGCGCCGGCAAGACCACCCTCGCCCAGGGGATCGGCGCCGGCCTCGACGTCGACGGACCGGTCATCTCACCCACCTTCGTCCTGTCGAGGGTGCACCGCGCCCGCGGCACCGGCCCCGACCTCGTGCACGTCGACGCCTACCGGATGGGCTCGGCCGCCGAGCTCGAGGACATCGACCTCGATGCCTCCATGGCCGACTCGGTCACCCTCGTCGAGTGGGGTGCCGGGATGGCCGAGCAGCTGGCCCCCGACCGGCTCGACATCGACATCGTCCGCAGCGCCGACCCGGCCGACGACACCCGCACCGTCTACCTCACCGGCCACGGCGACCGCTGGGCCGGCGAGGACCTGCACCGCCTGCGCGACGAACTCGCCGTGTCGGCCGAGGCCAGGGAGGCCCGATGAGCACCGAACCGACGAACCAGCCGGTCGGCTGGACGCTGGGGGTCGACACGTCGACCGTCGTCACCGCCGGCCTGGCCCGCGACGGCCGCGCCGTCGCCTCCGAACAGGTCGGCGACAACCACTCGCACGCCGAACTGCTCGTGCCGACCATCCAGGTGATCCTGGCGGGCGCGGGCATCGGCTGGGCGGACCTCGCCGCGATCGGTGTCGGGGTGGGGCCCGGCCCGTTCACCGGGCTTCGGGTGGGCGTGGCCACCGCCGTCACCGCCGGCATCGCGGCCGGCCTGCCCGTCAAGGGCGTGTGCAGCCTCGACGTCATCGCCGCCCAGTGGGCCGCCTCCGGCTCCCCGCGGGACGTCGTCGTCACCTCGGACGCCCGCCGCAAGGAGCTCTACTGGGCCACCTACCGGGACGGCCGGCGCGTCGGCCAACCGCAGGTGAGCGCCCCGGCCGCCCTTCCCGAGCTGCCCACCGCCGGACCCGGCGTCCTGGCCTACCCGGAGCTGCTCACCGCCCGCCACCCGGCCGACGCGCCGCTGGGGCTCGACGCCGGCTTCCTCGCCGCCCACCTGCACGAGCTGCCCGACGCCGGCCTGGAACCGCTGTACCTGCGCACACCCGACGCCGCACCGCCCAGCGCCCGCAAGTCGGCGCTCACCGGCCGCCGCCACCGCCTGCGCCCCGGGGCGGCACGGTGAGCACCGCCGTGGGCCGGGCGGCGCCCGCCGAGACCCTCGACGCCGGCCAGCTGCCCGAGCTGCTCGTGCTGGAGGACTCCGGTTTCCCCCCGCGCGAGCGCTGGGGCGCACAGTCGTGGACGAGCGAGTTGAGCCGCCCCGCCAACCAGTGCCTGGGGCTGCGCTCCGGCGGCCGGCTGGTCGCCGCCGGCCTCATCGGCGTGCTCCACGAGGACGCCGAACTGCTGCGCATCGTCGTCGCCCCGGCCCACCGCGGCCGGGGCCTGGCCACCGGCCTGCTCGCCCGGCTGCTCGCCGCGGCGGCCGTGGCAGGGGCCCGCCGGATGCTGCTCGAGGTGCGCCACGACAACACACCGGCGCTGGCCCTCTACGAGCGGGCCGGTTTCACCCGCACCGGCGTGCGCGCGAACTACTACGGTCCGGGTGCCGACGCCCTCCTCATGCAGGCCGTGGTCACCCCACCGGACACGAACCGCCCCGGCGCGGCGGAAGGAGGACGGCCATGAGCGAACCGCTCGTGCTGGGTATCGAGTCCAGCTGCGACGAGACCTCGGTGGGCATCGTGCGCGGCGAGCAACTGCTCGCCAACGAGGTCGCCAGCTCCATGGAACTGCACGCCCGCTTCGGCGGCGTCGTGCCCGAGGTCGCCTCGCGCGCCCACCTGGAGGCCATCGGCCCCACGCTGCGCCGCGCGGTCGGGACGGCAGGCGTCGACCTGTCCGAGCTCGACGCCGTCGCCGTCACCGCCGGTCCCGGCCTCATGGGCTCCCTCGTCGTCGGGCTGGCCGCGGCGAAGAGCCTCGCCGCGGTCCTCGGCAAACCGTTGTACGGGCTCAACCACCTCGTCGGCCATGTCGCCGTCGACCTGCTCGACCACCCCGACGGCGAACCGGCCCGCCCCCTGGCCCGGCCCACCCTCGCGCTGCTCGTCTCGGGCGGCCACACCCAGCTGCTCAGGGTGGGGGACATCACCAGCGACGTCGCAGAGATCGGCACGACGATCGACGACGCCGCCGGCGAGGCCTACGACAAGGTCGCGCGCCTGCTCGACCTGCCCTACCCCGGCGGGCCGGCCATCGACGAGGCCGCCCGGGGCGGCGACCCGCGGGCCATTCGTTTCCCGCGCGGCCTCACCGCGCCCCACGACATGGCGCGGCACCGCTTCGACTACTCCTTCTCGGGCCTCAAGACGGCCGTCGCCCGCTGGGTCGAGACACGCCGCCTCGAAGGAGGCCAGATCCCGGTAGCCGACGTGGCCGCCTCGTTCCAGGAGGCCGTCGCCGACGTCATCTCCGCCAAGGCCGTCGACGCCGCCCGGTACCACGGCATCGAGCACATGATCATCGGCGGAGGAGTGGCGGCGAACTCGCGGCTGCGCGGGCTGCTCGGCGAGCGCACCGCGGCGGCGGGCATCGAGCTGCGCCGCCCCCGACCGGGGCTGTGCACCGACAACGGCGCCATGATCGCCGTGCTCGGCGCCCAGGTCGTCAAGGCCGGCCTGGAACCGTCCGGCCTGGGCATCGGCGCCGACTCGGGGCTGCCGGTCGGAAACGTCGTCGTCCGCGACTGACCCGCCGCCGCAGGCCGGGCCCGACGGCCCGCGGGGCGTGCGTCCGGCTACCGGGGCCGCCGGGTCATGCCCCTGGCGGTTCACCGATACCGTTGGCCCCATGAGTGCACACACCACTGAGCCCTCCGGTCACATCTGGCGCCGCCCGGTGCCGCTGATCGGCGACGCGACGAGCTCGGCCGAACGCGACGACGACGTCACCGGCTGGGCGTTCGACGACGCCACCCGCGCCGCCCTGGACCGGGTCATCGGCGCCCGCCGCGACATCCGCCGCTACCGGCCCGACGACGTGGCCGACGAACTCGTCCGCGCCGTCATCGAGGCGGGCCACGGCGGCCCCAGCGTCGGCCAGTCCCAGCCGTGGCGGTTCATCGTCGTGCGCGACCGCCGCACCCGTGAGCGCGCCGCCCTCATGGCCGACCGCGAACGGCTGCGCCAGGCCGACGGCCTGACGCCCGAACGGAAGTCCCGGCTGCTCGACCTGCAGCTGGAGGGCATCCGGGAGGCCCCGCTCGGCATCGTCGTGGCCTGCGACCGGCGCACCCCCGCCTCGGGCGTGCTCGGCCGCAACACCTTCCACGACGCCGACCTGTGGAGCTGCGCCGCCGCCATCGAGAACATGTGGCTGACCGCCCGCGTCGCCGGCCTCGGCATGGGCTGGGTGACACTCATGCGCCCCACCGAGCTCGCCGGTCTGCTGCACCTGCCCGCCGGCGTCGAGACCCTCGGCTGGCTGTGCCTGGGCTGGCCCGACGAACGCCCGCCCTTCCCCGGGCTGGAGCGGCGCGCCTGGTCGCACAAGCTGCCCCTGGACGAGGTGATCATGGCCGACCGCTGGCCCGAGAACGCCCCACAGCCGCCGGTGAGCGGGCTGCCCGGCGCCGCGCCGGCCCCCGAGGCCGCGCCGCCCGCCGCGGTGCCCGAACCCGACCCGTCCTCGCCGCTGTGGAGCGAGATCGCCGCCCCCGACCAGCGCCACGTCGTGGCGGCCCGCGACCGGGCCGACGACCTGCTCACCCCGCCCGGCTCACTGGGCAAGCTCGACCAGGCGCTCGACCGGATGGTCGCCGTCACCGGTGAGGACGTCACCGGCGGCACCCTCGTCCTCGCCGCCGCCGACCACCCGATCATCGAGCACCGGGTCTCGGCCTTCGACCAGTCGGTGACCCGCGAGGTCATGGACGCCGCGGCCGCCGGCCGCGCTGTCGGCGTCGTCACCGCGGCCGGCGCCGGCCTGGACACGATCCTCGTCGACGCGGGTGTCGCGGGCGAACCCCTGGCCGGCGTCGAACAGCTGCGCCCGGCCGGCCCCCGCGGCGACCTGGTGACCGCCCCGGCCATGACCGGCGAGGACACTGCTCGGCTCATCGCGGCCGGGCGAGAACTGGGCCGGCGTGCCGCCGCCCGGGGGCTCGTCGTGCTCGGCGAGATCGGCGTGGCCAATACGACGATCGCCTCGGCCCTGGCCTGCGCGCTCACCGGCATCGGCCCCGAGCAGGCCGTCGGCATCGGGGCCGGCTCGGACGCGGCGATGATCGACCACAAGGCCGAGGTGCTGCGCGCCGTGTTCGGACGCGTTGATCCGCAGGCGCTGCGCACCGACCCGGCCCGCGCCCTCACCGAGGTCGGCGGCCCGGAGTTCGCGGTGCTCGCCGGGGTGACGGTCGGTGCCGCCGAGGCCGGTGCGATGGTCGTGCTGGACGGCCTGGCCACCTCGGTCGCCGCCCTGGCGGCCGTCGAGGTGAACCCGGCCGTCCAGTCCTACCTGGTCGCCGGGCAGGTCAGCCGCGAGTCCTGCCACCAGGCGGTGCTCACCGAACTGGGCCTGGAGCCGCTGCTCGACCTGCGGCTGCGCGCCGGCGAGGGAGTCGGCGCGTCCCTGGCCGCCCAGAGCCTGCTCACCGGCCTGGCCGTGCGCCGTGGCGCCGGCCGCACCCGTTGACAGGCGGTGGCTCCCGTGATCTGCCCGCAGCTGACCACCCTGGCCTTCGTCCTGCACCCCGACGGCGAGCGGGTGCTCATGGTGCACCGCGTCGCCCGTCCCGACGACGACCAGCTCGGCAAGTACAACGGCCTGGGCGGCAAGGTGGAACGCGACGAGGACGTGGCAGCCGGCATGAAGCGCGAGCTGCGGGAGGAGGCCGGCATCGAGGTCGACGACATGAGGCTGGCCGGCACCGTCAGCTGGCCCGGCTTCAACCCGGACGGCTCGGACCAGTTCGGTTTCGTCTTCCTCGTCCACCGCTGGCACGGCGAGGTGCCGGCGGCGAACGAGGAGGGCCCGCTCACCTGGGAACGCATCGACGAGCTCGGCCGGCTGGAGATGTGGGAGGGCGACCGCTACTTCGTGCCGCTCGTCTTCGACCCGCAGGTGCCGCAGTTCCACGCCGTCATCCCCTACGAGAACGGCCACCCGACCGGCGCCAGCTGGACGGTCCTGGCCTGAGCACGACGGGCCGCGGCCCGGATCTCCGGGCCGCCCGGCCCCGTCCGCCGCTGCGGTGCCGGACGGTCCGCCCGGTGGCGGGCACAAATTTTAGTGGTGAAGTGAATTGACTGCGTGTGTCCGTCGAAAAATTTCGTCGTCTATTGTGGGTTCAACAGTTCTTTGTCCGGTGCGTCCCCCTTGGACGCTGACCGATCAGGAGAACCATGGGAGCCTTCATCGCCTCGCGCTGGGCCGACATCGCGTTCCGCATGTACCAGCACGCCAGCCTCGTCGTCCAGTCCGTGCTGCTCGCCGCCGTCATCGCCATCGTCCTGGCCGTCGTCGTCACGAGCGTGCCGCGGCTCGAACCGGTCGCCAACGCCATCTCGACCATCGGTCTGACGATCCCGTCCTTCGCGCTGCTGGGCCTGTTCATCCCGCTGTTCGGCATCGGCACCGTCACCTCGGTGGCCGTCGTCACCTTCTACGCGACGTTGCCCATCCTGCGCAACGCCGTGGTGGGACTTCTGGGCGTCGACTCGGCACTCATCGAGTCGGCCCGCGGCATGGGCATGAAGCCGCTCGCGGTCTTCCTGCGGGTGCAGCTGCCGCTGGCCTGGCCCGTCATCCTCACCGGTCTGCGCGTCTCGACGCAGATGTCGATGGGCGTGGCGGCCATCGCGGCCTACGTGCTCGGCCCCGGGCTCGGCTCGTACATCTTCACCGGGCTGACCCAGATCGGTGGCAGGAACGCACTCAACTACGCCCTGGTCGGCACCGTCGGCGTCGTGGTCGTCGCACTCATCGCCGACGCCGTGCTCGCCCTGCTCGGGCGGGTCACCATCTCGAAGGGAATCCGCGCATGAGCACAGCCAGTACCGACAACACCAGGGGCAGCGAGATCGTCTTCACCGACGTCGTCAAGCGGTACCCGGGCCAGACCGAGCCGGCCGTCGACCACCTCAGCCTGACCATCGACGCGGGCGAGTTCGTCACCTTCGTCGGCCCGTCCGGCTGCGGCAAGACGACGAGCCTCAAGATGATCAACCGCCTCATCGAACCCACCAGCGGCACGATCACCATCGACGGCCAGGACACCCGCGAACTCGACCCCGACACCCTGCGCCGTCGCATCGGCTACGTCATCCAGGGCGGCGGACTGTTCCCGCACATGACCGTCGCAGCCAACATCGCGGTCGTCCCCCATCTGCTGAAGTGGGACAGGAAACGCATCAGGCGGCGCACCGACGAACTGCTCGAACTGGTCGGTCTCGACCCGTCCGCCTATCGGGACCGCTACCCCAGGGAGCTGTCCGGCGGCCAGCAGCAGCGCGTCGGCGTGGCCCGGGGACTGGCCGCCGACCCGCCCGTCCTGCTCATGGACGAGCCCTTCGGCGCGGTCGACCCGATCACCCGTTCGCGTCTGCAGGACGAACTGCTGGACGTGCAGTCCAAGCTGCACAAGACGATCGTGTGCGTCACCCACGACATCGACGAGGCCATCAAACTCGGCGACCGGATCTGCGTCATGGCCGAGAACGGGCGCATCGCCCAGTACGACACCGCCTCGGAGATCCTCGCCAACCCCGCCAGCGACTTCGTCGCGGACTTCACCGGTGCCGGCTCGGCCCTCAAGCAGCTGGCCCTGGAGAAGGTCTCCTCGATCCGGCTGGAACCGGCCGTCCTCGTCCACGTCGGTGACCCGGTCCCCGAGGTGCTGGAGCGGGCGCGCCGGAACGACACGGATCAGGTCATCGTCCTGGACGCCGACGACGCCATCGTTGACTGGTACTGGACGGTCAACCTGCGCGGCCCTGTCGTGCGCGCCCGGCCCGGCCGCCAGCCCATCCTGCTCAGCAAGGACTCCAGCCTCGACACGGTGCTCGACGCCCTGGTCACCTCGCTGCACGAGGGCGCCATCATCGTCGACGAGAACGAGCACTTCCTCGGCATCGCCACCTTCAACGAGGTGACCGCGCACGTGCGCCGCGTCAATGCCGCGCCCGAGGCGGTCAGGGACCATGAGGCCGGCCGGGCCTCGGGACACAGACCCGCCGGACCGTCCCAGGGGCAGGAGCGCCCATGAGCATGGACAGGAACGAACGCCAGCTGTTCTGGGGCATCCCCGTCATCGTCGTCGCCGGGGCCCTGATCTGGGTGCTCTGGCGCGCCACCGCCGACCTCGACGACATCGAGTCCCGCCAGCTGGCGTGGGGGACCGTCGGCACCCTGCTCGGCGAGCACGTGGTGCTCACCCTCATCTGCGCCGCCGTCGTCCTCGTCGTGGGCGTGCCGCTGGGCATCGCTCTGACCAGGCCCGGTATCCGCCGCGTCACACCCGCCGTGCTCGCCGTCGCCAACGCCGGCCAGTCCGCGCCGGTCATCGGACTGGTCGTCCTGCTCGCCATGGCCATGGGCTTCGGCACGCCGACCGCCGTCGTCGCGCTGAGCATCTACGCCTTCCTCCCGGTGCTCGCCAATACGATCACCGGGCTGCAGGGGGTCGACCCGGCCCTGGTGGAGGCCGGCCGGGGCATGGGCATCTCGTCGCTGGGCGTGCTGCTGCGCATCGAGCTGCCACTGGCCTCGAAGGTCATCCTCGCGGGCATCCGCACCGCGCTGGTGCTGCTCGTCGGCACCGCCAGTTTTGCCACCTTCATCAACGCCGGTGGCCTGGGTGCCCTCATCCAGACCGGCATCTCCCTGTTCCGATTCCGCATCCTCATCTCCGGTGCCGTGATCGTGGCGCTGCTCGCCCTGCTCGTCGAATGGCTCGGGCAGGTCATGGAGATGGTCGTCGCACCGAAGGGGCTGTGAGATGGAGCACGTGAAGAACCTGGCCGGCCGGCTCCGGGCCCTGCTCGCCGTGCCCGCCCTCGCCCTGGCCATCGTGCTCAGTGCCTGCGGGCTGGGCACCTCCGGCGGTTTCACCCGCACCGGCGAGCTCGCCGGCGAGCTCGCCGGCATCGACCTGAGCGGCGTGAGCGTCAAGGCGGGTTCCAAGGCCTTCACCGAGCAGCTCGTGCTCGGCAAGATCGCCGTCATCCTGCTCCGGTCGGCCGGGGCCGACGTGTCGGACCTCACCGGTATCCCCGGCTCCTCGTCCTCGCGTCAGGCGCTGCTGAGCGGCCAGATCGAGATGCTGTGGGACTACAGCGGAACCGGCTGGATCAGCTATCTCGGCCACACCGATCCCGTCCCCGGCGAGCAGGCCCAGTACGAGGCCGTGCGCGACGAGGACCTGCTCAACGGCCTGGTGTGGCTGCCGCCGACACCGGCGAACAACACCTACGGCATCGCCATCACCCAGAGCACCCGGAAGCGCCTGGGCATCACCAAGCTCTCCGACCTGGCCGGGCTCGACCCCTCGGAGCTGAGCTTCTGCCTGGACACCGAGTTCAACAACCGCAACGACGGGTTCGAGCCGCTGGCCCGGACCTACGGCATTGACCTGGGCTCGTCCCGGCGCATGCTCATGGACGTCGGCGCCATCTACTCGGCGACGGCCGAGGGGGTGTGCACCTTCGGTGAGATCTTCACCACCGACGGACGCATCAAGTCGCTCGACCTGGTGGTCCTCGAGGACGACCTGGAGTTCCTGCCGAACTACAACGTGTCGATGATCATCCGACAGGACACCTACGCACAGCACACCGAGGCCTACGACCGGTTGTTCGGCGCCGTCACCGAACTGCTCACCGACGAGGAGCTCATCGCCATGAACGCCCAGGTGGACGTCGATGGCCGCGAGCCCGCCGACGTGGCCTACGAGTGGCTCGTGGCCAAGGGCCTCATCACCGAGTCGTGACCCCGGACCGCTCTGGCACTCGGTTTGATCGAGTGCTAAAGCAGGTATAGCTTTGGTTCTGGCGCTCCCGGCAGGGGAGTGCCAGCCCAGGGGATGGCACCGCGACGACGTCCTCCTGGTCAATCCACCACTGACAGGAATTCGCGCCGCATGGCGCTGACTAGTGAGAAAGGGGTTTGACGTGGCCACCACGATCAAGCCGCTCGAGGACCGCGTCCTCGTTCTGCCGCTGGAAGCCGAGACCACCACCGCCTCCGGCCTGGTGATCCCCGACACCGCAAAGGAGAAGCCGCAGGAGGGCAAGGTCATCGCCGCCGGCCCGGGCCGCATCGACGACAAGGGCGCTCGCGTCCCCATGGACGTCGCCGAGGGTGACGTCATCATCTTCAGCAAGTACGGCGGCACCGAGGTCAAGTACGACGGCAAGGACTACCTCCTGCT
The DNA here is from genome assembly GCF_003666605.1 of Propionibacterium australiense. Classification (GTDB taxonomy): domain Bacteria; phylum Actinomycetota; class Actinomycetes; order Propionibacteriales; family Propionibacteriaceae; genus Propionibacterium; species Propionibacterium australiense. The sequence goes on along the minus strand of NZ_RCIV01000009.1, from coordinate 4,852 downwards.
CAATGCCCGCGACATCCTCGCGGTCGTCGAGAAGTAAGGCGGGCCCGTACTCATGGCAAAGCAGCTTCAGTTCGACGAGGAGGCCCGCCGCTCCCTCGAGCGCGGTGTCGACATCCTCGCCAACACCGTCAAGGTGACACTCGGCCCCAAGGGCCGCTACGTCGTCCTCGACAAGTCGTGGGGCCCCCCGACGATCACCAACGACGGCGTGACCGTCGCCAAGGAGGTCGAACTCGAGGACCCCTACGAGAACCTCGGCGCCCAGCTCGCCAAGGAAGTCGCCACCAAGACCAACGACATCGCCGGTGACGGCACCACCACCGCCACCGTCCTCGCCCAGGCGCTCGTCCACGAGGGCCTGCGCGCCGTGGCCGCCGGCACCAACCCGATCGGCCTCAAGCGCGGCATCGACAAGGCCGTTGCCGCCATCACCGACGCGCTCCACGAGGCGGCACGCGAGGTGCAGACCACCGAGGACATGGCCAACGTCGCCACCATCAGCTCCCGCGAGGAGGAGATCGGCCAGATCATCGCCGAGGCCTTCGACAAGGTGGGCAAGGACGGCGTCATCACCGTCGAGGAGTCCCAGACCCTGGGCACCGAGCTCGAGTTCACCGAGGGCATGCAGTTCGACAAGGGCTACATCTCCCCGTACTTCGTCACCGACCAGGACCGGATGGAGGCTGTCCTCGACAACCCCTACATCCTTATCAACGACGGCAAGATCTCGTCGATGAACGACCTGTTGCCGCTGCTCGAGAAGGTCATCGCCGCGAAGGGCCAGCTGGTCGTCATCGCCGAGGACGTCGACGGCGAGGCGCTGTCGACCCTCGTGGTGAACAAGATCCGCGGCACCTTCACCTCCGTGGCCGTCAAGGCGCCCGCCTTCGGTGACCGCCGCAAGGCGATCCTCGAGGACATCGCCATCCTCACCGGCGGCCAGGTCGTGTCCGAGACCGTCGGCCTCAAGCTCAACGAGGTCGGCCTCGACGTGCTCGGCCGCGCCCGCCGCGTGGTCGTCACCAAGGACAACACCACCATCGTCGAGGGCGCCGGCGAGGCCGACGCCGTCGAGGCGCGCGTCAAGCAGCTGCACGCCGAGATCGAGCGCACCGACTCCGACTGGGACCGCGAGAAGCTCAACGAGCGGGTCGCGAAGCTGGCCGGCGGCGTCTGCGTCATCCAGGTCGGTGCCGCCACCGAGGTGGAGCTCAACGAGAAGAAGCACCGCATCGAGGACGCCGTGTCCGCCACCCGCGCCGCGATCGAGGAGGGCATCGTCGCCGGCGGCGGCGCCGCCCTCATCCACGCGGCCTCGGCCGTCGACGCGCTGGACCTGTCCGGCGACGAGAAGGCCGGCGCCAAGATCGTGCAGCGGGCCGTCATCGAGCCGACCCGCTGGATCGCCGAGAACGGCGGCGAGCAGGGCTACGTCATCGTCTCGCGGATCGCCGAGATGGGTGTCAACGAGGGCTACAACGCCAAGACCGGCGAGTACGGCAATCTCATCGACCAGGGCGTCATCGACCCGGTGAAGGTCACGCGCTCGGCACTGGCCAACGCCGCCTCCATCGCGGGTCTGCTGCTCACCACCGAGACCCTCGTGGTGAACAAACCCGACGACGAGGACGACAAGTAAGCCGGACGACTCCGACGCTCAGTGGGGGCGGGCAGGACCTCAGGGTCCTGCCCGCCCCCACTGCGTCTGGGACCGGCCGAGGCTGCTGGGCGCCGGGCCCGAGCCGCGAGAACGTGTCCACTCCGAGGACTCGGGCCGGGGCCCGGGCGGGCTGAGCCCGGGGCGTGGAACGCACCGGCGGACCGCGATCCTGGGTGCCGCCGTCCCGCCACACCGCGCCGAGTCCGGGCGACTGGGGCACGCGTCGAGCCGACGGGGGAGGAGGCCTGAACGGCCAGGGGTCCGAATGGCATCCACGTGGTGTGAGGAAGGACCAGGAGCCCGTTCGGTGGAAAGGTTTCGTCCTGCGGGCAGGCACTAGACTGGGCCCACCGTCGAGGAGAGAGGTCATCACATGGTGTCGGAGCGGGGGAGCAGGCTTGAGGCGGAGCGCGCGGCGGGCGAGGTCGCGCCCTTGGCGTTGACCTTCGACGACGTCCTGCTCATTCCTCGCCAGACCGACGTGATCCCCTCCGAGGTCGACACGAGTTCGCGTCTGACCAGGCGCATCACCTTGCAGGTGCCGTTGTTGTCGGCCGCGATGGACACCGTCACCGAGGAGCGGATGGCGATCGCCATGGCCCGCGAGGGCGGGCTGGGTGTCATCCACCGCAATCTGTCGGTCGAGGAGCAGGCCGGCATGGTCGACCGGGTGAAGCGTTCGGAGGCCGGCATGGTCATCGAGCCGATCACGATCGGCCCGGATGCGACGCTGGCGGACGTGGACGAGTTGTGCGGCCAGTTCCACATCAGCGGGGTGCCGGTGGTCGACGAGGACATGCGGCTGCTGGGCATCATCACGAACCGGGACATGCGGTTCCAGTCCGACGCCTCACGTCCGGTGCGTGAGGTGATGACCCCGATGCCGCTCGTCACGGCGCCCGAGGGCATCGCCCCCGATGATGCGCTGGCGCTGCTGGCCAAGAACAAGATCGAGAAGCTGCCGCTCATCGACGCCGCGGGCCGGCTCAAGGGTCTCATCACGTTGAAGGACTTCGTGAAGTCCGACCAGTTCCCGCTGGCGAGCAAGGACGCGCAGGGGCGTCTGCGGGTGGGGGCGTCGATCGGTTTCTACGGTGATGCCTACGAGCGGGCGATGGCGCTCATCGAGGAGGGCGTCGACGTGCTCGTCGTCGACACCGCCCACGGCCACTCCAGGGCAGAGATGGACATGATCGCGCGCCTCAAGGCCGACCCGGCCGCTGAGGGCGTCGACGTCATCGGCGGCAACGTCGCCACGTTCGAGGCGGCGAAGGCGCTGTGCGAGGCGGGTGCCGATGCGGTCAAGGTGGGTGTGGGGCCCGGTTCGATCTGCACCACCCGGGTGGTCGCCGGCGTCGGTGTCCCGCAGGTCACGGCCATCGCCGAGGCTGCCCGGGCCTGCCGCCAGTACGGTGTCCCGGTCATCGGGGATGGTGGCCTGCAGTACTCCGGTGACGTCGCGAAGGCGTTCGTGGCGGGCGCAGACACGGTGATGCTGGGTTCGCTGCTGGCCGGCTGCGACGAGAGCCCGGGTGAGCTGGTCTTCATCAACGGCAAGCAGTTCAAGGAGTACCGGGGCATGGGTTCGTTGGGGGCGATGGCCACCCGTGGCCGCAAGATGAGCTACTCGAAGGACCGCTACTTCCAGGCCGACGTGACGAGCAACGACAAGATCGTGCCCGAGGGCATCGAGGGGCAGGTGCCCTACCGTGGCCCGCTGGGCGCGGTGGTCTACCAGCTCATCGGTGGTGTGCACCAGGCCATGTTCTACTCGGGTGCCCGCACGATCCCCGAGCTGCAGGAGCGGGGCCGTTTCGTGCGGATCACCTCGGCCGGCCTGCGCGAGAGCCACCCGCACGACATCCAGATGACCGTCGAGGCCCCGAACTACTCCTCGCACGACTGAACAGGGCACCCCGATTGAACCCTGAGATGGAGGGGACACGACGGGGGTGGGCTGAGTGTCAGGGGCAGCCGCCCGGTGGAGTGAATCACAGTGTGGCTAGGTGATTCGTCGTCTCTAAGCAGAAATCATGGCGCCAGTTGGTCGTGGTCGCATGGTGTCAGAGTCTGTCCGCATGATGAGGAGCTGGGTGGCCCCTGTGCGGCAGCTGGGACTAGCCTCGGTTGAGGTGATGCCCCACACCGGGGTGTCCTGTTCACCCCTATTGAGATGGAGGCATGATGAGCGGTCGTGTACTTTCGACGGAAGCGGCTCAGAACGCGATCAAGCAGATCGAGAGCACCACTAACGGTGGCCTGATGGATCAGCTGAACAACCTGAAGACTCAGGGCGAGATCCTGTGCGACAAGAGCAACTGGGACGGCCCGCTGGCCGACAAGTTCAGCGGCGATACCTGGCCTGCCACCCGAACCGCGCTGGACCAGATGGTCGAGAAGCTCAACGAGCTTCAGCGGCAGACGATGCAGATCTCGCAGGACATCTTCAGCGCCGGCGGCGCTGCCTGACACGCATGAGGGGTGCCGTCCCGGGGATCCGGGGCGGTACCCCTCATCTCTTTTCTTCCCCTCCTTCTTCCATTTCCACTATTTCTTGACTGCGTCCGGCCTGGCTTGAGCTGGTGGCCATGGCCTCGACTGCGCCTCATGGCATCCCACCACCCCCCCACCAGCGACATGAGGACATCTGATGGCTGAGTATTCGGACAAGCTTGGTGCGTATGACGAGCCGGTTGCGTTTGATGATGGTGCGGCTGACACGTTGAAGTCTGCTGCGACAACACTGTCGAGCACGCTGAAGACTCAGGCGACCTCGCGGTCGTCGTGGGCGACGACCGCGTTGACTGATTTCAAGGGTCATTACGCGGATGTGTTCGAGTCGAATGCGAAGGCGGCGTCGACGGATTGCACGAACATTGCCTCGGCCCTGGATGACCTGGCTGCCGAGGTGCAGAAGCTGAAGGAGGCCGCAACGGCCGAGAGGCAGCGCCGCAAGGAGGCGAAGGAGTGGGCGGACAGGCAGGACCGGGAGTCATTCTTGAAGGGCCTGTGGGATGGTTTCTGGGGGACAGATCAGCCGCCTGCGGGTCCGGACCAGGTGCCGTTGCCGGAGCCTCATGATCCGGTGACGACTCCGTGGTCTGAGCCGGCTCCGGGTGCCGCTGGTGGGGTGTCGTCGGCGTGTCCTGATGATCTGCGGGCGTATTCGTCGAACGTGTCGGGTGCGAATGA
>NZ_RCIV01000008.1 GCF_003666605.1 Propionibacterium australiense | reverse complement strand
CCTCAAACGCCGCAGCGACGGTGTTGACCCAGTTGACCTCGTTGGTGTTGTTCGTCTCGAACGAGGCCAACGCGGTCGTGATCCCAGAGGTGTTGATCTTGCACCAAGAGCACCGCTCCGCGAAATCAGTGATCGCCCCCTCCAGGGTGCCCTTCTGTGTCACCACAGTGTCGTTCGCACCCGACACGTTCGACGAATACGCCCGCAGATCATCAGGACACGCCGACGACACCCCACCGGCGGCACCCGGAGCCGGCTCGGCCCACGGGGTCGTCACCGGATCATGAGGCTCCGGCATAGGGACATGCTCCGCGCCCACAGGTGGCTTGTCTGTTCCTACCCGATCATCCCACCAGCTCTTGATAGCCCATTCTTTTTCCTGCCGGTCGGCCCACTCCTTGGCCTTCCGGCGACGCTCCCGCTCGGCCGCCGCGGCCTGCTTCAGTGCCTCCACCTCGGCAGCCAGATCATCCAGCGCCGAAGCAATGTTCGTGCAGTCCGTCGACGCGGCCTTCGCATTCGACTCGAACACATCCGCGTAATGACCCCGAAACTCCGTCAACGCGGTCGTAGCCCACCCCGACCGCGAGGCCCCCTGATCCTTCAACGTGCCCGACAACACCGTCGCAGCAGACTTCACCCCATCAGCCGCACCATCATCAAACGGCACCGGCTCGTCATACGCACCAAGATCAACCATGGCGGCTCCATCTTTCGTGCGGGCTCAGGGGGTGGGCCCAGCTCACAGGTCAGTGAATCACCGAGGGATGGGCTGTGGCAATGGTCTCGATCCTCAAGACGATCGGGCAAAGCCCCATCCTGCGGTACTTGTGTGTCATTCCACGAGAGCCGCAGGTTCAGCCCTCTGGGGCCGCGGGAAGAGGCCTTCGCCTTACAAGCCCCGTGGCCCCGTAGACGCTGTGGTCCTGCCTGTGATCCTGCGGTTCTTGGGTGTCTTCTCACGAAGACCGCAGGGGCAGCGGGCAGGGCGGCGTCGGCCGTGCGCTCGCCCTGCGGTTCTCGTGCGTCTTCTCACAACGATCGCAGGGTCAGCGGGCCGGGCGCGTCGGCCATGCGCTCGGGTCTCACCGCTGGTCCGTGCAAGGATATGGGGCATGGCCCAAGAGCACTTCGACATCTGCATCATCGGTTCCGGGTCGGGTAACTCGATCATCGATGAGCGATTCGACGACAAGACGATCGCCCTCGTCGACCACGGTGTCGGCGAGGACCTGTGGTTCGGCGGGACCTGCCTGAACGCCGGGTGCATCCCCACGAAGATGATGGTGGTGCCGGCGAGCATGGCCGCCGGTGTCGAGCACGCCGCGCGGCTCGGCGTGAACCTGCACCTGGACGGCGTCGACTTCGCCGCGATCCAGCAGCGCGTCTTCGGCCGGACGAACGGCATCGCGCAGGCCGGGCTGGCCTGGCGCGAGTCCAACGAGAACGTCACCGTGCTGCGCGAGGCCGCCGCCTTCGTCGACGAGCACACCCTGCAGGTGGGACGCCGGACGATCACCGCCGACCAGTTCGTCATCGCCGCCGGCTCGCGCACCCGGATGCTGGACGCCCCGGGCCTGGACGACCCCGACCTGGCCGGCATGATCCACACCTCCGAGACGATCCTGCGTATCAAGCAGGTGCCCGGCCGCCTCGTCATCGTCGGCGGCGGCGTCGAGGCCCTCGAGTTCGGCCACATCTTCGCCTCGTTCGGCTCCCGGGTCACCCTGGTCAACCGCTCCGATCGGCTGCTGCGCAAGATCGACGAGGAGGTCGCCGGGCGCGCCACGGAGCTGGCCGCCCAGCGTTTCTCGGTGCGCCTCAACCAGCGGCTCTCCTCGGTGGAGCCGGCCGGCCGCGGCGGCCTGCTGCTGCGCTTCACCGATCCCTCCGGCACCGAGTACCGCTACAACGCCGACGCCCTGCTCCTCGTGCCCGGCAGGGTGCCCAACGGCGACCAGCTCAACGTCACCGCTGCCGGCGTCGACGTCGACGCCGGAGGTTTCGTCGTCACCGACGAGTACCAGCGCACCAGCCGGCCGCACATCTGGGCGCTCGGCGACGTCTGCGACCCCCACATGCTCAAGCACGTGGCCAACGCCGAGGCCCGCACCGTTCAGCACAATCTGCTGCACCCCGACGAGCCGGTCACCCGACCGACGGTGCCGGTGCCGCAGGCCGTCTTCAGCCAGCCCCCGATCACGGCCGTCGGCGCCACCGAGCAGGCGCTGCGCGAGGCCGGGACCGACTACGTCAAGGTCATCCAGCCCTACGGCACGGTCGCCTACGGCTGGGCCCTCGACGACGAGACGAGTTTCGTGAAACTGCTCGTCGACCCGGCCACCCGCATGCTGCTGGGCGCCGGCGTCATCGGCCCCGAGGCCCCCGAGCTCGGCCAGCTGCTCGTGACCGCGATGAGCTTCGGCATCGACGTCGGCACGATGGCCCGCGGCCAGTACTGGGCCCACCCCGGGCTCGCCGAGGTCGTCGAGAACGCGCTGCTGTCGGCCGTCGCCGAGTGCGACAGGCGCGCCGGACAGGGGGCCGCGCATGAGTGAGCGACCCTGCGCGCACGGCACCGGCCCGCTGGCCGTCCCACGCCGCAGGCGCCCCCGCGGGGTCACCGGCGTCGTCGGGGCGGTGCTGCTGGCGATGGCCGTCTCCGGCTGCGCGATGGGCCCCTGGGGCGCCGGCGGCGGATCGTCGCAGCCGTCATCGGCGGCCCGCTCGGGCGGCCCCGCGTCCAGCAGGACGAGTCCATCGGCGGACGGCTCCGGCACGGCCCAGCTCGACTCGGCCTGCCGGGACGCCGCCGCCGGGATGAGCCTGTCCGCCCAGGTGCAGACGCTCTACATGGGCGCGGTCACGCAGAGCACCCCCAGCGCCGCCGTCAACGAACTCGGCCAGCAGATGGTGGGTTCGGTCATCCTCGTCGCCAGCCCCACCTCGATGAACGCGGCCAAGACCCTCACCGACGCCCTGCACAGGCAGGACCCGGAGGCCCTCATCGCGGTCGACCAGGAGGGCGGCGAGGTGACACACCTGAGCGGCGAAGGGTTCACCCCGATCCCGTCGGCCGCCGAGCAGGCCACACAGCCCGCCGAGCAGATCACCGAGAACTGGACCACCTGGGCCGGTGAACTCGGGCAGGCCGGCATCAACTACGACCTCGCACCCGTCGCCGACGTCGTCACCGCCGAGATGGCCACCAGGAACCAGCCGATCGGCCTGCTCGGCCGCGGCTACGGCCAGACACCCGGGGACGTCACCGCCAACGCCGGCGCCGCCCTCGCCGGCATGCGCAACGCGAACATCCTCACGAGCATCAAGCACTTCCCGGGCCTGGGTGACGTCACCGAGAACACAGACTTCGCCGTCGCCATCGACACCACGACCACCGCCGACAGCGACACGGTCAAGGTGTTCGCCGACCTGGCGGGCAGCACCGATTCGGTCATGGTCAGCTCGGCGATCTACCAGCAGATCGACCCCGACAACCCGGCCGTCTTCTCGTCCACGATCGTCACCGGCCTGCTGCGCGAACAGCTCGGCTACGAGGGCGTCATCATCTCCGACGACCTCGGCTCCGCGGTGGCCCTCGAGGCCTACCCGGTCGCCGAGCGCGGCACCCGCTTCCTGCGGGCCGGCGGCGACCTGGCCCTGGACGTCGACCCGTCCACCGTCAACGACATGGTGCGCGACACGATCAAGGCCGCCGAGTCCGACGAGGAGTTCGCCGCCCAGATCACCGACAAGGCGGTGCGCGTCCTGGCCATGAAGCAGCAGGCCGGCGTCTACAGCTGCGGCGGCTGACCGCCCGCCCGGGCGGCCCACCGCGGTACTGCCGGCCGACGGGCTCAGGTGCCCACGACCCGATCATGCCGGGGCGGCCGGACGCTCCGCCGTCTGCTCCCGTGGGCGGATGCCCTCACGGGCGATACCGGAGGACGGGGCGAGTTCCCCGTCCCCGTGGGCCGGGGCCGCGGTCCGCTGCACCTCGCCGGGATGCCACTCGTGAGCCCCGGTGGGCCTGGGGTTCTGCGCCTCTCGTTCGGCTGCTAACGTTCGCGGTGACACGGGGTGCCACAGGCTGAGATCACACCCGTCGAACCTGTCCAGTTAGCACTGACGAAGGGATGTCGCATGTCTGCTCACGCGACCGCACGCATCGTTCTCGATCGGCTGAGGGCCAGCACACCGCTCATCGGGTGCATCACCAACTCGGTCGTCACGAACTTCACCGCCAACGTCCTGCTCGCCCTCGGCGCGGCGCCGGCCATGGTCGACATCGCCGGAGAGACCGGGCCCTTCGCCGCCGCGGCAGGCGGCCAGCTCATCAACGTCGGCACGCCCACGCCCGAACAACGCCTCGCATCCGTCGAGGCGGCCGATGCAGCCAACCGGGCCGGAACCCCGTGGGTGCTCGATCCGGTGGCCGTCGGCAGCCTCGTGCACCGCACCGCCCTGGCCCGCGAGCTGGTCGCCAGAGGCCCCAGCTGTGTGCGCGGCAACGCCTCGGAGATCATCGCCCTGGCCGGCTCCGGCGCCGGCGGTCGAGGGGTCGAGAGCGCCGACGACGTCGAGTCCGCGCTCGACGCCGCCGGAACCATCGCCGAGCGCTTCGGCTCGGTCGTGGCCGTCTCCGGGCCCGCCGACGCCATCGTCTCAGCAGGCCGCGTCGTGCGCGTCGGCGGCGGCTCGGCCATGCTCACCCGCGTCACCGGCGGCGGCTGCGCCCTCGGCGCCGTCATCGCGGCCTTCCTCGCGGCCGGCCGCTCGGCGGGCGTCAGCGACGCCGACGCGGTCGTGTCCTGCCACATCGCCTACTCGGCCGCCGCCGAGATCGCCGCGGAGAACTCCTCCGGGCCCGGCTCCTTCCAGCCGGCCTTCCTCGACGCCCTCCACCGCCTGGACGGCGCCGACCTCGAGCGGATCGAGCTGTCGTGAGGCCCGCCCCCGATCTGAGGCTGTACCTGGTCACCGATGAGCCACAGTGCGCCTCGGCCGGACGCAGCGTCCTGCAGACGGTCGTCGCTGCCGTCGCAGGCGGCGTCACCTGCGTGCAACTGAGGGCCAAGGACAGCGACGGCGGACCGTTCCTCGCCCAGGTCGTCGAGGTCTGCCGCGCCGTCGGCGACCACGTGCCCGTCATCGTCAACGACCGGGTCGACGTCTTCCTGGCGGCCCGCGAGCTCGGGGCGTCCGTGGCCGGCGTCCACATCGGCCAGTCCGACCTGCCCGCGCCCCTCGTCCGCGCCCTCATCGGCGACGACGCGTTCCTCGGCCTGTCGGCCAGCACCGACTCCGAGATCATCGCGGCGCAGACCGAGGGCGCCTGCGACCACCTCGGTATCGGGGCGGTGCACGACACCGCGACGAAGACCGACGCGCCGGGCGGGCTCGGCGTGGCCGGGGTGGCCCGGGCCGCGTCCCTCGTCGGGCTGCCCGCCGTGGCCATCGGCGGGGTCAAGGTGCCCGACATGGCCCCGCTGGCCGCCGCCGGCCTGGACGGAGGGGCCGTCGTCTCGGCGATCTGCTGCGCGCCCGACCCCCGCCGGGCCGCCGCCGAACTGCTCGCCGCCTGGACGGAGGGCCTGCGATGATCGTCACGGCGCTGTCCATCGCCGGTTCCGACCCCAGCGGCGGGGCCGGCATCCAGGCCGACCTGAAGTCCTTCAGCGCCAACGGCGCCTACGGCATGTGCGTCCTCACCTCGCTGCCCGCCCAGTCCACCCTCGGCGTGCGGAGCGTCTTCGTGGTGCCCGTCGACGTCGTCCGCGACCAGCTCGACACCCTGCTCGACGACATCACCCCGGACGCCACGAAGATCGGCATGCTCGCCACCGCCGAACTCGCCCGGGCCGTCGGGCGGTACCTGCCGCGGCTGACCAGCACGGTCCTCGATCCGGTCATGGTCGCCACCAGCGGCGACCGGCTGCTGGACGCCGACGCCGTCGACGAGGTGCGCCGCCTGTGCACCATGGTCGACCTCATCACCCCGAACCTGCCGGAGGCCGCGGTCCTGCTCGGGCGCCGGCCGGCCACCAGTGTCGACGAACTCGTCGAGCAGGCCGTGGCCCTGCGCGGTCTCGGCGTGCGCCGGGTCCTCGTCAAGGGCGGGCACCTCGACCGGGACGCCACCGACGTCTACGTCGACGAGGACGGCCCGGTCCTGCTGCGCGGGCGACGCATCGACACCGCCAACACGCACGGCACCGGCTGCACGCTGTCCTCGGCCATCGCCGCGCTGCGGCCCCGCTGCGACAGCTGGCCGGAGGCCGTGCGGCAGGCGAAGGAGTACCTGACGGCCGCCCTCGCCGCCGCAGACGAGCTGCGGATCGGCCACGGCCACGGTCCCGTCCACCACTTCCACGCGTACTGGCCGCGGGAGGGTGACCGTGAGCTTCACTGACGACCTGTGGCGGTGGACCGGACCGATCCGCGCGGCGATCGACGAGCTGCCCTTCGTCAGGGCCCTTGCGGACGGCACCCTGCCGCGTGAGCATTTCGACTACTACATGGGCCAGGACGCGCTCTACCTGGGTCAGTACGCCCGCGCCCTGGCGGGGGCCGCCGCCCTGGCCGACGATCCCGAGGAGCTCGTCTTCTGGGCCGAGGGCGCCCGCGACTCGATCGTCGTGGAGCGGGCCCTGCACGCCCAGTACGTCGATGTCGGATCCGGCGCCGAGCCCTCGCCCACCTGCCGGGCCTACACGTCGTTCCTGCTCGCACAGTCCGCCCGCGGAGAGTACGGGGTGCTGGCGGCCGCGGTGCTGCCGTGCTTCTGGATCTACCAGGACGTGGGCGCGCGACTCATCACCACGGCCGGTGACCTGGCCTTGCACCCCTACGGCGACTGGATCGGCACCTACGCCGACCCGGTCTTCGCCGAGCAGACCCTGAGGGTGCGCGGCATCGTCGACCGGCTCGCCGGGCAGGGCGACGAGTCGCTGCGCGGCCGCATGGCCGCGGCCTACGAGCAGGCCAGCAGGTACGAGTGGATGTTCTGGGACGCCGCGTGGCGCATGGAGGGCTGGCCGGGTCCGGCCCGGGTCAGCCGAGCCGGCCGGTGATGTAGTCCTCGGTCTGCTGGTGGCGGGGATTCGAGAAGACCGTCGCGGTGTCGTCGTACTCCACCAGGCGGCCGGGGGTGCCGGGCCCGTCGGTGCTGAAGAACGCCGTGCGCTCACTGACCCGGGCCGCCTGACGCATGTTGTGGGTGACGATGACCACCGTGCGGTCCTCGCGCAGCCGCCCGATGAGTTCCTCGATGGTCTGGGTCGAGATGGGGTCGAGTGCCGAGCAGGGCTCGTCCAGCAGCAGCACCTCGGGTTCGACGGCGACGGCGCGGGCTATGCAGAGGCGGCGTTGCTGGCCGCCGGACAGGCCGGTGGCGGGCTCGTCCAGCCGCTCCCGGACCTCCTCCCACAGATTCGTGCTGCGCAGGCACGTCTCGACCACGGTGTCCGCCTCGGCCCGGCCGAGACGGCGGTTGGTCAGGTGGACCCCGGCCAGCACGTTGTCGCGGATCGACATGGTGGGGAAGGGGTTCGGCTGCTGGTAGACCATCCCGACGGTGCGGCGCACCCGCACCGGGTCGACCATGCGGCCGTAGATGTTGGTGCCGTCGAGCAGGACACGCCCCTCGACGCGGGCGTTCGGGATGAGTTCGAGCATGCGGTTCATGGCGCGCAGCATCGTCGACTTGCCGCAGCCCGACGGCCCGATGAAGGCCGTCACCGAGCGCGGCTCGATCGTCATGCTCACGTCCTGCACGGCCGTCAGGGCGCCGTAGCGGGCGCTCAGATGCCTCAGTTCAACGCGTCGGGCCATCGGTGCTCCTCATGTGATGTTCCTCGGGCCGAGCCGCGCCGGGATGAGCCGGCCCGCCAGGTTCAGCGCGACGACGATGGCGACCAGCCACACCACGCCGGCCCACAGCTCACCGGGTTCACCGGCCGCGAACCGGTCGGCGACCCAGCCCGGCAGGCTGCTCGCCGCGGCCGTCGGTTCGCCCGGCCCCGCCAGGACGAGCATGAGCGAGGCGGCGCCGAGCGCCCGCGAGACGGCCAGGACGGCTGCCTGGACCAGGCCGGCGGAGGCGGTCGGCAGCGTGACCCGGAGGATGACCGACCACGTCGCCGCCCCGAGCGCCAGCCCCTGCTCGCGCAGCGCGACGGGGACGAGGCCGAGCATCTGGGTGGCGCCGCGCATGAGGTAGGGGATCATCACCGTGCACAGCGCGGCGACGGCCGCCCCCCGTCCCGGGACGCGGGCCGGGCCGGACAGCAGGACGAACACCATGAGGACGAGCAGCCCGGCGGTGAGGGCCGGCACGCTCACCGCGGCGTCCGCCAGGGACGAGACGATGCGCGCCCCGCGCCGACCGGAGTACTCGCTGGACCACACGGCGCCGGCCAGACCGACGGGCACCGAGACGGCGGCCGCGACGGCGATGGTCACCAGGGTCCCGCCCACCGGGGCCAGCACTGATGCGGAGAAGAGCACGCCGGCCCCGGCCGTCGCGGTGAGGACGACCCGGGCGAGCAACGCGGCCAGGGGCAGCACTGCCAGCGCGAAGGCCACCGCGCACAGGTCGTGGCAGGCGGCGTCCACCGCGTTGCGCGGGCCCTCGACGGCGAACATGACGAACTGGTGGACGAGCGGATAGGCCAGGGCCGCGCCGATGAGTGTTGCCGGCAGGACGGCGGTGCCGGACAGGACGCCGAGCAGGGCGGCGACGAGCAGGCAGGCGCCGGCCAGCGCGGCGTTGGCCCAGCGGGGCAGCCTGACGCCGGTCAGCGAGCTGTCGATGGCGCGGGCCCGGGCGGTGGCCCCGGCCGGCCGGCCGGCGCCGCGTTCACGACGCACCCGCACCGGTGGGCGCCGTGCCAGCAGCGCCCGCACGCCGAGACCGAGCACGAGGCCTGCGAGTACGACGGCGAGCACCGCCACGATGAACCGGCCGAGTTCGTCCCCGCCGGCGAGCCGGGCGAGATGCCAGGCCTGCGAGCGCGAACCGTCCGGGGCCAGCCGCAGCCGATCGGGGCGGAGGCCACTGAACAGCGCCACCAGGGTGAGGGCCTCGGCGAGAGCGCGGGCGAAGGCGAGTGCCGCCGTCGAGCGCAGGGTCTGAGCCGAGAACGGCAGGACGGCCTGACGGATCATCTCCCAGCGGGTGGCGCCGAGAGCGAACGATGCCTCCATCCGGCCGGCCGGCACCTGCCTGAAGACCTCCCGGCTCAGCGCGGCGACCGTCGGCGTGACGGCCGCCGTCAGCGCCAGACCGGTGATGACGGCCCGTTCGGCGTTCCTGCGGGACGGGTCGATGACCCCCTGCGCCACGAGGAGGTACGAGATCGCCGGGACGGCGGCCAGCAGGTCGATGGCGGCTCCGAGCAGTCGCCGCGCCGGGCGCGGCGCGAGCCTGGTGGCGAACAGCGCGGCCCCGGCGCCGACCGGCACGCTCACGCCGACGGCCACGGCAGCGGCACCGAACTCCCAGACCAGGAGCGGCCCCAGCCCGCTGCCCGAGGTCTGCGGGGCGCTCGCCGACTGGGCGGCCAGGAAGACGACGAAGGCCGCCAGGACGAGCACGGTGAGTCCGGTCCCGGCCCGTGCCAGGGCCGCCGCGAACCGGTCTCCGGTGCCGCGGCTGCCGGTGAGCGCGGTCGCCGGGTCCTGCGGCGGCGCCGCGGGCGGTCGCGTTGCTGCACTGCTCATCGGTGCGGAATCCTCGGGTCGGGTCGGGGCGGGTGCGGTTCATCCGCCGACACCGAGGCTATGCGGTGCTGGCGGCGCGTGCGAGTGCCCCTGGTCCGGGATGCCGGGAACACGCTCGCCCGACCGCCCGGTTCGGTGGGGGATCCTCGGGTCGGGTCGGGGCGGGTGCGGTTCATCTGCCGACACCGAGGCTGTGCGGTGCTGGCGGCGCGTGCGAGTGCCCCTGGTCCGGGATGCCGGGAACACGCTCGCCCGACCGCCCGGTCCCGTGGGCCCTCACCTGTCGTCAGCGCGCACCGTCAGTGCTCTGAGCCGGTGGCCGGGACCCAGCAGGGGTCTCCTGCCAGTGCTGCTGCCGTGCGTGTCCCCGAGAGCGATCGTCCGGTCCCCAGGGGGCCTCATCCGACGGCGAGGTGCGACTCGGTGTCGAGCACCTGCCCGTCGGGGCCGATGTGCAGCACGAGCGACTGACCCGGGTGCATCGGGGTCCGGTCGAGGTCCAGGCCGGCCTGCATGGCGGGCAGCACCGGGCGGTGCCCGCACACGAGGGCCCGGACACCGGGGTCTGCCCCGGCCGCCATGCGCAGCTCGGCCATGTAGGCCGACACCTGCTCGTCGTTTCCGTCGGCAACCTCCTCGCTCAGCAGGGCGATGAGCTCCGGCGCCGTCCCGGTCTCCTCGGCGTAGGGCTCGACCGTCTGGACGCAGCGCGTCGACGTGCTCGAGACGACACGGTTAACCCCGTAGGCGGAGAACAGGGCGGGCAACCGCGCCGACTGGCGCTCACCGCGCGGGGCCAGCGGGCGCAGCCAGTCGTCGCCCTTCCACGCCTTGCGGGGGCTCGCCTTCGCGTGCCGGGTGAGGACGAGCACCCCGGTCGGCCCCTGCCGGTGGATCTCGACGGCGCGGGCCAGCAGCGCCCGCTCGTCCGCGTGGGCGAGCAGCGCATCCGCCTCGCCGACGGTGGCCCACAGCACCTCGTCGGCCTCGTCATCGCGTAGGGACGGCGTCTCGTCCACGGCGACACCGAGCCACCAGTGAACCCGCTTGTGGTCGGGGCCCACCAGGTAGTCCAGCGGTGGTAGGGGACGTGTCAGGCGTACCCGCACCCCGGTCTCCTCGGCCACTTCTCGCGCCGCGGTCACCGGCAGCTGCTCGTCCTGCTCCTGATGGCCCTTGGGCAGCCCCCAGGTGCCGTAGCGCGGGACGTGCTCGATGAGCACCTGGATGCGCCCGCCCCTGACACGCAGGACGACGGCGCCGGCCGCCCAGATCCGGGGTTCGCCCTTGAGGGCGCCGCTGGTCATCGGTCCTGCCGGATGCCGGGCCGCTGGACGTGCAGGGTGCGGCGGGATGGGTTGATGCTCTGGCGGCGCATGGCGGTCTTGGCGATGAGATGCTCCTGGATGTCGAGTTTCGGGTTGCCGTCGGCGTCGAGCGTGTCCGGCCGCCACTGGCGGTCCGTGAGCTTCCAGCTGACCGTGCCCTCGTCGAAGGCCAGGTCGAAGAGTTCGCCGATCTCGGCGATGTGACGCTGGTTGGTGATCGAGACGATGGCCTCGACGCGGCGGTCGAGGTTGCGGTGCATCATGTCGGCCGAGCCGATGCCCACCGTCGGGTGCTCGTCGTTCTCGAACCAGAAGATGCGCGAGTGCTCCAGGAAGCGGCCGAGTATCGAGATGACCCGGATGTTCTCGCTCAGCCCCGGCACGCCCGGCCGGATGCCGCAGATGCCCCGTACCCACAGGTCGACCTGGACGCCGGCCAGCGATGCCCGGTAGAGGGCGTCGATGACCTGCTCGTCGATGATCGAGTTCACCTTGATGCGGATGCGGGCCGGCCGGCCCGCCCGCTTGTGCTCGATCTCGCGGTCGATGGACTCCAGGATGCCGCTGCGCACCCCGTTCGGGGCCACCAGCAGCCGGCGGTACTCGGTCTCGGCCGTCATCCCGGACAGGTGGTTGAACAGCCGCGAGACGTCGTCGGTGACGATGGGGTTGCAGGTCAGCAGCCCCATGTCCTCGTACTGGCGGGCCGTCTTCGGGTTGTAGTTGCCGGTGCCGATGTGGGCGTAGCGGCGCAGGCCGTCGGGTTCGTCGCGCACCACGAGGATCAGCTTGCAGTGGGTCTTGAGCCCTACCATGCCGTAGACGACGTGCACGCCGTGGCGCTCCAGCTTGCGCGCCCAGGCGATGTTGTTCTGCTCGTCGAAGCGGGCCTTGATCTCGACCAGGGCGAGCACCTGTTTGCCGGCCTCGGCCGCTTCGATGAGGGCGTCGATGATGGGGGAGTCCCCGCTGGTGCGGTAGAGCGTCTGCTTGATCGCCAGCACCTGCGGGTCGGCGGCCGCCTGCTCGATGAAGCGCTGGACGCTCGTCGCGAAGGAGTCGTAAGGGTGCTGCAGCAGCACGTCGTGACGCTTGATCGCCTTGAACAGGTCGGCCTCGCTCGAGGTCTCGACCGGGGCGAGGTCGGGGTGCGTCGTGGGCAGGAAGTTCGGGTACTTCAGATCCTCCCGGTCGACGTCTGCCAGGTCGAACAGGCCGGTGAGGTCCAGCGGCGCGGGCAGCTTGAAGACCTCCTTCTCCGAGATGTCCAGCTCGTTGACGAGCAGGTCGAGCAGCTCGTCCGAGACGGTCTCCTCCACCTCCAGACGCACCGGGGGGCGGCCGACCTTGCTGCGCAGCAGCTCCTTCTCCAGGGCGAACAGCAGGTTCTCGGCGTCGTCCTCCTCGACCTCCACGTCCTCGTTGCGGGTGATGCGGAACAGGCACGAGCTGGTCACCTGCCTGCCGCTGAACAGCTCGGACAGGTGGTTGACGATGACCTCCTCGAGTGGGATGAAGCGCGTGGGGGTCAGCCGGATGAAACGGTCGAGGATGCGCGGCACCTTGACGCGGGAGAACTGGCGGGCGTCGTTGGCCGGGTTGCGCAGCAGTACGCCGATGTTCAGCGACAGGCCGGAGATGTACGGGAACGGATGCGAGGGGTCGACGGCCAGCGGCGTGAGGACCGGGTAGATGCGCTCGGTGAAGAGCTCGTCCATGCGGGCCTTCTCCTCGTCCGTGAGCTGGTCCCAGCTCAGCAGGTCGATGCCCTCGGCCTTCAGGGCGGGGAGGATGTCGTCGCGGAAGAGCGCGGTCTGGGAGTCGACGAGTTCGTGGATGCGGGTGAGCATCGCGTCGTAGAGCTCACGCGGGCGCATGCCGGTGATGGAGGGCATCGCCACGCCGGCGTCGATGCGGCGCTTTCGGCCCGCGACGCGGACCATGAAGAACTCGTCGAGGTTCGAGCTGAAGATCGCCGTGAACTTGGCGCGCTCGAGAAGGGGCACGCGCCGGGCGTCGCGTGCCAGGTCGAGGACGCGGTTGTTGAAGGCCAGCCAGCTCAGCTCGCGTTCGGAGTAGCGGTCCTCCGGCAGCGCATCGGGCTGGTCCTCCGGCGGGATGGCCTGGTCTGGGCTGGCGTTCATCAATTCTGCTCCTGGTCTGCCTCGGCGGGGACACGCGCGTAGGCGGTATCCGTGGAGGTCACCTGGAAACCCGAGGACTGGTACATGTGCACCACCCTGGGGTTGCCTGCCTCGACGTACAGGTCGATCGCCTGGGCACCGCGGTCCTGCATGTGCAGGATACCGGCATCGAGCAGCGCCCGGCCCACGCCCCGGTGCTCCCAGTCGGGATGGACACCGAGGACGTAGACCTCGCCGCGCCTCGTGCCGGCGACGGTCTCGATCTTCGTCCAGTGGAAGCCGACGATCCGGCCGGCGTCGTCACGTGCGACGAGCAGCCCGGCCGGGTCGAACCAGTCCTGGCTCATCCGCGCCAAGGCGTCCGCGGCCGTCATCGCGCCCTGCTCCGGGTGCTGCTCGAAGGCGGCGTGGTTGACCTCGACGAGGCGGTCCAGGTCGTCGCTGCGGTAGGAGTCCAGCCGCAGTCCCTCGGGAAGTCCCGCGGCACGGCTGACCTCGCAGGGAAGCGTCATGCTCATGACGAGCAGGCCGCGGACGGGACGCAGGCCCAGGCTCGCGGCGAAGCCCTGTGCCGGTGGCTGGCTGCCGAACGCCCACCACATCAGGCTCTCGGGGATCGGGGCGTTCTCGTTGCTGGCGCGTGCCAGGCTGGTGTGCCCGACCACGGCGCGGGCCAGCGCGGTGCCGATGCCACGGCGGCGGGCGTCGGGGGCCACCATGATCTGCACGGTCTGCTCGCGGCCGTCCCAGTGGGCGTAGCCGAGGAGGCTGCGCCCGCTGCTGCCGATGGGCCCGGATTCGCGGGCCAGCCAGTGGCTGCGCAGGTGGGCGTAGCCACCCAGCGCGAGCCTGGCCGACTCGTTGAGCGGCATCACGCCGTCGGACGAGGCCACATCGGCGGCGAGGGCGCGGACGAGATCGGCGTCCGGTTCGGACAGGAGGATGGCCGGAGGCGTGATGACGATGCTCATGACCTCAAGCCTAGGCGCCACGGGCAGCCCGATTCTGGTGCCGGGCGGCACCTTTCAAACAGTGCGGCTGCGACGCCGACCCGGTGAGAAGTCTGTCAGGGCAACGGCGTGAGCGGGTACTCGTACCTGGGGAGGGCATGCCGAAATTGACGGGATGTGGCGGTTCCGGCTCTGTTTGGGGTAAAAACGGCCACATCCTGTGAGAAAAAGCATGTCTGTGCGTCACTCACTCCGGCCACGACGGGCAGCCGGACCTGCGGTCGCCGTAGTCGCTGGCCGTCAGATGCTGAGGCTCATTCACGGGAAGCTCAGCGGGAGATGAAATCCCTAGCCATAGCCTAATTAATTGAGGCCGTGAATAAGCCTCTATGAACAAGCCTCGCCGTGGACCCTGCCGAACTGGTACCCGGCCGGCGAGACACCGGAGTTCACCGCGGCACCATCATGCGGGGCGAGAGCCGGAGGCGCAGGGGTAGGGGAACGGGAATGGTACGGGGGCAGGTAGTGCAAGGCGAGAGCCTGGGGCGCAACGGTACGAGGGCAGGCTGCGAAGAGCGAGAGCCTGAGGCGCAGGGATGAGGGCTACACGCGCTCGTCGGCATTTCCGGCGTGACGCGAGAGCCGGAGGCGCAGGGGTAGGGGAACGGGAATGGTACGGAGGCAGGCAGTGCAGGGCGAGAGCCTGGGGCGCAGGGGTGAGGGGCAGCGACGTCGCTGCCCCTCACCCCTTGGGCGGGTCAGATCGTGACGGCCCAGCCGCCATCGATGGTGAGCGTCTCACCGTTGACGTAGTCCGATGCGCGGCTTGCGAGGAACACCGCGCTGCCCATGAGATCGTCCAGCCTGCCCCAGCGGCCGGCTGGGATGCGGTTGGTGATCTTGTTGTAGAACTCCGGGTCCTTGCGGAGCTCCCGGTTCACCTCGGTGGCGAGGAAGCCCGGGCAGATGGCATTGGTCTGCACATTGTCCCCGCCCAGCTCGTTGGCGAGAACCCTGGTGAGCCCGACCACGCCGTGCTTGGCGATGGTGTAGGGCGGGCACTGCTTGTTCGATGTGAAGGACAGTGCGGAACCGATGTTGATGATCTTGCCCGAGCCCTGGCTCTTCATGATCAGGCCGATTCGCCGGCCCAGCAGGTACGAGACGTTGAGGTCAAGCTCCATGCACCGGCGGTAGTCCTCGTCGCGGTACTCCTCGAAGTCGCCGAAGATGCTCATGCCGGCGTTGTTCACCAGCACGTCGATGTGCCCGAACTTGTCGAGGCAGTCGGCGACCACCGCGTCCAGGTACTCGGGATCGGTGAGATCGCCCTGCAGGAACTCGACGCGCCTGCCCTCGTTCGTCACGATCTGCCGGATCTCCTCCACATCGGGGGCGAAGTGCGGGATGTACAGGTCGGCGCCGGCCTTCGCGAATGCCGCCGCGTAGGCCATGCCGAGTCCCAGGTTGGCCCCGGTGACGACGGCGACTTTTCCGTCCAAACGGAAATAGTCCATCGTGAATCGATCGATTTCGTCATTCATGTGCTTCTCCTTCCAGGGGATTCTCTGCGTGGACTGCTCGGATCAGGTCGATGGCCTCCTTGGCGATCGCGCTGGAGTCGGTGAAAGTGGTCCGCCAGATGCTCAGCCCGTCTCCGCCGGCCCCGAGGATCGAGCGGGTGAAGGCTTCCAGCCCGTAGCGGCCCCGGTAGCCCACGGATCGGGCGGCGCGTACGACCGCGGCGTTGTCGACGGCGCCAGTGAGGATCGACCCGCGTGCCGACTGCCCCAGTTCCAGGTAGGCCATCCGGGGAGCCGCGGATCGCACGGCCTCCAGCATGTCGGACTCCTCGATGGCCATGTGATACGAGTCGAGGTGGATCCACAGGTTGTCCGATCCGCTCGCTGCGACATAGGCGAGCGCCTGCTCGGCGGTGTTGAGAAATGAGCTCTCGTACCTGTTGACGACCTCGAAGGCGAGCTTCACTCCCGCGTCCTTCGCGTAGTCGGCTGCCTGCCCCAGCAGCACGGCCGACTCGGTGAAGCGGTCCTCGCCGAAGGGGGCGGAGGCGTCCTTGAACAGGGCGTAGTTGACCCCGTTCATCTGGTCCGCGCCGAGATCGTGCGCGTAGTCGATGCAGCTCTTCAGTAGGTCGAGTCCGGCCCGGCGCTGGGCGGCGTCAGGCGAGGAGACATTCGCTCCGGGCGCCTGGGTGCCCATCGCTATGGGCTTCACCCCCGCGTTCGCCAGCTGCTGGGCAAGACCGGCCGCCGGGGTCGTGGCCCCGTCGATGGGGCCAAAGGCGACATGGGTGTAGCCGAGGCGGGCCATGTCCTCGAGCGCGTGATCCAGGTTCGGGTCTTCGGGTCCTGTGCAGTAGACGTTGATGCCACAGGCGACTTCAAGACGGTCCATTGTTCTCCTTCCTCGGTGTGGGGTGGGCGCATCCGCCCACCCCACACCCTGCTGTCAGTGCTCGGCTGCCTCGCGCAGCGCGTCGATCGTGTGCTGGAGTCCGTATCCGTGCTTGTCGCGGAGCTGTTCGTCTTCGCCGAAGCCGGCGTACACCTGCGGGATGCCGAGCCTCTTGAACCACGAGAGGTGGATCATCTCGTCGGCGAGGACGTTGGCGATGGCCTGCGCCAGCCCGCTCATCTTCAGGTGGTCCTCGAGGACGACGAACCTGCCGGTCTCGGCGGCATTCGTCCGGATCGATTCGACGTCGATGGGCTTGATGGTGAACATGTCCACGACGCGGACCGAGATGCCCTCCTTGGCCACCTCTCGGGCCGCCTTGATCGCCTGGACGACCATCTCGCCGTGGGTGAACAGGGTGATCTGGTCTCCGTCCAGCGCGGTGATGGCCTTGCCGATGGTGATGGAGCGCTCGTCGAAGTCGTAGATGACCGTGTCCTTCTTGCCCACACCGGTGCGGATGTACATGGGTCCGGGGTAGGTCATCGACTGCTCCAGCACCTCCTTGACCATCATCGGGTCGCTGATCGAGATGACCGTCATGTTGACCAGCGAACTCATCAGCCCCAGGTCCTCGAGGGCGTAGTGGGTGGAGCCACCGTTGCCCTGGAGCCCCCCGTGGGTGCCGATGATGCGCACCGGAAGATTGGGGTAGCAGACGTCGGTGCGTACCTGCTCCATCGAGCGCATGCTGAGGAAGGGAAGCATCCCCGACACCACGACGATATTGCCCTCGTAGGCGAGCCCGGCCCCGATACCGACGGCGGCCTGCTCGGACAGTCCCACATCGACGAACCGATCGGGGTGGCGGTCCATGAACTCTCTGAGCGTGGCGCAGATGTCCGGAGTGACCGCCCACAGGTTCGGGTACGTGTCGCCGAGATCAGCCAGGGTCTGACCAGTCACCGAACGGGACGAGATGACGACATCGAAATTCATGGTCTCGGGCATGTCAGTTGTCCTTTCGAGTTGTGGCGAGTGAGTCCAGTGCGCGCTGCAGGTCCTCGGCTCCCAGCGAGCCTGCATGCCAGCCGATGTTGCGCTCCATGAAGTCGACGCCCTTGCCCTTGACGGTCTGGCAGATGATGGCGGTCGGTCTCGTCGACGTCGTCTCCGGCAGTGAGTCCAGGGCCTCGACCAGGGCGCTCATGTCATGGCCATCGACCTCCATGACGTCCCACCCGAAGGCTCGCCACTTGTCGGCATAGGGCTCCAGGACGATCCGGTCCTCGGACATCGAGGTCATCAGCTGGTGGTTCCGGTCGATGACTGCCACCAGATTGCCCAGTTCGCGGCTGCGTCCGGCGATGGCGGCTTCCCACACCGAGCCCTCGCCGGTCTCTCCGTCTCCCATGACGGTGAACACCCGGTGCTTGGCCTTCTGCTGCCTGGCGTGCAGCGCCATGCCGACGGCCAGCGGCAGGCCATGGCCCAGTGAGCCGGTGGACGCCTCGACACCGGGCAGCTGGACCTTGCAGGGGTGCATCCCGTAGGCCGAGTCGAGCTGCCCGTAGGTGCGCACGATCTCGTCGTAGTCGAAGAAGCCACGGATGGCCATGGCGATGTACATGCACACTGCGGCATGTCCCTTGCTCAGGATGAAACGGTCGCGCTCGGGGTTCTGGATGTCTGCCGGATCGATGCGCAAGCCGTACTGGAACAGTGCGGTGAGCACGTCTGCCACTGACAGGTCACCACCGATGTGAACGGAGCCGTTGTAGGTGCCGCACAGCTTGAGCAGTTTCTGCTTCAGCTCGTAGGCGCGGTCCTCCAACTCCGCGACCGTGATGTTCTGACATTCAATCATGTCGTCGTTCCTTTCACTGTGGGTGGCCGCCCGATGGGGCGGTCACTCGCCTTCGATCTGGTTGCAGCGGATGAGGATCTTCGGGTACCTGCCGGACACCTGGGCCTCGAAGGCGGCCACGGTGTCGTCGAGTTCGAACACCTTCTCGGTGAGGGCATCGAGGTTCATGCGGGGCAGGATCTGGGCTGCTCGCGGGTAGGCGTAGGGAGACACGAACAGGCCCGTGATGGTCAGCTCCTTGAGGTAGCAGTACTTGTGGATGTTGAGCCCGAACTCGTAGTCGCCGGGGTACATGGCGCCGAAGATCAGGCGTGCGCCGTAGGCGGCGATCTCGGGCAGCGGCTGGATGCCGTGCACCGATCCCGAGCAGTCGATGACGATGTCGTAGCCCAGTCCGCCGGTGAGCTTCATCGCCTCGGCGGCCACGTCGTCGCTGGTGGGGTCGATGGTGTGGTCCGCCCCGTACTGCTCGGCCAGCTCGCGGCGGTCGGCGATCGGCTCGATGAGCGTCAGGTCGGTGGCGCCCATCATCTTCAGCACCTGCAGCGACAGCAGACCGATGGGGCCGCCACCGCAGATCACGACTCGTTCGCCGATCCTCGGAGCCGCCTTGTCCGCGATGCGTACCGCGACCGATGTCGGTTCCAGCAAGGCGCCCTTGCGAAGCGGCACGTCGTCGGGGAGCTTGTATGCCTGGGACTCGTGCCACACGATGTTCTCGGCCATGCCGGGCCGGTTGTACTCACCGGAGCTGGCGCAGAACTGCTGCTGCCCGTTCTGGCAGTAGTAGCAGGTGCCGCAGAACCTGAGGAAGTTCCCGGCCACCCGGTCACCCACCTTGAGGCCCTTGCGGGTCGCCTTCGGGCCGAGCTCGGTGATGACCCCGGACAGTTCGTGCCCCAGCCCGATCGGCACGTCGGTTCCGAAGATGCCCTCGACCAGGTGCGGGTCGGATCCGCAGATGGAGCAGTAGGCGACCTTGATCCGCACGTCCTCGTCACCGAGGGGGTGCTCGGGGATGTCAAGGACGCCGACGGCGCCTCTCGTTGCGGGATCGGGGTCCCGGAGGCTTCCGATCTTGGTCACGTGCGCGACTTTCATGATGATTCCTTCCCGATGTGAGGTGTCATGGCAGATGCGGCTCGGCTCGCCGGAGGATGCTGCGATGCCTGGGCCGCCTCGCGGAGGCGGACGCCTTCTGCGGCGAGTGCTTCCTCTTCCTCGCCGACCGGCGGGATCTGGCCGTCACGGACGGCGATCCGGTGCTGGATGTCGACGATCTTCTCCTCCGTGAGGTCGTAGAACAGGCCGAAGACCAGCAGTGTGACGAGCAGGATGATCGCGGGGAGCCACGACGACATGAAGTGGATGCCCGCGAGCGACTCGGACGTCTGCTGCTCGACGCCCGGTTGGTACTTGACGATGTCCAGGATCCAGGTGGGGACGACGCCGCCGAGCAGCATGGAGAACTTCAGGCCCAGTCCGATGAGTGTCATGACGATGGCGGTGAGACGACGTCCGGTGTTGAGGTCCCCGTACTCAACGGGGTCGGTGATGATGGACCACAGGGCGCCCATCATGATGCCGTAGCCGAAGGAGCTGATTCCCCTGGCCGTCAGCATCATGGCGATGCTCGATGGGGAGAGGAAGGCGAGCAGGACCGCGCCGAGGGCCCCCACCACCAGACCGAGCATGGTGGTGCCCTTCTTGTGGAAGAACCTCTGCAGCCACGGCACGATGGGGACCCCCACGACCGACGGCAGGACATTCATCATCGAGAACCATGCGACCAAGTCGGGCCGCATCGCGAAGTAGGTCATGTAGTACACCCCGGATGCGGACTGGATCGTGTTGAACCCGTAGACGCCGAAGAACAGCAGGAACATGAGGACCACGTACTTGTTGTGGGTGGCCTGGTGGATGATCTGCCCGATGCCGGGCGGGTCCTCGTGCGAGACGACCTTGATCCGCTCGGTCACCTGGGTGCAGGAGAACAGCAGGATGGCCACCATGATGATCGACATGAGGGCCACGGTGACCTGGTAGGAGGCCTGGAGCGACATGGACTTGGCCAGCCAGTCGCTGAGCAGCGGG
Organism: Propionibacterium australiense; assembly: GCF_003666605.1. Taxonomy (GTDB): domain Bacteria; phylum Actinomycetota; class Actinomycetes; order Propionibacteriales; family Propionibacteriaceae; genus Propionibacterium; species Propionibacterium australiense. Next base: position 93,950 of record NZ_RCIV01000008.1, on the reverse strand, counting down.
ATGGTCAGCGCGACGATGACGCCACCACTCTGGGCGAAGGCCATGCGGATCGACTGGAGCCTGGTGCGTTGTCTCGGGTCGGCCGTCATCACCGTGGCCAGCGATATGTAGGGCTGGATGATGAGCGTGTAGCCCATGTTGAGCAGGTTGTACGTCGCGTACGCCCACACGAGCTTCGCCGGATAGCTGAATCCCGGAGTCGTGTAGGTCAGGACCGCTGCGAGGCCGAAGGGGACCGCCGCGTACATGATCCATGACTTGTACTTGCCGTGTCGTGGATTCGCCCGCTCGACGATCCAGCCCATCAGTGGGTCGTTGACGGCGTCCCACAGACGTGAGACCAGGAACATGACGGCGATGTGCGAGGGGCGCAGGCCGAAGATGTCGGTGTAGAAGAAGGTGATGTACATCATGATTGCCTGGAAGACTAGGTTCATGGCGAAATCCACCAAGGAATACCCGAAGATCTCCTTGCCGCGAAGTTTGTAATACCCCGGCTCGGGACCGCTCTTCTCCCATTGTGAAGACGTGTCCGGCCGGGGGCTTGGGGGTGACTTCTCTGTCACTGATCCATCCTTTCTGGACAGCACTGCAAAGACTGACGCACCGTTGCGTCAGCCTGCTCCTAGACATCAATATGACACGTGTCACCTCAAAAGGGAAGAGGTTTTCGGTAACAAATATGACACGTGTCACCTCTGAGGAGTCAGGTGCGGGCCGATGGGGGCTCGGCGTCGCTGCTCGGTCTGGCTGCCGGTGCGAGGCCCACTGGTGCGGTGACTACGGCCGGAGCGGGGATCGTGGGTCATGCTGGCAGGTTCGGTCGGGGTCTGGCTGTGGTGTGCCCGATGCGGATGATCCGCGTGGCCACCTGCCGGTCAGGGGCTCCCCCTGAGCCAGGGGATGGCCCTTGGGCGTCCTCGAGGCCTGCGTGGCAGACTCGCCGTGAGCCCGTGAGCCCGTGAGCCCGTGAGCCCGTGAGCCCGTGAGCCCGTGAGCCCGTGAGCCCGTGAGCCCGTGAGCCCGTGGGCCGGATGCCGGTCCGGGTGTGACGTGTCGTTGCGCAGGCGTCCAGCGGCAGGGCGCCCGCTCACCTCGCCGCTGGCGGGGTGTGGGGGAGGGCACGAATGAGCCGTTGCCGAGTACCAGCCTGACTGCCGCTTCGGCCGGTTTGTCGAAAGGGGCGCGGTGGTGAGCGCTCGGGAACTCGCCGCCGCCTGCTCGCCGGGTCCGGTCGCGGCTGTTCCTCTGTTCGGCGTGATCGGCTCAATGCATCCGTAGATTCTTCTTGCGACCCTGTCGGTGCCATGGGCCTTGGTAGGGTTCAACTAGCCCGTCAGCTGACAGTGGATCGCTTGAGGTGGCAGTGGCGGTCATCGGTCATGGCAACGGCAAGGATGAATTGAATGGCTGAACGTAAGGAAAGGCGAGCACCGACTCGCGCTGATGTCGCGCGACTGGCGGGCACGTCTTTGGCGACGGTTTCCTATGTGATCAATGGGGGGCCCAAGAAAGTCTCTGCCGAGACCGGTGACAAGGTGCGGCGGGCGATATCGGAATTGGGCTATCGGCCCGATCCCATTGCGCGGCAACTGAGAGGTTCCGAGTCATCGGTTCTCGGCCTGCTGGTTCCGAATCTGCGTGGTCCCTTCTTCGTCGACCTGGCGGAAGAAATCGAGCGCCAAGTGCGGTCCCGGGGAAAGCTGCTGCTGATCGCGTCGACGAATTTCGACCCGGAGACCGAGGAGGAACTGGTGGCGGACTTCTTGAGCCGCCGGACGGCGGCGATCCTGTCCATCGGGCCGACGCCGCGTCTCCTCCCGGAGTCGGCTGAGCACGGCACGTTCCACGGGGCGCTGACCGTCATGCCGGGCGGCCGCATGGAACAGGCGGTGTCGATTGGTATCGATCAGCGTGAGGCCGCGCGCCTGGCCGTCCAGCACCTGGTCGATCATGGTTGTCGATCCGTGGCGGCCATCTTCGGTCCCGAAGGGCATACGGTGTTCAGGCCTCGCATGCGTGGCTGGCGTGACGTCACCGGGCTCGACGACACGCAGAGTCAGCAGCTGTCGCGCTGGGCCGATTACTCCTTCGGCGGGGGGTACCGGGCGGCAGTTGAGCTGGTGCGCGACGGTGCCGTCAAGCCGGACGGGCTCTTCGTGTCGAATGACACGCAGGCCGTCGGGGCCTTGGCTGCGTTGAGCGATCTGCGGGTACAGGTGCCGGAGGACATCGCCGTGGTCTCCATTGACGCCGCGCGGATATCCGGGTTCACTACTCCGGCCCTGACGACCGTCGAACAGCCTACCGGGTTACTCGCCTATGCCGCATTGGATGTGGTGGAAGGCCTGACCCCAGCAGGCCCTCGAACCGTCACCGTGCCTCATCGGCTGGTGATCCGCGATTCGTGTGGCGGCGATGGTGGTATCGAGCCGTCACGTCTGGCGAAGTACCACAAATCGTGACCAGCCTGCACGGGGTGGATCACGCGTGAGATCTGCCATGGGGCCAGTCATTGAGGAGTGCTTGGTGTTTTCGGTCAGTGAAGGAAGGGCCGTGGGTTGGCAATGCGCTTGTCAATCCCATGAGAGCCATATGTGGCTCACGTGCTCGACGAGGAATGGGTTGAGCTCCTCCCGGTGGAGCGTGGTGATGAACTTGACGCTTTTGGTAGGTATGCAGCGCTCCTCGTTGGTGACAATGGGAGAAACAGAGGTGAGTGCGGTGTGCTTGCCTTGGCCGAGGTTCACCATTGGACTGCGATCATCGAGGATCATGAGGCTTATTCGCAGAGGCTCAGAGAGTGATGAGACCCCTAGTCATAGCTTGATTCATTGAGGCTATGAATAAGCCTCCGTGAAGCATGCAGGGCAGCTGGTCGGGCGTCAAATGGGGCCGAGGTGCGCCGCGCCGTGGGCCTGTTGTGTGAGGCCGTTCGAGGCGGCTGCCTGACGAAAGAGGCCATATCGGCAGTGGCAGATGATTTGACTCGCAGTAAGTATGGAGACGCTTATTGACAGGAGGCTCAATGGGGAAATGAAACCCCTAGCCATGGGCTGATTGATTGAGGCTGTGAATAGGCCTCAGAGTGCCCTTTGAGTACGGTGGTTTCATCGGCTGGGCGGAGCGGAATGGCCTCCTGTCTTGATCTGCTGATGAGGTAGTCGGTGGCGCTGCTCACGCATGGACCAAGAACTCCTCGCCGACGGGTTACCGAGCAGCAGGCATGCTTAAATCAACGGAAGTCGCCCGTTTCTGGGGTTCAAGGGTGTGAAATTACCAAGTTGCGTCAGAAAAAGCATGGCTCAAGTCCTTGAGCATCGAGATGGTAGTCCGGGAAGCCGGTGCAGGCGTGGTGTGCTCGTCCATGCCGGGGCGATCCAAGTATTCCTCGTTGAGGGGGGTCTTCCCGGCCGTGGATGGTGAAGGCCCGGTTCCAGAACTCGTTGTTGTTCTGGTGCGAGGGGAGGTTGTGAGAAGCGCTCGGGGTGGGTGTCAGATTGATTGAAAGAGTGCAGAACATGGTAAATCGCGGGGCTGGACTACACCCGTGCGCAGGGCAAAGGCCGGTGGCGTGCTGAACCCGTGGCGCTCAGGGCTCGGTGCAGTGGCCTGAGCCGGTGAGTCTTGTTGTGCCGGACAGCGGCAGGGAACCCAGCTCTCGTGCCCCGCCTTCCTCAGTGAGAGAATCGGGTCGTGCCGTCGTCCCCGGCGGACGCGAGAAATGAGGTCACCATGGACTTCGACGTGCTCGACTTCGCGCGGCTGTTGAGCAGGCTCCCGGCTCACCTGCCGATCTCGGACGACTACGACGGGTTCGTCGACGGTGAATACCGGTACTCGAAACCTTGGTACGCATCACAGCGCCAGCACATGGTGGCGTGGTTCCGCGGTCAGGCCACCACTGGGGCAGGTGCTTACACCAGGAACACGCCGAACCATTCGGCACGCAGGGCGTACAACCGTCTTCTGGATGCCGGTTCGCGGCTGTGGACCAACGAGGCATTGGGGCAGGATTCCGATCTCGTGAGGCGGGCGGCGGAAGCAGCCGCCCTGGAGAGGGAGTACCGCAAACGCTGCCGGATCGTGCGCGAGCACCTGCCGTGGGATCAGGTCGCCAGGCTGGCCGAGGCCAGGAGCACACTCGGCGGACGCATCAGGGCGCTCGGGAAACGGTTCCGCCGCTGATACGGCTCCGATGCTGTCGGGGCGCGCCACGGTTGCGTGACCGTCCGCTGGGGCCGAGACTCCGCTGAATCAGAAGCCATCCGCCCGTCGGATCACCGCGAACTCGCCAAACGCGACTTCCGCGGAACCGGCTCGGGTTGCTTCTCACCGGCTCTCGACCCCTGGGGATCCTTCCCGGCCATGCCCTTGGTTACGGTGGTGGGGAGTTCGGGGTGCGGTGACGGGAGCGCCTGATGCCTTCGGGTACTCCTCACAACTGCTGGACGACCGGCGGGGGATTCAGCGGGCCCGGTGTCGGGTCAGTCGTGTGCTGGTCGTGGGGTCTGTCCGCTCACGCGCAGGGCGTTGTTCCCGAGTGCGGGGCGGCCGGTCTCGAGCAGTTCCTGCCAGGCGGCGTCGCGGGACTCGCCGGCCTGGAGCTCGGCAACCAGCTGCGGGTCGATGAGGGTGACGCTGACCAGCGCCACCTCGAGGGCGCCCCAGACCTGTTCGCCGGCGATCCACTCGGAGGGCGCGCCGAGCAGCACGTTGACCCGTCCGTCGGGGCCCCGCAACTCGTCGGGACCGTCGGTCAGCTGCATGACGAAGAAGCCCCTGCGGGTGATGCGTTCGTAGACGAGCCCGCCGTTGATCGCGAAGTTGGCCACCCGGCGCAGCGTGTGGAAGATCCAGTAGTCCTCGAGCTCGGAGCCCGGCGTTATCCGGGCGTCGGCCTCGGCGAACAGTTCGACACGCAGGCCGTCGTCCGGGTTCGGGTCTGCCAGCCCCTCGGACAGGATGATGGTCGTGCCGTCCGGCGCGCCGAACAGCTGCCACAGTTCCGGCCCTGCCGGCCAGGTGTTCCGTGACAGCCGGGGCCAGCGGTCATCGAAACGGGCCGCGCCCAGCGGCTCCAGTCCCGAGCCCGAGTAGAAGGCGGCGCGGTCGCGGCGCACGGCGTCCACCCCGGTGAACTCCTGCTGGTAGAGGGCCACGAGGCTGGTGTCGACGCTCACCGGCAGGTCGCCGATCGGTTTGTCGGTGATGAGCCGGGTGCGCAGCATCCTCGCCTCGACGACGAAGACGCGCGGCGGGTCGGCGGCCAGGGCGCGCAGCCTGCGCAGATGGGCGATCGACTCGACCGGCATGTCCTTGAAACCATTGCCCAGCGGCTGTGCGGCGTCGCCGTCGACGGCGGACACGAAACAGACCGCGTAGCTGCCCCTACCCGCCTCGCGGACGACTTGGAGGGCGCGGCGCAGGTGGTCCTCGGCGTCCCACTGCTGGATGTGCAGACCCCTGCGGGTGATGCGCATCGTGTAGTAGCCGTCGGGCAGTGATGCGAGCCCCACGGCGGAGTGGGTCCGGTAGCGCAGCGGCCCGCCGCGTAGTTCCTCCTCGTCGGTGAGCACGGTGCCGGTGCACGTACCGGCCTCGCAGCTGATCCAGCCGACCCGCTCGGGCCTGTCATCGAGCAGACCCAGCTGGACGATGCGGCGGTGCATCGTCTCGAGGCTCTCCCGCCCGGTGGGGGTCAGCGCAATGTCGTGCATGGCCCCAGTATGGCCGCTCTCCGGCGGCCGGCGCAGCGCGGGTCGCAAGGGTGAACTCGTCGTGTGCCGGCCCGGACCCGATCCTGGCCGGTGTCAGGCGCGGGGGTCGAAGCGGTAACCGACGTTGCGCACGGTGCTGATGCACTGGTCGTGCTCGGTGCCGAGCTTGGCGCGCAGGCGCCGGACGTGCACGTCGACCGTGCGGGTACCGCCGTAGTAGTCGTAGCCCCAGACGTGCTTCAGCAGTTCCTCGCGGCTGAGCACCAGGCCCGGGTGCGCGACGAGGAACTTCAGCAGCTCGAACTCGGTGTAGGTCAGGTCGAGTTGCTCGCCGCCGACCGCGGCGGTGTAGGCCGACTCGTCGATGACGATGGCACCGCTCGACAGCGTCTCGTGCTCGTGTGGGGCGATGAGCAGGCGCAGGCGCGCCTCCCACTCGGCGGGCCGGGCCCCCTCGAGAATGAAGTCGTCGACGCCCCACTCGGGGGAGACGACGGGCAGGGACTCGGGTGCGATGAGCAGCAGCACCGGTTTCTCACCGCTCGCGGCGGTGATCACCTGGCAGGAGGTGCGGGCCGCGTCGAGTTCGGCCCGGGCGTCGACGATGACGGCGTCGGCGAGTTCGAGGTTGTTGAGGGCCTCCGCGCCGTTGGCCACGGCGATGAGTTCGTACTGGAGCAGAGCGAGGTTCTCCGGGGGGATGAGACCGGCCGGGCAGACGAACAGCGCGTGGGCCATGCCTGCCTCCCGTCTCGGACCGTCTCGGGCGGCCGCCTCGACGACGGCCGATCGCTGGGGGCCGCCCCGGAGCGCTCTCTCCTGCTCACACCGGGCCTGCCCCCAGGGGACGAACGCGCCCGGGCTCAGGATAGTTGAGCGCATGATCCGCAGGCTCCGGGCCGCCCAGAATCCGATGCCGCCCGTGACCGGTCCGACCGGCCGCCGGCCGGTGGTGGGTCAGGTCAGGCCAGCAGGAAGACGGGCTTGACGGCCGGAGGTCAGTCGTCGCTGTCGAGCAGGATGGTCACCGGGCCGTCATTGACGAGCGCGACCTCCATGTGGGCGCCGAATCGGCCCGTCTCGACGTGGGCGCCGGCTGCGCGCAGGGCCGCCACGTAGGCCTCGACGATCGGTTCGCTGACCGGGCGGGGCGCCGCCGCGCTCCAGCTGGGGCGGCGGCCCTTGCGGGTGCTGGCGTAGAGCGTGAACTGGCTGACCACCAGCACGGGCGCGTCGAGATCGGAGGCGGATCGCTCGCCCTCCAGGATGCGCAGGGTGAAGGTCTTGGCGGCCATCGCCGCGGCCGTGTCGGCGGTGTCCTCGTGGGTGACGCCGACCAGCGCCACCAGGCCGGGCCGGGGCAGGGCGCCGACGACCTCACCGTCGACGCTCACCGAGGCGGACAGGGCGCGTTGCAGGACGACTCGCATGGCTCCATGCTCGCACGGCGCACCGGTTCCTCGCCCCACTGTTCACGGCATCGGCGGGGCGGCAGGTCCCCGGCAGCATGCCGGCGCCACGGTCACCGGTCTGAATGGCCGGAAGAGGCGGCCGGGATCACGGGGTCGCCACGCGCCCAGATCCGGCGGCCGGCTGCTCCGGTACGGAGGCTCAGCGGGCCGTTCCGCGCCGCCATGCGTCCAGTTCCGGTCGACCCGGCGCTGGCTCAATGGGCGCGCCGTCGCCCTCATGTGTGGGGCGACCGTCGGATCACTACCGGCTTGGGAGACCGTGCGCGCCGTCGCCCTCATGTGTGGGGCGACCGTTCCGGCCGGCCCGGCGCGGGCTCAATACCTGGATGCCCCGCCCGGCCGGTGAGCCCACCGGGCCCATCGTCTCGCCCGGCCGGGGCTGGTCGCAGCGACCTAGACTTGCTCGCGTGGCGATGCTCGACGTGATCCTTCTTCTTCTCGCAGTGGCCGTCGTGGCCGCCGCGGCCATCGCCCTGCTGAGCGTCGTGGTGCGCTGGCTGCGCCGCCGCGAGGCGCGAGAGGTGCGCCGCCACCGCCCGCTCACCCGCACCGACAGGAGACGCTGACAGATGCCTTTCCAGATCCCCGAGGACCTCAACCCGGCTCTCATGCCGCTGGCCTGGCTCATTGGCCGCTGGGCCGGCAACGGCCACGGCACCTGGCCCGACCGGGGCGACTTCGAGTTCGGCCAGCAGGTCGAGTTCACCACGAACGGCGAACCGTACCTGCACTACATCTCGCAGACCTACGTCGCGGACGAGAACGGCAGGCCGATCGCACCGCTGAGCATGGAGACCGGCTTCTGGCGGCCCCAGGCCGACGGCGGCGTCGAGGTCGTCCTGTCCCACCCGGACGGCTGGAGCGAGGTCTGGAACGGCCGCATCGACGGCGCCAAGATCGAGCTCGTCACCGATGTTGTGGCCCGCACCAAGAACGCCGCCCTGGAGTACACCGGCGGCCAGCGCCTCTACGGCAACGTCGAGTCGGACCTGCTGTGGACCTTCGACCGCGCCACCACGGACGTCTCGCTGCAGCCCTACATGTGGGCCCGCCTGCAGCGCAGGACCATGTGAGCCCCGCCAGGAGGATGCCATGAGCGCCGTCACCGTTCCCGAGGGGCCCGACGAGGGCCTGCTGTGGCACCGCGGCCGGCCCCTGGCCGAGCAGCGCGCCATCGTCGAGGGCAAGGCCGTCGCCGAACTGGGGCGCCGCGAGGTCGTGAGCGTCACAGGCCCCGCCCGCCACGAGTGGCTGCACTCGCTCACCACCGGCGTCTTCACCGACCTGCAGGCTGGTTCCGGCCTCGACGCGCTCGTGCTCAGCCCCACCGGCCACATCACGCACGTCCTGCACGCCGTCGAGGACGGCGAGCGGCTGTGGATGTTCGGCCAGGCCGGCTCCGGCGGCTCGCTCGGTGACTACCTCGAATCGATGGTCTTCCGCACCAGGGTGAGCGTCGAGCGCCATCCGGGAGCCCACGTCTTCTGGGCGGGCAGCAACGCCGGGGACGTCCCCGCCGGGCTCGCCCCCGACCTCGCCGCCCCCTTCGGCGACGGCTTCGTCCGCATCGCCGCCTCCGGGATCGCCGACGAGGACGAGCGGGCGGCCGGCACCTGGGCGTGGGAGGCGCTGCGCATCGCGGCCGGCATCCCGAGGATCGGCGTCGACACCGACGAACGGACCCTGCCCAACGAGCTCGGCCTGTACGCGACGGCCCTCGACAAGGGCTGCTACTGCGGCCAGGAGACGGTCGCCCGTGTCCACAACGTCGGGCACCCGCCGCGGCGCATGGTGCGCCTGCTGCTCGACGGCATGCGCTCCCAGCTGCCCGCGACGGGCGCCGAGCTGCTGCTCGACGGCACGCCGGTCGGCTTCATCGGCGCCAGCGCCCAGCACTGGCAGGACGGCCCGATCGGGCTCGGCCTGATCAAGCGCACCGTCCCCGTCGACGCCCAGCTCGTCGTCGACGGTGTCGACGCCGCCCAGGAGGTACTGGTCGACCCCGACGTGGGCCTGCACGTGAAGGCACCGGCCGGGCTGCGCAGGCGGCTGCTCTGACCGGGGCCGGTCCTGCCCTGCCGGGGCCGCCCCGCGCCGTGGGGGCGCTGACCCAGGTTCCGGCGCGCCCGGGATACGAGCCCGTGGGCCGCCCCGCGCGGCGTGCACTGGGCCGAGCCGGGGCCGGTCAGCCGTGCAGTGGCCCTCAGGCGTTCGCGTTCTGGTTGCGGTTCCTGATGCGCGCCTTGGCGCGGTCCCGGGCGTCCAGCACGACCTTGCGCACCCGGACGACGTCGGGGGTGACCTCGAGGCACTCGTCGGCCGCGCAGAACTCGAGGGACTGCTCCAGGCTCATGCGGCGCGGGGGGATGAGCCGTTCGAGTTCCTCGCCGGTGGAGGACCGCACGTTCGTGAGGTGCTTCTCCTTGGTGGGGTTGACGTCCATCTCGTCGGGCCGGGAGTTCTCGCCGACGACCATGCCCTCGTAGACCTCGTCGCCGGGGGCGACGAAGAGCTCGCCGCGCTCCTGCAGGTTGAACAGGGCGTAGCTGGACACGGTGCCCTGCCGGTCGGCCACCAGTGAGCCGGTGGGGCGGCTGCGCATCTCGCCCACCCAGGGCGTGAAGCCCTCGAAGACGTGGTTCATGATGCCGGTGCCGCGGGTGGCGGTGAGGAACTCGGTGCGGAAACCGATGAGGCCGCGTGAGGGCACGACGTACTCCATGCGCACCCAGCCCGAGCCGTGGTTGATCATCTGGTCCATGGTGCCCTTGCGGGTGCCCATCATCTCGGTGACGGTGCCCAGGAACTCCTCGGGCACGTCGATGGTGAGCCGGTCGGTGGGCTCCAGCAGGGTGCCGTTCTCGTCGCGGCGGGTGACGACCTCGGGCTTGCCGACGGTCAGTTCGAAGCCCTCGCGGCGCATCATCTCGACGAGCACGGCCAGCTGCAGCTCGCCGCGGCCCTGCACCTCCCAGGCGTCGGGGCGGTCGGTGTCCAGCACCCGGATCGAGACGTTGCCGATGAGCTCGGCGTCGAGGCGGTTCTTGACCAGGCGGGCGGTCAGCTGCGTGCCGGACCGGCCCGCCAGCGGCGAGGTGTTGATGCCGATCGTCATCGACAGGCTGGGCTCGTCGACGTGGATGAGCGGCAGCGGGCGGGGATCGGCCGGGTCGCAGATCGTCTCGCCGATGGTGATCTCGGGGATGCCGGCGATCGCGATGATGTCGCCGGGGCCCGCCTCCTCGACGCTCACCCGGTCGAGGGCCTCGGTCATGAGCAGTTCGGACAGCCGCACGGTCTGCACCGAGCCGTCGCGGCGGCACCAGGCGACGTTCTGGCCGCGCCGGACGGTGCCCTCGACGACGCGGCACAGGGCCAGGCGCCCGAGGTACGGCGAGGAGTCGAGGTTCGTGACGTGGGCCTGCAGCGGGGCGTCCTCGGTGTAGGCGGGCGCCGGGATCGAGGACTCGATGAGGTCGAACAGGGGCTGCAGGTCGCGCGAGTCGGGCAGGGCGCCGTCGGCCGGCTTGGTGAGGCTGGCTCGGCCGGCCTTCGCGGCGCAGTAGGCGATCGGGAAGTCGAGACCGCCGGCGTCCTCGTCGTCCAGCAGGTCCATGAACAGCTCGTAGGTCTCGTCGACGACCTCGTCGATGCGGGCGTCGGGGCGATCGACCTTGTTGACGACGAGGATGATCGGCAGTTTCTTGTCCAGCGCCTTGCGCAGGACGAAACGGGTCTGGGGGAGCGGTCCCTCGGAGGCGTCGACGAGCAGGATGACGCCGTCGACCATCTCGAGCCCGCGTTCGACCTCGCCGCCGAAGTCGGCGTGGCCGGGGGTGTCGATGATGTTGAGGGTGAGCTCGCGGCCATCGGTCATGGTGTGCCGGATCGCCGTGTTCTTGGCGAGGATCGTGATGCCCTTCTCGCGCTCCAGGTCCATGGAGTCCATGACACGGTTCTCCACGTCGGAGCCCTCCCGGAAGGCCCCGGACTGCCACAGCATGGCGTCGACGAGGGTGGTCTTGCCGTGGTCGACGTGGGCGACGATGGCGAGGTTTCGCAGATCCTGGCGAACGGGCATGGGACTCCAACACGACGATGGTGACGGCCGGCGAAGAGCCGCGGGCCGGGCGCCCGTGAGCAGGCGCACGAGTGGTGAGTCTACTCCGGGCAGACCCCGGCCCTCCCTGGGCGACGTTGCCATGAGGGGTCGTCCCGCGGGTGTGCGGGGCAGGGGCTGTGACGACGCCGCCGGATCCGAGACCGCCACCTCCGGGTGCGCCGGGTCGGGTGGACATGTGGTCCTCGTCCGCCGCCAGCCGCGTGCCCGGCTTCGGGCGCGACGGGTCCGATGGCCTTCTGGTCAGTGGTTTCGGTCCGGGGTGCAGGCAGGTCCTGATCGCCGTCACGTCCCTAGACTGAGGTCATGGATCGTGACGGGACCGTGAGTGACGGCTTGAAGTGGGCGAGGGCGACCGTCTTCGCCGACACGGTCTGGCGGGCGCTTCGTCGTCTTCTCCTGGGCGCCGCGGCGGTGCTGTTCGCCGCGGCCCTGGCCAGCCCGTGGTCGGTCGAGGCCAACTGGCCGTACGAGGTCCGGCTCATCGAGTGGGGGATGCTGAACCGCTCCGGCGATGGCGGCTGGCCGCAGGCGTTGTCCGTTCTCCTCGCGCTGACGGTCGTCGCGCTGTGGTGTCTCGCGGCCTCGCCCACGGAGAGGCAGAGGGGCTGGGTCGCCGCGCTCGTGAACGTCCTCGGCGTGGCCGGCGTGGCTGGCGCGGTCCTCACCACGCTGACCACGAAGACCATCTACGACGCCAGCGACCAGCGCTTCGTCGGGCCGGCAGTGGTCCTCATGACCCTCTCGCTCGTGTGCAGCTGGGTCTGTGCGGGCTGTCTGCGCGAGGAGCCGGAACTGACCGGCCGGGCGGTCAGCGGGTCCGGGCCCGCCCGGCCTCCCGCCGGTCCGTGACCGGCGTCCTGGTTCAGCGCCCGAGCAGACGCCCCAGCAGCCCGGGCTTGCGGGCCGCCGCGGTCTCCTCGGCCGTGTGTCTGCCGTCGCACCAGCGCTGTGGCGGCACCTGCGCCTTCACCTGGGCGATGTGCTGGCCGCATCCGGCCCAGGTGGTCTTGCCGCAGATCTTGCAGGTGACGGGTCGGCACATGTGCACTCCTGACGTCTCGATGTGAGCGATCACCGGGCGGCGCCCGGACACGACCGATTGTATACCCCTGGGGGTATGTGACACGATGGTGCCATGAGAATCATCATCGTGGGCGGAGTGGCAGGCGGCATGTCGGCGGCGACCAGGCTGCGCCGGCTGGACGAGACCGCCCAGATCACCGTCATCGAGCGCAGCGGCCACGTCTCCTTCGCCAACTGCGGACTGCCCTACTATCTGGGCGGCGTCATCGAGGAGCGATCCGAGCTGCTGCTGCAGACCCCCCAGTCGCTGGCGTCCCGGTTCGGCATCGACGTACGCGTTCGCCACGAGGCGATCGGTGTCGACCCCGCTGCCCGCAGTCTCACCGTGCGCGAACTCGACACGGGGGAGACCTGCGAACTGCTCTACGACGCGCTGCTGCTGAGTCCCGGCGCCCGCCCGGTGCGTCCGCCGATCCCCGGCATCGAACGGGCGCTCAGCCTGCGGACCGTCGAGGACGTCGACGCGATCGCCGCCGCCGCCGAGCGGGCCTCGACCGCCGTGGTGATCGGCGGCGGATTCATCGGCGTCGAACTCGTCGAGAACCTCGCCCGCCGGGGCCTGGCGGTGACCCTCGTGGAGGGCGCCGACCAGGTGCTCGCCCCGCTCGACCCGGAGATGGCCGAACTCGTGCACGACCGACTGCGCGCCAGCGGCGTACGCGTGCTGCTGGGGCGTACCGCGGCCGCCATCGAGTCCTCGCAGGTGGTCCTGGACGACGGCTCGGCGGAGCAGGCCGACCTGGTCGTCGCGGCCATCGGCGTGCGCCCCGACTCCCAGCTGGCGGCCGAGGCCGGCTGCGCCCTCGGCTCGCAGGGTGGCATCCTCGTCGACGAGCACTTCGCCACCAGCGTTCCGGGCATCTGGGCGGTGGGTGACGCGGTGCAGAAGACCGATGCGATCGACGGCTCCGGCGCGATGGTCGCACTCGCCCAGACCGCCAATCTGCAGGGCCGCAGCGTGGCGGACGCGATCGTCGGCCGGCCCGCCGCCGACCGGCCGGTGCGCGGTAGCTTCATCGTCGGTGTCCTCGGGCTCCAGGTGGCGGCCACCGGCTGGAACGAGAGGCGCGCCAGGGCTGCCGGCCGGGCACTGCGCATCATCCACACCCACCCGGGAGACCACGCCGGTTACTACCCGGGCGCCGAGCAGATGCACCTCAAACTCGTCGTCGACGCCGACACCGACGCGATCCTGGGCGCGCAGGGGGTCGGGGCGTCCGGGGTCGACAAACGCATCGACGTCATCGCGACGGCGATGGCCGGTGGTCTGCGTGCGGCCGAGCTGGGGCGCCTCGAACTGGCCTACGCGCCGCAGTTCTCCTCGGCGAAGGACCCGGTGAACATGCTCGGCTTCATCGACGAGAACCTGCGCGACGGGCTGGCCGAGAACCTGCAGTGGCACGAACTCGACGCGGCAGTGGCCGCCGGCGCCACCGTGCTGGACGTCCGCTCGCCCGCCGAGCACGCCCAGGCGGCCATTCCCGGCTCGCTGCTCATCCCGCTGGACGAGCTGCGCGACCGGCTGGATGAGCTGCCCGACGGCGACATCGTCGTGTACTGCGCGGTGGGCCTGCGCGGCTACCTCGCCTGCCGCATCCTCGCCCAACACGGGCGCCGGGCCCGCAACCTCGACGGCGGCCTTGCCACCTGGGTGCCGGGCTCGGCCGTCATGCGGCCCTCAGGCCAGTGAGAGGAAGAGCCGCTCCATCTCGGCCGGGTCGGGGCCGGACTGCGGGTCGGCGAGGCAGTGGCGCAGCCCCGCCGCGATGACGGCGAAACCGGCCCGGTCGACGGCCTTGCTCACCGCCGCGATCTGGGTGACCACGTCCTTGCAGTCACGGCCCTCCTGGATCATCCGGATGATCCCGCCGAGCTGGCCCTGGGCGCGCTGCAGACGCCTGACGACGGCTGCCAGGTCGTCATCGGCCAGGGCATTCGTCGGTGCTGTCCCGCTCATGCGGACTCCTTCCTCGGCGTGGGCCCGGGCCCTTGCCCGGTGCGCCGTGCATGCGGCCAAGAATACCCTGGAGGGTATCTTCGGGGCCATGTGTGCTTGCGGGCCCCTGGGGTCGTCGGTGCGTGCGGCCTGGCGTGACGAGGGGAGCTGAAAGGGCCTCGTCCGAGCGCTGGACGTGATCGCACCGGGACGTCGGGAGGGTGTGAATACACTGCCGCCCGTGACAGGAGAACCCATGGAACCCCGATCGGCCCAGCGGCCGGCTTGCGGCAGCGGCGCTCCGGGCCGGTCCCATCGCGCCGGGCCCAGGGGTACCGGCCCGGCCTATGCGAGCACGGGCGCCCGGTTCTACCCGGTCATACTGGCGGTCATGGCCGTCGTCATCGTGCTGTCGGGCATCGGCGGTTCGAAGGCGGTCCAGTTCGGCCCGATCCTCACCGACGGCGCCTTCTTCATCTTCCCGTTCAGCTACATCCTCGGCGACTCGATCACCGAGGTCTACGGCCCCCGGGCCGCCCGCCAGGCCATTACGACGGGTTTCGTCGTCAACATCGTGAGCTCGCTCATCTACTGGGTGATCATCGCGCTGCCGGGCCTGTCGGACGGCTCCAACGCCGCCCGCGACGCCGCCTTCCGGCTGGCTCTCGGCCCGGTGTGGCAGGTCGTCCTGGCCGGTGTCGTCGGTTTCGCGGGCGGGCAGAGCGCCAACTCCTTCATCATGTGGCTCGGCAAGCGACGCCACCACGAGAAGGGCCTGTACGGGCGACTCATCTCGTCGACCGGTGTGGGCGAGTTCATCGACACGCTGCTGTTCTGCCTCATCGCCTCCCGCGCGATCGGCCTGACGACGATCGGACAGATCGTGAACTACACGATCATCGGCTACCTGTACAAGATCACCCTGCAGTACGCCCTCATGCCGCTCACCGGGCGCATCATCAAGGCGCTCAAGAAACGCGAGCCGAGCTACCAGGCGGCACTGGCGGCGGCCTGAGTCGCTCATCATCCTGCGTTCCTCGCGCGTCTTCTCACGAGGAACGCAGGGTGTCGCGCCGGTCCTTATCTGAGCCCCCAGGACGTGCTCCGGCGCCGACTTGTGTACATTGAGAAGTGCTGGTTCAGCCCATCGTCAGATGGGCTGTCGTAAGAGGGAATGCCGGTGAGAGGCCGGAGCTGTCCCGCAGCGGTGTATGGGAACAACGCCACAACGAGCACTGGGTCGCAAGGCCTGGGAAGCGGTGGGGTAGGAACCGGGAGCGATCCCGAATGCCCATGAGCCCGAAGACCTGCCAGCCGCAGCGGCGTTCGCTGCTGCGCAACGTGCCCCGCGGAGGGTCCACGGATCGAAGCGATCGGTGCCCGGCGATGCGCATCATCGCCCGTGCCGACCACGGCGGTCAGTGCCAGCGGTCCCGGCCAGTGCCTGCTCGGGAGGGCCGGTGGGCAAGCCACCGGCTGAATGTGCAGGGAACTGCCGGGACCAGAAGCGCCCCGGCTGTGCCGGGGCGACGCCAGGTGAGCGTCGGGCTCGCGCCCGTCGCCCGTCGATGACCGGCTGGCAGCCAGTCCCCGGTGCGCCCCACCCGGCGCACCCTGACCCTTTCAGGAGCAGGAGTCGAATGAGCAACACCGAATCGGGCGCCACCGCGGCCGAAGAGGCCACGCCCGCTCAGCTCAGTCTCGCCGGTGATTTCCCGGCCGTCACTGAGGAACAGTGGGAGATCGAGGTGGCCAAGGTTCTCAACCGTGGTCGCCCCCCCGAGAAGCAGCTTTCCGTCGAGCAGTGCATGAAGCGTCTGACGGTCCACACCGTCGACGGCATCGACATCAAGCCGATGTACAGGCGCGACGACGTCCCGGGCCCGCTGGGCTATCCGGGCGTCGCCCCGTTCACGCGCGGTACCACCGTGCGCAACGGCGAGGCCGACGCGTGGGACGTGCGCGCCCTTCACGAGGATCCCGACACGGACTTCACCAACAAGGCGATCCTCACCGACCTGGAGCGCGGCGTCACCTCCATCTGGCTGCGTACCGGCTCCGACGCCATCAGCCCGGCCGACGTGGCTACGGTGCTGTCCGGTGTGCTCCTCGAGATGGCCAAGGTAGAGATCTCCTCCCGCGAGGACCAGCAGGGGGCCGCCGAGGCCCTCCTGGCCGTTTACGAGGCCAGCGACAAGCCGAAGGACAACCTCGCGTTCAACCTCGGGCTCGATCCCATCGGCCTGGCCGCCCTGCAGGGCACCACCGCTGACCTGTCCGGCCTGGGCGCCTGGGTCGAGCGCATCGCCGCCTACCCGAAGGCCAGTGCGATCACCGTCGACTCGACGATCTACCACAACGCCGGTGCCGGCGACGTCGCCGAACTCGCCTGGGCCCTGGCCACCGGCGTCGAGTACGTTCGTGCCCTCGTCGAGCAGGGCGTCGACGTCAACGAGGCCTTCAAGACGATCGAGTTCCGTGTCACGGCCACCCACGACCAGTTCCTCACCATCGCCCGGCTCCGTGCGCTGCGCACCTGCTGGCAGCGGGTCGGCGAGGTCTTCGGCGTGGACGAGGCCAACCGCGGCGCACGCCAGAACGCCGTCACCAGCTGGCGCGAGCTGACCCGCGAGGATCCCTACGTCAACATCCTGCGTGGCACGATCGCCACCTTCGCCGCCTCCGTCGGCGGCGCCGAGTCCATCACGACGCTGCCGTTCTGCGCCGCCTTCGGCCTGCCCGACGACTTCGTCCGCAGGATCGCCCGCAACACCGGCATCATCCTGGCCGAGGAGGTCAACATCGGCCGGGTCAACGACCCGGGCGGCGGCTCCTTCTACGTCGAGTCCCTGACCGACACGCTGGCCAAGGCGGGCTGGGCGGAGTTCCAGAAGACCGAGGCCGCCGGCGGCATGGCCGCGGCCCTCGCCGGCGGGCACGTCGCCGAGGTCCTGGCCGAGTGCGCCACCGAGCGCGCCAAGCGCTTGGCGCACCGCACGCAGCCCATCACTGCCGTGAGCGAGTACCCGATGCTCGACGCCCGGAGCGTCGAGGTCAAGCCCCTCCCCGAGGCCCCGGCCCTCGGCGGCCTGGAGTGGCACCGCGACTCCGAGGTCTTCGAGAAGCTCGTCGACCGCTCGGCCGCCAACGGCGAGAAGCCGAAGGTCTTCCTGGCCTGCCTCGGCACGCGCCGCGACTTCGGCGGCCGCGAGGGCTTCTCGGCCCCCGTCTGGCACGTGGGCGGCATCGAGACCCCCGAGGTCGAGGGCGGCACGGTCGAGGAGATCGTCGCCGCGTTCAAGGACAGTGGCGCTCAGGTCGTGGACCTGTGCTCGTCCGCCAAGGTCTACGCCGAGCAGGGCGTCGAGGTCGCCAAGGCCCTCCGCGGGGCCGGTGCGAAGGCCGTCTACCTGTCCGGTGCCTACAAGGAGCTGGGCATCTCGGACGATGAGGCTGCCGAGATCTTCGACGGCCGCCTGTTCATGGGCATGGATGTCGTCGACATGCTCACACGCACGCTCGATGTCATGGGGGTGACCGAATGAGTACTCTTCCTCGTTTTGATTCCGTCGAGCTCGGTGCGGGGGCCGTCCCGGCCTCTGCCGCCGAGGACTTCGCCCGCCTGGCCGAGGCGGCCGGCACCGGCGAGCAGTGGGTGACCCCGGAGCAGATCCCCGTCGGCACCCTGTACGGTGAGGAGGCCTACGAGGGCGCGGACTGGCTGGACACCTACGCCGGCCTGCCGCCGTTCACGCACGGCCCGTACGCCACCATGTACGCCTTCCGGCCGTGGACGATCCGCCAGTACGCCGGGTTCTCCACCGCCAAGGAGTCCAACGCCTTCTACCGCCGCAACCTCGCGGCCGGCCAGAAGGGCCTGTCGGTCGCCTTCGACCTGCCGACCCACCGCGGCTACGACTCGGACAACCCGCGCGTGCCCGGCGACGTCGGCATGGCCGGTGTGGCCGTCGACTCGATCTACGACATGCGTGAGCTGTTCGCGGGCATCCCGCTCGACCAGATGAGCGTGTCGATGACGATGAACGGTGCGGTGCTGCCGATCCTCGCGCTGTACGTGGTGACCGCCGAGGAGCAGGGCGCCAAGATGGAGCAGCTGGCGGGAACGATCCAGAACGACATCCTCAAGGAGTTCATGGTTCGTAACACCTACATCTACCCGCCGCAGCCGTCGATGCGGATCATCTCCGACATCTTCGCGTTCACCAGCGCGAACATGCCGAAGTGGAACTCGATCTCCATCTCCGGCTACCACATGCAGGAGGCCGGCGCGACGGCCGACATCGAGATGGCCTACACGCTGGCCGACGGTGTCGACTACCTGCGTGCCGGCGAGTCCGTGGGGCTGAAGGTCGACCAGTTCGCGCCGCGCCTGTCGTTCTTCTGGGCCATCGGCACCAACTTCTTCATGGAGGTCGCGAAGATGCGCGCGGCCCGCATGCTGTGGGCCAAGCTCGTCAACCAGTTCGGCCCGAAGAACCCGAAGTCGATGAGCCTGCGCACCCACTCGCAGACCTCGGGCTGGTCGCTGACCGCCCAGGACGTGTACAACAACGTCATCCGCACCTGCGTCGAGGCCATGGGCGCGACCCAGGGGCACACCCAGTCGCTGCACACGAACTCCCTGGACGAGGCCATCGCGCTGCCGACCGACTTCTCGGCCCGGATCGCTCGCAACACCCAGCTGTTCCTGCAGCAGGAGTCGGGCACCTGCCGGGTCGTCGACCCGTGGAGCGGTTCGGCCTACGTCGAGCAGCTCACCAAGGAGCTGGCCCGCAAGGCGTGGGGCCACATCCAGGAGGTCGAGGCGGCCGGCGGCATGGCCAAGGCCATCGAGCAGGGCATCCCGAAGATGCGCATCGAGGAGGCCGCGGCCCGCACCCAGGCCCGCATCGACTCCGGGAACCAGCCGCTGATCGGAGTGAACAAGTACCGCCTCGACCACGAGGACCCGCTCGAGGTCCTCAAGGTCGACAACTCCCAGGTGCTCGCCGAGCAGAAGGCCAAACTGGTCAAGCTGCGCGCCGAGCGCGACGAGGAGGCCGCCCAGGCCGCTCTCGACAGGCTCGCCTGGGCCGCCGCGAACCCCGATCCCACCGATCCGGACCGCAACCTGCTCAAGCTGTGCATCGATGCTGGTCGCGCGATGGCCTCCGTGGGTGAGATGAGCGACGCCATGGAGCGCAGCTTCGGTCGCTACACCGCCCAGATCCGGACGATCTCCGGCGTGTACGCCAAGGAAGTGAAGGACTCGGCTGAGGTGGACGAAGCACAGGAGCTCGTGGAGAAGTTCGAGCAGCTCGAGGGCCGCCGCCCCCGCATCCTGCTCGCCAAGATGGGTCAGGACGGCCACGACCGCGGCCAGAAGGTCATCGCGACGGCCTTCGCCGACCTCGGCTTCGACGTCGACGTGGGCCCGCTGTTCCAAACACCGGAGGAGACGGCGCGTCAGGCCATCGAGGCCGACGTGCACGTGGTGGGCGTGTCGTCGCTGGCGGCCGGTCATCTCACGCTCGTCCCGGCGCTGCGTCAGGAACTCGACGCCCAGGGGCGCCAGGACATCCTCATCGTCGTGGGCGGCGTCATCCCCGAGGATGACTTCCAGGCGCTCCGCGATGCGGGTGCCATGGACATCTACCCGCCCGGCACGGTCATCCCGGACTCCGCGGTGCGTCTGCTCAAGGAACTGATCAGCTCCCTCGATGCGGACGAGGCACCGGCGGATGCCTAGGCGTATTGACGTCGATGCGCTGGCCGACCAGGTCCTGGCCGGCCAGCGCGCCGGTATCGCCAGGGCGATCACCCTGGTGGAGTCGGTCCTGCCGGCGCACCGTCCGCTGGCGCGCAGGCTGCTCGCCAAGCTGCTCCCGTACGCGGGCAACGCCACCCGCGTCGGCCTGACCGGTGTCCCCGGCGCCGGCAAGTCGACGTTCACCGACGCCATGGGCTGCCGGCTGATCGACCGCGGCCACAAGGTGGCCGTCCTGGCCGTGGACCCGTCGAGCACCCGCACCGGGGGGTCGATCCTCGGCGACCGGACGAGGATGGGCAAGCTCGCCGAGTCCGACTCGGCCTACATCCGCCCGTCACCGTCCGGGGGTCACCTCGGTGGTGTGGCCCGTGCCACTCGTGAGGCCATGATCATCGTCGAGGCCGCCGGATACGACACGGTGATCGTCGAGACCGTCGGCGTCGGCCAGTCCGAGGTCGCGGTGGCCGGCATGGTCGACACCTTCCTCATGCTCGCGCTGGCCCGCTCCGGCGATCAGCTGCAGGGCATCAAACGCGGCATCCTCGAACTCGCCGACGTCATCGCCGTCAACAAGGCCGACGGGGACAACGCCCCCGCGGCCCGCGTGACGGCCCGCGACCTGTCGATCGCGATGAAACTCATCAATGACGAGTCCAGCGGACGGCGCACCCCGGTCATGACCTGCTCGGCCCTGACCGGCGACGGACTCGACGACGTCTGGAAGGCCGTCGAGGAGCACCGCGCCTGGATCGACGAGACCATCGGCCTGGCGCGCTACCGCGCCGACCAGCAGATCGACTGGATGTGGGCGCAGATCGAGGGTCAGGTGCTCGACTCGCTGCGTTCGACCCCCGAGCTGCGCGAACTCGGCCGTCGTCTCGAGGAGCAGGTCGGGGCCTCCGCCGAGAGCGCCCTCGACGCCTCGGTCACCTTCCTCACCACCTGGGCCGGGCAGGTGCCGGGCTTCCAGTGGGAGTGACCGGCGCGATCACCGACGTGAGCTGAGGGCCCGGAACCCGCCGATCCGCGGGTTCCGGGCCCTCAGTCCGTCCCCGCGGATTCGAGGGCGGCAGGGATCGACGACAAGGACAGGGACCCGGCAGTCGGCCGGTTCGACGGCGTGACGCCCATGTCATCTGGTGTCATCTGTCATCGTCGGGCGGCCGGCCGCCTCCGGCTCACCCGGCCAGGGTCTCGATGGCGTCCGACAGGGCGCGGAGCGCTGCCCGGTCGTCGACGGCGGTGAGTACCCGGGCGTTGGGGGAGCGGCCCAGCAGGTGCCGCACGTCGGCGACCGTCGTGCCCCGGGTCAGCGCGGAATCGGTCTCGACACCGACCCACAGCGGCTCGCAGCGCGCCCCGAGCGGCTCGCCGGCTGCGATCTCTGCGGCCAGCAGGTCATGGACCTGCGCCAGGTAGCCGTAGCCGTGGTCGGCGTGGAACTCGAAGTAGAAACGCAGGGCGTCGGCGACCAGGTCGAACAGGGCGTTCCCGGTGTCCGAGGGCCCCTTGCGCCGTGGGCTGCCGGGGGTCAGGCGCGGCGCCGTGGCCCCGATGGCGGTGGCGATCGCGTCGAGCAGCTCCGGGTGCAGCTCGATGCTCTCGGTGACGTTCAGCGGGCAGAGGACCGGCAGCCGCTCGACCGGCAGACCCTCGAAGGCGGCGTAGACCTCGCGGGCGGCGTGCGGGTCGCACCAGGCGTTCCACTCGGCCGTCGGCAGCGTGTTGCCCGGGTGGTTGAACGCCCCGCCCATGATGACGATGCGCCCGGCCAGCTCGGGCAGGCGCGGTTCGGCGCGCAGCGCCAGCGCCAGGTTCGTCAGCGGGCCCGTGACGAGCAGGACCGTCTCGCCCGGATGCTCACGCAACTGCGGCAGCCACAGCTGCGCGACCGGGTCGCCGGATCGCAGGGCGCCGCCGGCCTCGGGCAGTACCGCGTAGCCCAGCCCCTCGTCGCCGTGGGTCTGCGGGGTCGTCGCCGGCTCGACGACCAGCGGCCGGCCCCCGCCCGTCCACACCGGCACCTCGCCCCGGCCGGCGAGCGCCAGGACGGCGGCGCTGTTGCGGGCAGCCAGGGCCGCCGTCGTATTGCCGGTCGTCGTCGAGACGCCGACCAGGTCCACGTCGCGCCGCGCGGCCAGGTAGATCAGTGCCAGCGCGTCGTCGATGCCCGTGTCCACGTCCGCGATGAGCCGGATCGGCTCCCGGTTCCCCGTCATGGCTCCCATTGTGGCCCGGCCGTGAGCCCGCGCGCCGGTGCGGTCCTGTCCAGATCGGGGTCATGCGTGGCGGCGGTGCCGCCTGGACCATAGAATCTGTGTGCAAGAGCCCGATGCGTTGCGCTTGCGCACACAGCGGGCTTTCGTGCGCGGGGGCATCCGTCCCGGCCACCGAACAGGGAGAGAACACATGCCAGGCATCGTGGTGATCGGCGCCCAGTGGGGCGATGAGGGCAAGGGCAAGGCCACCGACCAGATCGGCGAGCAGGTCGACTACTGCGTCCGCTACTCCGGCGGCAACAACGCGGGTCACACCGTCGTCGTCAACGACGAGAAGTTCGTCCTGCACCTGCTGCCCTCGGGCATCCTCAACCCGGGCTGCACCTGCGTCATCGGCAACGGCGTCGTCATCGACCTCGAGGTGCTGGCCGCCGAGCTGGACGAGCTCGACAGGCGCGGCGTGCACGTCGCGCACCCGCTGATCAGCGCCAACGCGAACATCATCGCCCCCTACCACCGCACGCTCGACAAGGTCAGCGAGCGTTTCGCCGGCAAGCGCCGCATCGGCACGACCGGCCGCGGCATCGGTCCCGCCTACTCCGACAAGGTCAACCGCATCGGCCTGCGCATGCAGGACCTGCTCGACCCCGAGGGCCTGCGCGACAAGGTCGAGGCCAGTCTCGGGCAGAAGAACCAGATCCTCACCAAGATCTACAACCGGCACCCCATCGACGCCGCGCAGATCACCGAGGAACTCCTGGGCTACGCTGACCGCTTCGCCCCGTACATCGTCGACACGGGCCGGCTGCTCAACGACGCCCTCGACGACGGCAAGGTCGTCCTCTTCGAGGGCGCCCAGGCACACCACCTCGACGTCGACCACGGCACCTACCCGTACGTGACGAGCTCCAACCCCACCGCCGGTGGCGCCTGCACCGGCTCGGGGGTCGGCCCCACCCGCATCGACCGGGTCATCGGCATCTCGAAGGCCTACATCACCCGCGTCGGCGAGGGCCCGTTCCCCACCGAGCTGTTCGACGAGGCCGGCGAGAAGCTGCGCCAGGACGGCGGCGAGTACGGCGCCACGACCGGCCGGCCCCGCCGCTGCGGCTGGTTCGACGCGCTGGTCGTGGAGCAGTCGGCCAAGATCAACGGCTGCACCGACATCTTCCTGACCAAGCTCGACGTGCTCACCGGCTGGGAGAAAATCCCGGTGTGCGTGGCCTACGACATCGACGGCACCCGCTTCGATCACTGGCCGACCACCATGAACGACCTGTCCAGGGCCACGCCGATCTTCGAGTACGTCGACGGCTGGACCGAGGACATCTCGGAGGCCCGCACCTTCGCCGAGCTGCCGGCCACCTGTCAGGCCTATGTGAACTACCTCGAGGAGCACATCGGCTGCCGGATCTCCGGGATCGGTGTCGGCCCGGGCCGCGAGCAGACGATCGTCGTCAACGAACTCATCTGATCCCGCCGGGCGCCCGGGAGAACCGGGGGCGGCGTCGGGGCAATGAATCGGTCCAGGCTGGGCCGGAGCCGCGGGTGCCCCGTCATCGTTCATCGGGCGGTTCAGGGCGTCCCGCCGGGTCGGCTGTGGGCACCGTGCCAACCTCTGCCCCCGTGAGCACGCCCCCCACGCCCGGATCCGGCGCGACGAATCGGTCGACATCGCACACGAGTTGGCCATCACGGGGATCGCCTTCGGTCGTGTGCTGCGCGGCCTGCGGAGCGCCGGCCTCATCGACGGGGGTCCGCGACCTCTCTCGTCACCGACCGAGCGGTCTACATGGTGCACGTCGCCCTGTTCGCGGCGCATGGTCAAGGGTGCGCTCCTCAAACGCGGCCCGGTCGGCTACCTTCGCGCCTGGCTCGGCGACTTCGGGTGGGTCTACATCGTGTGGAGCATCGTCCAGGGGCTCATGCAGTACGCGCTGGCCGGATCGGTGAACAGCGAGCGGACGCTCGGTTCGGTCTTCGCGTTGTGGCTGCCGGCCAACCAGATGTGGTTCCTGTCCTGGATCATGGTCATGACCGTGCTCGTCACGGCCGCTCAGCCCTGGCGTTCCCGCCTGCGCGGGGTGCTGTCGGTCCTCGGCGCTGCGGCGCTCAGCATCGGCTGCTGGGGCCTGTTCGGGCCGTTCATCTTCGTCCAGGGGCTCGGCCTGAGCGTCTTCTTCGCCGCCGCTGCCCTCGGCCTGGCCGGCTACGTCCGCTTGCGTGAACGACTGGGCAACGGCGTCCTCCTCGTTCTCGCCGTGTCGGCTGCCGTCTACGGGCTCATCATCGCCCTCGGACACCCGGCGGCACCGGCGACCACGCAGTTCGGGCGCGGCCCCGGGCCGGTCTGCCAGGGCTTCGTCTGCGCCTGGGCGGGTGTCATCGCGGTCTTCGCCCTGTCGGTCCTGCTCGACACCACAGGCCCCGCCTCCCGCCTGCTCGCTTACCTGGGGCGCCGGTCCATGGTCATCTTCCTGGCCCACACCATCGCCCTGGCCGCCGCCCGCATCCTGCTCGTGAGACTCGGCGTGGAATCCGTCCCCGTCCACCTCGTCGTCGGCACGGTCGTCGCCCTGGCCGGCTCGATCGCCCTGTGGTGGGCCACCCGCCGCTGGCTGCCCTGGATCTGGCACGCGCCGAGACGCGTGACGGGCTGACCCGCCGGATCCCTCCGCTTCCAGAGCCGTCCAATGCCCTCGACCCGATGGCCGGATCCCTCCGCGTGCGGTCGCCGCACCGGTTCCCGGGGGCACCAGGCCGTTGCACCCCGGCGCGGGGGCAGCCGGCGGTGCTGCACGCACCGCGGCCCGGGCAGACGCCCCGGCTATCAGGTCCGGTGCCCGTCGATAGACTGCGGTCGTGAGTTCTGGACCTGATCCCATCACCGTTCTCGTCGTGGGCTCGGGCGGCCGCGAGCACGCCCTGGCCCTGGCCATCAGCAAGGACCCGGCCGTGGCCGCCGTCCACGTGGCCCCCGGCAATCCCGGCACGGCCGGCTTCGCGACCAACCACCCCGTCGACATCCTCGACGGTCCGGCGGTCGCCGCCCTCGCCGTCGACCTCGGGGTCGACCTGGTCGTCGTCGGTCCGGAGGCCCCGCTGGTGGCCGGTGTCGCCGACGCCGTGCGCTCCCGTGGTGTCGCCTGCTTCGGCCCGGGCGCTGCCGCCGCCCGGCTCGAGGGCTCGAAGTCCTTCGCCAAGCAGGTCATGGCCGACGCCGGCGTGCCGACCGCGCGGTCGCGCGTCGCCACCACCCCGGAGCAGGCCGCCGCCGCGCTCGACGAGTTCGGCGCCCCCCACGTCGTCAAGGCCGACGGCCTGGCCGCCGGCAAGGGCGTCGTCGTGACGAGCGACCGCCAGGCGGCCCTCGACCATGCGGCCGAATGCGGCCAGGTCGTCATCGAGGAGTACCTCGACGGTCCCGAGGCCAGCCTGTTCGTCATCACCGACGGCACCACGGCCGTCCCGCTGCCGCCCGCGCAGGACTTCAAGCGGGTCGGTGACGGCGACGAGGGCCCCAACACCGGCGGCATGGGCTCGTACACGCCGCTGCCCTGGCTGCCCGACGGCACCGTCGAGCAGGTCATGGCAGAGGTCGTCGAGCCCACCCTGGCCCGCATGCGCGACCTCGGCACGCCCTTCACCGGCCTGCTCTACGTCGGACTGGCCCTCACCAAGGCCGGGCCCCTCGTCGTCGAGTTCAACGCACGGTTCGGTGACCCCGAGACCGAGGCGATCCTGCCCCGCCTCGACACCGGCCTGGGCGTCCTGCTGCACGCCGCCGCCACCGGCGCGCTCGCCGAGCAGCCGCCTCTCGACGTCTCCGACCGCGCCTGCGTCGGTGTCGTCCTGGCCGCCAAGGGCTACCCGGCCACCCCGGTCAAGGGCTGTGTCATCACCCTGCCCGGCGAGCCCGAGGGCGTCCACGTCATCCACGCCGGCACCGCCCTGGACGACCAGGGCCGGCTCGTCGCCGCGGGCGGCCGCGTCCTCGTGGTCGTCGCCACCGGCGCCGACATCGCCGACGCCCGCGAACGCGCCTACGCCCACATCGGCCAGATCGACTTCGCCGACGGCTTCGCCCGCTCCGACATCGCCTCCAAGGACCGCCTCGACGCCATCGCCGCCCGCCTGGGCGAAGACAGGAGAGAACAGTGAGCGTCCCCAATGTGCTGGCCACCCGCTACGCCTCCGAGCAGATGCGCCGGATCTGGTCGCCCGAACACAAGGTCGTCGCCGAGCGCCGGCTGTGGATCGCCGTGCTCGAGGCCCAGCGCGACCTCGGCGTCGACTTCGGCGGCGATGACCCGGACGCCGTCATCGCGGACTACCGCAGGGTCGTCGACCAGGTCGACCTCGACTCGATCGCGGCCCGCGAGCGCGTGACCCGGCACGACGTGAAGGCCCGCATCGAGGAGTTCAACGCCCTGGCCGGCCACGAGCACGTCCACAAGGGCATGACCAGCCGCGACCTCACCGAGAACATCGAGCAGGTGCAGGTGCTGCACGCCCTGACGCTGATCCGCTCCCGGGCCGTCACCGCCCTGGCCCGGCTGGCCGAGCTGGCCGCCCGCTACGCCGACCAGCCGATCGCCGGCCGCAGTCACAACATGGCGGCCCAGGTGACCACCCTCGGCAAGCGCTTCGCGAGCTGCGCCGACGAACTGCTCATCGCTCACGCCCGGCTGGACGAACTCATCGGCCGCTACCCGGCCCGCGGCATCAAGGGTCCGATGGGCACCGCCCAGGACATGCTCGACCTGCTCGGCGGCGACCTGGAGCGGCTCGCCGAACTCGAGCAGCGCATCGCCTCCGGCCTGGGCTTCCGCCACGTGCTCACCAGCACCGGCCAGGTCTACCCGCGCAGCCTCGACTTCGACGCGCTGTCCGCCCTGGCCCAGACCGCCGCGGCCCCGTCCAACCTGGCCACCTCGATCCGGCTCATGGCGGGCAACGAGCTGGTCACCGAGGGCTTCAAACCCGGCCAGGTCGGTTCCTCGGCCATGCCGCACAAGATGAACACCCGCAGCTGCGAACGCATCAACGGCATGGCGGTCATCGTCCGCGGCTACGTCTCGATGATCGGCGAACTGGCCGGCGACCAGTGGAACGAGGGTGACGTCTCGTGCTCGGTCGTGCGCCGCGTGGCCCTGCCGGACGCCTGCTACGCCCTCGACGGCCTGTTCGAGACCTTCCTGACCGTGCTCGCCGACTTCGGGGCGTTCCCCGCCATGATCGCCGCCGAACTCGACCGCTACCTGCCGTTCCTCACCACGACGAAGATCCTCATGGCCGCCGTCCGCAAGGGCGTCGGCCGCGAGGACGCCCACGAGATCATCAAGGAGAACGCCGTCGCCGTGGCCCTCGAACTGCGCGAGACCGGCGCGGGGGCGAATCCGCTGTTCGACCGGCTGGCGGCCGACGGCCGCCTGCGCCTCAGCCGCGACGAACTCGCCGAGCTGGTGAGCGCCCCGCTCGAACTCACCGGCGCCGCCCGCCATCAGGTCGCCCAGCTGATCGCCCGGATCGAACCGATCGTCGCCGCCGACCCACAGGCGGCCGCCTACCGGCCCGGTGTCCTGCTGTGATCGGACTAGCGTGACGGGCCGACCAGCTGCGCTACCTGGAGCTGGTCGGTCTGCTGGTATATAGCGCGACGTTAGGCTCAAGTGAGCCAAGTAGGAAAATTTTTCCCAAATCGGTTTGTTAATGAGCTTTTCGGGTTATTCTGAACGCATGCTGCTCGACGTCACAGTGTCCAATTACCAGTGCTTCGCCGCCGAGTCGAGTCTTTCCTTCGTGAGTCCGTCGCTGAGGACGCAGACTCCGGGCCCGGGTCGCACTTGGGTTGATGTCACAAGCCGGGTCGCAGCCGTCTTCGGTGCGAATGCTTCCGGCAAGTCGACCCTCCTCTCTGCCGTGAGTCTGCTTGCCAGGGCCATCGCAGACCCAGGCGTGTTCTTGTACTGTCCCCATGCGTCGAGTGCCTCGGTCGAGGAGCCCACCACATACGACGTCAACTTCACTGTCGGCAAGGTGCGGTACCACTACGAGGTCGAGGCGATGGCCTGGGGCATCCGCAGGGAGGCCCTCCACGCCTATCCCGAGGGCAGGAGGCGCAGATTCTTCGTCCGTGAGCAGGCCGGCTCTGACAGCCCGATCACGCTGCGCACGGGCTCCTCTCTCAAAGGTGCGACGCCCGAGGTTCGCAAACTGCTGACTCCCGGCGACCTCATGCTCGCGCTCGCCGCCCGCTACCGGCACGTCACCCTACAACCGATTGCACGGGGGCTGCGTTTGGGTGCCTCGATCAGTGTCATGGCTCACAGCGATGATGACCAGCGGGCACGTCTTCAGTGGTTGATGTCGCGGATGATCGAGGCCACAGAACGGTGGAGCGGCATCGTCGATGCCCTGGCCCATGCCGCCGATCTCGGTGTCACATCGGTCCGTGTTGAGGAGAAGCAGATCCCGCCGAACATCCTGGAACGCATGCGGGCAATCCTCGCGGCGGGTTCGGGGGACGAGCCGACCGAGATCCCTCAGGACGCCATCGCTCCAGTGGCTCGATCCCTCGTCTTCACTCACACCGGCCGTGAAGGGGAGTCCTTCGAGCTGCCGCTCAGTGCGCAGAGCGATGGCACTATCGCCTGGCTCGCCGTCGCGGCCCCGGCCGTCGAGGCCCTGCGCAGAGGGGGCCTGCTCATCGTCGACGAACTCGACACCAGTCTTCATCCGGTGCTCACGGCGACGCTCGTCACAATGTTCAAGGACCCTGACATCAACCGGACTGGTGCCCAGATCCTGTTCAGTAGTCATGACACATCCCTGCTCGGCAACGCGCCAAGCCGCCTGCTCGACCCAGGTGAGGTCTGGTTCTGTGAGAAGGACGACGCCGGTCGAAGTGAAATCGTCCCGCTTGCCGCGTACGACACGCGGCCGGGTAACAACGAGCAGAAGCGCTACCTGACAGGCAAGTTCGGAGCACTGCCGAGAGTGGACTTCTCGCGTTTCTTCAGCGTCATGTCAGATCTTGACGGGCTTGAGTGACGATGAGCAGACACATCTCACGCAAGCGCGGTCAGCGGGACGAGCGGACGACGATCCTGCTGGTGACCAATGGAGGCAAGACCGAGAAGAGTTACCTGGAAGCACTCAAGCGGAAGGTGCCTCGGGATTCGGGCCTCAGCGTTCAGATCAGGCCTGAGGACGGCAAGGAGCCGGAGACCATCCTGCGCAATCTCGAGCGGGAAAGGTCTGATCTCAGCGGTTACGACGAGATCTGGATCATCGTCGACCATGATGGAAGGGATCGTCAAGACTTCCTCGCCAAGTGTGAGAAGCGCGGGATGATAGGGGTGGTCTCCGTACCTTGCTTCGAGGTGTGGCTCATTGCCCACTACGAGCAGGTGCGGCTCTACCGGGAGCAGGCAGATGCTCAACGGCACTACAGGCAGTTGACTGAACTCAAGGGCAGGGACGCGAAGGGTCTGCCCGACAATTTTCCCTTTGACCGTGTAGCGGAGGCTGCAAAACGGTGTTGCTTGACGGGAAAGCCTCTGCCTGCTGTGAACGCCCAAGGCCCCAGTCCCTCGACGACGATGCCGCACCTGCTGCGCCGACTCGGGCTCCTTCCCGAATCGTGAGACGGAACCCGGCTCAGAACTCCCCGCCGCGCTCGTCGGCCAGGCGGGCGCCTGCGTCGACGAAACCGGCGACGGTCACGACGAAGGCGCTCACCGGGCGGTCGCCCTCGGGGGAGCGGAACCAGTCGAGACCCAGGTCGATCCTCGCGCCCCATCGTTCGGCCCGGTCGACGACCTGCTCAATGACCTGCCCCAGCTGCTCGGCGGTGTCGAAGGCGAGCGCGTAGCTGAGCGAGTCGTGCAGGATCCCCGAGGCGTCCTCGATCGGGATCTGCTCGGCGCTCAGTGAATCCAGGTGACGCCGGTAGGCGAGCAGCTCGTCGCGGGTGCTGGCGCCCTCGTCGGTGCGTTTGCTCATGAGGCGCCCCAGCGAGGCCAGCTCCAGGCCCGCGACGACGATGAGCACCGGCCCCGCCAGGACCCCCCAGTGGCCGGTCGCCATGACCTGGATGACCCCGAGCACAGCCAGTACGAGCCCGATGACGATGACGACACCGCCGACCCGGCCCCAGCGGCTGTCCACGGTGGAACCATGCTGGAACCAGCCGCGGCCCATCGTGTCGTCGCGCAGCTGGCGCTTGGTGCGCGACAGCACCTGCCCCGTCGATGTGACGACGCTCGAGAGCGTCACCGAGTCGTCCGGGCCGGCGAAGACCTGGTTGAGCAGGAAGTGCTCGAAACCATGCAGCCCCTCGCCGTCGGTCCGTTTCGTCGTGCGGGTGAGCACCCAGTCGTGGGCGGGGCGGTCGGGGTGGGCCAGCACGGTGATGCTGAGGAAACCCCGCTGGGCCAGGTCGATGAGCGTGATGAGGACGTCCCTGCTGGTCGTCGACTCCCTCAGCAGGGTGTTGACCATGCCCGGCGTCAGGCCTGCCGGGGACGCGGTGACGGGCTCGGGCTCAATGAGTCCCGGCCGGTTCACCGGGGCCTGCTCGTCATCGGCGCGGAGCCGGCGGGACCGGATGACCGCCGTGCTCGCTGCGGCGACGGCACCGATACCGACGATGAGCACGACGAGCGCCAGTATGTCCACGATGCAAACCTCCGCAACAACCCTATCCGCTGAGGACGCCCGAGGCGGGAACCGCTCGCTGGCCTGTTGACTAGTCCATTGTGAGCAGTCTGTGGGGATACTTTTGTCAATATCGATAAGTTTATGAATAGGCTATGGATTATCTGTCGATCGAATAATTCGTGTCTGGCAGAATGGCCGCGTGCACTCCCTCGAAGAGAAGAAAGGCCGCGTCACGGGCTATGTTCCCGGCGGCTTCGACATGTTCCACATCGGACACCTCAACGTCCTGCGCGCTGCCCGCCAGCACTGCGATCGCCTGGTCGTGGGCGTCGCGGCCGACGAGTCGCTCTACCGCATGAAGGGCCGTATGCCCATCATCCCGCTGCGCGAACGCTGCGAACTCGTGGCCTCCCTGCGATTCGTCGACGCCGTCGTGGTCGACCTCGACCAGGACAAGCGCCTCGCCTGGCGCCTACAGCCCTTCGACATCCTGTTCAAGGGCGACGACTGGAAGGGCACCCCCAAGGGCGACAAGCTCGAGGCCGAGATGGCCGAGGTCGGTGCCACCGTGTTCTACTTGCCTTATACGCCGAGCACGTCCAGTACCAAGCTGCGCCGGTTCATCGCCCCCGAGGACTTCGCCGACGAGGACGTCCTCGGCGAGGAGGCCGTGCCGAGCGGGGTGCAGGGCAGGTGAGTGCCACGAAACCAGAAGCCGCTACCGAGGCCTGGGGGCAACGCTTCAGTCGCTATCGGGCCGAACTCGACGCGGCACAGAAACCCGGCAACGGCGTCCCCGCCTACACGCGCTGGATCAACCGTCGTGGCGCGCGCCTCGTTGCCGCCTTCGCCGCCGCCACCGGGTGGACGCCGAACAACGTCAGTGCGATGTCGTTCCTGCTGTCGGCCGTCGGCATGGCCGTCCTCGTCGCCAGCCGGCCCGCCGCATGGGTCGGTGTCGTGGTCGCCGTGTTCCTGGCGCTCGGCTATCTGTTCGACTCCGCGGACGGTCAGGTCTCGCGCGTCACGCACGCATCGAGCAGGACCGGGGAGTGGATCGACCATGTCGCCGACGCCTTCCGCTCCCCGGCGATCCACCTGTGCCTGGCCATCACCACGGTCATTCACACCGACCGCCTCTGGTTCGCGCTCGTGGCCGTCGTCTACGCATGGATCACGTCCGGCCAGTTCCTCTCCCAGATCCTCGCCGAACAGTTCGTGCGCGCCGCCGGCCGCAAGCAGACCCGGGGCGGCACCATGCGGTCGTTCATCCTGCTGCCGACCGATCCCGGCACCCTGTGCTGGTCCTTCGTCCTGTACGGCCTCGGTGCGCCCTTCATCGTGGTCTACACCCTGCTCGCCGGCATCGCCGTCTGTCATTCGCTGCTGTCGCTGAGCCGCCGTTACCGTGATCTGCGGGCCCTCGACGCGGCCGCCCGGGAGGGTTGACGTGCCACGCCTGTCCGTTCTCCTGCCGGCCCGCAACGCCGAGTCCACCGTCGCGAAGGCGGTGCGTTCGACGCTGTCCGCCATGCCCGCCGACGCCGAACTCGTCGTCGGCGACGACGGCTCCAGCGACCGCACCGCCGAGCAGGTGCTGGCCGGCGCCACTCGCAGGGGCGTCGTCGATCCCAGGCTGCGTCTGGTCGAGGTCGTTCCCGGGGCCGGCGGCATCACGCGCGTCCTCACCCAGCTGCTCGAGGCCTCCGACTCCGAGCTGGTCGGGCGCATGGACGCCGACGACATCTCACTGCCGGGCCGCTTCAGCGCCGCGCTGAGGTGCCTCGCGCGTGGCGACGACATGGTCTTCCTGCAGCAGATCGAACTCCGCGAACCCGCAGGCGGCGGGGCAGGCCGCAGGATCGTGCCCCGCGTGCCCTATCCGATCGGCCCCGACGAGTTCGGCCTGCACCTGCTGCTGACCAACCCGGTCTGCCACCCCACCATGGTGGCGACCCGGGACCTGCTCGACCGGGTGGGTGGCTACCGCGAGGTGCCCGCCGAGGACTACGACCTGTGGCTGCGCTCCGCTGCGGCCGGCGGGCGCCTTCGCCGCCTCGGCCGCTGGGGCATCGTCTACCGCGTCCACTCCGCCCAGATCACCGCCTCGGGGCAGTGGCGGAACGCCTCATGGGCCGATGAGCGACAGGCCCAGGCCTTCGCCGATCTCTCCGAGCGACTCACCGGCGTCCGCCTGAGTAGGATCGTCTCAATGAGTAATCTGACTGGTGCCGAGCGCGAGGCCGAGATGGCCCGCTTCGCCGCCGCCGTCAGACCGCCCATCGAAGCCCTCGGCTCGCGGCGGGCCGCCGGCCTCATCAGACGCCTTGAGGCCCGCCAGTCCTGGTTGCGCAACCAGAAGAATCCTTCCGGGCAGAACCTCCAAGGAGAGACCGAATGAGCATCCTCACTCCGCCTCCCACTGGCGGCCCCCAGATTCTCTGGCACGAGCTCCAACGCCGCTGGAGGGAGATCGTCACGGGTGTTCTCCTCGGCGGCCTGCTCGCCTCGGTGGCGATCCTCATCCTGCCCAGCACGCACAGTGCGGCATCGAGCGTCACCATCACATCTCCCTCACCGACCCCCGAGCCGGCCTCGCGCACCTCACTGTCCAGCACCGACATGGTGACCGAGAAGGGAATCGCCACGTCAGGCACCACATTGCGCCAAGCCCTCAACTCCATGGACACGGGAGATCTGACCCTCAGTGACCTCAAGTCCGGTCTCAAGGTCGAGGGCGACACCAATGGCACGGTCGTGACGATCACCTGGTCGGGTAGTAGCCGTGACCAGGCTGTCGCGGTGGCCAATGCGATCACCGCCGCCTACATCGATCAGCGCACGGCCCTCACTCGTCAACGCGCCGACGAGATGGCGAAAGCCATCACCGATCGGATCGCGAGCCTGAACGAGGAGGCCGCCAGGCTCGACACGGGTTCCTCCGCCGGCCAGACCCGCGCCGAGACGATCCGGACCGAGATCGCCGATCTGACCAAGCAGCAGGACCAGCTCGCCGCGTACAACGCCACGGCGGCCCGGGTGATCACCGGCGCCGAGGACTCCCCGGACATCGTCAGCCCGCCCAGGATGAGAACCATCGCGATCGGTCTTCTCGTCGGTCTCGTCGCGGGTTTGGCCATCGGGCTCGTCCGTGAGCGCCGCGAGAAGCGAGTGCTCTCGGCCCGCCAGCTGTCCGATCTGACCGGTCTGCCCGTATGGGGAGCCCAGGACGGGGTCGCGCCGGAGGCCCAATGGGACGCACCGGCCCAGCTGGCGGCCCTGTCCATCGGGAAGAGATCAGATCTCATCATCATGGCGGACGGCGCCGATCCCCGCGCACTCGCCTTCACCCAGGCGCTCGACCGTGCTCGCGAGGCTCAGTCCGCCACGCCCCCGATCTCCATCGACCGCCGTATGCCTCTCGCCGAGATCATCGGACGGCTCGGGGACGGAGGCCGCATCCTCATCGGAACCGCCACGGGTGCCTCCCTGGGAGAACTGCACGCCCTGCTCGACCAGCTCAACATCGCTGATCGTGATGTCACAGGCCTGGTCCTGTTCGACGGCGAGATTCCTGTAGCGCCTGCTCAGGTCATCGGCCAGCGGCCCCAGGGCCCTGCTGCGCCATGGCAGCCTCCGGCACAGGCCCAGCAAGACGTCCAGCCGCCGCAGGCAACACCCCAGACCCCTGTCGCCGAGTCCTGGCGGGCGGTGTCCGGGGCAGCCGGGTCCTGGCGGGCGGTCTCCCAGCCCCACACGGGTGGCCTCATGGATGCGCTCCTGACCGAGGAGCCTCAGGGACCCTTCCCGGCCGATCAGCCCCAGCGGCTGTCGTTGGTCGGCGAGTTCGACGAGCCGATCTCGGCGGGCGAGCCTCAGCGGCTGTCCTTGGTCACCGAGTCCGACGAGTTTCCGCCGGCCGAGGAACCACAGGGCGAGCCTCAGCGGTCATCGCCCGATGAGCCTGACGTGCCCACTCCCGCCTCTGCGGAGGAGACTCGACCAGCCGATGCCGAGCCCGAGGGCGCTGCTTCCGTCGACGAGCCCACGGTGCTGGTCCCTTCCCTGTACATCGCAGCCGAGGAATCCGCGCAACAGGAGGAAACCGCCATCGCCGATGAACCCGATGCACAGGAGACGGGACGTGTCACCGAGCACAGGCCCCGATCCTCCGTCTCGCGCCCCAACGTCAAGTCCGCGGCGAGCTACAGCAGGATGATCCGGCGTCAGAACCGAGGGAGGAAGTATGCCGGCCGCTGACAGGCCCCACGACGAGGTCGACGAGGCCGGTTCCCGCATCGTCCAGTGGGATCGCTCAGCCGGCCGGATGACAATCATCAGCGACTTCGGTCAGGCCACCACCCTCGTTCTCGTGCGCGACGGCACCCGTACGGCCGGCGCCGTGACGATCGCCACCGGCCAGGACATCACCACCGCCCCCGAGGTGCGGACGCTACCGGCGGCGCCCGACCGCGGCTGGCGTGAGGGCGCCGGTGCGGGACTGCCCGCCTCGGTGGTGCTGTGCACGACGGGCGGCTGTGATCTGCTGCGTCCCGCCGTTGAGGCCGTCCTGGCCCAGACGCATCCGGATTTCGAGCTCATCGTCGTCGACAACGCTCCGAGCACGGGTCGGGTGACCCAGGCGCTCGGCGATGTCGAGGACTCGCGTTTGCGTATCGTCGAACAGCCCGTCAAGGGTCTGTCCCAGGCCCGCAACGCCGGAGTCGTCGCCGCGACCCGCCCGTTCATCGCCTTCACCGACGACGACGCCATCGTCGACGCCGGCTGGCTCGTCGCCCTGCTCGACCCCTTCGCCGCCGACTCCGGTCACATCATCGGTGCGACGACCGGCGTGGTCCTGCCCGCCGAGCTGCGCTACCGGGCCCAGCGCTGGTTCGAGTCACGCGGCGGCTTCCCCAAGGACGACGCGCCGCACGTGTGGGCGAGCGGCCCGATCCCGCGCCCGGTGCGTGACTTCGGCGCCCCCGGCGAGGGCGGCCCTCTCTACCCGGTGACGACCGCCCGCGTGGGCGCCGGCGTCTGCATGGCCTACCGGGCCGAGGCGCTGGCCGAGGCCGGCCGATTCGATGTCGCACTCGGCGCGGGCACCCCGACCCGTGGGGGAGAGGACCTCGACATGTTCGCGCGCGTGCTGCGGGCGGGGTGGGTCATCGTCCACACCCCGGACGCGGTACTGCACCACCGCCACCGCAGGGACGAGGCCGGTCTGGACACCCAGATCCGCGGCAACGGCTCCGGCATGGCGGCGCTGCTCACCAAGTCGGTGCTCGAACGCCCCAGTACGCTGCTCACCCTGGCCCGCCGGCTGCCCGCCGTGGCCGCCCGCCTCAGGCCGGGTTCTGCGCGGGTCGCAGGGGCGGACGACGACACGCCCGGTTCCCTCACCAGGTCCGAGGTCAAGGGCTTCCTCGAAGGGCCGGTGCTCTACGCCCGGTCGGCCTGGTCGGCGAGGCAGACACGGTGAAGGCTCGGCGAGCACTCACGAATGGCCGCTGGGGCGGCCCATCCGCTCACGGGCGCTGGCAGCGGCCTGTGGCCCAGGGGTCATGGCGCCACCCAGCGGCCGACATGGCGTCCGGGGTGACGAGGCTCGAGGCACAGTCCCTGCCGGCCTGGCCTTTCGTCACCGCCTTCGGCAGCTACATCGTCTGCTGGTTCATCGGCGTCGGCGACATGGTCTGGCCGATCATGGCCACCGTCATGCTCGTCCTCATGGTACGGCGCAGAGGCCTTCAGCTGCCTCGTGGCTGGTCCATCTGGGGTTTCTTCCTGCTCTGGGCGACCATCTCGATCGTCCAGTGCGACACCACCGGGCGCGCCATCGGCGCTCTCTACCGGCTGGCGATGCTGCTCGCCGCGACGATCTTCGCCTTCTACGTCTACAACGCGCGAAACACCATCACCCTCCACACCGTCGGCGCGACGATGAGCCTGTTCCTGCTGTCGGCAGTGATCGGGGGATTCCTCGCGATGATCGCGCCCAAACTCGAGATCAACACGCCGCTGTCCTATGTCCTCCCAGGCGCGCTCAAATCGAACAGCTTCATCCACGAGCTCGTCTACCGCTCCACCACCCAGTGGAACGAGAACCCGTGGATACCGACGGATCCGCGCCCGAGCGCCCCGTTCGTCTACGCGAACACCTGGGGGAACGTCTTCTCCCTCATCTTCCCCATCGCCCTGCTCTACGCGGCCCAGCTGTGGCGTGAGTACTCGCCGTATCGCTGGCCGGTGGCGGCCCTGGTGGCGATCTCGGTCGTCCCGGCCGCTGCAACACAGAACCGCGGCATGCTCGTCGGTCTGGGGATCATCGCACTGTGGGTGGGTGTCCAGCAGGCCCGCGCCGGACACACCCGCCGGGTCCTCGCGGGCACTTTCGCCGTCCTCATCGGCGCACTGGCATGGGTCGTCTCGCCGATGGGCCAGTCGCTGTTCAACCGCGTCCAGGTCAGCTCCTCCACCGAGGACCGCCTCATCAACTATCTCGAGACGGTCACCACGCTCCGGGATTCGCCGCTGCTTGGTTTCGGTGCCCCGCGTCCGTCCGAACTGCCCTGGCTCCCCTCATTGGGTACCCAGGGGCAGTTCTGGACGGTCCTGTTTGCGCATGGCATCGTCGGCGCGATCCTGTTCATGGGAACCTTCGCCGCGGCTGCCGTCTATGCATGGCATTCCACCGATGTCTTCGGGGCGGTCCTCGGCGGAATCGCGATGGCGACGCTCGTGGAGTCGTTCTACTACGGGATGATCACGGGCATGATGGTCTCACTCGTCGCCGTCGCCCTTCTGGTGCGGCAGCGTGAGACGGGTGAGACCTTCGGCCCGCGGCGGGGGAAGATCAGCACGTCGGATCCTCGGGGAAGGTCTCGCTGGCGATCTTCCACGAGCCATCAGGATTCGTGAGCGTGAAGATGGTTCGTGAGCGCTTCGGCTCCGAGGCGCGCAGATCGGTGCCCTGGTCGTTGACCACCTGCACCGATGAGGAGTCGACGCAGGCCTCGACCTCCATGCTCGTTCCGTCGTCGGAGGTCCCGATGATCCGCGCGTTCTCGATCGTCGGAGCACCATTCTGGTGCACACCCGTCTTCATGAATTCCTCGGCCTGTGCCAGGTACGCATCGAGAGCGCTGTCGGTGAGTACATCGGACAGATCGGCGGGATTGCCCGGATCGGACAAGGCCGAGGCGGTGCGGGACAGCGCATCCAGCGTCGTGTCTGCGGCCTCATCCTCGCTGAGCGGGGTGACGGGAGCGGTGCGCTCTGGTGAGGGTGAGGGGCTCTCGTCGGCGCTGCCGGAGATCGTGGCAGAGGGATGGGGCGAATCGTCTGTGCTGTGAGCCGTCTCCTCTGACCTGGCCCCCAGAACACGAGTGGCCACGACGACGAGGATGAGCAGGAGCACCGCGGAGGCCGCTGCGATGAGCAGCCGTTTGCGGGGACGATCTGTGGAAGCAGACATGGGACACCAATCAGTTGGGCGGTAATGGAGTGGTAACAGGGCTCAGATGCTACCCCAGTGCGAGGATAGTTGAATGAGTGAACACAAAGAGGATCGTAGGGCGCTGGCGCGGGGCGGCCTCATCGGTTTCGCCGGGGCCGCCACGAGCGCCGTGCTCGGCTTCCTGCTCTCGGTCCTGCTGGCCCGCCTGCTCGGCTCGGCCGGCTCGGGCATCGTCACGCAGGCCATCGGCGTCTTCTCCCTCCTCATGGCCATGGCCAAGCTGGGTTTCGACTCGGCCGCGATCTACCTCATGCCACGCCTGCGCATCAGCGGCCCCGAGGAGATCCGCTCCTGCCTGACCTACATGGGCACCGTGACGCTCGGCATCTCGCTCGTCGTCGTCCTCGTACTCGAGATCGTCGCTCCTCGTATCTGGGGTGGCGACGATCCGTCGGTGCTCAACGCCATCCGAGCAGTCATGTGGTTCATTCCCGTCGGCTCCCTGACCGTCGTCGCAGCAGCGGCGCTGAGGGCCCTCGGCAATATGCGCGAGTACGTCCTGGTGCAGAACATCACCCTGCCGGTCCTGCGCCCTGTCCTCGTCGCCGTGGCCGTCGGGTTGGGCGGCTCGCTCACCATCGTGTCGGTCTCCTGGGCGCTGCCGTTCGTCATCGTCCTGCTGCTCAGCTGGTTCCTGCTGCTGCGCCATCTGCCCGCCGAGGCCGAAACCGGACCGCAGCCCCGCTGGCCCGCTGCCCGGCGGCGCCGCGCCATCATGGGTTTCGCCCTGCCACGCACCCTCTCCGCGGCCCTTGAGCAGGGGCTGACCTGGCTCGACGTCCTCATCGTCGGCGCTCTCGCCGGCAATGCGGCGGCCGGCATCTATGGCGGGGCGAGTCGCTACATCCAGGCCGGCCTCATCGTCGACACCGCTCTGCGCCTCGTCGTCTCGCCGCAGTTCAGCAGGCTCATGCACACGAACAGGATGGCCGAGCTGCGCGCCCTCTACTCGACAGCGACGATCTGGCTGGTGCTCTTCGCCACCATGATCCACCTGCTCATGGCGATCTTCGCGCCCTGCCTCATGCTCGTCCTCGGCCCGGAGTTCCTGTCCGGCTCGGGGGTGCTCGTCATTCTGTGCTGCGGCGCGATCGTCACCTTCTGCGCCGGCAACATCCACTCGCTGCTCATCATGAGCGGGAGGAGCGGCTGGGCGGCCTTCAACAAGACCGTCGTCCTGGCGGCGAACATCATCGGCAATCTCGTCCTCATCCCGATCATGGGCATCAACGGGGCCGCCCTCAGCTGGGCCGCGTGCATGGTCATCGACGCAGCACTGGCCACGGCTCAGGTCGTCCACTTCCTCGACGTGCGGCCGAGCCTCCTCGACGTGCTGCGTCCGCTTGCCGGTGTCGGGGTCAGCGTCGGCGTTCCTGCAACTCTTGTTGCCATCGCTCTCGGCAGAGATTCTCTGCTCGGCCTGGGGCTCGGGGTCGGCCTCTCGCTCATCTGCTTCGGCCTCATGTGCCGGCTCCTGAGGGAGCCATTGCACTTGTCAGGACTCGGTTCAATGCTAAAGTCCAAGACTGGGATGTGATCGGGGTAACCCCTAAGGGTTCATTCATAAGTAATCCTAAGGTTGATCCCACCGCCATGACAGGTTTTCATGAACCACTGAGGGTGGCATGATAGGCGCGTAACGCAGTCACAGGACTGCCCAACAGCACCCTCCTGAGGAAGAAATGCGCCTGAACCGTAAACCCTGGACGGCTCTTGCCGTCCCTCTCATGGTCGCCGCGTCGGTCATGACGAGCTTCACTCCCGCTGCTGCGGATCCAGACACGAATGCCGATGCCAATGCGCCTGTGACTGCGAGTGTCAAGGCTCTGGCCCATGACGGCAAGAGCGAGGCCACTGCGGCCGCGTCCTGCTGGGAGATCAAGAAGAACGATCCCAGCTCGAAGGACGGAACCTACTGGCTCCAGACTCCCGCCATGAACGAGCCGAAGCAGTTCTACTGCGACCAGACCACCGATGGTGGCGGTTGGGTCATGATCGGTCGCGGCCGCGATGGTTGGGAGACCCATACTCAGGGCTGGGGTGACCAGTCCCTGCTGCTCAACCGTGACCGCTCAGGGAAGAACCTGAACGTCGCCCAGTTGCCCGTCGACACCGTCAATGGCCTGCTGAACAACAAGCCGGTCTCGGAGACTGGCTATCGCGTCGTGCGCGCCGCGAACGCGCAGGGCACCAGCTGGCAGACCGTTGACATCAAGCCCAAGCAGACCAAGGGCTGGGTCTGGCCCTTCAAGACCTATACGCACTACAATGCGCGCTTCGACAACGGCAGCTGGGACGCCGAGAACACGATGAACCAGCTACTGCCAAGCTCCTGCAGGAATAACGGCAATTCGTGGTGGCGTGGATGGAATAGTTGTGACTACAACCACTCTCTCGCACTCGATGCCAACTCTCGCGTTGGCTACCGGGCCGGCTGGGGCTATGCGAACGAGACCAGGAAGAGCTCTGGCACCTTCATTACCCAGGTGAAGAGTGGTGGCAGCTACCAGCCCTTCGCCGAGGTCTATGTCCGTCCGGAGACCACCTCGAACGACAAGGGCTTTACCACCATTGCCGATACCGGTAGCCCGGCCAAGCCCTCGCGCACCGACAAGGCACCCTCCGAATACGCACAGAAGACGAGCTGGGGCGTGAGCGGCAATCTCACCGGCTCGGTCGCCGAGGGCAGCATCCAGGTGCAGTCCTTCGCCCAGATCGGCGACACCATGTTCGTCGGCGGCAACTTCAAGGGCGTAAAGAAGGGTGCCAATGGACAGGAGCAGGCCACCTCTGCGCTGGCCGCCTTCAATGCGACCACTGGTGAGTGGAAGAGCAATCTGACGTTCACCTTCGACAACCAGGTCCATGACCTGCTGGCCCTGCCCAATGGCAAGCTCCTTGCCGCAGGCGACTTCACGAAGGTCAATGGCGCCTCGCATGCGGGCACCGTTGTCATCGACCCCGCCACCGGTGCGGTGGACGAGTCCTGGGACCTGCAGATCGTCAACCGCATCTCGAACGGCGCGACGAGCGTGAAGACCCTCGCCACCGACGGCACCCACGTCTACCTGGGTGGTACGTTCACCCACCTGTCCGGGAAGGGAGTCCAGAACTCCTACGGCCGTTCCGCGGCGCGTGTGGACATGACGGGCAGGCCCGATCGCTCCTGGAACCCCGAGTTCAACGGCTCGGTCTGGGGCTCGGACGTCGACAAGACCACCGGCAAGTACTTCGCAGGCGGCTACTTCTCCAAGTCGAAGCAGACCAAGGTCGAGTGGGCCGCCTCGATCCTCACCACCTCCGATGCCCAGCTAGACAACTCCTTCAAGTTCGAGAGCTCGGTCACGACCGACTTCTACAAGCGTCAGTACCCGAAGAAGTCCTACCAGCAGGCGGTCAATGTCGCCGACGGCAGGGTCTACTTCGGTGGTTCGGAGCACAACCTCAACGGCTACGACACCGCCACGATGAAGCGCCAGTCCGGCTCCATCACGCTGACCAATGGCGGTGACATCCAGGCCATCGAGTCGCGCAATGGCGTCACCTACGCCTCCTGCCACTGCTCCGACTTCACCTACGAGAACGCCTACAGCTGGGACAATCTGCCCGGTGAGCCCTGGACCCAGGCCGACCCGATCCGCTGGTTCGGCGCCTGGGACAGCGCCACCGGCAAGCAGCTGAACTGGACCCCCTACAATCTGAGCTCCACCCGCTCCACCGGAGCCTGGGGCCTCAAGGTCTCCGACAGCGGCATCCTGTGGGCCGGTGGCGACTTCAACAGGTCGTACACCTCGCCCAAGAACACGCAGTGGAACGGCGGCTTCGTCCTCTACGGCCCGCGGGACAACGAACCCACGGAGGCTCCCGGCCAGCTACGCGTCACCAATTCCGCCACGGACAGCGTGACTCTTGCCTGGAACGGTGTCGCCGGCGCCACGAAGTACCAGGTGCTGCTCGATGACCGTACGATCGCCACGACGACGAGCACCACGGTCACCGTGCCGCGGGCCGGTAACCAGCGTTACTTCGTGCGCACCGTCGACGACAACGGCAATGTGAGCGCCTCCTCGCGTGTCGCTGTCGCTCCCGAGGCCGGCAAGATGGACGAGGCCAACCCAGTCCTGCTTGAGGACAACGCGACGTGGTCGTACCAGTCCAGCGACACCGTTCCCGCCGAGAACTGGAACGCCGCCGACTACGACGCCGCCTCGTGGTCCACGGGCGCCGCCCCCATCGGCTACGGCGATTCCGCACTGAACACGACGGTCACTCCGGCGCAGGCGGCCATGCAGCGGCCGATCACCACCTACTTCCGCAACAAGTTCACTGTCAGCAACCGTGAGTCCATGGGGGGCGTGTCCGTCTCCTACGTGGCCGACGACGGTGCTGTGGTCTACATCAATGGGAAGGAGGTCAGCCGCACCCGTATGAGTGAGGGTGCTGTCAAGGCCGACACCCGGGCCAACAAGGTCATCAAGACAACGGACGCCCGAGCCGACCGCACGGTTGTCACGGTCCCAGCCGATCAGCTCGTCGATGGGGAGAACACCATTGCCATCGAGACGCACCTGAACTACCGCTCCAGCGCCTCCATGACGATGCAGGCCATGGTGACCCGCGTCGACCAGGCCGACATGCCGGCCCAGGCCGTCTCGGAGCCGGTGGATGACGCCTTCGGCTCTGAGGACGACGGCGCCATCGAGGACGAGCCGTTCGAGGGCGAGACCGCCGAGGACGAGGGCACCGCGCCCGAGACCAACCCCGAGGGCGACATCGCCGATGAGGGTGCGGAGCGGCCTGAGACCACTGAGCCTCTTGCGCCGGTCGACGCCAAGGACGCCACCGGTGAGGTGATCGAGGCCGGTTCGCAGTGGTCCTATCGCTACGAGACCACCAAGGCCGAGGACGGCTGGAACGACGCCGCCGACCTCAGCGAGTGGAAGACCGGCGCCGGCCCGATCGGCTGGGACAACAGGAACAGCGAGATCAAGACCCCGCTCGAACGGGGCCTGGCCAGGACCGCCTACTTCAGCCGCGACATCGACCTGGGCGCCGTCACCGACAGCACCAAGCTGATCCTCAAGGTCAGGGCCGATGACGGCGTGGTGGTTCACGTCAATGGCGTCGAGGTCGGCCGGATGCGCATGAAGTCCGAGGACACAAATGGCGATGGCAAGCCCGACAATGTGATCGAGTTCACCGACAGTGCCACCCAGGCGGTTACCACCGTCGAGGCGAGCAAGGACGAGAACATGCTCACCATCGAGGTCGACTCCTCGGTGCTGCGTCAGGGCGTCAACCGCATCGGTGTCGAGACCCACACCAACTACATGCAGACCCCCTCGCTCACCTTCGACGCGACAGCCACCCTGGAGCGCTGACAGATGACGAACCGGCATGGAACTGGTCTGGACCGGGCCTTCCTCACGCGCTTCGCGCGTGAGGCGGCCCGGCCGGGGGCCGTCGTCACCTGGCTGAACCACTGGTCGCTCCTGCACGCCGATCTGCACGCCCTGAGTCGAATGGGACTCATCGGTTTCGACGGCTCACTTCTGCAGATGGTGCTGGGCCGTCACGGTCACAGCGTCGGGCGCAGC
This sequence comes from Propionibacterium australiense, assembly GCF_003666605.1. GTDB lineage: Bacteria > Actinomycetota > Actinomycetes > Propionibacteriales > Propionibacteriaceae > Propionibacterium > Propionibacterium australiense. Next base: position 49,844 of record NZ_RCIV01000008.1, on the reverse strand, counting down.
TCCGCCGATCTGGTGCTGCCGATCGTCCTGAAGGAGATGCTCGCCCCGGACGACCGGGTCGCCCTCATCGGCGCTGCCCCCGGCGTCGCGGCGAGTGCCGCGGCGCACCGCTTCGGTGATCGTCCCGTGATCGCCTTCGACGGCTACGACGAGCTCAAGGCCCTCAAGGACGATCCGTCGCGCCTCATCGACTTCGACCCCCGACTCGTCGTCGTCGGCCTCGGCGCCGGGCTGCAGGAGCGGGTCGCGCTACAGGTCCACGAGTGGCTGCCCAACGCCTCGGTCGCCACCGCCGGAGGCTGGATCGATCAGCTCAACCGGGCTGAGCAGTACTTCCCCGACTGGGTGCATCGCCTGCGCCTGGGCTGGGCATGGCGCATCGCCCACGAGCCCCGCCGCCTGCTCGGCCGCTACACCGTGGAGGCCGTCCAGTTCATGGCCGCCTCGGGAGTGCTCGTCAACCAGCTCGAGGGGATCGGATCCTTCACTGAACTGGGTGTCGAGCGCTCACGATCAGTGCACACTGCAGCGCCGCCCTTCGGCGATCTGGTTGCCGCGTAGAAGCTCCGGGCCTTTCCGGCGTGGGGAGGGGAAGCCATCGGCATAGGATGGGGCCGTGACTGACGCCCATTACGCAGATCTTGGTCTCCCTCTCATCCACGCCGGAAAGGTTCGTGAGCTCTACTCGCTGCCCGACCAGCCCGGGCGGATCCTCATGGTCGCCACCGACAACATCTCGGCATTCGACTACGTCCTCGATTCCACGATCCCCGACAAGGGCGTCATCCTCACCCAGCTCTCGCTGTGGTGGTTCAACCACCTGTCGGGCATCGTCGCGCATCACGTGACGAGCACCGACGTGCCCGAGGCCGTCAGGGGCCGTGCGGTCATCGTGCACGAGCTCGACATGATCCCCGTCGAGTGCGTCGCGCGCGGCTATCTCACCGGTTCCGGCTGGCAGGAGTACCAGGAAACCGGCACGGTCTGCGGGGTGCGCCTGCCCGAGGGGCTGCACGACGGCTCCCCCCTGCCCGAACCGATCTTCACGCCGGCCATGAAGGCCCCTGTCGGTGAGCACGACGAGAACGTCACCTTCGACGAGATGGTCGACCGCCTCGAGGTGCCCGCGGACGGTGAGCAGATCCGCAGTCTGACGCTGTCCCTCTACCGTGCCGCCGCACCGGTGGCCCGCAGGCAGGGCATCATCCTGGCCGACACCAAGTTCGAGTTCGGCAAGCTCTCGGACGGACGCATCGTGCTGGCCGATGAGGTGCTGACGCCCGACTCGTCCCGCTTCTGGGACGCCAGGGCCTACGACGAGGACGGCACGCTGGTCAGCTTCGACAAGCAGTACCTGCGGAACTGGCTGCTCAACGAGTCGGGCTGGGACCGTGCCTCCGGCGCCAGGCCCCCTGCGCTGCCCGACGAGATCGTCGAGGCGACCCGTGCACGGTACGTCGAGGCCTACGAGCGCCTGACCGGCGAGCACCTGGTCATCTGACGGCATTCCTCGCACGATAGGGTTCTTGACATGTCACGAGTTGTTGTCGACGTCATGCCCAAGCCGGAGATCCTGGATCCCCAGGGCAAGGCCATCACCGGGTCGCTCCAGCGTCTCGGCTTCGAGGGCCTGTCGGTCCGGCAGGGCAAACGTTTCGAGATCGAGGTCGCCGGCGACCTCACCGATGAGCGTCTGGACCAGATCCGTGACGCCGCCGAGAAACTGCTGGCCAACACGGTGATCGAGGCCTTCACCGTCCGTGTCGAGGAGGACTGACATGGTGCGGATCGGGGTCGTCACCTTCCCCGGCACCCTTGATGATCAGGACGCGTTGCGTGCGATCAGGATCTGCGGCGCCGAGCCGGTCGGCCTGTGGCACGCCTCCGACGATCTCCAGGGCGTCGACGCCGTCGTCCTGCCCGGCGGCTTCAGCTACGGCGACTACCTGCGGTGCGGTGCCATCGCCCGCTTCGCGCCGGTCATGGACCAGGTCATCGCCCAGGCCAGGCAGGGCATGCCCGTTCTCGGCATCTGCAACGGTTTCCAGGTGCTGTGCGAGTCGCACCTGCTCCCCGGGGCGATGATCCGCAACGAACACCGCAAGTTCATCTGCCGTGAGCAGCGTCTGCGCGTGGAGACCAATGACACCACGTGGACCTGCGCCTTCACCCCGGGTGAGGAGATCAGCATCGTGCTGAAGAGCGGCGAGGGCAACTACATGTGCGACGACGACACCCTCAAATCGCTCCAGGACAACAACCAGATCGTCTTCCGCTATCTCGGCAACCCGAACGGGTCCCGCGACGACATCGCCGGCGTGACGAACGAGAACGGCAACGTCGTGGGCCTCATGCCCCATCCCGAGCACAACGTCGACGAACTCGTCAGCACCTCACTCGACGGCCGCCGGTTCTTCGAGTCCGTCCTGCAGTTCCTCTCGGCGCGCGTCTGAGCCGGCAGGGGGCCGCGCCTGGGGCAGGTCGTGCCGTGGTGCCGGCCTGCCTGGGGACGCTGGGGACCGCCCCGGTGCTCAGCGGTTGACGATGGCCCGGGCCGTCGCGGCGTCCAGGACAACATCGGTCATGAGCCCGGCGTCCAGGACCGTGCTGATGGCCGGGGCCTTGGCCGGGTCGGCCGCGACGAGCAGGCGCTGCCTGATACGGCGCAGCTCGTCGAAGGGCAGCCCCGTCGAACGGTCGTTGACGCTGATCTGGTCGGTGCTGGCGTCGGTGCGGAAGAAGATGCCGCCCAGATTGCCCACGACGTGCTCGCGCTCCATCTGAGCCATGTCGGCGCTGGTCAGGTAGCCGGAGTCGTACAGGTGGCCGGGCAGGTCGCCGTCGGGCGTGCCGACGCTCGTCAGCAGCAGGTCGGCGCCGGCCCGCAGCGACAACACCTGCTGGATCGACTTCTCCTGCCACATCGCGGCCCGGGTGCTCGCCGAGTCGAAGAACGCCGGCACGGGGAAGTAGTGCACCCGGGCGTCGAAGGCGCTGCCGATGCGGTCGAGGATGAGGCTGGCGTAGTTCGTGCCGAGAGTGGCCACATTGCCCGAGCCGTGCAACTGGACGACCTGCATGCCGGGGACGGGGTGCGGACGCAGCTGCAATGAGATGTTCTCGACTGTGCTGCCCCAGGCGACGGCCAGGACCACCCCCGGCCGGACGAAGGCATCCAGCCACGCCGCCGCCTGGCCGGCGACGGCCAGCATGCGCGCCCCGGCCTTCTCCGGCTGGTCGACGGGGGCGACGGTGGCCCGCACCCCGTAGCGCTGCTCGACCTGGCGGCGCAGCTGGTCGGTGGGGTTCTCCTCCCGGTGCACGGTGAACTGGATGACACCCGTCTGGCGGGCCCTGGCCAGCATGCGCGAGACCGTGGAGCGTGAGACGCCGAGTTCGGCGGCGACGTCCTCGACCTTCTTGCCCTGCACCCAGTACAGCTCTGCCGCATCGGCCAGTCTGGCCCGCTCGACCGGGCGCATGGCCCTGAACGGCTTGTTCGGTTCTTCGCTTGTCATGGCGACGGCTTCCTGGGTTCGGAGGGCAACTGGTGCGAGGTCTCGTCCCGAGACAACCCAAGAGTAACGCCCCACTGTCAACAATGGTACATTTTCTCATGTCATCCCCGATATGGACCTGGTATGGCGTTAATAGTGGGAAATTGTGTAAGCTGCAGCTGCATTGAGGGTCCTCCCCGAACTGCTTCACACCGTTCGTCACTCACACAACGAGGTACGTGCATGTCATCGCCGACATCCATCGCGACCGGGCGTCCCACTCACTACCGCTGGGTCGTCCTTGCGGTCATCTTCATCACCTACGTGATCTGCATGGCGGACCGCTCCAACATCGGGGCCATCCTGCCGATGATCAAGGGCGAGTTCGAGATCTCCAACTTCGCCTCCGGTGCCATCTCGAGCTTCTTCTTCCTCGGCTACGCGATCTCGCAGATCCCGGCCGGCCTGCTCATGACGAAGAAGGGCACCCGGCACATCGTCTCGCTGGCCGTCCTGCTCTTCTCGATCATCACCTTCTGCATGGGCTTCGCGACCACCGCCGTGGCACTGCTCGTGCTGCGCCTGCTGCTCGGCCTCATGGAGGGCCCGACCCCCGTCGGCATGACCTCGACCGTGAACGCCTGGTTCCCGCCCAAGGAGAAGGGCACCGCCACCGGCGTCTACATCGCCTCGACCCAGTTCGCGCCGATCATCGTGCCGATCATCGCCGTCGCCCTCGCCAACGCCCACGGCTGGCGTTCGGTGTTCCACTGGTTCGCCGTCCCCGGCATCGTCATGGCCGTCGTCTTCTTCTTCGTCCAGCGCACCCGTCCGAGCGAGTCCAAGCACGTCAACGCCGCCGAGCTCGCCCACATCAACGACACCAGCGTCGCCGGGAGGAAGAAGACCGACTTCGGCGACATGGGCTGGATCGACCGTCTCATCCGGCTGCGCGACGTCAAGCCCCTCGACACCAACGGCAAGGTCCTGCGGTCGTGGAACATCTGGGGCAATACGATCGCCTACTTCTTCATGAACAACGTGCTCTACGGCATGCTCACCTGGATCCCCTCGTACCTGGTCGCAGCCCGCGGCTACAACTTCATCAAGATGGGTTTCGTCGCCTCCGCGCCGTCGATCGGCGGACTGGTCGGCGCCCTCATCGGCGGCATCGTCTCCGACCGGGTCTTCCGTGGCCGCCGCAAGCCCACCATGCTCATCACCGCCCTCATGACCGCCGTCATGATGGTCATCGTGCTCGTCGTCCCGCAGAACACCGTCCTCGTCGTCGGCTCGCTGGTCCTGACCGGTTTCTTCCTCAACATCGGCTGGCCCATGTTCACCGCCTATGCGATGAACCAGACGACCGACAAGACCTACCCCTTCGCCATCTCGGTCATCAACTCCGGTGGCAACCTGGGCGGTTTCTTCGCCCCGATCATCGTCGGTGCCCTGCTCGACGCCTTCTCCGGCAACTACACGGTGGCCTTCAGCTACTTCGTCGTGGTCCTGCTCATCGGCCTCGCGCTGATCCTGACCCTCACCGAGGCCCGCCCCCAGCCCAAGGCCGAGACCGCCGCTGCGGCGCGGGCCTGACCTCTGCAACGATGGACCCTGCACAAGGAGGTGCCGCGAGATGGCCAATGTTGGAATCGTCGCAGACGATCTGACCGGCGGGACGACGGTCGGCGCGCTCATCGCCCGCGAGGGCGTGCCCGCCACCGTGTTCTTCGACCCGTCGTACGTCGAGACGACGCCCCTGCCCGACAACGCCGCGGCGATCGTCAGCACCGATTCGCGCGCTGCGGCGGCCGAGGTGGCCTACGAGCGGGTGCGCGCGGCGACCCGGACCCTCAGGGGCAGGGGCGCCACGATGTTCGCCAAGCGCATCGACACCACGGTCCGCGGCGGCGTGGGCCCCGAGGTCGAGGGCATGCTCTCCGCGCTCGGACCCGACTACATGGCGGTCATCGTGCCGGCCATGCCCCAGTCGCGTCGCGTCGTGCTCGAGGGCTATTCGCTCATCGACTCGGTGCTCCTGACCCGCACAGGCGTCGCCCAGGACGTGCGCACGCCGGTGCTGGAGGCCCATCTGCCCACCCTCTTCCGGGGGCAGTTCAAGGCGAAACTCGGCCACGTGAACATCAAGCCGGTCATGGCCGGCAAGCAGGCCATCAAGCACGAGCTCGTCGAGCTGCGCCGCGAGGGCACCAGGATCTTCCTCATGGACGCGCTGAGCATCGACGACGTCGACCAGATCGCCCAGGCGGTCGTCGAGCTCGGCTGGAAGATCGTCTGCGTCGACCCGGGCCCGTTCACCGACCGCGTCGCGGTGCACTCGGGGGCCATCCAGCCCACCGAGGTGCCGCAGCGCGTCACCCGCGTCGACCCGGTGCCGGGCGAGAGCGGCACGGTGCTCGTCGTGGCCGGCAGCGCCACCAAGGTGACGCACGACCAGATCACCAGGCTCACCGAGGAGCCCGGGGTCGTCACGCTCTCGATCGACGTCCTGGCGATGCTCGACAAGGACACCGGCGTCTACGAGGCCGAGTGCCGCAAGGCCGAGGCCGAGGCCAGGCGGCTGCTCGACGAGTCCGCCACGGCGCCGCGCGTGATGGTCTGCGCGCTCGACAGCGTCTACGAGGGCACCACCACCCCGAAGGCCGTCATGGAGGAGCTGTCCGGCCTCACCGGCCCCGAACCCGCCAAGCAGCTCACCGTCCGCTTCGGCGGCCTGGCCCGGCGCGTCCTGGACGTGATCGGCAAGGAGGACTGCGCCGGCCTCTACCTCACCGGTGGCGACGTCATGGTCGCCGGCTGCGAGGCCTTCGAGGCCAAGGGCATCACCCTGGTCGACTACGTCATCCCGCAGATCGACCAGGGAATCATCACCGGCGGCCCCTACGAGGGGCTGCCCGTCGTCTGCAAGGGCGGTCTGACCGGCACCGAGGTCACCGCCATCCAATCCGTCAACCGAATCCTCGACGAAAGGATGCGCACTCATGGCGCACACGCGTAAACCCGTCATGGCGATCACCATGGGCGATCCCGCCGGCATCGGCCCGGAGATCACCCTCAAGACCGTCCAGGACAAGCGGATCTACGACATCTGCGATCCCCTCATCATCGGCAGCGCGGACTCCCTGCGGCAGGCCGCCGAGATCCAGGGGGTCCAGGACCTGAACCTCAACCTCATCACCGAGCCCGAGCAGGCCCGCAACGAGTACGGCACCATCGACCTGCTCGAGACCGGCGTCGAGCCGGACGCCCGGATCGAGTTCGGTCAGATCCAGGTCGCTGCCGCCAGGCGGGCCTACTCCTACATCGAGAAGTCCATCGAGCTCGGCATGGCCGGCCGGATCGACGGCGTCTCCACCGCCCCGATCAACAAGGCCGCGCTCAAGCAGGCCGAGGTGCCCTACATCGGCCACACCGAGATCTACCAGGCCCTCACGAACTCCCCGTACGCCCTGACGATGTTCAACGTGCACAAGCTGCGCGTCTTCTTCGTCAGCCGCCACGTCTCGCTGCGCGAAGCCTGTGACCTGGCCAACCACGACCGCATCCTCGAGTTCCTCAAGAACATCGACACCGAGCTGAAGAAGTTCGGTTTCGAGCACCCGTCGATCGGTGTCGCGGCCCTCAACCCGCACGTCGGCGAGGGCGGCCTGTTCGGCACCGAGGAGATCGAGCACATCGCCCCGGCCGTCAAGGACGCCCAGGCCCTCGGCATCAACGCCCACGGCCCGGACTCGGCCGACGCGATCTTCGCGTTCAACCTGGACGGCCACTACGACGCCATCTTGTCGATGTACCACGACCAGGGCCACATCGCCTGCAAGACGCTGGACTTCCAGAACGCCGTCACGCTGACCCTCGGCCTGCCGTTCATGCGCAGCTCGGTCGACCACGGCACCGCCTTCGACATCGCCGGCAAGGGCATCGCCCAGGGCGAGTCGATGATCGAGTCCACCCGCGTGGCCGCCGTCTACTCGCAGATGCAGATCGACGCGAAGGCCAGAGCGGAGCAGCCCTGAGGCGGGCCGGTCCGCCCCGCCCTGCTCGCTCATCGTCCTATAGGGTTGACGGCGAGACCGGCACGGAGGCCGGTGCCCACCGTCAACCGCGGGGCGGTCCCAGAGGCACTCAGTTCACCCGCGCATCGTCCGTGACGAGGAGAGGACACACCACATCATGAAGCTCATCTTCGGCTGCGATCCCAACGCCACCGAGTTCAAGAAGGATCTGATGGCCAAGGCCGTCGAACTCGGTCACGAAGTCGAGGACTACGGCTCCGACGACCCGATCTACGCCAATGTGGCGACCCAGGTCGCCGAGGACGTCGTGGCCGGCAAGGCCGACCGCGGTGTCGTCGTCTGCGGCACCGGCATCGGCGTCTCGATCGCCGCCAACAAGGTCAAGGGCGCCTACTGCGCCTGCGTCGCCGACGTCTACCAGGCCCAGCGGGCCACCCTGTCGAACAACGCCAATCTCATCGCCATGGGCTCGCAGGTGCTCGGCATCGAGACCGCCAAGGTCCTGCTGGAGAACTACCTGGCCAACGAGTTCGACCCCAACTCGCGCAGCGGCGTCAAGGTCGCCCGCATCTGCGAGTACGAGGACGAGCACTGAGCGGTGCCGGGAGCCGGGGGTCTGACATGAGTGAACCGATCGTCGCGGTGAGCCTCAAGATGTATTTCGAACGGGCCCGCACGCTCGACTACGCCCGTTCGCTCGTCGAACTGGTCGCCGCCGAACAGGGGCTGTCGGAGGACGTGCGGATGGCAGTCCTGCCCGACTTCCTCACCACCGCCGAGGCCGGGGCGATCCTGGCGGGCTCGGGCATCGTGCTCGGCGCCCAGGACCTCTGCCAGGACGACCGCGGGGCACGCACCGGGGAGGTCTCCGGCGCCGACCTGGCGGCCCTCGGCGTCCGGGTCGTCGAGGTGGGCCACGCCGAGCGCCGCACGATCTACCGCGAGGACGACGCCATGGTCGCCGCGAAGACGGCCGCGGCCGCCCGCAACGGCATCATCCCGCTGCTGTGCATTGGTGAGGCCGAGCGTTCCACCGAGGAACAGGCGGCGGCCGGGTGCATCGCCCAGGTGCGCTCGGCGCTGGCCGATGCGCAGCCGGCCGAGCTCTGGCTGGGCTACGAGCCGCACTGGGCGATCGGCGCCCCGGCGCCGGCCCCGTCCGAGTACGTCTCGGGTGTGTGCCGCCTGATCCGCGAGGGCCTCGGCGACGTGCCTGGCCTGAGCCTGCTGTACGGCGGCTCGGCCGGCCCCGGTCTGCTCGGCACCCTCGACCCGGCGATCGACGGCCTCTTCCTGGGCCGCTTCGCACACGACCCGGCCGCGTTCGTCTCGGTCGCCAGGGAGGCACGCGAACGCGCAGCGTCCTGAACCGACGGTCGTCTCATCGCACGAGGGGCATCGGCGGGAGTCACCGGCCCGAGGGCTGGCGGCTCCCGCCGATGACATCTCCTGCGGGCCCGAGCGGTCTCGTCGCATCGGGGCGGTGCCCCTGCGGGGTATCGTTGCCGGGTTCTCGCCAGGGCGTCACATCTGGGTGGTGAGGCGCCTCGTCGCGGTCCTCATGTGGGCGCGCATGGCCTGCTCGGCGGCCTCGGCGTCGTGCCTCTCGACTGCTCGCAGGATCTTCTCGTGCTCGCCCAGGGAGTCGACGGCGTCGTCCACGCTGCTCAGCGCCCGGTCCATCCAGATGCTCAGCAGCGTGCGGCAGGTGCGCAGCATGTCGGCCGCCAGGGTGTTGCGGCAGCTGTCGGCCAGGATGACGTGGAAGCGGTAGTCGAGGGGGATCGCCAGCTCCACGTCCGGCAGCGCCTCGCGCATCGACGCAATGTTGTCCTGCAGCTGGCCGATGGCCTGCTCGTCGGCCCGTTCGGCGGCCAGCCGCGCCGACTCGACCTCGAGTGCGGACCGCACCTCGAGCAGCTGCTGCGTGTCGTGCTCGCCGAGCAGCATGCCCCAGGTCAGTGTCTTGGGCAGCAGGTCCGAGGTCGTGCCACGCACATAGGTGCCGGCCCCGGGCCGGACCTCGACCAGGCCCAGCAGCTCGAGGGCGGCGAGCGCCTCGCGGACGGCGGAGCGGCCCACACCGAGTTTCTCGGCCAGTGCGCGCTCGGGCGGTACCCGGTCTCCGGTCGACAGCGGGCCGCTGCCGAAGTGCGCCAGCAGGTGCTGCGCGACCTCGGCGGCCGTGGTCCCGCGGGGGAGCGCGGACATCTCCTGGAGGAACTCGTCGGCCGGACCGGATGCGTAAGCGGGCATGCCGTCAATGTACTAGGAGTGACCCGGCGGCTCGCGACCCAGAAAAACCCACATGTTAACCGGTTGACAGGTTTGCCGGTGTTCTTCTAATCTCGTCTCACACCGGCGCCGCGCAGCGTTGCGCGAGCCGTCCGAACGATGACGAGGAGGTCACGTGTCGAGTGCAACAACAGTGAACCCGGTGGCTGAGAAGTCCGCGGTTCACAAGATCTCCGTGCGACTGGTGCCGTTCGTCGCACTGATGTTCTTCATCAACTTCCTTGACCGCACAGCGATCGGTTACGCGGGACCCAATGGGATGCAGCAGGACCTGGGCATGACGGCCGCCCAGTTCGGTCTGGCATCGGGGGTGTTCTTCATCGGCTACATCATCCTCGAGGTCCCCTCGAACCTGGCGCTGCACAGATTCGGCGCCAGGGTCTGGCTGTCGCGCATCATGGTGACGTGGGGGATCGTCGCGGTCCTGTTCACCTGGGTCCAGTCCAGCGGCCAGCTGTACGCCCTGCGCGTCCTGCTCGGCGTCGCCGAGGCCGGCTTCTTCCCCGGCGCCATCCTGTTCCTGAGCATGCTGGTGCCCTCGCAGCACCGCAGCCGCACCCTCATGCTCTTCTACCTCGCCCAGCCGCTCACCAGCGTGGTCGGGGCACCGCTCGCCAGCTGGCTCATCCAGCAGCACGGCGCCCTGGGGCTCGAGGGCTGGCGCTTCATGTACCTGTGCGTCGGCGCCCCGGCCGTCATCGTCGGCGTCATCGCCTTCTTCTACCTCAAGGACAAGCCCGAGGACTGCCCATGGCTCACCGCCGAGGAGGTCGCGAGCCTTCGCGTCCAGCTTGATGCCGAGGCCGCGGCCAACAGCGGCGAGAAGAGCGAGAGGAACGTCATGGCCGCGCTCACCAGCGGACGCGTGTGGGTGCTCTCGCTCATCTACTTCGGCTTCATCTACGGCCTGTACGCGCTGAGCTTCTTCCTGCCCACGATCATCAAGGGCTTCGGCGCGCAGTTCGGCATCGAGTTGTCGATCCTGCAGCAGGGCCTGGTCACCGCCGTTCCCTACGCCTTCGCCGCCATCGCCATGAACGTCTGGTCGAGGGACGTCACCCGGCGAGGCCTGCGCAGCTGGCACATCGGGGTGCCGGCCGCCATCGGCGGCGTCTCGATCCCGGTCGCCCTGTTCGTCGGCTCCCCGGTCATCGCCATCGGGGTCATCTCGATCACGGCCATGTCGATCTTCGCGGTGCTGCCGAACTTCTGGACGCTGCCCACGCAGTTCCTCACCGGAGCCCCCGCTGCCGCCGGAGTCGCCCTCATCAACACGATCGGCAACATCGCCGGCTTCTCGGCCGGGTACATCACCGGCGCGATCCACGACTGGACCGGCGGCTACGTCGTCCCGATGTTCGTCGTCGGCGGGTTCATGATCCTGTCGGCGGCGCTCATGGTCCTGCTCGCTCGCCGCGGTCAGGTGAGGGTCGCCGACGCGGCCTGATCGCCGGAGCCACCGGAAATGAGAGAGGAAGTGAGAACCATGGGCCTGGGAATCGGCACCTACGCCCTGTTCTGGGAGTGGTCGGAGGCGGTGGGGCGGCCCATCGACCTGGCGGGCATGCTCGACAGGGCCGCCGGGCTCGGCTGCGATGTCTTCCAGATCTGCGACTACCCGCTCATCGAGACGATGGACGCCGCCCAGCTGACCGACGTCGCGGCGCAGGCCTCGGAACTGGGGCTGGCGCTCGAACTGGGCACCCGCGGCACTCGTGGCGAGCAGCTCAACGCGTACCTCGACATCGCCGAGACGATGGGCGTGCGCATGCTGCGCTCCATGGTGCGCGTCGGTGCCGGCGAACCCACCCTCGACGAGTCCCTCGCCTCGGTCAGGGGGCTGCTGGGGCGGCTCCACGAGGACGGCGTCTCGATCGCCTTCGAGACCTACGAACAGCTGCCCAGCGCACGCCTGGTGCAGTTCGTCACCGACGTCGACGACCCGCACGTCGGCATCTGTCTGGACCCGGCGAACTGCGTGGCCGGGCTGGAGCTGCCCGGAGACGTGATCGACCGCTGCGCGCCGTACACCCTGAACCTGCACGTGAAGGACTTCGCCTTCACCCGCCAGGCGGGCTGGGTCGGGTTCATCTACGCTGGCGCGCCGATGGGGGAGGGGCTGCTCGACTTCGACGCCGAGATGAAGGCCGTTCGTCCCCTCGAGCGGGGCATCAACATGGTCGTCGAGCACTGGCTCACCTGGCAGGGCGACCCGCAGTCCACCGTCGCGCTGGAGCGGCAGTGGACCCGCCAGAGTCTCGACTACATCCGCACCTACATCGACAATCAAGGAGAACTGAACCATGAGTGAGAACCTGAAGATCGCAGTCGTCGGCGCCGGCGGCAAGATGGGCATGCGCGTGTCCAACAACCTGCAGCGCACCGACTGGACCGTGTTCTACTGCGAGAACGGCGAGGCCGGCAAACAGCGCGTGCAGGAGGCGGGTCGCGAGGTGGTGCCGACCGACGAGGTCATCGGGGACGTCGACGTCGCGATCCTGGCAGTGCCGGACGTGGCGCTGGGACCCGTCACCGCCGCCGTCGTCCCCAAGATGAAGTCCGGCGCCATGGTGCTGACCCTCGACCCGGCCGCCGCCTACGCAGGCCTGCTGACCATGCGCGATGACCTCGACTACGTCGTGGCCCACCCCACGCACCCGTCGGTCTTCCTCGAGCGTCACACGCCGGAGGAGTACGCCGACACCTTCGGCGGCGTCGCCGCCCCGCAGAACTCGGTCGCCGCGCTGCAGCAGGGCGACGAGTCGATCAAGCCGCTGGCCGAGAAGATCATCTCGACCATGTACGGCCCGGTCATCAAGGTCTACTGGGCCTCGGTGCACGACCTGGCCGTGCTCGAACCCACCCTCAACGAGACCATCGGCTGCATGATTGGCCAGTTCCTCAAGGACGCCATCGACGCCACGGTGCGTCACACGGACATGGACGAGGCGACCGTGACCGCCATGATCCACGGCCACATCTGGATCGCCCTGACCAATGCCCTGCGCGGGTCGAACCCGTTCTCGGATGCCTGCCTGCTGGCCATGGACTACGGCCGTGAGGCCATCATCAAGGACGACTGGGAGCGTATCTTCAACGATGACGACCTCGACATCGTCATCGCCAAGATGCTCAAGCTCGACAAGGTCACGCACTGACCGTCTGGCAGGCTGGACGAGGAAAGTGGGGTGGTGGGTCTCGCCAAGGAGCCCACTGTTCCTATATCCTGTAGGAACCAAGCTGATGGTTTCGGGTCGACGTGGCCCTCAACGATGAGCACAACCATGAGATGGGAGAGACAATGACGTACCTGGTTGGTGAGCCGCTGGACTTCGCGGCTGACAGTCTCGCGGGCTTCGTGGCCGCGCACTCGGATCTCGTCCAGGCGGTCCACGGTGGCGTGGTCCGCGCCGACGCCTCGCCGCAGGGTGAGGTCGCCGTCGTCGTCGGAGGGGGTTCGGGGCACTACCCGGCGTTCGCCGGCTGGGTCGGCCCGGGCATGGCCCACGCCGCGGTCTGCGGGAACATCTTCTCCTCGCCGTCGGACTCGCAGGTCGTGTCGGTTTCGAGGGCCGCCGACAACGGCGGGGGCGTGCTGCTGCTGTTCGGCAACTACGCGGGCGACTGCCTGCAGTTCGGCAAGGGGGCCGACGTGCTCAACGCCGATGGCATCGACACGCGTATCGAGACGATCACCGATGACGTGGCCTCGCGCCCGGTCGAGCAGTTGCAGGAGCGCCGCGGCATCGCCGGCGACTTCATCGTCGTGAAGGTCGCCGGAGCGGCTGCTGCTGCCGGCTACGATCTCGACGCCGTCGTCGAGGCGACCCGTCGTGCCAATGCGGCCACCAAGACCCTGGGGATCGCCTTCGACGCCCCGACCCTGCCCGGCGCGGATGCGCCTCTGTTCACGGTGCCCGAGGGGCACTACGAGCTGGGGCTGGGCGTCCACGGCGAGCCCGGCCTGTCGTCGCACCCGCTGAACGGGGTCGATGACATCGCCAAGACCCTCGTCGAAGGGGTGCTGGCCGAGAAGCCCGCCGATGCGCGGCGGGTCAGCGTCCTGGTCAACGGCCTGGGATGCACCAAGTACGAGGAGATGTTCGTCCTGTACGGGCGGGTGGCCCGGCTGCTCGAGGCCGCCGGCCTTGAGATCGTCGCGCCGATCGTCGACGAGCAGGTCACCAGCCTCGACATGGCCGGCGTCTCCCTGTCGGTCTGCTTCCTCGACGACGAACTCGAGAAGCTGCTGCTCGCCCCGGCGCTGACACCCGCCTTCACCCGTGGTGCCGTCGAGCACAGCGGCCCCCGGCGCGAGGTCGCCGCCCAGGCGGGCGCCGAGCTGACGTCCGGCTCGCCGGACTCTGCGGCACAGGGCGCCAGGCTCGCCGAGGTCATGGACCTCATCGCCAGGACTGCCGTGGCCGACGCGGACTTCCTCGGCAAACTCGACTCGATCGCCGGAGACGGCGACCACGGGCAGGGCATGGTGCTCGGCTCGCGTGCTGCCGCGAAGGCCGCTGCCGCCGCCGCGGAGGCCGGTGTCGGTGCCGCCACGGTCATGAGGCAGGCCGGGCTGGCCTGGGCCGAAGGGGCGGGCGGTACCTCGGGAGCGCTGTGGGGCCGTGCTCTCGAGGCCGTCGGTGCGGGCCTGTCCGATGAGGCGGCGGCCGATGCGGCCACGGTGCTCGCCGCTGTGAGGGCCGGCGCCGAATCAGTGGCCGCCAGCGGCGGTGCGGTCCCCGGCGACAAGACGATGGTCGACGCCACCACGCCGTTCGCTGTCGCGCTGAGCGAAGCCGGCGATGATCTGCCGGGCGCCTTCGCAGCCGCGGCCAAGGCGGCCACCGAGGGGGCAGAGGCGACCAAGGACCTCGTGGCCCGCAAGGGGCGCGCCACCACGCACGGCGACGCCTCGCTCGGTCACCCCGACCCCGGCGCGGTCTCCTTCGCCCGGCACATGACGAGGATCGCAGAGTACCTGGCTGAGCAGGGCTGACCCTACAGCCCGGTCGCACGAAAGCCTTCGCCGACGGCTCTTGGTAGCCGTCGGCGAAGGCTTTCTGCATGATGTGGGTCCGACACTGACCGAGCTCTGACATGGGCAAACACCATCGGGGTGTCTCATCGGGTCGGCTGGCTGAAAATGACACGGAGTGTTTAAGGGAACCCCTAGCGAAACGAGTCCTATATGATCTATGATGCAGACATATCTGATCGACAAGGACGTTCCGATCGGAGGATCGCATGCCTGCCATCGATGCACTGCCCATCGTGGACGCGACCTCGTCCAGGTTGCTCGGCAAAGGCTGCGCGTTCGCCGGCGAACCGGTGTTTGACGCGGTGCAGGTACGGCTGCCCAACGGCGCAACGGCCGGGCTCGGGTGGTGCTGCGACGTGCAGTTCGCCATCGGAAGAGCAGTACGGGGCGCGGCAGGAGCGTTCTTGTTCTCGTGACGGCAACCGTCGTCGGACGGGTTGGGTCATTCATTCAAGTTCAGCTGCGTGACAAGGAGGTTCATCGTGGCGGAGAAAACGACTTCTCGGGCGGTGCCGGACGAGGCGACCGTGAACAATGCGCTCGGCAAGGTGACAAGGCACCTCATGCCATTCCTGCTGCTCATGTACGTGATTGCGTTCATCGACCGGACAAATCTCGGCTGGGCACAGCAGGAGTGGGAGGCGAACTACGGTATCTCCACGGCTGCCTATACCTTCGGCGCCACATTGTTCTTCGTGGGCTACGCGGTCTTCGAGGTGCCATCGAATCTGATCATGCACAAGGTCGGTGCCCGCTGGTGGATGACAAGGATCATGATCACATGGGGCATAGTGGCGGCCAGCTTCATGTTCGTCCAGGGGCCCAAGACCTTCTATGCTCTTCGCTTCCTGCTGGGTGTCGCCGAGGCTGGTTTCTTCCCCGGCGTGATGCTGTACCTGACCTACTGGTACCCAGCCGCTCGCAGGGCGTGGGCGACTGGTCTGTTCTACATGGGCCTGCCCATCGCCAATATGTTCGGAAACCCCTTGTCCGGGAGCCTGCTGGAACTTCATGGTGTGCTCGGCATGGACGGCATCCACTGGATGTTCCTCGTCGAGGGCGGTCTGGCCGTGGTGGTCGGCCTCATCTGTCCGCTGGTCCTGGTCGACCGCCCCAGCAAGGCCTCATGGCTGACCGAGAAGGAGCAGCACGATCTGACCCTGCAGATCGAACTCGAAGAGGCGGCCAAGCAGAAGGCGAAGCCGATCAGCTGGGGAAGGGCCTTGGCCGATCCGCGCATCCTCTACTTCTGTCTCATCTATTTCTGCATCCAGGCCTCCGTCTACGGGCTCACTTTCTTCCTGCCGAAGCAGGTCACGTCGATGACTGGTACATCCGCAGGTTTCAAGGCCTCGCTCGTCACCGCAATTCCGTGGATCGTCGCTCTCATCGGAGTCCTCATCATCCCGAAGCTGGCAGACCGACGGCAGAATCATGGTCTGCTGTCCGGGCTCATGCTGGCCTTCTCCGGAATGGGGATCATGGGGTCGGCACTGTTCCTTCATCAGCCTGCTCCGGCCCTGGCCCTGCTGTCCATCGCCGCAGTCGGTTTCACCTGTGCGCAGCCCATCTTCTGGCAGCTTCCGACCAGGTACCTCAGTGGTGCGGCACTTGCCGGTGCCACCGGGCTGGTCAATGCCGTCGGAAATCTGGGTGGCTGGGCGGCTCCGCTGCTTCGCACGTGGGCGACTCAAAGTGCTTTCGGTACGGCTGACAACCCGAATGAGGCGGCAGGGCTCGTGGTGCTCGGCATGGCGGGAATCATCGGCGTCCTGCTGGTCGTGGGTCTCAACTTCTTCAAGAAATCAGCCGAAGAGCGTGCGGCTCTTTCGCTCCAGAGCGGCGAATCCTGAGAAAAGGCAACGGAAACATCTGGCAAGGAAAGGTTGCAGAGATGAAAGAATACGAGAAGGCAGTCTTCCCGGAGCGGCACACTGCCGTCGTGAGCGGCGCCGGTGCACCACGGGGGATCGCCCGAAAGGCTGCACACAGGCTTGCGGCAGAGGGTTGGGACGTCGTTGTCGTCGACCTGTCAGACAAGGTGCTGGAATTCGGAGAAGAACTCACGAGTGAATACCCGGAAAGAAAGTTCCTGGCGATTCAGCTCGACATCTCCGATGAGGAACAGGTGAAGGATGCCTTCACCAGGATCAAGGCCGAGATGCCGCCAGTCGTCGGCCTGGCCAATATTGCTGGGATCGCCTGCCCGGTGCCCTTGCTTGAATTGGATGCAGCGCTCTTCGACAAGGTCCTGGCGGTCAACTGTCGCGGCACCATGCTGATGATGAAGTACGCAGCTGAGCAGATGAAGGAACACGGCATCGGGCGCATTGTCAACTTTTCCTCCATCACTGCCCTGGATGGCGGAGGAACGTTCTCGAAGTTCGCGTATGCTGCCGCCAAGGCCGGTGTCCTCGGTATCACGAAGGGTGGCGCTCGTGAACTGGGCCCATATGGCATCACGACGAATGCCGTGCTGCCTGGTCCGATTGACACGGACATCATGGGTGGCAAGCTCACTGATGAGCGCAAGGAGCAGATGTCCTCCAACATCCCCGTGGGGCGGGTCGGGCAGCCCGAGGAGATCGCTGCCGTCGTTTCGTTCCTGCTCTCGGCCGATGCCTCGTTCGTCAATGGCGTTTCATTGAACGTCGACGGTGGTAAGCAGATGCACTGATCGGCGATGCGGGTGTGGCGTGCACTGTGGGCGGTACACGCCACACCCGGCCGAGCACAGGAAAGATTGTGAGGGGATCATGACACTTCCAACGATCACGGACATTCGCGCCTACTTCATGGGCGGCGCTAGTTCCTCGGCCAAGGGCCAAGGGGGCGGTGACTACCACGATCAGGGTTCAGGTCACTGGATCGATGATCATATCGCCACCCCGATGAGCAAGTATCCGAAGTACGAGCAGTCACGCCAGTCCTTCGGCATCAATGTGCTCGGCACGTTGGTGATCGAAATCGAGGCCAGTGACGGCACGACTGGGTTCGCCATTTCCACTGCGGGCCTGATCGGATGTTTCATTGCCGAGAAACATCTTTCCAGGTTCGTCATCGGTCGTCGCGTCGATGACATCAAATTGATTCATGACCAAATGATCAATGCCACTCATTTCTATTCCGGTGGTGGCGGAGTCGTCGTCAACACGATCTCATGTGTCGACTTGGCGCTATGGGATTTGTTCGGCAAGGTCCTGGGGCAGCCCGTGTACAGCATCCTGGGTGGTGCGGTGAGAGACGAGATACAGTTCTATGCCACGGGTGCGCGCCCCGATCTTGCGCAAAAAATGGGATTCATTGGCGGCAAGATCCCTACGCATCATGGTCCGCATGACGGAGATGCTGGAATTCGCGCCGAGGTGGAAAACGTTGAGAAGTTCCGGGATCTGGTGGGGCCAGATTTCTGGCTCATGTTCGACTGCTGGATGAGTCAAGACGTCAATTTTGCGGTCAAGCTCGCTCATGCGGTGGCTCCGTTTGGCGTGAAATGGTTGGAGGAATCCTTCCCGGCGGCGCAGTACGACAGCTACGCTGCTCTGAAGCAACAAATGCCACCGGGTATGATGGTCACCTCTGGTGAGCACCACGGGAATCTCGCTGCGTTCAGGAGTCTGAGCGAGACCGGTGTCGACATCCTCCAGCCGGATGTGGGATGGTGTGGTGGCATCACATCGCTCATGGAAATTGCGGCAATTGCCAAGTCCCGAGGGCAGCTGGTGGTCCCGCATGGCTCGTCCGTGTACTCACATCATGCGGTCATCACATTCGTGAACACACCCTTCAGTGAGTTCCTGATGACGAGCCCAGGTGCTGATGAGATACGACCACAGTTCGATCCGATCCTTGTTGGTGAGCCCGTTCCCGTGGCTGGGCGGATCAGCAAGGAAGTGCTCACAAAACCAGGTTTTGGTGTGGAACTCAACCGGGCGTGCCCCCTTGAAAGACCATTCACGCATTGACGATGGAGGTGCAAAAGCTCATGAGGATGACTGGAGTCCACCCGAATCGGCTGAAGAAGCAGCTGCTGGCGGGTCAGGAGCCTCAGTTGGGATTGTGGTTGAGCAGTGGCTCACCTGCCATGACGGAGATCGCTGCTGGCTCAGGCTTTGACTGGGGGCTTCTCGATGGCGAGCACGGGCCCAACGGAATTGAAAGTCTGCTGGCCCAGCTTCGTGTCATCGAGCAGTATGAGATGACGCCGGTCGTTCGCCCAGCTGAGACGAGCAGGGTGCTCATCAAACAGATTCTGGACATCGGAGCCCAGTGTTTGCTGCTGCCGATGATCGACACGCCAGAAGACGCTGCCATGGCCATCGCAAGTACCAGATATCCCCCTCGCGGGACAAGGGGAGTGGGGGCGTCGATTGCCAGGGCCGGCCAGTGGGGTAGGACCAAGGATTACATGGCGGAAGCCGAGGACCAGCTCTGCGTCATCCTCCAAGTGGAGACCCGCGAAGGGCTCATACATCTCGACGAGATACTGCAGGTCGAGAGCGTCGATGGCATCTTCATCGGGCCTGCTGATCTGGGCGCCTCACTGGGCGATCCACCCGGTGAGAAGCTGAAATCCATTGTGTGCGAATGCTTGCGGAAAATTCGCGGGGCCGGTCTCATCGCTGGTTCGATTGCTTTGGGCCAGGCTGCTGCCCGGGCGTATCTTGAGGCTGGCGCCAATTTCCTTGCAGTCGCTTCCGACACCGACTTGTTCGTGCGTTCCCTTGATGACTGTCTGGCTGGATTCGATGACGTCATCTCCCGTCGAGGTCAACCCCAGAACAACGAGAGCGGGTGGGAATAACGGTGAAAGGGATCTCAGAGGGGATTGGTGGTGTCCTGAGGTATCATGCGACGCGAGACCATCTTCAAGTGATGGGTCATGGCTTTTACGGCTGCCGCTCGGTTGCCGGATCGTACGGCGTCACATATCTTCCGGTGCTCACGGATTGCGGTGGGAGCGTCGATCCAGCCGGTTCCGCCCGTCTGCTTCATCAGGTGGACGCTGAATCCCAAGGAGTTCACTGCTCGGTTGATGTACCGGTTGCCGCAGTGGTTCAGGATCGTCTGGTGGAAGTCCCAGTCGTGACGATAGTAGTCGCGGATTGTCTCGCGGTCACCCATTGCTCCTTCCCCGTCGAGTCTCTTGGCGGCCTCGATGTTGTCGGCGAAAGCTGCTTCGAGATCTGAGATCAGCTGGGTGAGGTTCCTGCTCATGGCACGGTCGAGTGCGTTCGTCTCCATGATGAGCCTGGCCTCGATCAGCTCGGACATCTGAGCGGCAGACATCGGCGGAGCGACGCGGTAGCCGCGATTGGCCATACGCCGCACCAGCCCCGTGTCCTCCAGCCTGGCCAGGGCTTCTCGTACCGGTGTCTGTGACACTGCGAGACAGCGGGCGAGACCGTCGATCGTGAGCGGTGAATTCGGCTCGAAGGAACCCGATGTGAGCATGTCCAGCAATGCGTCGTGGACATCATCACGCAGGCCCCGTGGTCGGATCGGCCGCAACGTGAGCGTCTGAGGGTTGGCGCTGCTCATGGGCGGATCGTATCCGCGTGTCCCGGGCGAGGGCTGTCCGTACCCTTTGCCCAGACTGTCCCTGAGCCGACCGGCGCCGACCAGAGAACCGGCACGGGGGCATCGTGTCAGGCCGCCGTGGTGAGCTCCGGCCCGTCCGCGGTCATGCCACTGGACCGGTCCGCGCCCTGAAAAAGGGGGAGGACGACGCCGACGAAGGTCACGATGGTCGCGAACAGGACGATCACTGAAGAATCTCCTCTGGTGCATGGGGACGGGCACCAGACCACGCACCCGACGAAGTCACGGCGCACTCCGTCGTGTGGAACCAAGGATAGGCTCTCTGGCTGCCGATGAACCAACGTGGCTGGGTGTTGCCGCATCGGGAACGCGTGCATCCGCCGAGCGTCCCGGTATGGTTGACAGTGATCCCATCCGTGAGGAGGTGACATGGCGGGCACCCGTGAGGGGCACTCCTCCGGCCCCAGGGCCAGGCAGTACGCCATCGCTCGGGCTGTCATAGGCAAGGGCAAGGCGACCATCGAGGAACTCGCCGATCTGACCGGCGTCTCCGCCATGACGATCTATCGTGACATCGCGGTACTTGAGCAGAGCAACATCGTCCAGCTCCACAACGGTACCGTCGTCGCTGTCGCAAGCGGCCTGCACGAGGCCGATGCCGTTTTCCGGCTCGAACAGGCCTCCGAGGAGAAGCGTCTCGTCGCGGCCGAGGCGGCCACGCTCGTCGCCAACGGTTCCTCGGTCATGCTCGACGACTCGAGCTCATCGGTCTGGCTGCTCCGTGCCCTGTCGAGCCTGTCCTCGCTGACGATCGTCACCAACTCCCTGCTCGTGGCCGGTGAGGTCACCGAGAACCGGCTGGCCCAACTCATCATGACCGGTGGCGAGTACCGCGCCTGGGCCCATGCCCTCATGGGGCCGACCACCGTGCAGAACATCACGGCGATGCACGCCGACTACTGCTTCCTGTCCACCTCCGGCATCTCATCGATGGCCTGCTTCCACCCCTATCAGGAGGTGGCCGAGGTCAAGGCGGCCATGTTGCGCTCCAGCGAGGTGCGGGTGCTGCTCATCGACAACAGCAAGTTCAACCGTCGTGCGCTCTTCAAGTTCGCCGAGCTGAGCGACTTCGATCACGTCGTCGTCGACGACAAGGCTCCTGCGGGGGACCTCAGGCGCCTTGAGGACGCAGGCGTGGCCGTCACCGTCGCTTCGCAACGAGATCGGCGCGGCAGGAAGGCGGCCGTGGCAGCGAACCGCAGCTGATCCGCGCGGGTACCAAGAGGACCTCTTCAAGGCCCTCGCAGGCATCAAGCCGCCTCGATCCAGGCTGTCATGTTTCTGACAAGGTGTTTAACACGGTAATTGATACTCAACGCAGTCAAAAGGTGACATATCTCATCTCAGCTGTTACTGTTCCGGTATGGGACGGGTCAGAACGGACTGCTCCGACTGTGCGGGGTTCGGGCAGATGATGCCCGCCAGGCATGGCGAAGCCTTCCGAGCGACCCCGCCCGAGAATCTCTCCGGTTGTCGAGTGTTGCATCATAACACCTTGTCAAATAGGATTTTGAAGGCAATCGAAAGGCTCCGCCCGAGAGCCCCCCGCGTCGCTGCGGGCGCTCTTGGGTCGGCGCCTGGGTCGGGGTTGTTCGTGGGTGCACGAACAGCGGATCTTGTCACAGAGTTGATGATGATTGCATCATCAACCCTGTTGATCGGGTTGTCTCGTGGGCGAGGCGAGTGTGCATGCGTCGTCAATCCCTGTCCCCGGCCCAGCCCGGCGAGGCATCCTCGCCAGAATCCGGCCGGTCTGCCGTGTCACTGCGGTGAGCCCGCGCCGCGCCAGACATCGGGCGCATTCCCTGTCCATCACTGAACGAACAAAAGGAACAAGGATGTTCACAGCCTCCCTGGGGGTCTTCCTCTTCGGCCTGCTGGCCGCCATTGCCGGCGGAGCCGTCGGCGCTGCCATCGGTGGCAACTACGCATTCGTGCTCGTCGGTTTCTGCGTACTCGCCTCATGGGGCATGTTCGCCGCCACCGGCAGCACCTTCGGCTTCGACTACCTGGCCTTCGGCCCCTTCATGGGGCCGCACATCGCCTTCGCAGGGGGTGTCGCGGCGGCCATCTACGCCCGGTACAAGGGGAATCTCGACGACGGCAAGGACGTCAACTCCCCGCTGGCCGGCCTCGGCAAGCCCAGCATCCTGATCGTCGGCGCCTGCTTCGGCGTCTTCGGCTACCTCTTCCAGATCGGTGTCAGCCACGTCCCGTGGTTCGGTTCCCACACCGACTCGGTCGCCTTCACCGTCCTGTGCTCCGGCCTGCTCGCCCGCATCGCCTTCGGCGGCGTTCCCGGGAAAGGACTGTTCAAGGGGTCACTGCACAACCCCGAGGCCTTCCACGCCGACGCCACCAGCTTCCCGGCCAAGATCAAGCCCGGCCCCAACGGACGCTGGCTCGAGTGGCAGGAGAAGCCCTCACAGCTCATCACCATCGGTTCGCTGTTCGGCATCTTCGCAGGCGGCGCCGCGCTTTTCCTGGCCGCCAACGTCGGCGCCCATCTCACCGAGAAGGGTTTCGCCAACAATCTTGCGGCAGCGAACGCCAACAGCTTCGGTTTCGGCATCTCGGCCATCATCATCCTGTTCCTCATCACGAACCGGAACATGCCCGTCCAGCACCATGTGACGAACATCGCAGGCCTTGCCGCCGTCCAGTTCTTCCCCATCCTCATGGGAGAGAGCTTCGCCACCTTCACCTGGACCGCCACCTCGGCCTGGGACTCGCACGCCTGGCTGATGGCCTTCCTCGCGATCCTCATCGCCGGCCTCTTCGGCATCGTCGCGGCAGCCCTCGGCGAGTTCGCCGCCCGTCTCTGGTACAACCGCGGTACGAGCCACATCGATCCTCCCGCCGCCTGCATCTGGATCAGCAACACGCTCGTCGTCTCACTGGCGGCGCTGCTGTCCTGAGCGTCCGCGGTCCGATCGCCACGGAGAAGGGAACCACGCATGAGTCACGGTCTCGTGAGCAGCCCCACCGAGTTCGCCAGCGCCTACATCTTCGACCTCGACGGCACGATCTACCTCGGCAGCCAGCTCCTGCCCGGTGCCAAACGCATGATCGAGGAACTGCGCCGACGCCGGATCCCGGTCCGCTTCCTGTCGAACAATCCCACCAGGGATCCCGACATGTACGTGAAGAAGCTGACCGGTCTGGGGCTGCCCACGGGGCTCGACGACATCTGCAACACCGTTGTGACGGCTGTCCGCTGGCTCAGGCAGAACCATCCGGACGCCGTCCTGTTCCCGATCGCAGAAGAGCCCCTGTGCCGCGCCCTCACCGAGGCCGGCTTCGAGCTGAGCGATGACCCGTCGCGGATCGACATCGTCATAGCCTCCTATGACCGCAGGTTCGACTACCGCAAACTCCAGATCGCCTTCGACGCCATCTGGTTCCACAAACGGGCCATCCTGGTGCAGACCAACCCCGACCGTTTCTGTCCCTTCCCCGGCGGGCGCGGCGAGCCCGACTGCGCGGCAATCACCGCCGCCATCGAGGCCTGCACCGGCGCCACGTGCCAGGTGAACTTCGGCAAGCCCTCGCCCGTGATGCTCACCGAGGCGCTGTCCGGCCTCGACGTCGACGTGGCCGACTGCGTCATGGTCGGTGATCGCCTCCAGACCGACATCCAGATGGCGCTCGACGCCGGGATGAAGTCGGCGTGCGTGCTCACCGGCGAGGCATCGCCGGCGGACATCGCCGCCCTCGACGAGGCTCACAGACCCACCTACGTCCTCGACCGCGTCGACCGCCTCATCCCTGCCCGGTACTGGGGTGAACTCGGCTGGTCGGAGGACGACCGCTGAAAACCGCAGGCTCCCAACGGGGGAGCGCTGCAAGCCAACGCGCTCAAAGGAGAGTTCCCATGACCGACAACGGCCCTTACGTGCTGGGTATCGACTACGGCACCGAGTCCTGCCGCGTGGCCATCTGCGATCTGCAGGGCCGCCCGATCACCTTCGCCGCCACGCCCTACAAGACCACCCACCCGCACCCGGGCTGGGCGGAGCAGAACCCGGAGGACTGGTGGAAGGCATTGCAGGCCTCCACTCACAAGGCCCTCGACAGCTCGGGCATCCCGGCATCTGCCATCGCCGGCATCTCCTACGACGCCACGACCTTGACGATGGTTGCCCTGGACGCCAAGGGCGTGGAGCTCCGCCCTGCCATCATGTGGATGGACGTGCGCGCCACCGAGCAGGCCGAACGAGCAGGCCTGTCCGATTCGGTGGCCCGTCTCTACAACGGCGGTGGCCACTCCCCGGCGACGGCCGAGTGGTACCCCTTCAAGGCCGCCTGGCTGCGCGAGAACGAGCCCGAGACCTACGCCAAGGCCGCACACCTGGTCGACGCGCCCGACTGGGTGACCTACAAGCTGACCGGCGAGTGGACCACCAACATCAACTCGGCCGCCAACCGCATGTACCACAACCGCGACAGGGGCGGCTGGCCGAAGGACTTCTACGAGACCATAGGCTGCGGCGACGTCTTCGACAAGATCCCCGAACGCGTCCTCGACCTGGGCGCCCCGGTCGGTGAGCTCGGCACCATCGCCGCCCAGCTGCTCGGGCTGCGTCCCGGCATCCCGGTCGCCCAGGGCATGGCCGACGCGTGGGCTGGCCAGATCGGTCTGGGCGTCCTGCAGCCCGGGCAGATGGCTCTCATCACCGGCTCCTCCCACGTCCTCACGGGCCAGTCGGACAAGGAGATCCATGGCGAGGGCTTCTTCGGCGCCTACACCGACGGCGTCATGCCCGGCCAGTACACGGTCGAGGGCTCGCAGGTGTCCACCGGCTCGGTGCTCAAATGGTTCCGCGACAATTTCGCCCGTGACGTCATCCAGGCGGCCGAGCGCGTCGGCCTCAACGCCTACGACGTGCTCAACGAGCAGTCCAGGAGCATCCGGCCCGGTTCGGACGGGCTCATCATCAATGAGTACTTCCAGGGCAACCGCACGCCGTACACGGACTCGAAGGCCCGTGGCATCGTCTGGGGCCTGTCGCTGGCACACACCCCGGCTCACGTCTACCACGCCATCCAGGAGTCGGTCTGCTACGGGAATGCGCACAACCTGCGCGCCATGAAGGCCGCCGGTTTCGAGGTCAGCCGCATGGTGGCCTGCGGTGGCGCGACCAAGAGCCGTGACTGGATGCAGATGCACGCGGACGTCTCAGGCGTGCCGATCGCCCTGACCGAGGTCGGGGACGCGGTGGTGCTCGGAACCTGCATGCTCGCCGCGGTGGGTGCGGGGCTGTACAAGGATCTTCCCGAGGCGGCCGCCTCGATGGTGCACGAGATCGACGTCCTGGAGCCCGATCCCGAGCTGCACGAGGAATACACGTTCTACGTGGACGCCTACTGTGACACGTACCCCAAGCTGCGGTCGATGATCCATGACATGGTGGACCACGAGGCGCAGCAGTGACGAATCGGATGAAGGAGTAAAGGATCAGGATGTCAGATCTGATCGAACAGGCGCTCGCGAGTGCCGACGACACCGACCTGGTCGTCATGGGCGAGGGGGTGCTCGGCGAGACCGGCCGCATGTTCAGGGAACTCTTCGGCGAGGCCGCGGGCGTCGTCATCGCCGACGAGAACACCTGGGCGGTGGCCGGGGAGCAGGTGAGCGCATCGCTCAGGGACGCCGGCGTTGAGCTCGCCGAACCGTACGTCTTCCCGGGCAGCCCCAGCGTCTACGCCAAGTACGAGAACGTCGAACTGCTGCGCGAGTTCCTCGCCCCGCTCGGCGCGAACGCCGTCGTCGTCGGCTCGGGCACGCTCAACGACCTCGTGAAGAGGGCCAGCGACGAGCTGGAGCGGCGCTACCTCGTCGTGTGCACTGCGGCGTCGATGGACGGCTACGCGGCGTTCGGCGCCTCGCTCTCGGTCGACGGTTTCAAGACGACGCTGACCTGCCGTGCACCGCAGGGCCTCATCGTCGACCTGCCGACCCTGGCCGAGGCGCCCCAGCGCTGCACCGCCACCGGCGTCGGTGATCTCATCGAGAAGATCCCCGCCGGCGCCGACTGGATCCTGGCCGACGAACTGGGCATCGAACCCATCGACCAGGGCTCCTGGGACCTCGCCCAGGGCAGGCTCGCGGCCGCCATCAGCGAGCCCCAGGGCCTGGTCGACCGCGAACCTGGCGCCTTCGTCGCCCTCGCCGAGGGCCTGGTGCTCTCGGGGCTGTCGATGCAGCGGTACCGCATCAGCTCCCGCCCCGCCTCCGGCGCCGGCCACCTCTTCTCCCACGTCTGGGAGATGGAGCACCTGGGCATGGACCAGGAGCCGCCACTGACCCACGGTTTCAAGGTGGGGCTGGGGACGCTGGCCACCCTGGCGCTGTGGCAGAACGCCGTCGACCTCGACGTGGCCGCCATCGACACCGAGGCGGTCGTCGCCGGGTGGCGCAGCCGTGAGGACACCGAGGCCTACGTGCGGTCCTGGTTCACCGGAAACATGGTGGAGCCGGCCGTCAAGCAGACACTCGACAAGTACCTCACCGCGGACCAGCTGCGCGAGCGCATCGAACTGATCAAGGACAAGTGGCCCACGATCGCTGCGCGTGCCCGTGCCCAGATCATCCCGCCGGAACGGGCCGAGTCGATCCTCAAGCAGGTCGGCGCCTACTGGCACCCGCAGCAGATCGGTCTGAGCCGGCAGCGCTTCAAGGACACCTATCTGCGCTGCCGCATGATCCGCAGCCGCTACACCCTGCCCGACGCCCTGTTCGAGCTCGGCGTGCTCGACGAGCAGGTCGACAGGCTGTTCGCGCCCGATGGCTTCTGGGGCCAGCGGCCCTGGGCCGAATGACCGGCTGCCGGGTGTCCTGCCCGGCTTGACGCCAACGAGCCGGATGGCGGATCCGTCCGGTTCTGGACCACCCGGTGGCCGGGCCGCCCGGGGCTCTGCCAGTGCTGCTCGACGAGGAGAACACATGACTGAGAAATACGTAGTGGGATTGGATTTCGGTACGCTGTCCTGTCGCGCGGCAGTGGTCCGCGTCAGCGACGGCGAGATGGTCGGCACGGCGGTCTGCGAGTACCCGCACGCCGTGATGGACACGAGACTGACCGCGGCCGATGGGCAGGAGCTGCCCCCGGACTTCGCGCTGCAGGATCCAGGCGACTATCTCACCGCACTCTACGAGACGGTGCCCGCGGCAGTGGCCGCCTCGGGCGTCAAGGCGACCGACATCATCGGCGTGGGGCTGGACGTCACCTCGGCGACCGTCGTCGCGGCCACGGCGGACGGCACCCCGGTGTGTGAGCTGCCGCAGTTCGCCGACAACCCGCACGCCTGGGTGAAGCTGTGGAAGCACCACGGCGCCGTCGACCAGGCCAAGCGCATCGTCGATGTCGCCACCGAGCGAGGCGAGGAGTGGCTGAGCCGCTACGGCGGCGTGCTCAACTCCGAGATGCTGCTGCCCAAGGTCACCGAGACCCTGGAGTGCGCTCCCGAGGTCTATGCGGCCACCGACGTCTTCTGCGAGGCCATGGACTGGCTCACCTGGCACCTGACCGGTCGGCTGACCTTCGCCGCCGGTTCGTCCGGTTACAAGCGCATCCTCCAGGACGGCCGGTACCCGTCCAAGGACTTCCTGCGCCAGGTGAACCCGGGCCTGGAGAGCGTCTATGACGAGAAGATGAATGCCCCGGTCCTGCCCCTCGGGCACGACGTCGGCGGGCTGAGGCCCGAGGTGGCGGCCAGGCTCGGGCTGCCGGCCGGTATCGCGGTGGCCAGCGGGAACATCGACGCCCATGTCACCGGTCCCGCCGTGCAGGGTGTCGAGGACGGTGTCATGACGGCCATCATGGGGACGTCGGTCTGCTATCTGCTCTCGTGGCCGGCGCCGGTTCCGGTGCCCGGCATCTTCGGGATCGTCGACGGAGGGATCGTCGACGGCTCCTGGGGCTTCGAGGCGGGCCAGACCGCCGCAGGCGACATCTTCGCCTGGTTCGTCGACAGCTGCGTTCCCGCCCGGTACCAGGCCGAGGCCGACGAGCTGGGCATCCCGGTGCACGAGCTGCTCACCCGCAAGTGCGAGCATCAGCCGGTCGGTGCTCACGGCCTGGTGGCACTGGACTGGCACAACGGCAACCGATC
This sequence comes from Propionibacterium australiense, assembly GCF_003666605.1. GTDB lineage: Bacteria > Actinomycetota > Actinomycetes > Propionibacteriales > Propionibacteriaceae > Propionibacterium > Propionibacterium australiense. The sequence continues at coordinate 21,258 of NZ_RCIV01000008.1, read as the reverse complement.
GACCCTCATGGACGCACAGCTGTCCGGTCTCATGCTGGGCCTGAGCCTCACCACGACGCCCGAGGACCAGTACCGCGCACTGCTCGAGTCCTGCGCCTTCGGGGCCAGGACGATCGTTGACGCCTTCGTCTCGGCCGGGATCGGCATCAAGGAGCTCGTCGTGGCCGGTGGGCTGACCAGGAACCGTCTGTTCATGCAGATCCTCGCCGACGTCTGCCGCCGCCCCCTCTCGGTCGGTACTGCTGAGCAACCCGGCGCCCTCGGCTCGGCCATCTTCGCCGCAGTAGCCGCCGGCGAGTATCCCGACGTCAAGGCGGCCTCGGCTGCCATGGGGTCGAAGAGGGAGGGCGTCTACCTGCCCGACGAGACCCGCGCGGACCAGTACGACCTGCTCTACGCGGAGTACAGCAGGTTGTACGACTACTTCGGGCGGGGCGACAACGAGGTCATGCACCGGTTGAAGAGCATCCGTGCGCAGGCCCGAGCCGTGACTCCGCGGTGATCTGACCGCTGGCGCCGCAGAGACCAGCATCCCGAAGCCCTGGGTCCCCACCTTCATGAGGTGGGGACCCAGTCGCCTGTGAGGGGGCCGACAGCAGCCCCTGGCGTGGCATCAGCACGAGCCGTATCCACAGCTTCACGGCTTGTGGCGCGCTGAGTTGGCTGCGGTGCGCCCCCATCGCACCGAAGAAGCCGGAAGCTATAGACAAATAGAATATATGATCTATGATGGTTCCAAGACGTCCGATCAAGGGTGATCGGACGGGAGAGGACCAGATGTACACAGCTGATGCATGGCCCATTGCCTGCAAGATGAACTTCGGGCCAGTTGCCGAGGACGGCACCCCCATCGCCGAGGCTCCGCTCGAGATCTGGCGTGACCAGCTCCTCCAGGTTGCCGAGCTTGGCTTCAAACACTTCGACCCCATGGACGACTGGATTCCCCTCGCTGACATCAGTGAGGAGCGGTTCGCCCAGTTCCAGGTGCTGCTCGATGAGACTGGTCTGGCCTGCGCTGCCATGTCGATCGGGCGGAACAGCGTCATCGACGCGGACCGGGGCGACGAGAACCTCGCCCTTGTGCACCGCACCATCGACAGGGCTTCCGCGCTCGGCGCCACGATCGTCAACATCGGCTTCCAGCAGGACCTCACGGAGCCGCAGAAGAAGGCGTTGTGGTTCTGGCTGGCAGAAGGCCACCACGATGACCCCGCCCTGTACGACCTCGCTGTGGAAAGAGTCAGGGAACTCGCCGATCACGCTCAGCGGCTCGGGCTGGAGATCAGCTTGGAGATGTACGAGGACACCTTCGTTGGAACCGTCGAGGGGGCCCTCCAGTTCCACAAGGACGTGAACCACCCCGCAGTCGGCATCAATCCGGACCTGGGGAACCTCATCAGGCTGCACCGCCCCATGCCGAAGGGTGAGGAGATGTACGAGAAGCTGCTCCCGGTCTCGAACTACTGGCACATCAAGAGCTACATCCGCGACGAGGACGACGTGACGGGCGCCTACATGTCGGCGCCGGTGCCGCTCAAGTACGGTGTCGTGAACTATCGGGCAGTGATCAGGCGGGCGATCCAACTGGGTTACAGGGGGCCGTTCATGACCGAACACTACGGTTCGGACTGGCTCGGAGTCGGCGCAGAGAACGCGGAATACATCCGGCAGGTCCTGCGTGGCGCACTGCGCTCCTTCGGGTGACGCACGGCCTGTCGGGAGCTCTCATGTCGCAGCGTTCCATTTCAGCCGTCATGAACCCGTACTGCGGTGAAGGTGCTGGATGCTTGGGGTGTATGGCTGGTTGGGTAGGAATGCGATGACTCTTTCAGATACCTGTGCCTGCAGCAACTCGCCTTGCATATTGCCTGGCGGTAAGGCTGCGTTGTGACTGGAACTAGGGGAAATCAAGATGATCAAGGATGATGCACGACTAATACTGAGCGAAGCGCCTGAGGTGCTGGGTGATGGTACGGTGACTGCTGGATGGGCTGAAGGTCCCGCGTGGGTGCGGGAAGAAGGTATCCTGTTGTTCAGTGATATTCACGGGAACCGGATTCTGCAATGGAGTGAGGAAACCAACAAGATCACTGTTTGGCAGGAGAACTGTGAATATACGAATGGGCGAACCACCGGCCTGAACGGCGAGATAATCCAGTGCTCGCACGGGAGACGATCAGTTGAGATGGTGCATGATGGTGTCACCTCTGAGATCGTCGGTGAGTGGCAGGGGCGTCGATTCAACTCCCCTAATGACGTCGTCGTCAAGTCCGATGGAACCATCTGGTTCTCTGATCCATCGTACGGGATCCGTCGCCCTGGGGAGGGCTATGAAGGCGAGCTGGAGTACGGTGATCATTGGGTGTTTCGGTTTGATCCGGTCGCCCAGAAAATAGATCCAGTAATCCTCGATGTTGAGATGCCGAACGGACTGGCTTTTTCCCCCGATGAGTCACTGCTTTATTCCAGTGACAACTCAATCGATCTTCCCAACAATGATCCGAATCCGAACGGAACGCATTCCATCAGGGTATACAAAGTACTCGAAGGAAGACTTCTCAAGGGTGGTCGCGATTTCGTGCTGGTCAATTCAGGTATCGCCGATGGGATTCGGGTCGATGAGCTGGGCAATGTGTGGAGTTGTGAATTCGATGGGATTCACATCTACACCCCGGAGGCTCGACTGATCGGATTCGTCCCGACCCCGGAGGGGCACATCGGAAACATGTGTTTCGGGGGGGGGGGTGTGATGGTACGGATGTCTTCATGCTGGCCGGCCACCAGCCGTATCGCCTGCGGACCAGGGTAAGGGATGCATCGCATGTGCTGAGAGGCTGGTGGCGATGATTCCGATTGCTGTGGGTGTTGCCACTGAATCTGGGTGAGAGCATGTCGAGAGATATCAGTGTTGATGTCGTAAACCTGTCAACGGTTTTCGGCTACCTGGCAAGGGATGACAGGCCCGAGGCGGCTGCTGCGGCAGGTTTTGAGCAAGCAGAGTCATGAGGGTGCTTGGTGCAGCGACCGTCCCGGTTTCATCGGAGTGTGGACTCGGTTCCGAAGCTGGTGCTCTGAGCTGCCAGGTTTCCTGCACAGATCAGGTGTTCGGCGTCGGTGCCGCTGATCGGCTGGCAATGTTTCGTCGCACCGACGAGCTGACAGATTAATAATACAAGCGCTTTGCCGTCAAGGATGACGGGTGTGAGTGCTGCAAGCAATTGTTTCGATGCGTGCTGTGGGCGTCGCCCAAGCCCATCGTGGGTTGTCGACCGTGACTTGTCGCAAGGGCGGTGACGACCAATGGCCGAGTTGAGTACGTGACAACCAATTGACAAGGAGTTTTCATGCAAACAATCAACAGTGTGACCGTTGTCGGCGCCGGGTACATGGGCGGCGGCATCGCACAGAGCCTCGCTCTGGCCGGCATGAAGGTCACGGTCGTCGACAGTGATCCCGAACTGACGAAGAAGCAGTTCTCCCGGCTGCTCTCCGAGGCCCAGGACTTTGAGGACCAAGGACTTTACAAGCCGGGCAGCGTCGAGATCATCACGTCGAACCTCGTCTGCGGCACGACGATCGAGGAGGCGGTCAGGGACGCCGATTTCATCGAGGAGGCGGTCTTCGAGAGACCGGACGTCAAGATGCCCGTCCTTGAGCGCATCTCGAAGCATGCGCGTCCTGACGCCATCATCGGGACGAACACGTCGACCATCCCGGTGCACGTCCTGGTGCCGGCCGTTGAGCACCCGGAACGTTTCATGACGGTGCACTTCTCCAATCCTGCGCCGTTCATCCCCGGAGTGGAGCTCGTCGTGGGTGAGGCGACAACCCCTGAGACCATCGCCCTCGTCAAGGACGTGCTGAGCAGGTGCGGTCGGCAGGGGGCCCAGGTGGCTGACCGGCCCGGCATGGTGCTGAACCGTCTGCAGTACGCCCTGCTCAAGGAGGCGACTGCGTGTGTCGAGGAAGGCGTCGCAACGCCCGAGGACGTCGACATCATCGTGCGGACCACCTTCGGTTTCCGTCTGGGGTTCTTCGGGCCCTTCGCCATCGCGGATCAGGCAGGTCTGGATGTCTACGCCAACTGCTTCAAGACCTTCGAGGACGCCTACGGGCCGCGGCTCGCCACCCCGAAGATGCTCTCCGACGCGGTCGCAGCCGGCCGCCTGGGTGTCAAGAACGGCAAGGGGATCACCGGGGACTTCGACGACGAGACCAAGGCCGCTCTGATCGCCTACCGCAACAAGGCGTACGCACGCATGTCAGAGCTTCTTGCCGAACTCGGCCCCGCTCCCGAGGGGGCCACGGTCAAGGATTCTGATCAGTCCGAGGCGTTACATCGGCAGGAGTGATGATCGTGGACTTCGAGAAGGCACTGACGCGCAAGATCACCTTGCGCATCATCCCGTTCGTCATGGTCCTGTACACGGCCGCGTACGTGGACCGCTCGGCCGTCGGGTTCGCTCAGCTGCACATGCAGACCGACATCGGTATCGACGCGGCGGCCTATGGCTTCGGTGCCGGCCTGTTCTTCCTGGCCTACTTCCTGTTCGAGGTCCCCAGCAACTGGATCCTGCCCAGGGTCGGGCCCAGGCGCTGGTTCGCTCGTATTCTCGTGACATGGGGCCTGATCACAGCACTGATGGCTGCCGCGCAGGGACCCATTTCGTTCTACATCCTGCGGTTCCTGCTCGGTGCCGCCGAGGCCGGTTTCTACCCGGGCATCCTCTACTACCTCACCGAGTGGTATCCGCAACGCAACAGGACGAAGGCGACAGGGGCTTTCGTCATGGCGGCTCCGCTGGCGTTCCTCATCATGAGTCCGCTGGCCGGTTGGCTGCTCGGCGTGACCGGTCTCGGCATGGTCGGCTGGCAGTGGCTGTTCGTCGTCGTGGGCGGTGCGGCCGTGCTGCTCGCGATCCCGACGCTGCGTCTCCTGCACGACAGCCCGCACACCGCCCCGTGGATCACCGAGGAAGAAGCCGCCTGGATCGACGCCGAACTGGAGAAGGACCGGCAGGAACTCGGCCAGGCCGATCACAAGAACCCGTTCAAGGCCCTTCTGGACAAGAACGTGCTCCTGTTCGCCGTGCTGTTCTTCCCCTCCACCGTGGGCGTGTACGGACTGTCCTACTGGTTGCCGCAGGTGGTCAGCAAATTCGCGGGCAGCGACATGCAGACCGGCCTGCTCACAGCCGTGCCGTACATCTTCGCGCTCATCGGTATCTGGATCACCTCGCGGTGGGCGGCGCGTTTCCGTGAGAACTGGATCCCGCTGGCCGTCATCTTCGCCGGCGCCGCCGTGGGTATCGGTGCCTCGGCGCTGGTCAGCTCGCCGCTCGCCCAGCTGGCGTGCCTGTCACTCGCGGCCTTCTGCCTGTACTCGATCGCCGGAGTCTTCTGGGCGCTGCCCACCCTGTACGTGATCGGAGCCACTGCCGCGGTCGGCATCGCGGCCATCAACAGCTTCGGCAATCTGGGTGGTTTCGTCGGCCCATACGTCGTGGGGATCATCGCCCAGTCCACCGGTACGACGACGGCAGGCATGCTGTTCCTGTCCGGGGTCCTGTTCCTGGGGGCTGCCGGCACCATGGTCGCCAAGGCCGTCAAGGGCCGCTCTTCTGCGCAACGGGCGTTGAGCGACACGAGTACGTAGTGATCCTCGAAACCGAGGGTGAACAATGACGGGGCCAGGCTTTCCGAGCGTCGGCCTGGCCCCGTCATGGAAATGAAGCCCTTCGGGACTCAACTGGTTACGCAAGGGCGGGCCGGCGTGCGGGCTTCCGGTCAGGATTCGGCCGGAGCATCTGACATGCAGCGGTCGAGGACCTTGCGGAGGTGCTCGGTCATCGCGTCGGCCGCGGCATCCGGGTCACCGGTGGCAACGGCGTCGAGGATCGCGGAGTGCTCCTCGATCGCGAACGAGGCGTCACTGACCTGCGTCCCCAGGGTCTGGCGCATCCGGTGCACGCTGAACGACAACGAGTTCACCGCCCTGCTCAGGTAGCGGTTGCCGCAGTGATCGAGGATCGCCTGATGGAACATCCAGTCTGATTCGAAATAGCGCTTGACGAGAGCCGGATCCTCCAGGGCGTGCGGTTCGGCCATCCTGGCCGCCCACTGCTTGTGGGTGGCAAAAGCCGCATTGAGCGATTGGAGCAACGTTTCGGGATCGCGTTGCATGGCACGGTGCAGGGCGCTCGGCTCCAGGACGAGGCGGGCGTCGACGAGTTCGGCGATCTGCTCACGGGACATGGGCGGGGCGACCCGGTATCCACGGTGCGCCTCACGCGTGACCAGGCCGGTGTGCTCCAGGCGCGCCAATGCCTCCCGGACCGGGGTCTGTGACACCGACATCGACTTGGCGAGCCCATCGATCGACAGGGGAGAGGCCGGGGGAAGCTGCCCAGCGAGGAGCACTTCCAATATGGCGTCGTACACCTCGTCGCGCAATCCGTGAGCAGACAAGGGGTTGAAGCCGGAAAGGCCCTCAGCTGCTGATTTCATGGCCACAGGGTACAAGCCATGAGGCAGTTGCTGTGGTCAGCGCTCCGATGACGATCCATGGTTCAGCGCCTCATGCGAGGACCGCCGTGTGCCGGTGCCGCCGCTCGCCGGGTCACGCATACGCCTCGTGCACCCGCTGCCGCAGGGCCGAGTCGGGGGCCAGGTGTGACATCGTGAAGCAGCCTCCCAGGCCATTGCCGCAGGCGTCGATGATCCTCGCCTGGCTGAAACGCTCACCGATGAGCTGTTCGAAGCGCTCGCGCAGCACCGTGTTGCGGAAGACCTGACCGAGCATGCCCACCGCCGGGTCGGGACGCTCGTCCTGGCCTACGCGGTGCAGCCCGGCCAGTGCCGAGGCGGTCAGTTCGTCGGCGGCGGCCTCGCTGATCGACCTCGCGATCCGGTCGGTGCCGGCCAGCTCCGAGACCGTCTTGGCGTACGAGGCGATCCTCCTCACCTTGTGCTCGTCCGCCTGCAACTCCAGGTATGCCTTCTCCAGATCGGGGAAGTCCCGCTCGACACATTCGCTCAGCGCCGTGGCGGGCCCGCGTCCGTCGTGGGCGCGCATGACGGCGTCGAGCGCCGCCCGTCCGATCCAGTAGCCCGAGCCGGCGTCGCCCAGCAGATAGCCCCAGCCATCCACGCGGGCCACACTGGTCCGCCCCACGGCGAGCGTGACGACCCCGGTCCCGGCGGCCACGACGGCGCCCGGCTGGTCCCCGATCGCGCACAGATAACTCGTCGTCGAGTCATGGGCCAGGAGGACGTGGCTGACGCCGGCGTCCCGGACCAGCGAGAGCAGTTCGGTCGGGTCCGCGTCATCGGTCAGCCCCGAGGAACCCACCGAGACGGTGGGGCAGGGCTCATCGTAGGTGCGCAGCGCCTCGAGGATGTACCCGGCCAGCTGGGGGATCTGCGGTCGGTCGTTCACGACCCCGGGATGAGACGTTTCCGCGATGACCTCACCGTCTCGTCTCAGCTGGGTACGGGTGCCGGTCTGTCCGCCGTCCACGCACAGAACGGTTCCGTCTCGGGTGGGCTTCGCGTCCTTGCCGATCAGGGCGTCGTTGCTCATGCAGCGAGTCTAGTAAGGCGCCCCGGCCGCTCGAAGCGATGGGGTGGGGCGCGGGTTAGCTGCCGGTGCGACGGGTCATGAGAAGGTCATCGTGACCTCCCGTCGGCCGGGCGATCACCCTGGTCAGATGCGGCCGGCACGACGCAGCGCCGGGATGACGTGGTCGATGAGCAGCGGTGCCTGGCGAGGGTCGTCCGCGCAGTCGAGCAGGTCGGTCCACTCGTACGCGGCGATCTCGTGGTCGGTGCGAGCCTGGGCCCCGTCCGGCCAGTCCGCGACGTAGACGGTGCAGTGGATCTCGTCCGCGTCGTCGTTCGCAGGTGCCGAGCGGAAGTCGCCGAGCAGTTCGAGGGACGCCGGATCGAGGTCGAGGCCGAGCTCCTCGGCCGCCTCGCGCAGCGCCGTGTCGAGCGTGCTCTCACCGGGTTCGACCTTGCCACCCGGCAGGATGACGTGGCAGGTCCCGCGTTTGCGCACGTTGAGCACCTCGTGGTCGCGCAGCAGCGCCACCGCGGCCAGCTCGAAGACCTTCATGCCTGCTCCTCACACCGGGTCCGCTGCGAGGCTACCGGGAGACCGTATCCGGCGGCTCAGCCATGGGCGGTGGCAGGGCTGTCTCACTCGTAGCGAACAGTCAAGGGATGGCATCGGATGGCCAAGTGGACATGGCGAAGCCTAGCCTGAACGCAGTGCTGCAGGAAGTACCGGTAGGACCACCAAAAATGTCATACTGACTTGGTGCACCGCGGCACAGGTATGGCCGAGGGAAGATCCCCCAGGCGTACTGGACCAACAGAAAGGCAATCCGTGACCATCGCTGAAGCAGGCACAGTTCAGGCCGAGAATCCCTGGCGCGATTTCGTCACCGGCCCCTGGACTGAGGCCATCGACGTGCGCGACTTCATCCAGCGCAACTACACCCCCTATGAAGGAGACGCCTCCTTCCTCGAAGGCCCCACGGAGAAGACCCTCCGCGTGTGGGACCACCTTGAGAAGAACTACCTGAGCGAGGAGCGCAAGCGCCGCGTCTACGACGTCGACACCCACACCCCGAACGATGTGGACGCCTTCGGTCCCGGCTACATCAGCGAGGACGACGACGTGATCGTCGGCCTGCAGACCGACGTGCCCCTCAAGCGCGCCATGATGCCGAACGGCGGCTGGCGCATGGTCGAGACCGCCATCGGGGAGGCCGGCAAGGAGGTCGACCCCCGAATCAAGGAGATCTTCACCAAGTACCGCAAGACGCACAACGAGGCCGTCTTCGACATCTACACCCCGCGCATCCGCGCCGCCCGCAGCTCCCACATCATCACCGGCCTGCCCGACGCCTACGGCCGCGGCCGTATCATCGGCGACTACCGCCGCGTCGCCCTCTACGGCGTCGACAAGCTCATCGAGTGGAAGCAGGCCGACAAGGACAAGGTCGCCGACCAGCCCTTCAGCGAGCACTGGGCCCGCTACCGCGAGGAGCACGCCGAGCAGATCAAGGCCCTCAAGAAGCTCAAGAAGATGGCCGCCGGCTACGGCTTCGACATCTCCGGGCCCGCCAAGAACGCCAAGGAGGCCGTCCAGTGGACCTACTTCGGCTACCTGGCCTCGGTGAAGTCCCAGGACGGCGCCGCCATGTCGATCGGCCGGCTGTCCGCCTTCCTCGACTGCTACTTCGAGCGTGACCTCAAGGCCGGTCTCATCACCGAGTCCGAGGCCCAGGAGATGATCGACGCGATCGTCCTGAAACTGCGCATCGTGCGCTTCCTGCGCACCATCGACTACGACCAGATCTTCTCCGGCGACCCCTACTGGGCCACCTGGTCCGACGCCGGCTTCGGCGACGACGGGCGCGCCATGGTCACCAAGACCTCCTTCCGGCTGCTCCAGACGCTGCGCAACCTCGGCCCGGCCCCCGAGCCGAACATCACGATCTTCTGGGACAAGAGCCTCCCCAAGGGCTACAAGGACTTCTGCGCCGCCATCTCGATCGAGACCAGCGCCATCCAGTACGAGTCCGACAAGGACATCCGCGCCCACTGGGGCGACGACGCGGCCATCGCCTGCTGCGTGTCCCCGATGCGGGTCGGCAAGCAGATGCAGTTCTTCGGCGCCCGCGTGAACTCGGCCAAGGCCCTGCTCTACGCCATCAACGGCGGCCGCGACGAGATGAGCGGCAAGCTCATCGCCGACGGCTTCGAGCCCGTCTCCGGCGACGGCCCGCTCGACTTCGACGACGTCTGGGACCGCTACGAGAAGATGCTCGACTGGGTCGTCGGCACCTACGTCGAGGCCCTCAACATCATCCACTACTGCCACGACCGCTACGCCTACGAGTCCATCGAGATGGCCCTGCACGACTCCGACATCGTGCGCACCCTCGGCTGCGGCATCGCCGGCCTGTCGATCGTCGCCGACTCGCTGTCCGCCATCAAGTACGCCACGGTGACCCCCGTGCGCGACGAGACCGGCCTCGTGGTCGACTACATCACCGAGGGCGACTTCCCCAAGTACGGCAACGACGACGACCGCGCCGACGAGATCGCCTCGACCGTCGTCCACACGATCATGAGCAAGATCCGCGAGATCGAGCTCTACCGCGACGCCATCCCGACCCAGTCCGTGCTGACGATCACCTCGAACGTCGTCTACGGCAAGGCCACCGGCTCCTTCCCCTCCGGCCACCAGAAGGGCACGCCCTTCGCGCCCGGAGCGAACCCGGAGAACGGCATGGACACCCACGGCATGGTCGCCTCCATGCTGTCGGTGGGCAAGCTGGACTACAACGATGCGCTCGACGGCATCTCGCTGACGAACACCATCACCCCCACCGGGCTCGGCCGCGACAAGGAGGAGCAGGTCAGCAACCTGGTCGGCATCCTCGACGCCGGCTTCCTGCCCAACGACTGCAACGAGTACTGACGACCCCGATACCCGAGAACCAAGGAGACAACAACATGTCCGTCAAGACCTACGCCGAGCGCGTCGCCGACATGAAGGCCAACCGTGAGGAGTCCGGCGCGACCGATGGCCTCTACCACGCCAACATCAACGTGCTGAACCGCGAGACCCTCGAGGACGCCGTCGAGCACCCCGAGAAGTACCCGAACCTCACCGTTCGCGTCTCCGGCTACGCGGTGAACTTCGTCAAGCTCACCAAGGAGCAGCAGCTCGACGTGCTGAGCCGTACCTTCCACCAGTCGGCCTGACATCGCCACAGTCGATGACGGCTGACACGGTGGCGCCGGTCGGGGACAACTCCTTCAAGTCCCCGACCCGGCGTCTTCACGGGGCAGGCCTCGATGGGATCACCACCGAGGACCTGCCCCGCGGCGCTCGCCTGGAGGCGATGCACGAGGGCAGCGTCGGCTCGATCCACTCGTGGGAACTCGTCACGGCCGTCGACGGCCCCGGCACCCGCATGACGGTCTTCTTCGCCGGCTGCCCGCTGCGCTGCCAGTACTGCCACAACCCCGACACCTTCTTCATGGCCAAGGGCCAGCTGGTGAGCGTGGAGGACATGCTCAAACGGGTCGGCCGGTACCGGGGCGTCTTCAGCGCCACCGGCGGTGGCCTCACCCTGTCCGGCGGCGAGGTGCTCATGCAGGCCCCCTTCGCGGCGCGGCTGCTGCACGGCGCCAAGCAGATGGGCATCCACACCTGCATCGACACATCCGGTTTCCTCGGCGCCTCGTGCACCGACGAGATGCTCGAGGACATCGACCTGGTGCTGCTCGACGTGAAGGCCGGCGACCCCGGCCTCTACGAGGAGGTCACGGGCCGGGACCTGGCGCCCACCCTGGCCTTCGGGGACCGGCTGGCCGCCAGGGGAACCGAGGTGTGGGCCCGGTTCGTCGACGTCCCCGGCCTCACCCACGACCCCGCCAACGTGGCCAAGGTGGCCGACATCGTCGCGAGATGGCCGAACGTCACCCGGACCGAAGTGCTCGGCTTCCACCAGATGGGCCGCGACAAGTGGCGTGCCCTGGGCCTGGACTACAAGCTCGAGAACACCCCGGCCCCGACACGGGACCAGCTCGAGGCGACCCGCGACGTCTTCCGCGCCAAGGGCCTCAAGGTCTTCTGAACCTGCCGTGGAGCCTACGCACTGGTGGACCCCCGTGAGCAGACGGCGGGGGCCCCGCGCCTCCGGCGAGCTGCTCGGCCGTCTCGTCGGCGACCGGCTCGTCTCGGTCTCGTTCGTCCTCGATGACTACGTGCAGCTCCAGTTCGACGAGGCCACCATGAACATCGAGGTGTTCCCTCAGGTCTTCCACGCGGGGCGCCTCTGGCGCGACGAGGACCTCGGCTACGCCGACGCCTTCCGCAGGCTCGGGGGCCACGAGGTCATCGCCACGTCCGGGCGCAGCGGTGACGGCCTGCGCATCGGCTTGGACAACGGCGAGATCCACATCAACCCCGGCCGTGACGAGGCCGTCGTCGAGATCGCGAGCCTGCGGGTGGGGGACAGTCGGTGGGGCTCCTGGCGTCCCGGCGAAGGCCCCTTCGAGCACCTGGCCTGAACCGTTCGGCCCTTCCCGGGCGCATCGGTCCCGCCCCGGGCGGTCCCGGATACGGCAACAACCCGGCTCGGCGCCGATCCGTCCGGTAAAATGGCTCGGGCATCCAAGCAGTGTCACCATCTGATGCGCTGTGCGGCGCCCGTGAGGCAGCCGATCATTCCCGAAGAGATAGGCGCATCGAGTGGCTCACAGTTCCGTCGCCCTGCCCGCAGGCGCGCCTGCGCAGAACACCCCCGGCGGGTCTCGTCGTATGGATATTCAGGGGTTGCGTGCTGTCTGCATGATGCAGGTGTTGGTTTATCATGCGTGGTCGGTTGGTTCGCCGATTGGTGTGGATGCCTTCATCATGATCTCGGCGTATTTGATGACGAGTTCGTTCGTGCGGCGGACGGAGCGGGGTCGGATGCCGTTCTTTGTTGAGCGGTGGGTGAATACGTTCAAGCGTTTGTTGCCGCCGTTGGTGGCGACTGTTCTGGTGACCGTGGCGGTGTCGATGGTGGTGTTGCCGCGGACTCGGTGGGGTGAGTTGATCACTCAGGGTATTGCGTCTGTGACGTATTGGCAGAACTGGCGGTTGGCGGAGGTGAGTGCTGACTACTTCGCGGCGAATCGGGGTGTGGCGTCGCCGTTGCAGCACTTGTGGTCGATGTCGATGCAGGGGCAGGTGTTCTTGGCGTGGCCGTTGCTCATGGCTGGGTGTGTGGTGTTGGCCAGGGTGGTGGGTGTCAGGCCCCGCAAGGTCGTCCTCACCGCTTTCCTCCTGGCCGCCGCGGCGTCGCTGTACTGGCTGCTCGCCGTCGCGCCTCGCGGGCGTGCCGTCTACTTCGATACGCGGGCCAGGGTGTGGGAGTTCGCGTTGGGTTCGGCTGTTGCGGCTGCTGCGCCGTGGATCAGGCCGCGTGGTGTGGTGGCGCGGGTGTTGTCGTGGGCTGGGTTCGTGACGCTGGTTGTTTATTGTGTGGTGTCGATCGGGCGTTATCCGGGGCCGATGGCTGCGGTGCCGATGGTGTCGGTGAGTGTGATTCTGCTGGCTGATGCGGCTCCGGTGGCGGGTTCGGTTCAGCGGTTGTTGTCGTGGCGTCCGTTGGTGGCGTTGGGTGACATGTCGTACAGCGTCTATCTGATCCACTGGCCCGTCTTCGTGCTGACGATGGCGGCCCTCGGCCGCTCACAGCTCGGCGCCCCGGAGTCGCTGGGGGCGATCGCCCTGTCGCTCGGGCTCGCGTGGCTCATGCGGCGCTTCGTCGACGGCCCCGCCCAGGAGCATCCGCGCGGCGGCAGGATCGTCGCGAAGAAGACCCTCATCGTCGTGGCCAGCCTGGCCACCGGTCTCGGGCCGCTGTACGGCACCGAGGCAGTGCTCGACAGCCGCCGGGCCGAGGAGCGTGCCGTCGTCGCGGCGGCTCCCGGTGACCCCCGCTTCCCCGGACCGGTCGTCCTGGGCACGTCTGAACCGGTGGACTACACCGCCGAGCCGATCCCCGGCCCGCTAGCCGTCCACGAGAGCTGGGTGCCCGACCTGCCCGAGCCCTGCCCGCCCGAGCACGACGAGTTCCTCGCCGGGACCAAGACCAACTGCTCTGTGTTGTCCGGATCCTACGAGGAGGCGCCCAGGGTCGTCGTCGTCGGGGACTCCCACGCCCAGCAGACGATCATCCCGCTGGCGACCGAGCTCGCCGAGCGCCACGACTGGCAGGTCGCCGCCTATCTCACCGGGTCGTGCGCCTTCGGCATCTGGGACGCCTACCGCGACGACTGCGTGCGGCGCAACGAGGTCGTGCTCGACCTGCTCACCGAGGACCCGCCGGACATCGTCATGGTGCAGTCCACCCAGACGATGCAGGACTGGCCCGGCGAGATCCAGCGCCCCGGCGTGCAGGCCGCCATCGAGTACCTCACCGACCTCGGGATCATCGTCATCGGCGTGCGGGACAACCCGCGTTCGAGTAGCGACTTGTACGAGTGCTCCAGCGAGCGGCCGGCGGACTCGGTCGCCGGAGGCTGCGTCTTCGACCAGTACCAGTACCTGGCCGAGTCCGACCCGGCCGAGGAGTTCACCGCGATCCCCGGTTTCGTCGAGATCGACCCGACCGACCTGTACTGCATCGACGGCGAGTGCTACACGATCATCGGCAACGTCTACGTCTACATGGACAACAACCACATCAACGGCACCTACTCACGGGCCATGGCCCCTGAGCTGGCGGATCGCGTCGACGCGGCGCTCGACCTGTCCTGAACCGGTGCTGCATGCGGAGGGTCGCCGAAATGTGGGGCCTGCGAGGGAAATCCGCTAGATTTGCGTCTCAGCCGGGCATGTCCCAGACCCACCCCCCAGGTCCACGCTCCATCGGCTGCTCGGCGCGTCCTGGCCGATCGATCAGTGGAGTAGGTGCACCAGACGATGAGCTCTGACGCAGGGGTTGATACGACGACGCCCGCAGACACCGCGGGGGCGAGTGGCCGACCCCGTCGTATGGATATTCAGGGGTTGCGTGCTGTCTGCATGATGCAGGTGTTGGTTTATCATGCGTGGTCGGTTGGTTCGCCGATTGGTGTGGATGCCTTCATCATGATCTCGGCGTATTTGATGACGAGTTCGTTCGTGCGGCGGACGGAGCGGGGTCGGATGCCGTTCTTTGTTGAGCGGTGGGTGAATACGTTCAAGCGTTTGTTGCCGCCGTTGGTGGCGACTGTTCTGGTGACCGTGGCGGTGTCGATGGTGGTGTTGCCGCGGACTCGGTGGGGTGAGTTGATCACTCAGGGTATTGCGTCTGTGACGTATTGGCAGAACTGGCGGTTGGCGGAGGTGAGTGCTGACTACTTCGCGGCGAATCGGGGTGTGGCGTCGCCGTTGCAGCACTTGTGGTCGATGTCGATGCAGGGGCAGGTGTTCTTGGCGTGGCCGTTGCTCATGGCTGGGTGTGTGGTGTTGGCCAGGGTGGTGGGTGTCAGGCCCCGCAAGGTCGTCCTCGTGGCATTCGCCCTACTGGCCGTGCTGTCCCTCGGCTGGCTCCTGACAACCGATCCGGGCGAGCCGTCTACTTCGATACGCGGGCCAGGGTGTGGGAGTTCGCGTTGGGTTCGGCTGTTGCGGCTGCTGCGCCGTGGATCAGGCCGCGTGGTGTGGTGGCGCGGGTGTTGTCGTGGGCTGGGTTCGTGACGCTGGTTGTTTATTGTGTGGTGTCGATCGGGCGTTATCCGGGGCCGATGGCTGCGGTGCCGATGGTGTCGGTGAGTGTGATTCTGCTGGCTGATGCGGCTCCGGTGGCGGGTTCGGTTCAGCGGTTGTTGTCGTGGCGTCCGTTGGTGGCGTTGGGTGACATGTCGTACAGCGTCTATCTGATCCACTGGCCCGTCTTCGTGCTCTTCATGGCCCAGTTCGACCGCGCGAAGCTCGGTCTGCGCGGCGGCGTGATCCTGATCGCCGCCTCGCTGCTGTTCGCCTGGTTCATGACCAGGTTCGTCGACGGGCCGGCCCAGCGCTTTCCCCGTACCGGGCGCGTCGTGCTCAAGAAGACCATGGTCGTCCTCGTCTCGCTCGCGGTCGGCCTCGTCCCCCTCGTCAGCGTCGACGTGGTCCTCGATCGGAGCCGTGCGGCTCAGCTGTCGTCGGCCCTGGACGGCGCCGGCGACCCGGACCACACCGGGGCGGAGGCGACCCTCGAACAGGGCCCGGTGGACTACACCGCCGAGCCGATCCCGGGGCCGCTCGCCGTCGGCGAGAGCTGGATACCCGACCTTCCCGAGCCCTGCCCGCCGGGCCAGCAGGAGCTCTTCGGCGAGACGCAGACGCTGTGCAGCTCGATGCCGGCCAGCAACCAGGGCAGACCCAGGGTCGTCATCGTCGGGGACTCCCACATCGAGCAGATGATCACCCCGGTCGCCCTCACCCTGGCCAGCCGTCACGACTTCGAGCTGAGCCAGTACCTGATGGGCGGCTGCTCGTTCGGGCAGCCCGAGTACTACGAGGGCGACTGCCGGCTCCGGAACGAGGTCGTGCTGGACATGCTCACCGAGGACCCGCCCGATGTCGTCATGCTCAGCACGACGGCGGCCGTCCCCGATTCCCCGGACGAGACACTGCGACCGGGCGTGAAGGAAATGGTCGAGCAGCTCTCCTCGCTGGGTGTCGTCGTCATCGGCTTCCGCGACAACCCGCGCTCGAACCAGGACCTCTACGAGTGCTCGAGCGAGCGCCCGAGCGACACGCCGTTCGGCGGATGCTCCTTCCAGCAGAGCCACCACCTGGCGCAGGTCGACCCCGCTGTCGATCTGCTCATGATCCCGCAGTTCCACCAGGTCGACCCGACCGACCTGTACTGCATCGACGGCGAGTGCTACACGATCATCGGCAACGTCTACGTCTACCTCGACGACAACCACATCAGCGGCCCGTACGCCCTCACGATGGCCCCGATCCTGGCCGACCGGGTCGAGCCACTGCTCGGGCTGTAGGGTCGTCCTCGGTGAGGAGCCGGTCCGGCCGTGTCCGCTCACCGCGCAGCCGGGCCCCTGGTGCGGCGGACGAGAGTACATACCCTTGTCGTCATGACCGGACTCAGCGACACGACCCAGACCCTGGACACCGACCTGCTCGTCATCGGCTGGGGCAAGGCGGGCAAGACCCTGGCCAGGGACCTCGGCTCACGGGGCCGGCGGGTCGTCCTCGTCGAACGCGATGACGCCTTCATTGGCGGCTCCTGCATCAACGTGGCCTGCGTGCCCACCAAGGACCTCATCGACTCCGCCGAGCACCGCGCCGGCGCCGAACCGGCCGCCTACCTGCGCCAGGCCATCGCCTCGCGCGACTCCCTCGTCACCAGGCTCCGTGCCGCCAACCGCGCCATGCTCGAGACGGTCGAGGCCGTCACGCTCATCAGCGGCGAGGCCTGGTTCATCGGGCCGCGCCGGGTCCGGGTGCGTGGCGGTGACGAGACCCTCGAGATCACGGCCGACCAGATCGTCATCAACACCGGCAGCAGCCCACTGCTGCCCGATCTGCCGGGCATCGACGGGCCGACCGTGCACACCTCGCAGTCCATCCAGCACATCGCTGCTCTTCCGGAACGGTTCGCCATCATCGGCGGCGGCTTCATCGCCATGGAGTTCGCCTCAATGTTCGCCGCGTTCGGCTCACGGGTCACCGTCCTCGAGCGCTCGGCCCAGTTCGGCGCCGGCCTGGACGACGACGTGCGTGAGGCCGTCGTCGCCACCCTGACCGACCGTGGCGTGCGGATCCTCACCGGCGCGGCCGTCGAGTCCATCGACCCGACCGGCGTGGACACGGCGGTCGGCCGAGTCGACGCGGAGGCCGTCCTGGTCGCCACCGGACGCAAACCTGAGACCGCGGCCCTCAACCTGGGTGCCGCAGGAGTCGCCACCGACGAGCGCGGCTTCATCGTCGTCGACGAGCGCCTCGCCACGTCCGCGCCCGGCGTCTGGGCGGCAGGCGACGTCAACGGGGGACCGCAGTTCACCTACATCTCGCTGGACGACTACCGCATCCTCGCCAGCCAGCTCGCCGGCGACGGCTCCCGCACCACCGCTGACCGATCGGCCGTGCCGAACACCGTCTTCATCACCCCGCCCTTGGCCCAGGTCGGCCTGAGCGAGCGCGAGGCCCGCAGGCGGGGCATCGCTCACCTGGTGGCCTTCAAGAACGTCGCCGACATCGCCGCCATGCCCCGCCCGAAGATCCTCGGCGAGACCCACGGCCTCATCAAGGTGCTCGTCGACCCCGACACCGACCTGCTACTTGGCGCCACCATCTTCTGCACGGACGCCCAGGAGGTCATCAACCTCGTCGCCCTGGCCATGCGCGCCGGCGTCACGGCCACCCAACTGCGCGACGGCATCTGGACCCACCCATCCAGCACCGAGGCGCTCAACGAAGTGCTCGCCGTGCTCCGTCGGCGGTGACAGGCTGGTCCCATGACGAGAGGAGCCCAATTGTGGCACTGGTGATGGTGACAGGGGCGTCCTCGGGACTGGGACGGCTCATTGCGGAGTCCCTGGCTGACGCGGGGCACGACGTGGTGCTGCACCTGCGCAGCACCGACCGGCTCACCGACCGCGACCTGTTCGACCCAGGCCAGGTGAGGGCGGTCGCCGAACAGGCGGGCGCCCTCGGCCACCTCGACGCGGTCATCCACAACGCCGGTGTCATGAGCGGGCGGGACGTCATGGCCGTCAACGCGGTGGCCCCCTATCTGCTCACCGCGCACATGCCGCTGCCCGGACGCATCATCGTCACGTCCAGCTCGATGCACCGCGACGGTGATGTCGGGATCGACGCCGAGGACTTCGAGTTGAGCTCGTACAGCACGAGCAAGTTGTGCGTCACGGCGTTCGCCATGGCCCTCGCCGGCAGCCATGCCGGGACACTCGTCCACGCCGTCGATCCCGGCTGGGTGCCCACGAGGATGGGTGGTCCTGGCGCCCCCGACGACCTCACTGCCGGGCACCGCACTCAGGAATGGCTCGCCACCGCACCCGAGACCGACATCAGGCCGCGCACGGGCGGCTACTGGCGCCACCGCCGCGCCGGCGCGCCGCACCCGGCGGCCCTCGACCCCGGCTTCCAGGGCCGGCTCATCGGCATTCTCGAGCAGCGCACGGGCACGACCCTGTAATGCCCTGCCCGTAGTGAATCAGCCATCGTGCCAGCCGCTGATGCGGGCAGGGTTGCCTCCTCGTCTACTGTGTACGGGTCCCGACCACGCCGCCGCACCAGACGAAAGATCCTCGTGCCTGCCCAGACCAACTCCGCCGGTCACGTCACCACGACCGGGCTCATGCTCTTCGCCCTGTTCTTCGCCGCCGTGGTCGTCCTCGCCTGCCTCACCACCTCGACCGGCCTGCTCAGCGCATGGTCGAGCTATGCCTCGGCGCAGTGGCCGCGGGCGGGCTTCGGCACACAGCTCGTGGCGGGCACCCTGGTCGGGTTCTGCCTGGCGAACCTGGGGCTCGACCTGATCGTGACGATCGTCTCACCCGTCACCCTGCTGCTGTACCCGGTCGCCATCACGCTCGTGGCGGTCACCCTCGTCGACGCGCTGGCCCCCGGCCACCTGCGTGCCGCCTACCGGTGGGGCTCGGTCTGCGCCGGGCTGCTGGGCCTGGTCTCGGCGCTGAGCTCCCTCGGCGTCACCGCACCCAGCGCCCTGCTGGCCCGTACCGGGCTGTGGAACGACGAGACGGGCTGGATCGTCCCGACGCTGGCCTGCGTGGTGGCCGGTGTGGTCATCGACGTCGCGGGCGGGCGCTGGAGCACCCCGGCCCGGGACCGCGGCATGCCCGAACGGTTCCTCGACGAGGGTGGGGCGTCTGTGGTGACGATTCGCCGGGACGGACCTCGGCATGAGCGCTGAAGCCCCTTGAGCGGCCCGCCGGCCACCGGACCCGGTGCCGGGTGGCGCAGCCGGCGCATCAGGCGTCCGGTCTTGGAACGCGTCGCCAGTAAACCGCAGGCCGGGTGCGTCGCGGTGGCCATGGGTGAGCCGTTCGTCCCCGAGCAGGTCACCGGGTTCGACGGCGGCATCGCCGGCCTTCTCGCCGCCGTGCGGCCTGCTGCGGGCCCCCGGGGCCGCCGTCAACCCATCCGCCCCTGGCCCTGCCACGGAGGGTTCTGCCCCTGCCAGGGTGAACCCTGCCCCTGGTCGTATGGGTACGGTCCCTGCCATGGCGGCGTAGGGGCCGAGCCGGGGTACGACGTGGGCGGGTACTGCTGGACCGGTGGGGCGTAGGGGCCTGGCTGCGGCACTTGGTACAGGGACTGGCCGGCTGCGGGCACCGCGGGCGGGTGCGTCATCTGCCACCAGCCGACCCAGCCGATGACGATGATGATGGCGTCGGGCAGACCACCGGAATAGAGGCTGGGGAGCGCGTTCACCTGGTCGTTCGTGACGGCTACGACCATTCCTGCGAGCAGGAGAAGGACGAAGGGAGTGGAGTAGAGGATGAGTGCGGCGAGCACCTGCCCGGAACGGCCGCGATGCGCTGCGACGAGCATCCAGATCGCCAGCGCGACGGGCGCGGCGAGGACGATGAGGAAGAGGACGAGCATGACCGTGAGAGCAGCCGACACATCACTGGGAAGACCAGCCGAGGTGTAACCCTCGGGATAGGTGGGCAGGGATGCCACGGAGAGGAGAAGCGACGAGAGGGCGGACGCGAAGAGCGCGAACAGCGCGAGGCCGAGACCGTGACAGACCAGGGCTGCGATCGCGGCTCCCTTGGCCAGTGTGGCGTTTCCTGCCGGGGTGGGGTTGTTCCAGGTCATGGTGTCGAGACTACGGGTCGCAGACGCGCCCGGCCAAGACCGTGCTCCGGCCCGTCCAGGTGCTCGGCATGACGACTCAGCCCGCAGGCCGTCTCATCTCCTGCCGGGGCGGGCGCGGTCGAGGGCGTCCCGCGCTGATCGTGCTGCGGCGAGGATGCCTGGTGCCGTTCCTCTCGCCGAGCCTCAGCTCATCCGCCCCGGCCCCTGCCATGGTGACTCCTGCCCCTGCCACGGTGAGGTCGGTGGGAACGTCTGGGGCTGGTCGTGGTGGGGCACGGGCCCGTGGCTCTGGGCCGGGGGCGCGGTGGGGAACGGTTGCGACATCTGGTGGGGCGACCGGTCCGGGGCTGTTGCGGACGAGTGCCCCGTGCGCGTCCAGCCGATCCAGCCAAGAATGACGACGGCGCATTCGGGAGCCACCACGAGGAGGACGGCAGGTGAGGTGTTCGAACCGTCGGTGAGGAACCAGACCACCATGCCGACCAGGGTGAGCACGGTCACCAGGGTGAAGAGGACGAGTACCACCTTCACCTGACGTAGGTCGTTGCGGCGTGCGGCGATGAACATGCAGACTGCCAGGACGAAGGGTGAGGTAGCGGCGAGGAGGGCGGCGATGCACTCCAGGAGAAAGATATCCCGGCACTCCTCATGGCATGCCTGTCGTAGTCCTCCATGGCGAGCGCGGCGCCGCCGAAGATGAAGATGATCGGGCCGTAGGCCAAGGCGAAGACCATGACAACGAAGAAGATGGTGGGTTGACCCCAGTGATTAGGGCCAGGGGTTCTGGGAGTTGTCTTGTCGTTCGCGGTTGCGGGCAGGGAGACTGGGTAGATCATGACGAGCAAGAGGAAGCGGCATACGCCCGAGCAGGTTGTGCG
>NZ_RCIV01000007.1 GCF_003666605.1 Propionibacterium australiense | reverse complement strand
CAACGGACGCCTCGAACACCTCCGCGGCACCGCCCTCGGCTTCCGCAACCTCACCCACTACATCACCCGAAGCCTCCTCGAAACCGGCGGATTCAGACAACACCTACACCCTGGATTGTGAAGAGCCGTCATGGTCACCCACGATCTGGAGGCCGCAGCCTTCGCCGACACCGTCATCGTGATGCACGACGGACGCACCGTTGATACCGTCGGCCGCACCACCAGCCAGGAGCTGCTGGGCATCATGTCTGGTCTCAGAGCGTGAACACATGCGACGCTACGTCATGAGAATGTTCACCGACCAATGGCGGCAATGGGCACCGGCCATTGCGGTCATCGCCGTAATCGCGACGATGATCGGCCTCTGCGTCCATCAGTTCGCCTGGACGAGCACGCCGCAGTTCCGTGACGCCGTCGCCAGCGCCAGCGTGCCCCTCGCCGAGTTCCAGATCCTCTCGGTGACTATCTACATGGTGATTGCCCTCGTCTCCTGGGTCGCCCTGACTGTAGTCGGCCGCGCAAGCGTCCAAGCCACCCGCCACTGCTACGCGCTCTGGCTCCTGCTCGGGGCATCTCCACGAGCAGTGTTCCTCTTCGCGATACTTGTCCTGGTCATCGTGAGTCTCTGCGGCGCGATCCTCGGTGCCCTCGCATCGACTCTCCTGGGCTCTTGGGCGATACCGGCGTTCAATACGGAAGTGCCTGCCAGCGTTGACCTACCGGGATTCACCATCGCTCCGTGGGCCCCTGTTGCGATCGTTATCGTCAGTGTCGTCACGGCGATGATCGGCGGGCTGATGCCTGCCCGGCAGGCATCTCGTATCCAACCCAGCGTCGCTCTGCGCACATTCCACCAGTCGGGCCGACACACCATCTCGACAGTCTTCCGGGGCATCGGCGGGTTCATCTTTTTAGCAGTTGCCGCCGCTCTTGTCGTGGCTTCGAGCTTCGCCTCCCAGCTCGGGTCCACCGGCCCCGGTCCGATGTTTAATCTCGCAGTCAACGCCGGTGACAGTGCCTTGATCGCCGTCTACCTCCTGTGCCCCGAGATCGTCAGGTTCATCTTCTGGCTCCTTCACAAGCTCTTCGCAAGCACAGGATTGGTGGTGCCAGCACTGGGCACTCGTGCCGCGGCAGCACGGGCACATGCCAGTACCACGACGATCGCCCCACTGGCTGCCGGCCTCGGAGGGATCGGCCTGCTGTTGTGCGCTGTGAACTCGGTGGCCGCGATGACCCAGATCCTTCAACCCGGGACACCGACGAACCTGACCGATGTGTGGACGATCGTTGCCGTCGTCGCTGTGTCGATGCTCGCCACGAGCGCGGCCGTGGTCGCACTGTCGGCCCGCGGGCGCGGACGCGAGATCGCCTTGGTCCAGGCACTCGGCATGCACGCAGGACAGGTTCGCATCCTCATCGTGGCGGAAAGCTTCGCGATGTCCCTAGCCGCCGCAGTCACGGCAGTCGTTCCCGTGGTCACCGGCGGACTGGTCTGCGCCTTCGTGTCGGCGGCTGCTCTCGACGGGGCCTCCGTCGTGGTATGGCCGCTGCCGAGCATGCTGCTCGGATTGCTCGCCTCGTGGCTCCTGCTTCTCACCATTCTGGCCATCCCGACCATCAGGCCCCTCCGTGATGGACCAGGCGCACAGCTGCGAGAACAGGAGATCTGATGGGCCGGACTGCCGTCGGCGTCATCGAGCCACACATCCGTGATCTCGCCGAGCACCTGCGCACAGTCGAAACACTCCGGCCTCAAGCGCAGGAACCACCACCGATGTCACACCAGCGCGTCCAATCCATTCGGCTTCAAACTCCCACTGGTGACGGGATCGTCGAGACGGTCAGGCTCCGCCCCCCGAGAATCTCTGGTTTTAGCGGCAGATCGCAGCATGTTCGCCGTCATCGGTGACATCGATGGTGACGAGCACTTCAGCATGCGGATCTACATCGCTGCCGCGAACGGCGTCGAGCTCGTGCATGAGGAAGCCCCCGTCTCACCTCGTGTGCGCGCCTACGGAAACGGGATTCTCTGGATACGCCGAGACGGCTCCCTCAGACCAAACCAGTTGCTCTGGTGGTGTCCGGGGAGCTCCCGACCGACGGTCCTATTGGACGAGCCGGATTCCACGCGCCGCCTCGAACTTCGCAGCGTCACCGACAATATGGCGATCCTTGCCTCTCGCGGTTCAGGCAGCACTCGGCATTGGATCATTTCCGGCGACGATGGCTCGATCCCGACCTGTCGTCTGTTGATACACCGTGTTTCCGACGCGGACGTCGCCATCTGGAAGCAGACGGTGCTCATTCTGGATCGACCGAACGGGCTCGTCTGGGATGAGAGTCACGATCGCGTCTTTGCCGAGACGCCGCCCGGATTCTCCGCCGAACACCTCCAACCGTCAAGCGATGCGCTCCTTGTCACCGGAAGGGCTGACGGGCGGCAAACCATCTGGCTGCCTGCGCACGGACCACAAGCGGTATGGACCGCACCCCCCGCAGGCACGATGCTCCCGGCCTTCGACTCTGCCACAGAGAAATTGATGCTCCTCGCATCATCACCCGTACATCAACCCCAGGTGGTGCCAGCGGAAGTGGGAACAAGACTTTCCCTCGAGCCTACGGGGCGTGCCTCCACCCTGTGTCTGGACGCTGAAAGTGACGACGGCACGATGATCCCGATCACTCTCTTCCTCCCACCAGGAGAACAGACGCATCCCTTGGTCGTCCACGTGTATGGAGCCTACGGAATCAGCCTCGAAGGCCCCTTCGATCCATTCGCTGACGATCTCCTGGCTCGCGGCGTGGCGATCGCCTATTGTCACATTCGAGGCGGAGGTGAGTTCGGCCCTCAGTGGCACCGGCAAGCGGCAGGCGAATACCGATACCGTACAGTTGATGACTTACTCGCCTGCGTGGCCAGACTCCGCGCCCTACCCGCCATCACGGCGGACCGTATCGTCGTGACCGCCGCCAGTGCAGGCGGAATGACCGCAGCCGCCGCCTGTCTGCGTCAACCAACGTGGCTACGAGGCCTGCACCTCGTACATCCCTTCATTGACCCGCTCACAACCCTGATGAATCCAGCATCGAATCTGGCATCGACCGACCGAGCTGAGTACGGCGACCCCCGGCACGACCCAGGCATTCGGGATCTCCTACAACGGCTCTCGCCCATGGAAGGAATCCAGGGGCTTCCCGCACAGAGCCGCCCACTGCCACGCGCCTGGATCCGCGCAGCGGAGCGCGACGCGAGAGCTGACAATGACGCCATCCATCGTTTCAGCCAGCATTATCGTGACGCTTCGGTCTCACGTCACCCCGGACACATCATCCAACGAATCACCCCCGGCGGTCACCTCGCGGGTGACTCAACCGAAGCCACAGACGATGAGAACACGCTCGCTCACGCTTGGATGCTCGATGTCCTCGGGGCACCGTCCGAATGGAACAAACCCATAGGAACAGTTAAGCGGTCGGACTCGGTTACATGCGCAGCGCCCGGCGCTAGCTGAACCGGTTATCAAACCGAGCCGTGACGGAGAGGGAGAAAAGTGATTCGTGGACCTTTCGATGATCGACCTGGGCGCAGCGGCCACTCGTGAGTTCTTCATCGTGACAACGACGTCAACGGCCGAGAGCGCGGGATCGTTCATCGGCTCGCCGAACTGCTCGAGGACGACGTTGCTCAGCGCGACGCTGCCCGAGTCGGCAACAACGCAGTTGCAACCCGAGGCCGACCGGACGGTGAGGTCACGCAGCCTCAACTCACCCGAGTCGTACGGGGCCAGCGTGCCGTGGATGACCGTCCGCCCCGGGGAGGCCCCGACGAGTGTGCAGGCCAAGGACACCGTCTCGTTCTCGCAATCATCGAGGAAGTACTCACCGGCGTCCATGGTGATGGTGGCCCCGCGCGCAGCCCTGGGAAGGATGACGTCCTTGAAGCGATGGGCGTCAAAGACAGACCAGTGCAGTTCCGTGAGCAGGGCAGACTGTGCGGCCTCCGCCGACTCGTCCTCGTTGACGACCTCGAACACACCGTCGGGCACCTGAAAACGCCCCGCGCCCCTGCGCAAGATGTAGGGGCGCTGGTCGTCGTTGAGGTCAACGGCACCGATACCGATCAGGCTCTCCTCGCACCAGATCTCCAGGAGGCCGTCGGCTCCCCGCAACCCAAGACCATCGACCTGCACCACTGACTCGTCCTCGACGTCGAGCAGGCGTTTGCCACGCGCCGGAGTGCAGGCCAGCCACCCGGTGGAGCGCAGCGCCGACCGTTCGAGGAGCAGGATCCTCGACCACCGTCACCCCGCGCATCTCGACGCGGCAGTCCGGCATCACCTTGAGGGCATTGTTGAAAACAGCCGCTCTGACAGTCAGATTGGTGGGCGCTGCTCTGCCGGTGACGTCGAGTTGATCACCGTC
Organism: Propionibacterium australiense; assembly: GCF_003666605.1. Lineage (GTDB taxonomy): Bacteria > Actinomycetota > Actinomycetes > Propionibacteriales > Propionibacteriaceae > Propionibacterium > Propionibacterium australiense. Next base: position 126,380 of record NZ_RCIV01000007.1, on the reverse strand, counting down.
CGGGACGGGTCACCTGTTCCTGTCAGACGCAGGTCCCGCAGCTGGATGCTCTCACCGAGGGTGTACACGCCCTCCTCGAGAAGGAGCTCGTCGCCCATCTTCGAGGCAGCGACCGCTTGGGCGAAGGAACGGCCGAACATGCCACTGCCAACCCGGATACGCGACATGCGACCCGCCTTTCGCGTTGACGACTGACGTCACTGTACCGTCGGCCGCCCCGTCGCAGACAGGTCCCGGTCACCTGACGGAAGGCACTGCGACCGCCCAGTACGCCGTGGCAGGGCAGACGATGATCTCCTCGTCAGGCGCCGGCCCAGTAGGCGGTCAGGGCCGCGCACAGGTGGCCGGGGTCGCTCGTGCCGCACATCTCGCGGGTGGAGTGCATCGACAGGATCGGCACGCCGACGTCGACGGTCGCGATGCCCAGCCGCTGCGCGGTGAACGGGCCGATCGTCGTGCCGCAGGCGACGTCGTTGTTCGAGACGAACACCTGGTGCGGCACGGCGGCGGCACGGCAGGCCCGCTCCCACAGCACCGCCGAGACGGCGTCGCTGGCGTAGCGCTGCTGGGCGTTCGCCTTGAGGGCCGGGCCCTGGTTCATCGCCGGCTGCACGACGGGATCGTACTTGCCCACGTGGTTGGGGTTCACCGCGTGCGCCGCGTCGGCCGAGACGCACGAGCTGCGCGCGAGCAGCGCCTGGTAGGCGTCACCGCGCAGGCCGTAGCCGTCGGCGATGCGCACCAGCGCGTCCGACAGCAGGGGCCCTGCCGCGCCGCTGCTGGTGCCCGAGCCGACCTCCTCGTGGTCGAAGGCGACGAACAGGGCGATGTCGCGGCCGGGCCGGGTCTCCAGGAGCGCCCGGTAGGCGGGGTAGGTGGACGAGAGGTTGTCGAGCCTGCTGGAGGCGAAGAACTCGCCGTCGACGCCGAAGACGGCCGGGGCCTGCGTCGGGTAGGCGTGGATGTCGCCGAAGGCGACCTCGCCGGCCGGGACGCCCGCCTGGGCGCACAGCCACTCGGCGATGTCGGGGCCCTCGCCGAGGCCGTAGCTGGGCATGAGTTCGTACTGCCGGTCGATCGTGAGGCGCTCGTTGACGCTGCGGTCGAAGTGGGGTGCGATCTGGCTGACGCGCAGCACCGGGCCGGTGCGCACGAGGTGCTCGGTGCCGTCGAGGGTGACGAGCCGGCCGGCCAGGCCGAGTTCGCGGTCGAGCCAGGAGTTGATGAGCGGGCCGCCGTAGATCTCGACGTTGGCCTGCCGCCAGCCGGCCCGGGTGAAGGACGGATTGGGTTTGAGTTTGAGGGCCGGGGAGTCGGTGTGGGTGCCGACGATGCGCACCCCGGCGTCGGGCGCCGGCTGCTCGGGCGCAACCCAGGCGACGAGCGCGCCGCCGCGCACGAAGAACCTCCTGCCGGCGACGTTCCCCCACCGCCGGCGCTCGTCGAGGCGTTCGAAGCCGGCCCCGGCGAGGCCCTCGGCCATGGTGGCCGCGGCGTGGTAGCTGGTGGGGCTCGCCGAGATGAACTCGGCGAAACCCGGCATGAACTGCGTTGGATCCGCCATGGCCCCATTCAAGCAGTCCGCCCCGGCTGCGAGGACCGAACCGGCACATGCCAGTCAGCGATCACTGGGGGCTGAGACGGCGCGAAGTTGCCCTCCCCCGAACCGGCCCCGTCCGGTTCTGCGGTCCGGGCCCTACAACAGGTGACGGAGCCGGCGGACCGGGCCGTCCCGCAGGCCGCCGGCCCGGCGTGTCACGCCCGTTCCGCCGGAAAACGTCGGTGGCGGACGCAAGACTTGCCGTCATGGACGCCACCACACTCATCCTGGCCCTCGTCCTGGTCGCCGTCGGCCTGGCGATCGGTTTCCTGCTGGGCCGCTCCCAGGCACGTTCGCAGGCCGGCGGCCAGCAGGCCGAGCTCGCCCGCGCCAAGGCCGAACGCGACGCCTCCCTCGCCCGGCTCGAGGCCCTCACGAACGACCGCGCCTCGATGGCCCACGAGTTCCAGCGGCTCTCGGCCACCGCAGCCGAGCAGCAGGCCGCCACCGTCGACCGCACCGCCAAGGCCCGGTTCGACCAGACGCGGGTGCTCCTCGAACCCATCAGCCGCAGCCTCCAGGCGATGAACGACCGGCTGCTCCAGGTCGAGCGCGACCGGGCCCAAGGCGCCGCCGACCTGCGCCGCCAGGTGGCCACCGTGGCCTCCAGCAGCGAGGCGCTGCGCAAGGAGACCGCGGCTCTCGTCACGGCGCTGCGTCAGCCGCAGGTGCGGGGCGCCTGGGGTGAGACCCAGCTGAAGCGCGTCGTCGAGATCGCCGGCCTGGTGGAGCGCTGCGACTTCGACACCCAGGTGGCCGTCAGCACCGAGGACGGCGGGCTGCGCCCCGACCTGCGGGTGAACATGGCCGACGGCAAGGTGATCTTCGTCGACGCCAAGACCCCGCTCGGCAACTTCATCGACGCCTTCGCCACCGATGATCCCGAGCAGCGCACCGCCCTGCTCGGCCAGTACGTCAAGAACGTCACCGGGCACATCAACCAGCTGGGTGCCAAGAACTACTGGCGCCTGGACGCCGGCAGCCCCGAGATGGTGGTCCTCTTCCTGCCGTCGGACGCCCTGCTCCAGGTGGCGCTCGACCAGCGCCCCGATCTGCACGAGTACGCGGCGGGTCATTCGATCTTCCTCGCCAGCCCGTCGATCCTCATCCCGATGCTGCGGGCCGTGCAGCACGGGTGGAAGCAGGCGGCGTTCACCGAGTCGGCGCAGGAGGTCGCCGCCCTCGGCAGCGAGCTGTACCAGCGGCTCGCGACGATGAGCGGGCACCTGGACAAGCTGGGGCGGTCGCTGTCCGGGGCGGTCGAGGCCTACAACAGGACGGTGGGTTCGCTGGAGCAGCGCGTGCTCGTCAGCGCCCGCAGGATCAGCGAGCTGCAGCTGGCCGAGGGCTCCCTGGAGGCTCCGCGTGCCGTGCAGGCCAGCCCGCGTGTCCTGGCGGCACCGGAGCTGGTGACCGGCGAGCCCGCAGACGCGGATGACCCATCGGGCGCTGCCGGGGTTGCGACGAGCACCGTCCCCGGCCAGGGCAAGGGCGCCTGAGCCCAGGAGCCGGTGGCCGGCGCCGCGGCATTGTCAGGCGGGCACTGGATCCGAGCCACGCCAAGCCCGGGCTCAGGGGCCGGTGGCCGGCGCCGCCGCGGCGCTGGCAGGGGGCTCGACAGTCCCGGCCTTCCCGGGCCCCAGTGGGCTGCCGGGCCTGCGGACGGGTTTGCCGGCGCGGCGTGACCGCAGTTCGGGCGGCAGGGCGAAGCTCAGTGACTCCTCGACCAGACGCTCCTCGTCGGCGGTCGGGTAGCCGAGTTCGGCCAGCCGGTCGAGCACGCCGTCCACCAGGCGCTCGGGCACCGAGGCACCCGAGGTAATGCCGACCGTCGTCACGTCTTCGAGCCAGGCCGGGTCGATCTCACCGGCGTTGTCGACACGCTCGGCACGGCGGGCACCGTTCTCCAGCGCCACCTCGACCAGGCGCACCGAGTTCGACGAGTTGCGCGATCCCACCACGATCACCAGGTCGGAGTGCCGGGCGATCTGCTTGACCGCGCCCTGCCGGTTCTGGGTCGCGTAGCAGATGTCGTCGCTTGGCGGGTCGATCAGGTTCGGGAAGCGCCGGTGCAGGCGCTCGACGGTCTCGCGGGTCTCGTCCACGCTCAGGGTCGTCTGGGTGAGCCAGGCCAGCGGGGTGTCCGGGGCGATGTCGAGCCTGTCGACGTCGTCGGGGGTCTGCACGAGCGTGATGGCGTCGGGCGCCTCGCCCGTGGTGCCCTCGACCTCCTCGTGGCCGGCGTGGCCGATGAGGACGATCGGCACGCCCTGCTTGGCGAAGCGCTTCGCCTCGTGGTGCACCTTGGTCACCAGTGGGCAGGTCGCGTCGATGGTGCGCAGCCCCCGTTCCCTGGCCTCGGCGCGGACCGCCGGGGAGACGCCGTGGGCCGAGAAGATCACCAGCGAGCCGGACGGCACCTCGGCGAGTTCGTCGACGAAGACGGCACCCTCCTGCTCGAGGGTCTCGACGACGTGCCTGTTGTGGACGATCTGCTTGCGCACGTACACGGGCGCGCCGTAGGCGGCCAGCGCCTTCTGCACGGTGACGACGGCGCGGTCCACGCCTGCGCAGTAGCCGCGGGGCGCCGCCACGACGACGCGCTTGGCGGGTCCGGGGGCCGTCGCATCACTCATGCCGACCAGTCTATGGGCTGAACGCTTCCCCTTGTTTTCGCGTGTGGCGCACGATGTGCCGGCACCAACCGACGGCGCCGGGGCCCAGGCGCAGGGCAGGAGCGACACGAGGCTCAGCGCGCTCGACCGGCTCCCGCTCTTCCTGGGGCGCACCGAGGCAGGCACCTTGCACGACGCCGCCCGGCTGGCCCGCGGCGTCGAGGAACTGGGCTTCGAGCGTTTCTGGGTCGCCGAGCACCACAACGCCCCGTACTTCCTGTCGAGCGCACCCGACACCGTCATGACCCAATCTGCTGGGCCAGACCTCGCGCATCCGGGTCGGCAGCGGCCTCACATCTTCCTGGCCCGGGACGGTGCACCGATCGTCGGGACCTAAGACGATGTGGCCATCCGCGTGCGCGCCTTCGCCGAGGCACACGCCTGCGACGAGGTCATGCTCATCAGCTAGCTGCCCGATGCAGGGGAGAAGCTCGGCATGTATGCCGAGCTCGCCGCGCGGCTCATCTGAACCGTTCCCGACCGGGCTGACCGGAATCGTCGGAGGGTCCGGCTACCGTGGAGGGCATGCCTAAAGCATCGACCACACAGGGCCCCCGCAACAGCCCCGAGACCGCCCAGCCGCTGGGCCAGGTCGTCGGCATGCTGAAGGGCTGGGTCGAGCGCTGCGGCTGGATCTGGGTCGAGGCTCAGGTCATCGAGCTGCGCCGCAGGGCGAACTACTCGGTGCAGTTCCTGACACTGCGCGACACATCCCAGGAGATCTCGGCGCAGGCCACCGCGACCAGTGCCGTGCTCGACGCCGCCGGGCCGATCACCGAGGGCACCACGGTCCTGGCCTGCCTGCGGCCGCGCGTGTGGAACAAGACGGCCCGCCTGTCCTTCGAGTGCTCGGTCATGCAGATCGCCGGGGAGGGCCGCCTGCTGGCCGAGCTGGAGCAGCGCAAGCGCGCCCTGCAGGCAGAGGGCCTGTTCGAGCCCGCCCGCAAGAAGCCACTGCCGTTCGTCCCGGCCTGCATCGGCCTCGTCACCGGCGCCGATTCGGCAGCCGAACGCGACGTGCTCACCAATACGCTGCGCCGCTGGCCGTCGGCGCGTTTCGAGATACGCCACGCCCTCATGCAGGGGCCGCGCAGCGCCGCCGAGGTCGCCTCCGCGCTGGCCGAACTCGACGCCGATCCGCGGATCGATCTCATCGTCATCGCCCGCGGCGGCGGCTCACTCGAGGATCTTCTGCCGTTCAGCGACGAGGGCCTGGTCCGGGCCGTGGCGGCCGCGCACACCCCCGTGGTCAGCGCCATCGGTCACGAGCCGGACACGCCGATCCTCGACCTGGTCGCCGATCTGCGCGCCTCCACCCCCACCGACGCCGCCAAGCGCATCGTCCCGGACGCGGCAGCCGAGCAGCAGTACCTCACCGAGCTGCTCGGCCGGGCGCGCACGGCCATCACGGCGCGCGTGGACTCCGAGTCCCACGAGCTCGGCCGCCTCACCTCTCATCCGGTGCTGCGTGACCCGGTCTCGGCGCTCGAAGGGCACGCGCAGCAGCTCCAGATGGCGCGTTTCCGGTTGCGCACCATGATCGACCGCATCGTCTCCGACGAGGAGCAGGCGGTCTCGCACGCGCTCGACCGGGTACGGGCCATGTCACCGAAGGCGACCCTGGAGCGCGGCTACGCGATCGTCGCCGACTCCGACAACGCCTCGGTCACCTCGGTCAACGACGCCGAACCCGGCGAGCAGCTCATGGTCTTCCTGTCCGACGGCCGGCTGCTCGTCGAGGTCGACGACGCGATCCCGGGCAGGCCAGGCGGCGAGCCATGACGCTCACGAGTCCGGCGGCGCACCGTCAGGGGCAGAACAACGGATCGGCCAGGCGGGGCGGCGGCCCCCAGGAACCAGACGGAAGGACCACCACCATGGCGGACGAGAAACTCAGTTACGAGCAGGCCCGAGCAGAGCTCACCGAGGTCGTCGCGAAACTCGAGTCAGGCGGTGTGCCACTGGCCGAGTCGATGCAGCTGTGGAAGCGCGGTGAGGAGCTGGCCGCCCACTGTCAGGCCGAGCTCGACGGTGCACGCAGGCTCATCGAGGAGGCGCGTCGGTGTACGCCGGCGTCCGTGCCCGACGCCGGCGAGCAACAGAATGAGGATGCTCCCGGTCGCTGAGCACGACTAGTCGAGGATCTCCTTGTCCGGTTCCACGTCATCGGCTGAGTCGGCCCACCTCGTCTCATCGAGGCAGATGTGCTCGGTGATCTCCTCGTCCACGGTGGCCCTCTGGGCGGAGTCCTCCTCGAGGTGGCGTTCCAAGTCCTCGTCGAGCTTGCGCGTCGACACCGGACGGCGTGTCTGCGGGACGAATCCGGGATTGTGCCAGATGAGCCCGTCCGGCACCTTCTCCGCACCCTGTTCCGGCTTCGGGTGACGCCAGTCGACGGGCTCGTCAGCGCTGTCGGCGGTGGTCTCACGTGGCTCCTCGCCGTTGGTGGCCATTGTCCCCTCACTGGTTTCGTCTGCGAGGCCCCTCCTGTGCTCGGGACTGCTCGCCGGACGTCATCCACACTAGTCGGCGTGGCCGGGGAACACGGCCCCGGGGCAGTCCTCGGTCTGGTCCGCGGCCGTCCGGTGGTCCCCACCGTCCGGGAGGGGTGGTCAGCGGTTCGCGGCCATCCAGATCGCCACGAGATGGCACACGGCACCGAGCACCGTGCCGGTGTGGAAGAACTCGTGGAAGCCGAACCACTCGGGCCAGGGGTTGGGTTTCTTGAGGGCGTAGCACACCGCTCCGGCCGTGTAGCACAGGCCCCCGGCCAGCAGGAGCCAGACGATGGCGGGTCCCCCGGCCCACCAGAACTGCGCCAGCCAGAACAGGGCAGTCCAGCCCATGACGATGTAGAGCACCGTGTAGAGCACGCGGGGAGCACCCATCCACACGTTGCGGCAGACCACCTCGAGGACGGCACAGCCCCAGATGATCGACAGCAGCGTCACCCGCGAGCCGCCTCGCAGCAGCATGATGGCCAGCGGCGTGTAGGTACCTGCGATGAAGATCGCGATGTTCGAGTGGTCGAAACGACGCAGCACGGTGTCGACCCTCTCCGGCCAGCGCCCGCGGTGGTACACGGCGGAATTGCCGAAGAGCATGAGCCCGGTGAGCAGATAGATCGCCTCTCCGACACGGCCGGCCATCGAGTGCGTCAGGACGATGAGGGTGAGGCCGGCCAGGAGCAGCAGCGGCGCCGTGACGGCATGGAGCCAGCCGCGCAGGCGGGGCTTGGGGGAACCGGGCGTCACATGCGCGTCGTCGTCATGGCCTGGACCGGTCGGCGGGGTCCTCGGCTCGTCACGGGAAGTCACTCAACTTACCGTACCGTAGGTTATTGGCCTCCGGAAGACCTCGACCCCAGGAATCACCCATCCCCAAAACACTGCCGACAGGGGCCGGTCCGGCCTGTAGTCTTGGCCCATGGTGCACCTGAACATGGTGAACAGGGCGATCGACCGTCTCAGCCCTGAAGGCCTCATCTACACGGCCTACCAGAACCGACTGCGAGACGGGCTCGCCCCGAACTCCCTCCCCCGCCATGTCGCTGTCCTGGCCGACGGCAACCGCCGCTGGGCTCGCCTCAACGCACCGGGGCGGCCTCTTGAGGTCGGCTATCAGGCCGGCGCCGACAAACTGCGCGACTTCGTCGGCTGGTGCGACGAGATCGGCGTCGGCACCGTCACCTTGTGGGTCCTGTCCACCGAGAATCTTCAGCGCTCCGCCGATGACGAGCTGGCCCCCCTCATGGAGGTCATCACCAAGCTCACGGACGACCTTGCAGCCGATCTGCGGCACCGGGTCATGACCGTCGGTGATCTCGCACTGCTCCCCGGTTCGATCGCCGAGCGTCTGCGCGCCGCCGAACGGGCCAGCGCCGGCCACACCGGCACCCAGGTGAACATGGCCGTGGCCTACGGGGGCCGGCACGAGTTGCGTGACGCGTTCCGCTCACTGCTGGCGGCCGAGGCCGAACGGGGCACGACGCTCGGGGAACTGGCCAACACCCTCGAGGTCGACCAGATCTCCGAGCACCTCTACACGCGCGGGCAGCCCGACCCCGACCTGCTCATCCGGACATCCGGGGAGCAGCGCCTCAGCGGTTTCCTGCCCTGGCAGAGCGCCCACTCGGAGCTGTACTTCTGTGAGGCCCTGTGGCCGGACTTCCGCAAGATCGACTTCTTCCGGGCGCTGCGTTCCTACCAGCAGCGCGAGCGGCGTTTCGGGAAGTGAGCGGGTCCGTGCCAGGGGTGACCGCGCCGTGTGGGGCTCGCCGAGCGGGTCCGTGACCCCGCCATCGAGGTCGGCTGAGTCCCGCCTCGTGCGGGGATGCCAAGACATCATGCCGACAGCCGCTGGCCCGGCCCCCGGCACTCATCATCGGCAGCCTCGGGCCGGAGCGCCCTCCGGCCAGCGGTTGACGAGACTCGCCTCCGCGGCGATGGACGATGCGGTTCGCCGCCGGCCGGCACCGAACGGACCCCGGATCGTCCGGGCCCGCAGGGATCTCAGATGATCCGATCCCGCAGGGATCTCAGATGATCCATGTATCCGCCGGATCGGGGGCCTTCTCCCCCGTTCTCAGTCCGGCGAACAGATCTCTTTCCGGCATGCGGGTCGGCACCGCCGAGTAGACCAGCTGGTAGTCCTCGGTCGGCCAGGCCCTCCGGCGGATCTCGGTGGGCACGGCGAACCAGAAGCCGTCGGGGTCGATCTGCGAGGCATGGGCGCGCAGGGCGTCGTCACTGCGGTCGAAGTACTCGCCGCAGGGCACGCGCGTCGTGACGCGCATCTCGTAGTCGTGGTTGTGCCAGCCGGCCAGCCGGTCCGCGTAGGGGCGCCCCAGGCCCGCCTCGTCCATCGCATCGTCGAGCGCCGCGAACCGTGCCCGGTGGAAACCCACCTGGTAGTAGAGCTTGCTGACCTGCCAGGCCGGACCGGCCTCCGGCAGCGCGGAGGGGTCGGCCGCCAGGCGGAAGGCGGCCACCGAGACACGATGGCACTGGATGTGATCGGGGTGGGGGTAGCCGCCGTTCTCGTCGTAGGTGGTCATCACCTGAGGGCGGAATGCACGAATGATCTGCACGAGTGGTACGGCGGCCTCGACCGGGTCGGTCAGGCCGAAACAGCCCTCGGGCAGCTGCTCGGTGGGGTCCTCCGGCAGGCCGGAGTCGATGTAGCCGAGCGAATGGTGTTCCACGCCCAGGATCGCGCGGGCGGTCTCCATCTCGTGGCGGCGCACCTCGGTGAGGTTCTCCCAGATCTCGGGGCGATCCATCTTGGGGTTGAGCACGCTGCCGCGTTCGCCGCCGGTGCAGGTCGCGACCATGACCCGCGCCCCCTCGGCGACATACTTCAACGTCGTCGCGGCGCCCTTGCTCGACTCGTCGTCGGGGTGGGCGTGGACGTTCAGCAGGCGGAGGTTCGCGCCCGCTCCTGGTTGAGCGACCGGCACTGACATGCCCTTCATTCTGCCCGCTCCCCGCGATGCGTCGAAGCGTGTCCATGGCCGGTGACGGGCACTCGGTAGACTGAAGAAATGACTGACAAGCAGACGATCTGGATAACGCAGGACGCGTACGACAAGCTCTCGGAGGAACTCGACCATTTGAAGGACGAGGGTCGCACGGAGATCGCGGGGAAGATCGGCGCTGCGAAGGCAGAGGGCGACCTGTCCGAGAACGGCGGCTATCACGCCGCGCGTGAGGAGCAGGGCCAGATGGAGGCCCGGATCCGTCAGCTCGAACAGATGCTGCAGAACGCCGAGGTCGGTGTCGCGCAGGCGGCTCCCGAGAAGGTCGTCGCCGGTACCACCGTGACGATCGCCTACGACGGTGACCCCGATGACACCGACGTCTTCCTGCTGGGCAGCCGTGAGATGCTCGGCCTCGACGACTCGCTGGACACCCAGGTCTACAGTCCCCAGTCCCCGCTCGGCGCCGCGGTGCTCGACCACGCGGCCGGCGACGAGGTCTCCTACGAAACCCCCAACGGCAAGACCGTCAACGTGATGATCGTCAAGATCGAGTCGCGCGCCTGACCGGCGCCGGTCGCCTCCGCGCACCCCACGACCATGTGAGGTTCCTCCGCTGAGCGCCACCCCGGGTGGCAGAAAGGAACGCTGTCACGTCACTCGCCCGCTTCGCAACTCGTTCGATGCTCGCCTCGGCATTCGTCACCGGGGGCTTCAACGCGACCAAGAACGCCGAGGCCCTGGTCCCGACGGCCGACCGCTTCCTCGAGTCGCTGCCCCACCGGGTCACCGATGCGCTGCCGGAGGGGGTGACGGCAGCCGACCTGATCCGCGCCAACGGATGGACGATGGTGGGCGCCGGGTCCGCGCTCGCGCTGGGCATCCTGCCCAGGCTCGCCTCCGGGGGTGCTGGCGGCCCAGCTCGTCCCCACGACCCTGGCGGGTCATCCGTTCTGGTCGGTACCGGAGAGCAAGAAGGTCTCGACGCGGACCTCCTTCATCACGAACGTGGCGTTGACCGGTGGCCTGCTGACCGTCGCCCTGGGCCCGCAGCGGAGCAGGAGGGCGCGCCGCAGGGCCCGCAAGAAGGGCTGACACTCACCGCACCGGCGGTGGAGGGGAAGGGCATGCCCGGGACTCGCCCCGGCCGCCGAGGACACGGCACTCAGGGAGGGGAACGGCGATCGGTCAGCCCTTCTCGTCCCCGCTCGGGCCCTCGCTCCCGGCGGCGTCCTCGACGCCGCTCGCGCGCGCGGCCTGCACCTCCCGGACCTTCGTGACGACGACCCGGGCGCCACCGCGCAGGCGGTCGCCGGCGGTGGGCCGGTCGGCCTCCTCCGGGAAGGCGACCAGATCTCGTACGACGATGCGGCTCATGACACCCGACAGTTCCATGCGGGCCAGCCCGCGGCCGACGAGGTACTCGTCGAAGCGGTTGCCCTTCTCGCCGGGCCAGCGCACGACGCCGAGCTGACTCGTGGCGCTGAGCCCGACATCGGCCCGCTCGGTCAGCTCGACGGCAAGACTGCCCGATTCGACGCGGAGGGTGTTCAGCCCCAGGCTGATGGGGCCGTTGATGGTGGCCGTTCCGGCCTGGAACAGGCCGTCGTTGAGTTGGGCGACACCGCGCAGATGCGTGACGCCTGCGCTGACGCGCACCCGCCCCCAGTGGGGAACGTCCTGGCTCTGCAGGGAACCGCCCGACAGCTGGGCGTTCACCTGGATGTGTGGGTTGACCCTCACCTCGAGGGCGGGGCCGAGGCCGAGCTGCTTGAGGTCGCTGGCCGTCCTGGGCGGGTTGATCGGCGAGAAACCCCTGATGCTCGGGCCGAGCCGGCCGGTGGCCGTGATGACGAGCCCGTCGGCGTTGCGGCGCATGGTGTGCTGGCCGCTGACGGTGGCGGTGGAGACGGCCTCGTCCCCGATGACGCGCACCCGCTGCCCGGTGGCGGTGATGGTGACCGACCTGATGCCGCCGCTACCGGTCAGTTCCGGGATGGGATCGAGTCCCTCGGCGCCGGTCAGGGCCGCTGGTTCGTCACTGCGCTGGTTCAACGCGGCGATCCGCCGTGATGCCTCGGCGGTGTCGATGACGCCATTGGCGAGTTCTGCCAGGATCGCGTCAAGCTTCGGGGAATCGCTCATGACGTCAATATATAGAGCTTCGCGCCGGTAGCCGACCGATCCGCCGCACATGTCGGCGCCGCTCAGGGCCGGCCGGGGGACGACTCGTCCGCAGGGGACGCGTCGTCGTCCCTCCCGGGCCCGGTGGACGGGACCTGGGGCGAGACCTCGGACCCATCGCCGAGGACGACGGTCACCCGCCCCTCCGGGGACTCGGCGTCCCGCTCGTCCCCGGACACGGCGTACTGCTCCTCGACGTCGAGCACCTCGTCGGCCGCGGTGATCTCCTCATCGGCGCCCTCTCTGGACCGCGAGGCGCGCAGCACACCCGTCACGAAGGCGACGATGGGGATGGCGAAGACGCCGCCGACGATACCGGCCACCGAGAGGCCCACGGCAATGCCCACCAGCACGGCGAGCGGGTGGATCGAGACGGCCCGGCCGAGCAGCAGCGGCTGCAGCAGGTGGGACTCGAGCTGCATGACGGCCACGAAGATGGCCAGCATGATGACGGCTTTCCAGAAGCCGAGGGTCACGAGGGTGACGGCGACGGCGACGACGCCGGAGGCGATGGCACCGATGATCGGCACGAAGGCGCAGACGAAGGTGAGAGCCGTGATGGCCAGCCACAGGTTCGAGCCGAGGATGGCGGCGCCGATGCCGGCACCGATGCCGTCCACGGCGGCCACTGCAATGGCGGCGCGCACGTAGCTGGACAGGGAGGCCCAGCCCGAGACGACGGCCGGCATCACGGTGAGCCGGCTCGTGCGCGGCATGAGCCCCGTGCCCGCGTCGACGAACCGCTGGCCGTCCTTGAGGAAGAAGAAGGTGGCGAACAGGGCCATCGCGGCGCCGGCGAAGAACTTGCCGATGCTCGAGCCGGCCGTGGCGGCGGCCGAGGCGATGGTCTCGCGTGAGTTCTGCACCCACTCGATGGTCTGCGAGATGAGTGAGTCGATCTGGTCCGCGTTGATGTGCAGGGGGCTGCTGTTCAGCCACGTCACGAAACCGCGCGCACCGGCGATGGTCTGGTCGACGAGCTGGGACCACTGGGTGGCGATCTGGGCGCCGACGAGACTGAGCAGGCCGAGGACGATGACCACGATGAGCAGCAGGCAGCTCAGTGAGGCGAGCCATTTCGGCCAGTGGTGACGCACCAGACGGGCATTGAGCGGGTGGAGGGCGGCGGTGAGGAGCAGGGCGACGGCCAGCGGGATGACGACCTCGGACAGTCGTGAGCCGAGCCACCACAGCAGGGCACCGAAGGCCACCACGACGAGGATCCGCCAGCTCCAGGCGGCGAAGACCCGCAGTGGCCGGGGCACGAAGCTCTCGACGCTGGCGCCGCGCAGGGCGGTGAGCTGCTCGGCGGTGAGCGTGATGGCGTCCGGGGCCTGGGCGTTCGGACGTTCCGGTTGCTCGTCGGAACGTTCAGAACCGGGCAGACGCGGGATGCGCCGACCGATGGGGAGGCCCGAGAATGCGCCCTTGCGGCGCCGCGGGCTGGTGTCGCTGGTCGAATCCGCCATGTCGGTCAGTGTGCCATGCGGTGGCGGCGGGAGCGGGGAGCTTGGACGCCGAGCCGGGGAACCACCGGACCCTGGCCTCTGCGGAGCGGACTTTTCCGACGCCCCGGTGGACTTGCAGCTAACCTGTGGAGGTGGACACCGCCCGAGCGTGCGCGAGGAGGCACCCCAGCATGACGGCTCAACCGATCAGCGAACTCATGGCACCGGACTGGGCGCAAGCGCTGGCCGGCCAGGAGGACCAGATCCACGCCATGGGTGACTTCCTGCGCGCCGAGATCGCGGCCGGCCGCGGCTATCTGCCCGCCGGCGACAAGGTGCTGCGCGCCTTCAGTCGCCCGCTCGCCGACGTCCGCGTGCTCATCGTCGGCCAGGATCCCTACCCGACGCCGGGGCACCCGATCGGTCTGAGTTTCGCCGTCGACCGCTCGGTGCGGCCGCTGCCGAAGAGTCTGATCAACATCTACCAGGAACTTCACTCCGACCTTGGAATCCCTGCGGCCCAGCACGGTGACCTGACCGGCTGGTTCGAGCAGGGCGTCCTGCTGCTCAACAGATGCCTGACCGTTCAGCCGGGCAAGTCCGCCGCGCACCGCGGCAAGGGCTGGGAGCAGGTCACCGGTGCGGCCATCGACGCCCTGGTCGCCCGTGGGGGTCCGCTTGTGGCGATCCTGTGGGGCCGGGACGCCCGCTCGCTGGCCCCGATGCTCACCGCGGGCGGTGTCCCGGTGATCGAATCGGCTCATCCGAGTCCCCTGTCGGCCCACTCGGGTTTCTTCGGCTCCCGTCCGTTCAGCCGGGCCAACCAGTTCCTGTCCGAGGCCGGCGCCGAACCGATCGACTGGGACCTGAACGGGCGCGGCTGAGGGCAGAACGCGGGCACGACGAGCGACCGCTGGCCCGCGTTAGTCTGGTGGAATGCTGCGTTTCGAGAAAACCGTCGAGGTCGACGCCGAGCGCGCACTGCCCGGGCGCGACGAACCCGTGCTGGGCATGCCGTTCTTCCACCGTGTCACTGCGGACCGGATCGATCGCGAGTTCCCCGGTTCGCAGACCGCCTACCTGGCGGCTGGTTGTTTCTGGGGCGTCGAGAAGCTCTTCTGGGGCCGGCCAGGGGTGCTGAGCACGGCCGTTGGCTACATGGGCGGTTTCACGCCGAACCCGACGTACGAGGAGGTCTGCACCGGCCTGACCGGGCACGCCGAGACGGTGCGTGTCGTCTTCGATCCCGCCGTGATCTCGTTCGCCCAGCTCGTCAGGATCTTCCTCGAGAACCACGATCCCACCCAGCTCAACAGACAGGGGGCCGACCGGGGCACCCAGTACCGTTCGGCGATCTTCTTCACCAGCGACGAGCAGGAGGCCACCGCGAGATCTCTCTGCGAGAGCTTCCAGGTCTCCCTGGCCGAGGCGGGCTATGGCCGGCTCGTCACCCAGATCGTTCCCGCCGGTGCCTGGTACTACGCCGAGGGCTACCACCAGCAGTATCTCGAGGCGAACCCGGACGGCTACTGCCCGGTCCATGCGACCGGTGTCAGCTGCGGCACCCCGTGAGCTTCCTGGTGGGCTCCGCGGCCGCGCTCGTGGCGCCCAGCTGCCGAGCAGCCGGCGAGCACCTGCCGTGGGTGTGCCCGATGCGCCACTTGCGATGCCTGACCGGGATCACTTCGGCAGTGTCGATGAGGGCGTCCAGCAGGCAGTTCAGTTCTCCTTCGCGGCAGCGGTCGGGGGCGAAACCGTGCTCGTCCATCCCGGAGAAGAGATCGATCGACAGCTGAGCGCTGATGACCCTGGCCTCGAAGGTGCTGAAGATCTGCCGCCAGTGCTCGATGGCGCGCACGGCACCGTCGGCGCCATAGCCGATGAGGGCGACCGGCTTGCCCACCCACTCGTCGGCGAGATGGTCGACGGCGTTCTTCATCGCCCCCGGGACGGAGCGGTTGTACTCCGGCGTCACGATGATGAAGCCATCGCAATTGTCGATGGCATTGCTCCACGCCTGAACGACCGGGTTGTCGTACCTCTTGCCCGTTGCGATCGGCAAACGGGCGTCGGCGAAGAGCGGGAGGTCGAAGAACCTCAGGTCGATGAGTTCGAAATCAGCACCCCCATGGACCCTCGCCTGGTCCAGCACCCACCGGGAGATGGACTCGCCAGCGCGGCCCTCACGGATGCTGCCGCGCACAACACCGATCTTCATGTGGTCCTCTTTCTTCTAGAGCTGTTCGTCGCCTTGGGCCGTCGGGGGTGTGGCGGCCTGAAGAAAGGTAATTTATTGAAAACTGAAGCACAATCTGAGATGGCAAATTCTGCTCTCAGCTGAAGCGGATGCGCGAGATTGCACCGTCCGTAGGATTTTGCCGGATATCTTCTCCCCCCACAGACTGATGGCCATGAAAACTCTTCCTCCACCTCGCAGCGCCGCTCTCCTGGTAGCGGGCGTCGCTGAACTCGCCGTGGGCGTGGCCCTCGCATTCCTCGGGCGGTGGCGAGGCGACCCTCTCCACGTGGTGCTCGCCGTCGTCCTGTTGGCCTGCGGGGCCGTGACGATCCTCGTCGCCCGGCCTGCCCGGGGCGGGCAGGGCGCCGTGGACCAGGGCCGGGCGACGGACACGGGGCTGGTCCACCTGGACCGCTCGGCGCTCAGAGGCGAGGACGAGGACGACCGGCGGCACGGCATCGACGCCGACCAGGTGCCCACGCTCGGGGCCCTGGTGGCCTGGATCGAGCAGAACCATTATCTGCCGCCCACCACCGAGGGCCACTGGGAGCTGCGGCACCGCGGGCGCCGGGCGGCACGCATCGACTGCCGACCGGAGGCTTTCACCGCCCGCCTGCTCCTGCCGGCCGAGCACCCGACGGCGCCCGGGAGTCACTGGTCCATCCGTTACGAGAAGCGCTGACGAGCCATCGACCCGGTCAAGAGCCGTGCGGCACACGGTCAGGATCAGGGGTTCGTGCGGGTCGGTCCGGCCGGATCACGCCTCGGCCCGATCATCGGGGTCCAGCAGGGCCCGGACGGACGCGGGGACCGGCCCCTCGGCCCAGGAAGCCGCAACCGGTTCCCCGAACCGCGTCTGGATCGGGATGACGCCGGCCCAGCCTGCGGCCTGGCCGTCCGGATCGCTCGGCATGCCGGTGCGCGTCTTGTAGACCCAGTTGTTCTCCTCGACGGCCAGTGTGGCGACCATCGTCGCGGCCAGCTCCTTGCGAGTGTACTGCGGCACCTCACTGGATCGGCCGGGCAGGTAGGAGTCGAGCAGGGCGTTGAGCGCCTCGATCTTCTCCGCGCCCTCCAGCCGCTGCAGGCTGCCGCGGACGGTCGCCGAACGATAGTTCGAGGACGTACCGTCCCCTCGGTCGCCGACGACGAGGGCGTCGACATGGACGACGGTGAGCACGACGGGCGCACCGGCAGCGGCGGCGCGCAGCAGTCCGGCACCCGTGGAGCCGTGAAGGACGATCCGGTCCGCCCAGCGGCCATAGCTGATCGGGATGGCCCAGGGCTCCCCCTCGTCGGTGACGGTCGCCAGGACGGCGAACTGCTCACCGTCGAGCAATTCGTACAGCTCCTCACGGTCGTGGCGCTCGCGCTCGCGGTAGCGATGAATCCTGTGCTCCATGGCCCTCTCCCCCGGGCTCGTCGGTTCTTGCTGCTCATCACACTAACGATCGGGCGCCCAGGACCCGTGAGCAGACCCGAAGCGGGCGCCCGCCCCTGTACAACCGTCGTCCGGGCAACCCCAACCCGGCGGCGGTCATCCACCGGCCCAGCACTGGACGGCGGTCCTCACGTGCCGCCTTGAGCGCCGGTACCGGTTCCGTCATTGGCCGAGCAGGCCGAGAATCTGGCGGCGCAGCTCGCGGAACCGGGGGTCGTCCTGGGCGCGGGGCCGGTCGAGCTCGACGGCCAGGTCGGCGATCACCCGGGCCGGCCGGGGTGAGAAGATGACGACCCGGTCGGACAGGAGCAGCGCCTCCTCGACGTCGTGGGTGACCATGATCCCGGTGAACCCCTGGGCCTGCCACAGGCCGACGATGTCGCGCTGCAGCGTCGAGCGGGTCAGTGCGTCGAGCTTGCCGAGGGGCTCGTCGAGCAGCAGGATGCGCGGGCGGTTCACCAGGGCGCGAGCCAATGCGGCGCGCTGGGCCATGCCGCCGGACAGCTCGGAAGGGTAGGCTGTGCGGAAGCCGCCGAGGCCGACCATCTCGATCATCTCGTCGACGCGCCCCCGCTCCTCCTCCCGCTCTGCGACACCACGGACCCGCGGGCCGAGCCCGATGTTCTGCTCGACGGTCAGCCAGGGCAGCAGGGTCGGGTCCTGGAAGACGACGCCGCGGGAGGGATCGGGGCCGTCGACCGGGTGACCGTCGGCGTAGATCTCGCCGCGGATCGGCGTGTCGAGACCAGCGATGAGCCGCAGCAGGGTCGATTTGCCGCAGCCCGAGGGGCCGACGAGTGAGACGAACCGGCCGGGCTCGATCGACACGGAAACGTCGTCGAGCACGGGCAGGGGCTTGCGGTGCGAGACGAAGACCTGCACCACGTGCAGCGTGTCGACGGCTCCGCCGCCGGTCGTGTCCGGGCCCGGTTGGGCCGAGTACTGCTCGGCGGTCGTGTTCACCATCGGGTCAGATCCTTCTGCCAGGACAGGACGCGGTTGCGCACTGCCAGTTCGGCGGTCAGCAGGGAGCCGCAGATGATCACCATGAGAGCGATCGCGGCGTACATGGCCGGGTAGGCGCTCCAGCCCTTCTTCCAGTTGATGTACCAGCCGAGTCCAGAGTTCACGCCCAGGGTCTCGGCGATCGTCAGGGTGACGAATGCGGTCGGCAGGGCCATGAAGACACCGGTGAAGATGTTCGGCAGGGCAGCCGGCAGGGACACCTTGAAGATGAGGAACCGGTTGGAGGCTCCGAGGGTCTGGCACACGTCGAAGTAGTCGCGGGAGACGCCCCGGATGCCGGCACTCGTCGTCACCGCCATCGGGAACCAGACGGTCAGGGCGACGAGGAAGACGGCGGCGCTGAACGAGTTGGGGAAGGCGATGAAGACGATCGGGATCCACGCCAGGGTTGGCACGGGGCCGATGTACTTGACGATCGGGTCGAGCCAGTAGCCGGCCCGCTTCGACCAGCCCATCCACAGCCCGGTGCCGAGGCCCGCGATGCCGCCGATCACGATGCCGACCGCCAGGAGCAGCAGCGAGTTGCCGACGGAGCGGGCCAGCAGGGTCCGGTCGGCCCAGCCCTCGACGATGATCTGTCCGGGGCTCGGCACGTACGGCGGGGACAGGACACCGGTCTTCGCGGTGAGGATCTCCCAGGCCAGGGTGACGACGGCCGTGGCGATCCACCACGGCGACCAGGCGCCGAGCCAGCGCGAGGCCGTTGTCCAGGTACGGGAGACGAGCCACAGGACCCCGAGCAGGGCCGCGAGGATCACGGACAGCCCGAGCGCCTGGGCCTCGCCCTTGACGAGGTAGGCATCGGTGACCGGCACGAGGGCGACGACGAGCGCGGTGAGGACCCACAGGGCGAAGGCGGTGCCGGTCTGCACGTGGTTGACGGAGTGCGGACGGTGACGGCGGACCAGTTCGGCGGCGATCTGCGGGTCGTTCGCGAGCGCCTGGTCACGGTCCTGCGCCGAGGGTTCGACGCTCCCGCCGCCGCTGGTGGCGGCGGGTTGTTCGGACAGGATCGTGCTCATGCTCACCAGTCCAGCCCGAGCGTGTCGAAGGCCTTGTCGGCGAGACGCTCCGTGTCCGCGTCGGCGTCGAGATAGCCGGTCTGCCTGAACTTCTCGATGCCCGGCATGAGCGCGTCCCGCAGCCTCGTGACCGAGGGCTCCCAGCCGTATTCGGCGAGCAGGGTCTCGACGAGCTCGACATCGCCCGCGATGTAGCCGTTGTCGACCTCCAGGTGCGCGACCTCGTTCTCGTTGCCCGGCACGTAGCGCGAGCCCTCGGCCCAGGCCTCGACGAGCGCGCGGGCGACGTCCGGGGTGTTCTTGACCAGATCGCCGTTGAGCGCGGTGCAGCAGCAGTAGTCCTGCGCGTTGGGGCCGGTCATGTTGCTGGCCAGCTCCCACCCGTAGCCCTGCTGGATCGGCCGGTAGGCGATGGGGTCGCTGGTGGCGATGGCGTCGACCTCACGGTTCTTCAGGGCGTCGGCGACCAGGGAGGACTCGTAGACCTTCCACTGCACCTCACCGGCCTCGGGCGCGGGATTGATGCCGGCATCGACCAGGTCGAGGGAGAAGAACATGGTAGCCGAGCTGGACAGGCTGGGAACACCGATGGTGCGCCCGCGCAGATCGGCGACCTGCTTGATGTCGGAGTCGTTGCGCACGAGCAGACGCAGGCAACCACTGTGCAGTCCGGCGACGAACTTGACGTTCTGGCCCTGCTCGACGGGTTTGAGCCAGCTGTAGAAGATGCCGCTGGACGCGTCGTAGGTGCCCGAACCGACGGCGGCCTTGATGTCCTCGTCGCCGACGGTCTTGTGCAGGGTCACGTCGAGGCCGCGGTCGGCGAAGAAGCCCTTCTCGAGGGCGACGATGGCCGGGGCGTCGCAGATGTCGCCGCCGTAGATGATGGTCAGTTCGCGGGCCCTCGCCGAGGCCGACGCGGCCGCTGCGGCGGCGGACCTGCCATGGCTGTTGCCGATGAGGCCGCCGGCGAGGCCACCGACGACGAGACCGCCGGCGGCACCTGCCGCGACGCCGCCGAGCAGGCCGCGACGGGACAGTTTCTTCTCGTCCTTGACCTGCTGGGTGGTTCCGGTCTCCTGGACGACTGCGCCCGATGGCAGGATCTTCCCGGTCTCTCCGGCGCCGGCGGCTGGGTTGTTCGTGTCAGACATCATTTCTTCTCTCGTCCTCGTCGTGATTGGTGTCGCCGGCTCACGCGGCAGCGCCGCACGCCGGACGGGCGCGGCTGAGGGCGCACCCGTCCCCGGCGGGGGATTAGTGGTGCCTGAGAGAAGGCGAAGAAGGGGCCTCGGCACGTGATCGGCACGCGGAAGCGGGCCCGGCCGGGCCATTGCGCCGTGGGGATCAGGGGATGCGGGAAGGGCTCACAGGCACAGGGCCGTCGGGGCGCAACAGTCGACCACGGGCGCCTGGACACGGCGGGCCGCGGGTCGGCAGATGTTGCGCTGCACCATGTGTGTGCTCCTCGGGGCTGGAAGGGACACCAGCCAGATCCTCGAACGCCGCTGGGAGCGGCGAGCGGCCCGTACGTGCCGCCACGACTCACGATAGGTCACGGACGAGAAGGGGGCAAGCAGCCGCCCGTCTTGCCGGCCCCACCGCGACCGGCCAGTGCAGCACGGGCGCGCCCAGGGCCAACTGTCTCCCCACGCGGGGCGGGCCGACGTCGATCGATCTCATGGCAAGGTCCTTCAGGGGCCGTCCCCGTGCGGGGGCGAGCCGGGCGACCCCTGTAGAATCCAGCTCGCATCGACGCCGCGTCTCCCGTGCGGGGGCGGGGCGAGCGGCACTGGGCGCCGGCACGGGGAGACGCTCACGAGACGGCGGCGACCGTCAGCCACCCGCCCTGGTCCGCTTGGCGTTCTCGCTCATGTAGTGCTGGTGGATGGCGCGCACCTGCGTGGCGAAGGCCTGCGTCTCGATGGTTCTGGGGGAGATCGGGGGCAGCGAGGCGAGCAGCCGGGACAGTGCGTCACGGGCCTGCGCTGCGGCCGGGTCGCCGCCGGGCAGCCGCCGCCAGCACGCGGCCATCACGTCGAAGCCGAAGTGGTTGACCTCCTCCTGCACGTTCTGCCAGCGCGCGAGCGCCTCGGGGTCGTCGGGGCGCTGGGACGAGAGGATCTGCGAGGCCCGGCCGAGCTCGAAGACCATGGTGCGGCGGTCCTCCCGGGAGGCACGGGTGACGAGCCTGCCGTCGGCCAGGTCGGCCAGCACCTGCTCGATGCGTCGCAGCGTGCGGCGGTACTGACTCCGCACGAGCAGCACGGGAGCGCTGCGTCCGACGAGCCAGATCATCAGTGTGGCAGCCGCGACACCGATGAGGGTCTCGACGAAACGATCCCGCATGAGCTCGGTGATGTCGGCCCGTGAGGCGACCGGTGTCATCATGAGGGAGAAGATCGTGATGCACACCACGGCCAGCGCGTAGTTGCGGGTGACGATGACCTCCAGCGCGTAGATCATGACGACGATGATGCCGACGCGCGCCCAGGGCGACGGCTGGAGGGCGACGATGCCGAAGTAGCAGAACACCCCGACGCCGGTGCCGATGACACGGTGGGCGGCGCGGATCGTCAGGTCGGCGCGAGTGGCGCCCATGTGCAGGACGATGAGGCTCGACAGGATCGCCCAGTAGGCGTGACCGACAGGTGAGGCGATCATCATGGTCGAGCCGAGAAGAACGGCCAGCGCGGCGCGGTAGGCGACCAGCCAGGGCCGGGAGCCGCGGTCCAGTGCGGTCGCCAGCAGGTACCTGGCCGAGGGGCGCCCCAGGGGGACACGGCGGAAGTTCTCGCCGATGTCAAGGCTCGAGGCGGGGAAGGACTCGGCGCGCAGCACGTCGACGAGGTTCAGGTGGATGCCCATGAGCCGTTCCTCGATGTCACGGCGGGCCGCCGTGCGACCCGTCAGGCGCCGCCGTCCGGTGCGCAGGACGTGCCAGGCGTTGTTCACTGCGAAGACGGCCCTCGAACGCATCCGGTTCGCGCGGCGGCCCGGGCAGTCCTCCGGGCGGTCGCGGTAGGCGCTGACGGCCTCGTCGGCCTCGTCCACGGCTTCGCGTTCGGGGGCCAGCAGGTCGGCGGCCAGGATGAGCACCGAGGCCAGTGAGGCGATGAGCCACGAGAACCCGGTGACCTGGAGCAGCGTGGTGAGGGCGTAACCGTCGGCGGTCAGGTAGGCGGAGAAGGCCGCCGCGAAGAGCGTGTTGATGGGGCCGGGTGGTCCGGCGAGCAGGGCGTGCCAGGTCCACACGATGACGAGGGTGAGGAGGCAGAACACCGGCGGCATGAGCCAGCGGTGGGGGCTGATGAGGGCGCCGACGCACTCCATCGCCAGGATCGCGGACCCGACGGCGAGCAGCGCCCTGATGCGGTTGCGCATCGGCGCCTCCCGGCCGGTGTGCGCGGTCTGGGCCCCGATGAGACCCATCGCGCCGAGCGCGGGCCCGAAGACGAGGCAGGAGGCGACGAGGCCGGCGGCGACGGCCGCGCACCAGCGGACTGAGCGGATGGCCCGGCCCGGCTCCGGGCTCAGGACGATGAGGCTGCGCCCGAGCCTGCCCGCCGATCGCCGTGTCACTCCCACCCGGACGAGTCTAGGAAACCCTCCCCCGCGAACACATCAATTGCCGGCCCTGGACCGCTCGCGGTCCTCTCCCCATCCGGGCAGAGGACCGAGCAGAAAGCAGGTGCGGTGCTGCCCTCCGGTCGAGCACCGGGGGCGGCACCGCACCTGCGACGACAGGATTCCTCGATCAGAAGCAGTCGCTCTCGATTCTCTCGAGTGCGACCTCCCAGCGGCCCTGCAGATAGGCCGGGTCGACACCTTCGGGGAGCTTGGTGTGGGTCACGGTCAGTTCGGTGTGGTCGTCATCGTTGGCCGCCACCCGCAGATCGACCAGTGAGGCAGGGGCGTCGTCGTCCTTGCGCCACCAGAACCGGACCTGCTCGAGGGGGTGGAAGCTTCTGATCACGCCCGAACGGCCGTCCGCGGCCTTCCACGCCTGGCCTTTCTCGCCGAGCATGGCGCCACGGCCCAGTAGTGCCTCGGAGCCCTTCTTCGTCATGAGCACCCCCCACACCTTCGTCAACGGCTGGGCGATGGTCCGCGTCACGACGACGCCTTCGGGCGAGGGCTCGGGTGCCTCATTCCTTGACTGTTCCGACATGGGAACCTCGATTCATCCGACGGGTTTCTTCATGTGGGCCGGGCCGGCGCTCGGATCGTCCGCAGCGCTGCGACTCGACGTACCCAAACCCTAGTCCGATGGGCACCCGGGTGGAAACAGCTGGGGGCCTGTTCGGCTCCTGGATCGGGGTCCCCTGCGGTTCCCCGGGTCATCCACGCCACGGTTCGCCACGCCGGCGCGCCGACACCGTGGGCTCGTCGGCGAGCCAGAACCGCAGCGGCGCATCGACCGCCCGCGTGATGCCGATGCGCGGCCCCACGAGGATCCCGCCGGGTCCGGGCCCGGGTTCGGTGAGCTCGAACAGATCACCGGGCCCGCCCAGCGGCTGACCGTTGTCGAGCAGGTCGAGGCCGAGCGCCCGACCAAGATTGCCGGGGCCCTTGGCCAGCAGCGTGTCAGGTCTGTCGGGCGCCAGCCCCCTGCGCTCCCGGGCGATGTCGGCGCCGGCGACGAGCTCACCGGCGCGCATGAGCACCGCCGAGGCCTGCCCTGCGGGTGAGCAGACGATGTTTCCGGCCCGGTGGATGCCGTAGCTGACGTAGACGTAGATGGTGCCGGGCGCACCGAACATGACGGCCGCTCTTCCCCGCTCACCGCGGTAGGCGTGCGAGGCGGGATCGTCGGCACCCAGATAGGCCTCGACCTCGGTCAGCCGCACCGCAACCGGGCCCCGCCGGATGACCGCCCCGAGCAGCCCGGGGGCGATCTCGTCGGCGCGTCTGCTCAGATCGATCACGGCTACCAGTGTGACACCGCCCGTCCCGGGGCGGCCACGGCGACCGCCCAGGGTTGTCCGGCTCCCCTCACCGCGCGCCAGCCCGCACCCGTTGGGTCACTGGACGTAGCGTGGCCTCATGCTCATCGGTTCTGCCCGCACCCGCGCGGCCCTGTGCGCCCTCCTCGCCGGGGCCCTCGTCCTCACCGGCTGCGCACGAAGAACGGGCACGGACGAGCCCAGTGGGTCCCCCACGCCCTCACGCAGCGCCGCCACGGCCAGCCCGGACACCAGCCCCACTCCCGCCTACGACCTGACTCGGCCGGGCAGGGCGAGGCAGATCATCGACTTCCTGCGCCGGGCGAGCGGCGAACGTCCGGTGCTGCGCATCGAGATCACCGTGGAATCGGCGAATCTCACCTATCTGAGCGAGGACGAGGAGGCGGAGACGATCGGTTACGCGAACGGCTCGATCTCGCACCTCGACGCGACGATCGAGTACATCGACCAGGCCCAGTTCGACCCGGACGACTTCGCCTTCGACGACGTGGCGGCCCTGTTCGAGACGGCGGCCAGGATCTCCGGCTCGGACCAGGAGCAGGATCTGCAGATCAACGAGTACGACCACGGCAACGTGCTCATGACCGTCACGACGACTCCCGAATCGAGCACGGTCTTCTTCCGCGATGACGGCTCGGTCATCAACAAGCTCAACCTGACCCGGGCGACCGACATCGCCGAGGCGCTCGCCGACACCGTCAAGGACTCGCCGCGTATCATCTCGGCGAGGATCGACCGGGACGCCCTGACCGTGCGGGTACGCATCGACGAGTCCACCGTCGAGGAACGCACGCGCCGCACGAGCCTGCCGACGATCGTCTCCACGCTAAAGAACAGCGACAAGAACCCCTCCTTCGACCCCGCTGCGATCAACCCCGAGGTGGTCGCCCGGCTCATCGCACAAACCGCCAACCAGGCGGATAACGCCTCGGCATCCGATGTGTCGGTGTGGATCGGTGTCGACGCCGGCGGCACCGAACCGCGTATGCGCTTCCAGGTCGGCAGCACCGAGATCGTCACCGACATGAACGGCATGGTCCAGAAGCAATGACGTGAGGGCCGTGACCGGCCCGGCCCGGGACGGGCTCATCGCGCCCGGGTATCGGGGCTGGGGTGGGGAACTGACCGGCTTGCTCGCGGCCTCCCGCCCTCTTCGCCGCTGACCGAACCGCTTCCCGGCGGAGCCCCGCCCCAGGCGACGGCCCGCTCCGCTGCTTCGGTCGTGGCGTGGAAGAATTGGATGGTGCGCATCGTGGGGGTTCACCGGCTGGTCGAGGGCCCCGTCGTCGATGTCACCGTCGGGCACGGCCAGGATCCGCGTCAGTTGCTGTGGCGCAAGGGCTGGACCGTCAGTGACTGGATGTCTGCCTCCGGCAGCGACGACGGCATCGTCCTGACGGCCCGGGTCGCCCAGCGCTACACCGGTAGCCGCATGCCCCGCCGGCAGCCGCACCGCGTCCACGCCGAGCCCGCGCGAGCCGACGTCGAACCGGTGCCGCACCAGCGGGTGGCGGCCTACGCGATCGTCCGTTCCTCGATGGGTGTCCTCGGCACGGTCTGCAGTCGGCGCACCGCCGTTCCCGGACGCTGGCAACTGCCCGGTGGCGGTGTCGAGCCGGGCGAGACCCCGAGCCAGGCAGTCGTCCGTGAGATCCTCGAGGAGACTGACCAGCACATCAGGATCCTGCGGGTGGTCGATCTCCAGTCCGACCATTGGATCGGGACCTCCCCCACCGGGGTGCTCGAGGACTTCCAGGCGCTGCGCATCATCTACACGGCGGTCTGCCTCGATCCGACGACACCACGGGTGCTCGATGTCGGCGGCACCACCGAGTCGGCGCGCTGGGTGCCGGCCCACCACTGGCGCTCCCTGCCGTGGACCTCGGGCGCGCGGTCGGCGCTCGACAGGCATCTGGACACGATCCCCGACAGCCGCTGGAGCGGCAGCCACCGTTGAGAGGAGACAACGGCAAGGGGCCTCGCACCCGTGAGCGGTGCGAGGCCCCTTGCCGAATCGTGTGGTTGTCCCCGGGTCAGTTCCCCCGGAAGAAGCTGAGGATGCGCAGGATGTTGGTGTAGAGCCACACCAGGGTGACCATGAGGCCGAAGGCCGCACGCCAGGACTCCTTCGCGGGAGCGCCCATGCGCACGCCGCGCTCGCACTCCTCAAGGTCGGTGAGCAGACAGAAGACGGCAAGGACGACGCCGACTCCGGCGAAGAGCCAGCTCAGCGGCCCGGCGTTGGCCCCGATGTTCGTCAGCCCGAGGCTGCCGCCGGCGATGACGACGATGAAGTTGATGAACGCCACGACGGCGTAGGCGATGACCGACAGGGTGACGATCCGGCGCAGCCGCCCGCTGACCCGCACGTTGAGGTAGCGGTAGGCGGCGAAGACGACGGCCGAGGCTGCGAGTGTGCCGAGCACGGCCTGCGAGACGATGCCGGGGTAGCGGTACTCGAAGACCCGGCTCCAGGCGCCGAGCATGAGTCCCTCGGCGAGGGTGTAGACCATGATGCCGGGGACCGAGACGACGTGGCGCGGCGTGATGATGATGGCGGTCACGAGCGCGACGAGTGACGAGACGATGGCCACCGGGTAGAGCATCGTGGCGGGCAGGAAGAACCACGAGACGGCAGCGGCGGCGAGCAGGACGACGAACAGCGTGCCGGTCTTGGCGAGCACGTCGTTGATCGTCATGACCCCGCCGGGGGCCTGCGCCTGCGGCACATAGCCGTAGGGCTGCTGACCCTGCAGCGGCTGGCCGTAACCGGGTTGCGCGTACTGCTGCTGGTAGCCGAGGTTCTGGTAGCTGGCCTGCTGATATCCAGGAGTGAAGGCGTCTCTCCTGCTGAGAACGGGATTCGTGCTTCGCACGGCGCTCCTATCGGTCGATGGGCCTTGTTCTGGCCTTTGATCCAGGCTACCGGAGCGCCTCGCGTAGCCGAAGGACCGTTCACCCGCAGCGCTCCCGGGAAGGGCCGTACGACGCCCGGATGAGCCCTACGGCTCCCCGGGCGTCCTCAAGGTGACGAAATGATCCGCGACCGCGCCGATCCCGCCCACCGCAGGCGCGGGTCTGGTGGGCGACCACGGCCCCCCAGCCCTGCCACCGCACCGGATCGTCCCCGTAACCGGTCCCGCCCCCAGGGCGGTGTGGCGTTGACGCCGGATCCGTCGGGTCTGCACATCACAGACCCGAGGACCGGTAGGCTGGGACCTCGCCAGCAGCGTCCGCGCCGGGAGGCCGTCATGACCGTGTCGATCAACCACGTCGCCGTCCACGTCACCGATCTGGAGCGCTCCCGAGCCTTCTACGAGAAGTACTTCGAGGCGGAGGCCGGCCGGCTCTATCACAATCCGAGGACCGGGCTGCGCACCTACTTCCTCACCTTCGACGGCGGCGCGCGGCTGGAGCTCATGACCCGCCCCGGCACCGGCCCGCAGTCGGCCCCCGACGCGCTGGGCTGGAACCACGTGGCCCTCTCGGTGGGCTCGGAGCAGGCGGTTGACGCGCTCACCGCCCGGCTCGCAGCCGACGGTTTCACCATCACCAGCGGCCCGCGGACGACCGGCGACGGCTACTACGAGAGCGTCGTTCTCGACCCCGACGGCAACCAGGTCGAGATCACGGTGTGAGCCCACGTGCCGATCCGGTGGTGCCCCCGGCGAGAGTCGAACTCGCACTCGGGCGGGTTTAAGCCGCCTGCCTCTGCCATTGGGCTACGGGGGCTGGGTCCAAGACTATCGGCCCTGCTCCCGATGAGCACCCGCTCACCTGTCACGGGATGAGGCTCAGCGCCGGGCCGGCTCCTGTCCGGAACCACCGGCGAACAGCCCGAGGGCCACGCCGTCGAGGACGTCGGCCTCCGAGGCGATGAGCTCGGCGGCCCCGACCCGCTGGACGACCTCGTCAACGATGAGGGCCCCGGCGCAGAGCACCTCGGCGCGCTGCGGCTGCACCGGGCCCCAGCAGGTGACCTCGGCGACCGTGCTGGTGAGCAGCCGGTTCGTGATCTCGTGCACGGTCCGGGCGCTCATGGCGGCCCCGTGCACCCGGGCCCGGTCGTAGCGGTGCAGCCTCAGCGCGAGAGCCGTCATCGAGGTCACCGTACCGGCGACGCCGATGAACGAGCCGACGTCGGCCAGGTGGAGACCGGCGCCGTCCAGCTCCTGACGGACGAACGCGCGGGCCTGGTCGATCTCTGCCTCAGTGGGCGGGTCACCGTGCAGGATGCGCTCCCGCAGGCGGCGCGACCCGATGTCGAGGCTGACGCCCTTCGTCACGGCCGTGGCACTGTCGGTGCAGCAGCCGGCGGTGCCGCGCACGAGCTCGGTGGAGCCGCCGCCGCTGTCCATGACCAGTACCGGGTTCTTCGGGCAGCGAATGCCGCTGACGGCGCCGGCGAAACTCAGCTCGGACTCCTCGACGCCGCTGATCACCTCGGGCTCGATGCCCATGCGTGCGCGCACGCCGTCGAAGAGCTCGTCGCGGTTGATGGCGTCCCGGGTGGCCGAGGTGGCGACGAAACGAGCCCGGGCGCAGTCCAGGTCGGCGATGATCTCGGCGTACTGCTCGCAGGCTCGCAGCGCCCGCTGCAGGGCGTCGGGCGCGAAGTGACCGGTGGCGTCGACGCCCTCCCCCAGCCCGACGAAGGTCAGGCGGCGGTCGAGTTCCCGGAGAGAGCCGTCGGCGTCGAGGGCCGCGACGAGCAGGCGCATCGTATTGGTTCCGCAGTCGATGGCGGCGACTCTCATGACGACGTGTCCTTCCGCCCGGCGCCGAGGGGCGCGTCGTGGTAGGGGCAGGGAGCGTCCCAGAACGGGCCCATGAGCTCCAGGGCCTCGTCCCCGATGGGGTTGACACCCGGCCCCGCGGCCAGCGCATGACCGACGAGCGCGTGCAGGCACTTGACTCGCCCGGGCATCCCGCCGGCGCTGACGCCCTCGATCTCGGGAACCTCGCCGTGCGCCGCCCGATCGGCGAGG
The DNA here is from genome assembly GCF_003666605.1 of Propionibacterium australiense. Lineage (GTDB taxonomy): Bacteria > Actinomycetota > Actinomycetes > Propionibacteriales > Propionibacteriaceae > Propionibacterium > Propionibacterium australiense. The sequence goes on along the minus strand of NZ_RCIV01000007.1, from coordinate 97,314 downwards.
TAGGCCTCGTGAGCCCGCCGGTAGGCGGCGGCCAGTACCGCGTCGCGTTCGAGACGGGCCGTCATCTCGGCCATGATGCCGCTGGACTCCAGCCGGGAGCACTCGGTGACGGCGCGAGGCTCGGTGAGGTAGTAGAAGGTGGGGAACGGTGACCCGTTGGGCAGCCGGGGCTCGGTCGCTATGACACCGGGGCACCCGCAGGGGCCGCGCCAGGCCACCCCGGTGATCCCACGGGGAGTCCGACCCAGCTGGCCGGCGATGATCCTCAGATCCTCATCGTTGAGAGGTTCGAGCTGACGCACGCCTCAATTCTTCCACGGCTCGTGCAATGCTCCGGCCCGCGCGCCCCGCGGGCACGGATCAGCCTCCCGCGGTGGGCGAGGCGCTGGCGCTGTCCTCGGTGACGACCCGCTCGTCGTCGACGGCCGGTGGTGAGCTGGTCGGGGCGTCTGCCTCACCGACGGAGTTCCAGAGGCGCTCCCACCACGCCTGGTCCTTGGTGGTGGAGGCGCCGGTGTGATCGATGCCCGAGCCACCGCCGTAGGGCTGGCCGTCCTCGTCGATCACCTGGTAGCCGACCTCGCCGACCTGCACCCAGCCGAGGCGGGCACGAGCCTGGGCTCGCACGTAGTCCGGATCCGACCAGCGCTCCTGCTCGGTGAGGAGCTCACTGATGTGCTCGTTGCTCGCGGTGATCTGCGCGCGGGCCTCGGCCATCTGTCTCTTCTGGTTCAGGTAGACGGTCAGGTTCGAGACGATCGAGAAGACGAGCATGGCCGCCACGAGCAGTACCGCGGCGAGACGTCTGGTCAGGTGGAACCCGCCACGGTCGGCCGGGAGCTCCTCGACGTCGGCGCCGCCGGAGGTGGCCTCCGGGCCGGCCTGCACCTGGACACGGCTCCTGTCACGCGAGCCGTGCCGGGAGGACGTACGCCGGGTGGTACGCCGCGACGGGCTGTCGCCGGAGGGCGGACGCGCGCCGGCGGGCCGACCGGATCGTGGGGAAGTCATGCCAGCAATTGTAGGCCCCGCTCGGCCCGTCCCCTGGTGCACGCGCCTGCCGGCCGGGGCATCGCGCCGGCCGCCCCGGCCAAGGACATGGCGGGGGCGGCGTCCTTGGACGCCGCCCCCTCAGGAATCGTTCAGATCAGTACGTCAGTACCGTTGAGGAATTCCGCCGCTCACCACTTGTCGGCGTCGAAGCGCGGGAAGGCGTCGGCGCCGGCGTACACGGCCGTCTCGTCGAGGTCCTCCTCGATGCGGATGAGCTGGTTGTACTTGGCGATGCGCTCACCGCGGGCCGGGGCGCCGGACTTGATCTGACCGCAGCCCAGGGCCACGGCCAGGTCGGCGATCGTCGTGTCCTCGGTCTCGCCGGAACGGTGGCTCATCATGGAGTGGAAGCCGTTGCGGTGGGCCAGGTTGACCGCGTCGATGGTCTCGGTGAGCGAACCGATCTGGTTGACCTTGACGAGCAGGGCGTTGGCCGACGTGGTGTCGATGCCCCACTTGAGGCGCTTGACGTTGGTGACGAACAGGTCGTCGCCGACGAGCTGCACCTTGTCGCCGATGCGTTCGGTGAGGGTGGCCCAGCCCTCCCAGTCCTCCTCGTTCAGCGGGTCCTCGATGGAGACCAGCGGGTACTTGTCGACGAGTTCCTCGTAGTACGCGATCATCTCGGCCGAGCTGCGCTCCTTGCCCTCGAAGGAGTACTTGCCGCCGTCGTAGAACTCGCTGGCGGCGCAGTCGAGGGCCAGGGCGACGTCCTTGCCGGGCTTGTAGCCGGCCTTCTTGATGGCCTCCTCGATCAGGTCGAGGGCAGCGGCGTTGGACTCCAGGTTGGGGGCGAAACCGCCCTCGTCACCCAGGCCGGTGTTGAGACCCTTGTCCTTGAGGACGGCCTTGAGGGCGTGGTAGACCTCGGCGCCGATGCGGAATGCCTCGGCGAAACTGTCTGCGCCGATCGGGGCGATCATGAATTCCTGGATGTCGACGTTGGAGTCGGCGTGGGCGCCGCCGTTGAGGATGTTCATCATCGGGACGGGCAGCAGATTGGCGGTGGGACCGCCGAGGTACTTGTACAGCGGCAGCTCGGCGGAGTCGGCCGAGGCCTTGGCGGCGGCCAGGGAGACGCCGAGGATGGCGTTGGCGCCGAGCTTGCCCTTGTTGTCGGTGCCGTCGAGCTCGATCATGGCGGCGTCCAGTTCGCGCTGGTTGCTGGCCTCCATGCCGAGGACCTCCTCGCCGATCGCGTCGACGACGTTGCTGACGGCCTTCTGGACGCCCTTGCCGCCGTAGCGGGCCTTGTCACCGTCGCGGAGCTCGACCGCCTCGAAGGCGCCGGTGGACGCACCCGACGGAACTGCCGCGCGGGCGGAGGAGCCGTCATCAAGGACGATCTCGACCTCGACGGTCGGGTTGCCGCGCGAATCGAGGATCTCGCGAGCCTCAAGGAATTCGATAACTGCCACGGGTGTTGACCTTTCAGTGTGTCGGTGAACCTGCGGAACTGCGGGCTGTCATTCTCGCGCGGCAATTCTATCGGTTCACCACTGGCCTTAGCCATGCCCGAAGGCGCGCGGGAGAGGACTCACAGCGCATTGACGAGTGTGCTGAGCTCGTCCATGATCCGGTCGTCCCAGGCCCGGCTCGTGGCGCCATCGGCGTCGGGTCGGGCCTCGGTGGGCTGGATCTCGATGACCCGGCCGTGTCTGACGGTGGCGCACAGGCCGCGGTGGATGTTCTTGGTGGGGTTGACGCCCTCGGCGCAGCTCCACTCCAGGCCCTGCACCGTCGTGGTGCGGATCGCGGTGTCGGTGGCTCCCTCGTCGACGAAGGCGTCGCGGGCGCTGGTGATGACGGTGTCGAAGTAGGGGTCGTCGACCGACTCGACGGGCCCGAGCGCACCGTTCTCGCCGGCGAAGTAGACGCGCAGGAAGATCTGGCGGCGCTCGTCGCCCGAGAGGTACTGGGCGAGCACCTCGTGTGTGGACGGGTCGCTCCTGCGCCGGTAGTGGGGCACCCCGCCGAGTTCGTCGGCGACGATGCGCAGGAAGTCGTTGGTGCGCCTGCCCTCGTACTCGTCGCTCACGTCGCTCGGTGACGTGCCGGTGGACGCCGTGGACGAGGCCGGGCTCGACGCCGAGCGGCTCGGCGTGGCACTGCGGCCGGGGCTGCCGGACGAGGCGGTCGGGGAGGACGTGGACGGGGCGGTCGAGGAGTTGTTGGTGCCGGCCGCACCGTCACCACTGGTGGGGGCCAGGCAGGCGCTGACGAGGAGCAGGGTGGACAGGCCAAGGCCGAGGACGAGGGCTGGGACGCGGACGCGGGCCATGGCAGCCTCCTTTCGTTTGCATTTGCTAATACAGCATCGTAATCAGCAAATTCACACGATGTCAAGGAGGTGCCCTGGCCCGCGGCCGGGGAGGCGGCCCTGGCCGCTCCCCTACTGGGGTTTCTCGGCGTTCTTTATGGTGTCCTCCCAGGCGCGGGTGGCGTCACGGACGGCCTGGTCGATGTCGACGCCGCTGGCCTGTGCTCTTTGCACCAGCAAAAGAACCTGCGTTCCGGCCTCCTCGGCGGTGATCGGTTCGTCGGCGAACGGCACCTGGTCCGGCCCCCCGTTGTCCAGGCGCTGGGCCGTCTTCGCCGCACGGGCCAGGGTCGGCAGGGACTCGGCGATGCCGTCCAGGCAGGAGTCCCGGCGCTTGGCGGCGCGCTTGCGCACCTCCCAGAGGGTGTCCAGGTCGTCCGGGGTGTCCTCGCCGGCGAAGACATGGGGATGGCGCCGCACCAGCTTGTCGGCGATGGCGGCGGCGACGTCGTCGATGGTGAAGAGCCCGTCCTCCTCGGCGAGCCTGGCATGGAAGACCACCTGCATGAGGACGTCGCCGAGTTCCTCGCACAGGTCCTCGTCGCTACCCGTCTCGATGGCGTCGACCAGCTCGGCGGACTCCTCGATGAGGTGCTTGACGAGGCTGCGGTGCGTCTGCGCGGCGTCCCACGGACAGTCGGCGCGCAGCCGGTCCATCACCCGCACGAGTCGCCCGAACTGGGCGCCCCTGGGTTCGGCGCTCTCAGCGCCCATCAGCCCTCGCTGCGCTCGGACAGCGAGCCGGTGCCCTCGATGGTGAGTTCGCTGGTGTCCCAGGTGCCGTACCGGGGGTTGATCTCGACCTCGACGTCCGAGGCCTGGGCCAGGGCGGTGTCCTCGCCCTCCATGGAGATGTAGGCGGCGAGCTTGACGATGCCCATGAAGGCGTCGGTGCAGTTCGCGGTGGTGGTGAACAGTTCGGAGTTCTTCAGGCCGGCCCGGGCCTCCTGGAGTTCGCTGTCGGAGACGGTGATGTTGGCGCGCTCGATGAGGGCGTCGGCCATGAGGCCCTGGGCGACCCAGGAGGCGATGTTGCGGCGCACCTCGCCCTCGGGGTACTGGTCGCTGAGGCCGGCCATGTCGAGGGCCTCCTGGCAGCCCTCGGTGAGGGCGTCGAGGTGGTTCTCGGAGACCGTCACGTCGTCAATGACCATTGCGGTACTGGCGCTGGGCGCGCAGCCAGTGACCAGGGCCAGGGCGATGGCGGGCAGGCCGAGTCGGGCGAGCAGGGGGATTCGGCGAGAGGTCATCTGAGTCTCCTTGACGTGCTGGAACCGTTCCGGACGTCACGGGCCGGACGGGATCGGGCTCGCCGCCGCTGAGCACGGGCGAGCAGGTGAGCACGATTCTAGTGTCCGGCGTCGTCAGGCGGCGCACCCAGACTCCTGATGGCCTGGCTCAGCGCCGTGCCGGCTGGCGGGTGCGGCCGGGTTCGGTGGCGCCGGCGGCGCGCGGCTGGTCGGGCGCGAAGATCGCGGTGACGAAGCCGGTTGCCCAGGCGATGAGTTCCTCGTCGTCGACCATGCGTCCGCCGATCGGCGCGGTCCTCGGGGCGGGGACGAGCAGCATGTTGGAGGCGTGCTTGACGACCGTGCCCGGGTAGAGCCGCTCCAGTCGCACCCGGCGGCTGTCGGGTAGTTCGAGTTCGCTGCCGTCGGGCGCGTGACGTCCCACGAGCGGGGCGAAGCGGATCTGGTTCCCCTGGGCCATGACCTCGGTGATCCCGACGCTGCGGCACAGCAGGCGGAAGGCGGCCACGGTGAGCAGCAGTTCCCCCTGCCGTGGCAGCGGGCCGTAGCGGTCGACGAGTTCGGCCCGCAGCCCGGCGATGTCCTCGTCCGATCGGACCTCCGCGATGCGCTTGTAGATGTCCAGCCGCAGGCGCTCGGAGTCGACGTAGTCGACGGGCAGGTGGGCGTCGACGGGCAGTTCGATGCGCATCGCCTGCTCGATCTCGACGGGCCCGCCGGCCTTGAACTCGGCGACGGCCTCGCCCACCAGGCGCAGGTAGAGGTCGAAGCCGACGTCGGCGATGTGCCCGGACTGCTCGTCGCCGAGCAGATTGCCGGCGCCGCGGATCTCCAGGTCCTTCATGGCGATGGCCATGCCGGCGCCCAGGTCGGCGTTGCTCGCCAGGGCCGCCAGCCGGTCGTGGGCGGTGGTCGTCAGCGTCTTCTCGGGCGGGTAGAGGAAGTAGGCGTAACCGCGTTCGCGGCCCCGGCCGACCCGTCCGCGCAGCTGGTGCAGCTGCGACAGGCCCAGGTGGTCGGCGCGGTCGACGATGAGGGTGTTGGCGGTGGAGATGTCCAGGCCGGCCTCGACGATCGTCGTGCACACGAGCACGTCGGCGCGGCGCTGCCAGAAGTCGACCATGACCTGTTCGAGCTGCTTCTCGCTCATCTGGCCGTGGGCGGTGGTGACGCGGGCCTCGGGCACCAGGTCGCGGAGGCGGGCGGCGATGCGGTCGATGTCCTGCACCCGGTTGTGGACGAAGAAGACCTGGCCCTCGCGGGCGAGTTCGCGGCGGATGGCGGCGACCACCTGTCCCTCGTCGTAGGGGCCGGCGAAGGTGAGCACCGGGTGGCGTTCCTCGGGCGGGGTGGCGATGGTGCTCATCTCGCGGATGCCGGTGACGGCCATCTCGAGGGTGCGCGGGATCGGGGTGGCGCTCATCGACAGCACGTCGACGTTGACCCGCAGCTTCTTGAGCGCCTCCTTGTGCTCGACCCCGAAGCGCTGCTCCTCGTCGATGATGACCAGGCCGAGGTCCTTGAACGTGATCGCGTCGGACAGCAGGCGGTGGGTCCCGATGACGACGTCGACGCGTCCGGAGGCGAGGCCCTCGATGGTCCTGGCGATCTGCTGGTCGGTCTGGAAGCGGCTCAGCTGCTCGACGACGACGGGGAAGCCGGCGTAGCGGTCCGTGAAGGTCTGGGCGTGCTGCTGGACGAGCAGGGTGGTGGGCACGAGGACGGCCACCTGCTTGCCGTCCTGCACCGCCTTGAAGGCGGCGCGCACGGCGATCTCGGTCTTGCCGTAGCCGACGTCGCCGCTGACCAGGCGGTCCATCGGGACGATCTGCTCCATGTCGTGCTTGACGTCGTTGATGCAGGCCAGCTGGTCGGGCGTCTCGGTGTAGGCGAAGGCGTCCTCCATCTCCCGCTGCCAGGGCGTGTCGGGGCCGAAGGCGTGGCCGCGGGTGGCCTGGCGGGCGGCGTACAGCTTGATGAGGCCGGCCGCGATCTGTTTCACGGCCCGCCTGGCGCGGCTCTTGCGCTGCTTCCAGTCGGCGCCGCCCATCTTGTCGAGGCTGGGGGCCTCGCCGCCGACGTAGCGGGTGACCTGGTCGAGCTGGTCCATCGGCAGGTAGAGGCGGTCGCCGGGCTGGCCGCGTTTGGAGGGTGCGTACTCGATGACCATGTACTCGCGGGTGGCGCCGCCGACGGTGCGCTGGGTCATCTCGACGAAGCGCCCCACCCCGTGCTGCTCGTGGACGAGCGGGTCACCGGGCTTCAGGTCGAGCGGCTGCACCTGGTTCTTGCGGCGCGCCGGCATGCGGCGCGAGCCGCGCTCGGCCTGCGGCTGGCTCGACAGGTCACCGCTGGCGATGAGCGTCAGCTCGATGGCCGGGGCGCGCAGGCCGTGGCGCAGCGGTGAGGTGATGATCGTCACCTCACCGCGCCGCGGCTCCTCGGTCAGCTCGGTGGCGACGTGGGAGCCGATGTCGTTGTCGGTGAGCAGCTCGCCCATGCGCCGGGCCAGCCCCCTGCCCTCGACGGACAGCACGACGCGCCAGCCCTTGGCCAGGTCGGCGCGGATCGCGTCCATGACGGCCTGGGTGTCCCCACGCCAGGTGGGGACGGTCTCGACGGCGAGACGAACTGCGGCGGGTCGTTCCGGGACCGGTCCGGCGCCGTCGGCGGTGTCGGGGGTCGCCGCGAAGGCCGACAGGGACCACCAGGCCTGGCCGCGGTCGAGGACACCGTCGCGCACCCGGTCGAGTTCGCGGTAGGCGGAGGCCCCCAGGTCGATGGGGGCGCGTCCGCCGGACGCCGCGGCCGCCCAGGAGGCGTGCAGGAACTCCTGGCTGGTGCGGACCAGCTCGGCGGCGCGGGTGCGCACGAGCTCTGGGTCGGCGACGAGGACGATCGTGTCGGCCGGCATCGCGTCGGTGAGCAGTTCGAGCTCGGGCACGAGTGCCGGGATGAGGGCCTCCATGCCCTCGCAGGTCTGGCCCTCGGCGATCCTGGTGAGCATCTCGGACAGCTCTGGGTGGTCGTCGGCCAGGGCCGCGGCGCGGGAACGCACCTGCGGCGTGATGAGCAGCTCGCGGCACGGCGCGGCGCAGAACACGTCGAGGGTCTCGTCGGTGGAGCGCTGGTCGGCGACGGTGAAGGGACGCATCTCGTCGATGGTGTCGCCGAAGAAGTCGACGCGGACCGGGTGGTCGTAGGTGGGAGCGAAGATGTCGACGATACCGCCGCGCACCGCGAACTCGCCGCGGCGTTCGACCAGGTCGACCCTGCTGTAGGCGGCAGCCGCCAGGTCGGCCTCGAGGGCGCCCAGCTCGTAGTCCTGACCGACCCTCAGGTGGACGGGGGCGAGCTCGGACAGCCCCTTGACCTGGGGCTGGAGGAGGGCGCGGACGGGCGCGACGACGACGGCGGGGGCCGGCGCCTCGTCCCTGCCGGCCAGGCGGCGCAGCACCGTCAGGCGGCGGCCGACGGTCTCCGAACGCGGGCTGAGGCGTTCGTGCGGCAGGGTCTCCCAGGCCGGGTAGTAGGCGACGCGGTCCTCGCCGAGCAGGCCGGCCAGCTGCTCGAGCAGCTGCTCGGCCTCACGGAACGTCGAGGTGACGAGCAGCACGGGCCGCCCGGTTCGCCCGGCCAGGCCGGCGGCGAGCAGCGGCCGCACCGAGGCGGGGCCGGTGACGTCGAGGACCCCCGCGCCCGCGTCGGCCTGCCTCAGGACGTCGGCCATGCCGGGTTCGGAGAGGACAGCGTCGAGCAGGCCGGAGAGGATCACCCGACAATTCTAGGCGGGCCGGCCGGCCCGGACGCCCTGTCGGCGGCTCGCCTCTCCAGGGCAGCCGGGGCGTGCGTCCCGTCATCTCGCACCGCCGGTGGCCAGGGACGATCGTGCCCCACGGGTACCCGGGAACGCAGGGCGGACCGGGAGGCTCACCGCCGGCCACGGGCCGTCACGCGCCGCTTGACCTCGTAGGCGACGAGCAGCACCGCCAGCCAGGCGGGGCCGACGAACAGGGCGACTTGGTAACTGGGGTTGAAACCGAGCAGCACGACGATGAGGGCGAGGAAGGCCAGTGCGATCCAGCTCGTCACCGGGTGGCCGGGCATGGGGAAGGCGGTCCGCTCGCCCGAGCGGTCGAGGCTGGCGCGGAACTTGACGTGGGTGAGGAGGATGAGCACCCAGGTGACCACGACGGCGATCGTCGCGACGGCCATGATGTAGACGAACACGCCGCCGGGGAACAGGTAGTTGAGCAGCACCGTCACCCCCGTGCACAGGGACGAGACGAGCACCCCGGCGTACGGGGAGCCGAGCCGGTTGGTGCGGGCCAGGAACTCCGGGGCGTTGCCCTGCAGGGCCAGCGAGTACATCATGCGCCCGTTCGAGTACAGGAACGAGTTGAACGCCGAGACGGCGGCGGTGAGCACGACGACGTTGAGGACGTGCGCGGCGCCGGAGATCCCCAGGCCGGAGAAGATCGTCACGAGCGGGCTGCCGGTACTGCCCAGCTGGTCCCAGGGGAACAGGGCCACCATGACGGTGATGGTGCCGACGTAGAAGATGAGGATGCGGTAGACGACCCCGTTGACGGCCCTGGGGATCGTGCGGCCCGGATCGTCGGCCTCACCGGCGGTGATGCCGATGAGTTCGACACCGCCGAAACTGAACATGACGACGACCAGCCCCAGCAGGACCCCGGTCATGCCGTTCGGCACGAAACCGCCGTGGCTCCACAGGTTCGACACGCCGATCGGCTCGCCACCGATGCTGGTGCCGATGAGCAGCAGGCCGCCGACGATCATGGCGATGATGGTCACCACCTTGATGAGGGCCAGCCAGAACTCGATCTCGCCGTAGGCCTTCACGGTGACGAGGTTGACCGCCGTGATGACCACCAGGAAGACCGCCGAGCTCACCCAGGTCGGCACCTGCGGGGCCCAGAACTGGACGTACTCCCCCACCACCGACAGCTCGGCCATCGACACGACGAGGTAGTTGAACCAGTAGTTCCAGCCGGCCACGAACCCGGCCCGTTCGCTCCAGTACTCGTAGGCGTAGTCGCTGAACGAGCCGGGGCGGGGATGGTGGACGCTCATCTCGCCGAGCGCCCGCATGATGAGGAAGATGATGGCCCCGCCGACGACGTAGCAGACGATGATGGCCGGGCCGGCCTGCCCGATCGACTCGCCGGAACCGTAGAACAGGCCCGTGCCGATCGCCCCGCCCAGGGCGATCAGCTGGATGTGCCGGTTCTTCAGGCCGCGGCGCAGCCCGCCGTCGGCGGTGCCGGTCCGCTGCCCGCTCAACGGGGTACCCTCGTCTTGATCTGGTGGGCGACGAGCAGGACGACCAGCCAGACCGGCCCGACGACCAGCGCGATCTGGTAGCTGGGGCTCAGCGCCATGAGCACGACGAGCATCGCCATGAAGGCCAGCACCAGCCAGTTGGTCAAGGGGGAACCGGGCATCGCGAAACCGGTCGGGGGCTCGCCGGTGGCCTTCATGCGGGCGTGGAACTTCATGTTCGTGATGACGATCATCGTCCAGTTGATGACGGCGGCGATCGTCGCCACCGACATGACGTAGAGGAAGACCGTGTCGGGGAACAGATAGGTGAGCAGCACCGCGATGGCGGTGACCCCCGAGGACACGAGTACCCCCACGTAGGGCGCGCCGAAGCGGTTCGTGCGGGCCAGCACGGCCGGCGCGTTGTGCTGGCGGGCCAGCGAGTAGAGCATCCGCCCGTTCGAGTACAGGCCCGAGTTGTAGGCCGAGACCGCGGCGGTGAGCACGACGAAGTTGAGGATGTGCGCGGCGCCGGAGATCCCCAGGCCGGAGAAGATCGTCACGAGAGGGCTGGCGGAGGTGCCCAGCTGGTCCCAGGGGAACAGCGCGACGATGACGGCGATGGTGCCGACGTAGAAGATGAGGATGCGGTAGACGACCTGGTTGATGGCCCGCGGGATGGTCCTGCGCGGGTCGTGGGCCTCCCCGGCGGTGATGCCGATGAGTTCGACACCGCCGAAACTGAACATGACGATGACCAGTCCCATGAGCATGCCGGTGACGCCGTGCGGGAAGAAACCGCCGTGCGTCCACATGTTCGAGATCCCGACCGGGTGTCCCCCGTTGCCGATCCCCGTGCCGATGATGAGGACGCCGCCGACGATCATGGCGAGGATCGCCACGACCTTGATGAGGGCCAGCCAGAACTCGATCTCTCCGTAGGCACGCACCGTCACGAGGTTGACGGCGGTGATGACCACGAGGAACACGGCGGCACTCGCCCAGGCGGGCAGCCCCTCGAACCAGAACTGCATGTACGTGCCGACGACGGTCAGTTCGGCCATCTGCACGCCGATGTAGTTGAACCAGTAGTTCCAGCCCGACACGAACCCTGCCCGCTCGCTCCAGTTCTCGTAGGCGTAGTGGCTGAAGGCCCCCGATGTGGGTGTGTGGACGCTCATCTCGCCGAGGGCGCGCATCACCAGGAAGATGACGGCCCCGCCGACGAGGTAGCAGATCATGATGGCCGGGCCGGCCTGCCCGATCGACTCGGCCGAACCGTAGAACAGGCCCGTGCCGATCGCCCCGCCCAGGGCGATCAGCTGGATGTGCCGGTTCTTCAGCTCACGGCGCAGCCCCTCGTCACGGGGCGGCTCGTGAGCAGTCACACTTCCGGTCCCGCTCGTCGGTGTCATCGGTGTCCTCAGTTGTTGAAGCGGTTCTGCGCTGCGGCCAGGCCGGTGGTGACGACTGCCTCGACGGCATCGGCGGCCTCGGCGACGGTCACCGCAAGGTCCTCGCGCTCGTTCTTCGGGAAGCGGCCGAGCACGTAGTCGGCGCCTGCCTGGTGCCCCGGCGGGCGCCCGATGCCGACACGGACCCGGACGAAGTCACCGGTGCCCAGGTGGGCACGGACCGACTTCAGGCCGTTGTGCCCGTTGTCGCCGCCGCCCGCCTTGAGCCGCATCCGGCCCGGATCGAGGTCGAGCTCGTCGTGGACGACGATGACGTGGTCGGTGTCGACGCGGTGATAGGCGGCCAGGGCGCCGACGGCACGGCCGGACTCGTTCATGAAGGTGCGTGGTTTGACGATGAGCACCGGCTGCCCGCCCGGGGCACCGGTGCCGGCCGGGCCGATGCGGGTCGCCAGGACGTCGGCGTGCATGCCGCGCGGCGCACTGAACCTCCCGCCCGCACGCCGGGCCAGCTCGTCGGCGACCATGAAACCGATGTTGTGCCTCGTCCAGGCGTACCGCAGGCCGGGATTGCCCAGGCCAGCCACGAGCCAGGTCATGACGACTCCTTGATCTGTCCGGTGCACGGCCCGGGCGGCGGCCGGGGCGCGGGAGCGTGTGATGGGGCGGGCCGCGCTCGGCGGCCCGCCCCATCGTGGGTCAACGGGTCAGGCTCACTCGGCCTCGGATTCGGCGGCGGCCTCGGCCTCGTCCTCGGCGGCGGCCTCGGGCTCCTCCTCGGCGGCCGGGGCGGAGACCGACAGGATGAGGGTGTCGGCCGGGTCCTCGAGTTCGGCTCCGACGGGCAGGGCGACCTCGTCGGCGGTGACCTGGGCGCCGACCTCGAGGCCCTCGACGGAGACCTCGACGCGGGCCGGGATGTTGGTGGCCTCGGCCTGCAGGGCCAGGTGCGTGCGTTCCTCGTTGACGATGCCGCCGGAGGCCGGGGTGCCGACGAACTCGATCGGGACCTCGACGGTGACCTTCTCGCCGCGCTTGACGAGCAGCAGGTCGACGTGCTTGAGGAAGCCCTTGATGGGGTCGCGCTGGACCTGCTTGGGCAGGGCGAGCCGGTCCTCGGCGCCTTCGAGGCGCACGGTGAGCAGGGCGTTCTCCAGGCGAAGGGCCAGCAGGGTCTCGTGCCCCGGCAGGGTCAGGTGGACCGGTTCGGTGCCGTGGCCGTACAGGACCGCGGGCACCTTGTCGGCGCGGCGGATCCGGCGGGCCGCGCCCTTGCCGAACTCGGTGCGTTCTTCGGCGTTGAGGATGATCTCAGCCATCTCGTTCTCCGTTCGTCGTGGCGCGGGGGCGCCTGGTGTGCGTCGCGTGACCGCGGCGGCGGACCGTTGCCCGGCACGCGAGGCCTGGGCAGGCGAGAACGAGAGGAGGCATCGTGCGCGACCGCGCACGGGCAGAACCGGCGCCAGTCGATCACGGCCCTCCGGGCCCTCGCCAAGCGACGCCGGCCAGTATAGCCACGTGAGGCATGCAGGCCGAGACGGGTTCACCCGGCTGGACCGGGGCCGTCCCCGGAGTCCTGCTGGGCCGCACGAACCTCGCTGCTCTGGCGTTCGGCGACGAGGACGTGGCTCGAGGGGTGGAAGACCTCGTCGAAGGGCAGGACCACCGCTGCTGCGCCCCTGCGGGCACTCCTGGTGCGGTAGTAGATCCAGCCCCGCGCCTCCATGGCGAGCAGCAGCCGGTCGATCACGAGAGCGGCGGCCGCCACGACCGGCACCCACACCCACGCCGGCATCGCCCTCAGAGCTCCCCGTCCTGGTCGGCGAACAGGCTCGCCACCGAGCCGTCGGTGAAGACCTCGGTGATGGCGCGGGCCAGCAGCGGGGCGATGGACAGCTGGGTCATCCGGGGGATGTGGATGTCCTCGGCCAGCGGCAGCGTGTTCGTGACGACGATCTCCTCGAAGGGTGTCGCGTTGAGGCGCTCCTGGGCCGGGCCCGACAGGATCGGGTGGGTGGCGGCGGCGATCACCTTGGCGGCGCCGTGCTCGACGAGGGCCTGTGCGGCCTGGCAGATGGTGCCGGCGGTGTCGATCATGTCGTCCACGAGCAGGCAGGTGCGGCCCTCGACCTCGCCGACGACCTCGTGCACCTTCACCTGGTTCGCCCGGGTGGGGTCGTGGCGCTTGTGGATGATGGCCAGCGGGACGTGCAGACGGTCGCTCCACTGGTCTGCCAGGCGCACGCGTCCGGCGTCGGGGCTGACGACGATCATCTCCTCGCCGTAGTACTTCTTCTGGATGTAGTCGGCCAGCACCGGCAGGCCGGTGAGGTGGTCGAGCGGACCGTTGAAGAAGCCCTGGATCTGGGAGGCGTGCAGGTCGACCGCCATGATGCGGTCCGCGCCGGCGGCCGAGAACAGGTCGGCCATGAGGCGGGCCGAGATGGGTTCACGGCCCAGGTGCTTCTTGTCCTGGCGGGCGTAGGGGAAGCAGGGGGTGACGACGGTGATGCGCCGGGCCGAGGCGCGGCGCAGGGCGTCGACCATGATGAGCTGCTCCATGATCGCCTCGTTGACCGGTGCCGGGTGGGACTGGATGACGAAGGCGTCGCAGCCGCGCACCGACTCGTTGAACCGCACGTAGATCTCCGAGTTGGCGTAGCTGATGAGGCGCTGGGGGGTCAGCTCGACCTCCATGAGGTCGGCGACCCGCTGGGCGAGTTCCGGATAGGCCCTGCCCGAGAAGAGCATCAGGTGTTTCTCGTCGTTGCGCTTGGCCCCGGTCATCTCGGTGGTTCCCCTTGCTCTCGACTCGTGCTGGTGCGGTGCCCGCACGGGCACTGGGCTGTGGTGGGCTCAGTGGCCGTTTTCGCTGTTCTGGGCGGCGTCGGCCTCAAGTACATCACGGCTGGCCTGGACGGCCGGGTGGACCCCGCCGTCGTGGGCGCTCGCCGACCGCTCCGCCTTGCTGCCCGGCCGGGTCCTGGCGACCCAGTCGTTCGAGACGTGCAGGTGCGAGCGGGCCACGCCGAGGGCGCCGGCCGGGACGTCCTGGGTGATCGCCGAACCGGCGGCGATGAAGGCTCCGTCGGCGATGTCGACCGGGGCGACGAGCACCGAGTTCGAGCCGATGAACACGTCGTCGCCGAGGTGGGTCGTCGACTTGTGGGAGCCGTCGTAGTTGGCGAAGATCGTGCCCGCCCCGACGTTGACGCCCTCTCCGATGATCGCGTCGCCGCAGTAGCTCAGGTGCGGCACCTTGGAGCCGGCGCCGATCTGGGCGTTCTTCGTCTCGACGAAGGTGCCGATCTTGCCGCCGGCGCCCAGCTCGGTGCCCGGGCGCAGCCGCGCCCAGGGCCCGACGTCCGCCTTCGGTCCGATCACGGCCAGTTCGCCGTGGGTGCGGATGACGTGGGCGTCCTCGCCGACCTCGACGTCACGCAGGGTCGTGTCGGGGCCGATGACGGCGCCCGTGGCGATGCTCGTGGCACCCAGCAGCTGGGTGCCGGGCAGCAGGGTGACGTCCGGTTCGAGGGTGACGTCGTCCTCGATCCAGGTGGTGGCCGGGTCTGCGATGGTGACGCCCTCGCGCATCCAGTGCTCGCAGATGCGGCGGTTCATCTCGGCGTTCATGCGGGCCAGCTGGACACGGTCGTTGACGCCCTCGGTCTGCCAGGTGTCGTCGATCCGGTAGGCGCCGACGCGGCCGGTACGACTGGCGAAACCGATGACGTCGGTGAGGTAGAGCTCGCTCTGGGCGTTGTCGGTGTCCAGCCCGGCCAGCCCCTCGCGCAGGACGGCGGCGTCGAAGACGTAGATGCCGGAGTTGATCTCGCGGACCGCCGCCTCCTCGGGCGAGGCGTCGCGCTGCTCGACGATGCGTTCGACCGTGTCGCCGGCGCGGATGACACGGCCGTAGCCGGTCGGGTCGTCGACGACGGCGGTGAGGACGGTGGCGGCGTTGGCGCCGGTGGCGTGGGCGGCGACCAGCTTGGCCAGCGTGGCGCCCGAGAGCATCGGCACGTCGCCGTAGGTGACGACGACGGCGCCATCCAGGTCGGCGGGCAGGACCGACAGACCGGCGCGGACTGCGTCACCGGTGCCGTTCTGCTGCTCCTGGACGGCGACGGACACCTCGGGGGCGACCTCGGCCAGATGCGCCTGCACCTGCTCGCGTTCGTGCCCGACGACGACGACGAGCCGGTCGGGTTCGAGCGATCCCGCGGCCTGGACGGCGTAGCTCAGCATGGAACGGCCGGCCACCTGGTGCAGCAGCTTGGAGGTGCGCGATTTCATGCGGGTACCGCCGCCTGCCGCCAGCACGATGACGGCAGAGACGCCACCGGCGATCGTCTGGTTGGTGCGCGGGTCAGTGGCCATGATTCCTCCCGGGAGCCCTTCGGTCCTCGATTCCTCACGAGCGGCCGAACGGCCGCACGAACTGCCACGACCGGGGCCGCAGCGGCTGCCAGGCGTCCCCGACCGTCGCGAGCCCGAGGGCAGGACGCCATCGCGCTCCCTGGGCAGGAGTCGAACCTGCGTCGCTAATCCTGATTCAAAGTCAGGCGGGCCCTACCGGCAGACCAACCAGGGAACGATCGCCCGTCGGCGACCGCTGACAAGTCTAGAGCCAGCCGGCCGAGGGAACGAACATGACACCGGCGCGGTCCCGGCACCCCCGCATCATCTAGGCTGAGGTTCCGTGAGCACGGACATCTCTTCCACCAGTTCCTCCTCCTCGCTTCCTCCCTTCGGCCCGGGGCAGCACCTGCTGAGCGTCGACCAGCTGGACCGCGCATCCCTCGGCGAACTCCTCGACCTCGCCGAGGCGCTGCGCCCGGTCGGGCAGGGCAGGCAGGTGTGCCGTGTTCTCGAGGGCGCGAACCTGGGCAGCCTCTTCTTCGAGCCCAGCACCCGGACGCGCCTGTCCTTCGAGTCCGCCTTCCACCGTCTCGGCGGCTCGGTCGTCTCCACCACGGGTTTCACCTTCAGCTCGATGGCCAAGGGCGAGTCCATCCACGACACGGCCCGCGTCGTCTCGGGTTACTCGGATGCCCTCGTCGTGCGCCACCCCGACACCGGCTCGGTGTCCGAGTTCGCGCAGGCCTCCGTCGTACCGGTCATCAACGCCGGCGACGGCTCGGGTGAGCATCCCAGCCAGTCGCTGCTCGACGTCTTCACCATGCGCGCCGAACTGGCCGCCCGCGGCAAGTCGATCGACGGCGTGACCATTGCCGTGCTCGGCGACCTGCGCTACGGCCGCACCGTGCACTCCCTGCTCGCGATCCTGGGGCTCTTCGATCTGGTGAGCTTCCGGGTCTTCGGCCCGCCGGCGCTGGCCCTGCCCGCCGAGTTCTTCGACCTGGTCCACGCCGGCGGCAACTCGATCGTCGAGTGCGACAGCGTCCAGGAGGCCATCGCCCCGGCCGACGTCATCTACTGCACCCGCGTTCAGAAGGAACGCCTGTCCGAGGAGGACGAGCAGCAGGTGCACCTGGAGGGCGACCTGCTCAACCGCGCCATCCTCGACGAGGCGGCCCGGCCCGATTCGATCATCATGCACCCGCTGCCCCGCGACTCGCGCCACAACTCCTTCGACCTGTCCCCCGACGTCGACGGCTGGCCCGGCCTGGCGATCTTCCACCAGACCGACAACGGCCTGCTCGTCCGCATGGCGATCTTCTCGATCGCCCTCGGCGTCGCCGACCGCGTACTCGACGACCTGCGCCCCGTTCCCTGGCTGTCCACGAGGTGACCAGCGCCCGCGGACCGCACGGCCGAAACTGACGGTGAAACTGATCCACTCGCGTCCAGGACCATCAGGCAGGAACAGCCATGCCTGCCCGGGGGTGAATCCCGCCCGGACAGACATGGCAGGGCGTCGTCACCAGGGGTTCAGCCTCGATAGGTGGTTTCACCGGTCACACCACGGGTGACTCCTGTTCACCCCGTCTGGCCTGTTTCGCCTCGACGCGCGCGATGGCAGTTTCCGGCGAGGTTGCGGCCAGACCGGTGGAGACCAGGCCCAGGCAGGAGAAGAGCACGGCCGGCCCCAGCCAGCCCAGTCTGCTGTACAGCAGGGTCGCGATGAACGGGAGCAGTCCGGCGACGATGGAGGCGAAGTTGTAGCCCAGCGAGATCCCCGAGGACCGGACATTTCGGGGGAACAGCTCCGAGAACCAACTGGATTCAACGGCGAAGATCGGATCATGACTGAAGAGCAGCCCCATACCCACCGCGACGATGACCATGATGACCGCTCCCGTGTTGACCATCATGAACATCGGGACACCGAAGGCGATCGTGAAAATCGCCCCGAAGAGGAACAATGGTTTGCGCCCAACCCTGTCCGACAGTGCACCGTAGACAAGATGCGAGGCCAGTCCCAACGCGGATCCGACCAAGGTGCCGATGAGCACATTGTTCTTGTCGGTGATCGAGGCTAGCGTAACGTAGGACAGCATGAATGACGTCGTTATGTATGGCCGTCATGAAACGAAATCGTATTTTTGATGGATTCGGGGTCTTGTTTCGGATATGATTGAGACATGCAGATCGAGGTCGCCCCGGAAGAAACCGCTGTCCTGATCAGATGGAAGAAACGCACAGACACTTACGTACTTGTGCGGATGAAAGCCGAAGCCATCTTGTATGCCTCTCGTGGTGTCGATGTGGGGATTATCGCTGAAATGGTTGAGCGCAGCGAGAAAACCGTTCGAGAATGGCTGGCCGAGTGGCAGGCCAGCAGGATGTGTTCGGTGCTGACCGGGCACGCGGGGAACCAGAACGCCGCGAAACTCACCCGCACCCAGAAGGAAGACCTCAAGACAGTCCTGGCCCTGCCGCCGTCTCGGTCCGGGATCGACGCCGAGTTCTGGGACGTGCCGGCCCTACGAGACGTAGTGAAGATTCTGTTCGACGTGGAGTACGAGTCAGAATCTTCGTATCAGCTGCTCCTGCGGTTCTGCGGGCTCAGTTTCAAACTGCCCGACCCGTTCGACAAGCACCGCGACGAACAGGCCATCACCCGGCGCATGACCGAGGTGAAGACCCAAGTCAACGACCTGTTGGGCGCTGGCTGTGAGGTGTACGCCATCGATGAGGTCCGCCTGGAGCACGAGGCCGAGACCCGCCGCATGTGGCTGCCCAAAGGACAACGCACCAAACTGTACGTGGACCGGCAGAAAGTATCCCAGTCGTTCTTCGGCGCCCTCTCGCTTACTGACAAGAAAGTGCGGCTGTATCCGATCGAGGGGAACCAGAACACCGAACAGATCATCCTGGCTCTGGAACGGCTACAGCGTGAAACCAAGGCCGACCGTATCGCTGTCGTACTGGACAATGCGCGGTTCCACCACGCCAAGGCCCTGACCAGTCTCTACCAGCCGGGCCAGTTGCTGGAGCGCATCACACCTGTTTTCTTGCCGCCGTACGCGCCCGATCACAACCCGGTCGAGCACGTCTGGGGCACCGCCAAAACCAATATCGCGAACATCCAGCACCAGACCCCCGAACAAACCTTCGGGGCATTCGCCTCGTACATCACCGGACGCACCTTCGACTACGACTTCGAACACCTCCCCAAACCCCAACCAGAAACCGATCTTGTTTCATGACGGCCATAGTAACCACCGGTTTCCGCAAGTCGCATGAAGGTGACACGCAGAACCAGCCGCCAGTCCCTCTTGAGGACTTCCACAGTGGGCTGCTTCACGATCTCGTCATTCTTCTGCATAGCCACGAAGGCCGGAGACTCACTCACACCGAGTCGAATCGCCATGCCAATGACGACCATGCTGATCGAGGCCAGGAATGGGACGCGCCAGACCCAGTCACCACTGAACAGCTGGTCGGACAACAGAAAGGCCCCGTTGGCCAGGAGAAGACCGGTCGGGATGCCGACTTGGGGAACGGCTCCGTAGAATCCTCGATGGCGGTCATCGGCGTGTTCGACGGACATGAGCACGGCACCACCCCATTCCGCGCCGAAGCCGATGCCCTGGATCATCCTCAAGACGATGAGCAGGATCGGAGCCATAATGCCGATGGCCTGATAGGTGGGGAGAGCCCCGATGAGGGTCGTGGCGATTCCCATGACAAGCAGCGACCAGATGAGTACCTTCTTGCGGCCGATGCGATCACCATAGTGCCCAGAGAGCCAACCCCCAACAGGCCTCATCAAAAACCCCACGGCGAGCGTGGCGAACGAGTTGAGGACACCGATCACGGGATTCGACGCATGGAAGAACTCCTCGCCGAAATAGCTTGCCGCCGCAGTACCATAGATGAAGAAATCATAGGATTCAACGGCGCTGCCGATCATTGAGGCAATAGAAACCCGCAGCGCAGCCGAATGACTCGAACCGGCGTGATTCCCGGTCATCCCTCAGCCTCCTGCCCATGAACCTGACCATCTTTGATGCGGTAGGTTTGGATCACCTGGGAGTCGTCACAATCAACCCATCCGGCCTCCCTCGCAGCGAGATACCGGGACTGAGCGGCTCTGACCATTGGCGCGTCGAAGCCGATCCGGTCAGCGATGTCGCATACCAAGGTGGAATCCTTGACGAAGATGCCGATCGTGCTCGTCACGGTGACATCGAGACCCTTGAGCATGCGGGGGCCCCGATCGGAGAGCATCCATGACCCAGCAGCCCCCGTCTCGATCGCCGGCAGCACCTTGCCGAGATCCAGACCAAGACGCTCAGCAAGGGCCAGTCCTTCGGCTGCGGCAGCGATGTGGACCGAACACAGCAACTGGTTGACAGCCTTGAAACTCTGTCCAGTGCCGACCTCCTCGCCGCATTCGATGACGCGTCCGAGGGAAGCGAGGAGCTCCCTTTGTGAGGCGATGACATCTTGTGAACCAGAAGCGAAGAGGTTCAACTCACCTGTCTCAGCCCTGGCGACCCCACCCGTGACCGGGATGTCAAGCATGTTGATGTCGCTCCTGGCGCACTCGGCCGCGACATCGCACACCGGGCCAGGGCCAACCGTGCTCATCACGATCAGGGTCGAGCCGGCCCCCATCCGGTCGATCAGGCCTCCTTGACCGATGGCGACCGTACGCAATTGGTCAGGCGTCGCCACCATGACAATGACACTGTCGGCGGTCGCCACCGAATCCGGCTCAGCCTCCGCCGTCATACCCAAGGCCCGAGCCTGCTCTCGCCGCGCTTTCGACAGATCGACGACAGTGATGGGGAAACCGGCACGCTGGATCCGCTGGGCCATGGGCATTCCAATAGCACCGACCCCAACGAAAGTCACTTTCCTGAGGCTGGCAATCATGAACGTTCACTCTCCTTTTCCATGGAGGACAGCCTTGACTTCGCCTCGATTCGAGGAGCGTCGTCCTTGCATCGCCCCTTCATGCACACCACGGCACGAAACCATCACTGACAGGTGCAACCGGTACTCAGCTCTCGGCACCACAAGCGATGCCACGGATCCCGTCCTCACAGCTCTGTGAAGAAAACAGCTAATGTTGCCTGTTGACAATCAACTGTCAACAAAAACTGTAGGTGGTGGGTCCCCGCTTGTCAACACTGTCCCTCCGGGTCCGGCAGGGCCTTCCAGCACGCGCCTCTGGCACGACTCACGTCCCTGATCCCAACCCATGGCGCCAATGACGGGCAGGACACGATCCACGCAGATACCCGTAAACTCACCCCATGAGCCAGCCCGGGAACCGCAAGCGCACGAGGATGAGCAGCAGCGAGCGCCACGAGCAGCTGCTGCAGGTGGCGCGCGCCCTCTTCGCCGAACGCGGTTTCGACGGCACCAGCGTCGAGGAGATCGCCTCGCACGCAGGGGTCTCCAAACCGGTCGTCTACGAGCACTTCGGTTCGAAGGAGAGCCTCTACGCGGTCGTCACGGACCGGGAGCTGCGCACCCTGGACGACGCGATCATGACCGCCATCGCCAAACCGTCGACCAGCTACCGCGAGGTCATCGAACGCGGCACCATCGCCCTGCTCAGCTACATCGACGAACGCCCCGAGGGCTTCCGCATCATCTCCCGCGACTCCCCCGTCGGCTCCACGAGCGGCTCGTTCGCCCTCATCCTCGACCACATCGCCGACAAGGTCGAGGACCTGCTCCGTCCGCCGCTCATGCGCCGCGGCTACGACCCGGCGCTGGCCGGGGTCTACGCCCACGGCCTCGTCGGCATGGTCGGCTCGGCCGGCCTGGCCTGGGTCGACCGCCGCGAGCCCGACAAGGACCGGGTCGCCGCCGAGCTGGTGAACCTGGCGTGGAACGGGCTGACGAGCATGGAGCACGCCCCCAAGCTCATCAGCCGCCCCGACGAGGCGGACTGAACGCCTTTCCCCCCGGTCCCGGGACAGGCCGAGGGGCCCGCGCGCTACCGTGAGGCCATGACACCCCAACGCCCGCTCCCCATCACCCACAGCCCGGCCAGGATCCTGCTACACACCGTCCTCGTGGTGCTGCTGTCCGGGGCGCTCTGGTTCGCCCCCAGACCAGCGGTGGCCTGCGCCTGCGGGGCGATCGTCCCCGACCCCGACTCGGACTCGACGATCGACGGGGAGACGAGCGTACTGAGCTGGGACGGCTCGCACGAGACCATCACCATGGTCATGTCGATGACGTCCAGCGCCCAGGACGTCGCCTGGATCATGCCGGCGCCGGCCGGCACGACCGTCGAGCTGGGCTCGATGGACACCATCGACGCACTGCGGGAGGACTCACAGCCCCGCATCGAGCACAAGAAGGACTGGACGCCCCGCTTCCCGTGGCTCACCGGCCCCGGCGCGAGCGGGGCATCGGAGGGCGCGGCCTCCACGGTGGAGGTCGAGTCCACGAGCACCGTCGGCCCGTTCGAGGTGGTGACGCTGGCCAGCAATGACGCGGACGCGCTCACCGACTGGCTCGTCGAGAACGGCTACCCGGACCGCTCCGATCTCGTCGAACCGTTCCAGGACTACCTGGACGAGGGCTGGCGCGTGCTCGCCGTCAGGCTGACCCCCGAGTCGGCCGGCGAGCGCCTTCACGACGGGTTGCCGCCGATGACCCTCGGCTTCGACACCGACACCCCGGTCTACCCGATCCGGCTCAGCTCCATGGCCGCCTCGCGCCAGTTGGTCCGCCTCTACGTCGTGTCGGCCCACCAGCTCGACATCGCCCAGCAGGCCGCCCCCAGCCAGCCCCTCGACCTGCTCTTCTCTGGCACCGTCGCCGCCTCGGACGCCGGGCTGGCCACCGGGTTCGACGGCTCGGACCAGGTCTGGCTGACGACCTACGGCGGCGACCTGGCGCCGAGCGCGATCAGCAACGACTTCACCTTCACGCAGGCGTCCGCCGACGAACCCTTCCAGCGGGTCACCAC
Organism: Propionibacterium australiense; assembly: GCF_003666605.1. Taxonomy (GTDB): domain Bacteria; phylum Actinomycetota; class Actinomycetes; order Propionibacteriales; family Propionibacteriaceae; genus Propionibacterium; species Propionibacterium australiense. The sequence goes on along the minus strand of NZ_RCIV01000007.1, from coordinate 74,640 downwards.
GCGCTGGGACACCACCCCCGGCGAGTGGCTGGGGCTGCTCATCACCGCGGCCGTGCCACTCGTGGCGGTGGCCGTCCTCGTCACCGTCGTCGTACGGCGGGTCAGGGGCCGGGCGCGCGCCGGCGGGTGAGGCCTCCCGCCAGTCAGCCGCCCCCGGGTTCCTTCTCCCGGGCGGTCAGGAGCAACCGCAGCTGCCGGACGAGCCCGTCACGGTCGAGAGCGATCCCGTCGAGCATGCGTGACTCCGCGGCGACGAGGCTCTCGATGGCGGCGTCGACGCGTTCCAGCCCGAGCGGGGTGAGTTCGACGGTCCTGCTGCGCAGGTCGTTCGGGTCCGTGTGGCGGGTGATCATGCCGCGCCCGGCGAGATGGTCGAGGCGGTTCGTCATGGTGCCGCTCGTGACGTGGTTGTCGCGGATGAGCTTGCCGACGCTGGCGCGGTACGGGGCACCCAGCTTGCGCAGCGCGGACAGCACGTCGAACTCCCAGACCGCCAGGCCGTGCTCGGCGTAGGCGCGGGCGCGCTCCCTGACGAGGATCGCCGCCAGGCGGGAGATGCGCGACCAGACCTCGAGGCTGGAGACGTCCAGTTCGGGCCGCTCGCGCCGCCAGTCCGCGACGAGCGCGTCGACCTCGTCGCCCTGGCTGTCGCCCACCACGTCATGACTCACGGTCATCATTCTTCCAAGCATCGCCGGGGACCACCGGGCGTCTCATCCCGGGGATTCCCCCGGGCACGTCGTCATGTCGTGGCCTGGCAGGAGACCAGAGCGCCGGGCGCCGCGCCGGTGGCGGTACGCACGACGCTCACCTCGGGCGCGGAACCGAGGGCGTCGGCCACCTGCTGGGCTGCCGGCCGGTCGGCGCACAGGAACACGCAGGTGGGGCCCGAACCCGAGACGAGTCCGGCCAGCGCCCCGGCGTCCCGCCCGGCGGCCAGGGTGCCGGCCAGCCCGGGATACAGGTCCAGGGCCGCGGGCTGCAGGTCGTTGACCAGCCAGGCCGCCACCGTCTCGGCGTCGCCCCTGGCCAGAGCGTCGATGAGTTCGGTGGGGCGAGTGTGATCGGCGCCCATCGGAACGCTCGTCCCGGCGGCGACGCGTTCGTCGAAACGGCCGTAGACGGTGGGGGTGGACAGCCCGTGCCGGGCGGCGGCGAGCACCCAGTGCAGTGGACTCCCGCATTCGAGCGGTTCGAGCCGTTCGCCGCGGCCGGTGCCGAGCGCGGTGCCGCCGAGCAGCGAGAACGGCATGTCCGAGCCGAGGCCTGCGGCCAGGTCGAAGAGTTCCTCGTCGCCGACGTCCAGTCCCCACAGGCGCGCCGCCCCGACGAGGGCCGCGGCGCCGTCGGCGGAGCCGCCCGCCATGCCGCCCGCCACCGGGATGTCCTTGTCGATCTCGATGTGGGCGCCCAGGCCCGGGGCGCCGAGCCGGTCGCGGACTGCTGCCGCGGCACGCACGGCGAGATTCGTCGCGTCGTCCGCGACGTGGCGGGCGTGTTCGCCGCGGGTGGTGACGCTGATGCGTCCCGGCTGGTCGGTGAGGTGCAGCACGTCACCGAGGGAGACGGCGTGGAAGACGGTCGAGAGCCGGTGGAAGCCGTCGCCGCCCCTGGCGGCGACACGCAGCGTCAGGTTGATTTTGGCCGGCGCACCGACCCGCACCTGCCGGACCGCCGGGACCGGCCCGGGATGGCCGGAGCGGGGCAGGACCGCGGACCGTCCATGGGATTCGTCGTTCACGGCTGAACCTCCTGTCTGGCGCGGGAACTCCCCCGCCCATCATGCACGCCACGGGACGATTCGGGTCCGAGCAGCCCGGCGGCGGCCAGCTCGGCGGCGACGGCGGCGAAGGCGGCGACGTCGAGCCGCTCGCCGCGCACGGTCGGGTCGATGCCGGCGGCCTCGATGGCCGCAGCGGCGGCGGCCGGGCTCCCGGCGAGCCGGGCCAGGGCCGCGCGCAGCATCTTGCGGCGCTGCGCGAAGGCGGCGTCCACCACGGCGAACACCTGCGCCCGGGTGGCGCTGGTGGCCGGCGGCTCGCCCCGGGTGAACTCGACGAGCCCGGAGTCGACCTTCGGGACGGGCCAGAAGACGCTGGGCGGCACGGTACCGACGCGGCGGGCGGTGCCGTACCAGGCGAGTTTGACGCTCGGCGCACCGTAGACCCTCGAGCCGGGGGCCGCGACGAGGCGGTCAGCCACCTCGAGCTGGACCATGACCAGGCCGGCCTGCCAGGACGGGGACAGCTCGAGCATGTGCAGCAGCACCGGGACGGCGACGTTGTAGGGCAGGTTCGCGACGAGCCGGGTGGGCGCGGGGCCCGGGACCGTCGTGAGGTCGAGGGCGTCCGATGTGACGACCAGCAGCCGGCCGGCCGCGTCCGGCTGGTGCTCGGCGACGGTCGCCGGCAGCTGCCCGGCGAGTCTCGGGTCGATCTCGACGGCGGTCACTCTGGCGCCGGTCTCGAGCAGGCCGAGGGTGAGCGAGCCCAGGCCGGGCCCGATCTCAAGGACGGTGTCACGGCCCGTCACGGCGCTGAGGGCGACGATGCGGCGCACCGTGTTGGCGTCCACGACGAAGTTCTGGCCGAGGGTCTTGGTGGGGCGCAGGCCGATCCGCTCGGCGTAGCCGCGGATCGTGCGGGGGTCCAGGAGCGCACCCATCAGGTGTCCCGCTCCTCGCCGGCGCTCCACGGGCCGTAGGCGGCCAGCGTGTTGGCGGTGATCTGCGCGCAGAACCCGGCCAGCGCCGAGTCGTCGTCGACATCGATGCCCTTCTCGGCGGCGATGAACCGCAGTGTCGTGGGCACCATGTAGGGGGCGTTCGGGCGGCCGCGCAGCGGCACGGGCGTCAGATAGGGGGCGTCGGTCTCGACGAGGATGCGATCGGTCGGCGTGACGGCCAGGGCCTCGCGCAGGGCGCCGTTGGGTTTGAAGGTGACGGCCCCACCGAAGCTGAGCCACACGTCCCGGCCCGTGGCCTGCCGGTCCAGGCAGGCGCGGGCGACGTCGGCGTCGCCGCTGAAGCAGTGCATGATGGTGCGCTCCGGCCAGCCCTGCTCGTCGAGCACGCTCAGGACGTCGGCGTGGGCGTCGCGGTCGTGGATCACCAGGGCGCGGCCCGTCTCGTGCGCGATCCGGATGTGGCGGGCGAAGGCCCACCGCTGGTCGGCCCGGCCGTCCTCGTCGCGGGTGCGGAAGTAGTCCAGGCCGGTCTCGCCGACGGCGCGGACCCGGTCGTGGGCGACGGCCAGCTCACCGATCTGGTCGATCTGGGCCGCGAGTTCGTCCCGGCCCCGCTCGGCGGCGAGCCGGGCCGCGTCGTTGGGGTGGATGGCGACGGCAGCGACGATCTGCTCGTTGTCGGCGGCGAACCGGACCGCCCAGCGCGAGTCGGCCAGGTCGCAGCCCACGTGGACGAGCCGGTCGACGCCGACGGCCGCCGCGGCGGCGAGGTTCAGGTCGGCGGGCAGCCCCGAGCGCGCGGTCGTGCTGTCGACGTGGGTGTGGTTGTCGATGCAGCGCCCGGGCAGCGGCGCCGGCATCGGCGGCAGCTCCAGGCGCGCCAGCTCGGCGGCGATCTCGTCAGGGGTCACGGTGCCATTGTCGCGCATCGGGCCGCTCGCGTGTGCGCCACGGCGTCACTGTTCGTCACGGGCGGCGAGGGCCGCCTGGTAGAGGTCCTTCCTGCGGACGCCGGTCTCCGCGGCGACCCGGGTGACCGCCTGGCTGAGGCGCTCCCCCGCGGCGATGCGCTCGTCGACCTGGGCGAGGGCCTCGGCCAGTCCGCCGCCGGGATCGGCCGGGCGGCCGGCGATGACGAGCGTCGTCTCGCCGCGGGCGTGCTCGGCGGCCCAGTCGCGCAGCCGCCCCAGGGGGCCCCTGATGACGTCCTCCCACGGCTTGGTGAGTTCGCGGCACAGCACGCCGGGGCGGTCGGCGCCGAAGGCCGCCACCGCGTCGTCGAGGAAACCGACGAGCCGGTGCGGCGCCTCGAAGAAGACCATCGTGCGTTCCTCCCCGGCGAGGGCCGCCAGCCTGCGCCGCCGGGGCCCGCCGGCCCGCGGCAGGAAGCCCTCGAAGCAGAACCGGTCGCAGGGCAGCCCGGAGACAGCCAGCGCGGTCGTCACGGCGGAGGGGCCGGGCACGCTCGTCACCCGCAGCCCGGCCTCGATGGCCGCCCGCACGAGCCGGAACCCGGGGTCGGAGATCGACGGCATGCCGGCGTCGGTGGCGACGACGACGACCGCGCCGTCGCTCAGCTCGCCGATCAGGCGCGGAGTCCGTTCGGCCTCGTTGCCCTCGAAGTAGCTGACGATGCGGGCGCCGGTCTCGACGCCGGCGCGGGCCAGCAGGGTGCGCAGCAGGCGGGTGTCCTCGGCGGCGATGACGTCGGCCTCGGCGAACGCCCTGCGCAGCTGCGGGGAGACCTGGGTGGAGTCGCCGATGGGCGTCCCGGCCAGGACGAGCGTGCCGGGCCCGACGAGGCGTCCGGTTCCGGGCTCGGCCGTCTTCTCGTTCACCTGTACGACGATAGCCCTCCCCCGCCCATCCTGCCGGGGACCCACCCGAGCGCCCCGCGGCCGGGAACGGCTCAGGTCGTGGGGAGCCCGGACAGGGTCATCGACAGGCCGGTGCCGACGCTGACGGCGTGCGTGCCCGCGGCCAGTTCCCCGCGGCGGGCCCGGTCCTCGCGGATGATGAGATAGCTGTGCCCGTCACTGGCCTGGAAGCTGAGCAGGTTGCGGTTGCGGTTCCATGCCGTGACCTGGGCGAACTGCACGGGGGCGCCGGTGTCGTCGGTGATGGTGAAGCGGCCGTTCTCGGCCTCGATCTGCATCCGGCAGTCGAAATTGGGTCTGATCCGCGCGCTGGCGAGCTGGCCCTCGTCCCAGGTGACGTCGACCCGGTGGCCGCCGACCGTGCGCAGCCCGCGGGCCGAGCCCTTCGGCCAGCGGTCGGGCAGGGCGGCGAGCAGCCGGATGGCGCCAGCGTCATAGCCGACGAGCATCTCGGCCACGGCTCCGGGCAGCGCCAGGGAGGCCGGCAGCTGGACGACGTCACCCGGCGCCTGGGAGGCGTGCCCCAGCGCCAGCAGGGACGACGAGCTGAGCGGACCGGTCAGGCGCTCCAGGGCGCGCCCGGCCAGTGCCCCGTCACCGAGGTGGGCGGCCATGGCGAGGATCCAGGCCTGGCCGGCGGCGGTACGGCCCGCGCCGTGCTCGATCGCCGCCTTGAGCGTGGCGCGCGCCGCGGCGAGCAGCTCCGGGTTGGTGTGGTTGATGCGCCTGCCCGGGAAGAGGCCGTACAGGTGCGCCAGTGCGCCGGAACCGAAGTCGCCCGCGGACGGGCGACCGCCCCACTCGGCGATGGCACCGCCGGTGACGGGGATGGGGGCCAGGTGGGCGAGGGCGCTGCGCACCTGCTCGACGAGCGCGACGTCCAGGCCATGCGGCTGGTCGCCGGCAAGGGCGAGATAGTGCTCGAAGAGCTCGACGATGATCTCGCGGTCGATCGTCGAACCCGCCGCGACGACGCGGGCACCGGCCCGCTGCCGTCCGCCGGGGATCGCCGAGGGGCTGGCGACGAGGTCGCCGTCGGGTCCCGAGACGAGCAGGTCGAGGGCGAAGCGGGCCGCGACCCGGTGCACGTGCAGGGCGTCGGTGGTGTCGCCGGTGAACAGGGCGTGCTCGTGCAGGCTGGACGCCAGGCTCGGCAGGACGCCCAGCCAGTAGGCCCGCTCCGTGTCCGAGAGGCGGGCGCTCGAGGCGCGCCACAGGTCGATGCTCTCGAAGGCGACGGCCCCGGAGAAACCGAAGTCCTGCCAGGCGTGGTCACGGCCGGTCTGGGACAGTTCGGTGGCCATGCGGCGCAGCGGGGCCGTGCACTCGGGCAGGCCGAGCCGCTCGGCGGCCCAGTAGCTCATCTGCAGGCTCATGTCGGCGCGGTAGGCCTCGCCGGCCGGGCGGGCGTAGGTGTTCCACAGGCCCTGGGCGTGCACGGGCTGCGAACCGGACCGCGAGGAGCTGATGAGCAGGTACTTGCCCAGGTGGAAGGCCAGTTCGTCCTCGGCGCCCCGCCAGGACTCCGACAGGTCCAGGTCGCTGCGGTCGAACAGGGCACGGTGGTCGGCGACGTGCTCGGCGTGCAGTTCGTCGGTGCTGCGATCCAGCGCGCTGCGCACCCGGTAGCGGGCGATGTGCTCGACCGCCGAGGTGTCGCCGGAAGGCTGCCGGTTCCAGGCGATGAAGCCGCTCTCGGCCGCGACGACCAGGCGCGGACCCACCGCGGTCGGCTGGACGGCGGACGCGACGGCGAAGGCCATCCCGGCCGGGACGCCGCCCCCGGCCCCAGGGGCCTCGGTGCCGTAGCGGACCGGCTCGCCGGCGCGGGCGTCGACGGGTACGCGGGCGGAGAAGACGAACCACAGCACCTCCCCCTCGCGCCAGCTGCGGACACTGCCGTGGTGGGGGCTGCGCAGGTTCGGCACGTTGAGGGCACCCGTGAGACCGTTCCATTCGGCGACGAGCACGTCGGCCGGAGCGCTGACGAAGGTGCGCAGCTCGTTCCCGCGCACGGTGGTGGTCATGGTGGCGGTCTGCGTGTCGAGTTCGCGGCTGTAACCACGGGTGCGCAGGCCGGGCGCGTACTCCCAGCGGAGCACGCCGATGGGCTGGCTGGTCTGGACGGCGGGCGTGATGCTCATCCGGTTGGCGAGTTCCTCGGCCCGGACGAGCTCTCCTGCGGCGATCGCCGCGCGGAGAGCGGGCAGGAGCATCGCCGTACCGGGATGCGCGTCACCGTCCGCCTCCGGTCCGGGACCACCTGACCAGAGCGTGTCGAGCGACAGATCGAAGGTCTCGGCGCCGATGCCACCGTGCGCGACGGCACCGAGGCGCCCGTTGCCGAGCAGGAAGGCGTCGCGGGGGGTCCTGGCCGGCCCGTCGAGAATGATCCGGTGTCGCAGCATGTGGGAGTCCTCCTGGTGGAACATGCTGGCATCACGATACCCAGCACCAACACGGCGAGCCACCTCCGGGACCCGGCAGCAGACCCGTGACGACGGGGCCTGCGCCCCTGTGATCTCGGGGCGCCGCCGCGCAATGATCCGGTGCCCCGAGCCGCGGCGTTTAGCATGGAGCGTGTGAGTTCACTCCCGAACCCGGCCATGACGGGCACTCCCCTTCGCAGCGGTGGCCTGCGGTCGGTGCTGCCGTCCACCATCGAACGCCTTGACGAGGCCGCCGTCCTCAAGCTCGACGAGGCCCGCAGCTGGCTGGTAACCGCCGTCCTGGTCCTCCTCGGCTTCGCCATCCGCGTCGTCGACATCGGACGCCCGGCCTACATCGAGTTCGACGAGACCTACTACGCCAAGGACGCCTGGACGCTGCTGCACCTGGGCTACGAGGGCACCTGGAGTTCGGACGCGAACGAGCAGATCGCCGCGGGCAACGTGGACGGCTGGACGAGCACCGCCTCGTTCATCGTGCACCCCCAGCTCGGCAAGTGGCTCATCGCGAGCGGCGAGAAGCTCTTCGGCATGACGCCCCTCGGGTGGCGGTTCGCCGCGCTCATCTTCGGCTGCCTGCTCATCGGCGCCGTCGTCCGCATGGCCCGCCGGCTGGGCCGCTCCACGCTGGTGGGCGCCATGGCCGGCCTGTTCATCACCGTCGACGGCCTGAGTTTCGTGATGAGCCGGATCGCGCTGCTCGACATCTTCGAGGCATTCTTCACCGTCGCCGCGGTCGGCTGCTGGCTGGCCGACCGCGACTGGTTCCGGCACAAGCTGGCCGATCATCTGCGCGCCGGCAATCTGCTCAACCTCGGTGGCAGCTACGGCCCGCTGCTGCTGTGGCGGCCCTGGCGGCTGGCGAGCGGCCTGCTGTTCGGCGCGGCCTGCGGCTGCAAGTGGAACGCCGTGTACGTCCTCGCCGTCTTCGGCGTCCTCAGCCTGATCCACGACTACCGGGCCCGCCTGATGGCCGGCGCGGGCCGGCAGACGATCCGCAGTCTCTGGCGTGACGGCATCGGCGCCTTCTGCTATCTGGTCATCGGGGCCCTCGTCGTCTACGTGGCCACGTGGACGAGCTGGCTGCTCTCCGACGGCGGCTACGACCGCCAGTGGGGCGCCCAGCACCCGGACGATCTCCTCACGCGGCTCCTCGGCCCGGGTCTGGGCAGCCTGGTGCACTACCACTACGACATCTACGCCTTCCACACCGGCGACTGGATCGCCGAGCAGACCCACACCTACGACGCGAAACCGGCCGGCTGGCCGATCATGGCGCGGGTCATCGGCATCGACGCGGTCAACGGCATCCAGCCGGGTGAGGACGGCTGCACCGCGGTGGACGACACCTGCCTGCGCGTCATCTCCGGCGCCGGCACCCCCTTCCTGTGGTGGTTCGCGTGCCTGGCCGTCATCGCCGGCCTGTTCTTCTGGATCGGCGGGCGCCAGTGGAACTACTGCGTGCCGATCGTCGCCGCCGCGGCCACCTGGCTCATGTGGTTCCCCAGTTCGGACCGCCCCACCTTCTTCTTCTACGCGATCATGCTCATCCCGTTCACCGCCACCGTGCTGGCCCTGATGCTCGGACGCATCCTCGGACCGGCGGACGCCCCGCCCCCCAGACGCCGCCGCGGCGCGTTCATCGTCACCGCGGTGACGGTGATCATCGTGGCGAACTTCATCTTCATCTACCCGATCCTCACCGACGCCCTCCTGACCAGGCGCCAGTGGCTCATGCGCATGTGGTTCAGCACCTGGATCTGACACCGGCACCTGCTGGACCGCCGTGACCCGCCAGCGGCGGGCTCACGAAGGCATCCCGCCACTGAGGGTTCGTGACCGGTCCGGTCACGGGTCGCCTACACTGTTGCGGGCCGCGCCCGGCCAGTGCCCGTCCGATGGAGGCAACCGGGGCGGCATCGTTGCGTACAGGCCAGTCGCGTACTGGGGAGAGGGCGAGCAGTGATCTGGAAGCTGCACAACAACGGCGAACTGGGGCCCGGTGAGGTCGTGGCCCCGGACGAGCGGCTCGGCTGGGGCAAGACGATCGGTCTTGGCGCCCAGCACGTGGTGGCCATGTTCGGCGCCACCTTCGTGTTCCCGCTGCTGATGGGCCTGAACCCGCAGCTCGCCGTCATGATGAGCGGCGTCTCGACCCTCGTCTTCATCGCCGTCACCAGGCACGAGGTGCCCAGCTACCTGGGTTCCTCGGCGGCCTTCCCCGGTGTCGCCACGGCGATCTACGCCGCGGGCGGCAACCCCAGCGACGTCTCGGGCGCCCTGTTCTGCGTCGGCCTCACACTGTTCATGTGCGGCCTCATCATCCACTTCGCCGGCTCCCGGGTCATCGGGCGCGTCCTGCCACCGGTCGTCACCGGCGCCGTCGTCATGCTCATCGGCTTCAACCTGGCCCCGACCGTCGCCCAGTCCTACTGGCCGAAGGACCAGTGGACGGCCCTGGTCACGATGATCGTCGTCGTGGTGCTCTCGGTGGCGCCGCGGGGCTTCCTGTCGCGGGTGGCGATCTTCGTCGCCATGCTCATCGGCTATGTGCTGAGCTGGCTCGAGGACCTGGTCCTCGGCCCCATCGCCCAGCCCGACGGCAGCACCGCGCCGCGCGTGGACTGGTCGGGCGTCGCCTCGGCCGACTGGATCGGCCTGCCGCCGGTCACCGACCTGGCCGACTGGAGCTATGTCATCGGCCCGGACGGAGCCGGCAGCTATGCCTCCACGAACGTCGTGGGCTTCCACCTGCCCACCTTCCACCTGGCCTTCATCCTGCTCGCCCTGCCCGTCGTCATCGCCCTCATCGCCGAGAACACCGGCCACGTGAAGGCCGTGGCCGAGATGACCGGCAAGAACCTCGACCACCAGATGGGCAGGGCCATCGCGACCGACGGCGCCACCTCGATGCTCGCCACGCTGGCCGGGGCCGGCCCGACGACCACCTACGCGGAGAACATCGGCGTCATGGCCTCCACGCGCGTCTACTCGACGGCCGCGTACGTGGTGGCCGCGGTCGTCGCGATCCTGTTCGGTTTCAGCCCGAAGTTCGGCGCCATCATCTCGGCCACGCCCTCGGGCGTCCTGGGCGGTATCTGCGTCGTGCTGTACGGCATGATCGGGCTGCTCGGCGCGAAGATCTGGAAGGAGAACCGGGTCGACTTCGGCAACCCGCTCAACCTCGTCCCGGTGGCCGCCGGGCTCATCATCGGCATCGGCGACGTCTCGCTGAGCTTCGGTGACGACTTCACCCTCGGTGGTATCGCGCTCGGCACGATCGTCACCGTCGGCGTCTACCACCTGGCCCGCTGGCTGGCCCCGAGGGAACTCGTCAAGGCGGCCGGCACCGGTGTGATCGTCGACGCCCCGGGCGCCTACCGTTCGCGCCCCCCGATCCCACCGGCGGCGAGGACGCCCAACCGGGCCGGGCCGGAACAATCCTGACCGGACAACGGTGAGGACCCGACAGGCCGGCAAAAGTTTGCAACTGCCCTCGCTCACCTCTGGCAATTTGTTGCCAGAGGTGTTTGCATTCCCTGGCCGAACCCGGAGAGAGTTAGGGCACTGGAGCCTGCTCCCGGCGTGACCCGCCGGCCAGGCGGGAACGCACCGTATGCGTCCCTGGAGCCAGAACCACCACATCGTTCGGGGCGGTAGGCGCCTGGCATTGATGCCACGGGCCAACCACCCCAACAACAGAAGGGCACTCATATGAGCAGTGTTGTCCAGACCAGACCCTCGACGGTCAGGCCATTCGGCTGGCGGGACAAGATCGGGTACGCATTCGGTGACTTCGGCAACGACCTCACCTTCGTGCTGTCGGCCATGTTCCTGCTGAAGTTCTACACCGACGTCATGGGCGTCTCGGCGGCCCTGGTCGGCACCATGATGATGCTCTGCCGCATCGTCGACGCGTTCACCGACGTGACGATGGGCCAGATCATCGACCGCAGCAGGCCGACCGCCAAGGGCAAGTTCGCCCCCTGGCTGCGCCGCATGTGCGGCCCGGTGGCCGTCGCCTCGGTGCTCTGCTTCGCCGTGTGGTTCCAGGACATGCCGATGGGCTTCAAGATCTTCTGGATGTTCTTCAGCTATCTGCTGTGGGGCTCGGTCTGCTACACCGGCATCAACATCCCCTACGGCTCGATGGCCTCGGCGATCTCGGACAAGCCGGACGACCGCACCGCCCTGTCCACCTGGCGCGGCATCGGCGCCACCATCGGTCAGGTCGTCATCGGCGTCGTGCTGCCCCTGTTCGTCTACTACCGGGATGCTGAGGGCAACACGACCCTGGACGGCACCAAGATGATGTGGGCATCGGTGCTCTGCTCCGTGCTGGCCGTGGGCTGCTATCTCATCTGCTACCAGATGAGCACCGAGCGGGTGAAGCTGGAGCAGACGACCCAGAAGTTCTCCCTCTCCTACCTGCTGAAGTACCTGTTCACCAACCGCGCACTCGTCGGTATCGTCATCTGCGCGCTGCTGCTCCTCGTCGGCCAGCTCTCGCTGGGCAACATGGGCAACTACATCTACCCGAACTATTTCAACAGCGCCTCGATGCTCTCGTACATCACCTTCATCGGCGCGGCGATCACGCTGGTCCTGTCGATCTTCATGCCGGCCCTGGCCCGCAAGTTCGGCAAGAAGGAGATCTCCATGGTGACCATCGCCGTCTCCGCCGCGGCGCTGTTCACCGCCTTCTTCGTCCACACCCACGACGTCCGCGTCTGGATCGTCTTCTACGTCTTCGCCTGGCTCGGCGTGGCCGCCTTCTCGCTCATCTGCTGGGCCATGATCATCGACGTCATCGACGACACCGAGGTGCGTTTCGGCGACCGTCAGGACGGCACCGTGTACGCCACCTACTCGTGGGCCCGCAAACTCGGCCAGGCCGGCTCGGCAGGGCTGACCGGCATCCTGCTGTCGATCGTCGGCTACACGAAGGAGACCGGTTTCGACCCCGAGGTCACCGACGGCATCTACAACATCACCTGCCTGGTGCCCGGCGGCGCCTTCGTCGTGCTCTTCTTCGCCCTGTGGTTCCTGTACCCGCTGAACAAGAAGCGCGTCGACGCCAACGCGGCACAGCTGGCCGCCCAGCGCGAGGCCAAGGCCTGATGAACCCCTCTCGACGCCCCGCGGTGGAGCCGGTACGGCGGACCACCGCGGGGCGTTCGCCCATTCTCACCACAATCGAACGGAGACGAGAAGAATGCTCTACCCGACAATGACGGAGTCCCGAGTGGTCGTCGACCTCGGCGGCGTCTGGGACTTCAAGCTCGACGACGGCACCGGATTCGACGAGCAGTGGTACGCCGCGCCCCTGACCGAGGCCACGACCATGCCGGTTCCGGCCTCCTACAACGACCTGAAGGAGGGCATCGACTTCCGTGACCACTACGGCTGGGTCTTCTACCAGCGCACGATCTCGGTGCCGGCCGCCCTGCGCGAACAGCGCGTCGTGCTGCGGGCCGACGCCGTCACCCACCATGCGAGGATCTACCTGAACGGCGAGCTCGTCGCCGAGCACCGCGGCGGCTTCCTGCCGTTCGAGGTCGAGCTGGACGGGCACCTGGGCGAGGGCGAGAACCTGCTGACGATCGCCGTGGACAACGTCATCGACTACACGACACTGCCGGTGGGCGGCACCAACGACATGCTCGGCGGCCTGATGGGCGGCATCGCCGACACCCCGGATCAGGCCAAGAAGCAGAACCATCCCAACTTCGACTTCTTCAACTACTGCGGCATCACCCGCACCGTCCGGCTCTGCACCACGCCGCGGGCCTACATCGCCGACATCGCCCTGACCAGTGACGTCGAGGGCATCGACGCCGCGGCGGGCACCGCCGCGAAGGCCACCGTGAACTACCAGGTGAGCACGGTCGGGGACGGGGAGTGCACCGTCGAGCTGCTCGACGCCGACGGCACACTGGTCGACGAGGCCACCGGCACGAGCGGCCGGCTCACCGTCACCGACCCGACGCTGTGGCGGCCGGGCGCCGGCCACCTGTACCAGGTGCGCGTGCGGTTCGGCGAGGACGTCTACACCGAGCCCTTCGGCATCCGCACGGTCCGTGTCGACGGCACGAGGTTCCTCATCAACGAACGCCCCTTCTACTTCAAGGGCTACGGCAAGCACGAGGACACCTTCCCGGCCGGCCGCGGCATCAACCTGCCGATGAACACCCGCGACATCGCGATCATGGGCTGGCAGGGCGCCAACAGCTTCCGCACGAGTCACTACCCGTACTCGGAGGAGATGATGCGCCAGTGCGATGCCGAGGGCATCGTCGTCATCGACGAGACGACGGCCGTCGGCATCAACCTGAAGTTCGGGGGCGGGGCCAACTTCGGTGGCGAACGCATCGAGACCTTCGACCCCGAGCGCGGCATCCAAACGGCTCAGGCCCACCGCGAGGTCATCCGCGACCTCATCGCCCGCGACAAGAACCACGCCTGCGTCGTGCTCTGGAGCATCGCCAACGAGCCCGACTCCGGCGCCGAGGGCGCGTACGAGTACTTCAAGCCGCTGTTCGACCTGGCCCGCGAGCTCGACCCGGCCAAGCGCCCGTGCACGCTCGTCTCGGTGCAGATGAACGACGCCCCGCACACCGACTGCTCGGCGCGGCTGAGCGACGTCATCTGCCTCAACCGCTACTACGGCTGGTACTTCGGCGGCCCCGACCTGGAGGTTTCCGAGCAGGCCTTCCGCGCCGAGCTGGCCGGCTGGGCCGAGCTCGGCAAACCGGTCGTGATGACCGAGTTCGGCGCGGACACGGTGGCTGGCCTGCACGACACCACCCCGGTCATGTACACCGAGGAGTACCAGGTGGACTACTACGCGATGAACTGCCGGGTGCTCGACGAGTTCGACTTCGTCGTCGGCGAGCAGCTGTGGAACTTCGCGGACTTCGCCACGAGCCAGTCGATGCTGCGCGTCCAGGGCAACAAGAAGGGTGTCTTCACCCGCGACCGCAAGCCGAAGCTGGCGGCCCACTGGTTCCGGCAGCGCTGGCACGAGATCCCCGACTTCGACTACAAGAAGTGATCCTGCCCGGCCAGTGAGCACTCCCCCGGCGCCCACGCGGCACCGGGGGAGCTCGCGTTCGGGGCCGTGACCGCGCTCTCCCGCCGCCTGCCGATGATCGGGCTCATGCCGGCGGCACCACAGTTTCCCTACCGTCCCAGACCGCCAGGGCCCGGGCGACACTACCCTGATGGAATCCATCCTGCTGAAGGAGCAGCCATGACCACCGTCCACCCTGATGACTACGCCGACCGCGCCAGTGAACTCGTCGCGGCCATGACCCTCGACGAGAAGGCCTCGCTCACCTCGGGCGCCGACTTCTGGAACCTCAAGACGGTCGAGCGCCTGGGGCTGGGGGCCGTCATGGTCACCGACGGCCCACACGGACTGCGGAAGGCGACGAACGACGCCGAGATCGGCATCGGCCAGGCCGTGCCGGCGACGTGCTTCCCCACCGCGGCCGCGCTCGGCTCGACGTGGGACGACGAGCTGCTCGAACAGGTGGGCGCGGCGCTCGGCGAGGAGGCGCGTGCCGCCGGCGTGGCGGTCGTCCTCGGCCCGGGCGTCAACATGAAGCGCTCGCCGCTGTGCGGCCGCAACTTCGAGTACTTCTCCGAGGACCCCCTGGTCGCCGGGCGTGCCGGGGCCGCGATGGTCCGCGGCGTGCAGTCCCAGGGGGTGGGCACGAGCGTGAAGCACTTCGCCGCGAACAGCCAGGAGACCGACCGGATGCGCATCGACGCCCGCATCGGCGAACGGGCGCTGCGCGAGATCTACCTGCCGGCCTTCGAACGGATCGTCACGCAGACCCGCCCCTGGACCGTCATGTGCGCGTACAACAAGGTGAACGGCACCTACGCCTCCCAGCACCCGTGGCTGCTCACGACGGTGCTGCGCGAGGACTGGGGTTTCGGCGGGCTCGTCGTCTCCGACTGGGGCGCGGTCGACCAGCGGGTACCGGGCCTGGCCGCCGGCCTCGACCTCGAGATGCCGGCCTCGGGCGGGGTCACCGACGAGCAGATCGCCCGGGCAGTGCGCACCGGCGAACTCGACGAGGCGGTGCTCGACCGGGCCGTGCAGCGCATCGTCGCGCTCATCCTCGCCGCCCAGGCCGTCGAACCCGGCACCGGCTTCGACACGGACGCCCACCACGAACTCGCACGGAAGGCTGCGGCAGCCGGCGCGGTGCTGCTGCGCAACGAGCCGGTGGACGGCTCCCCGGTCCTGCCGCTCGACGCCCGGGACATCACCGGCCAGGCCCCGCTCGTCGTGATCGGCGAGTTCGCCCGCACGCCCCGCTACCAGGGCGCCGGGTCGAGCCAGATCAACCCCACGCGGCTGGACTCGGCGCTCGACGCGCTGCGCGAGCAGCTGGGCGGGGCCGTCCGGTTCGAGCCGGGCTACCGGCTGGCCGAGGCCACCGGCATGCCGGGCCAGGAACTCACTGACGACGAACTGGCCGACCGGGCCGTCGAGGCGGCCCGCGGGGCCACGGTCGTCCTGTTCGCCGGCCTCCCCGCAGCGGTCGAGTCGGAGGGTTACGACCGGGACGACATCGAGCTGCCGAACGCCCAGACCACGCTCATCGAACGCGTGAGCGCCGTCGCCGCACGGACCACCGTCGTCCTGTCGAACGGTTCGGTGGTCTCGGTGGCGTCGTGGCGCGAGAAGGTCGATGCCCTGCTGGAGTGCTGGCTGGGCGGTCAGGGTGGTGGCTCGGCCACCGCCGACGTCCTGCTCGGCCGGTCCTGCCCGGGCGGGCACCTCGCCGAGTCGATCCCCCTGGCACTGTCCGACGTCCCGGCCCAGCTCAACTTCCCCGGCTCCCATTCGCGCGTCGACCACGGCGAGGGCGTCTTCGTCGGCTACCGCGGCCTGGACACGATGGGCCGGGAGGTCGCCTATCCGTTCGGTTTCGGTCTCACGTACACGACGTTCGAGCTCACCGGCGTGCAGGCCACCCCGGTCGTGACGGTCGCCGACGGCACCGGCCTGGACGAGACCGTCGCCGTCGTGCGCGGCACGCTGACCAACACGGGACAGCGCACGGGCGCCCAGGTCGTCCAGCTCTACCTGGGCAGGCACGAGGCCTCGCGGGTCGCCAGGGCGCCCCGCGAGCTGCGCGGCTACGAGAAGATCACCCTGGCCCCGGGACAGTCCGCGCCGTTCGAGTTCGCCCTGAGCCGCCGTGACCTCTCCTACTGGGACGAGGGCACCGGCTGCTGGCAGGTCGAGCCCGGCGCCTACCGCGCCTGGGTCGGTTTCTCCAGCCGGGACGCCGCTGCGGTGCTGCCCCTGCAGGTGACGGCACCAGAGCCCGCGAGCCCCCTCGGCAAGGACTCCACCTACGCCGAGTGGATGGCGCACCCGGTCGGCGGGCCGCTGCTGCGCACGGACGCCCGGGCCTTCGTCGACGACATGGCCTCGTCCGGCGCCTACGAGCTGTTCGCCGCGATGCCGCTGGAGCGGCTCGTGCGGCTCCCCGGCTCACTCCTGGCCCCGGAGGACTACCTGACGCTGCTCGACAGGGCGCAGGCCGGTCAGGACTGAGTACCAGGGCCGGCCGGGGCGATCCGTCCTGCCGTGTGTGCCGTTGATCGCCCCGCCGGGGTCCGCACCGCGGGCCCCGGCGCCCACGGCGCGTCGAGGGCCCGGCGCCATGAACGCCAAGGCCCTCGCCCAGCGGGTCATTCGGCGCGCAGGGCCGCCAGGGGGCTCAGTCGCATCGCCCGCTGAGCCGGTATGAGCCCAGCCACTGTTCCGATGAGCGTCGAGAAGACGATGGCACCGACCCCCATCCACGGCGTGATCACCGAGATCTTCGACCCGGTCGAGGCACCGAGGGTCGCGTTGAGCACCGCCGACGACAGCAGGCTCAGTAGCAGCCCGGCGACACCGCCGAGGAAACCGATCATCGCGGCCTCCGCCAGGAAGGCCCGCCTGATGTCGCGGATCGCCGCGCCGAGCACTTTCATGATGCCGATCTGGCGGGTGCGCTCGTAGACCGACATCATCATCGTGTTCGCGATGCCGATGGCCGCCACGAACAGGGAGATGAAGCCGATACCGCCGAACACGCCCTGCACGAGGACCGACTGCTTCTGCAGTTCGCGCATGAGCTCCACATTGCTCTGCACCGAATAGCCGGCAGAGCGTAGCTCCTGCGAGAGCGCCTCGGCCTGTTCGACGCTTCCCGTGTCCAGATCGATGTGCGAGTAGACGAAGGGGCCCTTGGGGCCGCCCTTGGCGTTGGCCGGCTGGCCGGGCAGGGCCTTGCCGGGGTTCGCCCGGCGCAGCGCGCCGACGAGCTCGCCGAAATCGCAGTAGATGGCCCTGTCCTCGTCCGAGAAACCGCTCGCGCTCCTCTTCACCATCCCGGTGACCGGTACGACGATTCTTCTGGACTTGTTCTGTGCGGATTCCTGCTGCCCGGAGGCCGGCGCGGAAGCCTCTGCCTGGTTTTGCTGGCCGCCGCCCTGTGCCCCCTGCCCCTGGCCGCTCGACGGCCTGACGAGCATCGGCTGGGCCATGAAGTCGATGTCGCTCTGGCTCGTGTACAGGTCCTCACCGAAGGAGCTGCCCACGGCGCTGCCCACGGCGAAGGCGAGACCGTCCCCGGCACCTGGCAGGTGACCCTCGGAGAACTGCAGATTTCGGCGCGCCAGGTCATCGGCTGCCATGGCCGAGACGGTGACACTGCCGGTCCTGTTGCCGACCCTGGCCATCATGGGTACGTCGTAGACGGGCGTGACATGGGTGACGCCGTCCCTGGCGGACAGATCGTTGATCGTCTCGGCGTCGAGCTTGTACTTCTTCGTCGATCCCTGGTTGGGGAGCACGCTCACACGGGTGTAACTGGAGTTCTCACCAGCGGATTCCAGCACCGACCGCGACATGCCCAGGCCGAGCGAGACCATGACGACGACGGACATCGTGCCGATGACCACGCCGAGCGCGGTCAGTGCCGTGCGGAACCTGCGCTGGCGCAGGCTCGCCAGGCTCATCTCGATCAGATCTCGCCAGCGCATGGTTCACTCCTGGTCCTCGGGCATGAGCGGCGGTTCGGCGTCGAGGGCGGCCAGGGACTCCTGGGCCGCCGCGGCCCGCTTGCGGCGCCTGCGCACGATCACGATGATGACGACCAGGGCCGCCACGAGAAGAAGCGGCAGGCCGAGCGTCAAGGGGGTTATCGCCATGCCAACGGACTCCGCCTGGTTCTCCGGCGTGGGTTGGGGCGATGCCGATGGGGCATCGATGTTCAACTCGACCTGGCGCTCGAAGCTCGTGACGGCACCGCCCGCGTCCTCGTAGCTGATCACGAGGGTCACTGGCGCGTTCGACGCGGCCTCGGCATGCAGCACCATGTCCACCGCTCCGGCGGCACCGGCCTCGATGGTGCCGATGAACTGCTCGGGAGCCGTGACGGCCTGGTCCGGTTTGACCGCGACCGAGGTGTTGTAGAGCTTGTTCTTGCCCTTGTTCAGGACGCTGAAGGTGAGGCTGGTGTCCTGCCCGGCGGTGAGATTGGACGGTTGCAACTCCAGCTCCGAGGTCTCGACTCGGGCGTGCTGCCGGACGTTCACGGTCATCGTCTCATCGGAGGCCAGCGCGGTGCCGCCGGCTGCCTCCTCGTAGTCGACGTGCAGGGCGAGCTGGTGGGGGCCCTCATCGGCGGTGGGCAGGGGCCGGAAGCGGAGCTCGTAGCCGACGGCCGCTCCCGCGCCGATCCACCGGGTGTACACCGAGGCGGTACCGCCGACCGGCAGTAGGGAGTTGTCGGGGGCGCTGATGGTCGTCTTGAGGTTCTGCACGCCGGTGGTGGACGACGCGTTCTTCAACGTGAACTTGATGGTGAACTCCTCGCCGGCAGCCGGGGTTTCAGGAATCGTCGAGAAGGCCGACAGGAGCACCCGGGGCGCCATCCCCTCGGCGAGCGCGGGCCTGGCCAGGTTCGGCGCGAGAAACGCAAGGATTACTGCGAGAACGCCGACGAGACCGATGCGTCGCGTCTGCCGTATCAGATGTCTCATGGGTCTCATGCCCCTTCCTGCCCGGTGGCGGGCCCGGTGCGGTCGATGTCGGTGATGCATCCGTCGCCGATCCGGATGATCATGTCGGCGAAGGAGGCGAGGTGCTGGTCGTGGGTGACCATTACCCAGGTCTGGTGGTAGCGCTCGATGAAGCGCCTGAAGAGTTCGAGGGTCCGCTCGGCGGTGTGGGAGTCGAGGTTGCCGGTGGGCTCGTCGGCGAAGACGATGCGGGGGTTCACGACGAGGGCTCGGGCGATGCCGACGCGCTGCTGCTGCCCCCCGGACATCTGAGTGGGCCTGTGATCGAGGTGCTTGCCGAGGCCGACGGTGCGCAGCGAGGCGGCGGCCCGGGCGAGCCGTTCGGCCTTGGCCACACCTTGGAAGGCGAGTGGCCAGGCGACGTTCTCGACGGCCGTCATCGTCGGGATGAGGTTGAACGACTGGAAGACGAAGCCGACCTGTTCGCGACGGAAGGAGACCAGTTCCTCCTCGTTGAACTCGTGCAACGGGTGACCCGCCACCCAGACCTCGCCGGCAGTGGGTTTCTCGAGCCCGCCGATCATGTTGAGCAGTGTGGACTTGCCCGAGCCCGAGGTGCCGACGACGGCGGCGAAGGTGCCCTCGGGGATGGACAGGTCGACGCGGTTGAGGGCCACGACCGGCTGGCTGCCCACCTGGTACACCTTGCTGAGCTCCCGGGTCTCGACCAGTGCCCGCGCCGGCTCGTCCATGCCCGTGTCCACCTCTCGTTCACGGCTTCAGAAATCAACGGCACCGAGAATACGAGGGGCTCATGTCAGCAGACATCATCCACCTGGTCGATACTGCCCCCGAGGGATACCCTGAGTTGGATTCAGGGTATGAGCTACCACGGTCGGAGGAACCGCGCCTCACGGCAACGGCAGGAACGGCAGGAGAGAGCGGCCGAACCACCAGGAGGCGCCCGCCAGGACGAGGGCGAAGGCGAGGTTCCAGACCGCCGCCGGCACGTGCGTCCGGGCGGCCAGGACGCCGGGGTCCTGGGTCCGGTCGCCATGGCGGGCGACGTTGACGAGCTGGCGCCAGGCCCCGGCGACGAGGAAGACCCCCAGGCCGAGGACCGTGGCGGAGGCCGGCGTGGAGTCGGCGTACCACCACAGGGCGATGTCGGCGGCGAGGGTACCGAGCAGGGCCGCGACGGTGTGCACCGAACGGGCCCTGGGCAGGACGAGCAGCAGGACGACGGCGATCCCGGTCAGCACCGCCCGCGCGTAGCCGCCCAGCGCGGCCTGCCCGATGAGGACGCCGACGACGGCGGGCATCGGGTAGCCGGCCAGTGTCGTGAGGACGAGGCCCGGGCCGCTGGTGGCGCCGCTCGTCGTGGTGGCGCCCGACATGTCGGGGTTGACGGTGAAGCCGGCGAGCCGGCGCCCGGCGGCCAGGCCGACGAGGGCGTGCCCGAGTTCGTGGACGAGTGTCACGACGACCCGCAGGATCCGCCAAGCCGGGCCGAGCAGGACGGCCGCCAGGGCCGCTACGACGGCGACGAGCACGGCTGCCTCGGCGGGCGCCGGGCCCGGGTGCAGGCTCGCACCGAGCCGCTCCCAGATCTGTGCCAGGACGCCGTTCACGCACCGATTATGCCCGCGCGAGGAAAGCACGGCTGTTCCTGGCGCCGGCCGGCGGCTTGCCCGCGCATGCGCCGCATCCTGGGCTGATCCGCCCCACGACACCACGGACGACTCCGTGGCCGAACCGGCCAGGCCACTCCATCAGTCCTCGGTGTAGACGAGGCGCCCGTCCTGGAAGCTCACCGTCCCGGAGCGGTCGACGGGGTTGGCTCCTGCGCTCTCGCTCGCCACCCATGTGACGTGCACCGAGTCCCCGGTGACCTCCAGCGAACGCACGTCGCCGTGGGCCGTGTCCGTGTAGTCGGACAGTGCGACGGACCCGAGGAGTTCACCCCCGGAGCCGGTCAGCATCAGGTAGTTCGGGATGAAGTTGGCTCCGCCACAGGCGAACACCGCCAGCGCCTGCCGGTAGCCCAGGCCGGCCATGTCCAGGTAGACCGGCGACCACGGGTGACCCGGCTCGTACTCGACGTGGTCGATGGTCGTCAGGGGGACCGTCCCGTCGATCATCCTCGTGCTCGGCCGGCAGGCATCGGGGGACACCGCCGTGAGCAGGTCATCGACCGTGACGTCGGCGGCGTCCTGCCTGGTGGGATCCGTCTGCTGGGACGGCTCCGTCGTTGTCACCGAGGGGGTCGGCCATGCCGTCGACTGGGGCGTGTCGGTCGTCCCGCCGGTGGACTGCTCGGGCGAACCGGTCTGATCGGGTTGTCCGCCCTGCGCCCCGCACCCGCCGACCAGGAGTGCGGCCAGCACTGCTCCGGCGACCACCGTGATGCTCTTGCCCATGACCGTATTCTTCACCCTCCTTGCCCACCCCTCCACTCGGAGTCCTCGGATGGCCGGCCCCAGGCGGGGCCGGCAGGGGCTCGCCGGGAAGGGCACGCCCGACCACTGCGAGGGGCGCCGGGGCCGAGGCGGCCAGGCCACTGCATCAGTCCTCGGTGTCGACGAGGCCCCGTCCTGGAAGCCCGCCGTCCCGGAATGCTCGACCGGAACCGTGACATCGGCGATGTCGGCCCCGCCGTTCTCGACTGCCGGGACGGCCCCGTCGTGGTGGCCGTGGACTGCTGCGTGCCGGCCGTCCCGCCGGTGGGCCGCTCGGGCGAACCGGTCCGTCTGTCCTGCATCCCGCGCCCGCGGACCAGCAGGGCGGCCGTCACCAGCCCGGCAATCACCGTGGTGTTCTTGGTCATACGGCATTGTCACCCGCCCCAGCAGCCCGTCCGCCCTTAGCCTTGGGGCGTGGATCTGCTCAACTTCGTCGGTGTCTTCGCCTTCGCCGTCTCAGGCGGGCTCGTCGGGGTCCGCCGTCGCTTCGACATATTCGGCATCCTCGTCCTGGCGCTCGTCACGGCTCTTGGGGGTGGCGTGGTCCGCGATCTGCTGCTCGGCATCACTCCCCCGTCGAACCTCACGAACATTCCGTTCCTCGCCACGGCCGTCCTGGCGGGCCTCATCACGTTCCGGTTCTCGGGCAGCCTCGACCGGGTCCGCAAGCTCATCCTGCTGGCCGACGCCGCGGGGCTGGGCGCCTTCGCCGTGGCCGCCACACTGGTGTCCATCAGGACCGGGCACCCAGGGGTCGAGGCGATCCTCGTCGGCACGATCACCGCCATCGGCGGCGGCATCATCCGCGACATGCTCGCCGGCACGGTGCCGAGCGTCCTGACCCAGGAGATCTACGCCGCAC
This sequence comes from Propionibacterium australiense, assembly GCF_003666605.1. Taxonomy (GTDB): domain Bacteria; phylum Actinomycetota; class Actinomycetes; order Propionibacteriales; family Propionibacteriaceae; genus Propionibacterium; species Propionibacterium australiense. The sequence continues at coordinate 52,265 of NZ_RCIV01000007.1, read as the reverse complement.
CGGCCATCCTCGGCTCCCTCGGCACCGACCTGTGTGTGCGGTTCGGCGTCTTCAACACGCTCACGCAGTGGCTGCTCGTGGCCTTCGTCTTCGGCATGCGCGTGCTCGCCCTCCGATTCCACTGGCAGGCACCGAAACCACGACGTCTCACCCGGGACGAGCCCGGCCAGCCCGACCCCGGGAAGCCATGATGAGCGCACTTCCGGCTGTCCTCGCCCGCGCATCGACCGCATTGTCTCGGTCTGCCCACGCATCGCGGGCGTGAGATCGGTGACGTCCGTGGCCGGGGCCTCGTGAACACCGCCGCGCTCATGGCGCGGGTTGATCCCGGTGCCCCGCTCATCTGCAACTCCCGTCTCGGGGACAGGCTGGCAACCGGATCACCCGGCGAGGTCCCACACACCTGCGACTCTCGTGCCGGATCGAGGCACGCCCGTCACAGGGCTGAGTGTTCACCTCACGTACAGCCCCTGGTGCAGCGCGCACCTCGGGTTGAACGGGTGCCCGCAGCCGACGCAGGCGCCCGCGGCCGAGTAGTCGGCGTACGAGCTGAGCCGTCCGCACACCCCGCACAGCACGGTGCCGGGGGCATCCGGGTCGACCCGTCCGAACCGGTGATCGGCCAGCGCCGCGTGGCACTCGTGGCAGGCCCAGAACTGCCCGCAGGCCCCGCACAGATTCGCCACGACGTCGCGCTCTGTGTGCCAGTGGGCGCACCGGCCCTGCTCGTCCACGTCGATGCCCCGGATCACCGTCACGGGCCGCATTCTGCCACCACCGGGCTGCCGCTACGGTCGGCGCCGCGGCCCGTGGTGTGCGCATGCGTCCCGCTGCGAGCCCCGTGAATCCGCGGCTCAAGGCTGGTACCGGCCGACCACCGGCAGTTTCTCCAGGATCTGCCGGCCGTGTCCCGATCCGACGAAGGCCTCGGTGGCGTCGGTGCCGGCGCTCACCCCGTGATGGCTGCCGCCCTGCCACGCCGAGGTCGTAGACGACCCCGTTGACGGCGATCCAGCACTGGGCCCCGTCGACACAGGTGGCCTCGGCGAGTTCGTCCGAGGTGATGGTCACGGTGTCGATCGTCTGCTGCTCGGCGCTCGAGAACTCCCGGTCCAATTTGGTGCGGTCCCCGGCGTTCGAATTGTGCAGCAGCGCCCAGGTGACCGCGAGGGCAATGAGCACGAGGACGACGATGATGATCCAGCGCACGAGACGACTCCTCTCCCCTTTTGATACATGATGTCTCATGATGGTGAAGATACACTATGTCTCATGGCTGTCAATCCTCCGCCCCGCCGCCGGATCAGCGAGCAGGAGACGCGCAGGCGCGTCCTCGACCAGGCCGGCGACCGCCTCGTCGAGCAGGGGCTGTCCGTCGGGCTGGACGCGATCCGCATGGAGCAGGTCATCGCGGATGCGGGCGTCTCACGGGCGAGCGCTTATCGCTGCTGGCCGCACCGCACCGACTTCCTCGCCGACGTCCTCGTCCATGCCATCAGCCGTACCAGTCTCATCCCCGAGGACGACGAAACCATCGCGCGCCTGCTGGGTGCCCTCGAGGCGCGCCGTGAGGTGCTGGACACCGAGCAGGGCCGCCGCGACGTGGTCGTCGAGGCGCTGCGGGTCTCGCTGGACGCCGACATCCGCCGCATGCTGGCCTCGCCGAAGTGGCGGCTGTTCATGGCCCTGTCCGTCACGCACCAGACGCTGCCCGACGAGGGGCTCCGCGCCACCGTGGCCGGCTCCCTGGACGAGATGGAACACGCCCTGGCGCAGCGGCGCGCCGGCGTCTACGAGGCGATGGCGGCCATGATCGGCTACCGCCAGCGCCCGCCCTGGATCGGCGCGGAGGGCTTCATGGCGCTGTCGCAGTTGTCCGGGCTGGCCATGCGCGGGGTGCTCTCACGCGCACTGGGCGACCCGAGCTGGCTCGATGAACGCACCGAACTGACCCTCTTCGGCGCCAGCGAGCCGGCCCCGTGGTCGCAGCCGGAGATCGCCATGACGACGGTGCTGCTCGGCCACCTCGAACCAGATCCGTCGATCGACTGGACCCCGGAACGCATCGCGGCGTCCGAGGAGCGGTTCGCCGAGATCGCCGCCTCGCTCGGCGGGGCCACGACCGAGGACGATGACGGCGCCCCGCCGGCGAAGGGCCCCGACGATCCGGGCGGCCGACACCTCGGCCACGACCGCGGGGAGCCGCCAGATCGCCGACCGAGTTCGGCCCGCGAAAATGATTGACCGGGGCGAGGATCGAGATCACATTGATCCCATGAGCACCCACGTGGAGCCGCCCCGGGCCGAGCACGTGGTGCGGTGTGCAGGCACGCCGGTGCACGCCTGGACGACGGGGCCGGCCGATGGCCGGGTGGTCGTCCTCGGCCATGGCGCGTCGATGGATCATCGCATGTTCGACGACCAGGTCGGACCACTCGCCGAGGCCGGCTACCGGACGCTCACCTGGGACACTCGCGGGCACGGCCTGTCCCGGCCGATCGGCCGGGTTCCGATCAGTGTCGCCGACATGGCCGACGACCTGCTCGCCATCCTGGACCACCTCGGCATTCGTGAGCCGGTCTGTGTCGGCGGGCAGTCGCTGGGCGGACTCGTCGCACAGGAACTGGCCTATCGCGCGCCCGAGCGGGTGGCGGCCCTGGTGATCATCGGGTCGACGTGCATCACGATGCCGATCGCCAGGTGGGAGCGGTGGGCGCTGCGATCCTCGCTGTGCTGGTTCACGTTCTGGCCCTGGGGGCACCTGAAGCGCGTGGTCGCCGTGACGACGGCCCGCCGACCGCAGGTCCGCGCCTATGCCGAGGAAGCGATCGGGATGATGACCAAGGCCGACTTCCTCCACATCTGGCGTGGCGTGACCCGCTCGATGCGGCCCGAGGCGGGCTACCGGATCGAGGCGCCGTTGCTGCTGACCCATGGCGAGCTGGACCGTACGGGCAACATCGCGCGCACCGCCCCCGCCTGGGCGGCGCGGGACCCGCACTGCCGGTGTGCGGTGATCCCGCGGGCCGGCCACAACGCGAACCAGGACAATCCGGGGTTCTTCAACCGGGTGCTGCTGGACTTCCTGTCCGAGCACTACCCCGCCATCACCCGAGGCCAGCAGCCCCGGGCCCGCCGTTGGCGCGAGCCGATCCCCGCACGGCCGGTACGCGGCGCCTGCCCGGCAGATCTCAGAGCACCTCCTGGCCGCCCGCTCCAGCAGACCTGACCGATTCCTGCCACTGTCCTTCGCCGGGTGGGAGCCCGACCGCTTCCAGGAGCCCCGGAAAGAGCGTCTCGATCACGGCGTCCCGGCGAGTGATGCGACGATGCCTGCCGAGCGCCTCGGTGTGCATGAGCCCTGATTCCCTGAGCACCTTGAAGTGGTACGACATGGTCGACCTGGCGACGTCGTAGTCGAGATCGCCACAGAACTGCGGGCCGTCCGAGGCGATCCGGCCGAGGATGTCGCGCCGGATCGGATCGGACAAGGCGCCGAGCACACGATCGAGGTCGATGTCGCCCGGGCCGGGATGGTGCAACCGCTCTCTACCCAACTGTCCACCCTTCCGCCGGTCAGGCCTCATGCTATCGCCCGGGCGACGATCACCACTCCAACCGATCGACTTGACAAGCGAGTTCGACAGATTATTCTTATTTCGTCAAACTTCTAAATGAAGACCAGATCTGTCCCTTCCCCACACGCTGACCCGTCGCGGCCGAGGGGACCGGAAGGACGCCCCATGACCTCACCCTCGGACACCTCACTCAGGTCGGCCTCCGAACCGACGATGCGGCTGATCTCCTTCGCCACGCTCTTCGTGATCGGCACCGACACATTCCTCACCGCGCCACTGCTGCCGCTCCTGCAGCGCGAGCTGGATGTGAGCGTGTCGCGCTCCGGCTGGCTCGTCTCGGCCTATGCGCTCGGTTACGCGGTGTTCGCCCTCATCGCAGGCCCCCTCTCGGATCGCTTCGACCGGCGGACCGTTCTCCTGTCGGGGCTGGCCGGGTTCGCCGTGTTCACCGCTGCCTGCGGCGGCACCTGGGACTTCTGGTCCCTCTTCAGCACGCGGTTGCTCGCCGGCGTGGCCGCCGCGTTCGTGACACCCCAGATCTGGGCGGCGATCCCGGTGACGGTGCCCGCATCGTCGGTCGTCCGGACGATGGGCTACGCGACAGCGGGGCTCGCCATCGCCCAAGTCGCGGGGATCCCGATCGGCTCGTTCCTGTCATCCGTGAGCTGGCGCGTCCCATTCCTGGCGATCGCAGCGGCCAGTGTGCTGCTGTGGATCCTCCTGTATGCGCGGTTCCCGAACGTGCGCCCTGTCGGCGTGGCGTCGCGGAGTCGGCTCCTCACCCCCTATGCGCACGTGGTGAGGTCTCGCCCCCTGGTGCTGTCGTTGACGGCCTATCTGGTGTTCCAGACCGGGAACTTCGCCGCACTGTCCTTCATCGGGTCGTGGTTCGCCCAGGACTTCGGGGCCTCCCAGACCACCATCGGCTCGGCGATGATCGCCATCGGACTCGGCAACGCCATCGGGTCGTTGACCGGCTCGCGGCTGGTCGCCCGGATCGGACCGCAGCGCTCGCTCCTGTTCGGGATTCTCGCCCTTGGCGCGATCTATCTCGTGACGGCCTTCATCGGCACGTTGTGGCTCGCCGTGCCGGTGCTCGCTCTGGCGATGCTGGTCGCCGGATTCCTCTTCCCCGTCCTCATGAGCGAGCTGCAGAGCCACACCGATCTCGCCCGCGGCACGGTGTCCTCGCTGTCGAACGCGGCCATGTACGCCGGGACGACGATCAGCGGGGCCGTCGGCGGGCACCTGCTGACCCGTTTCACCGGGTACAGCGGCATCGCGGTCTTCACCGTCATCGCCTACCTCGCCGCCCTCGGCACGTACACTTTGGGCGGCGCCTTCACGCGGCGCACCGGATCACCGTCCTGATGCCAGGATGGTGGTGATCTCGTGGACCCGACGGATCTACGAGACGGTCTCCTGCGCCACCGGCGTATTGCACGGAAGGCGCGAGAGGGCGGCTCTACCGACGAGAAGAAGGAGCATGGCCCCCGCCGTCATCGCGGCGGTGAAACCCGCCCGCTGCACGCCGAGCCCGGCGAGCAGGGGGTCCGAGCGCGAGTCCTGTCGCGTAGGCGAGGTTGTAGAGCGCGTACGAGCCGCCGAGCGTCGGCGGGTCGGCCCGGAATCCCTGCTCGGCGATGAGGGTGGTCGCCGGGGCGAGCAGCAGCGCCGACGAGACGCCGAGCAGCGCCATGGCCACGCAGGTCTGCCACAGCCGGTCAGCCAAGCCGATGAGGGCCAGCGATGCCGAGGCCGTGGCCACGCCCGCGCCGATGAGCAGTCGCGGTGAGGCCGTCGCGACGCGGCGGCCCACCACGGGGTTGGCGACGATCGCGGCGAGCGAGGCCAGGGCGAACAGCAGGCCGATGGTGAGCGAGCCGGCCCCCAGGTGCGCCGGGAGCACCGGTTCGACACCGGAGAGCACGCCCGCGCCGATCGCGATGGCGGTCACGATGGCGGCCGAGCCGGGGACCCGCAGCACCGTGAGTGGACCCGCGACGTCGTCGGTGACTCGTGGCGAATCCTTGACGAGGAGGATGCGCAGCATCCCGTCGGCGAGGGCGACGGCGGCGGCGAGCAGGAATGGGGCGGCCGTACCGAGGCGTTCGACCATGAACCCGGACAGCGGCGGGCCGATGAGCACGCCGAGGGTGATGGTGGACATGGCGATCCCCATCGCCTGGCCGCGCCGTTCGAGTCTCGTCGTCGCGGCGATCAGCGAGAGGGCCGCAACCCAGGACATGCCGCCGGCGAGCCCTTGGGCGAGCCGGGCGACGAGGAGCAGCCAGTAGGGGCCGCCGGTGGCGAACAGCAGCGTGGCCGCGGCCAGGCCCACCAGGCCGATGAGCAGCGGCATCCGCGGCCCGCGGCGGTCGACGACACGGCCGGCGAACAGCGTCGAGACGATCATCGCTGCCGCGTACGCCGAGAACAGGACGCCCGTGGCGGCCGGGCCACGGGCGACCACTGACGGGAGTAGCGGGAGCACGGGGACAGCCAGGCCGTGCACGAGCATGTCGGTGAACAGTGCCACCGAGCCGACGACGAGGGCATGGCTTGGAGTGGTGGCGAGGGTGGTGTCGGGTGTCGCCATGAGGTGACGACTCCTTTCTGGCTATGTCGGGCGCAGCCCCCTTGCCAGCGCCGAGATCGTGGCGCTCAGCTCGTCGGGCCGGGGAAGATCGTCGGGGCGCATCACGGCTGTCACGGTGAGCCCCTGCATGAGCACCAGCGTCAGGTTCGCGACCGCCCCTGGGGCGGCCTCGGCCGTGGCGGGGAGGCCGGCGGCGATGCGGTCGCGCCAGGCGTCGAGAGCGGTGTTCTTCTCCGTGGCGTCGCCGAGCGCCTGCGGGGCGACGAGCACCGTGCAGGCCGCCAGGGCGCGGAACCGGGCGTCCTCGCGTAGGAGGTGCACGAACTCGGGCAGCAGAGCCGCCAGGTCCGCGGGTTCGGCATCGAAAAGCCGGGCCTCGTACTCGGCCCAGCCCCATGCGAGCGCGTCCTCGAGCAGCACGACCTTGGAACTGAAGTGATGGTGCAACGCGCCGCGCGTGACACCTGCGCGAGCGGCGACGACCTCGAAGGTCGCCCCGCGCCAGCCCTTCTCCTCGAAGGTCAACAGCGCCGCCTCCAGCAGCGCGCGCCGCGTCTGTTCCGCCGCCTCAGCCGTCCGCCTCATACATACAATCTAACATGTATATGTCACAGGACATGGGCATTCCGCGAGACGAGTAGTCACAGGCCTTTCCTGACGCACCGATGGAAGGAGCGCTACAAGACCCGCACCGGAACGAGAACCATCCGAACGCAGAACGAAACGATCTCAGCCCGAAGCATCACCCGACCGACCACCATCCCAAGGTTGTATCACTGACGCTTCCACGATTACATCCGTGCTGGGTACACGATTTGACGTGAGGACGACATTAAGCCTGGATCCTGAGATCAAGGCAGCCGCTGAGCGACTACACCAAACCCACACAGCGGTCTTGGCAAAGCAGTCAATGAACTCGCCCGCGCGGGGACTATGCGTGAGTCTCGTCAGTACCCGGGTTCGGGTCAGTCGCGTGATAGCATTAAATCCGCAGCCTGTCACTTGATTATTTTCACACATAACCATCTCAAGGCGGACCCCCTTTCGCCTTCAGCAACACACCCCATACAGGATTACTCAAAGCAACCGAACAAGCCCTAGAGATAGGCGTCAAGCAAGAATGGTAATTATGAATTTGACTAGTTGGACAAAAGAAATCTTGACTGGCGGCAAACTCACTTTGATGTTATGGATATGGTGCGGAGGTATTATCGCCCCCTTCTTTTGGGCTGGATTCTTTACGAAGACCACCGGACTGCACAATTTTATAGAAGTATCTAGTTTTCTAGGCCTACCTGACGGGTTTATGACAGGAGTAGGCACCGTAGAGAACTGGATAATTAGTCATTCCATCCTAGTGCATCCTGTTTGCATAGGAGCAGCCGCGTTTGCTCTTGCAATGCTCTTTTGTGGTTCGCAACCACGATATACCCAACCAAGTGGCCCTGCTGCCGCTACCTTCTATATCGCACTGACTGGCGGCCAGATTGCCGGCGGAATATCCGCCTTGCAAATTATCCCCTCCGCGGTCTGCCTTGGAGCTTTATGGTGGTTACTTAGAGGCAGGTACACCGAAAATGAGAGTTTTTGGGAACGTATTCTCTTAGTACTCATTGAGCTTTTTGCACAGGCTGTCTATATTCCGTGGAGAATTGTTTCAGCTGCATTTTTCTCCAGTGTTAACGAAGGTCCAATTCAGCTGGAATCGAATTGATTTGAAATCTTTAGCATGGGATCTGAATAACAATTCATATGGCTCTCAGGATAGCCACCAGAATCGGCAACCTTTAGGCTCAAGTAACTGAGGGCACGTAGCTGACATTACTTCGTGACGCTCGATCTTAACTGTGACACGTACGCTTCAATTTCCGAAATAGATGAGAAATCGGTCTTTAATTCAGACCACCAACGACTTGCTTTCGCTTCAAATAGCCCGTAGCTACCACTGTTCATTTGCACTCTCGTCACAACAAGGCCATGACGAGCACGGGAAAGCATCACTAACAGAACTCGACGTTCTTCAGAGAGCGCTTCGCCTTGACTGTTACGCCTACCCGGCAGATGCCCTTCTTCTAAGCCAATAACGAAAACCCAGTCAAATTGCTGACCTTTACCCGTATGCGCGTTGAGTAGGTGCACCCCCGGACCGATGCTACGTTTGGGATCTGATACCCTGACGGATCTTATCGCTGCCCTCGCAGTAGTGGCGCCGCTCTGCTCCAATGCATCAAAAGCATCATCTATGTTCTCCCGCGCTTCTACATCTGCGGGATCCACTTTGTTGAGCACTGCGAGTCGAGCATCCTCGATGCCAACACCATGGGGCAACGTGGCAATAGTAGACTGAATCAGTGTAACAATCTTTGGGTCGTCGATAGCAAGATCCCAGCGACGCACCGGGAAGCCACTTTCAACAGCGAACGCACGATCAAGATCCTCTCTCCGCCACCCCGCTCGGCAGATGATTCCAATCGATGCATCTGGATCGCTACCGATTATCTGAGTTGCCAAGCGAGACAAGGTTTTCGCTTCTTGTACTCGGTCTTTCAAGACGAGTGTAGCCGAGCAACCTCCCCCCAGCCAGCGCACTGGCTGCGCGGAAATCAACCCTGATTCCGGATCAACTTGCTCACCAATGGAGTTGACGGTTTCCAAGACTTTGGGAGATGACCGGTATGACTCGCGCAGCCGTATCATCTTGTCACAGTCCTTAAGAATCTCCGCTTTAACCTTAGCGGGGGCCGCTCCAGCCCACGAGTAAATACCTTGGATAGGATCACCAGCAAAGGTTTGTTGAGATGTGCAGCTCAGCCGCGCGAGATCGAGTTGTTGCAACGAAAGGTCGTGAAATTCATCAACCAAAACTGCCCCGAAGTGAGTTTGATATAGCCGCGCTACTGCTGGGATGTGCAGCAGACACTGTGCATGCCGGAGAAGGTCATCATAATGAAGTTGGTTAGCCCTCTGGCGAGCACGCTCAACCGTCTCAGCTAATCGACGCACTACCCCTGAAGGTTGCCGTCGAAGCGCATCAAGCACTTCTTCATCTGAAAATGGGTGACGTTTAATCTCGCTCAGCATACGCTCAGCTTCATAAATCTCAGTTCCATTGCCGCCAGCCTCAACCAGCGCTCTGCGTACGGTGCTTGTCTTCGGCTGCTGAAGACTATCCATCTCTAAGCCGATAGTTCTCCCATGTGCAAGAACAACATGAGCAGCAAACCCATGAAAGTTGCGCACTACGACATGTCGTTGAGTTCGCACCTGCCCCAACACCGTTAGCAAACGTTCTTCTAAGTTTGACCGCGCCCTGTTAGTGAAAGTCAGCACGAGTACGCGCTGGTTCTTTTCTAGCGAGTCAATGAGATGGGCGGCACGATGCGCCAAGACCTCTGTTTTACCACATCCCGGTGGTGCGATGATCATCAGATGGCTTGCGTCCGAGGTTACAGCTTCTAACTGTTCTTGACTGAGGACATATTCACTCATTGAATGCTCAATTCTTCGAGTGAACGCAATAGTCTTGACACGCTGCCGATCCTCCCTGCCGTCTCTCGAGAAAGCGAGTCCGCAATGCATGTTGCAGCGTCAACTTTACCTTTGTCTCGGCAAAATTTCGCCACTGCCTCAGGCGTCACATCATGAAGGTTTACGAAACTGGTGGACTGTAAGAGCCCTTCCTCACGGCAGAACCCACCCTTGATGAGGGCCTGTGCCGCCCCCGCTCCACCAAGCGCACGGGTGTACTCATCTTCAAGATCCGCCTTAGAAATGAATACTTTTTTGTCTACGACAGTCCTCGGTTTTCCACCAAAGGAGTTGACCCAAGAGCCGCTCTCATTTTCATCTACGAGCCCAAGGATCGTTGGACCAAAGCCATCTGGACCGAGAAGGGGGAACACGTTTCGGAACTTGTCAGCACCATCAAGTTCGACCACTACAGCACCGAGGCGGTCGAGATCAACTTCTAGAGTCTTAGCTACCGCTTCTACGATCACACGATCCGCGTCGCCTTCTACCAGGATGACGAATCTCGCTGTCAGCGCCTCAAGAAGCCGCGGTGACCACCAATGCGCTCGAGCCTTCTCGACCTTTGATAATTTTTCATCCCCAACTTGGTGGCACTTCCCGTGACGATCAACAGCAATAACTTCGGAAGGCTCAAAGCGGTGAAGTACATATGGAGAATGGGTAACGATGATCTTCTGATTACCTCCCTCGCTAAGTAGATCGGCAGCCGTCCGTTGGCTAGTAGGATGCAAATGGAGTTCTGGCTCATCAATCGCGAGAACATTGGCCGCACCCTCCGCAAGGTCGAAGAGTGTCATAGACATCAGCTGGCGAGCGCCATCTGACTGCTCCAATAGAGAGACTTGTTCGTCACCGTGATTTAAGAAGATCGATACATCTTGGAGCACATCACTAGATGGATCAGTCACGCTCCGTACTGAGATATCTTTACGGCTGACACTTCGAGGCATCGCACGGCTCAAATGCTGAGCTACACGTTCGAGGAGCTGATCCATCGACTCATTCCCTGACAATTCCTCATTGAACTGGTTCAGAAGACTCTTCAAACTTTCCTCGTTCGCGCCGAGGTCAGCTGCTGCCAGAAGCGTCCGTATCGGGCTGTGTGCGCCTTCCATCATGGAGGCTCCCCGTGTCGCGCGAAGGTAGCGCCAACCGAACTCCTCCAATTGCTCGCGATTAGGCCCACGTCCATGGTCGCTTTCCGGAAACCAGCGACGAATGGCGACTGTTTCTTCGTCTTCAGAGTGAGCCTCGACAACCATCTGTAACCAGAGGTACTCGGTCTCTCGGTCTTCAGCGATTGTAATCTCCGAAGGAAAAGGGCGACGGTTCTCGTCAGTGAAATCAGTCCACCAGATATTAACGATGAGAGGTTCATCTTGGTCGCGGAGGTCGGACGGCTTTAACGTTTGATAAAGACCTGCGGTACTCACTCCCAACGCGAGGTTCAGCATGCGCAGGATTGATGACTTTCCCACGTCATTCGCTCCAACAATGACAGCGTTCCTTCGAATCTGGACGTCAAGATCCTGTACTCGGCTATGATTGGTGATCGCCACCCTCGATATACGCATCGCCGATCCGCTCCTTCACTCTACCCTTGAACCCTTATGGGTAGATCTTCTTACACAATATGATTTAACCTAGCCACCGCTCATCGTGAAATATAATTTAGGTATTTGATATCTGCCTGAAAAATTCAAACCACGACATCATTGAACTTAATTCATTTCAAACCCCGAATGAGAGTCAAACTTCAGCACCCGCGCATTCTCGCTGATGGTGCGCACCTCGGACTCGGTGAATCCTTCTTTCTTGATGGCCTGGATGTCGATGGTGATTTCCAGCTGGGCGCCGGAGCCGGCCAGCCGGTCGATGACCTCGCGGGTGATGTTGCCGATGTCGCGGTTGTAGCGGTCGGAGTTGATCCTGACCGATCCGAAGAAACGACCGAGCACGGCCTCCAGCTCTGATTCGGCACCGGGCTGTTCGCTCCCCGTTGCCGCGGGTATGCCGCCGGCCCACACGTAGTCGGCTGAACCAGCCGCAGCCGTCTGACCGGCATCCGTTGCCACACTGGTTCCGGCGGCCGGGGCGGCATCGGCCTGTTCCGCATCGGCCTGCTGCTGGGCGCGTTCGATTGCGACGAGCAGCGTGCCGTCGGTGACCTGAAGCGTGGCGTTGGGGTCGGGCGGGATGAGCAGGCCGCGGTAGCGGCCCGTTTCCTCGTCCTTGCCGGTGGCGATCGCGAAGCGTTCGTTCTCGACGAGCACGGCGGTCAGTGACTGCTTGATGGCGTTGTCGAGCACGTCCCGGCTGGCCAGCCGCGGCATGTAGGTGTACCGGGTGAAGTAGCCCCACAGTTCCTCGGCCGTGATCTCGCCCCTGTCCTGCCACAGCGCACCAAGTTCCCGGTGCAGCGCGTCCCCCAGGCTGGCCGCGCCCAGCTGGGTGATCAGTTGTTCCTCGCGTACGAGTTTCGTGCTCACCCGTTCGGCGAGGGAGCGTGTGCCGGAGTCGAGGATTCTGCTCGACACCACGTCGAAGGGTTTGGTCGGGTCGAATTGCTCGGGGTACAGCGCCCACACGAAGGTGTCGCGGATCCGGTCGGTGACGGTCTGGTCCAGACGACTCACCCACTCGTCGGCCTGTTTGTGCTGCTGGGCCGTGAGGTTCAGGGTCTCGCTGGTAGCCTGCACCTGCTTCCAGCCCAGGTAGGTGCGCGTCGCGGATTCCAGGCTCTCCAGCTGGCCCGAATCGGCCAGCAGGAAGATGAGTGTGTTGCGGTGGATGCGCTGCCCGGTCCCCTTCGTCTCGATCGCCTCGTGCACCCACTGGAAGGCCTCCGAGTCGGGTCCGTCCTGCCTGCGGACGCTGTGCCTGGGGTGCGCGATCACCAGCCGGGTGTCCTCCAGGTCGGGGACATCGGCGCTGGATTCGGGGGCCACGTGCACCCGGTCGAACTCGGCGCGGCTGCGTTCCTCGCCGCGGAGCCGCCTGGTGATCTCGTTCCACACCGTCTCGACGTCCTCGCGCAGCCTCTCGGCGTAGTCGCTGGCGGTCTTGGTGACGGACGGTTGGGTGTCGAACCAGTAGTGGCCCTGCTCCTCGTAGAAGTACGTGGAGCGCTGGGCCAGCTGCTCGATGGCGCTACCAAAGTTGCCCAGCACGTCGCCGGGCACGGCGGTGCCGAGCCACACGTACTGCTTGTCCAGCCCCTTGCGGGCACTCCGGCTGCGGGGCGCCGCCCCCATGAAGATGGTGCGGGCGATGCGCTGCGTCACGAACCGCTGCCCCAGGCTGGGACGGTCCAGGTCGATCCGCTGGGCCGTCGAGCTGGCGCCGTCGATGTCGGAGTCGATGATCGGCTTCCACTGGTCCTCCAGGTACTGGGTCAGGTCGGTGTTCACCGTCGTAGCGTCCAGCGGCACATTACCGGGCAGGATCAGCGGGGACGTGTCGTTCGACGCCCACAGCTCGTGGACGATGGACGACACCAGTTTCAGCACCCCGCGGGTGCGCTGGAACCGTTCCAGCGCGGACCAGTCCTCGTACAGCCGGTCCAGCAGTTCGGGATGCAGGGGGTACGAGGCGCGGATGCGTTTCTCGTAGTCGTCGTTCGGGGTCGCCGCATCGCGGGGGAACAGCGCCGAGTTGTTCCGGTACATGGTGGCGAAGCTGCGCGCCACCGCCGAGATGTAGGTGAGCCCCGCGGCGTCGGGGGCCTGGAACAGGCGGCGGCGGACGATCTCGAAGGACTCGTCCCTGCTGGAGGGCCGCCACTGGTCGGCCACCCTGCGGATGACGTTCTGGAGACGGTCGAGGGCCAGCTGCCCGTTGACCCCGCCGATCTCGATGTCACTTCCCCGGTCGCCGCTGTCGGAGGCGGGGATGGAGACCACGAGCATGGCCCCGGGAACCGAACGCACCACCTCGGTCAGGGACTGGGCGAAGGTGAACTGGGTGTCGAACGAGCCTGCGGGGAGTTCCTTGTCGGTGACCAGCTGGCGCGCGTAGGCCACCCATTCGTCGATGAGGATGAGCGCCGGGGCGTAGCTCTGGATCAGTTTCCGCAGCGCCTCGCCGGGACTGGTGCCCGCCCGGTCGTCGTCGGCGACGATGTCATAGGCCTCGCGCCCGCCGAGCTGCCAGGCCAGCTCCCCCCACAGGGTGTGCACCTGGGTGCCGTCCGGTTTGATCTGCGGCGATCCCGCCTTCAGGTAGGTGCCGACCAGGGCGACCCGCCTGACGTTCAGCGCCGCCAGGCCGGGGTTGCCGACCTCGGCGACGAGTTCCTGCACGTCCTGTGGGAGGCGCTGCGCCGGGGTGCCGGAGAACAGGTGGTAGAGGGCGAGCATGGAGTGGGTCTTGCCGCCACCGAAGTTGGTCTGAAGGTTCACCACCGGGCTGGCGTTACCGTCGCCATCCAGGCGGCGCAGGGCCCGGGACAGCAGATCGCGCAGACCCTCGGTGAGGTAGGTGCGGGAGAAGAACTCCACCGGGTCGCCGTACTCCGGGCTGGTGGCCTGCCCGGTGTGCACCAAGTGCAGGTCGGCGGCGAACTCGGAGGCGGTGAACTCGCCCCTGGCCACGTCGTCGTGGGGCCTTATCACCTCGCGCCAGGGTTTCAGCCCGGCCCCAGGTTCGAGGGACACCGTGGTGGCCTTCTTGGCCTGCTTGCGGGTCTGTTCCTCGTAGACGGTGCGTTGTAGGTCGGTGCGCAGTTTGCGCACGTCGGCGGCCGAGTCGGTGGATCCCGCTGCTTCGAGGAGCCGTTCGATGGTGTCGAGGGCGCGGACGGTGTCGTCGGAGCTGAACGGCTCGTTGTGCGCCCACTTGTTGCGGGTCTCGCGCAGTTCGGAGGCGAAGCTCTGCTGAGCCCGGGACAGCACGTCCTTGAACTCGTAGCCGCGTTCGGTGATGGCGCGAAGCTGCACTTGGACGTCCTGCTTGGTCATGGTCCTCACGGGGCCACCCCGACGCCGGGCATCCTCCTCGGCCCACGCGTCAGGCCACTGCGATGAGTTGTAGGTCTTGGTCATCACCTCGTCCACCAGGTCGTGGAGACCCTCGGAGAGCAGGTCGAAGGCCCTGCCCACTCGATCTCGGTTGTTCATCGCCATCGTTGTCTCCTAGAACGTGATGCTTCAGTCCCGGTGACGACGTCCCGGGTGATGCTTGTATAGGGCCAGCAAACCGACCTCAAGGAGGTTCATCCCCCGAGCAGCCGAACGATGACGCGCCGCACCTCGGCGGTGTCGAGGCCGCGGGCCTCCACCCTGGTGATCCGCTCCAGCGAGAACGTCGTGGGTTGTTCCGCGATGGCGTACGACCCCTCGCCGACGGCGACGCGCGTGGGGATCGGACTGTTGCGCGTCGTGAGCGGCACCCCGATCACCAGCTGTCGCGCCCGGTGGAGCCGGGCATCGGAGAGCACGAGATAGGGGCGGTGGCCCCGCTGCTCCCGCCCGATGGTCGGGGACATGTCGAGCCACGCCACGTCGCCCGGATGGGGCAGAGGCGTCACCGCTCCTCATCCTCCAACAGGCGCGCCGCATCCGCCAACGAGGCCGCTTCGCCACGACGGAACTCCTCCCGCTCCTCGTCGGTGTACGGGGGCGCGGCCTCGAGGGCCTCCCAGAAGGCGGCCTCCTCGCGCGCGTCGAGCATCTGCTCGATGAGCGCAGCCTGGGAGATGCCCGCGGCGCGGGAGGCCTCGCGCAGCCGGTCCCGGGTGCCCGTGGACACCTTGATGGTGGTCAACGAAGTCATACCTTGAGTGTATCCCTGTCGGTTTACCGATCCCCACCCCACCCGGGCCGACGCGGTTTACTGGCCCTATAGCATTGCCGACGTGAGCCCCGGACGAGGCCGCTCCAGCGGTCGCCGCGCCGGGGCAATCGTTGTATGTGGGGTTACTCATCGCTGGCCTCCGGCGCCGTGAGCTGCCGCCGGGCGATCCGCTCCTGGGCCTCCCGGTAGATCTGGGCGATCCGGGCCTGGAGCTCGGCCTTGGGCGGCAGCGTCGTCCAGTACTCGGCGACGACAATCCCGTCCTTGTGCAACTCAAGCAACTCGATCTGGTCCCGGCTCGCCTCGGTGCACAGGATCAGGCCAATGGGCGGGTTCTCGTCAGCCTGCCGTTCGTACCTGTCGAGCCACTTCAGATAGAAGTTCATCTGCCCTTGATAACTGGGCTTGAATTTTCCGACCTTCAGCTCAACCGCAATCAACCGATGCAGTGGCCTTGAGTAGAACAGCAGGTCGAGGAAGTAGTCATCGCCGTCGAAGGTCATGCGCTTCTGCCGTTCAACGAACGCCCACCCGCGGCCGGCTTCCAGCAGGAACGCCTCCATGTCATGACGCAGGGCGGCTTCGAGGTCGCGCTCCAAGAAGGTGTCGTCCAGTCCCAGCATGTCCAGCAACATCGGGTCACGGAAGGCATCGAGCGGAACCGCCGAGCCCTCAGGGATCTGGGAGTCAGCGATCTCGCGGCGCTCGAACGCCTTGCGTTCGATGGCGTACCGCAGCTCACGAACGCTGAGACTGCGGTCGATGATCTCCTTCACGTAGAACGCTCGGGCCTCAGCGCTGGGCACCGGAAGCAGCGCCTTGAAGTGTGTCCAGCTAACTTGTTGCCCCAGTGAGGCGACAAGTTCGACATCAGGGAACGTCTGGGAGAATTGCACCATGCGGTAGAGGTTCGCCCTCTCGAAACCTCGTCCGTACCGGGCGGTCAGTTGTCGCCCCAGTGAGGCGACAAGTTCCTGATCGTGCCCCGCGCGGCCCTCTCGAAGCACGGCCACATCGATCAGGCGCCCGATGTACCAGTTCCGCAGGGTCAAGGTCGCGTTCGCCTGCGCTGCAGCGAACGCCTGCGCCTGGTCGATCAGAGCCGAAACCTGCTCCACAAGTTCGCCACCCCCAGCGCTGACCGACTCCGCTATGGCCCGGAACGGAGTCAGGTCCGCGCCAGCAGGGCAGGCACCTGCGCTGCTGCCCCGGGCGTGATCTCGGCTACCCGGCATGACCTAATCTTCTTCCTCGTTGAAGTCGAACGCCGCCTGTGCCGCTCGGGCGCTCGGGTCGATACGGCGGGCCTGCTCCGCCACGTCGCCCCAGGCGCTGACAAGGCCGTTGAACAGCAGCGCGTCCTTGGCCTGGTTCTTCTTCTCGGCCTCGTGGAACAGCAGGAAGCCCAGTTCCTTGACGGCGTCGAGGTTCACGTGGTCCCGCGCCTCGGCCAGTAGTTGAGCCACCGCGTCAGCCCCCTGGGCGTCCATGACCGCGGCCAGGCGCACCGTGGCCTCCCAGACGCTCAGGCGCTCGTCCGACGCGGGGTTCCAGGCGTCTTGCAGCTCGGCCGGCGGCAGCAGCCGGGCCTTGCCGCCCTTGGCCTCGAAGATTCCGCCGCGTTCCAGCGCCCCGACGGAGGTGTCCGAGGCGCGGGCGAGCTGGTCGGCCATGCCCGAGCTCTCGGTGGCCCAGCCGTAGCTGCGGTACCACCTGACGGCGAAACGGGTGTCGGGATCGAAGTCGGACTCCTGCTCCCCCAGCACCTCGTCGAGGGTTGCGTTGATCAGCAGCAGCGCGTCCTTCACACTCATGTCGGAGCCGTCCGCCTCGCGCACCCGCGCATACCGGGAGAACACCGAGATACCGGGGCCGATGGCCGCCTGCGCCAAGTCCACCGGCGCGATGGCGCCCTGCATGAGCGTGCGCAGCGCCCCCGGCAGCTCAGACTTGAGGCGAGCCACGAACGCCCGGCGGGTGGTGGACTCCGCATCGACGGGGCGGGGACGGCAGGCCAGAACAATCGAGGACGCAAGAGCATTACTTCCAATATCACGCACCCGCCCAGCTCTTTCACTACGAACAGGCCATGTGGCGGTGATCTCCCAGCCGGCCTTGATGAGCCCGTCAAGAAGGGTGTGCCAGCCGGTGGACGAGGAACCATCGGCCTCCGCGTCCTGCTGTTTGTAGGCGTAGTACACCGTCATGGGCACCGCTTGATTGTCGCCTTGGCGGACGCGAGCAAAGACGGAGTTGAAACCGTCAATGAAGAACCGTTCCGCACCTTTCTTGCCGTCATGACGGTACGGATTGGCCACGAGCTCGTCGGCCTTGGGCGTGAGCATCGTGCCGACAATTTGTGGGTTAATATCCTTGAGCGAACGACGCAGCCACACATAAAAATAGTCAGACAAATCTGAGTAACCAATATTGTCATAATACGGCGGATCGGTCGATACGACGAAGCCCTTATAATTCCGCGAAGATGCATCTACCTGAATTGTATTTCCAATCGCAGAACCAGGGGTTAACTCGATCACCCTAGCCACCCATTCAACTTGGCCTAGGAAGTTACCAGAGGAGCCAGAAAATGGGTTTGCTTCAGCAAAATCCCATATCATGGAAATAGCTTGACGAGTGAAGACTTGTGCAATTTTGTCGCCAACGCTTTGCCAAGTATTAAGAGAAGAAAGTCGGTTGGCTTGCCGACTTACCGAAAGAGCAAGATAGACCGCCACCGCGTCGGCGTAAGCTTGGGCGCCAGCACCACCAGCCTCAAGACGGTCTCCTGCTGGCAACCCCTTAGCCAAGGCATCATCCACTACTCGCTCCCGCGCCTCAGTGATGAGGTCACTGAGGGCCGTCATGGCCACTAGCTGCCGGTTCGTGAAAAGGTCAGCCCATCGCTTGAGTCCATAATTCTGGACACGGAATCCCAAAGCCTGCTCTGGTAGCTCAGCTTCAGAAAGCCCCGCAGGCCGAATGACATCGGCAGTTTCTACATGCTCTGCAGTAGGTGAGATGTACAGCCTGCCGCTAGGACCTTCCGCAACAATAGCAATGAGAGTAGCACCCATACGCCCATTGCGAGCCTCAGCCCGAATGTGATCAAAACTGATCGGGGTTCCATCAGTTACGGAAACTGCACCTTTTCGGTTGATGGTCCCATCATTCTTTGGACCGGTGCTGTCATGCATTACCTCGTAGTGCACCTGTCCGCCCCGCACCGTGGCGCGCACCCAGGCTTCCTTGCCCTTCTTCTTGCTGAGCCACCACGAGTTCACCAGGGGCACCTCGATGGGGTTGGCGGGGTTGGGGCTGCGCACGGTGCGCGCCCACTTCCATGCGATGACGGTGTGCTCGGTGCTGTCGGGGGCCGTCACCTTCGGGTAGAGGTGGCCGATGCGGCGCTCTGCCTCGTCGCGCATCCACTGCCCGTAGTAGCGCACGTCCTCGGCCAGTCCCTCCGCACGCTGGTAGAGGCTCTGGTCGCGGGCATCCGGGTTGACCGGCGCCATCCCTGCGAACTTGGGCGGGATCTCGATGAGTGCCTTGTTGATGAGCACGGCGAGCGGGTTGAGATCGCTGGCGTGGGCCTCCAGGCCAAGGCGCTGTGCCTCCAGCGGAATGGAACCGCCACCGGCGAATGGGTCGAGCACCGGTGGGAGCCGGCCGTCATTGCTCTTGCGGATCTCCTCGCGGGCCTGCCGCAGCAGGTTCTCGTCCCAGCTGTTCTCCCAGACCACCAGCTTCTCCATGAGCGCGTGCAGGCGCGCCCGCTCGGCGTCCTGTTCTGCGGTGGTGGGGAATTCCTCTGGCCGGGAGGCAGGATCGTCGACGAGCTGGGCGAACAGCACCGCGCGGGCGGTGGCCAGGGGTTTGCGTGACCAGTACAGGTGCAGGGTGGACGGGTGCCCGTGGCGAATCGACTTCTCGCGGGCTGAAGCGGCGTTGATGGCCTCCAGCGGCAGGGAGGTCTCGATGAGTTTCTTCTTGGTCACGGGACTGCTTTCGTCGATGGTGAGGTTGGTTGCGGTGCTGGATCATCGGGGCGGGTCGCCCCTGGTCCAGTAGCCGCGCCACTCCTCGTTGTAGGAGCGGGTGGTGGCGGAGGGTTCGATGTGTGAGAAGGCCTGCGTCACGTAGCGGAGCCGGTCATGGCCGGGGCCGTCAGGTGAGACCTCGACCAGCGCCAGCCGGTGGCGGTCGCCCTGGGTCTGGGCGAAGGTGACCTCGTTGGTGGTGATCGTGAAGGTCTCGGCGCCGTGGATGCGGCCCTTCACCTCGATGTAGTGGGTGCGCCCGGCCTGGTCGATGGAGCGGATGTCGTAGCCGGGATTGTTGCGGGGCATCTCCACCGGCGTACGCCCCAGGGCGAGTTCCGCGGCGAGCACCGCCTCGACGGCCCGGCGCTCCACCTGCTCGGTCTCGTGGGCGAACACGCCGGGGCTGGGTGCGAGCATGCGGGAGGGGACGATGAGTGCCGTGCCGCGGATCACCGAGGGCACGGCGACGAGGTTCGTCACCTGGTCGAGTTCGTGAAGGCGCCGGTCGAGCCGGTCGTCGAGCTGGCGGGCCCTCGCCAGCGCGGTCTCGGCCCGCAGCCGGCCGATGACCCCGGAGCGCTCCAGCGCGTCGAGGCGGTTGTACTCGGCGTCCCAGTGGTTGACCTCGGCCAGTAGCCGGTCCTTGACCTGCACCCGGGTGCGGGCCGCCTCGGCCTCCAGCCGGGCCCTGACCTCTTCCATCCTGGGCAGGAGCCCCTCGCGGTAGGCGTGTGCCCGCACCGCCTTGTCATGGCTCTGACGCACCCACTCGCCGCGAATCACCGCTGCGATGGCCTCACGTTCGCCCGCGCGCGGGGACTCGTAGTCGAGGTAGGGCGGGGCCGGTGAGACGGTGACCGTGCCATCGCGGGCCAGGAGCGGGTAGTCGAAGTGGTGTGAGACGGTGTCGGCCTTCGATGTGGCGTTGTGGATGCGCTGCTCGACGGTGTACATGAGCATGGGCGTCTCGGCCTGGGTGCTGCTGCGGTCCACCAGGACGGTGCCGGCGGCCAGGGCTTCGCCGAGGTCGGCGATGGTGGCCTCGATGACGGCGCCCAGCAGCGGATGCCCGGGGGCGATGAGGGAGGCGGTGGCGCGCCCGTCGACCCTGACCCGCTCGAGTTCGAAGGTGACGCGTTCGTAGGAGTCCGCGACGGGCGCCCACCGGTTGGCGCGCCGCGCGATGCCCACGAGGCGCTCGGGGACGCGGGTGATCTGGTAGCGGCCGCTCTCGCGCCGCCGGATGCGGCCGCCGAGCCGCTCGAAGGCGGGCAGGAAGAAGGCGGCGATGTAGCCGGGTTGCAGGCGCCGTTCCCTGGCCAGCTCCATGCGGGCCCGGACCTCGTCCAGGTCGAGGGCGCTGAACATCTGAGGGTGCAGGGCCCGTTCGCGCATCATCTCGCCCAGGCCGGCCGAGACCCCGGCGTCGATGATCTTGTTCAGCCTGGCCTTGACCTCCGGCTGGTCGCCGTAGCGGATGGCCTCGATGAGCAGGTCGCGCAGTGAACGTTCCTGGAAGGCGTCGCGCTCCCCCAGCACGTTGAACAGATTGCCGTTGTAGGCCTTGCCCATCTGGTCGATCTTGCTGAGCAGGCGGTTGAACACGTCACCCTCGCGGGTGTCGGAGGCCACCAGGTTCCACAGGTGACAGACCTCGCGCTGGCCGATGCGGTGGATGCGTCCGAAAC
Source organism: Propionibacterium australiense (assembly GCF_003666605.1). Lineage (GTDB taxonomy): Bacteria > Actinomycetota > Actinomycetes > Propionibacteriales > Propionibacteriaceae > Propionibacterium > Propionibacterium australiense. The sequence goes on along the minus strand of NZ_RCIV01000007.1, from coordinate 31,030 downwards.
GCTGCTCGATGCGGTTGGGGTTCCACGGCAGGTCGTAGTTCACCATGAGGTGGGCGCGTTGCAGGTTGAGGCCCTCGCCTGCGGCGTCGGTGGCCAGCAGCACCACGGTCTCGGGATTGTGGGTGAACTGCTCCTGGGCGGCCTTGCGGTCCTCGCGGCTGGTGCCGCCGTGGATGGTGATGACGGCGTCGGCGCGGCCGAGCTGGGCGGTGATCCTGCCGTGCAGGTAGTCGAGGGTGTCGCGGTGCTCGGTGAAGATGATGATCTTGCGGGCCGGGCCCGATCCGTCGTGGGCCAGCAGCTGCTTGTCGAGGATGGTGCGCAGCTGCGCCCACTTCTTGTCGACGTCCTGGAGCCGGACGCGGCGGGCCACCCGGATGAGGTCCTCCAGGATGGTGATCTCGGCGCGGAGTTCGTCGATGGTCTGGGCCGCGGTCGCGCGGTCGACGACCTCGTTCATGCCGGCCTCGAACTCTGCACGCTCCTCCCAGGTGGTCTCCTCGTCGACGTCATCGAAGTCCTCGACCGACAGGACGGGCAGGGACGCGTCGAGCACGTCGTCGACGGCGCGTCTGGTCTCGCGGAGCCGGGCCTCCAGCCTTGCCTGGCGGCGTTCCAGTGAACGCAGGATGGCCTCGGGGCTGGACGCCAGGCGGCGTTGCAGCACGGTGAGGGCGAAACCGACGTTGTTGCCGCGTTTGCGGTCGCCCGCCTGCGCGATCCGTTCGGCGCGGCCCATCTCGGTGCGGACGTAGTCGGTGACCTGCTCGTAGAGGTCTCGTTCGGCCGGGCTCAGCTCGAAGGCGACGGTGTAGGCGCGGCGCTCGGGGAACAGGGGTTTGCCGTCGAAGGTCAGCAGGTCCTCCTTGACCATGCGGCGCATCAGACCCTGGGTGTCGGTGCGGTGGATGCCCTCACGGAACTTGCCCTCGAAACGGTCCCGGTCGAGCAGGGACATGAACAGCTGGAAGTCCTCCTCCTTGCCGGCGTGCGGGGTGGCGGTCATGAGCAGGTAGTTGTTGGCGGTCTCCGACAGGAGCCGGCCCAGCTTAAAACGCTTCGTCTCGTCCAGCTCGCCGGCCCATGACGAGTAGTGGGCGCTCATCCGGTGCGCCTCGTCCACCACGGCGACGTCCCATGCGACGTCGGTGAGCTGCTCCATGAGTTCGGGGCTGCGTGAGATCTGGTCCATCCGCACGATGAGCAGATCGTGTTCGACGAAGACGTTGTGGCCCTGGGCGTCGTCGACCATGTGGTGGTTGAACACCTCGAACCGCAGGTCAAACTTCGTGGCGAGTTCTTCCCGCCACTGCTCCACCAGGCCGCCGGGGGCGACGACGATGGCCCGCTCGCAGTCCGAGCGCAGGATCAGTTCCTTGATGTACAGGCCGGCCATGATGGTCTTGCCCGCGCCCGGGTCGTCGGCCAGCAGGAAGCGGAGCGGGACACGCGGCAGCAGTTCCTCGTAGACGGCCCTGATCTGGTGCGGGAGCGGATCGACGTTCGAGCTGTTGACAGCGGCCATCGGATCGTAGAGCGCGGCGTACTTGATGCGCTGGGCCTCGGCGGCCAGACGGAACTCGTCGGGGTCGGCGTCGAAGGCCGGGGCCGAGTCCTCGGTGAGGGCAGCGGCGTCGGCGCTCGTCACCATGTGGGCGCCGCTCTGGCCGCTCTCGTCGCGGTAGAAGACCTCCACCAGCCCATCGTCGATGGGGTCGACCGCGACCACGGTGACGACCTGGCCCGGCACCAGACCACGAAGCCGCTGGCCGGCGTGCAGCGCCGCCAGACCCAGGATCGCGTCTGTCATGGGGGCACCTCCTTCCGGGCTCAAGTCGATAGATCATGATATGACCGGGCACTGACATTCGGTTCAGTGTCTGTGCCGCCCATACTGGTTGGCATGAGGACGATGGTGCGGCTGGGCCCCGAGGTCGCTGCGGCAACCGCGCGGCTGAGGCGGGAACGCCACATCAGTCTTGGCGAGGCTGTCAATGAGTTCGCCCGTGCGGGCATGGCCCGTGGGGCGAGGGCGACCAAGCGATTCCAGCAGCGGACGGTGCGTGTCGGGCTGAAGCTTGATGCCACGAACGTCGCTGACGCCCTTGAGCTACTCGATACCGACCAGGCGTAGGCGGCTGCAGTCATCTGGACTGCCCTGGTTTCCGTGAACCGCCGCCGGTAGCAGCACCGACCTTGCGCGTGAGAGTCGGTTCAAGCAAGACCCATGCGCTTGCGCTGTCACCGGCACGACGCCGGGACCTGCTCACCAAACACCGCTGAGCACCTATTCCCGACCGGCTCCAACGCCGGTAGCGTTGAGGCATGGCTCTTCCCGACATCGACCTCGTACGCATCCGTCGCTGGTGCGATGCCCGCGTGCCCGAACAGCTGTGGGAGCAAGTCAAGATCGAAGCCGACGTCGAAGCCCGCCACGTCACGATCGTCGAAGTCCGCCCACCCTGGGACGGCCAAGGCGACCACACTCGATTCCCCATCGCCAGGCTCCGATACACCCAGACCACCGGCCTGTGGAGCCTGTACTGGCGCGACCGGAACCTCAAATTCCACGCCTACGACATCCCGCCAACGCCCACCGTCCAAGTGCTCCTCGACTACATCGACGACAGCGGCGACCCCATCTTCTTCGGCTGAACGCAGCTACGTGGTAACCCCCACCGCTCCGGGGCAAACGCAGACAGCCAGCCTGATCATCAACTTCGAGGACCACGAGCCACCACAAGCGACGAGCGGTGGACTCGAGCTCGAACAATCCTCAAGCCTTGCCACCGTCGAATTGAAGTGCTTCGGGCCCAGCCACAGGGCTATCGACGCTGCACTTCAGGAGATTCTTCCGTTCGTTCAGAGCGAGACGTGTCCTCCCGACGCTCACTACGACCTCGACGGGAACATGGTCGTGTGGCTGACCGTCAACCACACGAAACTTGCCCAGATCATGGCAGCCTCGGAGCTGGCCGATCCGCAGACCGGGCTTCCTGCCGTAGAGCCTCCGCCGTTGACACATCTGCACTACGTCTCGCGCACTGGCCTGACTGAGGCCATCATCAAGGGGCTACCGCAACGAGGGATGTGTGGACTGTGGTTCGTCCCCACCCAAGATGAGGGGTGCAATCTTCCCGTGTGCCCGGACTGCGAGCGCCAACTGCCAACAGCACAACGAGTCGCCGACCTCATCCGGCGGCACCTGTCAGTCCAGTGAGGCCAGCTCTGCCAGATCCTCATCGGTGAGTACGGCAGCCTCGTCCATTGCTTCAGAGATCGCGGCTTCACGGTTGGCAAGCACGGAACTGATGTGGGCGTTGGCACGCTCGTGACGGGTGATGTAGTCGACCAGGTCAGCCATCGCGACACGACGGTGACTACCCACCATGCGGAACGCGAGGATGCCACGATCCATCAACTTGACCGCGTAGGGACGGGAGACCTTCAAGATGTCGGCCACCTCGTTGGGCGTGAGTTCCTTGTCAGCATCAAGCAGCGCAACGTCAACGCCACGCTCAACAGCACTCACCAGCTGCGTCAACACAGCAGACAGGGCGGTGTCGCCAAGCCGATCAGCCAGCGAGCGCACCATCTCGACATCACCGCGATCGACCGCTGTTGCGTGCAGCACCGTGGGCATCCTCAACCCCTCCACCCATCTGAAACAACTGAATCAGGTGCAATAACTGTACAGGCTGAAGAGGGGTGATCTCAACCCGTTTCGCCTCCTCGGACCTAAGCTCCTGGTCTTGTTCGGAGTTGCTATTTTTCCTTGTCAAAGCATGTATGGACACATGAGTGACGCACCCGCACCCACCGTTACCAGAACCGCATGGCCGGTCACGGTGGTGTGTGGGGTCTGTGGACGCATCTACTTGCCCCAGAGTGATCGCTTGTCGTGCCACTCATGATTGGGAGTGCTATCGGAGGCGGAGAGAACCTGCTCTTCGGGTCCTTCGTTGTCAAGGCTGGCAAGACGATCCTGGTCTTCACACCAGCCACATGACCGAAGCCCGATTCATCCGACATCCTCGAAATTGGACCCTTGGACGAGACCGATCCCTGATCACGAGCGCACCACCCAACAGCGTGATGCGCACGCCAGCACATGATCACCCCACAGCGAGGGTAACTCTCGCGCGCAACAAACCGATCTGACTAGGTGTTTTGCACCAAAATCAAGACCTCTCACGCGCAGAACTCAAATGGCACACGCACACGAGAAATTCCTGCTGCCGCGTCAATATATCAACACCAGCAGGTACTCAGTGGAGCTAGGGGGATTCGAACCCCCGACCTTCTCATTGCGAACGAGACGCGCTACCAACTGCGCTATAGCCCCTCGCACCGGACTCCCTGCGGAGCGCCGGAGCACGTCAGAGCCTAGCACCAGCAGGGGCCCTGACCCAAGGTGAGGACCCCATCGGCCGGTCTCGGTCGCGCGGAGGCTCGCGCCAGAAAAACGCCCGCGGCTGCCGTTCACGCCGCCGGAACGGCACCGCCGGGACGTCTCAACCGCGACGGCCCGCGGCTGACAGGCGCTCAGAGGGGAACTTCGCCAAACCCGGCGGCTCACTCGCCGACGGCGCGCGGGCGATCGCCCTGCTCCTCGTCCCCGCGCCCCTCGACCTGCGGGGCTTCGGCGACGACGGGCATCTGCGGGGCGGCGACCGGCGGCACGGGGGCCGACAGGTCGATGGTGCGCACCGAGCGAGGCACGAGCGGCTTCGACACGTAGGTGGGCGGGGTGATCGCGATCGGCTCCCACAGCGAGCCGATGGACGAGGCCACCGGCAGTTCCAGCGAGATCGAGATCTCGGTGTCCTCGTTGTGCACATCGGTCAGGTCGACCGTGTTCACCGCGACCGTGTCCTCGGACCAGTCCTGGTCCTGGTACACCGAGTCGAGCTTCTCGTCGATCATGGCGTCGACGGTGCGCACGCTGATGCGGCTGACCACGACGAAGACACCCAGCAGGGCGACGCCGACGAGGGAGAGCCACCACGGCGCCGAGGTCGCCGCCGCGATGACGACGGAGGCGACCATGAGGACGAGCGAGCCGGCGAACCCGAGGCGCCGCCGCCGCGCCGCGATCTGCGCCGCGCGCCGCACCTCGAACATGACGGCATTGCGCTGGAGCGGCGTCGAGATCTGCAGCGCGGGATCGTTGAGCTCGCTGAAGTCGGGCTTGGCCGGACCCTTGCCGTGCCGCACGATGCGCATCGACTCGGTGAAGTCGCTCATCCTGGTGTCCCGCACCGTCAGGCGCGGGTCCTTGTGCAGCACGAATCGTGGAACAAGGTACGCCAGCCAGCCGGCGACGATCGCCAGCCAGATCAATCCCGTTATGCCCACGAGGAACAAACTATGGGCTCGGTTCGGCGGGCCCGGGGCTTACACGCCGCCGGCCGGTTCATCGTGTCCCTGTGAAAACCCCCACAGGTTCACCCTAGGGTCCGATTGACACTCCTAGTCAGAGCAGTGGCCGGGCACGGGCTTGCGGGACAGCAGCCGGTGCAGCTCCCCCAGCGGGGGGCGTTCTTCGGCGGTCCTGACGTAGACGTCGTGGTCCCGCCAGTCCCCGTTGATGTGCAGATAGCGCTGCCGCTGCCCCTCGTAGCGCCAGCCGAGCTTGGCGACGACGCGGTGGCTCGGCCCGTTCTCGGGGCGGATGCAGATCTCGAGGCGGTGCAGGCCGACGACGTCGAAACAGAAGTCGGCGGCCATGGCCACGCCCCGCGGCGTGTAGCCGCGCCCGGCGTGGCCCTTGTCGATCCAGTAGCCGATCGAGGCCAGCTGGGCGGCGCCGTAGGTGACGCCGGCGACGGTGACCTGCCCGATGATGGGGGCGTTCATGAGGACGCGCGCACTGGTGCCGCCGCTCTCGTCAAGGGCCAGGGCCCAGCCGAAGGCCGAACCCTCGCGCCCCATGCGCCGGTAGCTGCGGACGAGCCGGCCGAAGTCGAGCGGCGCCTCGTGCGAGCCGGCCGGCAGGGTCGAGTCCCAGGGCCCGGTCCAGGCGCGGTTGACCGCACGAAGCCTGGCCCACTGGCCGGCGTCGCGGGCGCGCAGCGGACGCAGCACGAGGCCGTCGTGGTGCAGCACGACCGGCCAGGCGGGCCCGGCGGCCATGGCGGCACCCGCCCGGGCGGCGCCGGAGGAACCGCTCATCTGCCACCGAGCGCCACGTAGTCGACCAGGTCGCCGGCCTGCGCCGACAGGCTGCCCTCGCCGAGCACCAGGAAGCCGTCGCATCGGGCGATCTGCCCGAGGCTGCCGGGCCGGTCCGTCAGCGGCAGCGCGTGCACCCCGTCCGGGGTGCTCATGACCTGTGCCGGGACGTACTCGCAGACGCTGCGGTCCCCGTCGACCGGCGCGTCGAGTCGCACCTGCGTGGTCGCCCGCTCGGGTTCGGCGCCCATGAGCGAGGCGATGGCGGGGCGCCCGAACACCTCGTAGCCGGTGTAGGCGCTCGCCGGGTCGGAGCTGAGCATGAGCACCGGCACCCGGTCGGCTCCGACGAGACCGAAACCCTGGACGGGGCCGGGGCGCAGGGCGATCGTCGAGAAGTCGATCGGGCCGAGCCCCGTGAGGGCCTCGGCGAGCAGGCCGTCGGCGCCCCGTTCGATGCCGCCGACGGTGATGAGCAGGTCGGCTCGGATGAGCTGGTCGGTGACGACCTCGGCGACCGCGGCCGCGTCCTGCGCGGCGGACTCCTCGCGCCACACCTGGGCGCCGGCGTCGCGGGCCGCGGAGGCCACCATGAACGAGGCCGCGTCACGGTGCTGCCGCGCGGTCACCTCGAATGCCTGGCTCAGCTGGCCCTTCTCGCGCAGCGCCAGGACGACGACCCGCGGACGGGGCCGGCACAGCACCTTGTCGAAGCCGGCACCGCCGATGAGGCCGAGCAGCCGAGCGTCGAGCTTCGTCCCGGCCTTGGCGATGACCGTTCCGTCGGCGGCATCGGAGCCGACCTGGCGGACATTGGCGCCCGCCTCGACCGAGCACCTGACGAGCAGGTTCTCGCCGTCGATGACGTCGGCGGCGTCGAGCGGCACGACGGCGTCGGCGCCGGGCGGCATCGGGTGGCCGACGAGCACCGGCACGGCCGAGGCCTCCGCGTGCACATCGGAGGTGATCGTCAGGACGGCACCGGTCCGCGGATCGACGTCGCGCACGTCGACCGAGATGACCGCGTAGCCGTCGCAGGCGGCCTCGGGCAGGGCCGGCAGGTCGCCGTCGGCGAGCAGGTCCTCGCACAGGTTCAGGCCGGAGGCGTCGATGAGGTTCATGCCGAAGGGCATGAGCGGCTCGATCATCGAGCAGATCCAGTCGCGCTGGTCCTCGACCGTGCGGGCCCCGTGCGGGCCGGGAGCGGGTGCGGGAGCCAGCTGCTTCGCCTCGGGTTCTGCCGGCTTCACCGCAACTGGCTTCTTGCTACGACCGAAAAGTGCCATGGTCCATACGATATGTGCATGCCTCAGCTCAGCCCGGACGGACGCACCGCGCGGCGGCTTCCCCTCGACGAAGGCACGGCGCCCGGGAACGATCCGGCCGGACGGAAGAGGGCGATCCGCGAAGCAACCCGGCGGGCGCGCAGCACCGTCACCGATGCGCAGCGCCGGGCCGACGACCGGTCCCGCGCCCGGCTGGCCCTCGAACTCGTCGCCCATGACCTCGCCCCCGGCTCCGTGATCGCCTGCTATCTGTCGGTGCCGGGCGAGCCGGACACCCTGGAACTGGTCGAGGCCCTGCGCGCCGCGGGCCATCGGGTGCTCGTGCCCGTGCTCGGCAGGCTGCCCGACGGCACCCCCCGCCACGACGTCGCCTGGGCCTGGTACGAGGGCCCGCAGGCGCTCGGACCCGGACTGTGGTCGATCCCCGAGCCGACCGGCGAGGCGCTGCCGGCGGACGCGCTCGCCCTGGCCGACCTGGTGTTCGTCTCGGCGCTCGGGGTGGGACTGGACGGCAGCCGGCTCGGCACCGGCGGCGGCTGGTACGACAGGGCCCTGGAACACGCCAGGGGCGGGGTCCCCTGCTGGGCGCTGGTCAACGACGCCGAGGTGGTCGATCGGCTGCCCAGCGAGCCGCACGACCACCCGATGAGTGGTTTCGTCACGAGCAGCCGCACCAAGCCGACACCGGCCTGAGGACCCGCAGCCGTCCCGGCCGGGTCGGGAGCGGACGAGCACAGCGGCACCGCACCTACGTGGACCGGCGTCCCCACCGGGACCGCACCGGGATGGTGCGGCTGTGGTGGGCCCGAGGCATCGCCGTCAGCGGCCTGCCGGCCCCCGGGGCGGCACGCGTGCCGGTTCGTTCTGCGACTGCCGGTTTCCGCCTCAGCGCCCGTGCACGTAGAATTGCCCCGGCCCGCGCACCCTGCCGGGCGCGTGAGGACGAGAAGAGCACATGCCCACCTACCAGTACCACTGCAACGACTGCAACAACGATCTCGAGGTCGTTCAGAAGTTCACCGATGACGCCCTCACCGTCTGCCCGAACTGCGAGGGGCATCTGCGCAAGGTCTTCAGCGCCGTCGGCGTCGTCTTCAAGGGGTCCGGCTTCTACGCCACCGACAACCGCTCGAAGGGCGCTACCTCTGCCGCTCTACCCGCCTCCGACCAGCACGATTCCGACTCGGGCAGCACCCCTGCCGACTCGTCGTCATCAGCCGACTCGTCGTCCGCGAAAGACACCGGCGGCGGCTCCGCCGTCGCGGCGGGCAGTTCCGCCCCGAGCGACTCCGCCGCCTGACCCGGCCCTCCCGCCAGCTCTCGGCGCGTCCCCGAGGCCCCTCCCGAATGGGGCGCCGACAACACCTGTGGACAACTGCCGGGTTCAAGCCCCGCCGGACACACTGCGGGCATGAACCCTGGCAGATGGATCTCCTCGCTCCTGCGAACAGTGCGCTGGCATCGGCGCGGCCTGGCCATTGTCGCTGCGGCCTGCGCCCTGGTCTTCGCCTTGGCGGCCCTGTCCCCCTCCTCGGGGCCGACCCGGACGGTGGTCGTCAGTGCCCGCCCCCTGACAGCTGGTGTCGTGATCGGCGCCGACGACGTCACGACCGCCGAGCTGCCGGCCCAGTCGGCGCCGTCCTCCGCGCTGACCGATCCGGCCCAGGTCATCGGGCAGATCCTCGTCGCCCCGCGCCCCAGTGGTGCGACGCTGCTCGGTGAGGACATCGTCAACTCCTCGCTCGTCACCACGTCCGATGGACTGTCGCTGGTGCCCTTCCGCATCTCCGACGAGGGCATCGCGTCGGTCCTCGAGGTCGGCGACCTCATCTCGGTCGTGGCCCTGGGCTCTGAGGGTCAGCCGGTCCCGATCGTCGATCGTGTGCGCATCGCCGCACTGCCCGCTCCCGAGGCATCGGGCTCGCTCAGCGGCTCGGGTTCCGGCGGTGCGCTCGTCATCGTCGCCGCAAAGGCCGATCAGGCCGGCATGCTGGCTGCGGCCTCGGCCTCGTACGAACTGAGCATCATCCTGGAAGCACCCTGAGTTCTTGGCCGTCAGAACCCTGAGAAGAACACAAATCACCTTGTCCCATGACAATCATGTCAGTAAGCGGTACATGTGTAATTGCATGTTCATCTTCCCTAAACTTGTGGGCTTGGGTACGTTCGGCCCCTGCTGGGGGCTGATACCCCGGTTGGGCACAGCCCACCCCCGGCGCACCATGCGCCATGCCCATTCCAGTCCACGTCAAGAGGAGAAACATGCAGGGCTTCAAAGAGTTCATCATGCGCGGCAACCTGGTTCAGACCGCTGTCGCCTTCATCATCGGCACCGCGTTCGCGACGGTCGTGTCCACCTTCACCAACGTCCTTCTGAGCGTCATCGCACTCGTCCTGGGCGGCAGGGAACCCAACTTCGACAACTGGGCTCCCGGCGGCATCCCGGTCGGCACCTTCCTGACCGCCCTCATCTCGTTCCTCATGGTGGCCGCGGTGATCTACTTCGCCGTCGTCAAGCCGATGAACGCCCTGATGGATCGTCTGAAGAAGGGTGAGGAGGAGGACGTCCCGCCGAGCGAGACCGAGCTCCTCACCGAGATCCGCGATCTGCTCGCCAGCAACGGCGGCGCCAAGCCTTCCGCAGACGCCTCCCAGGCCTGACCCCACACGATATGAGAGGTCCCCGGACAGCGGTGCCGCCGGGGACCTCTCGTGTTCTCACATGTCATGAAGGTTTGCGCCGGCCCGGGGTCAGCCGACCTCACCGTGGTGGGGAGGACGCTCACCCATGAGACGCAGATCGTCACGATCGGGTGGACGCAGGTGATCCCTCACCCCGGCGTCCACCGCATCGAGGTCGAGCAGCGACACGCACTGCCGGACCCAGGCGTGCAGCTGGGCGAATCCGGCTCCCGCCCTGATCTCGGCCGGGACAGTCAGCGGCCACTTCCGGGCCGCGGCGCGGCACTCGTCCCGGAACGCGCGGAGCCTCGCCGCGCTCCACCCGGCCTCGCCCAGACGAGCGACGAGAGCGTCAGGGGAGGCGACACCGGTCGCGTCGACGCCGGCGGCTGCCGCACCGCCCAGGGCGTAGGCGGTGGCCGCCATGAACTGCGGTTCGGCACTCACCTGCCCTGCAGCACCTCTGTATCGGCAACCACGCCGCCCTCGTCGCCGAGGAGGACGTCACCGATCACCTGGACCCCCGAACCGAAGCTCCAGTCACCGGTGACGGTCAGTGAACTCGCCTGGCGCAGCCCCAGCGGATGGGGTATGCGCTTGTCGAACTCGCGAACGAACTTGTAGGCCGGGCCGAGGTCGATACCGGGGATGCGCTCCACCTGGGCCTTGAGGACGCCGTCGTCGCCGATCTCGTAGACGTCCGAGCGCAGCAGGAGCAGTTCATTGGTCTTCTTGACCGGCGCGAAGCGATCGCGGGCGACCTTGAGCACCCTGGCGTCGTCGAACAGCTCGATGGCCGCGCCCATGGCGCTCTCGATCTGGATGACCTCGGGGCTCGAGGGGTCCTTGGGATCGACGGTCTTGACGTTGCGGATGAGCGGCAGGTCGAGGACACCACCGGACTCGTCGAGCCTGGCCTTGAGGGCCTCGAGATTCCACCACAGGTTGTTGGTGTTGAAGTAGCGGTGCACCGTCTCATCGGTGAAGTACGCCATGTCCTCGTCGGCGGTCTGTGCGGTGTCGCGCAGGACCAGCCGGCCGTCGGCCTTGCGGACGGCGAGGTGCCCGCCCTTGCGGTCGTTGGGGGTGCGCTCGCACACCTCCGAGCACCAGGCGGCACCGGTGGCGGCGAACCAGCCGGCGATCGTCGCATCGGGGACCGCCCCGAGATTGTCGGAGTTGGCGACCGCGGCGTACCGGTAGCCGGCGGCGAGCAACCGGTCGAGCAGACCGCTGTCGTAGAGCGACGCGTAGATGTCGCCGTGCCCGGGCGGGCACCACTCGAGTGCGGGATCTGCCGGCCATTCGGCGGGCGTGAGATCGCCGGCCCAGAGCTTGGGTTCCTTGCTCTGCAGGAAGTCGAGCGGCAGATCGTCGACGGGCAGCTCCGGGTACTTCGCCAAGGCGGCGATCGTGTCGTCGTGGGTGCTGAAGGAGTCCATGAGCAGCAGGGGCAGGCGCACACCGTACGTCCTGCGCGCGGCCAGTACCTGGGCGACGATGATGTCGAGGAAGTTACGGCCGTCCCGCACCTCGAGAAGCGTTTTGGCCCGAGACAGCCCCATCGAGGTGCCGAGCCCGCCGTTGAGCTTGATGAAAACAGTCCGGTCGAGCGCCTGCCTGGCCTGCTCATCGCTGACCTGGATGTCCTCAAGACCCGGCACGTCCTCCACCGGGCGGATCGAGTCCTCGCTGATCAGACCGGTGGCGCCCGAGGCGATCCGCTCGTAATGGTGGCTGAACACGTCGATGGCCGTGCGACCGACTCCTGCGTCGATCATCTTCTGCTTGGCTTGCTGGAGTCCTTGCTCACTCATGCCCACAGCCTAGCCAGCGGCGGCACCCCGGTCGTGCGCACTCGCCGCGCCGACGGCCGACAGCGGCAAGACCGGCGGTGGAAGATTCCGGGCGAGGGGGTGAGGGATCCGGGCATGAAAGAAGACGACGCCCGCTGAGGAGCCGAAGCCGTCTGCCCACCCCCAGGAGACCTACAACAGCAAGGCGTCGTCTCCGGTAACGATCATAGGGCCAGTCGAGCGCCAGACAAGGATCTGAGAGAAATCCTCAGGAATTGTTTATGAAACAACGACCCGCGGTTCTCGGGATCTTCCCGCGAGCAGGCCGACCCGATGCCCGGAGCCCTGTCTTAGGCGGCGCAAACGCTCTTCCTGCGAGTACCCGGGCACGTCTTCCGCCAGCCCGCCGCGGGAACGTTTTGTCCCGCCCTTGCTCGGACGACTAGGCTGAGCGGCGAGGCCCCGTAGCTCAGGGGATAGAGCAGCGGTTTCCTAAACCGCGTGTCGAAGGTTCGAATCCTTTCGGGGCCGCCGAGACGGGCCTGGCACCCGGATCATTCGGTCAAGTCGTCCGGGCGATGCGGGTGGCCACAGCCCGGGCCCATGCGAGAACCCTGGAGTCGGGCCGGTTCGGAGCGTGCGCCCGGCCCCGACGAATGCGCCGCCCTTGCGGGTTGTGCGGGCTAGGGTCATCTCACCGAGACTGGAGCGCCCCCTGGTCATGCCCGCCGGTGAGCCGACTGGTCCCACCACAGAACGCCATGCGCGTCCTGCCCCTGGCCGCTGTGGCCGGTGCAGGACGCGCATGCCTCTGGCGATGGCGCCTCTCAGTCCGGGCCTCAGTCGTTCTCATCCTTGCCGGGCTCGTACTCGCGAACCTGCGAGATGAGGCTGTCGAGCTGTGCGGCGTTGAGAGCGCCGGAGTTTCGGAACAGCAGCTTGCCGTCCTTGAAGGCCATCAGCGTGGGGATGGCCTGGATCTGCAATTGTGTTGCCAGGTCCAGGGCGCTCTCGGTGTCGACCTTACCGAAGACGATGTCCTCGTTCTTCCCGCTGGCGTCCTCGAAGATCGGGCCGAAGCGCTTGCAGGGGCCACACCATTCGGCCCAGAAGTCAACGAGCACGATGCCCCCGGATGTCACCGTGCTCTCGAAATTGGCCTCGTCCAGTGTGATGCTAGCCATGGTCGTCCTTTCGAAGAATAAAACCCCCAGCTCCTGCCGGGCGCTGACGCCTGTTAGAACACATCACGGCAGCCGGGATATTCCCCGCGGCTAACGGTCCAGGCTGCTGCGTGTTCAGGTGGTCAGCGGTGAGCAGCCTTGACCCGCACCGAACTCGCGTACTCCTGCGGGACGATCACCGTGCGCTGGCCGTCCTCGCTGACCAGGGCGAAGTCGCCGCCCCGTTCGCCGAGGGTCACGATGTCGCCGGGCCTGATCTGGGACTCGTCGAGCCGGGTCATGAAGTCCGGATCGGTCTGCGGGTGCTCGTCGACCAGGACGAAGACCGCCTTGGCCAACCCGTCCACGATCGCCGACCGCAGACCCTGACCGTAGTCGGCGAGGCGACGCACCTTGCGTGCGGTCGCGGTGGGGATCGGGGCGCCATACGGGCTGGTCGTGGGGTTGCCCAGCCGCTCAGCCATGCGCTCGGCGACATCCTCACTCATCACGTGCTCCCAGCGGCAGGCCTCGTCGTGGGCCCTGGCGTAGTCGATTCCGAGCACGTTGATGAGGAAGCACTCGGCCAGACGGTGATGCCGCATGACATCACGCGCCTGCTCGAAACCCAGCCGGGTGAGTTCGATGGTGCGCTCCTCGGTCAGCCTCAGGAGACCATCACGCTCCATGCGGGCAACCGTCTGGGACACGGTGGGACCCGCCTGGTGCAGTCTGTCGACGATGCGGGCCCGCTTGGGTTCGATGTCCGCCTCCTCCAACTCGAAAACCGTTCGCAGATACATTTGCGAGGTGTCGATCAGATCGCCGCTCATACCATGCCCCTCACTTCGTCTTGATCCTGAAAAGACTAGCCGTGGAGTCTTCCCGAATATTCCCCAAGGCTAGTGTTCCCTCATCAGCCTCTTGAATGCCAGTCGCCACGACCGAATGAGCGTTTCTCACCGCATCGGCCCGATCCGAGGGCCACTCGCCTCGTGCTCGCATGGCCCTGCCCGGGATCATTCTCCCATCCCGAGCGCGGGGTGGGAGAATCGAGGGGTGAGTGATCTTGTGATTCCCGTTGAGCTCCTGCCCGAGAACGGGCGCTTCGGTTCCGGCCCGGCCAAGGTGCGCCCCGAGGCGCTCGCCGCACTGGCCTCCAGCCCGGTGATGGGCACGTCCCACCGCAAGCCCGCGGTACGCACCCTCGTGGCCCAGATCAGGGAACGCCTGGCCGAGCTCTACTCGATGCCCGACGGCTACCAGGTGGCCCTGGGCAATGGTGGTGCGACGAGTTTCTGGGACCTGGCCTGCGTGAGTCTCATCGAGCGGCGTTCCTCGCATGCCTCCTACGGTTCCTTCACCAAGAAGTTCGCCTCCGCCGCCTCCCGAGTGCCGTGGCTGGAGTCCCCTGTCGTCACTGAGGCGCCCTTCGGTTCCGGCTGTCTGCCGGCCGTCGCGAGCGATGCCGACACCTACGCATGGGCGCAGAACGAGACCTCCACCGGCGTGGTCATGCCGGTGCAACGCCTCGAGGGTGCCGCTGATGACGCCCTCGTGCTCATCGATGCGACGAGTGCCGCCGGGGGCATCGACGCCGACCTCACCCAGGCCGATGCCCTGTACTTCTCCCCGCAGAAGAACTTCAGCTCCGACGGCGGCCTGTGGCTGTCCTTCTGCTCCCCGGCAGCGCTGGACCGCGCCGCCCGCCTCACGAGCGGCCCTGACGGCCGCTGGGTGCCCGACACCCTCAACCTGACTCTGGCCGCCAGCAACTCGGCGAAGGACCAGACGCTCAACACGCCGGCCCTGGCCACACTGATCCTGCTCAACGAGCAGCTCGGCTGGATGCTGGACAACGGCGGCATGGACTTCGTCACCGCACGTACCCGGGAGTCCACCCGCCGCATCCACGAATGGATCGAGACCAGCCGGCTCGCCCGCCCGTTCGTCACGGACCCGGCGCTGCGCTCCCCCGTCGTGACGACCATCGTCCTCGACGAGGCGGTCGACGCCCCGCTGCTGTGCAGCACGCTGCGCGCCAACGGGATCCTCGACATCGAGCCCTACCGGGCGCTGGGACCCAACCAGCTGCGCATCGGTGCTTTCGCCTCCGTCGACCCCGATGACGTGAGCCGGCTCCTCGGCTGCATCGACTGGGTGATCGAGCGCATCACGGCCTGAGCCGCGGCGGACCGAGAATCAGCCCAGCCGGTTGTCCCGCGCCGAACGACGCAGGGCGAACACCGCCGCGGCGGCCGCGACGACGAAACCGAGGACCAGCGCGGCGATCGTCTTCTTGCGGCTGAGCGAGCCGCTCGCCACCGGGGTTTCGAGCGTGGTTCCCGACCTGGCTGACTGCGTCTCGGTCGTGTCCCCGTCCGCCGTGGCCGTCGCCGTGGTCTGGGGCGCCGGCTGGGCCGGCACAGTCTCGGCCAGCACGGGAGCCGGCGTCAGCAACCCGAGCATGAGTGCGATGCCGGCGAGGGCCGCCCTCACACGGCGATGCATTGGCGTCCTGGTGCTGTCCTGGTGGTTGTCCACGGCGGCCACTCTATGCGCTGACCGTGTCGCATGGCCCGCAGGCCCCTCCGGAGTGGCCGAAGAAGAACCGGGTACGGTGGCCCCGCGGCATCCCATGACTGCCTCTGGGCCTCACCGGCATCCCTGGGCGGCCAGCCACAGCCGGGCAGCAGCGGCCTCGCCGAGGCCGACGGGTTCGTCGGGCTCGATGGGGGCCTCACCGAATCGCACGCTCTGGCGGTCCACGGTCTCGCCGATGGTGAGGAACATGGTGAGTCCACCGTGGAGCGGGAAACCCTGGTTCACCGAGGCATGGCCGCGCGTCGGCTGCCCGAATTCGCGGGTACCGGCGAGTTCATCGGCGTACTACTGCCCCTGGCCCGCTGTGCCCATGAACGCGGGGAGACCGACGGTCACGACGCCGCCGTCCATCCGATGCGTCGGGGCCTGGTAGTCCTGCTCGATCTGCTGCTGTTCGGCGCCGGTGAGGAGGAAGGAGTGCGGGCCGCCGGCCACCGTGAGCGCATCGGCGATGATCTCGTTGACCTCGCCGCGGCTCCGTGCGGCGGTGATCGCCTCGAGGGCCTCGGCCCGCTTCTGGCCCCATACGGCGCCGTGGGCGTGCAGGCTCTGGCCCATCAGCGCGATGGCGCGTTCGCCGTGGGCGCGCGGTGACGGAGGCACCAGCCAGATGCCGAACGACGGGCCGACGACGTGGACGGCCACCAGGGCCAGTGCGAGGAACACGGTGCGGACGACGGAGACGACGAGCAGCCGTCTGCTGCGGTGTCCGGGCTTGTCCACTGGCCTCCTCTGTCGTGCCGGTGCGGCTATGCGCTGGCGATCACGCCGTTGATGACGTCCGAGGCGAAGTAGATGACGAACAGCGCGCCGACCACCCACATGAGCGGATGGATGTGGCGTGCCTTGCCCTGGAAGACCTTGAGCACGATGAAGATGACGAAGCCCGCGCCGATGCCCACCGAGATCGAGTAGCTGAAGGGCATGAGCACGATCGTGATGAAGGCCGGGATGGCATCGACCAGGTGGTGCCAGTCGATCTCCCCGACCTGCTGCATCATGAGGAAACCGACGAGCACGAGCACCGGGGCGACGGCCTCCGAGGGCACCATGTTCGTCAGTGGCGACAGGAAGGTCGCCAGCAGGAAGCAGATGCCGGTGAAGACCGAGGCGATGCCGGTGCGGGCGCCCTCGGCGACGCCCGCGGTCGACTCGATGTACGAGGTGTTGGACGAGGTGGAGCCCAGGCCACCGAGCACCGCCGCGAGGGAATCCGCGAGCAGGACGCCGCGCAGGTGCGGCGGCTCTCCGTTCTCGTCGAGGATGTCTCCCTCGGCGCCCACCGCCACGACCGTGCCGACCGTGTCGAAGAAGTCGGCCAGCAGCAGCGAGAAGATGAGCATGACGGCGCCGAGCACACTGGCGAGGGTGAACTGTCCGTCGGCGTTGGCGAAGGCACCCACCAGGTCGACACGGCCGAAGAGCCCCAGGTCGGGGGCGACGAAGGCGGAGAGGCCGGGCCACGCCGGCACGTTGAGCGCCCAGCCCTCCGGGTTGGTGCTCCCGTCGGACAGCGTCTCGGGGATCCTGGTGAGGGCCTGGACGACGATGGCGATCACGGTCGTCGCGATGATGGCGATGAGCATCGCCCCCCGCCTGGCGCGCACGTACAGGAACAACAGGATCAGCAGGCCGATGACGAAGAGGAGCTGCGGCAGCGTGCCGAGCGAACCGTTCAGCCCCAGCTGCACCGGGGTGCCCGAACCCGGGGTGACGATGTTGGCGTCGACAAGGCCGACGAAGGCGACGAACAGGCCGATGCCGACCGAGATCGCCACGCGCAGTTCACGGGGCACGGCGCGGAAGACGGCCTCGCGGAACCCGGTCAGCACGAGCAGGGTGATGATGATGCCCTCGATGAGGATCATGCCCATCGTCCGCGGCCAGGTGGAGTTCGGCGCGATGACGTAGGCGCACATGGCGTTCAGGCCCAGGCCCGCGGCGAGACCGATCGGGAATCGTCCGATGACGCCCATGAGGATCGTGCTGATGCCGGCGATGAGTGCCGTCGCGGCGGCGACCATGGCGATCGAATGGCTGACCGCCGCCTGGTCGACGATGCCAGCCGCTGCATCGGTGAACTTGGGGGCGCCCGAGATCAGGTTGCCCTGCGAGTCGGCAGCGGTTCCGATGACCAGCGGGTTGAGCGCGAGGATGTAGGCCATGGTGAAGAAGGTCACCAGGCCGCCGCGCAGCTCCTGACCGATCGACGAGCCGCGTTCGGCGACACGGAACCAGCGCTCGACGAAGGACGGAGCTTCCAGGGTTTTTTCAGGGGACACAGACGCCATGGCCGATATGGTAACCGCCTCACTAGGCGGCGTCGGACAATGACCACGGAACGCTCATACCAGCCCGTCACGCCACCTGGAGCAGCAGCCAGCGATGGAAATGGTCCCGCCGGGGCGCGCCGTGGCGGGCAAGCCACTTCGCTTGCCGCGAAAGGCTTCGAAAGAGGAGCCTGGGGCTATAGCATGCACTTTACTTCAAAAATCAACAATAAGCTTATGCTGGAAGGAGCTATGGAATCCCATGTCTACAGAACGCTGACGAGGATCGTCGGCGTTGTTCTCATTCTCGTCGGCGGAGCAGCAATCTTCGGTGGCAGGTTCACAGCAAACTTCATCGACTCTCAGCTCAGCGACCAAGCCATCACCGTACCTACGAGTGAAGTCATCACTGGTCAGTTGAGCGCGGGAGCCATAACCGAAGAGACTGCTGATGCGCTGACGCCCTACGCCGGGCAACCCCTGACGACCGGAGCCCAGGCCAAGGCCTACTCGATGATGATTCAGGACCACATGGCCAATGCCGTGAAGAAGGCGGGCCTCGATCCTCAGACAGCGACCTTCGCCACTCTCGGCGAGCTCATCGAGGAGCAGGAGGAGGCTCTGACGAAGGAGATCGCGGCAGCAAACCCCAACGCCTCCGAGAAGGAGGTTGCCGCCCTGGTCAAGGCCGAAATCGCCGATCCGACCACCGACAACACCATCGCCGCCAGGGCTGCTGAGCTCACCGAGCTGCGCTACAACGTGCTGCTCAACGGCAACAACCTGCGAGGGCTACTGCTCAGCGCCTACGGCTGGGGCCTGCTCGGCACCATTGCCAATGCCGCCGGGATCGCCTTGGTCGTCATCGGTGTGCTCATGACAGGTGCGAGCTTCCTCATCAGGAATGGCAAAAAGAATGTCTCTTCAATGACCGCTGCCGACTGACCGGACGAACACGACCGACCAAGAGATGGAGGTGCTCGCCCGCTGCAACAGCGGGCGAGCACCTCTGTATCGAGGCTTATCCACAGAGGCTCAGAGCGAACTGAAATCCCTAGTCATGACCTGATTCATTGAGGCTGTGAATAAGTCTCATTAGATGAGTGCGTCCGAATTGGTTGAGTTGGTGTGGCGGTGCCGGGGCAGTCATCAAACACTCACTGACCACCTGCGACCACTAAACCCGAGCGGACTCACTCATCTAGTCGAAGATCGCCGTGTCCTCGGCGCCGATCGTGTCGTAGACGGGCGAGGGCAGGTCGACGCCACGCTGGTCAGCGACGACGTTCGAGTGGCCGCCGCACCCATGGTCGACGCTGACGACCTTGGCGTCGCGCGGGGAGTACTCGTTGGCGCACACCCCGAAGAGCGCGCCGAGCGACCCGGTGATGCGCTGGAAGTAGGCGCACTCGACGCACAGGCCCGGGGCCTGCCTGGTCGAGGCGTTGTCGGGGCCGCCCTCCCCGCCGAGCCAGCGTTCGGCGGCGCGCGAACGACCCTCGTGGGAGAGCACGCGCTCGCGCCCCAGCCCGAGTTCGGAGACGACGTCTCGGGTGGCGCTCCACTCCGCCGGGTCCTCGTCCGCGGCCATCTCACCGCCGGTGAAACCGGGCTCCACCCGGGGATCGTTGTCGGCGGTGGGCAGCAGCGTGCCGGGGGTGACGTCGCCGGGACGGACCCGGTCGGCCCACGGCACCCATGCGGCGGCGAGCAGCGCGTCGTCGCCGGGGATCAGGACGACCTCGTCGACGGTGGCCGTGCGGGCCCTCGGGGGTCGCGTCAGCGTGACGGCCCAGCGCCAGCCCCGGTAGCCGCTGTGGGGGCACGCGAAGTAGTGGGTGAGCAGGCGTTCGCCCTCGAGCTCGCAGCCGAGGTACTCCCCCACCCCGAAGTCACCGGCCTGGTGGGTGGCCGCGCTGCACGCGAGGTCGACGGCCGCGGCCAGCACCGTGTCGGTCTTGGTGGCGGTTCGCGCAGATGGCATTACTTCTCCAGCTCGTCGGCCACGCCACGCAACATGGTCGCGATCTTGGTGGCCTGACTCTGATTGGGATGACGGCCGCGGCGGTATCCGTTCGACAGGCCGTCGAGCAGTTTGATGAGGTCCTCCATCATCACGGCCAGGTCCTCGGGCTTGCGGCGGGAGGCCTTGGACAGTGACGGCGGCGGGTCGATCAAGGTGATCGACAGCGCCTGCTCGCCACGCCGGCCCTCGATGACGCCGAACTCGACGCGCTGGCCCCGCTTGACGCTGGTCACGTCAGCGGGCAGCGCGGTGGAGCGGAAGTACACCTCTCCCTCGCCATCATCCTTCGTGATGAATCCGAAACCCTTCTCGGAGTCGAAGAAACGCACCCTGCCGCTCGGCATCTCGTCACCTCATTCTTCCGGACTGCCGTGGCCGCTCCTCCTCACGCGGAGACAGAAGACCACTTCAAGGTTATCGAGACGGGCAACCCTGCGTCTCGGGTGGTGGTGACGAGGCGCAGGGCGTGGGCCTGCACGTGGCCGCCAATAGAATTGACGCCATGGCAGGGCCACGCATCTTCGACACCCTCACGCTGGACGGCGCTCCTCGTGAGGCGCCGTCTGCGTTCGCGCAGCCGAAGGCCGAGCCCCTGAGCTCGCCGGCCAGGCAGCCGGCTGTCGAGGTCAGCGGCGCCATGGCTCGCCCCGACGCGATCCAGTCGCCGGCCGAGCCCGGGCCGGCCCTGGAGTCACTCGCCCCGGCGAGCCATGCCCCGCGGGACCCGCACGAGCCATTCGAGAGCATGTCGCTGCTGGCCAGTTCCCGGCCTGAGGAGCACGATCCGCGTGAGCCATTCGAGCTCTCCGGCGGCCCCACACCGTCGTCGGGCGCGCTGTTCGCCCCGCCGGACGCCTCCTCACTCGTCGTGCCGGCCGCCCCGGGTCAGCAGCCCCCGGCAGCCGGTCAGGGCCGGCAGACCGTGAACAACTATCCGATGGAGGGTTCGTGGTCCGGTGCTGGGGCGGCGGGACCGCAGGAGACCCCCGATTGGCTGACCGGCCCCCTGGTCATCCTCACCGACACCGGGCCCCGGCCCTATGGGGTCGGGAACCTGCTGCGCGCCACCGGCGTCGGAATGTTGTGGGTCCTTGCCATCGGCTTCATCGTCCGGCCCCTCGCCCTCACCGCGCTCATCGTGGCGTGGATCCTGTCGATGACCCAGTCACGCTCGAGACGTTTCCTGCGCGCCGCCTTCCTCGTCGCGCTCGGGATCATGACGCTCGTCATCCTGCTGACCCTGCTCGCGGGCCGCGCCGAGCCGCTCTCCGTGGGCAACTCGGTGGCGCGATGGGTCTGTCTGGCGATGCTCCTCGCGAGCCCACGGCTCACCCGCTCCGACCTGGCCCGGACCGGCCGTCTCGTCACGGCCGCGCAGGCCCGGACCATGACCTGGGCCGTACCACGGCCGCCGGTTGACAACACGGGACACAGCTTCCCGAACGGTGCAGCCGGGTGGACCCAGCCCTCCCGGGGCGGCGCCCCGCCCCATCCCGTTCCCGGCCCGCCCATGCACACCGCGCCCGCCCCTGCCCAGCGGCCCGGGCAGCCCGGCGGGCCCCAGCCGCCGTACCCGGGCTACCCCGGCAGGCCGAGGCCGAACGGATGAACGCTCCCCGCTCGCTGGCAGCAAGCCTCCAGCAGTGGACACCGCAGGCCCTCGAGCACCTGCTGAGATCGCGCCCCGACCTGACCAGCCCGCCCCCACGCGACATCACCGAACTGGCCGAGCGGGCATCGTCCCGTTCCTCGGCGGCACGCGCGCTCGAAGGCCTCGACGCATGGGTGCTGTGCATCGCCCACGTCATGGCGGCGTGGGAGGCCGGTGGTGGTGCGGTCACGGTCGAGAACCTGGCCGGGGCGCTCGCTCTGAGCGGGCACGACGACGAGATAGCCGCGGCGCTCACGCGGCTGACCGACCTGGCCCTCGCCTGGGGCGAGCCGGTCACCCTGACCCAGGGGGCCCGGGCGGTCTTCGGCCCCCACCCGTGCGGGCTGGCAGCGCCCTCGGCCAGGCCCCTGCCGGAGGAAGCCATCCTGGCCGGGCTGGACGCGGTCGGGGAGGAGGGGGCACGAGTCCTGAGCCGCCTGCAGTGGGGACCGCCGAACGGCACCGTGCGCAGGGCGGACCGCCCGGTGAGCATCGCCGATGCCGAATCGACGATGGATCTGCTGCTCGCCCACGGGCTACTGGCCCCGACCGGCCCCGACCAGGTCGTCCTCCCCCGCGAGCTCGCCCTGCACCTGCGCAAGGGCCTTTTCGTCCAGGCCGTACCGCCCGCCCACGTACCCGACTGGCCCGCATCATCCAGCGCGCTCGGCGCCAGTCTCGGCCCGGAACTGCTCGACAGGGCAGCCATCGGATCGGCCCAGGAGTTCATCAGCCACGTCGAGGTGGTGCTCGACGACCTAGGCACCCGGACCCCGAGGCCGCTGACCAGCGGAGAGATGTCCAAACGCGACCTGACGGCCGTCGCCCGCGTTCTCGGTGAGAGCACCGAGGACGAACCGAGCGAGAGCCGCTTCCTGCTGGCGCTCGTGCGGCACGCCGGCCTGCTCGTGGCCCACTCTCGCAACTGGCTGGCAACGACCGCGTACGACAGTTTCCTGGACCATCCCGGGTACGGGCGCTGGCGCGCGCTGGCCACGGCCTGGACCGGGCTGGGCTGGTGGCCCGGGGCCGCACAGCCCCGGGCGGCGGCGCTGCGGACCGCCGCCCTCGACGAACTGGCCACCGCCGCGCCGGGCACCGCCGTGGACGAGGACTCCCTCGCCGAACGACTCGCCTGGCGCAGGCCGGGACTGGTCGGCGCCGAACACCAGGAGCTGTGGCGGCAGTACGCCGCCGAGCTCGTCGCCGAGGCCCGCTGGCTCGGCCTGCTCGCCTTCGACCGAACGACCGTGCTCGTCCGGGCCGTGGCCGAGCCCGCGTTGCCCGATCCTGGTTTCGCCGACTTCGGCGACACACTGCTGATGCAGTCGGACCTGACGGCAGTCGCCCCGGCCCCACTCGATCACGAGACGGCCCGCGTGATCGGCGAACTGGCCGACCGCGAGTCGCACGGCGCGGCGGCGACCTTCCGTTTCACCCGGGCCTCGATCAACCGTGCCCTGGACGCCGGCTGGTCGGCCGAGGCGATCACCGGCTGGCTGCGCGAGCACGGCGCCGGGGGCCCCGAGGCCCCGCTGCCGGATCCCCTGTCGACGCTCATCACCGACACGGCACGAGCCCACGGCGCGGTGCGGGTCATCCCGGTCGGTGCGGTCGTCCAGGTGGCGGACCCGAGCGGGGCCGCGGCGATCCTGGCTGACGCGAACGCCGCGGAGCTCGGGCTGCGCGAGCTCGCGCCCGGCGTCATCGCGTCGAGCGCCGAACCCGCCGAACTCGTCGCAATGCTCCGGGGCATGGGCCTCGCCCCGGTCGCCGAACGTTCCAGCGGCGAGGCCTATACGACGCCCGCGCCCCGCAGGGCACCCGCCCCCGCCACGCCCGCCGGCAGGTCCGTCGACGTGGCGCGCCTGGCCCGGACCCTGGCGCAGAAGACATCGGGCGGCATGGGCGCCGAGCAGATCCTCTCCGCCCTGACCGGTGCACACGGCACCGACTCGTGGGTGGAGGTCGGCTGGGTGGACGGTGACGGCGCCCCGCAGCGTCACCTCATGCGGGTGCTGTCGCTGTCCGCAGGAGTGGCGCACCTGGTGCGCCGCGCAGCCGGACGGATCGACCTGCCGCTGGCCCGGATCACCTGGGTCGGGCCGGGCGTGGCGGAGCAGGGCTGAAGCCGGTCAGACCGATGACCGCTGCCGCGTGAGGCGCACGAGGGTCAGCACGCCGGCGACGACACTGATCGTGACCAGGCCGATGAGCCCGTGCAGCCACACGCCGAGGGCGTGTTCCCACAGCGGGTCATCGGCGACCTGCGGATTGAGCCGGCGCAGATCCATCGTCGCCGCGGCCTGCCCGTAACCCCATCGGCTCGGCGCGATGGCCGCGACGATCTCCATCACCGAACGCCCGGTGACCTCGATGAGGCCGCCGCACAGCACGAGCTGGGCCATCACCGCGATGACCAGGGCCGGCATCGTCTGCTCGGAGCTGGTGACGACTGCTGACAGGAGCAGGCCGATCATGCCCGACGCGAAGGCCGTGCCGAATGCGGCAATGGCCAGTTCGATGGTGCCGTCCGCCCAGATCCCGTCCCCCGGGCCGCTCTTGCCGAGCCGCACGACGGACACCAGCAGCGTGCTCTGGATGAGTGTCAGCATGAACAGCACGAAGATCTTCGCGCCCGTGTAGATCACCGGTGACAGGCCCACGGCGCGTTCTCGCAGGAAGATGGCCCGTTCGCCGATCAGTTCGCGAATGGTGGCCGCCATGCCCATGAACCCGGCGCCGACGGTGATGATGACGAGCAGCTGATTGGGCTCCCCGGGGTTGTCGGGGCCGGGGCGGCCGAACCCGCCCTCACCGGGAATGGCCAGTGCCATCAGCCCGACGATGATCGGCAGGAGGAGCGTCGAGACCGCGTACGAGCGGTCCGAGACGATGACGGCGAGCTGACGCGAGATGAGCGTGCGCCACTGGCGGCCCCGCCGCAGCCGCGGGGGGCTGGTCATCTCCGGTGTGGAGGTGGGTGCCGGGGCCGGCGTGCTCGGATGCAACTGACGGTACCGGCCGATGTGCCGGGCCGGGTCGTCCGACAGCGACTGGAAGACCTCCGCGTAGCGCGCAGCACCGAAGTAGCCGAGTACCTCCGACGGCGGGCCGAAGTAGGCGACTCCTCCGCCGGGGGCCAGGATGAGTACCTGGTCGCACAGTGCGAGGTTGTCGGTGCTGTGGGTCACGACGAGCACCGCCCGGCCGCCATCGGCCTGGGCGCGCAGCAGTTCCATGACGGACTTGTCCATTCCCGGGTCGAGCCCCGATGTGGGTTCGTCGAGGAGCAGCAGTTCGGGTTGGGTGAGCAGTTCGAGGGCCACCGAGACGCGCTTGCGCTGGCCGCCGGAGATACGGCTGATGAGGGTGTCGGCGTGCTCGGTCAGGCCGAGATCGCCGATGACGCGGTCGACCTCGTGCTCACGGGCCTGTGCGTCGTAGTCGGCGGGCAGGCGCAGCTGGGCCGCGTACCGCAGTGCCTTGCGAACGGTGAGCCTGCGATGGACGACGTCATCCTGCGGGACGACGCCGATGCGCTGGCGCAGATTGGCGAAGTTCTCGTACAGGTCGGCGCCGCGGTAGATGACGCTGCCGCTGGTGGCCGGCTGCGAACCGGTGATGGCGCGCAGCAGCGTCGACTTGCCGGCCCCGGACGGGCCGATGACCGCCACCAGTGCCCCCACCTGCACCTGGAAGCTCACCTTGTCGAGCAGGACCTTGCGCTCGCCATGGCTCTTGATGTCGAATCCCAGCTCGTCGGCGATGAGCGCCGTCTGGGCGGGCTCGGGCGTGACGATGCGCCCGTCGCTGATGAGCAGCGTGGTGCGACCGACACCGAGCAGGTCGCCGGCCCGGAAGATGCTGCCGCTCGGCGCGGGACGGCCGTTGATCTGGACGCCGTTGAGGCTGGAGCGGTCCTCGACGCGGTAGCCCTCCTGGGGGCTGCCGGTCAGGCGCGCGTGGTGGCGGGAGACGAGTGGATCGTCCAGCACGATGGTGTTCGAGGGCGCCCTGCCGATGGTGATCGTCTCACCGCGGGCCACCCGGTCCGCGGTGACGAGCACGGTCTCGCCCGGCCCGGCACCGGCGGCCGGGTCGCGAACGGCCCCGATCGCCCCCGTCCCCACCGCTGTGACCGGGTTCAGCGGCCCGTGTCGCATGGTTCGCCGGTCCGGTCCGTCAGCCCCGGCCGGGACGGTCGTCAGCGGAATGAGCGAGTCGGGACGGGCCCCGCCCGGGGGCTGCTTCTCCATCGCGGACGGCACCGGGCTGCGCGTGATGGTGACGGCCGGGCCGTCGACCGCACCGAGGTTGAGCACGCTGCCCTCGGCGACGGCGAACTCCGAGACGCGCCGACCGGCCACGAAACTGCCGTTGGCGCTGCCCAGGTCGCGGACCAGGACAACGCCCGAGTGGTCGGCACTGATCTGGGCGTGGCGGCGCGAGGCGAGCGGATGGTTCACGACGATGTCGCAAACCGGATCACGGCCGATCCTGATGGTCGCTCCCGCGACGAGCGGGTACCGGACCGGACCTGCCGCGACGACAGCGACCGTCTCATCGTCCCGCCACGCGGGTCCGTTCATTCCTGTCACTTCCTGCCGGTGGGACGCTGCGGTCTCCACCCCTGTCGTCCCTGAGTTGCTCTACCGTACTATGTCAGGGGGCGCCTGACAGCGCTCGTCTGTGCGACCTCGGTGGCACAGACACACCCATCAGTATCCCACCCCACGGAGAGGCACCGTGACGACGCACAGCCCCGACGAGCCCCTGGGAAGCCGCTACAGGCTGGTGTCCCACATCAACGATGGTGCAATGGGCGAGGTCTGGCGCGCCAAGGACGCCGAGGGACATCTCTTCGCGGCGAAGATCCTCCGCCCTGACATCAGCGGGAACAGCGAGATGGTGAAGCGCTTCGTCGCCGAGCGCAATCTGCTGCTGAGCGTGGATCATCCCAATGTCGTCGGCGTGCACGACCTCGTCGTCGAGGGGGAGACCCTGGCGATCATCATGGACATCGTCGAGGGCCCCGATCTGCGTCAGATGCTCAAGGCAGCGGGAACCTTCACCCAGTCCGACGCCGCCCTGGTGTGCGCAGAACTGGCCGAGGGGCTGCAGGCGATCCACGAGCAGCACATCGTCCACCGTGACATGAAACCCGCCAATGTCCTCGTCGACGAGACCGGCACCGAACTCGTCCCCCGCATCACCGACTTCGGGGTCTCCCGCCTGACCGAGACCGGTCTCGGCGCCGCCAACCCGACGATGGTCGCCGGTACCCCGCACTACATGGCGCCCGAGCTCCTCATGAACCAGACACCGACGCCGGCCAGCGATCTCTACTCGCTCGGCATCATGCTCTACGAACTGGCCACCGGCGTCACCCCCTTCGCAGACCGGAACCCGGCGGCGGCGATGCAGGCGCAGCTGAGTTTCGACCCGGGCCGGCCGGACGGCCTGGACGACCGGATCTGGGACATCCTGGTCTGGCTGACCCGCAAGGATCCCTCCCGCCGCCCCGAGTCGGCCGCCCAGGCTGCGCATGCCCTCCGCGAGGCGAGCGACCAGACGCTGGAGCTGCCAGCTCTGACGCCCCTGCGCACTCCTCCGCCTCCCGTCCCGGTCGATGCCCCCAGCAACACCGTGCTGGCCCCCGGGCTGGCCGCGACGATGCTCGGCAGCGGGACCGGTCAGAGCACCGGCGCCTCGGGCTGGGCCAGCGGCGCGGCGACGACCGGTACGCCGGCATGGCCGGTCACGAACGCGAACGGGCTGAGCGCGATCGGTTTCCCGCACGTGCAGCCCGGCTATCCCCCGAACGGCGTCTCCCAGTCCGTCCCCGGCCAGAAACCAGGCAGGGGCGGCGGCGTCAAGACGGCGATCATCATCGCCCTGGCCACGTTGCTCGTGGCCGCGATCGTCATCGGCATCGTCCTGTTCAAGGACCGCGACAATGCGGAGGAACCGGCTTCCCCCGAGCCCTCCACCTCGGCCACCAGCGAGACACCGACCCCGACCCCCACCCCGACACCCAGTGTCGACGAACGCACCCACGCCCTCAACGAGCTGAACGACGCGCGCAGCCGCAGCATGCAGAACCTGGTGCTCGACGGCCGCTGGGTGCTGCAGATCGACAGCAAGTACGAGGGCATCTACGACCCGCAGCAGACCACGGCCGACGGTTCGCACACCTTCACGCTTCCCGACATCTACGACAGGTACCAGGAGAACGTCCAGTACGCGGCGGCCCACGGCATCCACTCCATGCTCCTGCTCAAGGGCGGTGACTTCGGCAAGCAGATCTTCTCGCTGCCCGAGGACACCTGGGTGACCATCGCCGACCCCGGGGGCATCGACAGCTATGACGCCGGGCTGGCGGTCTGCTCCAGCCTCTACCCGAACCTGTCAGGCGATGCGCTGCTCAACAGCTGCCTGCCCAGGCAGCTGACGGTGCCGCACGGCTGACCCCTGGGCACGGCGCTACCCCATGGTCGGCTGGCGGCCCGACCCGCGTCCTCCGCGCGGCGCCCGCACGAGCATCCTGCCCGTGCCGGCAGGAGGTCCCCGCCGAGGGCGCCCCGGCCCGGCGCCGCCGGCAGGAGACGTGGGCCGTGGCACTGCACGGCGAGCACCCCGACGGGGCGTTCCCGGCTTGCGGCGGGGACGCATACTGAACAGTGATGAACAATGACGGCCCCTTGATCGTCCAGTCCGATCGCACCGTGCTGCTCGAGCTCGCGCATCCGCTGGCCGACGACGCCCGCGCCGCGATCGCTCCCTTCGCCGAACTGGAGCGCGCCCCAGAGCACGTCCACACCTACCGCCTGACCCCGCTGGGGCTGTGGAATGCCCGGGCGGCCGGCCACGACGCCGAGCAGATCGTTCATGCGCTGCTCACCTACTCCAGGTACCCGGTGCCATCGGCCCTGCTCATCGAGATCGCCGAGACGATGGGCCGCTACGGGGTGCTGCGCATCGACAAGGACCCCGCGCACGGGCTGGTCCTCACCTCGACCGACGAGGCCGTCCTGACGCAGGTACGCCGCAGCGCACGGACCAGGGGCCTGCTGGGGCAGGCCATCGACACGACGACGGTGCTCGTCCACCCGTCCGAACGGGGCCGGCTCAAGCAGGCGCTGCTCAAACTGGGCTGGCCGGCCGAGGACGTCGCCGGCTACGTGGACGGCGAGGCCCATCCGATCTCGCTCGCCGAGGACGGCTGGAAGCTGCGGGCCTACCAGGACGAGGCGGCGAAGGCCTTCTGGGAGGGCGGCTCCGGCGTCGTCGTCCTGCCCTGCGGGGCCGGCAAGACGATCGTCGGCGCGGCCGCGATGGCGCTGGCGGGCGCGACGACGCTCATCCTGGTGACGAACACCGTCTCGGCTCGCCAGTGGCGGGCCGAACTCCTCGCTCGGACGAGCCTCACGGCGGACGAGATCGGCGAGTACTCGGGCGCGAAGAAGCAGATCCGTCCGGTGACGATAGCCACCTACCAGGTCATCACGACCAAGCGGAACGGAATCCACCCGAATCTCGAGCTCTTCAGCGCCCGCGACTGGGGGCTGGTCGTCTACGACGAGGTCCATCTGCTGCCGGCACCGGTCTTCCGGATGACAGCGGATCTGCAGGCCCGCCGCCGTCTGGGCCTCACCGCCACCCTCGTCCGCGAGGACGGCCATGAGGCCGACGTCTTCAGCCTCATCGGGCCCAAACGTTACGACGCCCCGTGGCGTCAGATCGAGGCCCAGGGCTACATCGCGCCCGCCGATTGCATCGAGGTGCGGGTCGACCTACCGGGGGACATGCGGATGGCCTATGCGCTGGCGGACGCCGACGTGCGGTACCGGCTGGCGTCCACGGCGAGCGCCAAGCTCGATGTCGTACGCGCTCTCGTCGAGGTGCACCGGGGCGTGCCCACTCTCGTCATCGGCCAGTACGTCGACCAGCTCACCGAACTCGCCGACGCCCTGGGCTGCCCGATCATCACGGGCGGGACGAGCACGAGGAGCCGCGAACGGATCTACGACGAGTTCCGTGCCGGCGCCATCGACCTGCTCGTGGTGAGCAAGGTGGCGAACTTCTCCATCGACCTGCCTGCGGCCCAAGTGGCGATCCAGGTCTCGGGCACCTTCGGCTCGCGCCAGGAGGAGGCGCAGCGGCTCGGCCGGTTGCTGCGACCCAAACAGCAGCTGCCCGGTCGCCTCGACGCACGGGACAACGCGGCACACTTCTACACGGTGGTGGCCCGTGACACCGTGGACGCCGACTACGCCCAGCACCGGCAACGATTCCTCACCGAGCAGGGCTACGCCTACCGGATCATCGACGCCGACGAGGTGGCGCTGGAGGGCCGGGGCTGAGAACCGCCGCAGGCGCTGCCGCTCAGGCCAGGTTCAGGAAGACCCGCTGCTCATCGGTGAGCGGTATCGTCGACTCCTCAACCGCGCCCAGGTCCACGAAGTCGCCCTGGCCGAGATCCCACAGTTCGAGGATCCGGCTGGGCCAGACGGTGGCGGCCGCGACCTCGTCCCGGGTCATCCAGGCGGTGTGCAGCAGGGTTCTCCTCTCCTCTGCCGTGTAGCCAGAGGTGTCCACCTCGAAGTGCTCGGTGCGGACGACGAAGAACTCCTCTGCCTGTACGAGAACCTGATCGGTGTAGCCGTGGTGGGTCAGGCGCCGGGCGATGGGTCCGATGAGCTCCTCCTCGCCGACGATCAGACCGGTCTCCTCACGCAGCTCGCGTACAGCTGCACGCGCGAAGGTCTCCCCCTTGTCGACTCCCCCACCGGGGGTGACCCACCAGGTCAGTTCGGGAAGCCCGGGGTCGGTGTCCTGTTCGAGGAGCACCCGGTCGCCTGCCAGGACCAGCACCCTGGCGCCCCTGCGGCGACGAATCACGCGGTCGGCGGGCTCGACTGTGACGAAGGGGCGGTGCTCGAGATCATCGTCGACGTTCATGACACCATACGCTAGCGGCCGGTATCTGATGGCCCAGCGCATGGTCCCCTCCACGATGAGTCGAACCCATGACGCCATCGCCCTCGTCGGGCCCGCATTCCTCAGAACCGTGCACAGCCTCATGGCAACGGCCAAGCCCTTGGGGCATCGGGTCTGTTGAGTGGTGCGTCCCCCTGGGGTGCCTTGGGCTCATCCCCTCGTCAGGGTCGTGTGAGGTTGGCCCCCGGACACGAAGGCTGTGCCACTTTTCGCAGGCCCCATCAAAAGTGTCCCGTGGTCAAACAGTGCCCCGTGTTAAGTGGTGGTGCCCCCGCCACGATCACTGGCGGGGGCACCATTGAAGGGTTGTGTGCGGCGGTTTCCTACTCTCCCACACGCTGGCGCGTGCAGTACCATCGGCGCTGGAAGGCTTAA
>NZ_RCIV01000063.1 GCF_003666605.1 Propionibacterium australiense | reverse complement strand
TATGGCCGTCATGAAACAAGATCGGTTTCTGGTTGGGGTTTGGGGAGGTGTTCGAAGTCGTAGTCGAAGGTGCGTCCGGTGATGTACGAGGCGAATGCTCCGAAGGTTTGTTCGGGGGTCTGGTGCTGGATGTTCGCGATATTGTTTTTGGCGGTGCCCCAGACGTGTTCGACCGGGTTGTGGTCGGGAGCGTACGGCGGCAAGAAAACGGGTGTGATGCGCTCCAGCAACTGGCCGGGCTGGTAGAGGCTGGTCAGGGCCTTGGCGTGGTGGAACCGGGCATTGTCCAGTACGACAGCGATACGGTCGGCCTTGGTTTCGCGCTGGAGCCGTTCCAGAGCCAGGATGATCTGTTCGGTGTTCTGGTTCCCCTCGATCGGATACAGCCGCACTTTCTTGTCAGTAAGCGAGAGGGCGCCGAAGAACGACTGGGACACTTTCTGCCGGTCCACGTACAGTTTGGTGCGTTGTCCTTTGGGCAGCCACATGCGGCGGGTCTCGGCCTCGTGCTCCAGGCGGACCTCATCGATGGCGTACACCTCACAGCCAGCGCCCAACAGGTCGTTGACTTGGGTCTTCACCTCGGTCATGCGTCGGGTGATGGCCTGTTCGTCGCGGTGCTTGTCGAACGGGTCGGGCAGTTTGAAACTGAGCCCGCAGAACCGCAGGAGCAGCTGATACGAAGATTCTGACTCGTACTCCACGTCGAACAGAATCTTCACTACGTCTCGTAGGGCCGGCACGCCCCAGAACTCGGCGTCGATCCCGGACCGAGACGGCGGCAGGGCCAGGACTGTCTTGAGGTCTTCCTTCTGGGTGCGGGTGAGTTTCGCGGCGTTCTGGTTCCCCGCGTGCCCGGTCAGCACCGAACACATCCTGCTGGCCTGCCACTCGGCCAGCCATTCTCGAACGGTTTTCTCGCTGCGCTCAACCATTTCAGCGATAATCCCCACATCGACACCACGAGAGGCATACAAGATGGCTTCGGCTTTCATCCGCACCAGCACGTAATTGTCTGTGCGTTTCTTCCACCTGATCAGAACAGCGGTTTCTTCCGGGGTGACCTCGATCTGCATGTCTCAATCATGCCCGAAACAAGACC
>NZ_RCIV01000062.1 GCF_003666605.1 Propionibacterium australiense | reverse complement strand
CTGGTCTTGTTTTCGGATATGATTGGGGCATGCAGGTTGAGGTCACCCCGGAAGAAACCGCTGTTCTGATCAGGTGGAAGAAACGTACAGACAATTACATGCTGGTGCGGATGAAAGCCGAAGCCATCCTGTACGCCTCCGAAGGAGTCGGGCTGGGAATCATCGCGAAAATGGTCGAGCGCAGCGAGAAAACTGTTCGGGAGTGGCTGGCCGACTGGCAGGCCAGCAGGATGTGCTCGGTACTCACCGGGCACGCGGGGAACCAGAATGCCGCGAAACTCACCCGCACCCAGAAAGAAGACCTCAAGACGGTTCTGGCCCAGCCGCCGTCCCGGTCCGGTATCGATGCCGAGTTCTGGGATGTTCCGGCCCTGCGTGACGTGGTGAAGATCTTGTTCGATGTGGAGTACGAGTCAGAGTCTTCGTATCAGTTGCTGCTGCGGTTCTGTGGGTTGAGTTTCAAACTGCCGGACCCGTTCGACAAGCACCGCGACGAGAAGGCCATCACCCGGCGCATGGCCGAAGTGAAGGCCCAGGTCTACCAGCTGTTGGAGGCCGGCTGTGAGGTGTACGCGGTAGACGAGGTGCGCCTGGAACACGAAGCAGAGACCAGAAGGATATGGCTCCCGCGGGGTCAGCGCACGAAACTGTACGTGGACCGGCAGAAGGTGTCCCAGTCGTTTTTCGGTGCCCTGTCCCTCACCGACAAGAAGATGCGGCTGTATCCGATCGAGGGGAACCAGAACACTGAACAGATCATTCTCGCTTTGGAACGGCTGCAGCGCGAAACCCGGACCGAGAAGATCGCGGTCGTGCTGGACAATGCTCGGTTCCATCACGCCAAAGCCCTCACCGGCCTGTATGAGCCGGGCCAGCTACTGGAACGCATCACTCCGATCTTCCTGCCGCCTTATGCGCCCGACCACAACCCTGTTGAGCACGTCTGGAACACCGCCAAAACCAATATCGCGAACATTCAGCGAGAAACCCCGGACCAAACTTTCGGAGCTTTCGCTTCATACGTCACTGGTCGTACCTTCGACTACGACTTCGAACACCTCCCCAAACCCCAACCAGAAACCGATCTTGTTTCATGACGGCCATAT
>NZ_RCIV01000061.1 GCF_003666605.1 Propionibacterium australiense | reverse complement strand
GCTACACCGGACTGGGCATGATCACCCCGGAACGAAAACCAGTCCACGGCGAGCTGACAGAAAACCAGAAACAGTACAACAGAACCATCAACAAGCTACGCGCCCCAGTCGAACGAGCAATCCCCCAGCCTCAAAACCTGGCGAATACTCCACACCGGCTACCGCAGACCCATCCACACCTTCCCACAAACCATCACAACAGTCATCGCACTAGAATTCTACAAAAACAGTTTTGCATAACCCTCCGGATTAAACTGGCCGAGGGCTCACCCCCGCGTGGCGCGGGGAATTCGGGCTTGCCGGTGGCTGCGAGGGCGGCCCAGTCGGCTCACCCCCGCGTGGCGCGGGGAATTCCGACGACTCCGGACCCCGCCAGTCCATCATCAGGGCTCACCCCCGCGTGACGCGGGGAATTCGAGGGTCCAGCCGAGCCTGTCGGGGTCGAGGAGGGCTCACCCCCGCGTGGCGCGGGGAATTCGTGCGCAGCTGCCAGTACCACTCGGCGCGGGCGGGCTCACCCCCGCGTGGCGCGGGGAATTCACGGGCAGGGCCTGGATGGTGGTCAGGGCGCGGGGCTCACCCCCGCGTGGCGCGGGGAATTCCATAGTGGTCCGCGGTGGTGCGGCCCCCGATGGGGCTCACCCCCGCGTGGCGCGGGGAATTCAGGCCAGCCAGTTTCGCCGTGGCCTGCTCGATGGGCTCACCCCCGCGTGGCGCGGGGAATTCATGGTGTCCTCTGGGAAGGTCGATTTCCAGACGGGCTCACCCCCGCGTGGCGCGGGGAATTCTGGAACGCCCCAGGCCAGGCCCGCCGGCTCTGGCCCGACTCGTGCCACTTTAGTGTGGGGGCCAGGTGAGGCCGAGGGTGTCGAGGATGGTTTGGGCTGCGGGTGTGATCTGGTCGTGAGCGGGTAGGGTTTGGCCAGCGATGTTGACGTTCATTTCATGGATTGGCTCGAGTGTTTCGATGATTTTGGCGACGGATTTCCCGGTGATTGTTTGCAAGCGGTGTGAGACGGCGAGTGCGGCCATCACGATGGTGAGGTGGGCTTCGATCGCCTCGCGGGTGTGATGGAAGACCGGGCGGGCTTTCAGGTCGCTCTTCGACATCCTGAAGGATTTCTCGATTAGCCAGAGCTCGTGATAGTCGGCAATGAGTTCTGCCGCGGAGATTCGGGTGGCGGGCATGTTCGTGACGTAGCCTTTC
>NZ_RCIV01000060.1 GCF_003666605.1 Propionibacterium australiense | reverse complement strand
TGGGCCGCCCCCTTGGTTAGGTCCGGTCGTTATGTGAGTCGTCGGTGTTTGTTTGATGAGTGCACTGTCGAGCATACTCGGCTGGGGTTAGGTAGCCGAGCGAGGAGTGTCGACGGTATTGGTTGTATTCGGTCTTCCAGTCACCGATCACGACTTGGGCGTGGAGGAGCGAGTAGAAGCTGTTGATATTGAGACACTCATCGCGGAGTCGACTGTTGAATGACTCAATATAGCCGTTGCGCCACGGTGAGCCCGGAGGAATGAAGAACAGGCCTGTACGGGTACCAGCCCAGTCGGCCATCGCGTCGCTGATGAACTCAGGCCCATTGTCTGATCGAAGTACCGCCGGAGTGCCCCTGATGGTGACGAGGTCCTCCAGATGGGCGGTCAACCGGTCGGCGGTGATGGAACGCTCAACGAGTCCGCCAATGCACTCACGGGTGTGCTCGTCGACGATGGAACAGATTTTGATCGCCTTGCCCTGCTCGTCGGCATCGAACTGGAAATCCACCGCCCATACCACGTTCGGCGCCACCGCCATCGGCGCATCAACCGTCGAGGACCCCACCCGCTTACGGCGACGTCGCTGCGGCACCCGCAATCCTTCCTCGCGCCACAACCGTTGGACCTTCTTGTGGTTGACGCTCCACCCCTCGGCCCGGGCGTCGTGATACGCCCGCCGATACCCCCATCTGGGATGCTCCTTCGCCCAAGCACACAACCAGCCCCGAAACCCCCGGTCCGGGTCGGCGGCCGTGTCAGCCTTGAGTGGGCGCCGATAGGCAGACCGTGACAGCCCGACCAGACGACACGCCATCCGCTCGCTCACCTGCAGTACCCTGATCAGGTGAGTGACAGCAGCTCGGCGCCTGGCCGGGCTCAGAAGTTTCCCTCAGCCAGCTCCTTGAGCGCTGCCTTCTCCAACTCCGCCTCCGCCAGCAGTCGCTTCAACGTGGCGTTCTGTTTCTCCAACTCCTTCAGCCGCTTCGCATCATCGGCCTTCAAACCACCGTACTGGTTGCGCCACCGATAATACGTCTGCTCGCTGATCCCGAGTTCTCGGCACACCACCGCGATACCCGCGCCCTCAGCAAGCATCCTGTCCGCCTGCCCGAGCTTGCGCACAACCTGCTCGGGCGTATGCCGCTTCCTCTTGCTCGTCATGATCTACCCAGTCTCCCTGCCCGCAACCGCGAACGACAAGACAACTCCCAGAACCCCTGGCCCTAATCACTGGGGTCAACCCA
>NZ_RCIV01000059.1 GCF_003666605.1 Propionibacterium australiense | reverse complement strand
TTTTCGGACAGTGGTTGGTGGTTGGTTTTAGGCTGCTGCCTTGTGTTGTTGTCTGGATTCGGTGTTGACTTGGTTGGGGGTCTGGTAACCGATGGCGGAGTGGAGACGTTTGTGATTGTATCGTAACTCGATCCAGGCTGTCACGTCCCGGGCTGCATGGTTGCGGGTCGGGTAGGCCTTGCGGTTTACGAGTTCTTTCTTCAGGATCGCGTTGAAGGACTCGGCGGCGGCGTTGTCATAGCAGCTACCGGTCCGCTTCCTCGGACGGGAGAATCCCGTGGTCGGTCATGAATTTCGTGTATTCGGCCGATGTGTATTGGGAGCCTCGGTCCGAGCGCAGAGATCGTGACACCGCGAGTGGGTGGGCAGGCCCGGCGCGGCCATGGCCAGGGCTTCGGTGACGAGCTCGGTGCGCATGTGACCGGCGATCGCGTGCCCGATGATCTTACGGCTGAAGCAGTCCATGACCACCGCCAGGTAGGCGAATCCCTGCCAGGTCGGAACATACGTGATGTCACCCACCCATCCCGTGCCGGGTGCGGTGGCGGAGTAGGTCTCGGCGCAGCCGGTCGGGCCGGCCTGGAAGGTCTGGCGCAGGGATGGTCGTCCTGGCTCGTTTCCTGGGCTGGTCAAGCAACGAGACCCTCAGCTGCCATGATCTTACGGACCATGTCCCGGCTGACCCGGATTCCGCTTTGGGTGAGCTCGGCGTGGATCCGGCGGTAGCCGTAGGTCTGTTCGGACTCGTCGAAGAAGTAAGTGATCAGTGTCGTCAACTCTTCTTTGCGTTGAGCGGTTGCCGAGAGCGGACGATTACGCCAGGCGTAGTAGCCGGACTTGGATACTTTCGCCCACCGGCACACGGGGCTGGATGGGGTAGTTGCCTTCTTCGCGGTGGATGCAGCGGTATTTCGCGCTCACCCGGGGCTCCAGGGGCTAACGAGGGCCGCCGCTTTTTTCAAGAACTCGGCCTCCATGCGGGCTTCCCGGAATTCTGCTTTCAGGCGCCTGATCTCGGCGTGTTCTTCCGCGGTGGTGCCATCAGGGCTGTGGTCGGGGTGTTCTGTTCGCCATTTCGCGACCCAGTTCCCGACTGTCTGTGCCACAAGTCCGTACGATCTGGCGACCTCACCCGAATCGGCTTGGACTTCTGGACGACCCCTGGAACGACTTGTTCGGTGAACTCTGCACTGTATTTCGATGCCGACATGATCTAATTCTACCTCACGATCATTTCACCCACTGTCCGAAAAACACCAAGCACTCCA
>NZ_RCIV01000006.1 GCF_003666605.1 Propionibacterium australiense | reverse complement strand
CGCTCCCGTTGGAGGACTTCTGCGACCAGATACTCCCACCGGCGCTGGTCAGGGCGCCGGCCATCATCGCCGCGCCGATGGGCCCGCCGACACCGGTGCACATGACCGCGAAACCGGCCACCACCATGGCCCCGGCGGCGATGTATTCCCAGTTCTCGCTCACCCAGCCGGTCACCGCACCGGCGGCGTTCTGCAGCATGCCGTTGGACGCCTGCTGGTATGCGCGTAGGTCTTCCTCGGAGACGGGCCGCAGGCCGAGGGGGTCTGCCATGCCGACTGGGTCGTTACCGGCGTACGAGTACGGGTTCGCCGCCCAGGCGGCGCCGGTGACCGGTTCGAGGGGGTCGGTTGAGAGGAATGCCCTGGTGGCGGGGTCGTAGACGCGGGCGCCCATCCAGTCCAGGCCGGCGGCTTGCAGGGTGCCGTCGGCGCCGACTCCGATGTTGGCCGCCCCGGTTTGTGTTGGGGGTGCCGGCGCTGTTGCGGGTGTGGTGGGGCCGGTGTGTCGGAGGCGGTTGTGGAGGGCGTCGAGGCCGGCCAGCAGGGTGGTGGTCTGGGCGGCGGGGCCGTCGGTGTCGGGGACGAGCCATACCGTGTCCTCGTCATCGTGGTCTGCCGTGGTGGTGAGGGCGGTTGTGGTGAGGGCGTCGGTGATGTGGCGTGCGCCGATCTGGGCGAGTGTGGGCAGCGCCGCGGCGGCGTCCCAGTAGACGGGCTGGTCGCCCGCGGCGGCGAGTTGGCCTCCGGCGTCGACGTGGAGCAGGGTGTCGTGGGCCCGGACCTGGTCGCCGTGGCGGGTGATGCGGGTGATGCGGGTGAGGAAACCGCGGGGGTCCCAGGCGAAGAGGCGTTCACCATCGGGCCCGGTCTCACGGACCCGGCGCCCGGACGGGTCGTAGTCGTAACTCAGACGAGTGCCGTCGGGCAGCAGGGTCCAGACCAGCTGCCCGGCCTTGTCGTAGCCGTGCCGGGTCCTCTGGCCGTCGGTGGTCTCGGTGACCAGCCGGCCGCCGGCGTCCCACTCGTAGGCGGTGCGGGTGCCCTCGCTGGTGACCGCGCCGGTCAGCTGCCCGGCCCGGTCATAGGTGTAGTCGGTGCGCAGCCCGTCACGGATCTCCGCGACCACGCGCCCGCTGCTGTCACGTTCGATACGGGTTTGTTGGATGAAACCACGCCGGTTCACCCGGTGGGCGACCACGGCGCCGTCGTGCCAGGTCCAGGTGGCGTCCAGCCCGGGCCCGTGCACGCCGGTGACCCGGCCCAGCCGGTCACGGTCGATCCTCACCCGGCCGAGCCCTGGCCGGCTGATCGCGGACAGCCGGTTGTTGGCGTCGTACTCGTAGCCGGTGGAGCTGCCGTCGGGGGTGTGCATGCTGGTGCGCCGCCCGCCGATGTCGTAGCTGTAGGACACGCCGACGCCGTCACGGAGCCGGTGGACGAGGTTGCCGCGGGTGTCCCAGGCGGTCTCGACCCGCTCACCGCCGGCGCCGATCTGGGTGAGGGTTCCGGCGGCGAAGTCCCGTTCGGTGCGGGTGAGCAGGCGCCCGTCGGCCCAGGTGCTTTCTGGCCGGCCGGACCGGTCGTAGCACCACTGCATGCCCCGCCCGCCCGCATCAGTGCGCTCGGTCAGGCGCCCGGCCTGGTCGTAGCTGTACCTGGTGGTCCTGCCCAGCGGGTCTGTCTGGGAGACCAGCCGGCCCATCTGGTCGAAGACGCGTTCGGTGCGGGCCCCGGTCGTGTCGGTGACAGCGACCTGCCGGCCCGCCTCGTTGTACTCGAACCGGGTGACCTGACCCAGTGCGTCGGCCGC
This sequence comes from Propionibacterium australiense, assembly GCF_003666605.1. Taxonomy (GTDB): domain Bacteria; phylum Actinomycetota; class Actinomycetes; order Propionibacteriales; family Propionibacteriaceae; genus Propionibacterium; species Propionibacterium australiense. The sequence continues at coordinate 137,167 of NZ_RCIV01000006.1, read as the reverse complement.
CCAGACGAGCTGTCCGGCCTTGTCGTAACCGAACCGGCGGTGCCCGTTCCACCGGTCACGCACACTGGTGATCCGCCCGCACCTGTCGTAGCCGAACCGCACCACTCCGCGGCCGGGCTGGCGGCGTTCAACGATCCGCCCGCACGCATCGAACCGGGTGGACACACTCTCGCCGGTCGGCCACAGTTCCCCGCAGATCCGCGAGTCGGCGTCATAGACCATCTCGTAACGGTCCCCGCCGGTACTGATCGTGGTCGCCCAGCGGCCGCACTGGTCGTACTCGTACCGGTACGTCCGCCCGGTGGGCTGGGTCACCTCGACCACCCGGCCGGCCGCGTCCCTACCGAACCTGGTCCTCGCCCCAGCGGCGTCCACCGTCTCGACCAGCCGCCCGCACAGGTCGTAACGATTCACCCGGGTACCACCATCGGGCCCCGTGGTCGAGACGAGCCTGCCCAACCGGTCCCACACCGCGGTCGCGTCATCACCACCATCACTAACCCGCACCGGGGCGCCGAAGTCACCGCGGGTCACGCTCCTACTGACCCCGGTGGGGTCGGTCGTGCCGGCCAGCATGCCGTCGGGCCCATAGCCCATCTGCCACACCCCGCCACCGGTATCACGCATACCAGTCAGACGCGACAACCCGTCATAGCTGAACTCCCAGCACGACCCGTCCGGCAGCTCCACGCCCGCCAGGTTCCCCAGGTCGTCGTAGCGCTGGGCCACGACACGGCCCAGCGGATCGATGGTGCGTTCCCGCTCACCATGGCCGCCATGCTCCATCAGCGTGCGCCCGCCCTCCGGGTCGACGACCGCCGTCAAACGCCCGGCCGCCGTGTACTCGAAACGCGTCCGGGCCCCATCAGGATCGACCCGGCACGCCAACGCCCCGGTGCCCGGGTCATAGACGTACTCGGTCCTGTGCCCCAGCGGCGTCACGGCAGCAACAACACGCCCCGCCTCATCGCGCTCCAACCGGGCCGTGTCACCGGCAGCGTTCGTCGACGACACCAGGTCACCGTGCTCGTCGTAACCGAAACACACCCGCACACCAGCAGGATCGGTGATCTCCAACAGCACACCGTCACGCCACAGCATCGACGTGACACCGCCCTCAGCATCCACCACCCGACACGGCCGGCGCTGGCCCGCCTCGTACTCATAACTGGTGACAGCCACCCGACCGGCACCACCGGCACCGCTGCCATCAGCGTCGATGTCGGACACACTGGTCCGCACGAGCCGGTCCAGCCCGTCCCACTCCTGGTCGACCCTGGCCCCCGACGCCAGCCGCCGCGTCACCAAACGACCCCTGGCGTCATACACCGACACCGTCTCGGCCCCGTCACGCTCACGCACCCACACCGGGTTCCCGTGCCGGTCATAACCGGTCGACTGACGACGCCCATCGGCGTCCACCAGCCCGATCAACCGGCCATTGCGGTCATGAATCCACGTATTGCCCCGCGAACCGTCCTCATCACTGGTCGCGGTGACACCACCCGACAGATACGCATACCGGGTGACGCGCCCGAACGCGGACCGCTGCCTGGACACCCGACCCCGCTCGTCATAACTGTTGGTGACCTCCACCACACCATCGGCATCGATGACCGCCTCGATCAGCCCGGCCTCACCCCACCGGTAACGGCGCGCCCCGCCGCCACCACGAGCCTCCACCAGACGCCCGGACCCGTCATAGCCGTAATCGACACGCCGCCCGTCATCGGCCACCACAGCCACGACACGCCGCCCGTCACCGGACCACACCAGCCCCAGGCCCCGGCCCCACACGTGTTCCATCCGCACCAGGCGCCCGCCGGCGTCGTACGACAACTCCACACCGGTGCCATCGCCCTCACTGGTGCCGCGCACCCGCCCGGCCGCATCGACCCGCCACACCAGGCCCCACGACGAGGTCACCCGCCAGCCGCCAGCCGCCAGCGCCTCCAGCCACAGGTTCTCACCGATCGCCCGGCCCCAGCCCTCGCCCACACGGGGGAACACCACGACCCGGCCATCGAACAACCGCAGCCTGGCACCCTCCCCGTCAACCGTCAGCCCGGCCTCGCACCACGACGACCAGCCCGGCCCGAACGCGCCCGCCTCCGGGTTCAACGCACTATACGACCGCCGCCACGACAACACCCCGGCCAGGCCCGTGAACCCCAGGTCGTCCTCGACCTCCACGAAATTACCGGTGAACGCGTTCACCGGGTCATCCGCGTACCCGGTCGTCGGAGGCGAACCATAGGCCGTCGGCGGATCCACCCGCAGATCCTCCCGGCCGGCCCGCACCCCCGCAGCCGCCAGCATCGCCCCAAGCGCCGAGTCCGGCACGCCCGCCACACCATCACCAGCACCGGCATCCTCGAACGCGCCAGCCACCACATCAGCCCAACGAGCGTCGTTCTCGTTCTGCTCCAACCACGAACCCAACGCCGCGATCACACTCGACGCGTCCAACGTCGCCCACGAACAACTCGCCGCGAAATCATCACAATGCCCCGTCAACGAGCCCGACAACCCCGACAACTCACCATCGGCCGCCCGGGAACTGGCCGCGAACGACCGCAGATTCGCAGGAGACCCGCTCGTCACCCCACCAGAAGACCCCGTCCCGGTCAACTCCTGACGCACAGCAGGACTCGCAGCCGCCACCGTCTTCGACGCCGAACCACTCTTCTCAGCATCAGAAATCTCCGCAAACGGCGGCTCCTCACCACCGAAGATCTTGTCGATGAACTTGTCAGCCTGACTCCGGTCGGCCTGACGCTGCGCCCACTCCCGGGCCTGCCGACGCCGGTTGTTCTCGGCCCGCGCCTTCTCGTCCAGATCCTCCACACCCAAAGCCACCTGACGCAGAACCCGCGCGATCTCGTCCAAGTCGCTCAGCTGCGTCGCACCGTTCTGACCGAACAACCTCGCGTAATAGCCCTCGAAATCAGTCGAGCCAGTAGACCGGTAACCCTGACGACTCCCCCGCTGGCCCTCCAGCTTCGAAGCCGCGCCGCGGAACGCCGACTCCAACGACGCCGACACGCCGAAGTCATAGTCGACATCCGGCATGCCCTTCAAACTGTCAACATTGGCCTCATCGACCCTCACGAACATCGCCTCCAAGGGGTGAGCCCCGGCCCACCAGCAGGACCACCCGGGCCCGCAGACAACCAGACCCGACCACGCCCGCCCCAACCAGACCAGGAATGGAACAGCAAAACCGCGTACAACCAAGCACACTAACACCACCCACCCACAACAAACAGACGTCCACGAGCCGAGATGCTCCGGTCGTCTCATTCGCCGTCGTCGTGTCTGCGTGAGGCCGAACGGCGAGGTGAGAGCAGGTGCGGTCCGGGAGTGTCCTGGTGTGGGGCCGTCCGGCGCTCCATGATTGTTACAATCGACTTGTAATTAATCGTTCGTGGTGCCCCGGCCGCCCCACGGAAGGAGCCCGCCATGGCAGACCCGCCGATCGTCGAGACACACGACCACGAGCCCGAGCTCGACGCCACCCGGATTCCCCACGAGATCCGCCACGCCGCCATCCTCGGTGCCCTGCAGGGCCTGGGCGTGGGCGGCTCGATGATCCTCGCCGCCCCGCACGACCCGCTGCCGCTGCTCGCCCAGATCGACAACGCCTGGCCGGGCGTCTTCGCCCGCGAGTACGTCCAGGAGGGCCCCGACGTCTGGAAGATCCGCTTCACCCGCCAGGCCTGACCGGCATGAGTGACGAGCCTCGCGCCGGCCGCGCCGCCGGACCCGAACGGGATCTTGGCGCGGTGCGCGAGCGCGTCCTGTCGGCTCTCGTGCGGGCCGGCGGACCGCTGTCCATCGACGACATCGCCGCGAGCCTGGACGTGCACCCCAACACGGTGCGTTTCCACCTCAACCGGCTCGCCGGCGAGGGGATCGTCGAGGCCGCCAGGGCCTCCTCGGCCGGGCGCGGCCGCCCCCGCATGCTCTACACGGCGACCGACAGGGCCTTCAGCGCCGGCCCGCAGAACGACCGGCTGCTCGCCGACGTGTTCATGCACCACTTCGCCCGCCTGCACACCGGCGCGCTCGCCGCGGCCGCCGAGCAGGCCGGCCGCGAGTGGGCCGGGCGTGCGCTGGACGAGCAGCCCGGCGCCCCCGGCGGCGACGACGTGGCGCGTCTGGTGGAACTGTTCGACACCTGGGGTTTCTCGCCGGTCCTCGGCGATGGCCCCGACGGGGAACGGACCGTCGAACTGTGCACCTGCCCGTTCAGCCACGAGGTCGAGCAGCTGCCCGAGCTCGTCTGCCCGGCGCACCGCGGCATCGCCGCCGGCGTGCTCGAACGGCTCGGCGACACCTGGCGGGTGGCCGAGCTGACGCCGCGCAGTTCGCCCGGCCGGTGCACGCTCACCTGCTGCCGGGCCGGCCGCTGAGGAAACGCCACGGATCCCGTCCGTCCGCGACCCGCGAAAGGGCGCCATGCCGAACGCCCCGTCCACACCAGCGACCGCATCGAGGCCGGGGCCCGCCCCCACCGGCCGGCTGCGCCGCGTCCTGTTCCTCGTCCCCTGCGGGCTGTCCATGCTCATGGGCCTGGACGCCGCGCTGGCCCTGCTCGACCTGCCCGCCCCGCTCAGCGGCGAACGGTTCACGAGCGGCCACGGCATGCTCATGGTGATCGGTTTCGTCGGCGCCCTCGTGAGCCTGGAGCGCTCGGTGTCGATCAGGCGCTGGTGGGCCTACGCCGCGCCGGTCGCCATGGCCCTCGGCTGCCTGCTCACCCTCGTCGCGCCGCTGCCGGTGCGGGCCGACAGGGCCGTCATGGTCGCCGGCTGCCTCGCCATGTGCGCGAACTACGTCGTGCTGTGGCGGCGCAACCGCGAACCGCTCGTCGCCGTCCAGATCGGCGGCGGCATCTCGGCGCTGTGCGGGGCGGTCGTCTGGTTCGGCGGCGTGGCGATCCCCGGCTTCATCGCCCTGCTCATCTCGTTCCTGGCGCTGACGGTCATCGCCGAACGCCTCGACCTGTCACGCATCGGCCAGCTCGCCTGGACGCCGCGGCGCCGCCTGCTGCACGAGGACGCGCTCGTGCTCCTCGCCGTGCTGGCGGTCCTGGCCGGTCCGGCGACGGTGCTGTGGCCCGCCGCCGCCCTGCCCGGCTACGGGCTCGTCCTCATCGCCCTGGCGGTGCAGTCCGCCTCGGGTGACGTGGCGCGCCGCGGCATCACGGTGCCCGGCCCCAACCGGTTCATGTCGGTCATGATCCTGGCCGACTACGGCTGGCTCGCCGTCACGGGCCTGATGCTGCTGCGCCCCGCCCTGTCCGGCCTGCGCTACGACGCGACGCTGCACGCCGTCTTCCTCGGCTTCATCATGTCGATGGTCGCGGCCCACGCCTCGACGATCCTGCCCGGCCTGCTGGGCATCCGGATGCGTTTCGTCCCCGGGTTCTGGGGCGTCGGCCTGGTGCTGCACGTGAGCCTGGCCGTGCGCGTCACCGCCGACCTGGCCGGCTCCGAGTCCTGGCGTCGGATGGGTGGCCTGGGCAACGTCGCCGCGCTGCTCGGCCTCGTCGCCGTGGCCATCTGGTCGGCGGTGACGAAGGACCCGGCCGAGACCGGGCAGCAGCCCCCACGCCCCGCCGCCCAGGGCGGCCCCGGCATCCCGGCCACCACGACGACACCGAGGACCAACGCATGAACATCGAGAGCCCCACGACCACCCGTCGAGGCTCCGGGCCGGTCCGTGAGCGGCCCCGCGGGCTGGCCTCGCGGCGCGTCTGGCACCGCGTGACGGCCGTCCTCGTCTGCGCCTGGGCGCTCGTGGCCGTCGCCGGCACGATCGGTCAGCGCTGGCGCCCCGGCCTCGGCTGGCTCGGGCTGCACGCCGCGGCGCTCGGCGTCGCCACCAACGCGGTCGTCGTGTGGAGCGACTACTTCACCGCCGCCCTCATGCGCAGCCCCTCGAGGCGCCGGGCGCCCCAGGTCACGGTCCTGTCGGTGCTCAACGCCGGCATCCTCGCCCTCATGGCCGGCACCGAGACCGGCCGCGAGCCGCTGCAGACCGCCGGTGCGCTGCTGTGCGTCGCCGCCGTCATCGCCCACGCCATCATGCTGGGCGCGCGCTCCGCGGGGGCGCTCACCACCGGCCTGGGCCGGACCGTGCTCGCCTACTACCTGGTCTGCGGCTTCTGGTTCGTCGCCTGCGGCGTGCTCGGCCACCTCATGACCGCCGCCGGGGGCAGCCGCCTCGATGTCTTCATGCTCCCGCACATCGCCGCCGGCGTGCTCGGCTGGCTCGGGATGGCCGTCATGGGCACCCTGCTCACGCTGTGGCCGACGATGCTGCGCACTCGCATGGTGCCCGGCGCCGAGACCAACGCCCGCCGCGTCCTGCCCCTGTTCTGCCTCGCCATCGCGGTGACCGGCCTCGGCGGGGTCACCGGGCGCGGCTGGATCTCGGCGCTCGGGCTGCTCGGCTACACCGCCTGCGTCGGTGTGGGGATCAACGCCATGTGGGCCGCGGCGAAGGTGAAACGCCCCGCCGGCTACGCCTCCCGCTCGGTGATCTGCGGCCTCGCCTGGCTCGTCGGCACACTCGTGGCAGCTGTCGCTCTCATGGCCACCAGCGCCGGCCGCCAGCAGATGCTGGGGCGCCTGCCGCACCTGGCCTGGCCCCTCCTGGGTGGCTTCGCGGCCCAGCTGGTCGTCGGTTCCCTGTCCCATCTGCTGCCGGTCGTCTTCGGTGGCGGCCCCGGCAGGGTGCGTCGCCGCAACGCCATCATGGACGCCGGCTCGGACGCCCGGCTCATCAGCGCGAACACCGCCGGCCTGGCCCTGCTCGCCCCGCTGCCGCCCGCCGGGCGCGTCGCGGCCCTGGCCGTCCTGGCCGCCAACGTCCTGTTCCTCCTCGTGACGATCCTGCGCTGCGCCCTGGCCAGGCGGCCGCTGGGCATCAGCGCCGACGACACGCTCGCCGAGCGCGGCCGCCGGTTCGCCTGGATCCTCGGCGCGGGCGTCGTGGCGCTGGCCATGGCGGTCGCCACCGCCGTCTCTCCGTCGACGATGGTCGGCGGCCTCGACGCCGGCGCCGGGGCCGGCGCCGACCTCTCGGACGCGCCCGTCCAGCGCGTCCAGGTCACCAGCGCCGACATGGCGTTCACGCCGAACCGGATCTCGGTGCCCTCGGGCACCCGCCTCGTCGTCGCCCTCACCAACGAGGACACCGGCGGCCAGGTGCACGACCTGACCTTCGCCGGCGGCGCCGGCACCGGCCTGCTCGCGCCCGGCGCCAGCGCCGAGGTCGACGCCGGTGTCATCACCGAGTCCCAGGAGGCCTGGTGCTCGGTGGCGGGGCACCGCCAGATGGGCATGGTGCTGCAGATCGTCGTGGACGGCACCGCCGCACCGGCCGGCTCCTCCGGGGACGACCACGGCGCGTCCGGCGAGCACGCGGCGCTCGACCCGAATGCGACGATGAGCGTCGGCGCCTTCGACGCCGCACTGGCACCGGCCACGGACCGGACCGTCCACGAGGTCCACATGGAGGTCACCGAGGAGGTCGTCGAGGTCGCACCCGGCGTGCGGCAGCTGCGCTACATGTACAACGGCCAGACCCCGGCCCCGATCCTGCGCGGGCACGTCGGCGACACCTTCGTCGTGACTCTCACCAACTCGGGCACGATGGGGCACTCCCTCGACTTCCACGCCGGCGACATCTCACCGGACGAGCCGATGCGCACGATCCCGCCCGGCGAGAGCCTCGTCTACACCTTCACCGCCCGCCGCTCGGGGATCTGGCTGTACCACTGCTCGACCGCCCCGATGTCCCTGCACCTGGCCAACGGCATGTTCGGCGCCGTCATCATCGACCCCGAGGGGCTGCCCGAGGTCGACCGCGAGTACGTCCTCATCGAGTCCGAGGCCTGGTTCGGCGCCCAGGGCGACAGCGCGGACGCCGACCGGCTCGGCGAGACCGAACCCGACGCCGTCATGTTCAACGGCTACGCCTTCCAGTACGACACGCACCCGCTGCCGGCAACAGTGGGGGAGCGGGTGCGGTTCTGGGTGCTCGACGCCGGGCCGAACGAGCAGCTCAACTTCCACGTCGTCGGAGCCCAGTTCGACACCGTGTGGAAGGAGGGCGCCTACACCCTTGAGTGCGGCCAGCAGCCGGCCGCCTCGGTGGACGCCTCGTGCCCCCGCACCGGTACCGGCGGCTCGCAGGTGCTCTCGCTGGGCGCCGCCGAGGGCGGTTTCGTCGAACTCGTCGTCAACGAGCCGGGTCACTACAGCTTCGTGAACCACTCCTTCTCGTACGCCGAGAAGGGCGCGCACGGGGTCCTCGAGGTCACCGCGCGCTGAGACCCGCCCCGGCCCGCGCGTCACGCCACGGCCGCCGCGGGACGGACCCGGCCGGGCCCTTGGCGCGCCCGGAGTCGGCCGACTCGCGCCGGCGTCGGGCCCGGGTGGCCCGCCCGGATCCCGGCCTGCCCGTAGTCGGCGGCGTCCCGCGGCGCCTTCGTGGCCCTCTCCGCCCGGGCCCCGGCCCGCCCGGAGTCGTCGGGCGCGGCTCGGGAAATGCCGGCCATGGCTAATAGTCTGGTCCCGTGAGCGATCCAGAAGAAGACGTCGAGCCCGTCGACGCCGTCGATGAGGGCTTCTTCGCGCAGACCGGCCCGAGCCTCTTCGGCGACGACGAACCGCTCGTGCCCGCGCCCGCCATGATCGGCGAGCCGCTGGTCGACACCGAGCTGGACGAGGCCGAATCGGTCGAGGCCAGCATCGAGGAGGGCTTCGACCCCGACGACCCGGCACTCGGTGAACCCGACGACGACGCCGACGACGGCGAGGGTCCGGTGGCCGAGATCACCGAGCCCGTCTTCGCCCCGGGCCCCGACGAGGAGGCGGAGCTCGAGCGGCGTGCCGAGCAGGAGGCGTCCCAGGCCCAGCTGGCGCTCTACCGCCGCTACCGCCCCGACACCTTCGCCGAGGTGATCGGCCAGGAGCACGTCACCGAGCCGCTCATGCGCGCCATCGCCAATGGCCGCGTCCACCACGCCTACCTGTTCAGCGGGCCGCGCGGCTGCGGCAAGACCACCAGTGCCCGGATCCTCGCCCGCTGCCTCAACTGCGAGCAGGGCCCCACGCCCACCCCGTGCGGGCACTGCCGCAGCTGCCGTGACCTGGCCACCGGCGGCCCGGGCAGCATCGACGTCATCGAGATCGACGCCGCCTCCCACGGTGGCGTCGACGACGCCCGCGACCTGCGTGAGGGCGTCTACTTCGCGCCCGTGCACTCGCGCCACAAGATCTACATCATCGACGAGGCCCACATGGTCACCCCGGCCGGCTTCAACGCCCTGCTCAAGGTGGTCGAGGAGCCCCCGGCGCACGTGAAGTTCATCTTCGCCACCACCGAGCCCGACAAGGTCATCGGCACCATCCGCTCGCGCACCCACCACTACCCGTTCCGGCTCGTGCCGCCGAAGGTGCTCACCGGCTACCTGCAGAGGATCTGCGACGAGGAACACGTGCGGGTCGAGTCCGGCGTGCTGCCGCTCGTCGTGCAGGCCGGCGCCGGCTCGGTGCGCGACTCGCTGTCGGTGCTCGACCAGCTGCTCGGCGCGGCAGGCGAGGACGGCGTCGGCTACCGGCAGGCCGCCGCCCTGCTCGGCCACACGCCCGACGCCCTGCTCGACGAGATGGTCGACGCCTTCGCCGCCGGTGACGGCAGGGGCGTCTTCGGCACGGTCGACAGGGTCATCGAGATCGGCCAGGATCCCCGCCGCTTCGCCGAGGACCTGCTCTCGCGGCTGCGCGACCTGGTCATCATCGCCCAGGTGCCCGACGCCCTCAGTTCGGGCCTCATCGACGTCGCGCCCGACCTGGCCGACCGGCTCAACCAGCAGGCCGTGCGGTTCGGCGCCGGCGAGCTGACGCGGGCCGCCCAGGTCATCGCGCAGGGGCTCACCCAGATGCGCGGCACGACCGCCCCCCGGCTCTACCTCGAGCTCATGTGCGCGCGGGTGCTCGTGCCGGGTGCCGACGCCTCCGAGGGCGGCATCACGGCCCGCCTCGATCGTCTTGAGCGGCGCCTCGGCGTCCCCGCCGCCGGCGGCGAACCGCCCGCCCAGGCCCCGGCCCGGCAGCAGACCTCGCCCGTCCCCGCCCAGGCCCCGTCCCGGCCCCCCGCGCCCGCTCCGCAGGAGACCGCGCGTCCACCAGCCCCCCAGCAGCCGCCCGCTCAGGGGCCCGCGGCCGGACACGGCCGGCCGCCGGCCCCCGGCCAGGCCCAGGACCCCCGGCGTCCCGCCGGCCAGGCTCCGGCGACGCAGCCCCCGGCTGCCCAGCGTCCAGCAGGTCAGCGGCCGGCGGGCCAGCCCCCCGCGGGTTCGCCTGCCCCAGCCGGCCGGCCGGCCCCGCAGGCCCCCGATCAGCCGGCGTCCGCGCCGCAGGCCGGCATCGCCCAGGTCACCACGGGCCAGCTGCGCCAGATGTGGCCGCAGGTGCTCGAGGCGGTCAAGGGCCGGCGCCGCTTCGCCTGGATGATCCTCGGCCCCAACGCCCAGGTCCTCGACGTCAACGCCGGCCGCCTCACGCTGGCCTTCAACAACCCGGGGGCCCGTGAGTCCTTCGTCTCGCACGGCGGCGCCGACGTGCTGCACGATGCACTCGTCGCCACGCTCGGCGCCGATCTCGAGATCGACACGGTCATCGAGGGGCAGGCCGCTGTCAACGATCTGCAGCAGCGGGGCGGCCCGCCCCCCGGTGGTGGCGATCCACGCCCTTTTGAACCGGCGTCTGCGCAGGCCGGGCAGCAGCCCACCGATCCCGCAGACGCCCCCGATGACCCGCCGGTCCATGACCCGTGGGCCGTCCAGCCGGGCCCCGCCGACCCGGCGCCGCCCTCGCAGCCCGCCCCGGCCCAGGAGGAAACCGCACCGGCGGCGGTGCGCCACCACGTCGTTCCCGCACCGCAGGAGGCCGAGGACCAGGAGTACGATCCCGACGCCGACGTGAGCATGGACGACGTGATGATCGAGGACTCCGACAAGTCAGCCACCCAACTGCTCATCGACGAGCTGGGCGCCGAGCTGATCGAGGAGGTCCCGAACGAGCCCCGGTCCTGAGCCGGGCGCAACGTACCATTGATGATCGGTGGCCGACCGTCGACGGCCGCGCCCGTACCGGCCAATCGTCCTGAAAGGCAGACCATGTTTCCTGAGGGTATGGATGTGAACGCCCTGCTCGAGCAGGCCCAGCAGGTGCAGGCCCAGCTCCAGGCGGCCCAGCGCGATCTTGAGGCCACGAGCTTCACCGGTACCGCCGGTGGTGAACTCGTCGAGGCCACCGTCCGGGGCAACGGCGAACTCATCGGCCTGGTCATCAAGCCCGAGGCCATCGACCCCTCCGACGCCGAGGGACTGGCCGACCTCGTCCTGGCCGCGGTGCGCGACGCCTCGACGAAGGCCTCGGCCGCCGCCCGGAAGGCGGTCCCCGATCTCGGTCAGCTGGGTCTGTGACGTGTACGACGGACCGGTCCAGGAACTCATCGACGAACTGGGGCGCCTGCCCGGGGTGGGCCCCAAGAGCGCCCAGCGCATCGCCTTCTGGATGCTGGAGCAGCCGCAGGCCGACATCGAGCGGCTGGCGAACGTGCTCATGACCGTCAAGGAGCACACCCACATGTGCGCGGTGTGCTTCAACGTCACCGACGCCGAGACCTGCCGCATCTGCCGCGATCCCCGCCGTGACCGCTCGCTCATCTGCGTCGTCGAGGAGTCGAAGGACGTCGTCGCCATCGAACGCACCCGCGAGTTCCACGGCCTCTACCACGTGCTCGGCGGCTCGATCAGCCCCATCGACGGGCGCGGCCCGGGCGACCTGCGGATCGCCGAGCTGGTGCGTCGCCTGTCCGACACGACGGTCGAGGAGGTCATCCTGGCCACCAACCCGAACCTCGAGGGCGAGGCGACCGCAACCTACATCTCACGTCTGCTCGGTGACACCCCGGGCATCCGGGTCAGCAAACTCGCCTCGGGCCTGCCCGTCGGCGGCGACCTCGAGTACGCCGACGACGTCACCCTCGGCCGGGCATTCAACGGCCGCCGCTACGTGGGCGACGGGGAGTAGAGACGGGTCGGGGCAGCCCGCTGCCCGTACCACTCATGCCCGCGCGCAGGACAGGACGTGGTAGGCGGCGAAACCACGGAGTAGTGTCGCCCGACATTGGCAGATCACGCCTGCAGGTCCGGGCACTTGACGGCCTCGCGAGTGGCCTTCTCTTCGTACTTCCCCTCGGGGCGGCTGATCAGTGTGCAGGCCCGGTGCTCATCGGCGGTTGAAGGATCTTCCTCCAAGGCCTTCTTGAGTTCGGCGCCCTCCTCGCACGAGAAGGTGTAGGTGACCTTTCCAGTGACATCGCCGCTCTTGTTCTTCCACACGATCTCCATCTGGCACCGCATTGGCACACTCGGCGTGGCTGTCGTGGGTGTCTGCTCGGGGCTGCTCTGAGACGCTGACGGGGAGCTGGATGAACTCGGATCGGCTGATGGGGTGTGTGGGTCGGGAGCCTCGCTGGGCTCCTCAGACGTGGGGGCCGGGGTCTCGTCAGTGGACGGCTCGGTGCTGCCGGGCTCCGGGTTGACAGGAGAGTTCGGGTTGAGGGCGTCGAGGATCCGCTCGGGCAGCGACTGCAGGGTCTCGAGGATCTGCTCGAGGATGTTCTGGTCGGTGCCCGGGCCGATGGGTTCCAGTTCCGGCTGGGAGGGCTGCACCAGGACGGGGGAGGGCGAGTCCTCGGGGGCCGACGAGCTCTGCTCCGAGGACGGGGACTGGGGCGGCGAGGCAGAGGGGGACTGCGGCGGCGTCGAGGAACTCGGGGTGATCGTCACGACCGGGGTGGTTGCCGGCAGGTCACTGTTTTTGTTCGAGTTGGCCAAGCCGACACCGACACCGGTCGCGGCAATGGCGCCAGCGGTCACTCCCGCAGCGATCTTCATGCGCGCAACACGGCGCGCCTTGATCGCGAAGCCGACCGCCTGATCCGCCAAGGAGGCGCTCATCGCGGTGGCTTCGGGAGGCGTGGCTGCCAGATTGCGCAGCTCGTCGCTGATACCCACAGAATTTCCTTCAACCTGTGGCCAGTCTGCGGGGCGAGGAGCCCTGCGGCCGGTCATCATCGGGGGCGTTCTGCATCACACGAGCCGGACCACCGGAACGTGTGGAAGCGTCATCATCATTGTCTGCCGGACGGTCGCCGACACGGCGATCCGGCACCGCGAGCGCAGGATCGCCGCTGTAGACTCTACCTCGTGATCCTGGCTCTTCGCCTTGGACCCAGGTGAAACCGATCTGCGCGGCCGATCCGACGGACGAGTTCTCCGCGGCCGCCTCGGCGGCGCTCTTGCGGCGAGCCTTCGCGTCGAGATGGCGGCGGATCTCCACGATCGAACCGAGTTTCCTCTTCCTGGGCTGCGTCTTCAGCGGGATCAGACCCTGCTCCCGCTCGTGGGGGCCGGCGTCGTTCCCGGCGGCCGGCATGACGACGGTGGGGATGTCTCCCTCGTCGTCCTGGACGGGCGGCGTACTGCTCAGCGCGCTGAAGGTGGCCAGGGCGCTGCGGACCTCTGCCGTGGTGCACCCCAGATCCGTGGCGACCTTCTGGCTGCTGCAATCGTCGAGCACGGCGTGCACGGCGATCGCCCGGTCGAGGGGCGCGAGGGCGGCCAGGCGGCGCGCGATGAAGGCCTCACCGCTCTGCTCACCCGCGTTGGCCGGCGGGGCGTCCTCGAAACCGTCCTTGCCGGCGTCCTCGAGGAAGAGTCGGTAGACGCAGAGCGTGGCCCACTCGGCGCACTCCGCGTCGCTCGCACGGTGCTTGTACTGCTTGAGCAGCGACCTCGCGGTGCGGTTAAGCAGGTTCTCGGCGGCCTCGCGGTCATGGCTGAGAAGGAAGGCGATGCGGAAGAGCGCAGGGGTGTGCTCCGCGACGAACTCGCGGTAACCCTCGGGCACTCCCATGCAATGGCTCCGATTCGGTTTCGGTGAGACGGGGACGGCGGACCCCGCCGTGGAGGTGAACTCGGCCAGCTTAGCAAGAGTTAAGAAAGAATCATATTTTACCTAGCCAAGTAGTCAATAATGTTTCACAGGATCAATTCAGGGTTGTTCCGGTGCGGCGGGGTGCGATCGGTCTGCGAACAGCGCCCAGCCCGTTGACCCCCTCGTCTACAATGGGCGGGTCGCAGGCGTTGATGGAGCCATCACTTCGGAGTCGCCGGAAGAACGGCAGGGCATCCTGCTCACTAGAACCGGCAGCGGCGAGCAAGTAAGAGGGGGTGCCCCGGGCGCTCCAAGAAGGGTGGTACCGCGGGCCGCCCCGGCCTCAGGACGGCCGGGTCTCTCGTCCCTTCGCAGCGTCAGAGACGTCGACAGCGAAGAGGAACGATGACACCCACCGAGCCCGCCACGAACCGGTACCGGGCGGTTCCCGCCCAGATCGACCTTCCCGCGATGGACCACGAGATCATCGCCTTCTGGGAGGCCAACGACACCTTCGCCAAGAGCTGGCGGGCCACTGAGGGCGGGCCGCGCTGGAACTTCTACGAGGGCCCGCCCACCGCCAATGGCCAGCCCGGCACCCACCACATCGAGGCGCGCGTCTTCAAGGACTTCTTCCCGCGCTTCAAGACGATGCAGGGCTACCGCGTCGACCGCAAGGCCGGCTGGGACTGCCACGGCCTGCCCGTCGAACTGGCCGTCGAGAAGGAACTCGGCATCGACTCCAAGAGCCAGATCGAGGAGTACGGCATCGAGCGGTTCAACACGAGGTGCCGGGCCTCGGTCAGCGAGCACGTCGACGAGTTCGTCGAGCTGACCCGCCGCATGGGCTACTGGGTCACCATGGACGACGCCTACTGGACGATGGCCCCCGAGTACGTGGACTCCGAGTGGTGGGCGCTGCAGAAGATCTTCGACGACGGCCTGCTGGTGCAGGACTACCGTGTCACGCCGTACTGCCCCAAGGACGAGACCGCGCTGTCCGACCACGAGGTCTCCCAGGGCTACAAGGACGTCACCGAGCCCTCGATCTTCGTCGCGCTCCCGCTGACCAGCGGGCCGTGGGCCGACCGGGACGCCAGGCTGCTCGTGTGGACGACGACCCCCTGGACCCTCGTCTCGAACACGGCCGTCGCCGTGCACCCCGAGGTCACCTACGTGCTCGCCACCGACGGCACGCAGCAGCTCGTGCTCGCAGAACCCCTCTTCGACACGGTGCTGGGGCAGACCGGCGAGGACGGCGAGCGGGTCTGGACGGTGCTCGAGACCGTCACCGGCGCTGACATGGCCGGCTGGGACTACGAGCGCCCCTACGAGCTCGTGCCCTTCGACAAGCGCGCCAACTTCATCGTGCTGGCCGACTACGTCACCACCGGGGACGGCTCCGGCCTCGTCCACCAGGCACCCGCCTTCGGCGCCGACGACATGGCCGTCGGCCGCGCCAACGACCTGCCGGTCATCAACCCGATCCGCCCCGACGGCACCTTCGAGGAGGGCCTGCCGCTCGTCGGTGGCCTGTTCTTCAAGGACGCCGATCCCGCGATCGTCGCCGACCTGGACCGGCGCGGCATCCTGTTCCGCTCCGAGGACCACACCCATTCCTACCCGCACTGCTGGCGCTGCGGCACCCCGCTGATCTACTACGCCCAGCCCAGCTGGTACATCCGCACCACCCAGTGCAAGGACGAACTGCTCGCCCAGAACGAGAAGACCACCTGGTACCCCGACAACATCAAGTGGGGCCGCTACGGCGACTGGCTGCGCAACAACATCGACTGGGCGCTGTCACGCACCCGCTACTGGGGCACGCCGCTGCCCATCTGGCGCAACGACGAGGACCCGTCCAGGCTCCGCTGCGTCGGCTCGCGCGCCGAGCTCGCCGAGCTGGCCGGCCGGCCCGAGCTGGCGGACATGGACCCGCACCGCCCGTTCGTCGACGATGTGACCTTCACCCTGCCCGGCGAGCCCGGCACCTACCGCCGCGTGCCCGAGGTCATCGACGCCTGGTTCGACTCCGGTTCGATGTCCTTCGCCCAGTGGGGCTACCCGTGGGTCGAGGGTTCGAAGGAGAAGTTCGCCGAGCACTTCCCGGCCGACTTCATCTGCGAGGCCATCGACCAGACCCGCGGCTGGTTCTACACGATGATGACGGTGCCGACCCTCGTCTTCGGCGAGTCCAGCTACAAGAACGTGCTCTGCCTGGGCCACATCCTCGCCGAGGACGGCCGCAAGATGAGCAAGCACTTCGGCAACATCCTGCTGCCGATCCCGCTCATGGACCGCCACGGCGCCGACGCGGTCCGCTGGTTCATGGCCTCCTCCGGCTCCCCGTGGTCGGCCCGCCGGGTCGGGGACACGACGCTGCAGGAAGTCGTCCGCAAGGTCATGCTGACCTACTGGAACACGGTCGCCTTCCACAGCCTGTACGCCCGCGCCAACGACTGGGCGCCCACCGGGCAGGCGCCGGCCATCGCCGGGCGGCACGTGCTGGACCGCTGGCTGGTCAGCGCCGTCAACCAGCTCGTCGTGGACGTCACCGAGGCCCTGGAGGCGTTCGACTCCCAGCGCTACGGCACGCTCATCGCGGCCTTCATCGACGAGCTGTCGAACTGGTACGTGCGGCGCTCGCGCCGCCGCTTCTGGGACGGCGACGCCGGCGCGCTGTGGACGCTGCACGAGACCCTGGCCACCCTCACCCGGCTCATGGCCCCGCTCGCCTCGTTCATCACCGAGCGGGTCTGGCAGGACCTCTTCCGCCCGACGCTGCCCGGCGCCCCGGAGTCGGTGCACCTGACCGGCTGGCCGCAGGCCGACACCGCGCTCATCGACACCGGGCTGGGCGAGGCCATGGACCTGGCCCGCCGGCTCGTCGAGGTGGGCCGTTCCGCCCGTGCCGAGGCCAAGGTGAAGACCCGCCAGCCGCTGGGCCGGGCGCTCGTCAACTCGGCCGCCATCGACCGGCTGCCCGCCGAACTCGTCGACGAGATCACCGCCGAGCTGAACATCGAACGCCTCGACTCGTTCAGCTCCGCCGGCGACGTCGTCGTCCACACCGCCAAGGCCAACTTCCGTGCCCTCGGCAGGCGCTACGGCAAGCAGACGCCCGTCGTCGCCGCGGCGATCGCCGAGGCCGACGCGGCGGCGATCGCCGCGGGCCTGGCCGACGGCGGCACGGTGACGCTCGACGTCACCGGGGTCGGGCCCGTCGAGCTGGGGGCCGACGACGTCTTCATCACCGAGCGCCCCCGCGAGGGCTGGTCGGTGGCCGACGTCCAGGGCGACACCATCGCCCTCGACCTCACGCTCACCCCCGAGCTCGTCAGCGCCGGCCGGGCCCGCGAGGTCATCAGGTTCGTGCAGGACTCCCGCAAGGCCGCCGGCCTCGACGTCTCGGACCGCATCGACCTGGCCTGGGCGAGCGATGACGCCGAGCTGGCGGCAGCCATCGAGACCCACGCCGAGCTGATCGCCGCCGAGGTGCTCGCCACGAGCATGCACCGCGCCGAAGCCGCCGGCGACTGGCGCGAGGACGACGACCTCCGCCTCCAGGTGAGGGTCACCAGGGCCTGAGCCGCAGCCACGCCCCTCGTCCCCGCCGCCCGCGCGACCCGTGCAAGCGGCGGGGACGTGCCGTCTGCAGGAGCCCCGGCCGGCCGCCGATTCGGTGGGGGCCGGTCAGCAGGTCTGCCCGGTCAGGCCGTTGATCCGGTCCGTCGCCTGCGCCACCCACGGCACGTTGTGCCCGGCGTAGCCGGCCGAGCACGCCAGAGAGAGCGCTTCGTGGACGCCGTCGCCCACCACCGGGGCCACCTGCACGTCACCGGCCAGCCGCGTGTAGTAGCGCACGTCCTTGCGGGCGTTGCCCAGCGCGAACTGCTGGCGCTCGTAGTCGCCGCCCAGGGTGGCGCCCATGATGGCGAGCAGC
Organism: Propionibacterium australiense; assembly: GCF_003666605.1. Classification (GTDB taxonomy): domain Bacteria; phylum Actinomycetota; class Actinomycetes; order Propionibacteriales; family Propionibacteriaceae; genus Propionibacterium; species Propionibacterium australiense. Next base: position 119,197 of record NZ_RCIV01000006.1, on the reverse strand, counting down.
TGGTTGTCGAACATGCCCTTGCCCAACACGTCGACGAGGGTCTGCGGGTCGGCGCCCGCGGCGCGCGCCACGGTGAACGACTCGGCCAGGGCCGTCGTGGCGGCCTGGAGGCAGAAGTTGTTGAGCAGCTTGACCGTGTGTCCGGCGCCCACCGGGCCCGCGCGCAGGATGTTCTCGCAGTAGCTCGCCAGCACCGGCTCGATCCGGGCGAAGACCTCGTCGTCCGCCCCGACGAGCGTGTTGAGGCGGCCCTGCTCGGCCTCGGCCGGGCCGCGGGTGAGGGGCGCGTCGGCGTAGGCGACCCCGGCGGCCGCGGCCCGTGCGGCCAGCTCACGGGTGACGGCCGGCTCGCTCGTCGCCGCGTCGACGATCACCAGACCCTCACGCGGATCGGTGAGCAGCCCGTCCGGCCCGGCGACGACCTGCTGCACGTCCTGGGCGGTCGTGATGCAGATGACGACGATCTCGCACTGGGCCCCCAGCTCGGCGTTGCTGGCGACGCGGCGGGCGCCCATCGCCTCCAGATCGGCCGGGGCACTGCGGTGCACCGTGTAGACCAGGTCGAACCCGGCCTTGGCGATGTTCTTCGCCATCCCGTGCCCCATGAGGCCGTTCGCCCCGATGAACCCCACTGTCGTCGCCATTGTCATCGTGTTCCTTCCGTCCGGGTCAGGGCCCAGGATGTCACAGGCTCAGCCGGTCGTGCGGACGGTAGCCGAACTGGTCGAGCGCCTCGGTCATCGTCTGCGAGACGGCCAGCGAGTCCGACAGCGGCACCAGCTCGTGCTCGGTGGCCCCGGCGGCGATCGCGTCCGTGGCCGACTGCAGTTCGAGGCGGTACCCGGCGCCCTCGAACGGTTCGCTGATCACCTCGGCCTCGGTGTGGTTCTCCGGGGTGTGCACGGTGATGTACGAGGGGTGGTGGAACCGCGGGCCGACCTCGATGAAACCGCTCGTGCCGATGATCGTCATGCGCCCCGGGCCGTGGCAGGCCAGCGAGCAGCACAGCTGCGCGAACGAGCCGTCGCCGTAGCGCAACTGGAGTGCCACGTCGGCGTCCACCCCATTGCTGTAGCAGCGGCCGGTGCACTGCATGTCGGTGGGGGTGCCCAGGAAGTCCTGCGCGAAGTGCAGCAGGTAGACGCCCAGGTCGAGCATCGAGCCGCCGCCCAGCTCGGGCGCGAACAGCCGGTCCGTCGGGTCGAAGTCGCGGTAGGAGAACAGATCGCCCTGCAGCGCCCGCACCCGGCCGATGCGTCCCGACAGCACGACGCTGTGGGCGGCGCGCACGGCCGGCAGGAAGCGCGTCCACATGCCCTCCATGAGGAAGACGTGGCGCTCGCGGGCCGCGCGGATCAGCTGGCGGGTGTGCTCGTCCTGACAGCACATCGACTTCTCGACGAGAACCGCCTTGCCGGCACTGATCGCCGCCAGCGCCAGCGGGTAGTGCTGGGCGTTCGGGGTACCGATGTACAGCGCGTCGACGTCCGGGTCGGCGATGAGTTCCTCGTAGCTGCCGTGCACGTGCGGTATGTCGAACTCGGCGGCGAAGGCCCGCGCCCGCTCGGTGCTGCGCGATCCGACGGCGACCACCTCCGCGTCCTCGACCGCCTTGAACTCTGACGCGATGATGCGTGCCACACGCCCCGGCCCAGCGATTCCCCATCGAATGCTCATGTACTGAAGACTAGATTCCCGGCCCGCCGGGTGAACAGACCTCGCGTGCCGGACGCGGCGGATTCAGGGGCGAGCCGGTGGTGCCGTCACCCAGGCGACGGCTGCCCGCCTCGGTGGCGTGCACCGATGGGCAGCGGTTGAGTCGGTGCGAGCGCTCAAGGGGCGGGCCCTCCGGGCGCGGCGGACGGTTTGGGCGTCACCCGTCCGGTCGGGCACACGCCCCTTCACGCCCATGCCCGCGTCGGCGCGGCGTGTCTCGCAAGACCTAGTCGTCGTCCTCGCCGGGGGGCAGCGCCTTGTTGTCACGAAGATTCTGCTGGATCGTCCCGGTGACGATCGAGACCATCAGCGCCATGAGCAGGACCCGCCACGGTGCGCCGAAGAAGAGGACGCCGATGAGGGCCACCGGCCAGACCAGGCCGCTGACGAGACCGAGGGCGGTGGACAGCGCCCTTCGCCCCTCCCGGTCCCGGACCGCCGGGACGGATGCCCGCCAGGGCGTCAGCTCGCTGGGGCGCGCGGCGTGCCCGATCGGGCCGGACTCGTCGAAGAAACGGGCCTGCGGGTCCTCCGGCAGATCGGTGAACAACGCGTCGAGCTCGTCCTGGTGGTGCGCGGCGAGCGCCGCCGTCATGCGTTCCTCGAACTCCTCGGTGTCGAGTCGGCCGGCGGCATAGTGGCTCTGCAGGAGCTCGAGCGCGGCGTCCCGCTCGACGTCGCCGATGCGCAGGAAGGGCTTGTCCACGCGCCCAATGCTATTCCCACAGGCCATGGCCGGACGGCTAGAGTTGGGCTCGTCAGTCCACGAGGGGAAGCCATGGCAAGGATCGTCCAGAAGTACGGCGGATCATCCGTTGCGGATGCCGCATCCATCAAACGCGTCGCGCGACGCATCGCACGGGCACGGCGTGGTGGCGACGATGTCGTCGTCGTCATCTCGGCGATGGGTGATACCACCGATGAGCTGATGGACCTCGCGCTCGAGGTGAGCCCGCAGCCGCAGCCGCGCGAACTCGACATGCTGCTCACCACCGGCGAGCGCCAGAGCGCGGCCCTGCTGGCGATGGCCCTCAACGACTTGGGCGTGCCCGCCCGCAGCTACACCGGCAGCCAGGCCGGGGTCATCACCACGGGCCTGCACGGCAACGCCCGCATCATCGACATCACCCCCGGCCGCATCAACGCGTCCCTCGAGCACGGCAATGTCACCATCGTCGCCGGTTTCCAGGGCGTCAGCCAGGACACCAAGGACGTCACCACGCTCGGCCGCGGCGCCTCGGACACCACGGCGGTCGCCCTGGCCGCCGCCCTCGGCGCCGAGTACTGCGAGATCTACACCGACGTCGACGGCGTCTTCACCGCCGACCCGCGCATCGCCCCCGCCGCCGCCCAGATCCCCGAGATCACCTACGAGGAAATGATGGAGATGGCGGCCTGCGGCTCCAAGGTGCTGCACCTGCGCTGCGTCGAGTACGCGCGCCGCGAGAACATCCCCGTGCACGTGCGCAGTTCGTTCAACGACAAGCCGGGCACCTGGGTCACCGGACACACCGACATGAAGAAGGGCAATGAGATGGAACAGGCAATGATCACCGGCATCGCGTCCGACCGCGGTGAGGCGAAGGTCACGATCGTTGGTGTGCCCGACCAGATCGGCAAGGCCGCCAAGATCTTCGACGTCATCGCCGAGGCCGAGATCAACATCGACGTCATCGTGCAGAACGTCTCGGCCGCCGGCGGCCGCACCGACATCTCCTTCACCCTGCCGATGAGCGACGGCAAGAAGGCGATCGACGCCCTCACCGCCAACCAGGAGGAGATCGGCTTCGAGAAGCTGCTCTACGACGACCAGATCGGCAAGATCTCGGTCATCGGCGTCGGCATGCGCACCCATCCCGGTGTCACCGCCCGCTTCTTCGACGCCCTGGCCGAGGAGGACATCAACATCGACATGATCTCCACCTCCGAGATCCGCATCTCCGTCGTGGTCCGGGCCGATCTGCTCGACAGGGCAGTCCGTGCCGCCCACACCGCCTTCGGTCTCGACGCCGACGGCGAGGCTGTCGTCTACGCGGGTACCGGGCGTTGAGCTATCGCCCCCGCAGGGCCGACGTGCCGCCGGCGGATCCGTACGGCGACGACGAGCCGACGCGCATCATCCCGCGCGTCGAGCTCGAGGCCTTGGCGCCCGCCTTCCCGGGGGCTGGGCTACGGATCCATCCGGGCCAGAGCGGCCCGGGTGCACCGGTGGCGCGCCCTCCGGGGCCGGCGCGCCGGGCGCCCGAGGATCAACGGCCCGTCGCGGGCCCGCGCCGCGGCGCCCCGTCCGACCAGGACCAGCCGGTCACGGACGAGCGGATCGACCAGGCGGCGATCGACGACCGCGACCGGCGGAATCTGGGCCGCAACTCGGTCCTCATGGCCTCCGGCACCCTCGTGTCGCGGGTGCTCGGGATGGTCAACGCCATGCTGCTGGTGAAGGTCGTCGGCCAGACCCTCGCCGCTGACGCCTTCCGCTCGGCCAACTCGCTGCCGAACTACATCCTCGTGCTGCTCTCCGGCGGTATCCTCAACGCCGTCCTGCTGCCGCAGATCACCAAGGCGATGAAACGCCCCGACGGCGGCAGGGAATTCGTCGATCGGCTCCTGACCATCACCTTCGCCCTCATCCTGGGGGTGGCCCTGCTCTGCACCGTCGGCGCCGGCCTGCTCATGCGCATCACCCGGCTGCAGGGCCCGGCCCTGCACCTGGCGATGGAATTCGCCTATCTCTGCATGCCGCAGGTGCTCTTCTACGGGATCTTCGCCGTCTTCGGCAATCTGCTCAACGCACGCGGCTCCTTCGGCCCGTACGGCTGGGCGCCCGTGCTCAACAATGTCGTGGCGATCGGCGGCGAGCTGCTCTTCCTCCGGATGTGGGGTCAGCAGGCCGACCCGACCACCTGGACGACGCCGATGGTCTGGGTGCTGGCCGGCACGGCCACGCTCGGCATCCTCGCCCAGGCCCTCGTCCTGGTGCCTGTGCTCATCCACACCGGCTTCCGCTGGCGGCCGCGCTGGGGTCTGCGCGGCTACGGGCTCGGTCAGATCGGACGGTTCGCCGGCCTCACCTTCCTGGCGCTGTGCATCGCCCAGGGCGGCGGCCTGTTCATCCTGAACGTCGCCACCGGCATGATCGACCGCGCCCCCGAGGGCCGCTACGTCGCCGGCTACGCCGCCTACCAGAACGCCAACACGCTCTTCCAGATGCCCTACTCGCTCATCGCCTTCTCGATCCTCACGGCCCTGTTCCCGCAGCTGGCCCGCGCCTGGCAGCGGCGCGACGAGGCGGCCGGCCTGGGCGACATGCAGGAACTGCTCTACAAGGGCCTGACCCTGCCGATGGTCGGCATCATCCCGACGAGCGTCCTGCTCATCGCGCTCGCCCGTCCTGTCGTGCGCGGCATCTACTGGGGCCTGACCCCCGAAGAGGCCACCGCCACCGCCTGGGTGCTCGCTGTCATGGTCGCCTCGACCCTCGCGTACACGATCGTGACGTTGCAGCAGCAGTACTGCTTCGCCACCGAGCAGGGCGGCACGAACCTGTGGATGCAGTGCCTCGTCACCGGCCTGCAGGTGGCCTTCGCGTTGGTGGCGCTGTCGGTGCCGGCCAGCGTCGGCGTCGTGACGATCTGCCTGGGCATGTTCACCGGCAACACGGTGCTGGCCGTCGTCTTCACGGCTTACGCCCGCCGCCAGATGGGCGGGCTCAATCTGCGCGGCGTCCTCAGTCTCTACCTGCGGATGCTCGGTGCCTCGATCATCGGCGGCGTGCCCGCCTACCTCGTCGGCTCGTTCATCGTCTGGACCATGCACGACAGGCTCATCAGCCAGTACGCGGCCGATCTCGTCGGGGGGGTCGTCTTCGTCGTCTTCCTCCTCATCGGCGTGCGGATCTTCCGGGTCCGCGAGTTCCAGACCTTCCTCGACTCGATCCTGCGCAGGCTGCACCTCAAGCGCGGCTGAGCCCGGCATGCCGTTGCGGCCGGGGCCGTGCAATCGCCCGGCCCGGGGGAGTGCACGAGCGGGGGCGCGGGGCAGCGGCGGCGGTTCGTCGCCCGGGGCGCGGCGCGCGAGAGCGGCCCCACGTGGGGCCAGGGACCGGGCGGTTCCTCCAGCCGGTCAGGAGCGGGAGAGCAGCGCCTGCACCTCGTCGGCGTTCGGCGGGTTGGCTCCGGTGCGCGAGCAGGTGATCGAGGCGGCCGCGCAACCGGTGCGCAGCGCCCGGGTGAGGTCCTGGCCATCCAGCCATGCCGCGAGGAAACCGGCGGTGAAGGTGTCCCCGGCCCCGACCGTGTCGACGACGGCGGTCGGCACGCCCGGCACCAGCACGGGCTCGCGGTCGACGCCGACGGCGAAGGCGCCCTCGCCGCCGGTCGTGACGACGACCAGGTCAAGTCCGTGCTCGCGGGCCAGACCCGCGGCGATCTCCTGCGCCGAGGACTCGCCCGAGGGATCGAGCCAGCGCAGGTCCTCGTCGCTGGCCCGGACGATGCCGCCACGCTCGCCGAGCACCCGCAGGAAGGGGGCGAGCAGTTCGGCGTAGCGTTCGCGGTCCGGCTGCACGGTGGGCCGCACATTCAGGTCGAACGACAACCTGGCCGGCGTCGTGGCCAGGTAGTCGAGCAGGGCGCTGCGGCCCGGTTCGACGACCGCCACCAGGGAGCCGGTGTGCAGCCAGTCGTCGGCCTCCAGGCGGGGGAACTCCGCGGCGGTCCAGTTGAAGTTGGCGGTGCCCACCAGATGGAAGGTGTAGGAGGCCTGGCCCGCCGAGTCGACGCTGACGATCGCCAGCGACGTGGGCTCGGACTCGGTCTGCACCGCCACGTCCAGGCCGACGCCGTTGACGGCCAGATGGCTGCGCAGCTGGGCGCCGAAACCATCATTGCCGAGCCGGCCCAGGAACTGGGCGGGCAGGCCGAGCCGTGCCAGGGCGATGGCCGTGTTGAGGGGTCCGCCCGCCGAGTGAGCCTGCCACAGGCTCGACTGCGTCGTGCTGGGAACGGAGTTGTCGGGGATGAGATCGATGAGTGCTTCGCCGCACACCACTACGCGCATGGTCCCACTCTAGGCGAGAAGGCCCCGTCGCGCCGGGCGTCCACCAACATCGAGGACGGTTCCCGATTCCTCACTTGCGTCCGTGGATGATGCCGGCGCCCCGGAGCATCCAGGGGGTCCTGATCCAGGCGGGTGCACCGACGATGCTCTCGGTGTGCGGGACGTACTCGACCTGCGTGATGCCTCCGTCACGCAGTTCCTGGACGAAGGCGTCCATGTCGCCGTAGAGCCTGCGGTGGCCGAACATGTCCTGAAAGCTGAAGACGCCACCGGGGCGGAGCACCCTCAGGGCCTCACGGACGAGCGCCCGCTTGTCGGGCTCGGAACGTACCTCGTGGAAGACGAAGTTGCTTACCGCGGCGTCGAAGGCGCCGTCCGGGAAATCGAGCCGGGCCGCGTCGTCGGCGGCGAAGGTCACCGAGTCGCTGACGTTCTCGGCGCGGGCGTTGCGTTCGCACTGCTGCTTGGCGTAGCTCCACCTGGATCCCCACTGGTCGACGCCGGTGAACCGGCCGCCGGGGAAGGTCTTGGCGCAGCGGATGGTGAGTGCGCCGGCGCCGCACCCGATGTCGAGCAGGCCGCCCCGGCCGTCCCAGTCGAGGTTGTCGACGACCAGCTGGTGCATGGCGCCCATGAGGCCGCCGCCGTCGAAGGCGAAGCGTCTGCGGCACAACCCCAGGTAGCCGGTGAGGGCCAGCGAGACAAGACACGCGACGGCGACGACGGTCAGGACGACCAGGTTCGCCCATGTGATGAGCAGCAGGGCGAGGACCAGCAGCAGGGCGCCGGAGAGCATGAGCAGGGCGCGCATGAGCACGGCGGGCACCCAGTTGCCGTAGTCGACCTGGCCGCTGCCCTGCAGTTCCGCCTCTGCTCGGGCGTAGTCCAGTGAATCGGTACGCGGTGGTTGTCCAGCGCGTTCGCTCATGTCGTTCCTCCGCCCATCGCCTGGGTAGCAGCTTAGTGAAACCCTGAGCGGCGGGGCTAGGGTTGGCAGCCAGAAAACCCATGTCAGAGCCCTGTTTCTCCCCTAGGTGATGCGGTGGCGCCGATCGGACGGATGAATTCAGGCCGCCAGGTGCTCGACGAGTTCGGCGCCCGGCAGGGCCAGCAGTGAGCGGCCGGGGACGATGAGCTTGGCGGACCGGGTGCCGGCCCCGATGCAGACCTGCTCGGCGGCGGCCACGGCGGTGTCGATCCAGATCGGCCAGTTCTCGGGCAGGCCGATGGGGGTGATGGCGCCGTACTCCATGCCGGACTCGGCGACGGCGTCCTCCATTGGGGCGAAGGAGCACTTGCGCACGTCCAGACGCCTGCGGACGAGCCGGTTGACGTCGACGCGGGTCGTGGCCAGGGCCAGGCAGGCCGCCGTGCGCTCGACCTCGCCGCGCCGACCGCGCACGATGACGCAGTTGGCGCAGGTCGACTCGTCCTCGCCGTAGGCCCGGCACAGCGCCTCGGTGTCGGACAGGGCCGGGTCGATGGTGAAGACCCGGGCCTCGGGCAGCAGGTGGATGAGCCGGCGGACGGGTTCGCCGAGCAGCTCGGGGCGCTCGGCGGCTGGCAGGTGCGTGAGGGCATCGAACATGGTGTCGAGAGTAGTTCGGGAGCGGTCCGCGCCCGCCCATGCCAGCACGCCGACCGGCCCGGCGAGGCGAGCACGAACGTGCGACGGTGTGGTGTCCGGGGTGAGGATGCTCCCGACCTCGTGTCCTGTTGATGAATGGTGAGTCGCCCGGGGGTAGCTTCGTGTCATGAAGAAACTCATCAACTCCGTCGACACCGTGGTCACGGATGCCCTCGTCGGCATGGCCGCGGCGCACCCGGATGCCCTCCGCGTCGACACCGATCAGCACATCGTCTACCGCGCACAGGCCAAGGAGCAGGGCAAGGTGGCCATCGTCTCCGGTGGTGGCAGCGGCCACGAGCCGCTGCACGGCGGATTCGTCGGCGCCGGGATGCTCGACGCCGCCTGCGCCGGAGAGATCTTCACCTCACCCGTTCCCGACCAGATCGTTGCCGCCACCGCCGCCGTCGACCGCGGCGCCGGCGTGCTGCACCTGGTGAAGAACTACACCGGCGACGTCATGAACTTCGAGATGGCCGCCGAGATCGTCGCCGCCGACGGCATCGAGGTGGCCTCGGTCGTCACCAACGACGACGTGGCGGTCGAGGACTCCCTCTACACGGCCGGCCGCCGGGGCGTGGGCATCACGGTCCTCGCCGAGAAGATCGCCGGCGCCGCCGCCGAGGAGGGCCAGTCCCTGGCCCAGGTCGCCGAGATCGCCACCCGCGTCAACGCCAACGGCCGCTCCATGGGCATGGCCCTGACCAGCTGCACCGTCCCCGCCAACGGCAAGCCCTCGTTCGACCTGCCCGAGGACGAGATGGAGATCGGCATCGGCATCCACGGCGAGCCCGGCCGGCACCGCGAGAAGATCGCCCCGGCGTCCGAGATCGCCGCCCGCCTCACCGAGCCGATCCTCGCCGAACTGCCCGCCGGTGACGGGCGCGGCGTCATCGCCTTCCTCAACGGCATGGGCGCCAGCCCGCTGCTCGAGCTCTACCTCATGTACGGCGAGGTCGCCAAGATCCTCGAGGCCGCCGGCATCACCGTCGAGCGCTCGCTGGTCGGCAACTACATCACCAGCCTCGACATGGCCGGCTGCTCGCTCACGCTGCTGCGCGCCGACGACGAGCTGCTGCGGCTGTGGGACGCCCCGGTCAACACGCCCGGTCTGCGCTGGGGAGCGTGAGCATGGCCGCCACGACCGACCTGAAGGGCCTCGTCGCCTGGCTCGAACTGGCCGACGCGGTGATCGCCGAGCACGCCGATGAGCTGACCCAGCTCGACGCGGCCATCGGCGACGCGGACCACGGCACGAACATGAAACGCGGCATGGCGGCCGCGGTCGAGGCCGTCGCCGCCGGCCAGTTCACCACGGCCGACGCGATGCTCAAGAAGGTGGGCATGACGCTCGTGTCCACCGTCGGCGGCGCCTCGGGCCCGTTGTACGGCACGTTCTTCCTGCGCATGGGCGGCGCCCTGGCCGGCAAGGACGAGATCGACGCGGCCGCCCTCGCCGCTGCCGTGGAGGCGGGTATCGGCGGGCTCGTCCAGCGGGGCAAGGCCGCCGCCGGCGAGAAGACGATGCTCGACGCCTGGTACCCGGCGCTCGAGGCCCTCAAGGCGCACCCGGACGACGTGGCCGAGGCCACCAGGGCCGCTGCCGAGGCGGCCGCCGCCGGCCGCGACGCCACCGAGTCGATGGTCGCGACCAAGGGCCGCGCCTCCTACCTGGGGGAGCGCTCGGTGGGGCACATCGACCCGGGCGCCGCCTCGACGGCGCTGCTCCTCGACGCCCTGGCGCGGGCGACCGCGGGTGAGAGCGCATGATCGGTATCGTCGTCGTCTCGCACTCTCCCGAGCTGGCCGACGCCGCGGTCAGCCTGGCCAGGGGCCTCATGCCGCCGTCGGAGGTGCGGCTGGAGACCGCTGCCGGCACCGCCGAGGGGACGCCCGGCACCGACGCCATGGCAATCGTCGAGGCCATCGGGCGGGCCGATGACGGCGAGGGCGTCGTCGTGCTCATGGACCTGGGCAGTGCCGTGATGAGCGCCCAGACCGCCATTGAATTCCTCGACCCCGAGGTGGCCGAGCGCACCAGGCTGCTGGCCGCCCCGCTCGTAGAGGGCCTGTTCGCCGCCTACTCGGCGGCGACCATCGGCCGCGACCTCGACCGGGTGTGCGCCGAGGCCGAGAAGGCCGCCGACGCGAAGAGAAGACAGCTGGCCGGCTGACCAGTCGCCGCCGGTTCCCGGCCGTCACGGACCCCACCCCGATCTCCGGGCGGTCACATCCGGGGGTCGTGTTCACCCTGGGCTCTCGTCGGTGAGTGCGCGGGCTGAGGCGACCACGAAGCCGGCCGCGGCGGAGCCGAGGGTCCTCGCCCGAGTGCACGACCCAAGGGTCTCTGGTTCGCAGCCCCCGGTGCGAGGAGCGGCCGCTTGCCTGCGGGGCCGTGCGGTCCACTCGCCGGATGCGGCCACAGCATCGCGAGCCGAATCGGTACCGGCGGCCGGAGGCCGCGCCGCCCGGTCAGCGGCCGGTCGGCGCCGGGCCCGTGCTCTCTCGTTCGGTGAGTTCCGGCACGAGTACCTGTTCCCCGGCCACGAAACGCTGATGTGCGAGTCCGGCCGCGCGTTCACGCGCGACCTTGGCCATGAGAGTCGTGTCCTGGCGGATCGTGGTGAGCGGGGTGAGGGCCGTGCGGGCGATGCGCGCGTCGTCGAAACCGATGACCGAGACGTCCTCGGGCACCCGCAGGCCGGCGCGGATGAGCATGGTGAGCACCCCGGTGGCCGCCCGGTCGTTGAACGCCGCGATCGCCGTCGGCCGCTCACCCTCCTCGAGGAGCCGGCGAGTGGCCCGGATGCCCTCCTCCTCGGTGTTGCCGCCCGACACCACCCGGGCGTGGTCGCTCAGGCCGTGCGCGGCCATCGTGTCCCGGAAGGACCGCCGCCTCGCGGCTGCCCCGGGGTGCTGGCCGCCGTCCAGGTAGGCGATCGCCCGGTGCCCGAGGCCGATGAGATGCTCCGTCGCCAGACGCTGGCCGCCCCGGTCGTCCGTGCGGACCACGTCGACCCCGGTCGCGCGAACCTGTCGGGCGACGAGGACGAGGGGTGACTCCTCGCTGATGCGGCGCAGCCGTGCCACGGGCAGCATGCTGCCGATGAGGATGATCGCCTCGCAGCGCTGACGCAGTAGCGGCTCGATCGTCTTCTCGACGTCACGTCCGGGCACCATGGCGCCGAGGACGAGGTCGAAACCGTCCCCCTCGGCCCCGTAGAGCCCCTCGACGAGGTCGGCGTGGAACGGTTCGGCGACGTGATAGGCGACACCGATGAGTCCCGAGTTGTTCCGCCGCAGGCTCCTGGCCCGCTCGTCGGGTCGGTAACCGATGCGCTCGGCCGCGTCCATGACCCGTTTGCGGGTGGCGTCGGAGGCCCCCGGCGCCCCGCGCATGACGATCGAGGCGAGCGAGGTGGAGCATCCTGCGGCCTCGGCGAGCTCGACGAGCGTCGGGCTCTGCCTGCTGCGCCTGCTGCCTGCCATCGTGTCCTCCCACGACTCCTGCCTCGTGCAGGCAAGCCTAGAGCATCACCCGACATCCGCGTGTTGACCCTTCAATTGCTAGAACGTTCTAGTCTCTCTTTCGAGAGACGGGCAAGATTAATTGCCTGTTTACTAGGCATTATAAATCAATCACAAAAAGTTTGTCCTGTCATCTTCCAGCAGATAACTAGAACGTGTTAGCTTAACGGGCAGTACAGCATGAACACGAACGAAGGAGTTCACGTGACTGTCCCACCCATCCGTCTCGCCCTCGTCGGCTCGGGGCGCATCGGCACCCACCACGCCCGGGCCATCGCCCGCGAGGTGCCCGGCGCCGAACTTGCCGCCGTCATCGACCCGCGCATCGACGCAGCCACGGCCCTTGCCGATGAGCTCGGCGCCGCGCCCGCGCCCGACGCCTCCGCCGTCCTGACCGACCCGTCCATCGACGGCGTCGTCGTCACCACCCCGGCCGCGCTCCACCGCGATCTCATCGTCGACGCGGCCACGGCCGGCAAACACGTCTTCACCGAGAAGCCGATCACCACGACCCTGCCGGAGGCCACCGAGTGCATCGAGGCCGCCAGGGCGGCCGGCGTCACCCTGCAGGTCGGCTTCAACCGCCGCTTCGCCCCCGGATTCGCCGCCGCCCGCGCCGCCATCGACGACGGCCGGGTCGGCACGCCGCAGCTGCTGCGCTCGCTGACCCGCGACCCCGGCCCCTACAGCGGCGACCCCGCCCGCACCCCGGCCTGGACGATCTTCCTCGAGACCCTCATCCACGACTTCGACACGCTGCTGTGGCTCAACCCGGGCGCCTCGGTCGTCCAGGTGACCGCGCTCGCCGACGCGCTGGTGCGCCCCGATGCCAAGGCCGACGGCTTCCTCGACACCTCGGTGGTCACGCTCACCTTCGACAACGGCGCCTTCGCCACCGCCGAGGCCTCCTTCAGCGCCAGCTACGGCTACGACGTGCGCGGCGAGGTGTTCGGCTCCGGCGGCATGGTCACCGCGGGTGACGGCCGCAGCACCGACATGACCTACTACGGCCCGGCCGGGCTCAGCGCCGACACCTCGCGCGCCGACACCGACCTGCTGCACAGCGCCTACGTCGGCGAGTTCCGCGCCTTCGTCGCCGCGATCCGTGGCGAGAACGCCGACGTCCCCACCGGCGAGGACGGCTTCAACGCCCTCGCCATCGCCCGCGCCGCGATCGTCTCGGTGCAGGAGAACCGCTCCGTCACCATCGAGGAGGTCACCCGATGAGCACCCTGACCCTGGCCGCCTGCGCCGAGATGATCTTCACCGACCTGCCGTTCGTCCAGCGCGTCGAGAAGATCGCCGCCCGCGGACTCCAGGTCGAGATGTGGAACTGGACCACCAAGGACCTGAAGGAACTGGCCGCCACCGGGGCCACCTTCTCGTCCATGACCGGGTACGTCTCCGGCAATCTCACCGACGCCGACGCCATCGACGAGTTCCTCGAGTCGGCCCGCCGCTCGGTCGCGGCCGCCGAGATCATCGACAGCCCGCGCCTCAACGTGCACGGCACCGGTCTCGACGGCGACGGCCACCCCGTCCGCCCCGTCGAGGTGGTCACGCCCGACATGTGGCTCACGGCGCGGGACACCCTGGCCCGGCTCGCCGAGATCGGCCGTGCCGCGGGCCGGGTCTTCACCCTGGAGAACCTCAACCTGCCCGTCGACCACGCCGGCACCCCCTTCGCCCTGGCGAAGGACACCCGCGCGCTCGTCAAGGCGGTCGACTCGCCCCACCTGAGGATGAACCTCGACCTCTACCACTGCCAGATCGGCGAGGGGAACCTCATCGAGACCTGCCGCGAGTCGCTGCCCTGGATCGGTGAGATCCAGGTGGCCGACGTCCCCGGCCGCTGCCAGCCCGGCACCGGCGAGATCAACTACGCAAGCGTCGCCCGGGCCCTGCGCGCGATGGGCTACGAGGGCGTCGTCGCGATGGAGGCCTTCGCCTCCGGGGACTCCGAGGCCGCCCTCGACGACTTCGTCGCCGCGTTCTCGGAAGGAGCCCAGGCATGAGTGGAGCCGTGGCGTCCGCCGGCGACCAGCGGAAGGTCGACCGGCGCCTGTTCACCATCCGGTCCATCGCCACCCTCGGCGGCCTGCTCTTCGGCTACGACACCGGCGTGATCTCCGGCGCCCTGCCGTTCCTCAAGGAGTCGCCCGAGGCCGGCGGCTTCGGACTGTCCGCCTTCGACGAGTCCCTCGTCACGACCGGGCTGACCGTCGGCGCCGCCTTCGGCGCGCTCATCGGCGGCCGCCTGTCCGACCGCTTCGGACGCAAGAGAAACATCATGACGGTGGCCGTCATCTTCCTCGTCGGCGCCCTCGGCTGCGCCCTCGCCCCCAACCGGGAGATGCTCATCCTCTTCAGGTTCATCCTCGGACTGGCCGTCGGCGGCGCCTCGGCCACCGTGCCCGTCTACCTGTCCGAGATGTCGCCGGTGAAGATCCGCGGCACCATGGTCTCGCGCAACGAACTCATGATCGTCACGGGTCAGCTGGCCGCCTACACCTGCAATGCGATCATCGCGACCATCTGGCCGCAGGCCCACATGTGGCGGTGGATGCTCGCCATCGCGACCCTGCCGGCCATCGGCCTGTGGATCGGCATCCACCTGCTCCCCGAGTCCCCGCGCTGGCTCGCCAACAAGGGCCGAGTCCAGGACATGTGGGCGGTCCTCAACGAGGTGCGCCTGGCCGAGGAGGTCGAGGACGAGGGCCAGGACATCATCCGCCGCGTCGAGGAGGAGCGCTCCATCGGGCGGGGCAGCTGGGCCGATCTGCGCATCCCGTGGATCCGCAGGATCACCATCATCGGCATCGTGCTGGCCTTCTTCTCCCAGCTCACCGGCGTCAACGGCATCATGTACTACGCTCCGACGATCCTCATCTCCACCGGTCTGGCGACGCAGGCCTCCATCGTGGCGACGATCGCCAATGGCGTGGTGTCGGTCATCGCGGTGTACATCGGCATCAGGTTCTTCCTGAACCGGTTCCCGCGCCGCCGGATGATGCTCACCGGCCAGAGCGGGGTCGTCGGCTCGCTCATCGTCCTCGGCCTGGTCTTCCTGCTGCCCGAGTCGACGGTGCGCAGCTACCTGGTGCTGCTGTTCATGCTGAGCTTCTTGTTCTTCATGCAGTGCTTCATCGGTGTGACCTTCTGGCTCATGCTCTCGGAGATCTTCCCGATGCGCGTGCGCGGCATCGCCAACGGCGTCGCCGTGCTCTGCAACTGGCTGGGCAATGTCATCGTCTCCTTCACCTTCCCGAACCTCATCGAGGCGGTGCAGGGCAATGTGTTCTTCATCTTCGCCGTGGTGAACATCTGTTCGCTGCTGTTCTACTGGCGCTTCCTGCCGGAGACCTTCGGTCAGACGCTGGAGGCCCTGGAGCGGCGCTTCGAGGAGGACTACTCCTGAAACCTGCCCCCGGTTCGTTCCTTCGGTTCTCGTGACGAGGACACGCGAGGGCCGCAGGGCGGGCCGGGGCACACCACAGGGGGGCGGGGCACCATGAGGTGCCCCGCCCCCCTGTCGTGGTCGGGGTGACAGGATTTGAACCTGCGACCTCTTCGTCCCGAACGAAGCGCGCTACCAAACTGCGCCACACCCCGTGGCTCTGGCCAGCGGCCAGTGTAGCCCACCAATCCGTCCGAAGACGAATCGAGACCGGAGCGGGCCGCTCACTCGGCGGGCACGAGCCGCAGCAGCGTCGCCGACGGCCTGCAGAACAGGCGGTACGGCGCGAACGGCGAGGAACCCATGCCGTTGCTCACGTGCAGCCAGCCCTCGTTGCCGTCGTGCTCCCAGCGGTGCAGGCCCCTGGCGCGCCCGGGGTCGATGTCGCAGTTCGTGATGATCGCCCGGCCGTTCGGCAGACAGATCTGGCCGCCGTGCGTGTGGCCGGCCACGACGAGCGGCAACCCATCGTCGATCATCGCGTCGAGGACGCGCCGGTAGGGGGCGTGGGTGACGCCGATCGTCAGCTCCGCGTCGGGCGACGGGGGACCGGCCACCTGCTCGTAGTGGTCGAGACGGATGTGCGGGTCACCGGTGCCGCGCAGGTCGACCGTCCGCCCGGCCACCTGGACACGGGCCGTGGCGTCGTTGAGATCGGCCCAGCCCAGGTCCAGCAGCCGCTCCCGCAGATGGCCGGTGGGCAGCGCGACGCGGGCGGGCTCGGCCTCACCCGCGGTGCTGCGCCACAGATAGGCGGCCGGGTTGCGCCAGCGCGGTGCCTCGTAGTCGTTCGAGCCGAAGACGAAGGCGCCGGGCAGCCCCTTGAAGGGCATGAGCGACTCCATGAGGGGGACGATGGCCTGTCCCTGGCTGATGTGGTCGCCGGTGCTGATGACCAGGTCCGGTTCCTCGTCGGCGAGGCGGCGCAGGAAGGCCATCTTGTCGCCCTGGCGGGCCATGAGGTGGATGTCCGAGACGTGGAGCACGCGGATCGGGGCGGCGCCCGGCGCGAGCACCGGGACGTCGACGTGGTGGGTGACGAATGCGTGCGCCTCGACGAGGGCGCCGCCGATCATGCAGGCGCCGAACGCGGTCGTGCCGCCAAGTGCTGCGGCGATCGCTCGGGCAGGGGTCGGCATCGGGTCACCTCCCGGTGTAGAGCTCGGACTGGGTGGAACTCTTCGGCGTGTAGCCGGCGAAGCTGGACGGGTTGGTGATGGTGCCGATCTCGGCCGACATCATGGACCGCCAGATGCCACCCGACTCGGTGGTCGAGTTGCCCGACAGGTAGGTGCCGTTGGCCAGCTGCAGGCCGGTCAGGGTCTTGCTGCGGCCCGTCCAGTAGTCGTCGCCGGAGTCGACGGAGATCATCGCGACGCCCTCGAGATCGGGCGTGTAGGCGTTGAACCACACGGCCGACTCGGTGGCGGTGGAACCCGCGGTACCGGTCTTGCCCGCCTGGTCGTAGTCGCCCGACAGGCGCTGGGAGTAGCCCGTGCCGCCGGACTGCAGCACGGACTTGAGGACCGAGTTCACCCCGTCCGCGGTGTTCTCGTCGATCACCTGCTGGCAGTTGGCGCTCGGCACGGGCACCTCGGTGCCGTTCTCGGTCTTGATGGACGACAGGATGATCGGATCGCAGTGCACGCCGCGGTTGGCGAAGGTGGCGTATGCCTCGGCCATCGACAGCGGTGTCACGTTGAGGGCGCCGAGCGTGAACGAGGCCACGTCGCCGTAGTCCTCCAGCGTGGTGCCGTCGTTGCTGGCCAGCTTCATGCCGACCTTCTCGGCCATCCGCACCGAGGCGCAGACGCCGGCGTCGCGTTCGAGGGCCACGAAGTAGTTGTTCACCGAGTAGGCCATCGCCGTGTTGAGATTCATCGAACCGGTCTTCCACGAGTTCGAGACCTGCCAGGAGTCGACCAGGGAGAAGTCGCCGTTGCAGCCCCGGAAGGTGGTGCCGGCCCAGTTCTTGGTGGCCGGCGCGTTGTAGATCGTCCGGTCGGGAATGAATCCCTGGTCGATGGCGGCGGCCGCGACGAATGCCTTGAAGGTCGAGCCGGCCTGGTAGCCATCGGCGCCGCCCATGGACTCGTCGACCGCGTAGTTGTAGTAGGTCTCACCGGCCTCGGCGTTGTCGCCCATCACCGGGCGGGACTGTGCCATCGCCTTGATGAGGCCGGTCTTCGGGTCGGTCATGACGGCCACCGAGACGGCCGGGTCGGTCGGGCTCACCAGGTTGCTGATGGCGTTCTGGGCGGCGTCCTGGGTGGCGGGGTTGATGACCGTCTGGATGGTCAGGCCGCCGCGGTAGAGCGTGCGCTGGCGGTCATCGCGGGTTGCCCCGAGCTCGGACATCTCATCGGACAGCAGCACGTTCTCGACGTACTGGCAGATGAAGGGGTAGCGGGCCGCCGTGCAGCCGCTGGAGTCCTCGACGACCCTGCTCGGGTCGAAGCCGGTGGCCTTGGCGGCGTCGACCTGCTCCTGGGTGAGCTGGTCGAGGCCCTCGAACCAGACGCCCTCCTGGTCCCACCGGAGTATCTGGTCGAGTACGACGTTGCGGCGTTCGATGCCCGCCTTGGTGTTGTTGACCGGGTCGGTCTGGCTCGGGCTCTGGACGAGACCGGCGAGCATGGCCGACTGCTCGAGGTTGAGCTCGGAGGCGTCGATGCCGAAGTAGTGTTGGGCCGCGGCCTGGACCCCGTAGGCGCCGTCCCCGTAGTAGCTGATGTTGAGATAGCGCTCGAGGATCTGGTCCTTGGCGGCCTTGAGGGAGCCGAGCTGGCTGGTGAGCTGCTCCTCGAGCGCCACGGCGTAGCGCATCTCGAGGATCTTGCGGCTCAAGGTGGCCTCCTGGGCGGCCGCCTCGGCCTCGGCGTCGTTCTTCTCCTGGGCCAGCTGGATGCGCACCTGCTTGATGTACTGCTGGCTGAGCGTCGAGCCGCCGCCGCTGATGTCACCGCCGGCGACATTGCCGGCGAAGGCACGCAGCACGCCCTGCAGGTCGATGGCGCCGTGCGAGTAGAAGCGGTGGTCCTCGACGGCCAGCTGCGCCTTCTGCATCATGGGGGAGATCTGGTCGAGCGCGACGTACTCACGGTTCTGGTCGTAGAACTCGGCGAGCGTCGAGCCGTCGGCCAGCAGCACCTTGGAGCCCTCGGCCTGCTGCGGGACGGTGAGGTCGGCGGGCACGTTCTGCAGATTGGCCGCCACCGTCTTGGTCCCGGCCGAGGCGACACCGGCGAAGGGCATCCACATGCCCGCCACGACGACGCCGCACACGACGCTGACGAGAAGGAATGTCAGCATCGAGTTGACTCTGGCACCCGACTGTCGATCACTCATGCGTTCAAGCCTAACTGCCTTTCCGCCTGGGCAGGCGTGCTCGCTGCGCCTGCCGCAGAGCCGACATGGGCCATGGTGGTGCCCGCCGCGACGCGCGACCGGAGGAGTGGTGCCGAGGACGGGGCGTGGCCCGGGGCCGGACAGGGCCCGGGGCCGGCGGCGCCCTGGGGTAGCTTGGACGATGTTCCCGTGAGGGCCCACCGCAGGCAGGCCGCCCGGGGACGGTGCCCGGCCAGAGAGTCCGGGCACCCGCCACGAGTCGCGCCCGGCACCAGCCCGGCGCTCCGCAGAACAGGGGACCTCAATGCCTGACAACGGCACCGCTGACGTGACGAGGTGGGAGTACTTCACGGCTCCTGTCCTGAGCCACGTCGCCCAGCAGATACTCAACAACTTCGGCGCGGACGGCTGGGAACTCGTCCAGCTCGTCCCCGGCCCCGAGGCGGCAGCGGCCGACGACGGCCTGCCGGCCGCCGTGAACTACGTCGGTTTCTTCAAGAGGCCGGTGAGGTCATGAGCACCCCCTCCCAGCGGCTCGCAGAACTCGGCATCACCCTGCCGCCGGTCGCCACTCCCGTCGGCTCCTACGTCCCGGCCGTTCGCCTGGGTGACACCGTCCAGACCTCCGGGCAGATCCCCTTCACGCCCGACGGCCTCGTCACCGGGCTCGTCGGGGACGAGATCGACACCGCGGCGGCCCTGGCCGCCGCCCGGGTCTCGGTCCTCAACGCCCTGGCCGCCGCCGCCGAGGTGGCAGGCGGCGTCGACGCCATCAAGGGCATCGCCAAGGTCACCGTCTTCGTGGCCAGCGCGCCCGGTTTCACCGAGCAGGCGGCCGTGGCCAACGGCGCCTCCGACGTCCTCGCCGAGATCTTCGGCGCCGACGGCCGCCACATCCGCAGCGCCGTCGGTGTCGCGGTGCTGCCCAAGAACGCCTCGGTCGAGGTCGAGCTGGTCGCCCGCGTATGAGCGGACAGTCGCTGACGAGCCCGGCCCCCAGCGCGGACGACGGCCTGTGGGTGCCGCCGGCGCTGGCTGAGCTGTCGGCCGCTCTCGCCGATCCCGCGACCGTCGGCCTGCTGCCCGCGCGGTGGCGGGCCCACGGGCTGGGGAGCCCCTCGGCGGTGCTCCTGCTGCTCTCGGACGGCCCCGACCCGAACCTGGTCTACACCGAGCGAGCCGGCGGGCTGCGCGACCACGGCGGGCAGGTCTCGTTCCCCGGTGGCCGCGCGGACCGAGGGGACGAGGGTGCTGTCGCCACCGCGCTGCGCGAGGCGAACGAGGAGATCGGCCTCGGACCGGACGAGGTGCACGTGCTCGGCACGATGCCCGCCGTGAACCTGTCCGTCACCGGGTTCGACGTCGTCCCCGTCGTCGGCTGGCGCAGCGCCGAGTCCGCGCTCACCCCCGGGGACCCCCGCGAGGTCGCCAGCGTCCACGCCTGGCCGGTCAGTGCCCTCGCCGACCCGGGCAGGCGCGTCAGCGCCCGCCACCCCGGGCGGACGATCGGTCCGGCCTGGCAGTTCGGTGACCTGTTCGTGTGGGGCTTCACGGCCTTCCTCACCGATCTGCTGCTGCGCATCGGCGGATGGGAGCAGCCGTGGGACGCAGGCCGTCTCGTCGAGGTGCCCGAGCGGTTCAGGTCTGATCGGCGCTGAGCGCGTCCCCCGCGTGTTGACTGAGCCCCCGCGAGGCGTCACTGTGGAGCCATGACGAGGATCGACGTGTGGCTGTGGAGCGTCCGGATCTACAAGACCCGCAGCCTGGCCACCCAGGCGGTCAAGGGCGGTCACGTCCGGCTCAACGATGCGCCGATCAAACCGGCCCAGCGGATCAGCCCCGGCGACATCGTCACGGTCCGCACGCCCGGCTGGGACCGCACCTTCGAGGTCGTCCAGCTGCTCGACAAACGCGTCGGGGCCAAGATCGCCCAGACCGCCTACCGTGACCTGTCCCCCGAGCGACCCGCCTACCTGGCCAACCCGGTGGCGCGGCGCGACAAGGGTTCGGGCCGGCCGACGAAGAAGGAACGCCGCGAGATCGAGAGACTACGGGGCCGCTGAGCCCGGAACAGCCCAGCGGCCCCGTGGCGGGGACGTCCTCAGGCGCCGAGGATCGCGGCGGCCTTCGCCTTGGCGCTCACCGCGTCGGGGGCGGCGACAGCGGCCTGGGCCGCCTGACGGCACTGCTCGATCGTCACGTCGCCGAGCTGGACGCCGACGGCCGGCAGGGCGGGGGCGGCCATCGACAGCGAGGTGACGCCGAGACCGGCGAGCACGCAGGCCAGCAGCGGGTCGGCGGCGGCCTCGCCGCAGACGCCGACCGGCTTGTTGGCGCGCAGGCCGGCCTGCGCGGCCATCTGGATGAGCCTGAGGACCGCCGGCTGCCATGGGTCGTTCAGCGCCGCCAGGTGCGGTGACAGCCGGTCCGATGCCATGGCGTACTGCGTCAGGTCGTTCGTGCCGATCGAGAAGAACTCGACCTCGGCGAGCACCTGGTCGGCGTTCAGCGCGACGGCAGGCACCTCGACCATGACTCCTGGCCACAGGCCGCGGTCGCGGCAGGACTTGGCGAAGTCACGGGCCTCGGCGACGGTGGCGACCATCGGGGCCATCACCCAGACGTCGATGTCGAGGCCTGCCTTGGCGGCGGCGATCGCGTCGAGCTGGTGGGCCAGTAGCTCCGGGTTGTCGGTGGCCAGCCGCAGGCCGCGGACGCCGAGCGCCGGGTTCTCCTCGGTCTCGAAGTTCGCGAAGGCCAGTGGCTTGTCCGAGCCGGCGTCCAGGGTGCGGATGACGACGTGCGTGTGCCCGCCGCGGCCCGCGTACGGCTCGAGGACCTCGCGGTAGATCGCGGCCTGGTCCTCGATGCTCGGCTCGGTCGGGGCCGACAGGAAGCACAGCTCGGTGCGGAACAGGCCGACGCCCTCGCTCTCACCGGCCGCGGCCTTGGCGGCGGCCTCGCCGTTGCCCACATTGGCGAGCAGCTCGACGCCGTAGCCGTCACTCGTACGCCCCGGGCCCTTCCAGGCGCGGACGCGGTTGAGATAGGCGGTCGATTCGGCGACGGCCGCTTCGGCCTTGTCGGGGTCCGGGTTGGAGATGACCGTGCCGGCCTTGCCGTCGACGAGCACGGGCGTGTCGTTCTTGATCTGGCGGATGGCCTTGCCGGTGCCGACGATGCACGGGATGCCCAGCTGGCGGGCGATGATGGCGGTGTGGCTCGTCTTGCCGCCCGCCTCGGTGACCAGCGCGACGGTGAGTTCGGGGTTCAGTCCGGCGGTGTCGGCGGGGGCGAGGTCCTCGGCCACCAGGACGATGGGACGGGTCGGTTCGGGGACGCCCGGCGCCGGTTCGCCGCGGAGTTCGGCGATGACCCGGTCACGGATGTCCTTGAGGTCGGTGGTGCGTTCGGCGTACAGGCCGCCGAGGCGCTCGAACTGGGTGACCAGGTTGTCGACGGCCTGGACGACCGCCCACTCGGCGCTCTCGTTCTGCTTGATGAGCTTCTTCACCGCGCGGGACAGGCCGCGGTCGGCGGTGAGCTCGGCGGTCGCGCGCAGCACCTCGGCCGCGTTGCCGGTGGCGTGCTCGGCCCTGTCGAGCAGGTTGTCCTGCACCGCCACGACGGCTTCGGCGAAGTGGTCGATCTCGGCCTGTTGCTCGCTCTCCTCGATCGTGCCGTGCGTGGGCAGCTGCGGGCGCGGCTGCACGCGGCTGACCGGCGCGTAGGCGACGCCGGACACGACGCCGGTTCCGGTGATTGTCAGTGATTCTGCCTGGGCCATGACTTCCTCCTGCACGCCCCGCCGGGGCCGTGAACCGCGTCTGCGCGGCCACAAGGGGTAGATGAACGGTCTCAGTCTCGCACGTCCTGTCGTCGTCGCGCAGGATGCCCAGCTTCTGGGCTGGGAGGATTCATGAATCGTCCGCTGGTGTGGGAGAATTCCTCACGTATCTGTCCTACTAAGGAAGGGAACGTCCCATGGCCAGCAAAGACGCAGTCGTCGGTTCCTCGGTCGGTCTGCATGCCCGTCCTGCGGCACTGATAGCCGAGAAGGCCGGCGAGTTCGACGATGAGATCCTGCTGTCGATCGCGGGCAGCGACGAGGAGGGCGTCGACGCTGCCTCCCCGCTCATGATCATGACTCTCGGCGCCGGTCAGGGCGCCACCGTTCGCGTCGAGTCCGATGACGCCGCCGCCGTCGAGGCGATCGCCGCGCTCATCGAGCAGGATCTCGACGCCTGAGGCAGTCGCCCCGTCGAGCAGCTGACGGCGTGTGGGGCCGCACCCGAGACGAAGGGTGCGGCCCCACACGCCGTGCGGATGTCGCGGTGCTCAGCCGACGTAGGTGCTGGGGTCGTCGGGGCTGCGGGTGATGACACCGCGCCTGGCCTCGGAGACGCCCTCGGCGACGGCGTTCGACAACGAACTGATGGAGGCCTTGGCCTCGGCGATGGTCGCGGTCGGGGCCTTGACCTGGCGGAGCTGGGCGAAGGCCACGATCCCGAAGACGATGACGAGGATCAGCGAGATGAGGGCCAGGGTGAGGAACGCGAAGGCCATCGAACCGAGCCATCCGAAGCCGACGACGGCGTGGAAGAAGATCGCGATGCCGAAGACCGCGGCCCACAGCAGGCAGTGCAGCAGGAACAGCCCTAAGGCCGCTACGACGCCCAGACCGAGGCCGCCGATCCCGGCGTGTTTGGCGGAGGGGACGAGTTCTGCCCTGGCCAGTTCCCCGATGCCCGAGAGCATGCGCGGAACACCGCTCCGGATGGTGGAGATGTAATCCCCGAGGCGGGAACGCTCAGCCATGGTTTCCTCCGAACTGTGACGATGATGCTCGCTAGACAAGAGCGTAACGGGTCACCGGCCCCTGCGCTGAACGAGGTCGGCATTAGTGTTCGGCGCCCGGCCGATCACAGGCCGGACCCGGTGGTCGGGGCGCTGGTCTGCCCGGCCTCGCCCAGGGCATCCTGAGCCGGAGCGGCAGCGGCGGCCGATTGCTGCCTGGCACGCTGCTCGACGCGGGCCTTCTCGCGGCGGCGGCGCTTGCGGGCGGCGGTGCGCCATTGCAGCAGGGCGACGGCGATGAGCGCTGAGATGAGGCTGCCGACCAGGACGCCGGCCTTCGCCTCGTCGTAGACATGAGGGTTGTCGATGAAGCTCAGGTGGGCGATGAGCAGCGAGACGGTCAGCCCTACGCCGCCGAGCTCCGCGACGGCCACCATGTCGCCCCAGGTCAGGTTGTCGCCGAGCTTGGCCTTCGACAGGCGGACGGTCAGCCAGCTGCCGGCGAAGATGCCGATGAACTTGCCGACGACCAGGCCGCCGATGATGCCCAGCGGAACCGGGTCGGCCCACAGCGATGAGAGCAGCGGCCCGTCGACGTGCACGCCGGCGTTCGTCAGGGCGAAGATGGGCACGACGAGCCCGGCCGACCAGGGGTCGATCGCGTGCTGCCAGCGGTCGAGCGGCTCGTTGAGGGCCTCGCGGGTGTTGCGGGTGAGCAGGCCCAGCCCGACACCGGCGATCGTCGCGTGCACGCCCGAGTTGAGCATGCAGTACCAGCAGGCCAGGAAGATCGGCAGGTAGATCCAGCCGTTGTCGACGTGCCGGCGCTGGAGGATCCACCACACGAGCATGCAGGCGGCCGCGCCGGCCAGCCACAGCAGCGACAGATCGGTGCTGAAGACGACGGCGATGACGATGATGCCGCCGAGGTCGTCGGCGATGGCCAGGGTGAGCATGAAGGCGCGCAGTGAGGGGGGCAGGTGCTTGCCCGCCACCGCGAGGATCGCGAGGGCGAACGCGATGTCGGTGGCGACCGGGACGGCCCAGCCCGTGGTGATGCCGCCCTCCATCGTGTTGATCGCAATGTAGACCAGGGCCGGCCCCGCCATGCCGCAGACCGCGGCGACGATCGGGACCATGGCGTCGGCCGGCCGGCGCAGGCTTCCCTCGGTGAACTCTCGTTTCAGCTCCAGACCGGAGATGAAGAAGAAGATGGTCAGCAGGCCGTCGGAGGCCCACTCGGCGACCGTGTGCGGGCCGACCGGGTACTCGACGAAGGCCTCGTAGCTGTGCTGGCTGAGGAACGCCCACGCCAGCGCGATGACCGTGGCGATCAGCATGAGGACGCCGCCAGTGGTGTTGGCGCGCAGGACCTCTCCGAGGTGAAGGTTGTCCGGGTTGATCTGGCGCGCTCGGCGCGCCATCGGCGGTGAGATCTTCTTCATGTGGAAACTTTCGGTGACACTGGTCGGGCCCTGTCGTCGACCAGACTTCCCGACACACCTTCGAGAGATTTTAGCGTGTACGCCGTGTCCGGCTGCGCGGCGACGACAGGAAGACCTGTCCCGGGCGGTGGCCCGCCCGTTGGTCCGGGGCTCAGAGACGGATGACCAGGGCGTCCTCGCCGAGCTGGATCGGCGTGGTCATCTCGGCGTGATCGACGTACGCGCGCAGGCAGGTCAGGTGGTACGGCAGGCGCAGTTCGCTGCCGGCCGAGGCCCCGTCGTAGATGGCGCCCACGCCGTGCAGGACGCGCTGACGTTCGCGCTCGGCCAGCGCGGCAACGGCGGGCAGCTCGGCCGCCATGGCGATGAGCGCGGGACGGGTCACCGGAACCCAGATCCTGAAGTCGCGCTGCTCGCAGCGCGGGAAGTACTTGTGGTCGATGAGGGTCTCGATCGAGCCGACCCCCAGATCGGCGCTCATCGCCGAGGGGTCGACGCTGCGCATCAGCGCGATGAGCCGACGGACCCACGGCACCGAGTCGTCACGGACGAGATAGGACGCGGAGACCCAGCCGCCCGGGCGCAGGACCCGGGCCATCTCGAAGACGTGCGGTTTCTCGGTGAGCAGGTGGAGCATCTGGTGGGCCAGCACGACGTCGAACTGGCAGGCCTCGAAGGGGAGCGCTGCCGTGGTGGCCGCCAGAGGATCGACACCAGGCACGGTGCTGAGACGACGCAGCTTGTCAGGGCTGCTTCCGAGGCACCAGACGCGATTGCCGGAGGCGGCGATCCGGCGGGGCAGGCCGGCCGTGTTCGACAGGGTCAGGACCCTGCTGTCGGTGCGGTCACCAGTGAGCCAGCTCATGGCCTGGGCTGGGAAACGGGGACCGGAGGGCGACATGGCGCCCATCCTAGGGCGGCGCACCAGCCCAGTGCCCCACGACACGGGCCGGGGCAGTTGTCCACATGAGAGCGCCCGCCGGAGAATTCGCGGCTCGCTGAACACACTGCGGTCATGAGAGCGGTACGAGTGCAGTCCATCGCCGGTGAGGACAGGGCCGGGGACCGGCGGGGCGAGGGCCTCCGGCCAGAGCATCGGCTGGCCGTGGAGCGCCGGTCCGTCGAGAGGAGTGCCGGGGCGGAACGATCCGCCGGCGAGGGTTCGGCTGATCGGCCCTGGCCCCGGCGCGGGGGAGGCCGGCGGCGCCGGGGCCGCCCAGGGGCTGCCGGCCCGAAACCGCTGGCGGCTGCAGAGGGGGAGCGTCCCCGCCCGCAGGGCGGGCGCGGGCGAGGGCCCCGCGGCGCCCGGCAGGGCGGGTCCTCTTCGGTGCTCGTCGTCACACGCGACACCCGTCTCCTCGACGCGATCCAGGCGGCTGCCGCCTCGTGCGGAAGCGAACCGGTCGTGGCGTGCGAGAGCGCGCAGATCCGGCGGTACTGGGGCCGGGCGCCGCTCGTCCTGGTCGGAGCCGACATGGCCCCGCGGGTGGCCGGCATGGGGCTCCTCGTGCGCACGGACGTGCACATCGTCGGTGCGGACTCGGACTCGGCCGCGGCATGGTCGGTGCCGCTGGGGGCCTCGGCGCTCGTCCTGCCCGAGCACTCCGGCTACCTGCCCGCGCTGCTCACCCGGGCCAGGGACGGCCGCACCTGCACCGCCGCCATCGTCGACGTCATGGGCGGCAGTGGCGGAGTCGGCGCCTCCACGCTCGCCGGTGCCCTCGCGCAGCGCTGCGTCGAGGCAGGACTGTCGTCGGTGCTCGTCGACCTCGACCCGTGCAGCGGGGGAGCCGATCTGCTCTTCGGCGCCGAGCACGAGCCGGGCTGGCGCTGGAGCGATCTCGTCTCGGCCTCCGGAACGGTCGGGGAGCTGAGCGGGCGGCTGCCGCAGATGTGCGGCGTCGACCTGCTCGCCACCGCGCGGGGCCGGGGCGAGCAGGCCCGGGGATTCCCCGGGCCTGCTGCGGTACGGGCCGTCCTCGACGCATTGGCCCGCTCGCACCAGGTCATGGTGCTCGACGACCCCGCCCCCGTCGAACTGCCCGGGGTCGAGGACGCCGTGCGGCTGGTCGTCGTGGCGGCCGAGGTGCGGTCGGTCATGTCCGCCCGGGCCCGCGTGGCCCGCCACGGCTGGCAGGACGCCCAGGCCGTCGTGCGCACCGGCAGGGACTTCCCGCTCGCCCCTGACGCGGTGGCCGACTCGCTCGGCCTCCCGGTCGCCGGTGTCGTCGCCTCCGACTCGCGGCTGCCCGCCGCCTCCCGCGTCGGGGAGCCACCGGCCCGGGCCGCCGGGCGCCGCTATCTGCGTCAGGTCGACGCCCTCGTCGAGACGGTGATCGCCGATGCGTGACGACGAACTCGAACTGCTGCGCGGCTGGCTGGCCGCTCGCGGGCGCAGCTGGGGGCCCCACGAGGTCGCCCAGGGACTCGACCGGCTCGGCATGGTCGTCTCCGACGCATCCGTGCTCGCCGCCACCGATGCGTTGCGCCGTACCAGTGTCGGCGCGGGGCCGCTCGAGGGGCTGCTCAACCTCGACGGCGTCACCGACGTCCTCGTCAACGGCGCCAGGGACGTCTTCATCGATCGCGGTGCGGGTCTGGAGCGCATGCCGGTCGCGTTCTCCTCCGACGACGAGGTGCGTCGCCTGGCCGCCCGGCTCGCCGCCGCGGCCGGCCGCCGTCTCGACGACGCGGCCCCGTGGGTCGACGCCCGGCTGCCCGACGGCACTCGTCTGCATGCCGTGCTGGCCTGCCTCGCCGAACCCGGCACCTGCATCTCGCTGCGCGTCCCGGCACGCCGTTCGATGACCCTCGAGCAGCTCCGGTCAAGCGGCAGCATCGACGAGCGCACCGCCGCCGTCCTCACCGGGCTGGTGGCGAACAAGGCCGCCTTCCTCGTCACCGGCGGCACGGGTTCGGGCAAGACGACGCTGCTCGGGGTGCTGCTCTCGCTCATCCCCGACGATCAGCGCATCGTCATCGTCGAGGACTCCCGCGAACTCAACCCCGATCATCCCCATGTGGTGCGCATGGAGTGCCGCCCGGCCAACGCCGAGGGGGCCGGGGCCGTGACCATGACCGATCTCGTGAAGCAGGCGCTGCGCATGCGGCCCGACCGGCTCGTCGTCGGCGAGGTGCGCGGCCCCGAGCTGTGCGATCTGCTCACCGCCATGAACACCGGGCATGAGGGCGGGTGCGGCACGGTCCACGCCAACAGCGTCGCCGACGTGCCGGCGCGCCTCGAGGCCCTGGCCGCGCTCGGCGGGATGAGCGGAGAGGCCTGCCACGCCCAGATGGGTGCCGCGCTCGACGCAGTCGTCCACGTGCGGCGCGGGGCGGGCGGTCAACGCGGGGTCGGGCAGATCGGCGTCGTGTGCACCGGCCGGGACGGGCGTGTCAGCATCACCGAGGCGCTGACCGTCGACGCCCACGGACGCTCGGGGCCGGCCGCCGCGTGGGGGCTGCTGTCGGCGTTGACGGGGGCCGGCTCATGAACGTCCTCGCCGCTGTGATGCTCGCCCTCGCGCTCGGCTGCCTGGTCGGGCCGTCCGGTGCAGGCAGGCTGCGGAGCGTCGACGAGACCATCCGCAGACCTCGCCGCCCGACAGCGGGACGGCTCGGGGTGTTCGCCTTCGCGGCCGGCTGCCTCGTGGCTGCCGCGATCATGCCCTGGGCCCTGGCGTGGATCCTCATCGCCGCCGCCCTGGGCGGCACGTTCGCCTGGGTGCTGTGGGGGCACCGGTGGGAGAAACAGGCGCTCGCCCGGGCCGAATCGGTTGCGCAGGCCTGCCGGGTCATCTCCTCCCAGTTGCGCATCGGGCAGGCACCCCATCAGGCCCTCGCGGTCGCCGCCGAGGAGTGCCCGGCCCTCGACGGGGTACTCGGCGCCCAGCGAGTCGGTGGCGAGGTCGCGGCAGCGCTGCTCGCGGCGGGCGAGCGTCCAGGATGCTCCGGGCTGGCCAGCCTGGGGCGGGCCTGGGAACTGTGCGAACGTGCCGGGGCGCCCCTGGCGCCGGTTGCGCAGCGCGTCGCGGAGAACGTCTCGGCAGAGGCCCAGATGCGCGCCGAGATCTCCGGTGAGCTGGCGGTGGCCCGGCTCACCGGCCGGCTGCTGTGCGCCCTGCCGGCGGCCGGGATCGCCATGGGTTTCCTCGCCGGTGGCAATCCGATCAGTTTTCTCACGACGACCCGGGCCGGCACGATCTGCCTGGCAGCCGCCGTCGTCCTGGCCTGCGCAGGGCTCGTCTGGACCGAACTGCTCGCCCGTCGCGCGCAGGAGGTCGGACCATGATCGCCCAGGCCGCGGCGGCCGGTGCCTGCGTGGTGGTGTGCGGTCTCCTCCTCGCCCCCGATGGTGGCGTCGCACGGCTGGCCTCCGCACGGACCAGCCCCGGCCTGGTGCCCGACCCCGGTGAGCGGACCGCCGTGCTCCCCAACCGGGTGCGGGGAGCAGGCGCCGTCTCACTGACGACCGTGCTCCTGGTGCTGTTCCCCGGCCCGCTGGTGACAGCCGTGCCGGTCAGCGTCGCCGCAGGGATCGCGGCGTGGTTCCTCATCGCCCGTCTCGAGCCTGGCGATGCGCGCAGGCGCCGTGAGCAGCTGATGCTCCAGCAGCCCGAGGTGCTCGAACTCATGGCCTCGTCCCTGCAGGCCGGCGCTGCGCTGCGCACCGCCACGAGCGAGGTGGCAGCCGTTGCGCCAGAACCGAGTGCGGCACTGCTGCGCGACGTCGAGTCCCACCTGGCCGTCGGTTTCAGTGAGGCCGGGGCCTGGGACAGCCTGCGCGGTCACCCAGTCTGGGGGCCGGCCAGCCGAGACCTGGCGCGCGGGGCCCGTACCGGCGAGGCCCTCGCCGAGACCCTCGACATGCACGCCGATCTTGCCCGGCGGACACGACGCAACCACCTGGCCGAGCGCGCCCGGACCGTCGGCGTCAAGTCCGTCGGCCCCATGATGGGTTGCTTCCTGCCCGCCTTCATCCTGTCGGGCGTCGTACCGATCATCGCCGGCGTGCTGGCCACGATCCACTTCTGACCGCGGGCTCACAGGGTGTTGTCCGTCAGACGGGGGTGTTGTCCAGCTGACCGTCCCGGGCCGGCGCCGCACACACTGCAGATGCCTGGCGGCAACGAGGCCGCCCGGTGAATCTCGTGGACCCGACGGCCGGGCCCACGACAGATCAGGGCCCGGCAGCCGGGCCCACGACAGAAGGGAACCATCATGACTGCGCAGATCATTCCCCTGCATCCTCATGAGGGCGTCGCCAGCGGCCTGGTGGACGCGGACGGCTCTGCCGCGTTCGCCGACGTCCCGGTCGTCGCCGACGAGCCGCTGCCCGGTCCTCTGCGGCGCGCCTACGAACGGGGCATGGCCACCGCGGAGTACGCCGTCGGCATCCTCGCGGCAGCCGCCCTGGCCCTCGTCCTACTGCACGTCTTCACCGACAACTCGTTCTTCCAGAAGATGCTCAAGTTCGTGGTCGACCTCATCGGGAAGATCGCCCCGATGATCGGCTCCTGATGTGCCGCCCGGTGGCGCGCCGGCCGGCCCTCCGGCGTGCCACCGCCGGTAGCGGCTCGTCGTCACCACCATCGTCACCGGACAGGAGACCCGCATGAGGATCATCCACAGCGCCACCGCCCGGGCGGCCGGTACGGCATCGCCCATGCCCCGGCCGAGCACCGGCCGCTCACCCCGCGTACGCTGCACAGAGCGTCCTGGGCGGGGCATGACCGGGGCCTCACCTCGTCCGGCGGCGCCGGCGCCCGCCGGCCGCCGTGAACGGGGCATGGTCACTGTCGAACTGGCCGTCTCGATCCTCACGGCAGCTCTCATCGTCGCTGCCCTGTGCTGGGTCATCGGGGTGGTCGGCACCCAGATCCGTTGTCAGGACTCGGCGATGGCCATCGCCCGTCAACTCGCTCGCGGCGACGAGGCCGGCGCCCAGCGCGCCCGGGCGTCCGTGCCCTCCGGCAGCAGCGTCCAGGTCAGCTACGACGGTGACGTCGTCCAGGTCGTCGTCGACGACGAACTCAGCTGGGGACGTCTCGGTCCGGTCGCCGTCAGCGGCAGGGCCACTGTCACCAGGGAACCGCACGCGGCGGGGCAGCGACCATGAGCACCATCGCATGCAGCGGCCTTGATGGCAGCCGGGTCGCCCGCGGTGACGAGCGAGGCACCGGCGCGTCACCGGTGGCGGCGATCATCGTCCTCGTGTGCGGCGCAGCCTTCTGGACACTGGTCCTGGCCGGGTGGATCGCCAGCGACCAGCGTGCCAGGCAGGCCGCGGACCTGGCGGCGCTAGCCGGCGCCCACGCCCACGCACAGGGGGCGCCGGCCTGCGAGGCCGCCGGCGAGTACGCCCGGCGCAACGGCGGCGAACTCGCCGACTGCGATGTCAGCACCGGGACGGGTGAGTACATCGTCCACGTCGAGGTGCAGGTGGAGCTGAGGCCCGCGCTTCCAGGGGCCCCGGCCGCTGTGAGCGAGAAGGCCCGCGCCGGCTTCCTCATCCCCGACGAGGACCCAACGAACAGCCCGGGCGGCTCCGGCCGGCCCGGCCCGGACGAACCATGAGGGCG
The DNA here is from genome assembly GCF_003666605.1 of Propionibacterium australiense. Lineage (GTDB taxonomy): Bacteria > Actinomycetota > Actinomycetes > Propionibacteriales > Propionibacteriaceae > Propionibacterium > Propionibacterium australiense. The sequence continues at coordinate 87,640 of NZ_RCIV01000006.1, read as the reverse complement.
GCCAGCAGCCGGCCGGCCGCCTGCTTGTCGAGGTGCTGGTTCGCGTTGCCGCACTTCGGTGAGACGATGCACGCCGGGCAGCCGTCGAGGCAGGTGCAGCCCAGCAGGCGTTCGAGCGTCGCCCGCCCCCACTCGTCGGCCGCCGCGTAGCCGCGGGCCGCGAAACCGGCACCGCCGGCCACGCCGTCGTGGACGATGATCGTGCACAACTCGGTGTCGGGGTGCACCACCATCGACACCCCGCCGATGTCCCAGCGGTCGCACGGGGCGAACGCCGGCAGCAGACCGATCGCGGTGTGTTCCACCGCATGCGCCGCATTGCCCAGCCTGACCGCCGAGAAGCCCAGCTCCTCGGCGACGGCCGGCGGCACGGTCCACCACGTCGCCCTGGTCACCATGCGGTGCTCCTCGAGGTCGAGCGGGGTCTCGTCCCACACCTGGCCGGTCAGCTCGTCCCGCCTCAGATAGCCGATCACCTGAGTGACCAGCTCGATGTCGCCGGTGGACACCTGCGTCACGCCGAAACGCTTGTGGTCGTCCTCGCGCAGGATACGTGCCTGCGTCGTGGACAGGGGCTGCGTGTGATAGCCCGGCCGCTGCCTGTGCACGAGCGCCTCGCGGCGCTCCGGCGCGTACTCGTCCACCACGTACTGCTCGCCCTGGTGCAGGTAGACCGCGCCCGGGAACACGCTGCGGTCCGCGGCCTCCACGTCGACCTGGCCGAGGACCCGCCCCGAGTCGGACTCCACGATGTCCATCGGCCGCCCGCCCAGGCCACGCAGGTCGATGGCGTCGACCGCCCGCTCCGGGCGGGGCCAGAACCAGCCGTTCGGGCGGTGCCGCAGCAGGCCGGCCGCGGTGAGCTGATCGGCCAGGGCGCTCATCGCCGTACCGAACCAGCGTTCGTCGGCCTGCTGGAGCGGCATCTCCTGGGCGGCCGCGGCGAGCTGCGGGCCGAGCACGTGCGGGTTCTCGGGGTTCAGCACGGTGCGCTCCACCGGGGCGTCGAAGATCAGCTCCGGGTGCGCGAACAGATAGGCGTCGAGCGGGTTCTGGCTCGCCAGCAGCACGACCAGGGCGTCACGGTCGGCCCGTCCGGCGCGCCCGGCCTGCTGCCACAGCGACGCCATGGTGCCGGGGAAGCCGCAGACCAGCACCGCGTCCATGCCCGCGATGTCCACGCCCAGCTCGAGGGCGTTCGTGGCCGCCACGCCGGCCAGTTCACCGCTGGTCAGCCCGCGCTCGATCTCCCGCCGGTCACGGGCGAGGTAGCCGGCCCGGTAGGCGAGGACCCGTCGCCGGGTGTGCAGCTGCCCCGCGGCCCGTTCGGCCACCAGCTCCGACTGCGCACGGCTCGGCACGAAGGCGATCGTCTGCCGCCCCGAGTCGACGAGCCGGGCGAGCAGCATCGCGGTGTCGGCGTAGACATCGCCCTCGGGCCGCCACAGCACCACGTCGCGGGCCGGGTGCGGTGCGCCGTCCAGGGTCACCTCGGCGATCGCCTCGGACTCGCCGATGAGGCGGGCGGCCGATTCGCCGGCCGCCGCCGAGCCGGCCGAGGTGACGACGAACACCGGGTCGGATCCGTAGGCCCGGCACAGCCGTCGCAGGCGACGCAGGACGCCGGCCACCTGCGCGCCGAAGACACCGCGGTAGCGGTGGCCCTCGTCGACCACCACGTACCTCAGGCCGCCGAGCAGGCGGGCCCAGCGTCCGTGCCGGGGCAGGATCGCGTGGTGCAGCATGTCGGGATTCGTCAGGACGTAGCCGGCGTGCTCGCGGGCGAAGCGGCGTGCCGCGGCGTCCGAGTCGCCGTCCACGACGGCGATCCGCCAGTGCGCCGGGCCCAGTTCGCGCGCAGCACGGCGCTGGTCGTGGGCCAGGGCCTTCGTCGGCGCGAGGTACAGGGCGGTCGGCTCGCGGCCGATGCCCAGCAGTGAGCGGGCGGCCGAGGTGGTCGCCGCGTGTCCTGCCCGGACGGCGCCCCGCCCGCCAGGGGGCGCGCCGCCCGGCCGTGCCACCCGGCCCGCGGCCGATTCCGAGGAGGCCGTGTCGGCGATGATCGCCGTCAGATAGGCCAGGGTCTTGCCCGATGCGGTCGGCGTCGAGACGGCCACGTGGCGGCCGGCGTGCATGTGCTCGGCGACCAGCGCCTGGTGCTCCCATGGCGACTCGATGCCGTGCTCGGCGAGCCTGCGCCGGTGCTCGTCGCCGAACCAGGACGGCCACCGCCCGCGCCTGCCGGGTACGGCGTCGCGATGGTCGACGAGGATCGCGCTGGGGTCCGCGCTCAACCACTCCGGGACTGCCATGGCCCCATTGTGCCCAGCGTGCCGGCCCGCGCCGCCCGGCACCTGTCCGGGCCCGCCGGCCTCGGCCGGTGTGCCACAGTGGGGGCATGCTCAGCAGCCAGGACATCGACGTGCTCCGCAGAGCCCTCCTCGACGCCGATTACACCCTCGACGCCGTGCTCGAACGGATCGGCGCCGCCGGCCGGGCCGGTCTGGCGCGCAACGCGACGATACCGGCGCTGCACGCCCTGGGCGCGGCCGAGGACGCCCAGGGCGTGCTGATCCGGCTGTTCCCGCTCCAGCAGGCCCTGCCCCGCGCGGTGGTCGACGCGGCCACCGGCGGGCCGCTCGACGTGGCCGCGCTCCTGCGCGCCGGCATCCTGCGCGAGGGCGCCCCCGGCAGCGCCACGACCGCAGGGGCTGGGGTCGATGGTGCCTCGCTCGTCGAGGCGGCCGTCGACATCCGTCCCTACGGTTTCGAGGACGCCACCGGCCAGTGGTCGGGCTGGGTCGTGGCCGACCCCGTCCCCGGCCTGGACACGATGGTCACCCCGACCCGCCCCGACTACGTGCTCGGCGTCAGCCCCGCATCGACCTCGCTCGCGCAGCTGAGCGTGCCCGACGAGGTGGGCTCCGCGCTCGACCTCGGCACCGGGTGCGGCGTGCAGAGCCTGCACCTGGCCCGCCACGCCGGCCGTGTCGTCGCCACCGACCTCAACCCGCGCGCCTGCGAACTCGCCGGGCTCACCATGGCGCTCAACGGCCTCGACCGGGTCGAGGTGCGCGCCGGCAGCCTCTACGAGCCGGTCGCGGCGGAGCGTTTCGATCTCATCGTCACCAACCCGCCCTACGTCATGAGCCCGCCCAGCAGCGACGGTGAACGCCTCGTCTACCGTGAGGGCTCCTTCACCGGCGACGGGCTGGTGGAACGGATCGTCCGCGGGGCACCGGGCCACCTCACCGCGGGCGGACTGCTCCAGGTCCTCGCCAACTGGGCCGACATCCGCGGCACCGACTGGCGTGACCGGCTGTCCGAATGGGTGGCGGGAACGGGCTGTGATCTGTGGGTCGTCGAGCGTGAGCACCTCGACGTCTACGAGTACGTCGAGATGTGGCTCACCGACGCCGGCCTGGCCGGCAGCCGGCAGTGGGTGCCCCGCTACCGCGAATGGCTCGGCTACTTCGAGCAGCTGGGCGTCACCGGGGTCGGCATGGGCTGGATCATGCTGCGCAACAGCGGCTCCGCTCGCCCGCGGCTGCGTCTTGAGCAGTGGCCGTACGAGATCGGCCAGCCCGTCGGGCCGGCCCTGTCATCGGGATGGCGGGCGCTCGGCGCCCGCGCGGTGAGCGATGACGAGCTCTTCGCCGCGCACTGCGTGCTCAGTCCCGACGTCGTCCAGGAGACCATGGGCGTCCCGGGCGCCGCCGAGCCCAGCCATGTCGTCCTGCGTCAGGGCACCGGTCTGCGCAGGGCGATCGAGGTGGACGCCGCCCTGGGCGGCGTGCTCGGCGCCTGCGACGGCGAGCTCAGCCTGGGCCGGATCGTCGACGCGGTCGCCGGCCTGCTCGACGCCGAACCCGGCAGGCTGCGCTCAGAACTCGCCCCCGGGCTGCGCGACGCCCTCGCCGACGGATTCATCACCGTCACCGCTCAGGGCTGACGGCCAGCCCGGCCCCGTGCGCACGGCGACGGGCCCCGGTGTCGGCGGCTCGCCGGTGCCGTGTGCAGCCACCTGGAACAACGCCCCAGCGTGGACGGTTCGTTGTTCCCTCTTCGGGGGAGTTATGGTGAGCCTCGCAGGGTGTCCGGCGCGGCCGGATCCCCTGTCTGCCCGGCTGGTACCCGACCCGCCGGGCGCTACGATCTGGGCGTCCGGCCGTTCCCGAACGGGCGGACGTCGGCCCGACTCCGGGACCCGGACTCATGCAAAGGATCACTGTGGCAGACACTCCGCGCCGACTCGTCATCGTCGAGTCACCAACAAAGGCGACCAAGATCGCCGATTATCTCGGCACCGGCTACGTCGTCGAGTCGAGCCGGGGACACGTGCGCGACCTGCCGACCAGCGCTGCCGAGGTGCCCGCCAAGTACAAGGGCCAGCCCTGGGCGCGCACGGGAGTCAACGTCGACGCCGACTTCGCGCCGATCTACGTGGTGAGCGCCGACAAGAAGGCCACCATCCGCCAGCTCAAGGCCGATCTCAAGGACTCCGACGAGCTCTACCTGGCCACCGACGGTGACCGCGAGGGTGAGGCCATCGCCTGGCACCTGCTGCAGGAACTCAAACCGAAGGTTCCGGTCAAGCGCATGGTCTTCAACGAGATCACCAAGGACGCCATCCAGGAGGCCGTCGCCCACCCGCGCGAACTCGACGAGGACCTCGTCCAGGCCCAGGAGACCCGCCGGATCCTCGACCGGCTCTACGGCTACGAGGTCAGCCCCGTGCTGTGGAAGAAGGTCATGCCGCGGCTGTCGGCCGGCCGGGTGCAGTCCGTCGCCACCCGGCTGATCGTCGACCGCGAGCGCGAACGCATGGCGTTCCGGTCCGCCTCCTACTGGGACCTGGAGGCCACCCTCGATGCGGGGGCCGGCGCCGACCCGCGCCAGTTCACCGCCCGCCTGGTCGGACTCGACGGCCGCCGGATCGCCCAGGGCAGCAGCTTCGACGCCCTCGGCAGGGCCAAGAGCGGGGTCATCGTCCTCGACGAGGACGCGGCCGCCCGCCTCACCGCGGCCCTCGAGAAGGCCCCGTTCGCCGTCACCGCCGTCGAGGCCAAGCCCTACACCCGCCGCCCGGCCGCCCCCTTCCGCACCACGACACTGCAGCAGGAGGCCGGCCGCAAGCTCGGCTTCACCACCGACCGCACGATGCGCGTCGCCCAGGAGCTGTACGAGGGCGGCTGGATCACTTACATGCGTACCGACTCGGTCACGCTCTCGGACCAGGCCGTCAGCGCCGCACGCGACGCAGTAAGGGTCCTCTACGGCCCCGACTACCTGTCCGACAAGCCACGCGTCTACGCCAGCAAGGTCAAGAACGCCCAGGAGGCCCACGAGGCCATCCGCCCGGCCGGCGCCGACTTCCGCACCCCGGCCCAGTCCGGCCTCGAAGGCGACAAGTTCCGCCTGTACGAGCTCGTCTGGCAGCGCACCGTCGCCTCGCAGATGGCCGACGCGGTCGGCCAGCAGGTGAGCGTGCGCATCGAGGGCACCTGCGCCCTGCCGGTCGATCTCGGCGAGCAGGCCCCGGCGGTGCGGGCCGCCCAGTTCACCGCCTCGGGCCGCACCATCACCTTCCCCGGCTTCCTCAAGGCCTACGTCGAGTCCACCGACGACCCCGCCGAGAAGTCGGCGCGCCTGCCCGAGCTCGCGGCCGACCAGCCACTCGACCCGGTCAGGGTCGCCGCCGAGGGGCACACCACGAAACCCCCGGCGCGTTTCACCGAGCCGAGCCTGGTCGCCAAGCTCGAGGAACTCGACATCGGCCGCCCCTCGACCTATGCGTCGATCATCCGCACCATCACGAGCCGCGACTACGTCTTCAAGAAGGGCACCGCGCTCGTGCCGACCTGGCTGGCGTTCGCCGTGACCCGCCTGCTCGAGGAGCACTTCACCGCGCTCGTCGACTACGACTTCACCGCCGACCTGGAGGAGCAGCTCGACTCGATCGCAAAGGGCCAGGCAGACCGACTCGAGGTCCTGCGCGACTTCTACTTCGGGCCGCGGGGCGAGCAGTCCCAGACCTCGGGGCAGACGGTCCGGGAGGGCCTGCACGAGCTGACCACCGCGCTGGGCGACATCGACGCGCGGGCCCTGTCGACCTTCCACATCGGTGACCTCGACTCCGGCATCGACGTCCGTGTCGGACGCTACGGCACCTACGTCGAGGACGAGGACTCGCACCGGGCCAACGTGCCCGAGGACATGGCCCCCGACGAACTGACCGTCGAGACCGCCCGCGAGCTGCTGGCCAGGACCAGCAGCGGTGACCGGGAACTGGGTCTCGACCCCGAGACCCACCTGGCGATCGCGGTGCGGAGCGGGCGCTACGGGCCGTACGTCACGGAGGTCCTGCCGGAGGACGAGGAACCGGCCAGGGGCGGCAAGAAGGCCAAGCCCCGCACGGCCAGCCTCTTCCGCTCGATGGATCCGGCCACCGTCACCCTGGAGGACGCCCTCCGGCTGCTCAGCCTGCCGCGCGTCATCGGTGGCGAGGGCGACGACGTCATCACCGCCCAGAACGGCCGCTACGGCCCGTATCTCAAGAAGGGCAGCGACACACGCTCGCTGCCCAGTGAGGAGGCCATCTTCACCACGACCCTGGAGGAGGCCAACGAGCTCTTCGCCCAGCCCAAGCGCCGGGGCCGTTCCTCCACGGCACCGCTGAAGGAGCTCGGCGAGGACCCGGCCAACGGCAAGCCGATCGTCGTCAAGGACGGCAGGTTCGGCCCCTACGTCACCGACGGCGAGACCAACGCGACCCTGCGCAGGACGGACTCCGTCGAGGCCATGACCCTGGAGCGCGCGGCTGAGCTGCTCGCCGAGAAACGAGCCAAGGGCCCGGCCCCCAGACGCCGCACCACGCGCACGTCGTCGGCGAGGAAGACCACGACGAAGAAGACCGGTGCGGGGAAGACCACCACCAAGAAGTCGTCGGGCGCGAAACCGGCCTCGGGGGCGAGGGCCGCCTCGAAGCCGGCTTCTGCCGCGAACACCACCGAATGACCCGGCCGCCGGGCGCGATCAAGGACCGAGAAGAGGGCACGACACGACGGCACCGGGCCGACCACCGATCCGAGGAGCGGGCATGAGCGCACAGCAGAGCAGGAACTGGTTCTTCGAGACGCCCTGGCACGTGCACGCACCCGAGCTCACCAGCACGGCGCTGGCCATCGACCGCGTCGTCCTGCTCGACAACGGTGCGGCCGGCCAGGTGACGGTGACCGTCCTGGACACCCCCACCGAGCGCCTGCTGCACTCGGGCGTCATGCTCGCCCAGCGGGCCGTCGGCGAGCTCGGGGAGTGGTTCGTCTGGGCTCCCTCGTGGGAGCCCTGGCTGCCTGGCGAGCACACCGAACCGATCGCCAGCGACACCGACGCGGAGCTGCCCGATGAGGTCGACGAACTGCTCGCGCCCTTCCGCCGCGGGGCGATCCTCAGCCCCGTCGTCAGCTGCACGCGGGTGCGCTCCCGCTACGGCATGCTCGACGAGTCCGGCGAGATCCTGGCCGTGCTCACCGATGACCGCATCACCATGAGGCGCGGCGGCATCGCCACCGGCCGCTTCCGGGAGTCCACCTTCGACGTGTCCCGCCTCAATTCCCACCAGCGGGCCTTCATCGCCGAGCAGATGGCCCAGATCGGCGCGGTCCGCGTCGACGGCTTCCGGGACCTGTTCACCCGGGTCGGCGAGGTGGTCCCCGAACCGGTCCATGCCGGTAAGAAACCCGCGGACCAGACGACGGCAGGCTTCCTGTCCTGGCTGCTGGCCCGCCGCCACCGGTCGATCCTCGCCGCCGATCTCACGCTGCGGAGCGGCGAGGCCACCGACCCTGCTCTTCTGGCCGAGCGGCTCGACGAGTTCCGCGGCGAGCTGGGCGCCCTGCGCGGTATCGTCGACGAGTCCTGGCGCGCCGACCAGCTCGGCCGCCTCGACGCCCTCCAAGGGGCTGAGCCCGCCACCATCATCGGGCGGGCCGAGTACGACCAGCTGCTCGACGCCCTCGACCTGGCCGCCCGCATCCCGCGGGTCGACGAGAACGCTGCGGAGGAGGCCGCCGAGGCCCTCGGCGCCCAACTGCTCACCGAGATCGCCGCGGTGCGCGTCGACGCGGACTCCGCGATCGAGCACCCCGGTGACGACGCGGCCTGGGCCCGGGCACTGGTCGGCGCCGAACGCGCCCTCGACCTCGCCCGCATCGCCCGGCCCGCGGTTCCCAGGGCCAAGCGCACGGCCAAGCTGCTCGGCCGTGTCGCCGCCGCCCTCGCCGAGGCGCAGGGTCCCGGACATCCCCGCCGGCCGATCGCCGAGCTCACCCCGGAGCAGGCCTACCAGGTCGGCCGTGCCGACGAGCGCGCCGGCGCCAGGGCCGCGGCCGCCCGCGCCGCCTTCGGCGAGGACTGGCCCGGTCTGCGTGAGGACCTGCCGCAGGCGTCCGGCGTGACCAAGACGCCGCTGCCCAGCCCGTCCCGGGTCATGGAGGCCATCACCGAGCTCGGGCGTCAGGGCTAGCCATGACCGCACCCGCGCGCCCCCACCCGGGCTGGTTCGTCGTCTTCGAGGGGGGCGACGGGGTCGGCAAGTCGACGCAGGTGCAGCTCGCCGCGCGTGCCCTGCACGAGGCCGGCGTCGAGCACATCGTCACCCGCGAACCCGGCGACACCAGGCTCGGGGAGGCGCTGCGCGCGCTGCTGCTCGACCCCGCCACCGGTGATGTCGCGCCGCGCGCCGAGGCCCTGCTGTACGCGGCCGACAAGGCCCAGCACCTGCACCAGGTGGTGCGCCCGGCCCTCGACCGGGGGGCGGTGGTGCTGTGCGACCGCTACATGGACTCGATGCTCGCCTACCAGGGGGCCGGTCGCGTCCTCGACGTCGACGACGTCGCCGCCATCGGGGCGTGGGCCACGGGCGGGCTCGTCCCCGACCTGACCGTCCTGCTCGACATGGACCCGGCGCGGGCCGTCGGCGTCAAGCGGGGCAGGGACCGTCTGGAGCAGGCCGGCGACGGCTTCCACCGGCGTGTGCGCCAGGGTTTCCTCGACCTGGCCGCCAAGGCCCCCGAACGCTATCTCGTGCTGCCGGCCCGCACCGGCCGCGAGCAGCTGGCGAGGCGGATCAGGCAGCGCCTCGTCGAGCTCGGCGTCGACGGCCTTCGGGGCTGACCGCCCGCGGAGCCGCGACGACTGCTCGCCCGGCGGCCCGGGGTGAGGCCCGTTTCCTCGTTGCCTCCGCTGCCACGGCAGTACGCATGATCCTCGTCGCCGTCGCCGCGGATCTGAGAGATGCCCCGGGGATCGGCTGGCGATGCCGCGTGACAGGCTGATCCGGTCCCGCCGGCACCGGTGTGGCATCCGACTTGACCCGCCCCGGCGCCACCAAGCCGGCCCATGATCAAGGGGCCGCCCCATCGTCCGGGCGGGCAGGACGTTCGCAACCGGTATTCCCCACAGGTGTGCGGTCGATGATCCCGCCACATCAGGTCATGTCAAGATTCAAGAATAAAGGTGTGCCTATCCTGAGTGAACTTGGTATTCAGGTTTCCCTTCAGGGGACATGTCTTGTTTCCCCGGGATCCCCCTGAAGGACACGCTCGTGCACCGGAAGAGGCCTCGCGAAATCATTTCACTGCCTTGACATGGGTGCTTGGTCGGGTGTCTTTTTGAAATGAACAGGTGCTTCTGCTCCGGGCGTCGCTCGTACCCTCGGGGTCGCTGCGGCCGGCGATGAGTCCCCGCTCGCGCTGGACACGCTGCAAGCCAGCGCACGACGACTCCATCTACGGATTGGGCTCACCCCGACGGCCGAGCAGGATACGGGGGGCTGACAGTGGCTGGAACAGGGCCATTGCCGCCGCATCACTCGGTTTCGAGGGTTCGGCGGTCACGCAGCCCTCTCTCGAGGAGCGGGCTCGCCAGGTTGCTCAAGGTTACGCGGATATGGGGGCTCGCAAGGTGATCTTCTTCTTCATGACGAGCATCGGGGAATCACCCGGGTCCGTCAACGTCCTTGATGCCCGTGCTGAGCACCCTCGGGTGCATTCCGGCTGGTACGCCGTATGACCAGACACGGGCTGAAGGATGCGAGGAGCAACAAGATGACTGGAGTATCCGTTACAGCTTGGGTGATGTTCGGGCTCAACATCGTGACACCGGTGTCAGTCGCTGTGACAAGCTTGGTTCAAAGCCGCCCGAAGGCCAAACCCACTCACTGGGCCGGTATTCGTGTCGCGGCGACGATGAGATCCCCAGCTGCGTGGCGGGTTGCGCACCGGGCAGCCTTCCGGTGGTCGAGATTCGATCTCATCGGTGTCTGCGGTGCCGCCCTGATCTGCCTGCTCCTTCTTCGGGCGCGGTGGCTCGTCTTGGCCGAGTGTGTTCTCTACGCCTGCTGCCTCGTCTCGCTCGCACTGAACACGTGGCACGCCGTCAAGGCGGCCGAGGCGGTCGGGTCGCTGGACGCGGCGGGCAGGTCATGTAGGAATTGACAGGAATGAAGGGTGGTGATGCGATGACTGGCATCACGACTACTGGATGGATAATGTTTGTGGGGGCCATTACTCTTCCAATGGCTGGCTTTGTGACTTATTGTGCCCAGAGCCGCCCCAACGCCAAGCCCAATCGGTGGGCTGGTATTAGGATCAGGGTGGTGGCGAGTTCCCCGGAGGTGTGGCGGGCTGCGCACCGGGCCGCCCTGCGATGGGAGAAGTTCATCCTCATCGGTTTCTGCGGGACCGCGGTGGTCTGCCTGCTCGTTCTTCGGTCGTGGCATCTGGTGCTCGCCGAGAGCATTCTCTTCGGTGGCTATCTCATTCCGCTCGGGCTCAATGCCCGGCATGCCTGCAAGGTGGCGAGGGCCATGGTTGACGCTCAACAGGACGGACCGCTCCGGTCTGTTCACCAGTGATCCACGTTTTGGGAGATCAGCGGGCTGGGCTGCTCCAAGGCTCTGATGAGCCGGGTCACCGTGCCGAATGACGAGATGGAGCAGGCAGATGTTCGTCTTCTGAACCGCCGGATACTCGCTGCGGGCGGGGTGGGATCGTGGCGACGAGGCGGGTCATCTTCATGGCCGCCTGGGGAATCATCGCCTCCGGCGAGGTTGACCGGTTCGCCATTTTTCTCGCCGCGATCACGGCGGTCCGGCCCAGGGGGCGCAAGGGGACAGGAAAGTTCGAGAATCCAGGGAAGTGATGTCATGTCAGGAATCCCAGTCATCGCATGGGTGATGTTCGCCGCCGACGTCGTGGTGCCGGTGGTGGCCACGACGATCTTCTACCGCAGGAGCCGCCCGGCGGCCGGCTCCACCGGGCGGTCCGGCACGGCGGGCCCGGACTCGCGGGACGCGCGCCAGGCCGGGTACGAGGCGGCCCTGCATCTGGCGAGGGTCGACCTCGTCGGGGTCAGTGGTGTCGCCCTGGTCTGCATGATCGTTCTCCGCTCGAACCCCTCGGCGCTCGTCCTCACCGAGAGCGTGCTCTTCGGCTGCTGCCTCGTCTCGCTGGCGTTCAACATCTGGCACTCCCGCAGGGTCGCCAGGGCGACGGCAGCCTCCTCCCCGAGCTCATCAGGGCCGGGGCCGGTGAGCCGGAATGGGGCACCCGGCAGGGTCGATCGCCCTTGACGCCGTGTCGTCATGCCTTGTTACCGCGCAGAAACGGTTGGAAGTGGAGGTGTGATGGGGAGTTCGGCCACGAGCCCGAGGCTCGCCCTGGCGGGTTCTTCGGCAGTGCTGGTCATCGCGGTGCTGCAGGCCATCTGGGCCGTGGCCCGCGGGCTGGATCATGGGGCGAACATCGTCTCCCTCATCGCAGCAGTCGCCATGACCGTGTGCGCGGCCCTGACGATCCGGGACATCCGATCGCCTGGCAGGGTCGAAGGCCGCCGATTCGATCGACGCCGGACGGCGACGGAGCGACACGACGGAGATCATCGGTGACGCCAACCGGTCATGGCGGCCAGGGGTTGACGAGGTCTATCCCGGTGTCGGCGAAGTCCTCCGTGTGACGGGTGGCGCAGATCGCCCGGTGCACCCGGCAGATCGCTGCGATCTGGGCGTCCGCGGTGTGGATCGGTGATCCCGCGCGCTCACCGGCGGCAAGGACCTCGGCGTACTGCTCGGCTGCGGGCTCGTCGAATGGCACGATGGCGCGGGTCCCGCGGTGCGGCTCGAGCACTTCCTCGATCATCGCGGTCAACGCTGTCCGTCGTCGGACGGCGGGAAGTCTTCACACGTCGGCGAGCAGCTCGGCGAGTGTGATGGTGGTGATGGCGACGTCGTCTGTGAGTCCTTCCAGCCATGCGACGATCCTCGCGTTCGGGTGGGGGCGGAGAGTTTCCGAGACGACGTTCGTGTCGAGGACGATCACGTGAGATCCACCGCCCGTGCCGTGTCGGTGCGCTCGGGCACGGGAAGAACCAGGAATCGCCGGTGCCTGCTGGCAGTATGGATGGTGACGTCCAACGCGACGTGACGGCACAACGGACACTTCAGGGGAGGGCCATGACGCAGTCACCATCGGGGCAGCCAGCGGCCCCTGCTGCGCCCGAGCCCCAGTCCGGCCCGCTCACCGGGGTCTGGGCCGACCTGGTCGGCCAGTCCGAAGCCGTCACCATCCTGCGCCGGGCCGTCGCCGGCGGCCTGCACGCCATGACCCATGCCTGGCTCGTCACCGGGCCGCCCGGCTCGGGCCGCTCCAATGCCGCCCGCGCCTTCGCGGCCGCGCTGCAGTGTCCCGACGGCGGCTGCGGCAGCTGCCGCGAGTGCCGCTCGGCCCTGTCGGGCGCCCACCCGGACGTGACCCTCGTGCGCACCGAGAAGCTGTCCATCGGCGTCGACGAGGTGCGCGATCTCGTCCGCAAGGGCGCCATGAGCCCCACGATGGGGCGCTACCAGGTCATCGTCGTCGAGGACGCCGACCGCATCACCGTCCAGGGCGCCGACGCGCTCCTCAAGAGCATCGAGGAGCCCCCGGCCCGGACGGTCTGGATCCTGTGCGCGCCCACCGCCGACGACGTCATCGTCACCATCCGCTCGCGCTGCCGCCAGGTGGGCATGCGCACGCCCGCCGACGCCGACGTCGTGCGTCTGCTCATCGGCCGCGATGGTGTCGATCCGGCCATGGCCGAGTACGCCGCTCGCGCCGCCCAGGGCCACATCGGCCGCGCCAAGGCGCTCGCCCGCAGCGAGGAGGCCCGTGCCGCCCGCCGGGCGGTCCTGAAGGTGCCCTCGCGCCTGACCGATCTCACCGCCGCCCTGTCGATCGCCGCCGAACTCGTCGACACCGCCGCCGACGAGGCCAAGAAGGTCACCGACGCCCTCGATGAGCGCGAGAAGAAGGAATTCCAGGATGCTCTCGGCTACGGCACCAAGGGCGCCCGCCCGCGGAACGCCGCAGCGGCCCTCAAGTCGCTCACCGACCAGCAGACGGCGCGCGCCAAGCGCCTGCGCCGCGACGCCCTCGACCGCAGCCTCACCGAACTCACCACGTGGTACCGCGACGTCCTGGCGGTGCAGACCGGCGCCGTCGACTCCGGCGGTGCGGCGGCGGCCGGTGCGGGCGAGCAGCTCCCCGGCCTCATCAACATCGACATGCGCGACGAGGTCCGGGCCGCTGCCGCCGCCTCGACACCCGAGCGCACGCTGGCCTGCATCGACGCGATCCTGGCCTGCCGCGAGGCCCTCATGCACAACGTCGCCGAGGTCCTCGCCGTGGAGGCGATGCTCGTTCAGCTCAGCGCCCCCGGACGCTGAACGGCCTTGCTCTCCCATGGATGAATCAGCCTGTCGGGCGTGTTGAACCGGTACGTTCACCGGGGCCTCCGCGAAGATTGATCATGCATCCATGTGCCTGGCGGGTGCAGCGCATCAGCAGCGAGAGGACCAAGCCCGTGAGTGACCAGAACGAGGGTCTGTATGACAGCGTGAGCACGCCCACCGATCAGCCTCACCAGAGCGTCGGCGCCACGCACGAGGCGAACGCGGCCGTCGCTGGTGGCTTCGGCGAGCCGCGCGGGGCGGCTCGCGCCGCCGAGGACGAGGAGACCGCCGCGCTGGACGAACTCGACGAGATCGTCGCCGACGAGCCCCAGCCCGCCGAGGAGGCCGATGCCACGCAGGTCCTTGGGCTTCCCGAGGAGGACGAGGCGGAGCAGACCGCTCTTCTCGCGCCCCCGACCGTCGACAGGACGGTCTCCTTGGATCTGCCCGCCGCCGACAGGACCGTCTCCCTGGACCTGCCCGCCGCCGAGGAGGACGACGCGCCGGGCCAGGCCGAGACCGGCGGCGACGAGGCCGCCACGGAGGAGACCGGCAAGGCGGCCTCCGAGGCATCCGAACGCGCCGCCCGCGAGGCCGAGGTTCGCGCCCAGCAGGCCGAGGCCGCCGCCCGGGCCCGCCAGAAGGCCGAGCGTGATCGTCGCCTCGGCACCGTCGCACCTGCCGCGGCACCCGCTGCCGCGGCCACCGCCACCGCCAAGCCCCCGGCCAAGCGCACCACCGACAAGTTCGCCGGCTCATTGGGGCTGCTCTTCCTGCGCGTCGTCGCCGCTGCCACCGTCGGCGCCCTCGGCTTCCAGATCGTCACCGAGTCCGGTCCGGTCATCAAGGCCCTGCAGGGCATCGGCGTACCGCAGGCCGACATGGTCTCGATGGGGGTCGGCGTCCTCGGCCTGGCCATCGCAGTGATGCTCCTGTTCGGATTGGGCACCCGCATCGCCGCCGCCCTGCTCGTCGCGCTGACCGGGGCCACCCTGGCGTTCTTCCGCTGGGGCAGGTTCAACCCGTTCGTCGCCGGCCAGGCCGGTTTCTCCGGCGACATCGAGTTCCTGCTGGCCGGCATCGGCCTGTGCTTCCTGTTCCTCGGCGCCGGCGGCTGGTCGATCGACGGCGGCCTGCGGCGTTCCCGCGCCAGGAAGAAGGCCCGGGCCAGGGCCAAGGTCTGAGCCGTCCGTCCCGACCATCCCGCCCGGCCCATGGCGTGCCGGGCGGGTTTTCTCGTGCCCGCCCTGAACCGTCGTGCCGCGCGCGCGGCCGCAGCGGCACGGGGCCTACGGTGGCCCGCTGTATCGTGCAGGCATGACAAAGGCCCTGGCCGTGAGTTTCGAGCCGTACGGGCAGCTGCACTTCCTGGCTGCCGCCGGGCAGGACTGTGCGCCCGGCGACAAGGTCCTCTACCCCACAGCGGGGGGCCTCGAGGTGGCCACCGTCGTCTGGTGCGGGCAAGCGGACCTCGGTGCGGGCGTGCCCACCTGCGCGGGCCCCGCCACGGAAGCCGATCTGGCCCGTGACGAGGAGCATCAGCGGCGCCGTGCCCGCGCCGCGGAGGTCGCGCGGGCTCTCATCGAGCGGCACGGGCTGGACATGAAGCTGCTCGCCACCGACTACATGGACGATGACGGCGAGGGCAATCGGCTCACCGTCCTCTACTACCAGGCGCCCGACCGGGTCGACTTCCGGGCGCTGCTCGGCGACCTGGTCCGAGTGCTGCGCACCCGCATCGACCTGCGTCAGGTGGGCGATCGTGACGCGACGCGGCTGCTCGGCGGTGTCGGCATGTGCGGGCGTCCCCTGTGCTGCGCCAGTCACCTGCGTACGCTCGACCCCGTCTCGCTGCGCCTGGCCCGGACCCAGGACCTCGCGGCGAACGGCACCCAGTGCATCGGCGTCTGCGGCAGGCCGGCCTGCTGCCTGCACTACGAGCAGGACGTCTACGAGGACTTCCATGCCCGCGCCCCGCGTCTCGACTCGGCTGTGACCACGCCAGGAGGGCAGGGACGTGTCGTGGGCTATCAGGTGCCGCTCGACGCGGTCGTCGTGGCGGGCGCCGGTGGTGAGCGCCGCAGCTGCCCGCTCGGGACGGTCTGCCCGGTCCGGCCCCGGGACGCCGCTGCCCGCCGGGGCCCGGCGCGCCGACGGATCCAGCGCCACGACGTTCAGGAGGGATGATGGGTGCTTCCCGCCCCCGCCTCTGCTCGATCGTCCTGGCCTGTGCTCTGCTGCTGGCCGGCTGCGGCGGCAGCCCGTCGCCCCGGTCCCCGTCGCCGACGCCCTCCCCGGGCGACAGCCGGCAGCTGCCCACGCCCTCGGCCACCTGGGAGGGGCTGGGGACGGCCCCGGACCGGCAACGGATCGACGTTGTCCAGCCGGACGTGCCGGGCTTCACCGACGCCCCCAGCGGCCGGGGCCTGCAACGCTACGCGGACCAGCGGATCGACTGGGGCGAGTGCGCCCCGCTCGAGGACGCCGACGCGGACGAGCAGCGGGAGGCGGCCGATGACCGGTGCGCCACCGTCATCGCCCCCCTCGACTGGCGCGATCCCGACGGGCAGGCGATCACCCTAGCCCTGCGCATGCGCCCGGCCGCCGGCGGCGAGTCCGACCAGTACCTGTTCATCAACCCCGGCGGCCCCGGCGCCAGCGCCCAGGACTTCGTCACCTACGTCGAGACCACCGGACTCGAGGACTACAACATCGTCGGTGTCGACCCGCGCGGTTCGGGCGAGTCCACGCCGGTCGTCTGCGGCGACCTGGAGCAGACCGATGCTTTCAAGGTCTCCGACTGGTCGCCCGACGACCAGTCGGAGACCGACGCCCTCGTCGCTGCGGCCCGTGACTTCGCCGCCCAGTGCCGCCGGAACTCCGGGGCGCTGCTCGACCACATCAGCTCGATCGACACCGCCCACGACATGGACCTCGTCCGGGCGCTGCTCGGCCAGGACGAGCTCAACTGGTACGGCGTCAGCTACGGCACCTGGCTGGGCGCCGTCTACGCCGAGCTCTACCCGGAGCACGTCGGCCGCATGGTGCTCGACTCGGCCGTCAACGTCACCGACCGGGACAGTGTCCGGCAGGCCGACGGCTTCGAGCAGGCCCTCGGCGCCTTCGCGCAGTGGTGCGGCGACGACACCGCCTGCCGGCTCGGCGACAGCCGGTCGGAGGTGCTCGGAACGATCTCGTCCTTCCTCGACGGCCTCGACTCCCAGCCACTGGCCGTGGGTGAGCGCGAACTCACCCAGAGCCTGGCCGTCAACGGCATCCTGCTGTTCCTCTACCAGGACTCCAGCGCCTACACCGACCTCAGTCAGGCCATCATGCTGGCCAGGTCCGGGTCCGGCGCGTACCTGCTCCGGGTCGCCGACGCGATGACCGGGCGCAGCGACGAGGGCTATGCGCAGCTCACCTACTCGTTCCCGGCCATCGGCTGCGCGGACGCCACCGACGACGGTGTGCAGCAGGCCATCAGCGACTGGCGCAGCGACGACTTCGCCAGCACCCCCGTGCTCGGTCGGGCCCTGGGCCTGGAGCTGAGCTGCCCCACCTGGGCGGCCCGGCCGGCGCCCCAGATCAAGATCACCGCCGCGCGGGCCCCGACGATCCTCATCGTCTCGAACACGGGCGACTCGGCCACGCCCCACGAGTACGCGCACTGGATGCGTCAGCAGATGCCCACCACGGTGCTCGTCAGCCGGGAGAGCGAAGGGCACGGCGCCTTCGGCCGGGGCAGCAGCTGCCTCGACGGCGCCGTCACCGCCTTCCTCAACGACGGCACGGTGCCCCGGGACGGCCTGGTCTGCACCGACTGAACCCCCTGGCCGCACGCCCGGAACGGCGCAGGACGGAACCGGCCGAGTGAGAGGGTCACGGCTCCTGCCGCCCTCGGCGCGGGCGGGCATCCCAGCCTAGGCTTATTGAGCCGGTTCGCCGCACGGCCCCCTGCGCGGCCCCGGCGGTGCGGACAGACCCGCGGGACACCGCGGAGCTGTCCGCGCGCAGAGACTTGAGCCACGGAGCGGCTCAACAGGTGCCGGTGACCACTCATCCATCCACTCAAGGCCGGCACCATCGAGGGCGGGTGCTTTGGACGGGCGCCCGCCCTCATCCGCGCCGGCCCGTTCTCCCGGCCCGCCGCTGAGCAGCGCACCGGCCCGTCCCGCCCGATGCTCCGGCCAGCCGATTCGTCCCAGCCCGATTCGCCCGGTATAGTGAACGCGCCGTCCCTCGCGGGCGGCATGCCAACTTAGCTCAGTCGGTAGAGCGACGCTCTCGTAAAGCGTAGGTCGCGGGTTCGATTCCCGCAGTTGGCTCCATCGTCGGCCCCGCCACGTACTCCGGGTCCGATCCCACCCGAGAACGACCCGCGCGCCACGAGCGGCCATCTCGCACTGCTCTCGGCGATCTCCCTGGTCAGCCCCAGGTTCACGGTGTGCCGGGCAGCCACGCGCCGTCCGCGGCGGCAGGAGCCACCGCGAATCTCAGGGATTTCTCGGTGGCTTCCAGATTCGGCATCCGGTCCGATTCTGTGCGAACCTAGTCAGGTTCACCCCCAGTAGAACCCCCAACCGAGGAGCAGCACCTGTGAAGAAGCGTGCCATACCCGCCGTACTGATCAGCGCGATCGCGCTGCTCATCCCGGGCACCGCCTACGCGAACCCTTCCAGCGGGGACGATGTCAGGCAGTTCCAGACCGTTGAGGAGATGAGCGAGGCGAGCGGTCTGAGCGGCACCGTGCGAACCGCCGGCTACGCCGAAGCCGGTGACGGCGGCGCCATGACCTACACGGTCGCCGCCGCCCAGCCGCAGGGCGCCTACGGGGACATCGCGGTGCCTCTCGCCGACGGCAGCTGGGCCGTGCCCCAGGGCCTGGACGAGCAGCCCGACGCTCCGGCCGACGACTCGGCCGTCGAGCAGGAACTCGCCCGCGCGCAGAGCTTCGCGGCAGCCGGAACCGACCTGATCTGGGACAGCTCGCGGATCACCCCGCTGTCCGGGAAGGTCATCCACGCCACCGACACGAAGCCCTACGCCGTGACCTGTTCCTCGTTCGTCAACATGGTCCTCATGGGCTGGGACTACGAGCACACCACCTACGTCGCGGACGAGAACACCCGGGTGGGCGAGGGCGTCGACTTCGGTTCTGCCGCGCAGAGCGGCGAGCTGTCGGGCGCCGCCAACCTCGCCCGCTGGTTCCACGCTCATGGCCGGACCTGGCTGGACGACGGCTCTAGCCAGTACCAGCCGGGCGACGTCCTGTTCTTCTCCCAGCAGTCCGTCAGCGGTGACAGCAGCCCCACACCGAGCACCGAACCGAACCAGTTCGCGAACATCTACCATGTGGCCCTCTACGTCGGGGACGGCCGGATCATTCACTCCTACGGCCCCGAATCGGGCGCCGGGGTGGTCGAGGAGGACTTCTCGGCCTCGCTGCGGGACGATCTCTCGTTCGTCGCCCGCCCCTACGCCGTCACCACGGAGGAGACGTCCCCCGACGAGTCGGCGGGCACCGGCCAGGAGCCGTCCTCGGAGACGACGTCCGCCGTACCCGGGCCGGCGCCGACCGCCGAGCCCAGCTCGACCCAGGCCACCGAGCCCGCCGGGACCGATGAGGCCCTGCCCGCCGATCCTGCCGGGGACGACGCGGAGGCCCCGAAGCCCGGCTCGGAGGAGCCCGCCAGTCGTCCCTGGGGTCTGCCGCGCACCGGCGGCACCATCATGTCCTTCGTCGGTGCGGCCATGGTCGCCGTCGGCACCGCCGCATCCCTGGTGACCAGGCGGCGCAGACGCGACTGAACTACCCACCCCGTCCGGCGGTGCCGCGCGGTCAGGTGCCGTGCGGCACCGTCGTGCTGCGCCGGACGACGAGGGGAGCGGGCACCAGGACCCCGCGGGGTTCATCGGACTCGCCCCGCAACTGGGGCAGCAGGGCGGCCACGAGCTCGGTGCCGATCGTCGTGAAGTCCTGGGCGACGGTGGTCAGCGGCGGCCACATCCACTCGGCCATGATGTCGTCGAAACCGACGATCGAGACGTCCTCGGGGATGCGCCGGCCCGTCTCGTGGCAGGCCCTGATGAGGCCGAGGGCCATCTCGTCGTTGGCGCTGAAGACGGCCGTCACACCGGGATCCTCGAGCAGCCGCAGACCGGCCTCGTAGCCGGACCGGGGCGACCAGTCGCCCCGCGCCAGCGGCGGCACGGCGCGCCCGTGCTCCCACAGGGCCGCGATCCACGCCTCCTCGCGGGCCTTGGCCTGCACCGAGGTGGCCGGGCCGGCGATGTGGTGCACGGTCTCGTGCCCGAGATCGAGCAGGTGGCGCACCGCGTCGCGGGTGCCGGTCGCCTGGTCCGCGCCGACGGCCGTGTACCGGTCGGTGTAGCGGAAGTCGCCCACGACGAGGGGGATGCCGTCGGGCAGGCTCACCGTCGAGGCGTTCGGCGTCTCGAGGCTCAGTACGATGACCCCGTCCACCGACTGCGACAGGGCGTTGAGCGCCTCGATGAAGTCCTCGACGCTGTTGGACGGGGCGTCCACGAACATGGCGCCGAAACCCTCGGTGCGCAGCGCCGCGGTCACGGCATCGGTGATGTGGGCCTCGCCGGTCCGGGCGAGCCGGTGGCCGATCACGCCGACGGTGTTGAAGGCGCCGCTGCGCAGCGCCTGCGCGGCGCGGTTCGGCGCATAGCCGAGCTGGCGCATCGCCGCACGGACCTTCTCGGTCGTGGCGGGACGAACCGTGTCCTCACCGCGCGCGACGCGCGAGACCGTCTGCGCCGAGACGCCGGCCAGCCGCGCGACGTCCCGCATCGACGCCCTGGGGCGCCGCGCGCTCATGCGATCCGGTTCAGGCACAGTCCCCACGATAAGGCCAGTTCCTGTCCCGGGCGGAGTCGGATCAGGTGATCGCCGCTGGCCAGGGCGTTGGCCGGGCACGACATGGGTTCGGCGGCGACACCGGCACGCCGCAGCGGCCCCAGATCGGGGAAGTCCCCGGTGGTGACCTGCCAGAAGTCCAGCGGGGCCCGTGACCAGATGGCCGCGGCGTACCCGTCCGGCGAGGCCAGGCGCACCCAGGAACGGCCGTCCTCGTCGCGGGTGGCGCCGGTGAAACCGTCGTCCATCACCACGGTGCCCACGGGTCGGGGCCTCGTGAAGTCCAGTTCGGCGGGAACCGGTCGGGCGACCACCGGCAGCAGCCGCTCGTCGGTCTCGATCCAGCCGGACGCGTCGATGCTCAGCTCGCAGTCGTCGACGCCGGCGTCCCCGGGCGACAGCCACGGGTGGAAACCGATGCCGAACGGGGCGTGTGTGCCGCCCCGGTTGGTGACGGTCGTCGTGGCCGTCAGGCCGTCCTCGGCGAGCGCGTAGCGGACGGCCAGCTCGATCGTGAACGGGTAGCCGGGGGGCGTCTCGAGCAGGACCGTCGCCGTCGCCGTGTCCTCCCCGGCCCGGGTCAGGTGCCAGTCCATGTCGTGGACGAAGCCATGGTTGGCGTTGTCGCGCGCCGGCTCGTTGACCGGGACCCGGTGCTGCACGCCGTCGAAGACGTAGCGGCCGCCGTCCAGGCGGTTCGGCCAGGGGGCCAGGACGGCGCCGTGCAGTCCCGAGTTCGGCAGGCCGGGGCCGAGGGGGACGATGACGTCGCGTCCGGCCACCCGGTAGGCGCGCAGAGCGCCGCCCCGGCCGGCCACGACCGCCTGCTGGTGCCCGCGGGTGAGGATCAGCTCGCTGCTCACAGCCGTGCCCCGTCCTCGACCCGCATGGGGCGGGTCGTCGGGCCGAGCACGACGTCGCCGCGTGCGACGACACCGGCCCCGAAGGTCCAGTCGCCCTGCACCGTCAGGCTCGTGGCCTCCCGCAGCGACGGCACCCCGGAGGGGAAGCGGGCCTCGAAATCGGCGATCAGCTTGTAGTGCTGCGGGTCGAGACGCACCAGCGGGGTGCTCTCGGTCCTCCTGCGCAGCCGGTAGTCGGCGCCCAGCTCGTAGACGTCCGAGCGCACCAGGGCCAGATCGTCGGTCGTCTTGACCGGCAGGAAGCGCTCACGGGGCACGAGCACCGGGCGGGCCCCGTCGAAGACCTCGACGATCGCGCCGAGCGCCGACTCGATCTGGAAGACCTCGGGGGAGGCCGGGTCCGACGGGTCGACGTGCTTGCGGTTGCGGATGAGCGGCAGCCCGGGCAGGCCGCCGCGCGCCGCCAGGGCGTCCCGCAGGGCGACCAGGTCGAACCACAGGTTGTTCGTGTGGAAGAAGCGGTGGCGGTGCTCGTCGGTGAACCAGCGCATGTCGGCCTCGGGGGTCTGCGCCGTGTCGCGCAGGATCATGCGGCCGTCACTCGTGCGGATGGCCAGGTGGCCGCCCTTGCGGTCAGCCGGGGTGCGCAGGCAGACCTCGGGGGAGTAGGGCGCGCCGGAGGCGGCGAACCATGCGGCGAGCCGCCCGTCGGGGGCGGCCCCCAGGTTGTCGGCGTTCGCCGTGTTCGCGTAGCGGTAGCCGCCGGCGATGAGCGCGTCCAGGATGCCGGTGGTCTGCAGTGCGACGTAGATGTCGCCGTGACCCGGCGGGCACCACTCGAGTTCGGGGTCGGCCGGCCAGTCCACCGGTTCCAGCGAGTCGACGAGCAGCTTCGGCTCGCGGTGCTGGCAGAAGTCGGCGGGGATGCCGTCGGGGTTGAGCCGCGGGTAGCCGGACAGCAGCTCGAGGCTGTCATCCCTCGTACGGAACGAGTTCATGAGGATCAGCGGCGCCTGCACCCCGGTGCCGGCGCGCACGGCCTGGAGCTGGCGGACGATGATGTCGAGGAAGCTCAGGCCGTCGCGCACCGGGAGCAGCGATTTCGCGCGGTCCATGCCCATGGAGGTGCCCAGGCCGCCGTTGAGCCTGATGAAGACGGTCCGGCTCAGCGCCCGGGCCTGCTCCTCGGCGCTGAACTCGGCGTCGGCGAGGTCGTCGACCCGGGTGATCGGGGTGATGGTGTCCTCGCCGATCAGGCCGGTGCGGCCCTGCTCCAGCTGGTGGTAGTAGTCGCTGAAGACGTCGATGGCGAGCCGGGGGAGGCCGGCCTGTGCCATGCGCTCCGCGGCGCGGGCGAGACCCTGGGCGCTCATCACCGCACCTTCCTTCCTGCCTTGGCGGCGACGGCGGGGATGAACCGCGGCTCGGCCCAGCCGTGCTCGGCGTAGGCCTGTTCGACGGCCTGCTCGACCTGGGCGAGCAGCTCGGTGGGCACCAGCGCGATCGCCGAGCCGCCGAAACCGCCGCCGGTCATCCGCGCGCCGAGCGCCCCGGCGGCGCGGGCGGCCTCGACGGCCGCGTCCAGTTCGGGGCAGCTCACCTCGTAGTCGTCGCGCAGTGAGGCGTGCGAGGCGTCCAGCAGCGGGCCGATCCGGTCGTAGTCCCCGGCTCTGACCAGCTCGATGAACCGTTCGACGCGGCCGATCTCGGTCATCACATGGCGTACCCGTTTGAACTCGACCGGGTCGTCCAGGCGTCCCAGCAGCTCGTCGGCGTCGGTGACCTCGCCGAGCAGCCGTACACCCTCGCGGGCGGCGACGGTCTCGCAGGTCGTGCGGCGGGACGCGTACTGGCCGTCGACGAGGGCGTGCGAGGCGCGAGTGTCGATGACCAGCAGGCTCAGGCCGTGCGCCGTCAGGTCGAAGGGGACGAGCTCGGTCGAGCCGTCCAGGGTGTTGAGCGCCAGCGCCCGGCCCTCATCGGCGAGCAGCGAGGCCGACTGGTCCATCGTCCCGGTGGGCGCGCCCACCACGTCGTTCTCCGCCTGCTGGCACGCCAGGACCAGCTCGGGGCGGGTGAGGGGCAGGTCGAACGTGTCGACCAGGGCGAGACCGACGGCGCACTCGATGGCCGCCGAGCTCGACAGCCCGGCGCTGGTGGGCACGCACGAGACGACCGCGGCGTCGACGCCGCGCAGTTCGTGGCCGGCCCGGGCCAGCGCCCAGGCGACACCGAGTGCGTAACTCACCCAGGTCGGTTGCCCGCCGCCGGGGCGGATGTCGGCCAGGGTGCCGGTCCACAGTTCGGGATCGGCGCCGGCCGAGGTGATGCGCACCCGGTCGTCCTCACGAGGGCTCAACGCCACATAGGTGGCGTGCGGCAGGGCGATCGGCACGCACGAGCCGCCGTTGTAGTCCAGGTGCTCCCCGATCAGGTTGACGCGCCCCGGTGAGGCCCACACCCCTGCCGGTGCGGCGTCGAAAGCGCCGGTGAACAGTGCCGTGGCCCTGGCGGCCCCCTCGGCCTCGGGCCAGGAAGAGATCTCGTACGTCATCGTTGCGTCTCCTTCGAGCGGTCAGGGTGACCGCACAACAACATGGTGACGTAAACATTTCCTTTTTGCAAGCCTCTCTGTACCCCTTGACAGAGAGGCAATGCTACGAGCAGACTGGCGTCAAATTACATGGTGGCGTAAACATCCCGGATCGCGGCGAGTGGATTCGGGGTGGCGTCTCCTGCGAGAGAGGACATCAGGGACGATGGACACCATCATCCATGCGAACTTCGTGGACTATCTGATCATCGCGATCTACTTCGCCGCCGTCCTGAGCATCGGACTGGCGGCCCGCCGGCAGGCATCCGACACCATCGGGTTCTTCCTGTCCGGCCGGTCACTGCCGGCCTGGGTGACGGGCCTGGCCTTCGTATCGGCCAACCTCGGTGCGGTCGAGATCATGGGCATGTCGGCCAACGGCGCGCAGATCGGCATCCCGACGGTCCACTACTTCTGGATCGGCGCAGTGCCGGCCATGCTCTTCCTGGGCGTCGTCATGATGCCCTTCTACTACGGCTCCAAGGTGCGGTCGGTGCCGGAGTTCATGCGCAAGCGATTCGGTACCGGCGCCCACCTGGTCAACGCCCTGTCGTTCGCGCTGGCCCAGCTGCTCATCGCCGGCATCAACCTGTACCTGCTCGGCTCCATCGTCCACGCCCTGCTCGGCTGGCCGCTGTGGGTCGCGCTCGTCGTCGCCGCCGTCATCGTCTTCGCCTACATCAGCTTCGGCGGCCTGTCCGCGGCGATCTACAACGAGGTGCTGCAGTTCTTCGTCATCGTCGCCTCGCTGCTGCCGCTGACCCTCATCGGCCTGCATCGCGTCGGTGGCTGGAACGGCCTGAAGGCCAGGATCACCGAGTTCGCCGACACCGCCCCCGCCGGCGCCGAGGTGGCCACCGCCTCCCAGCAGCTGCACTCCTGGCCCGGCCAGGCGCTGTCCGGGTTCAACAGCCCGGTGCTGTCGGTCATCGGCATCGTCTTCGGCCTCGGCTTCGTGCTCTCCTTCGGCTACTGGACGACGAACTTCGTCGAGGTGCAGCGCGCCATGGCCTCCGAGTCGATCACCGCGGCCCGCAAGACCCCGATCGTCGGCGCCTTCCCGAAGATGTTCGTGCCGTTCATCACGATCCTGCCGGGCATGCTCGCCGCCGTCCTGGTGCCCGAGATCATGCAGGTGAAGTCGGGCATGGAGGTCGCCGGCGGTGCCTCGGGCGACGTGAAGTACAACGACTCGATCATCCTGCTCATGCGCGATCTGCTGCCCAACGGCCTGCTGGGCCTGGCCATCACCGGCCTGCTCGCGGCGTTCATGGCCGGGATGGCCGCCAACATCTCGGCGTTCAACACGGTCGTCTCGGTCGACCTGTGGCAGACCTACGTCGTCAAGGACCGCGATGACGCCTACTACGTCAAGGTCGGCCGCGCGGCCACCCTGGGCGCGACCGTCATCGCCATCTTCACCGCCCTCATCGCAGGCCAGTTCTCGAACATCATGGACTACCTGCAGACGCTGTTCGGCTTCTTCAACGCGCCCCTGTTCGCCACCTTCATCCTCGGCATGTTCTGGAAGCGCATGAGCCCTGCCGCAGGCTGGAGCGGCCTGCTGGCCGGCACGTTCTCGGCGGTCGTCGTCTGGCTGCTCAGCCTGGTCGACATCGTGACCCTGCCCGGCCAGGGCACGGCGTTCGTGGCGGCCTCCACCGGCTTCGTCGTGGACATCCTGGTGAGCATCGTCGTCTCGCTGTACACCAAGCCGAAGCCGTCCTCCGAGCTCGTCGGCTTCGTCTACTCCGAGACGCCCAAGTCCCATTTCCGTGACCCGGACGAGCACAAGCTGCCCCTGCTGAAGCGGCCCGTCCCGCTGGCGCTCATCGCCCTGGTCCTGGTCATCGTTCTCAACATCGCCTTCTGAGGAGGAGTCGGACATGAGTGAATCCACCCAGACACGCCGCCACACCGCGGGCCTGTTCGACATTCGCAACGTCATCGGCATCCTGCTGGGCGTCTACGGCGTCATCCTCACCCTCATGGGTTTCTTCGCCGACAAGGCCCTCGACAAGACCGGTGGCGTCAACGCCAACCTGATCGGCGGCATCGCCCTCATCGTCGTCGGCGCGGTCTTCCTGGTCTGGGCCGGCCTGCGGCCCACCTACGTGCCCGAACCGGCCGACGAGGCGGCCGACCAGCAGGCCGCCTGAGGAACTGACCCATCCCGCTGACAGGGGGTGCCGTCCCACCAGGGGCGGCACCCCCGCTCATTCCCGTCGGTGCGGGTCGCCGGACATGTGCGCTCCCACTGCGGGCGGCCCCATCCCTCATCTCCCGGGCCGTGGGCGATCACGCCGGACCTGACCCGGGTCGCCCTCGGGTCGCGGTGAGCGGGCGAGGCGAGAACGGCGACAGGGGTGCAGCCGCCGAAGGGGCCCGGCGGCGGAGCGACGTGCGCGACGACATGCCTGTACACTTTTCCGTACAGGAGGCCGCGATGAAGACGATCAGCTACACCGAATCACGGGCGCGGTACGCCGAGGTGCTTGATGCGGTCACCGACAACCGCGAGGAGGTCATCATCACCCGGGCCGGGCACGAGCCAGTCGTCATGATCTCGCTCGCCGATTACGAATCGCTGCGCGAGACGGCCTGTCTGATGCGTTCCCCGGAGAACTCCAGGCGGCTGCTCGACGCGGTGGAACGTCTCGAGTCCGGTGGCGGGCGCCCGCACGAGCTCCTCCCCGGGGACTGAACGTGCTCCTCGTCTGGGACGAGAACGCCTGGGACGACTATCTGTGGTGGCGGGCCCAGGACCGCACGGGGCTCAAGCGCATCAACCGTCTCATCGTCGACGTGGCGCGCAACGGCAACGAGGGCATCGGCAAGCCCGAGGCACTGCGGCACGGCCTCGCCGGCTACTGGTCGCGGCGGATCACCGACGAGCACCGGCTCGTCTACAGGATCGACGGTGAACGCATCCTCGTCGCTGCCTGTCGCTACCACTACGGACGTTGACCGCGGTCCTTCACGGCGCGCTGCCGATCCGGGTCCGGGGTCACTCGTGCCATCGAGTGCGGCCCGTCCGGGACACTCGCCCCGGCGGCACCGGCCGGGCATCCACGGCGCAGGAATGCGAGCGGCGTCCGGGGTGTGAACAAAGCCCTCCCGTGGACCATCGATGACATCGATCGTCGGGCGCGTCACGATCGGAACAAAGTATTTCACACGGATACCGGGGCGTCGCAATAATGGTGCCAGAACAAGGGCAGGGCGAGCGCATCGGGGCGTACGTCGACTGCATTTCGCAGAATTTCTGATGATTTTTCCCCGGGCGTGAGGATGGGTATGTGAAGGCGCACCGTCGGCGTCTTTTTCATCACGCTCTGACCAGGTGAAACGCAGTTGAATCGAGCTCTCGTCACGGCATCCGCGGGCTATTGGTGCCGGTGGGGGATGAAAGGAGCGGGCGCGATGAGTTACAAGATCGTCCGGAAGAATGAGGCCACTTTCTACGAGGCCCCGGGGCACTACGACATGCGGCCGACGCGGCTGCACAATCCCGAGGACGTCAACGACGGCAGGATCATCATGGGGCTCTCTCATTTCCTGCCCGGCGGCGGCTGTGAATACGGCGCCAATCCCCTCGAGAGCATCTACTACATCGTCGAGGGCGAGATCGACATCGAGTGCGATGACGGGACCAAGACCACCCTGCACGCCGGCGACTCGTTCCACTGCGGCCCCAACACCGCGAAAGGCATCCAGAACAACGGGCCGATCACCACGCAGATGCTCGTCGTGCTGCTCCCTCCGCAGCAGGCGTGACGCACGGCCCAACGACCACGAGAAAGGCAGGACCAACCATGACTGATCTCTTCGATCTCACCGGCAAGAAGGCGGTCGTCGTCGGCGGCGCCGGCGGTATCGGCCAGGCGATAGCGGAAGGCCTCGCCGAGGCCGGCGCCCAAGTCATGATCTCCAGTCGCAAGCAGCCCTCACTCGAACGCGCGCAGGGCGAGATCAGGGCCAACTGCGGGGCCGACGTCCTCATCCACGCCGGCGACGCGGCAAAGGAGGAGGACGTCGAGGCCCTCCTCGCCGACGCGGTGGGGCGGATGGGCGCCGTCGACATCCTCGTGAACTCCCAGGGATTCAACCGCAAGCACCCCGGCACCGAGTTCCCCGTCGAGGACTGGGACGCCATGTTCGACGCCAACGTCAAGTCGCTCATGCTCACCTGCAAGCACTTCGGCAAGTACTTCAAGGACAACGAAGTCCACGGCAAGATCATCAACGTGAGCTCGGTCCGCGGCATCCGCGCCGTGGGCAACGGCGGGATGGGCAACGTCGGCTACTGCGCCACCAAGGGCGCGGTCGAGATGCTCACCAAGGCCTACGCCTCAGACCTCGGCCCCGCCGTGCAGGTCAACGCCATCGGCCCCACCATCACCTACACGCCGATGATGGTCGGCCTGCTGCCCGACGACGAGGCCACCCGCAACGACATCGCCAAGGCGATGCCCGCCCAGCGCATCGGCTACCCGGCGGACTGCAAGGGCCCGGCGATCTTCCTGGCCTCCGCCGCCTCCGACTTCGTCACCGGCTCCACCATCTACCCCGATGGCGGCCTCACCGCGGTCGGCTGAGGAGCGCGCCATGGGACTCATCATCCGTCCCGACCGGGTCTACGAGATGCCGGTCTTCTTCGGGCCGTCCCCCGGCACCAAGAACCCCGACGAGAACGGGGTCTACCGGCTCAACAAGCCGGCCACCGTCGAGGCGGCCACGGTCGTGTTCGAGACGGACCCCGACAGGCTCGAGGCCTTCCTGCCGAAGGGCTTCACTCTCGCGGCCCCGGTGCTCTCGGTCGCGGCCTGCGAGTTCGGCACACTGGGCAACTTCAGCGGGAACACGTACTACCTCGTCAACGTCTCGGTGCCCGTGAGCTTCGACGGCGACCGCGACCACCTGCGCGGCGATCTCGTCCTCGTCATGTACGAGAACCACGCCGACCCGATCCTGGGCGGGCGTGACCTCATGGGATACGCGAAGGCCTACGCCGACATCCCCCGGTTCGCCAAGGACGGACGACACGTCCGCACCTCCGCGGGCGACTGGGGCTTCACCTTCCTCGACGTCGAGCTCGATCTCGAGGGCGGCCCCGCCGACGAGGAGCTCATGAGGCGGCTCGCCGCCGAGAGCCAGGGCAAGTTCAACTACAAGTACATCCAGGCGACACCGGAGAAGGGGCACCAGTACCACGAGGCGGGGGCCGACGCGAGCTATCCCACCTTCAACCCCAAGTCGCCCGGCCTGCCCGAGGACTACCCCTTCGAGCTCATGGAGCCCGAGACGCACTTCTGCTCGGGCACGGCCCACTTCCACGCGCCCGAGCCGTGGCAGATGCCCATGTACTGGCATATCCCGGCGGCGCTCGCCGGCCTGCCGGTCCGGCGCTGGGTGGGCGCGCAGTTCTCCCGTTACAACGACCCGACCGATTACAACCACGTGTACCGCCTGCGCTAGCCGCAGGCCGGCACGCCCCGGCCGCGAGAAAGGAGCCATCCCCATGGCCGAACGCAAGAAGTACTGCGTCGACGGGAAGTGGCGCGAGTCCACGACCGACACCTACATCCCGGTGACCGACTCCTCGACCGGCGAGGTCATCGCCGAGGTCCCCCGCTGCACCAGGCAGGAGGTCGAGGAGGCCATCACGAGCGCCCAGGAGGCGTTCGGGTCCTGGTCCGGGCAGTCCCTCTCAAAGCGCGTGCAGTACATGTTCACCTGGCGCGACGTGCTCGTCGAACACCTCGACGAGCTCACCGAGCTCTGCGCCCGCGAGCACGGCAAGAACATGAACGAGTCGCGCGGCGACATCCTCAAGGCCATCGAGCCCACCGAGCTCGCCTGCTCACTGCCGCTGGCCATCCAGGGCTCGGGAGCCCTCCAGGTGACCACCGGCTTCGACTGCACCACGTACCGCAAACCGCTCGGCGTCATCGGCGGCATCGTGCCCTTCAACTTCCCCGCCATGATCCCCTGGGGCTGGATGGTGCCCCTGGCCATCGCCTGCGGCAACACCGTCGTGCTCAAGGCAGCCACGCCCACCCCGCTCACCGCCATGCGCATCCTCGAGCTCTTCTACGAGGAGGCCGGTTTCCCCAAGGGCGTCGTCAACCTGGTCACCTGCACCCACAACGAGTCGGAGTTGTTGCTCACCGATCCGCGGGTCAAGGCCGTCACATTCGTCGGCACCACCCGGGTCGGCAAGCAGATCTACGCCCAGGCCGGCGTCAACGGCAAGCGCGTCCAGGCCCAGACCGAGGCCAAGAACCACGCCCTCGTGCTCGCCGACTGCGATCTCGACGCCACCACCTCGGCCATCGTCAACTCCGCCTTCGGCTGCGCGGGGGAGCGCTGCATGGCGCTGCCCGCGGTCTGTGTCCAGGAGGAGATCGCCGACGAGCTCGTCGACATGGTCGTGAAGAAGGCCGCCGCCCTGCGAATCGGCCGCGCCTACGACCCCGACACCGAACTCGGCCCCGTCGTCTCCGCTGCGCACAAGGAGCGCGTCGAGGGCTGGATCCAGAAGGGCATCGACGAGGGCGCCACGCTCGCACTCGACGGACGCAACCCAGAGGTCCCCGAGGGCTGCGAGAACGGCTACTTCATCGGCGCCACCGTCTTCGACAACGTGACCGAGGACATGACCATCGGCCACGACGAGATCTTCGGGCCGGTCCTGTCCATCAAGCGCGTCAAGGACTTCGACGAGGGCATCGCGATCATGAACGCGAACCCCTTCGCCAACGGATCCAGCATCTTCACCCAGGACGGCTACTTCGCCCGCCGCTTCCAGATGGAGACCGACGGCGGCATGGTCGGCATCAACGTGGGCATCCCCGTGCCCTCGGCCTACTACCCGTTCTCGGGCAACAAGGACTCCTTCTTCGGCGACCAGCACGTCCTCGGCATCGACGGCTACCGCTTCTACACCCGTGCGACCACGGTGACGACCCACTGGTTCGCAGAGGGCGCCAAGCCGGCGAAGAAGTTGGACTTCTGGGAAGGCACCGTCGAGCGCCTCTGAACCACCGGCGGACGGCGCGGCACCGGCGCCCACGGCCATCGCGCCCGGCCCAGGCCCCCATCCCCTCGCGCGGACGACGCGAGGGCGGGGCCGGCCGGCCCCGCCGCCCGCCCTGAGCCCCATGGACGCAGAAAGGAGACGCCCATGTCCTCAGATCACCGCCCGGCAAGGGCGGCCGACGAGACGCGCAGCGCCCCGGCCGCGAACCCGGCACCCGCCGAGAACACGCCGCGAGGCGGCCTGAGGAGCTGGGCGATGTTCGCCCTCCTCATGGTCGCGGCCCTGTCCATCAACATCTCCCAGCTCAAGGTTCCCGCGCTCTTCGCCCAGGTCTCCGCGACGCTGCACGCCGAACCCGAGCAGACGGCGCTGCTCACGAGCATCTTCAACATCGCCGGCGTCGTCCTCGCCATCCCGGGGGTCGCGCTCATGGCCCGGGTGGGCCTCAAACGGATGCTCATGCTGCTGCTCGTCGCCCTGACCGCCGGCAACATCCTTGGCGCGGTCGCCCCGGGCTTCGAGGTCATGATGCTCTCGCGCATCATCGAGGGCCTGTCGTGCACGCTCATCCTCCCGGTGGGCCTCACCTTCATCGCCCAGCTCTTCAACCGGGAGCAGGCGAGCATCGCGACCGGTTGCTTCATGGTGGCCACGCCCGGCGCCAATTTCATCGTCATGAACGCGGCGCCGGCCATCACCGAGGCGACGGGCACCATGAGGGCCGTCTGGTGGGGCCTCGCCGCGATCGCCGTCGTCTGCCTCGTGCTCGTCGCCCTCTTCCTCACCGTGGGCGACAGCGCGACCACGGACGGCGCGGCGGAGCGCTCCGAGCCGGCCTTCGCCCTGCGCGCCTTCCAGAACCCGGCGCTCATCTGCGCCTGCCTGGCGATGGTCTTCCTCTCGTTCGTGGTCCAGGGCCTGGTGACCTGCTACGCACAGATCTTCGTCTCGTTCGGGATCGAGCCCGGCACCGCGAACTTCTACTCGAGCCTGAACGGCCTCTTCGGCATCCCCATCGGGCTCGTCTCGGGCGCCATCGTGGCGAAGAGCGGCCGCCCGTACGTCTGCGCCATCGTGGGTGGCGTGGGGGCCGGCCTGGTCTGCGCGGCGCTCGCCCACGTGCCGAGCGCGGTCTACGTCGCCTGCATCCTGGGCACGGCGTTCTTCGCCGGCGGCATCGGCGTCACGGCGATGTTCGTCATCGCCCCGCGACTCGCCGAGCGTCCGGCGTACGTGGGGCAGGCGAGCGGCCTCCTCTCCGCCTGCTTCTACCTCGGGGCGCTGCTGTGCACCCCCGTACTCGTCTCGCTCGCCGGGGACGGCGCCTCGTCCTGGGAGCTGCCCACCCTCGCCCTCGCCCTCTCCTGCGCCCTCATGGTCGTGCTGGTCGTCGCCTCGTGGCGGCTCGGCGGCGTACGGCGCCTCATGGAGCGGGCGGCCTGAACCTCACGCGCACCAGCCGGTGCGCACACAGAACATCTCTCAACCGAAGGAAGTGATCTCCATGTCCGAAGACAAGAAGCCGTTGGCCCCGTACGTCAAGCTCCCCGGCATCGAGGAGTACAGCGAGTGGTTCAAGGACTTCGCGGACCTGTACCGCGAGGACGGCATCCTGCAAGTCACCTGGAAGACCAACGACGGCCCGATGTGCCACTCCGGCATGAGCCACCGCGCCATCCCGCAACTCGTCCGGGTGCTCTCGCTCGACCTGGAGAACGAGATCATCATCTTCACCCACATCGGCGACTCGTGGATGACCGAGTCCGACCCGAACGGCTGGGACACCTACAGCCGGCTGCCCACCGAACGCTTCCAGCACCAGTACTTCGATGACACGAACCTCATCAAGAACATGATCTTCGACCTCGACGTCCCGACGATCGGCGCCATCCCCGGCCCCGGCTTCCACTGGGACTCGGCGATGCTCTCCGACATCACCATCGCCTCGGAGGACACCTGGATGGAGGTCCCGCACGCCCACGGCGGGCTCGTCCCCGGCGACGGCATGGGCCTGCTGTGCCAGCACTTCTTCGGCACCAAGCGCGGCAACTACTACATGATGACCACGCGCCAGTTCACCGCCCAGCAGATGCTCGACTGGGGCATGGTGAGCGAGGTCGTCGCCAAGGGCGAGGTCATGGACCGCGCCTGGGAGCTCGCCCGCATGCTCAAGACGATGCCGTATGAGAACCGCACCATCATGTCGAACCTCGCCAAGCGTCCGCTCAAGAAGCTCCTGGTCGAGGACCTCAAGGTGCACACCGTCTCCGAGCAGTACGCCAGCCTGCTGCGCATCGCGGCGGGCGACCTGGGCGACACCCACTCCGGCCAGCAGGACGAGAAGTACATCAGCCTGACCAACGACTGGCGCTACTGCCACGACGACATGCAGCAGCCGCCCTCCCGTGAGGTCTGGGACACCTTCCGCACCGCACCGTTCGAGTGGTTCAAGAAGGTCGAGACGGGCGAGGAGGTCAACCCGTTCGCGGTGCGGCCCACCGAGCCGTACCGGCCCAAGGCCGAGTGACGGCGAGGGTCGGCCCCGTGCCCACGGGCCGGGGCCGACCCCGACCGGCCGCCTGCATGGGGGAGCCCCAGCGGACGGGGCGCCCCCGTGCTGCGCGGCGGAGCGGCGGCCTGCGGGCTACGGTTCACGTGTGAGGGTGTGGCACAGCGCGTCACGTGCGTGCTCGATCCCGAGCGTCGCGCTGTCACGCTGACGACGTTCCGCAAGCAGCGCCAGAACGAACGTGCGGAGATCCTTCGAGCCCGTCGCGCCCAAGCGGTCCATGAGGCCGAACGTGCGGCGACCGGGAAATCCGAAGCGACATGGCCTCCGCAAGCTGACAGGCCGACCCGACCATTCACCATGGATACCTGATCGGCACGGCGAATTCCTCGCGTCACAGGGACGGCGATGGCGAGGCGCTCGTACGCGCGCAGGGCCTGTCCTGCAATCGGGCGGCGGCTCAGCTCCCGGCCAGCTCGGCCTCGCGCTTCTCGACCTATGGCGCGAAGGCCTCCCGGACCGAGTCGAGCACGGGGCCGATGAGCGAGGTGTCGGTGTCGGCGCGCCAGGCGTCGAGGACGTACAGCGCCGACGAGCCGACGTGGAGCCTCAGCACGTGGGTGTCCCGATCGACGAGGTACGGCATCATGCCGAGGGGAAGGAGGGTCGCATGAGTGCCGCTGTTGACGGCGAAGAGCATGGCGTTGCGGTCCGCGACGAAGTGGATCGGGGGCTCGACGCCCAGTTCGTCGAAGACCCGGATGGCCTGGATGAGCCCTCGGCCCTCGCCACTCAACAGGGCCACGCCCCGTCTGAGCAGGATCTCCTTCGCGCACTCGGGCGTGTCCTCGAGTTCGTCGCCCGTCCGTACGGCGACGGCGAGCTCGTCCTCGTACAGGACGACGGTCTTCATGCCGCGCCCCTTGATCGACCGCTCCTGGTGCAGGAAGAACGCGAGATCGGTGACTCCGGACCGGAGGTTGTCGAGAGCCGTGTCGTACTCGCCGCTGTGCAGGTTGACGCTCAGGTTCGGGTGACTCGAACGCAGGGAGTACACGCCGTTGGTGACCGCCTGTGTGAGGAACGTGCTCCCGAGCGCGCGCAGGTCGAAACCGATGCGCAGCCTCTTCGGCGCGGCGTGCGCCGCCCGGTCCTCGACGAGCTGCGTCAGACCGTCCACCTGCGTGATGATGGCGTGGGCCTCGCCGAGCAGCCCGTTCCCCGCCTCGGTGAGCGAGACCTGGTGGTGCGCACGGTCGAACAGCCTGACGCCGAGCTCCTTCTCAAGGGCCGCGATCTGCTGGCTGAGGGTGGACTGCGAGATGTAGAGGCTCTCCGCCGCCCTCGTGAAGTTCAGGGTTCTCGCCAGGGCCGTGAAATAGCGGAGCTGTCGAAATTCCATGGCTCCCCCTTGTCGCCTCTGACAGGGTCTTTCACGAGTTTAGGACATCGGCGCTCGGATGGGGAGGGCCTCGTTCCCCTGGTGATACCCCAGGTAGGCGGCGGAGAGACAGGGCGTCCCGGGGAGGCCGGTCCCTGGATGCCGCGACCAGCCGGTGACACGGGTGCCGCCGGCTGACGGCAGGGCCCCGATTCGTGAAGAATGGGCGCATGGACCTGACGAGCTTTCTCGACCTCATGGATCGGCGCGAGCCGATCAGTGCGGGCTCGCCGGCGCACCTGTTCATGCACGAACAGGCCCAGCGGGCCCTGCGGATCACCGCCGAGCTCAACGGCGGCTACCACCCCGCCGACCGGGTCAGGGCACTCATGTCGCAGCTCATCGGCCGAGAGGTGCCCGACTCGTTCGGCCTGTTCCCGCCCTTCCACAGCGAGTTCGGCCAGAACATCCACCTCGGCGCCGGCGTCTTCATCAACTCGGGCTGCCTCGTCCAGGACACCGGAGGAGTCTGGATCGGCGCCGGCTCGCTCATCGGCCACGGCTGCACCCTCACCACGCTCAACCACGGCGAGGACCCCGCCCGCCGCGGCGACATGCTCCCCGCCCCGGTCCGCATCGGTGAGCGCGTCTGGCTGGGCGCCCGTGTCACGGTCGTGCCGGGCGTCACGATCGGCGACGGTGCGATCATCGGCGCCGGCTCGGTCGTCACCAGGGACGTCCCGGCCCGCACGATCGCCGTCGGGTCGCCCGCCAGGGTGCTGCGCGAGGTCCGCGCGGGGGATGGCCCGGACCGGCTCTGAACACTCCTGACCCTGCGGTTCTACCTGCCCCTGCGGTTGTTGTGGAATGACACACGAGAACCGCAGGGCGAAGCGGCCAGGAAGGAGACGCCCATGGCCACACCCGAGTACGTCCTGCGATTGCGCGAGAAGATCGGGCACGATCTGCTCCTGCTGCCCGGCGTCTGCGCCGTCATCGTCCGCGAGAACGCAGGAGAACGCGAGGTGCTGCTGGTGCGCCGCGCCGACAACGGGCAGTGGACGCCGGTGACCGGCATCGCCGATCCCGGCGAGGACGCCGACACCGCGGCCGTCCGCGAGACGCTGGAGGAGACCGGGGTGCGGATCGAGGTCGACCGGGTCACCTGGATCGAGACCCTCGAACCCCAGACCTACGCCAACGGCGACCGGTGCCAGTTCTTCGACACCTGCCTGCTCGCCCACCCGGTCGGCGGTGAGGCCCGCGTCGGCGACGAGGAGTCCACCGAGGTGCGCTGGTTCCCGGTCTCCGCGCTGCCGCCGATGAAGGCCCGGTTCGAACGCAAAGTGGCCCACGCCCTGTCCGGTGACCCGCGCGTGCTGATCGGCGCGGACGGGCGCTGATCGTCGGCCCCTCGACATCCCGCGACCGTCTGTGCACTGGGACTGCGTGACGGCGGCCCGCGGCCGCGGGTAGATTTGCGGCCCGTTGCGCGCGCGGCCCACGGCCGGGCCCGTTGGGGCGCCGCAGTCACGTGAAAGGGGCCCGAATGGCTGCCGAGAACACCTCGGTCGAGAACAGCGGTGAGCAGCTGCAGCGCAGCCTGTCCAACCGCCACATCCAGCTCATCGCGATCGGCGGTGCCATCGGTACCGGCCTGTTCATGGGCTCGGGCAAGACGATCAGCGTCGCCGGTCCCAGCATCATCCTCGTGTACGCGCTCATCGGCGTCATGCTGTTCTTCGTCATGCGCGCCATGGGCGAGCTGCTGCTGCACGATCTGCGGTACAAGTCGTTCCAGGACTTCGCGGCGGACCTGCTCGGCCCATGGGCGGGTTTCTTCTCGGGATGGACCTACTGGCTGTGCTGGGTGGTGACGGGCATGGCCGATATCGTGGCCGTGTCGAACTACTGGCAGTTCTGGGTACCGTCAAAGAACTGGTCCCTCGTCCTGGCCGTCGGGACCCTCGTCGGCCTGTTCGGGCTGAACCTGCTCACCGTGAGGCTCTTCGGCGAGCTGGAGTTCTGGTTCGCGATCATCAAGGTGATCGCCATCATCGTGCTCATCGTGCTGGGCCTCGTGCTGCTCGTCGTGCGGTTCACCGAGCCCAGCGGCGCCCAGGCCAGCCTCTCGAACCTGTGGACGCACGGCGGTTTCTTCCCGACCGGCCCCGAGGGCTTCCTCGCCGGCTTCCAGATCGCCGTCTTCGCCTACGTCGGCATCGAGCTGGTCGGCACGACCGCGGCGGAGACGCACGACCCGGTCAGGACCCTGCCGAAGGCCATCAACGCCGTGCCGGTGCGCGTCCTCGTCTTCTACGTGGCCGCCCTGACCGCCATCATGTGCGTCACCCCGTGGGACAGCCTCGACCCTGGCCAGTCCCCGTTCGTGACGATGTTCCACCTGGTGGGTTTCGGGGCCGCCGCCGTCGTGATGAACTTCGTCGTCATCACCGCGGCGGCCTCCGGCGCGAACTCCGGCCTGTACTCGACCTCGCGCATGCTCTACGGCCTGGCCCACAAGGGCATGGCCGTGCGGAGCTTCGGCCGTCTCACGCGCAACGGCGTGCCCGCCTGGGGCCTGTTCGTCACCGTCGTCCTCGTCGGCTCCTCGCTGCTGCTCACCCTGTCGCAGTCGGTCATGGAGGCCTTCACCCTCGTCACGACCGTCTCCGCGGTGCTCTTCATCTTCATCTGGGCCCTGATCCTGGTGAGCTATCTCGTCTACCGCCGCAAGGCCCCGGACGCCCACGCCACGTCCGTGTACAAGATGCCGCTCGGCGGCCTCACCTGCTGGCTCGTGCTGGCCTTCTTCGCCTTCACGATCTACGTACTGACCCGCCAGCGCGACACCCTGGTGGCGCTGGCCGTCACTCCGGCCTGGTTCATCGGCCTGGGCATCGCCTGGTTCTTCGTGCGCAGGCATGCCCGACGCGATGACACGATCAGTGCTGCTGAAGCCGACACTGCCCGGCAGCTCGGCGAATCCGTCCAAGAGACCGAGAATGCTGGGCTGAGTGGTTGAAACTGCTCTGGTTGCCGGGCGGAGCGGGTGAAACAGCCCCGAACCCGGTGTCATCTGGTCGAACTTGCCTGGCCTGTCGGGTGGGCTTTCTCACCCCGGCGATTCCAGCGGGAAGAGTGCTCGGTAAAATCACGGTTGACAAAGCGCCTTGAGTTCAAAGTGCCTTAAATTCATCAGTGGAGCCCAGGAGGGCAAAGTGCTTGATTGTGTAGTGGTCGGCGCCGGTTTCGCTGGCCTGACCGCGACGAAGGAACTCATCGAGCGGGGCTACGATGTCGCCCTCGTCGAGGCGCGTGACCGTGTCGGCGGCCGGGTCGTCTCCGCCACCCTCTCCGGCGGGGAGGTCATCGACCTCGGCGGGCAGTGGGTCGCCCCCAGCCATGACCGGATGCTCGAACTCGTCAAGGACGCCGGCCTCGAACTCATCCCGGCCAACCCGGGAATGCTCACCCTCGTCCAGCACGGTGAGATCCGCAACGTCGCCCAGTCCGACAGCGACGACGACGCCCGTACACCGTTCGCCGTGGCCGACCTCGGCCAGGGCCTCATGCGGTTGCGCCGGCTCGCCGAGCGAGCCGGCCAGGACGACGTGTGGGCCGAGGCGAACGCGGTCTGGCTCGACCAGTCCATCGACCGCTGGATCGTCTCGAATCTCCGTACCCCCACCGGCCGCCGCGACATCAGGGCGGCCATGAAGGCCGTCTTCGAGAGCCCGCTGGACAAGATCTCACTGCGCCAGGCGCTCGGCAAGGTGCGCGAGGGCATCGACATGGAGAACCTCATCGCGGCCAACGGCGACATCGGCCAGGCCAGGGTCAGGGGCGGGCTGGCCCAGCTGCCCGAGCGGATGGCCGCCGAGATCGGTGACCGGCTCAGGTACCGCTTCGTCGTCGAGCACATCGAGCAGGACGAGGATCACGTGGTCGTCCACCCGATGTTCGGCGAGCCCCTCGAGGCCCGTACCGTCATCCTGGCGCTGCCGCCGTGGCTGGCCATCAGGATCCGCGTCACCCCGCCGCTGGCGGACTGGCGAGAGGGCGCGGTGCGCAAGGTCGGCGCCGGGAACGTCATCAAGTGCTATCTCGTCTACGAACGGCCGTGGTGGCGTGACAAGGGCCTGTCCGGCCAGATGAGCGCCGACGAGGGCGCGGTGCGGGTCACCTTCGACTGCACCGACGATCCCGACGGCCGCGGCGTGCTCATGGGCTTCTTCGAGGGGGCCGAGGCCTCGATGCTCGCCAAGTTCTCCCGGTCGATGCGCGAGCGCGTCTTCAAGGACATGCTCGTCGACGTCTTCGGCCCGCAGGCGGCCCACCCGCTGGAGTACATCGACATCGACTGGGCCGCCGAGGAGTTCACCCGGGGCAGCCACGGCGCGCACTTCGCGCCGGGCGTGTGGAACGTCACCGGCGCCGAACTCGGTGTGCCCTGCGGGCGCATCTACTTCGCCGGGGCCGAGTACGCGAGCAAGTTCAACGGCTACATGGAGGGCGCCGTCCGCTCCGCCCACGAGACCGCCCAGTCGGTCATCGTGAGGATCAACGAGAAAACAGCCTGAACCGTCCGGGCAGTCCAGGCCCGCGCCGATGCGGGGCCCTCGGCTGCGCGCACGTGTCGCGGCGCGACGTCGATGCCGTCGGCTCGCTCGTCGTCGGCCGGCGTCAGTGGTCGTCGTGGGTCGTGCCGCCAGGGGCGTCAGTCAAGGAGGAACAATGACCGGCACTCTTCGCGTCGGCATCATCGGCACCGGCGTCATGGGATCCGACCATGCCCGCAACCTCGCCCGCGGCGTACGGGGTGCCGCCCTCGTGGCCATCGCGGACGCGGCAGTCGACCGCGCCCGGGCGCTCGCGGCCGAGCTCGGCGTCGAGCAGGTCTTCTCCGACGGCACCGAGATGATCGGCTCCGGGCAGGTTGACGCCGTCATCATCGCCGTCCCGGACCCCTTCCACGCCGCCGGCGTCGAGGCCTGCCTCGACGCCGGCCTGCCCGTCCTGTGCGAGAAGCCCCTCGCCCCGACCGTCGCCGAGACCGTGCGGATCATCAAGAAGGAGGACACCCTCGGCCACCGGTTGCTCACCGTCGGTTTCATGCGCCGCTTCGACCCCAGCTACCAGGCCATGCGGGCCAGGCTCGCCGCCGGCAGCGAGGGCGCCCTGCTCATGACCCACTCCTGCCACCGCAACGTCGAGGCCTACCCGGGCCAGGACTCCTCGGCCACCATCACCAACTCGGCCGTTCACGAGATCGACGTCCTGCCCTGGCTCGCCGGCAGCCCCATCACTCAGGTGCAGTGGCTCTCGGGACGGCCCTCCTCCCTCATCGGCGAGCGCATCGACCCGCAGATGCTCCTCATGCGCGCCGCCGACGGCGTCCTGCACACCGTCGAGGTGCAGGTGCACGCCCAGTACGGCTATGACGTGCGCTGCGAGCTCGTCTGCGAGCGCGGCAGCATCGAGATGCCCTCGGTGCCCAGCCTCGTCGGGGCCGACGAGTACATCGTCTCCGCGAAGCTCGCCCGGCAGGCCGCCTACCCGGCCGACTGGCGGCCCCGCTTCGCCGCCGCCTACCGCGCCGAGCTCGCCGCCTGGGCCGAGGCATCCCTGGCCGGCCGTCTCCCCGCCGAGGCCGCCACCGGACGTGACGCCCTGCGCGCGACGATCGTCGCCGACGCCCTCGTGCGCTCCATGAACGAGGGCGGTGCCGTGGTGCAGGTGCCCAGCGTCGAATCCGTCCTCGGCGAGGATGCCTGAGCCTGCAACGCGGAATCGTCACCGGCGCCCTGCGCGCCGGGTCCTTCGGGGAAGGTGCTCGCCGGCCCCGGCATCACGACCGTCGGGGGTCCCGCCGCCCCGGGCCGGGATCATGGGCGGGACCTCGCGGGGCGTGGCGCCGGGGCCGCCGGGGTGCTGCCTGAGCCGGCCACATCCCGCTGCAGCTGCTCGCCCGGGCGGCCTCAGGTGGGCCGGCTGTTCGTGTCGTCGTCGACGCACGAGCCACAGGACGGGCGGTTGGCCGCCCGGCCACGGCGTCCGCGAGGTCACGGGCGCCATGACCGGGTCCGGGGTGCGATCGTGCTCAGATGGCGCCCACCCCGCGTTCACCGGTGCGGATCCGCACGACCTCCTCGACGGGGCAGCTCCAGACCTTGCCGTCGCCGACGTTTCCGGTGTGGGCCGCCTCGCAGATGGTCGCGATGACCGATTCGGCGTCGTGGTCGTCGGAGAGGACCTCGACACGCACCTTGGCTATGAAGTCGATCATGTATTCCGCGCCTCGGTAGACCTCAATGTGGCCGCGCTGAGCGCCGTAGCCGGAGACCTCCGAGACCGTCATGCCGTGCACGCCCGCCCGGGCCAGGGCCACCTCGATGTCCTCGAGGGCCGAGGGCTGGACGATTGCCGTGATGAGTTTCATCGCTGGTTCCTCTCGATCAGTCGTGTGCGGGGACGTCGGCCGTCTCGGCCCCGCCGCTGACAGGCGGCACCATGACCGTGCGGGAAATGCTGCGTGTGGAATACCCGACGTGCGAGAGGTCGTAGCCGGCCTCGGCGTGCTGGTCGATGTCCAGGCCGGCCAGCTCGACCTGGCTGGGGACGCGCAGGCCGATCACCCGTTTGATGACGAGGGCGATGACCAGGCTCATCGCGAACGAGTAGGCCATCACCGCCAGTGCCCCGACGGCCTGACGGCCGAATTGGGCGAGACCACCACCATGGAACAGGCCGTTGACGCCGGCGAGTTCCTCGGTGCAGAACAGGCCGGTGGCGAGGGTGCCGATGAGACCGCCGACGAAGTGGACGCCGACGACATCCAGGGCATCATCGAAACCGAGACGATATTTCAGGCCAATGGCGACGACACAGCCGATGCCCGCGAGGACACCGATGCACGCGGAGCCGAGCGGGGTGACGGCGGCACAGGCCGGGGTGATGGCGACCAGGCCGGCGACGATGCCCGACGCCGCCCCGAGACTCGTGGCGTGGCCGTCGCGGATGCGCTCGACGACGATCCAGGACACCATGGCGGCGCAGCTGGCGACCAGCGTGTTCACCCAGGCAAGGCCCGCGGTGCTGTTGGCCGACAGGGCAGAGCCCGCGTTGAACCCGAACCAGCCGAACCACAGGCCGACGGCGCCGAGCATGACGAGGGTCAGGTTGTGGGGACGCATCGGGCGCGTGCCGAAACCGATACGGGGCCCGAGGACGAGGACGAGGGCCAGAGCGGCCGCGCCTGCATTGATGTGGATGGCGGTGCCGCCGGCGAAGTCGAGTGCGCCGAGCGTGTTGGCGATCCAGCCGCCCTTCGCGTCGGCGCTCGTGAAGCCGTCGAAGGCGAAGACCCAGTGGGCGGCCGGGAAATAGCACAGGATCGCCCATGCGGTGGCGAAGGCGCACCAGGCGCCGAACCTCATGCGGTCGGCGACGGCACCCGAGATGAGGGCCACGGCGATGATGGCGAAGGCCGACTGGAAGCCGGCGAAGACCAGCCCGGGGATCATGTGGCCTGGGTCGGAACCGAACTCGGCGCCGAACAGCCCCTGCATCCCGGCGTACTGAGCGGGATCGCCGATGAGCCCGTGCCAGGAGTCACCGAAAGACTCCGAGAAGCCGAACAGCACCCATGCGACACCGACGATGCCCATCGTGACGATCGACATCATCATCATGTTGAGGACGCCTTTGGCCCGGACCATCCCGCCGTAGAAGAAGGCCAGGGCCGGTGTCATGAGAAGGACCAGTGCCGCGCTGATCAGGACCCACGCGGTGTCACCTGCATTGATCTCGAGAACTGTCATGCACCGGACTCTTCCGGACCAGACGCCACCGCCGGTGACGTCCGCGTAACCGGCGTGTGAACAATCGCGACGCCTCGTTACAGGTCTGTTTCACAGGGCGGGGCGAGCCCGGTGCCGCCCCGGGGCGCCATCTGGTGATTCGCTCGTCCTCGCACGAGCGCCGCGGGGCGAGGCGCTGATGTCAGCAGCGCCCGGCCCCGAAGCCGTGCGCGGTGAAGTACACCTGCCCGGCCACGGCATCCGCGGCCTCCCGCGCCGTGTCGGCCTGGCCGGCCCGGGCCGTGACGACCAGGCTGACGCCCACCCGGTTGCCGTTCGAGGTGGGAATGATCGCCATCTGGCGCAGGACGACCGAGCCGTCCTCGGTCGTGCCCTCGGACGTCTTGATGTAGCTGCTGACGACATTGCCGAAACCGTAGGAGTGCTCGTCGTCGACGTGCTGCATCCGGCTGATGATGTACCAGTCCGAACTGGAGCACCACAGTTGCCCGGCGAACTCGGACTGGCTGGCAACGGTCCAGTCGGTCTGCGTGAAGGCCGGGATGCCCTGCCGGCTGGTGCTCGTGGCGACGGTCGTCACCGGGTCGCCGTACTCCTGGAAGACCCGGTCGACGGCCTTCGAGGCGGTCTCGGTGTTGCCGAGGAAGGTGTAGAGGGCCTCGTCGGAGGACAGCGACGACTCGCTGATCGACTTGGTGAGCATGTACGTCAGATTGCTCGGCAACGAGTCCA
Source organism: Propionibacterium australiense (assembly GCF_003666605.1). Taxonomy (GTDB): domain Bacteria; phylum Actinomycetota; class Actinomycetes; order Propionibacteriales; family Propionibacteriaceae; genus Propionibacterium; species Propionibacterium australiense. The sequence goes on along the minus strand of NZ_RCIV01000006.1, from coordinate 44,043 downwards.
GGTCGAGGATCGCCACGGCGATCGGCACGTCGAGCGTGCCCCAGGCCGGACCGCTGGTGAGGGAACCTGCCGTCCAGGTGGCGGTGTAGCGCTGGCCGACGGGTGCGACACCGGCCACGCCCAGGCCGATCCGGACGCCGTAGCGTGACTGGATCGAGTCGACCTGGGTCTGCAGCAGGGCCAGCTTCGGGTCGTCGACCGGTTCGGGGGTGCTGGGTGTTCGGGTCGGAGTCGGACTGGTGGTGGGCGTGGGGGTCGGGGTCTCGCTGGCGGTCACCTCGACAGCCGGCGGCCGGCCGTTCGACGAGCGGCTGGCTCCGAGGGCGATGACGGCGCACAGGACCAGTGCCATGCCGACGGCGGTGGCGGGCAGCGGTGCGTGCCACACGCGCCGGGCGCCGTTGCGCAGTGTCGCGTCGGTCCGTGAGACGGCGGCGCGTGCCCGGGTGCGGTCAGGACGCCAGCGGGACGAGTGGCTGCCTGCCATCGAAGACTCCTTCCCGCACCGGTAGCGTGTCCTGCCCGCGATCAGGGGCGGCTCGTCGCGGACTCCCCGCAGCGCGGGTGAGCACCATCCTAGAGCTCGGCAGGCCGTACCGGACTCAGCGACTGCGGCTCGCTGTCCTGGGTGTAGTCGAAGGGGTCGAAGGAGGCCAGTTCTCTCCAGGGCACGTCGACGTCGAAGGCGGCGACCGCAGCGGTGGGGAAGGAACTCATCTGCATGCCGTTGCCGTCGCGGTCGTACGCCCAGGCGAACTCGCTGGCCAGCGTGGGGATGGTGGGGGCATGGCCGATGACGATGAGGCCCTGCACCTCGTCGGGGGCCTCTGCGATGCGCGCGAGCACGAGCCGGGGGCCGGCCTCGTACAGCGCGGCCTGGAACTCCACGTGCACCGGGACACCGCCGATGTCGGGAAGCTGCAGATCGGCGAAGGTCTCCCTGGTGCGCTCGGCATCCGAGACCAGGGCCATCTGAATGCCGGCGTGTGCCAGCCGCTCGCCCACCTCGCGGGCCTGGGCGTGCCCGTGCTCACTGAGCCTGCGGCCCTTGTCACCGCCTGTGCCGAAGGATCGTGCCTGGGCGTGGCGCATGAGATACAAACGTCGGGTCATGCTGTCGAGCCTATTGCCTGACCCCGGACATGTGGCGGGGGAATCCCTCAGCCGAACCCCGATTCAACCCGGGTCTCAGCCTGCCGGTCGCCTGGCGACGAGGAGATCGCGCCGGATCGAGGAGTCGACGCGGTGGCTGAACTGCCCCCAGCCGGGGCCGGCGCAGACCACCAGGCCGGCGTCGGTGCAGATGCCGGCCAGCTCGTCGCGCGTGATCCCGAGGGCGTTCCAGGCGATCCCCAGCGCGCCACCGGCCCGCAGCTGCCCGGCCCACACCGGGACGGCCTGGGCCAGCAACGTGGCAGGGGAGCGGTCGCCCCTGGCCCCGCCCCGGCCCCGCGCCGAGCGCCCGCCCTTCGATGATCGGGCCGCGTGGACGATGCCGTACGGCGCATCGGTGACGATCGCGTCGAACCGGCGCCTGCCGAACAGCCTCGCCGAGTCGCGGGTGTCGCCGGTGAGGACGCTCATCGCCAGCTCGGGGGCGCCCTCGAGCCCCTCGTGGCCGTTCGTCGTGACGCCCGGGCTGGCCGTCACGTCGAAGCGCTGGCCGATGACGCGCCCCTCGCGTCGCACGTGGGCGCTGTCCGCCTTGTGCCTGAGGCGCTTGCGACGCAGATAGGTCTTCATGAAGGCGGCCAGCTGCTCGATGGCCTTCTCGTCGGTCTCGACCCCGAAGCCGTTGTGGCCCAGCTGCCAGGCGGCCTGCAGCGTCGTGCCGCGGCCGGCCATCGGGTCGAGTACGTCCAGCTGCCGGCCCCCGCCCGGCAGCGCCGGGCGTCCGGGTGTCGCGGTGCGCACCTGCGAGCAGGTGACGTGCAGCAGGAGCCGGGTGAACATCTCGTTGGTCTTGCCCGCGTACTTGGTGATGGTGACCAGGTCGTCGTCCATCACCTGCACGTTCGGCAGCGGCACGGGGCGCAGCAGCCCGCCGGTGAGCTCGAACAGGGCGAGTGCGCTGGACTGCCGGGCGATCGCCGCAGCGTCGAGGGCGTCGGTTCCGAAGCCCACGTACTCGACGCCCGCCACGGTGGTGCGGGCGGGCGACTCGACGGTGGTGGTGACGGCCAGTTCCGCCGCTGCCATCGACGGGGCCTGCCCGGCGTAGACTCGATTCGCGGACGGGGCGACGAGCATGACGTAATCGCTCACGGGCCCAATCCTCCCACGACGAGGGCGCCCGCCGGTCCCGGCCGGGCAGGACGGGAGCCAGACATGGTTGCGCATTCGGACGCCGGAGGCCGCCCCCGCGACACGGGCGGTGCAGCTCCGGGCAGGCCGCTGCACGTCCAGCCCCGCATGCTGGTCGTCGTCTTCGCCGGAGGGCTGCTCGGGACCCTGTGCCGCTGGGGCGTCACCCAGCTGCTCGGCGCCCGGGGCGGCTGGCCGGTCGGCACGCTCACCGTGAACCTGGCCGGCGCCTTCGCGCTCGGCTGGCTGCTCGAGGCGCTGGCACACCACCCGGACAGGGGCCGTCGTCGTCTCCTGCGCCTCGGCCTGGGCACCGGCTTCTGCGGCGCCCTCACCACCTACTCGACCTTCGCCACCGAGCTCGCCCTGCTCGCCGACCGGGCCAGCCACGCCCTGGCGCTCGGCTACCTGGGCGTCAGCGTCATCGGCGGCCTGGGCTGTGCCCGGGCCGGCACCGGGCTCGGCGGGCGCGCCCGGAACGGGGAGGGCGGCTCGTGCTGAGCCTGCCGTGCACCCTGCTCATGGCGCTCGCCGGCGGGCTGGGCGCTGTCGCCCGGTTCGTCGTCGACGGCCTCGTCAGGGGGCGGGCGCGCACCGTGCTCCCGGTCGGCACGATCATGGTCAACCTGGGCGGCTCACTGCTGCTCGGTGCGCTCACCGGTCTGGTGGCCGGCGGGGGGCGACGATCTGCTGGGGCTCGTCGCCGGCACCGGTTTCTGCGGCGGCTTCACGACCTTCAGCACGGCCAGCGTCGAGACCGTCCGCCTGGCCAGGGCCGGCAGGGGCGGGTACGCCCTGGTGACGGTCGGTGCGAACGCACTCGGCTGCGCGGCGCTCGCCTGGGCGGGCTGGGCGATGACCAGGTAGCCGGGCAGACGGGCCAGGACCGGCCCTCTCCGCGGTCTCAGCGGGTCACTGCAGATCGACCTTGTGGTGCTCGTAGGGGGTGCCCTTCGCGCGGGCGTACGAGGCGCGGATCTCGGCCTCCGCCTCCTCCCGGCCGGCCCAGGAGGCGCCCTCGACGGACTTGCCCGGCTCCAGGTCCTTGTAGACGGTGAAGAAGTGCTCGATCTCGAGCATCACCATCTGCGGGACGTCGTCCAGGTCGTCCATGTAGTCACGGCGGCGGTCGGCCGTCGCGATGCACAGCACCTTGTCGTCGCCGCCCATCTCGTCCTGCATCTGGAACATGGCGATGGCGCGGCACTCGATGAGGCAGCCCGGGAAGGTCGGCTCCGGCACGATCACCATCGCATCGAGCGGGTCACCGTCCTCGCCGAGCGTGCCCTCGATGAAGCCGTAGTCATACGGATACTGCGTCGAGGTGAACAGGGTGCGGTCGAGGCGGATGCGACCGGTGTTGTGGTCCATCTCGTACTTGTTCTTCGTGCCACGAGGGATCTCGACGGTCATGTCGAAGGTCAGGCCGTACTGGGGCAGGCCGGTGGCAATTCGGAAATCATCGGTCACGGCGTTGCGTCCTTATGATGAAAGAGGAATCTGAGGCTGACACTACCTGTTTGGGGGCGGCAGAGTGAATTCACGGCGAAAACAATCCGGCAGGCGGTGGAGGATCCTCGCCGGCGTGCTGGCCGTCGTGCTCGCCGGCGCAGGACTGGCGCTGCGGTTCGCGGCCGGTCCCGCGGGGCTCCTCGTCGAGGGCGGGGCCGCCACGGTCTCACCCGGCCTGTACGGCGCCACCGACGACGGCACCGGTGCCATCGACCCGGCCACCGGCCCGGGCCAGTACCCGGCGCTGTCCGCCGACAGGACCTCCCAGGCCCTGACCGCTGCGGGTCTCGACCAGTCCTGGTCGGTCTCGGTCCGTGACCTGAGCAGCGGGGACGAGGTCTTCGACCAGAATGGCTCGCAGGCCATCATCCCCGCCTCGAACATGAAACTCATGACGACGATGAGCCTGCTCGACGCGGCAGGAGCCGGCACCACCTACCGGACCAGGGTGGTGGCCGAGTCCGACGGCAGCTACACGCTCGTCGGCGGCGGTGACCCGCTGCTGGCCAGCACCGAGTCCGCCTACCAGTACGAGGACCCCGGGCCGGCCACATCCGCCGAGCTGGCCGAGCAGACGGCCCGGGCGCTCACCGGGTCCTCGGTCACCTCGATCACCCTCAACTACGACGAGTCCCTGTTCAGCGGCCCCACCCGCCACCCGGACTGGGCCGAGGGGGACATGGAGTACGTCAACGACATCTCCGCCCTGACGATCGACCAGGGCGATGACTCCGGGGACTCGGCGGCGGCCGCCGCCAGGGTCTTCGCCGAGCAGCTCACCGCGGCCGGGATCTCCCTGGCCGGCGACCCGGCCCCCCGCACCGCCGGCCAGGACGCGGACACCATCGCCGAGGTCGAGTCGCTGCCGCTGGGTCGGCTCGCCCAGATCTGCCTGCGGCACTCCGACAACTCGATGGCCGAGACCCTGCTGCGTCACCTGGCCATCTCCGCGGGACAGCCGGCCACCTTCAACGGGGGAGTGGCCGCTCTCGAACAGCGGATGCGCGCGCTCGGCGTCTGGTCCGACGCCGACGCCCTGCACGACGGTTCCGGGCTGTCCGAGCGCAACCGCCTCACCGCCGACACGCTCAGCAGGATCGTCGTGGTGGCCGCCGGCTCGGACGACATGCGGATCGGGCTGGCGGGCATGCCCGTCGCCGCCGCGACCGGAAGCCTCCAGACCCGCTACCTCGACTCCGCGTCCTCGGCCGGCGCAGGCCTGGTGCGGGCCAAGACGGGGACCCTCGACGTGGCCAGCACCCTGACCGGTTACACGCCGACGGCGGACGGTTCGATCGCCGTGTTCACCATCGTCATCAACGGCGCCGGCACCGAGGCCCGGCCCCATCTCGACGCGCTCGCCGCGGCACTGGCCGCCTGCCGGTGTGCGGCATGAGGTCATGAGCACCCGTGCCCTCGGGCCGTCGGCGCTGGCCCTGACGCGGGCGCTCGGCCCAGTCGTCACCGAGGCGCTGGACGGCGGCCTGCGCGTCCGGGTCGCCTGCTCCGGCGGCCCCGACTCCCTGGCGCTCGCCGCCGCCCTGGCCTGGCACGCCCGCCGCGAGCCCGCGCTCATGGCCGAGGGCCTGGTCGTCGATCACCAGCTCCAGGCCGGATCGGCTCGGGTCGCGGCACGTGCCGCCGAGCAGATGCGGCTCCTCGGGCTGACCGCCTCCGTGGCCACCGTCGAGGTCGGCCGGGCCACCGGCCTGGGGCCTGAGGCGGCCGCTCGCAGGAGCCGCTACGAGGCGCTGCGTGGGCCGGGGCCATCGGGCGTCCGGCCCGGCCTCGTCCTGCTCGGCCACACCCTGGACGACCAGGCCGAGACCGTCCTGCTCGGCCTGGTGCGGGGCTCGGGCACCCGGTCGCTGGCCGGCATGGCGGCCAGGTCCGGCACCGACCCGGTCTTCGTGCGCCCCCTGCTCGGGACACGCCGGGCCGACACCGCGAAGGCCTGCGCCGAGTGGGGGCTGGAGCCCTGGCAGGACCCGCAGAACACCGACGCGTCCTTCACCCGCGTGCGGGTGCGCCACGAGATCATGCCCCTGCTCGAGGAGCGCCTCGGACCCGGAGTCGCCCAGGCCCTGGCCCGCACCGCGCGCCTGGCCGCCGCCGACGCCGAACTGCTCGACGCGCTCGCCGCCCGGACCGGCGCCGAGGTGGCCCGCGACGGCGGTCTCGACGCCGGGGCGCTGCTCGCCCAGCCGCCCGCCCTGCGGGGACGTGTCGTGCGGGCCTGGCTCCTGGCCGCCGGAGTCCCAGAGCCGACCGAGGCCCACACCTCGGCGGTGCTCGCCCTCGTCGAGAACTGGCACGGGCAGCGGGGCGTCGACCTGCCCGGCCGCGTACGGGTCGTGCGTGCCGGCGGTCGGCTGCGCATCCGCTGAACCGCCCGCGCCGGCGGTTTCGCCCCCCATCCGGCGGTGCGGCAGGGCCGGGGTGCACTAACCTTGGCGGCGTGGATGCAGCCGATATCAGCGCAGACCTGGAGCACGTGCTCTACACGGCGGACCAGATCGAGGCGCGCGTGAAGGAACTCGCCGCCCAGATCGACGCCGAGTACGAAGGCAGACAGCCCCTCCTCGTGGGCGTCCTCAACGGCGCGATGATCATCATGTCGGACCTGTGCCGTGCCATGCACGGTCATGTCGAGGTCGACTGGATGGCGATCAGCTCCTACGGCTCCGGCACGCACAGCTCCGGTGTGGTGCGGATCCTCAAGGATCTCACCAGCGACATCGCCGGACGCGACGTCCTGGTGGTCGAGGACATCATCGACACCGGCCTGACGCTCAGCTATCTCGTGCACAACCTCCTCACCCGCGGCGCGGCCAGCGTCAAGGTGGCCACCATGTTCCGCAAACCGGAGGCCGTCCACGCGCCGGTAGAGGTCAGCTACGTCGGTTTCGACCTGCCCGACGAGTTCGTCGTCGGCTACGGCCTCGACTACGACGGCCGCTACCGCAATCTACGCGACGTCGCCACCCTCGCGCCCCACGTCTACCACCACTGACACCCCGGCCCCGGCGCCCGCCGGGGCGACCGTCCAGCCACGCCAGGTGATCCATTGACCGAGAACCAGCCCCGCGAGATCGACAACACCCCGTACGCAGTACCGGGCACCCGGCTGGCCCCCGGCTTCGATGGCGCACGTGTCGAGGCGGCCGTCCGGGAGCTGCTCATCGGCATCGGTGAGGACCCCGACCGCGACGGCCTGCGGGACACCCCGGCCCGCGTCGCCCGCGCCTACGCGGAGGTCTTCAGCGGTATCGGCCAGGATCCGGGCGAGGTGCTCGCCCGCACCTTCGACATCAGCCACGAGGAGATGATCCTCGTCCGCGACATCGAGGTCTACAGCACCTGCGAGCACCATCTCATGCCCTTCCACGGGGTCGCCCACGTCTGCTACATCCCTCCCCGGGACGGCCGCGTCACCGGTCTGTCGAAGATCGCCCGCCTGGTCGAGCTGTACGCCCGCCGCCCCCAGGTGCAGGAGCGGCTGACGGGCCAGGTCGCCGATGCCCTCATGGGTTCCCTCAACGCCCGCGGAGCGCTCGTCGTCATCGACTGCGAGCACCTGTGCATGACGATGCGCGGCGTGCACAAGCCGGGCGCCCGCACCCTCACCTCGGCCGTCCGCGGCCTGCTGCGCGAACCCGCCACCCGCGCCGAGGCCATGAGCCTCATCAACGCCTGACCTCCGCTCCCGCCGCCCGAAGCCGCCGTCCGGCAGATCAATGCCCCCGATTCGCCGCGATCAGGGGGAACTTGGGGCCATCCAGCAAAATCAACCCTCCCGGGCCTCTACACTTCCCCTCATGAGTCACACCTCGGTCATGGGCATCATCAATGTCACTCCCGACTCGTTCAGCGACGGAGGAATGTGGCAGGACCCCCATGCAGGCGTCGCCCACGGACTCGAGCTGATCGCCCAGGGGGCCAGGATCCTCGACGTGGGCGGCGAGTCCACGCGCCCCGGGGCCGAGCGGGTCAGCGAGGACGAGGAGCTGACGCGGGTCGTGCCGGTGATCGAGGGGCTCCGGGTCCCCGCCACGGCGACCGGCGTCGAGCTGAGCGTCGACACGATGCGGGCATCCGTGGCCCGGGCCGCGGTGAGCGCCGGCGCGACGATCGTCAATGACGTCTCGGGCGGTCTCGCCGACGAGGCGATGCTCGATGCCGTCGCCGACCTGGGCGTGAACTACATCTGCCAGCACTGGAGGGGGTTCGGCAACGAGATGGACGCCGTCGCGCAGTACGACGACGTCGTCGCCCAGGTGCGTGACGAACTCGAGGCGCGCTGCCAGGCCGCCATGGATGCCGGCATTGCGCCGGAACGCATCATCACCGATCCTGGTCTGGGCTTCGCCAAGACCGCCGACCACGACTGGCAGATCCTCGCTCACCTCGACGTGTTCACCGGCATGGGGCACCGGGTGCTCATCGGCGCCAGCCGGAAGCGTTTCCTGGGCAATCTGCTCAGGGGCCGTCCGGCCATCGAACGGGACGCCGCCACCACCGCCATCTCGGGCTGGTGCTGCGCGCACGGGATCTGGGCCGTCCGCACCCACGAGGTGCGTTCCCAGGTGGACGCGATCACCGTCATCGAACATCTGCTGGCGGTGGCCTGATCATCGGTCGTCTTCGCTCGCCGGTGACGGGCTGCCGGCAGACGTTCCACGCGGCGAGAAGGCGGCCGCGGGCGACACACGGGATTGAATGACTGCCCCGATTGTGCACGGCTGGAACAATGACGGGCGAGATGATCGTCGGAGGGGGCCGATGCTGGAGCAGATGCCGGGGAAACTCGTGCCGGGCCGGACCCGGATCGTGGTGAACGGTCTGCGCGTCATGGCGAGGCACGGAGTCCTGCCCGGGGAACGGGTCGAGGAACAGCCCTTCGTCATCGACGTCGAATTGATCGTCGACGAACCCGACGCCGATGAACTGTCCCGGGCCGTCAGCTATGCCGACATCGCCCGGCGTGCTGTTCGTCAGGTCGAGACCACACCCGTCAATCTCATCGAGACCCTTGCTGCTCGTATCGCGGATTCGTGTCGGGAACTGCCGGGAATACATGCCGTGGCGGTGTGTGTGCACAAGCCGCAGGCGCCCATCGGTTTCCCCTTCCAGGATGTCTCGGTGACCGTTGTCAGGGACTCGGGAAATACCGAGCAGCCGGCATGAACGCACACAGTGGTCCCGAACCGGGCGCTCCTGAACGGCACGTGGTGTTCAGCATGGGCTCGAACCTGGGTGATCCGCTGGCGAATCTGCGGGCCGGTGTTCGTGATCTGGCCGGTACACCGGGAATCCGGCGCGTGCGCGTCTCGTCGGTGTACCGCACCAGGCCAGTGGGCAACACTGCGCAGGACGACTTCCTCAATGTCGTCGTCACGGCGGACTCGGCGCTGGATCCGCTTGAACTGCTCGACCGCGCCAACGCCATCGAGGACGCCCACGGGCGGTGGCGGGATCCGGACAATCCGCATGGTCCCCGCACTCTCGACATTGATCTGGTCATGGTCGGTGAATGCAGCAACGACAGCCAACGGCTGCAACTGCCACATCCGCGCGCGCGAGGGCGGGCATTCGTCCTCGTCCCATGGGCCGAACTGGAACCCGAGGCGGCCCTTCCGGATGGCAGAATTACCGATCTGCTGAGTGCCCTGGACACCTCCGGGGTCGAACTCGCCGAGTGCTGGGCATGGCCGGACGGTGCGGCCGATACGGTCGATGCTGCTGCTCCCGGCATTGACTGATCCGGTGTGACTCGGGGCTTTCTCGGCATTCGGAACAGTTTTTTCGCATTGTTTTTGCCTCCGGTTGGGCTTGCTGGTTATATTGTCTACGTCCGGATGGAAAACCAACGGGTATCGCCTCGGTGCGGTGCCCTTCGATGAGGAGGAAAAATGGCCCGCAAGGTGCAGGTGATCCTTACTGACGACGTCGATGGCAGCGAGGCTGCCGAGACCGTGAATTTCGGTCTCGATGGCGTCACCTACGAAATCGACCTCTCCGAGGAGAACGCCTCGCGGCTTCGTGACCAGCTCGCCCACTGGGTCGGGAATGCCCGCCGGGTGAGCGGCCGACGCAGCACCGGTCGTCGTTCCGGGGGCGGCAGCACGAGCAATGCGGCCAAGATTCGCAAGTGGGCGCAGGAGAATGGCCACGAGGTTCCCCCGCGCGGCCGTATTCCCAACGAGGTGCGCCAGGCGTACGAGGCTGCGCAGCACTGAACGTGACATCGCCCGCGTCGAGCCGGTCCGCCCGGCCGGCGTGCGAGGGCGGCGAAGGGGGCGAGGAGCTGGTCTCCTCGCCCCCTTCGCCGTGCCCGCGGCGGTCCCGCCCGCCGCACCGCCGGGCCCCGGCAGCAGGGGACGCGGGGCACTGGACCGGGTGCGCGCGCCTTGTGCCTGAGGCGAACAGGAGGAGCATTGGGCGTTGGGTCAGGGTTTGTATGATGAAACTTGAGCGCACCAGACTCAGGCCAGCCAGGTCGGGCTCGGGCGTTCTTGGAGGATCCGTCGGGGTCCGCTGAAGGAGACCAATGTTTGAGCGCTTTACCGACCGGGCACGCCGTGTCATCGTGCTTGCTCAAGACGAAGCGAAGATGCTGAACCACAACTACATCGGCACCGAGCACATCCTGCTGGGCCTGATCCACGAGGGCGAGGGCGTCGCGGCGAAGGCACTGGAGCAGCTGGGCATCTCCCTGGAGGCCGTGCGCGAGCAGGTCGAGGAGATCATCGGTCACGGTCAGAACCCGCCCACCGGCCACATCCCGTTCACCCCCCGCGCCAAGAAGGTTCTCGAGCTCTCCTTGCGCGAGGCGCTGCAGATGAACCACTCGTACATCGGCACCGAGCACATCCTGCTGGGCCTGATCCGCGAGGGCGAGGGCGTCGCGGCCCAGGTACTCATCAAGCTCGGCGCCGACCTCAATCGCGTGCGCACCACCGTCCTGGCGCTGCTGAGCGGCTACCAGGAGGAGAGCGGCGCGCAGCCCGCCACGGCCGGCGCCCCCGAGGCCCCGAGTTCCAGTCCGTCCAACAGCACGCTCGACCAGTTCGGCCGCAATCTGACCCAGGCCGCCCGCGAGGGCAGCCTCGACCCGGTCATCGGCCGCCAGAAGGAGATCGAGCGCGTCATGACGGTGCTGAGCCGTCGCACCAAGAACAACCCCGTGCTGATCGGCGAGCCCGGGGTCGGCAAGACCGCCGTCGTCGAGGGCCTGGCCCAGGCGATCGTCCGCGGCGACGTGCCCGAGACCCTGCGCAACCACCAGATCTACTCGCTCGACCTCGGCGCCCTCGTCGCCGGCTCGCGGTACCGCGGCGACTTCGAGGAACGCCTCAAGAAGGTGCTCAAGGAGATCAAGACCCGCGGTGACATCGTCCTGTTCATCGACGAGATCCACACCCTCGTCGGTGCCGGCGCCGCCGAGGGCGCGATCGACGCGGCCTCGATCCTCAAGCCCATGCTGGCGAGGGGCGAGCTGCAGACCATCGGCGCCACGACGCTCGACGAGTACCGCAAGCACATCGAGAAGGACGCGGCCCTCGAACGCCGCTTCCAGCCGATCCAGGTGGACGAGCCGTCCATTCCGCTGACCATCGAGATCCTCAAGGGGCTGCGCGACCGCTACGAGGCGCACCACAAGGTGACCATCACCGACGAGGCGCTCACCGCCGCGGCCAATCTGGCCGACCGCTATGTGCAGGACCGTTTCTTGCCCGACAAGGCCATCGACCTGATCGACGAGGCGGGTGCCCGCCTGCGCATCGCGCGGATGACCGCGCCGCCGGACCTGCGCGAGTTCGACGAGCGGCTCGCCGGCGTCCGCGCCGAGAAGGAGTCGGCGATCGACCACCAGGACTTCGAGGCCGCCGCGAAGCTGCGCGACGACGAACGCAAGATCCTGGCGGCCCGCGCCGAGAAGGAGGCGGCCTGGAAGGAGGGGGCCTCCGACGTCCCCGCCATCATCGGCGAGGAGGAGATCGCGGAGGTCCTGTCCAGCTCCACCGGTGTGCCTGTGTCACGGCTGACCGAGGCCGAGTCGCAGCGGCTGCTCCACATGGAGGACGAGCTGCACAAGCGCTACATCGGCCAGGACGAGGCCGTGAAGGCCATCTCACGGTCGATCCGCCGCACCCGCGCCGGCCTGAAGGACCCCAACCGCCCGTCGGGCTCGTTCATCTTCGCGGGCCCCTCCGGCGTCGGCAAGACCGAGCTGACCAAGGCGCTGACCGAGTTCCTGTTCGGTGACGAGGACGCCCTCATCACCCTCGACATGAGCGAGTACTCCGAGAAGCACACGGCGAGCCGCATGTTCGGCTCCCCGCCCGGCTACGTCGGCTACGAGGAGGGCGGCCAGCTCACCGAGAAGGTGCGCCGCAAGCCGTTCAGCGTCATCCTCTTCGACGAGATCGAGAAGGCCCACCCGGACATCTTCAACTCGTTGCTGCAGATCCTCGACGAGGGCCGTCTGACCGACGCCCAAGGCCGGGTGGTCGACTTCAAGAACACAGTGATCGTCATGACGACGAACCTCGGTTCGCGCGACATCAGCCGCACCGTCAACCTCGGTTTCAGCCGCGCCGGCGACACCGAGAGCGGCTACGACGCGATGAAGGCCAAGGTGTCCGAGGAGCTCAAGACGCACTTCCGCCCCGAGTTCCTCAACCGCGTGGACGAGGTCGTCGTCTTCCACCAGCTCACCCAGGACGACATCCTGCGCATCGTCGACCTCATGGTCGGCCAGATCGAGAAGCGCCTGTCCGAGCGCGACATGAGCATCGAGCTCACCGACGCCGCCAAGCAGCTCATCGGCCGCCGCGGTTTCGACCCGGTGCTCGGCGCCAGGCCGCTGCGCAGGGCCATCCAGCGCGACATCGAGGACCCGATCAGCGAGCGGATCCTCTACAGCGAGTTGAAGCCAGGCGAGATCGTCGTCGTCGACGTGGCCGAGGGGGCCGACGAGAAGAGCTCCGAGCCCTTCACCTTCGCCGGTACCCCCAAGGCCGCCGTGGCCGACGCCGATCTGGTGCAGCTGACCGGCGGGGACGCCCCGCAGGAGTGACCCCCTGATCGAGACGGCGGGAGGCCGGTGCGCATGGTGCGCGCCGGCCTCCTCGCTGTTCCGGCCCTGGGCCTCCGCCCCGGGCTCGCCGGTAGCCTGAGACCAAGTCGACGATCGAACTGGCCACCGTTGAGCTCGGCGGGACACGGCCCGCCATCATCGTCCCCCTCACCGCTCCCGGCGAGGCGCAGCTGCTCGCCCAGGCGGACAGGGCCGCGGCGAGCCCGGCCGACATCGTCGAGTGGCGCGTCGACCTGCTCGACGATCCCACGCCGGCCCGTGCCGGGCTGCTGGCGTCTCGGCTGGCCGCCCGCGCCGCTCGTCCGCTGCTGACGACCGTGCGGACCGCGGCCGAGGGCGGTCGCTTCGACCGCGGGACCGACGGCTACGCCGAACTCGTCGCCGCCCTGGCCGTCTCCGGGGCGTCGATCTGGTGGACGTCGAGTGCGCGCGCCCCGGCGCGGCGCGGCTCGTCGCCGCGGTGCACGACGCCGGCCGGCGCGTCGTCGGCTCCTACCATGACGTCACCGCGACACCCGGGCTCGACGAGATGCTCGACCGGCTGCGCGCCCAGGCCGCCGCCGGGGCGGACGTGTGCAAGATCGCCGTCATGCCCCGGGTCCCGGCCGACGTGGCGCGCCTGCTCGAGGCCTGTGCCCTGGCCGGTGCCGAGCTGGCGCAGCCGGTCATCGCGATGGCCATGGGCCCGCTGGGGCTCGCCAGCCGCCTCCTGGGCTGGGACTTCGGTTCGGCGGCCGGTTTCGCCTCGCTCGGCCAGGACGTCTCCGCGCCGGGCCAGCTTCCGGTGGATGACCTGGTGCAGGTCGTGGCCGCCATCGACCGGCTGCGCCGCCGCTGACCGCGGCGCCCCGGCTCAGCGCCAGCTCAGCCGCACGTCGGCCAGCCGCGCGGGCCGGTTGGCCCGCCAGTGGGCGCGTTCCTGCGCTGCCCACTCGTCCCAGTGCGTGGCGAACAGCTCGCCGTCACGGCCCAGCGCCCGCGCCTTGCGGTCGTCGTGGTTCATCGCGAGCCACAGGCGCGTCGTCGCGAGCGGGGCGGAGTCCCGGGTGAGGGCCCCGCAGCCCTCCACGAGCAGGGCAGCGGCGGGGTCGAGGTCGACCCTGGTGGTGCGGTGCTGCCCGGACCAGTCCCAGCGCCAGTAGCCCGGGCCGGCGCCGCCGATCAGCCCCGGCACCTGGGCCGCGGCGTCGGCCAGCCCCTGCCAGCCGGGGTAGACGTCGTCCAGCCGGACCAGCTGCAGGTCGTGGACGCCGCGTTCGGCGAGCGCCGCCACCAGACCGTCCGCCAGCCGGCTCTTGCCGCTGCCGGAACCGCCGTCCAGCAGGACGACCAGGCGCCGCCCGGCCGCGTCGGCGACGGCCCGATCGGCCAGGCGGCCCAGCGCTGCGGGCAGGCGCATCCTCATGAGGTCACCGGCGCGAAGGTGCCCGCCACGATCGCTGCGGCGAGGGACGAGACGACGAGCGCGAGGGCGATGACGGCCGCGGCGAGGTCGGCGCGGCCCAGCCGGGACGGGCGCGCCCAGGTGCGGTTCCGGGCGTGTTCGGCGTCGAAGCCGCGGGCCTCCATGGCCGTGGCCAGCCTCGTGCCGCGCCTGATCGCGAAGACGAGTAGCGCGAAGGCCATCGTCGCCCAGCGCCTGAACCGGCCCGTGTCGCCCAGGCCGCGCGCCCGGCGGGCCTGCCCCAGGGTGCGCCAGTCCTCGAGGAACAGGCTCAGCATGCGCATGCCGGCCAGCGCGCCGAGCACGAAACGGGCCGGGAGCCTGAGGACCTGCGCCAGTCCGTCGGCCATCGCCGTCAGGTCGAGCCCGCCGAGCAGGACGACCGCCGACAGGCCGAGCACGAGGACCCGCAGGATGACGGCGCCGGCCATCGTCAGCGAGCGCTGCGTGATGACGACGAGCCACCAGTGCCAGTGGACGGTGCCGCCGGGCTTGCCGTAGAGGGCCATCGTCACGGCGGCGAGCAGCGCGGCGACGACGACCGGGATCATGCGGCGGGCCATCGTGGCCAGCGGCACCCCTGCCGCCCGGAAGACGACGAGCAGCCCGGCCAGCATGATGCTCGCGCTCAGCCAGTCGAGGCTGATGAGCACCGGCAGCGCGACGAGGACCGACAGCCCCAGCCGTGAGACGGGGTTGAGCCGGTCGAGTGCGGTGGCGTCGGGGGCCGTCGCGGCGTGTTCGGGTCGTGTGGTGGTCGCGGCGCTCATGCCGCCTCCCGGTCGGCCGGCTCCAGGGGAAGCAGGTTCTCGCCGAGCACCTGCAGGTAGCTGTCGTCGTGGGTGACCGAGACGATGGTGCGGCCCTCGTCGAGGATCGCCTGCACCAGCTCGACCAGGTCGGTCCAGGTGGTGCGGTCCTGCCCGAAGGTGGGTTCGTCCAGGACGATGAGCGAGGGGCCGGTGGCCAGCACGGTGCCCACCGACAGTCGGCGTTTCTCGCCACCGGAGAGGGTGAAGGGATTGGCGTCGGCCACGCCGGTCAGGTGCAGGCGCTCCAGCAGGGCATCGACCTCGCCGGTGATCTCGCTCCTCGGGCGGCCGAGCGCCCTCAGCCCGACACCGAGCTCGGCGCGCACGCTCGTCTCGACGAACTGGTGCTCCGGGTTCTGGAAGACGACGCCGAGCCGGGTCAGCAGGTCGCGGCTGGCCCAGGTGGCCGGGGAGGCCGGGTCGAAGCGGCGGCGCATGGCGCGAGTGAGAAAACCGGTGTGCCCGGGGCGCAGCGCCTCGGTGGCCTCGACCCGTCCCGAGAGCGGGGCGAGCAGGCCGGCCAGGGTGAGGGCCAGCGTCGTCTTGCCCGCGCCGTTCGGCCCCACGACGACCGTCGACAGGCCGGACGGGATGGCCACCTCCAGCCCCGCCTGGACGGGCTGCCCGGCCCGGTACCCGATCGTGAGCCGGTGGCCGGTCAGGATCGGGGGGCCGGATGCCGGCCGGTTGCTGCGCGGCTGGACGTCGGGGGCGATCCCGGGCACCCACGCCCCGGCGGCCGCCAGTTCCGGGCCGCGGGCGGCGAAGACCTCGGCGGGGCTTCCGTCGGCCAGGACGCCCCCGCCGGCTGCGAGCACGATGACCCTGTCGACCAGCCCGGACCAGACCTCGATGCGGTGTTCGACGATGACGAGCGTCGTGCGGCGGTCGGCGACCACGTTCGTCACGGCCTCGCGCACCCGCTCCACGCCGGCGGGGTCGAGATTGGCGGTCGGCTCGTCCAGGCAGAGCAGGCGCGTGCCCTCGCCGCTGCCGGACTGCATGGCGAGGGCCCCGGCGATCGCCAGGCGCTGCTTCTGCCCGCCGGACAGGGCGCTCGTCGGGTGCTCCAGCGGCAGGCGCAGGTTCACCGCGTCCAGGCCGGCACCGACGGCGGACCAGATGTCCTCGCGGGCCATGCCCAGGTTCTCGCAGCCGAAGGCCACGTCGTCGCCGACACGCTGGCTGATGACCTGCGCGTCGGGGTCCTGCATGACCAGCCCGATGGCCCCGCGCATGCGGGTGGGGTGCTTGCCGCCCACCCGCAGGGCGCCGGCCTCCTCACCCTCGTCCTCGTCGCCGAGCACACCGGCCAGCCCCGCCAGCAGCGTCGACTTGCCGGCGCCGGAGGGGCCGAGCAGGAGCACTCGTTCACCCTCGGCGAGGGTGAACGAGATGTCGCGGGCGGCCCACGCGCTGCGGCCGGAGTAGCGCCAGCCCCAGCCCCGGACCTCGACCGCGGGCCTCATCTCAGACCGAGCGTCCCGAGGCGAAACGGCTCAGCGCACCGGTGCGGGCCAGCGCCCGGGTGAGGACCCAGGCGAGCAGGCCGGCCAGGACGGCGCCGCTGATGACGTTGGTGACCAGGTAGATCGCGTTGTACGTCAGGCCCAGCGTGATGTTCGGGGTGGTGCCGATGAACAACTCGTTGAGCCAGGCTCCGATGCCGGCGCCGGCGCCGGCGAGCATCGTGACGGGCAGCGACCAGACCCGGTAGCCGAAGGCGGCGAAGACCAGGCCGGCGCCGAGCCCCTGGAACAGGCCCGAGGTGAGCGTCGTGATGCCCCACTGACTACCGATGGCGGTGGAGACCAGGGCGGCGACGAGTTCGACGAAGACCGCGGCGCCCGGCTTGCGGATGACCTGGCCGCCCAGCGGGCCGCCGAGGTACCAGATGCCGGTGGCCAGGCCGCCGAGGCCCGGGGTCAGTGCGCTCATCGCCCCGTACCAGGCGCCACCGGCGGCGTTCCAGAGCCAGAAGATGAGGCCGACGGCGACGGCCAGGACGGCGGCGACGACGATGTCGACGACCCGCCAGCCACGGCGGGCGGGCCCGGGCGGACGGGTGCGGTCAGTGGTGGACGAGTCGGATGACATGTGTGCCCTCTCGGTGACGGACCGCCGAAACGGTCCTGGCTGGTGGGGCACGGTGCGAAGATGCTCCGCAAGAGGCCTCCCTGCGCCGGCATGACCCGGATCAGGTTCGACGGTCGAAGGCTCGTCGCCTTCCTCTCAGCCCGGTGCACCGGACTCCCGTGTTCGGGGCCAAGTATAGGCGCCGCCTGACCCTGCCGGTCCGTGTCCTCGGCCCCGGACCCGCAGGCCCGGAGCCCGCCCGGTCCTGCCCCGGCAGGCAGGTGAGTCAGAGCACGATGAGCTCGCCCCGGCGGTGGGCCAGGCCGTCGGCGAGCAGGCCGTCCAGGGCGCGGCGGGCCTGCGCCCGGTCCGCCTCCCAGCAGCCGAGCAGCACCTCGGTCTGGACACCGGCCCGGTTGCTGCGCAGCTGGTCGAGCAGCCGGCCGCGGGCCTGACGGTCGGTGCCGGCATAGGCCTGCCTGCGCCTGGCCGGGCCCTCGTGGGCGGGGCGGCCCGCCGCCAGCCAGCGGCAGTGGCCGGCAACCGGGCAGTGGGCGCAGTCGGGGCCGCTCGCCGTGCAGACGAGCGCGCCGAGCTCCATCGACGCGGCCGCCCAGCGGGCCGCGGTCGCGGCGTCCTCGGGCAGCCACTGCGCCGCCAGCCGGCGCTCGGCGGCGGTCGTCGCATTCGCCGGGTACTGCCTGCCCAGGTCGATGCGGGCCAGGACGCGCCGCACGTTCGTGTCGAGGACGACGGCCCGGGCGCCGAAGGCGAAACTGGCGATGGCGGCAGCCGTGTACTCCCCGACGCCGGGCAGCGCACGCAACTGATCGGGTTCGGCGGGCACCTGGCCGCCGTGGCGTGCCACGATCGCCGTCGCGGCGCCATGCAGGCGCAGGGCCCGGCGCGGGTAACCCAGGCGTCCCCACGCGGCGACCGCCTCGCTCGCCGGATCGGCGGCGAGCGCCGCCGGTTCCGGCCAGCGGCGCAGCCAGGCGTGCCACGGGCCGATGACACGGGCCACCGGCGTCTGCTGGGCCATGAACTCGCTGACCATGACAGCCCACGGGCTCACCGACGGTTCGCGCCAGGGCAGCGGCCGTGCCGCGGTGGCGAACCACCTGGTGACGGCCTCGATGATCCTGGCGCGCTCGGCCGGGCCGGGCGCGGCGGGGGTCTTGGCAGTCGGCATGTCGGCCAGCCTATGCGGGCCCACTCGCCGCGGCACGTGCCCCGGGGGCGGACCGGGGGGCGGGCGGCCCGGCCGGGGAGCACTGGCGCACCCGGTGGCCCCGTCCGGTGAGGGGCACTGCTTCACGCGAGGCGACAAGGCGCGTCGTGTGCGGCTCGGGCCGAGGGCGCCCTTAGCATGAGGGGCATGAACACACTCCTGCACCCGCAGGGGCCCGAGGGTGAGGCCGTGTACTGGCGTCGCCGTGCCGTCATCATGTTCATCGTCATCGCGATCATCGCGGCGGTCAGCCTCGTCGTGGGACGCGTCCGTGGCGGCGGGGGCAGCGCCGAGGCCGCCGGCACCGGGACGACGGCGCAGACCCCGGGCACGGACCAGACGCCCGACGACGACGGTCACTGCGTTCTTGACGACGTGATCCTGGACGTCGTCGCGCCGGACGGCACCGAGGCCGGCCAGGCAGTGGAGATGACCGTGCAATTCGCCGCCAGGGCCGGGACCCCGTGCTCACTGGACCTGGACGAGCACAAGCTGTCCGTCACGGTGAACTCCGGCTCGGACGAGTACTGGAGCACCGCAACCTGCACCGATGCCGCACCGGCCGGGCAGCTCGCGCTCATGGACGCCGACCCGGTGTCGCTGACCGTCACCTGGCCGGGCAGGCGCGTGGGCGAGGGCTGCTCCGACAGCGGCAAGGCCGTCACGGCGGGCAACTATGCGGTCACCGCCGAACTCGACGGCGGCGGCTACGCCACTTCCCAGTTCGCACTGGCCTGAACCATCGGCCCGGTGGGGCGGGCCAGCCCGCCTGGTCGCTCAGCCGCCGTTCCCCTCGGCCGGACCCCTGCGGTCCGTCCTGCGCAGATCGAGCACGCCGAGCGCCTGGGCGACGCTGGAGACCTCGACGACCTCGAGGCGGCCGGGGAGCGGGGCAGTGCGGTCACGGCTGCCGGCCGGGACGACGGCCAGCTCGAAACCGAGCCGGGCGGCCTCGGCGAGGCGGCGTTCCAGCCCCGGCACGCGGCGCAGGTCACCGGCCAGACCGACCTCGCCGAGGGCGAGCACCTTGTGCGGGAAGTTGCGGTCGACCAGTGCCGATGCGACGGCGATCGCCACCGCAAGGTCGGCACTCGGATCGGTGATGCGTGCCCCGCCGACGGTGCTCACGTAGACGTCCCGGTCGAACAGGCGCAGACGCGCCTTCGACTGCAGTACGGCGAGCACCATCGAGACGCGCGAGAACTCGATGCCGTTGGTGATCCGGCGCACCGGGGCCTCCTTGCGCACCTTCGCGGCCAGGCCCTGCACCTCGGCGAGCAGCGGGCGGCGTCCCTCCATCGTCACGGTGACGCAGGTGCCCGGAACCGGCTCCTCGTGGCGGGTGGTGAACAGGCCCGACGGGTCGGGCACCTCGACGATGCCGCGCTCGGCCATCTCGAAGCAGCCCACCTCGTCGGAGGGCCCGTAGCGGTTCTTGACGGCACGCACCATCCGGAAACCGGAGTGACGGTCGCCCTCGAAGTTGAGGACGACGTCGACCAGGTGCTCGAGGGTGCGGGGGCCGGCGATCGCGCCGTCCTTGGTGACGTGACCGACGATGACGACCGCCATGCCACGGGCCTTCGCGACGCGCACGAGGGCCGCGGTCACCTCGCGCACCTGCGCGGAGCCGCCCATGATGCCGTCCGTCTGGGCCGCGCCGACCGTCTGGATCGAGTCGAGCACCATGAGGGTGGGCTCGGTCTGCTCGATGTGGCCGAGCACGGTGCCGAGGTCGTTCTCCGCCGCCAGGTACAGTTCGTCGGCCAGCGCGCCGGTGCGTTCGGCCCGCAGCCGCACCTGCGAGGCCGACTCCTCGCCGGTGATGTACAGCGTGCGATTGCCGCTGCGCGCCCACTGCGCTGCGACCTCGAGCAGCAGCGTCGACTTGCCGACCCCCGGCTCGCCGGCCAGCAGGACGACGACCCCGGGCACCAGGCCGCCGCCGAGGACACGGTCGAGCTCGCCGATGCCTGTCAGCCTGCGGTCGGCCGCCTGGGCACAGACCTGAGCGATCGGCACGGCCTGCGAGACGGGTTCGTGCGAGGGGACGGAGGCCATCGGGGGTGCGTCGCGTTCGACGACGCTGCCCCAGGTCTGGCACTGCCCGCAGCGCCCGACCCACACCGGACTCGTCCACCCGCACTCGCTGCACCGGTAGCTGTCATGCTGTTTCCTGGCCATGGGCCACACGTTAGGCGCCGACGCCGACATTTCTGGTCCGGCCCGGGCCCCGCCGCCGGCGCCTCAGATCCTGAGGGTGCCCCTGCCGGGGGAGGAGAACACCGCCGCTGCGATCCCGGGGTGGCCGAACGGGGAGCTGAACTCGATGGTCACCCCGTCGAAGACGTCCGGGAGGGGTTCGCCGAGCCATTCCTCGACGCGCGAGCGGGACCCGATCATCTCGATCGCCAGCAGCGACACGTCGCTGTCGAGTGCGCTGGGCAGCAGTTCGTCCGCGCTCTCCCAGTGCAGGAAGTACGGCAGCTGGGGGTCGGTCAGCATGCCCCTGGCGCCGATCTGGTGCCAGGTGAGCAGCCGTCCGTCCGGGAAGCGCCGGGAACCGGGCACCGCCTTGCGCTTGAGGCGCCGCTCCCACGGTGCGAGGTCGTCGACCGCGAGCACCCAGCTCATCCAGCCGCCGCCCTGCTCCGATCGCCTCCGCACCGCCTGACCGTAGACGGCCTTGGCGGCGGCCGGGTGGTCGAGCACCTCGGCGATCTCGAGGTAGCGTCCGCCGGTGAGCGGGATGACGTTGTTGCGTGTGCCGAACCGGGGATGGAAGCCGCCGTCCTTCGCCTCGGTACCGAGCCAGTCACCGAGCTCGCGTGCCGTCGAGGCCAGGCCCCCGGGGCCCGTTGCGAACGTCAGATGGTCCAGACGCATGTGCATGCCTGCATTGTCCCAACCACTGCCGGCCGGTTCCGTTCAAGGGTCCACTAACCTTGAGCGAGACCGCACGGCAGGGCCCAGGCGCCGCGTGGTCGCCCGAGCCCAGCGGTGCCGCGGCACCCCGACACGAGCGGAGCAGCGATGAGACGGATGCTCATGCACCTGTCCCGGCTCGACGGTTTCCACCGTCTGCTCGTCGAGGCTCCCGCGACCCGCGAGCTGATCGGGCGCTATGTCGCAGGCGAGACGCTCGACGAGCTCACCGAGGTACTCGCCGACCAGCGCTACAAGGGGCTGGCGGTCAGCGTCGACGCCCTGCTCCCCGAGGCCGCCGACGACGCCGCCGCCGGCGTCAACGAACGCTCCTACCTGGGCTGCCTCGATGCGCTCGCCGAGGCCGGCCTGAGCGCCGGAGCCGACATCAACGTCAAACCGTCCGCGCTCCTCGCCCCGGGCGGCGGGCAGGACCTGCTGCACGCCCGGCTGGAGCGCATCTGCGCCACCGCGAGCACCGCCGGCGCGGACGTCACCGTTCACGTGAACGGGCAGGACGCGGTCGAGCCCGCCCTGGCGGTGACCGCTCGGCTGCGGCGGGACTTCCCGCGCACCGGTGTCGTCCTGCTGGCCGGGCTGCGCCGCACCGAGTCGGACTGTCGCGTGCTGGCCGCCGACGGCGCCCGGATCAGGCTGTGCAAGGGCGACCGGGGCGCAGGCCGCGGCACGTTCCCGAGCAGGCACGCCGTCGACCTGTCCTACGTGCGCTGCCTGCGCGTGCTCATGGCCTCGGACGCCTACCCGGTCATCGCCACGCACGACCCGCGGCTCGTCGAGATCGCCCTCGACCTGGCCGGGCAGCATCGTCGCGAACCCGGCGACCACGAGTTCCAGATGCTCTACGGGGTCCGTCCCTACGAGCAGCGCCGCCTGGCCGACATCGGCCGCACGATGCGCACCTGCGTGCCCTTCGGCCCCGGCTGGTACGCCTACTTCCTGCAGCGCGTCGCCGACCACCCGGCCAACGGGGCGCTGTACGCGCGCAGTCTGCTGGGACGGCGATGAGCGGGCGGGAAACGGCCACGGGCCCGGCCGGCGGCGGTGAGGCGGTGGCCGCCGGCGCGACGGCTGCGCGGCGCCGCCCCCACCTCGGGCTGGAGACCATCGGCGTGCTCGCCGTCTGTCTCGGCCAGTCGGCCGTCTACTCGGTGCTGTCGATCCTCAACAAGCTGACGCTGGGCCCGGCCCTCAACCAGCAGACGACCCCCATCAACAACTCGACGACGCCCGACCGCCCCTGGCTCGACCTGGCCTACAAGCTGGCCGACTACCTCTTCCTGGCCGCGCCCGTGGTCATCGTCCTGTACCTGCTGACCAATCTCTGGCGGCCCGGCCGCGAGCCGTGGCGGGCCATCGGCCTGGACACCGGGCGCCTGGGCCGGGACACCGCCGTCGGCGTCGGGCTGGCCGCGGCCATCGGCGTCCCGGGCCTGGGTTTCTACGTCCTCGCCCGCTGGATCGGCATCAACACGACGGTGGCGGCCGGCAATCTGGCCGAGCACGCCTGGACCGTCCCGGTCTACGTCCTGGCGGCCTTCGCGAACGGGCTGCTGGAGGAGACCGTCATGGTCGCCTATCTGCTCACCCGCTGGCGCCAGTGCGGCTGGCATCCGGGCGCCGCCATCGCCGTCAGCGCCCTGATCCGCGGCTCCTATCACCTGTACCAGGGCTTCGGCGGCTTCATCGGCAACGCCGTCATGGGCGCCGCCTGCTGCCTGTACTGGCGCAGGACGGGCCGGCTGTGGCCGCTCGTCATCGCGCACACCCTGCTCGACGTCGCCAGCTTCGTCGGCTACGCCCTGCTGCACGACGCGGTGAGCTGGCTCTGAGCGGCGCCGGGGCATCCACTGGGCGGCCCGGCCCCGCGTGCCCGGCGGGCAGGTTTTAGACTCGGCCCATGCGAGTTGGTGTTTTTGGGGCAACAGGTCAGGTGGGCGGCGTGATGCGCACGCTGCTCGACGAGAGGGACTTCCCGGTCACGCAGATGCGCTACTTCGCGTCGTCGCGCAGCGCAGGGCGCACCCTGCCCTGGAAGGACCAGGAGATCACCGTCGAGGACATGGCGACGGCCGACTTCAGCGGCCTCGACGTGGCGATCTTCTCCGCGGGCAAGGGCGCCTCCAGCCAGTACGCCCCCAAGGTCGCCGCCGCCGGCGCGACCGTCGTCGACAACTCCTCCTGCTGGCGCATGGACCCCGAGGTGCCGCTGGTCGTCTCCGAGGTCAACCCCGGTGACGTCGTGAACCCGCCCAAGGGCATCATCGCCAACCCGAACTGCACCACGATGGCCGCCATGCCGGTGCTCAAGCCCCTGCACGACGCCTGGGGCCTCACCCGCCTGGTCGTGGCGACCTACCAGGCCACCTCGGGCTCCGGGCTGGCCGGCGTACGCACCCTCGAGGGACAGACCCGCGCGGCCTGCGAGGGCGACATCCACGAGCTCACCTTCCACGGCGACGCCATCGCCTACCCCGACGACCTCGGCCCGTACGTCGCGCCGATCGCCTTCAACGCGGTGCCGCTGGCCGGCAGCCTCGTCGACGACGGCTCGCTCGAGACCGACGAGGAGCAGAAGCTGCGCAACGAGTCCCGCAAGATCCTGCACATCCCCGAGCTGGCCGTCTCCGGCACCTGCGTGCGCATCCCCACGTTCACCGGCCACGGCCTGGCGGTGAACGCCGAGTTCTCCGGCGAGGTGAGCGTCGAGGGCGCCATCGAGCTCCTCACCGACGCCCCCGGCGTCCAGCTCAAGGACGTGCCGACCCCGCGCGACTCGGCAGGCATCGACCCGAGCCTGGTCGGGCGCATCCGCATGGACCAGTCGGTGTCCGGGCCGCACGGCCTGGCGATGTTCATCGCCGGCGACAACCTGCGCAAGGGCGCCGCGCTCAACGCCATCCAGATCGCAGAACTCGTCGTGGCCGGCAGGTCCTGACGATGACCTCCGCACAGGAGACCCGGGCGGGTGAGGCCGGCGGGCCGCCCCGCCTGGGTTTCCTGGGTGCCGGCACCATGGGCGGCACCGTCGCAGCCGGGCTGGTCGCCTCCGGGCACCCGGGCGAGCTGATCGGCGTGACGAGCCGCACCCCGGACACCCGCGAACGGCTCGCCGAGCGGCTGGGGGTGCGGCCCTTCGAGACCAACACCGGTGCCGCCGCCTGGGCCGACGTCGTCGTCATCGGCGTCAAACCGCACGCGGCCGGCGGGCTCCTCGACGAGGTCCGCACCCAGGTCGGCGACCAGAAGCTCGTCATCAGTCTCTGCGCCGGCCTGGCCACCACGGCCCTGGAGTCCCACCTGGAGCCCGGCGCGCGCGTGGTGCGCGTCATGCCCAACACGCCGTCGGCGGTCGGCGCCGGCATGGCCGGCATCAGCGCCGGCTCCTGCGCCACGCAGGGCGACCTCGATCTCGCGGTCGCCCTGATGAGCGCCGTCGGCAGGGCCGTCGTGGTGCCGGAGTCCCAGCAGAACGCCCTCGCCGCGCTCAGCGGCTCCGGGCCGGCCTGGGTGTTCTACGGCGTCGAGGCGCTCATCGAGTCCGGCGTCGCCCAGGGCCTGCCCAGGAGCCTCGCCACCGAACTGGTCGTCCAGACCGTCAGGGGCTCGGCGCAGCTGCTCGCCGAGACCGGTCAGCACCCGTCGCTGGCCCGCGAGGCGGTCACCTCGCCGGGCGGCACCACCGCGGCCGGGCTGCGCGTGCTCGACCAGCGGGCCGTGCGCGCGGCCGTCGTCGACGCGGTCGACGCCTGTGTACGGCGCGCCGGCGAACTCGGCTGAACCCTCACGCCGGAAAAATCCGACACGCAGGAAGCGCAGGATCGGAAAATTCCTACAGCGAGTGTAGGGATTTTCCTACAGCGAGTGTCCGATTCTTCCAGGGTGGGGTGCTTCTCCCGCCCTCGTAGGAATCACCCGTCGCCGGATTCGGGAGAAACTCCTTCATTCCTCTGTCGGTTGTGGGGTCGGTGCCGGTGCGCGGATGCCGCCATGTCCTCGAACAGCTCCCGCACCCGGGCGAAGTCGGTGCGCACGTCCAGCTCGGCGCCGATCCGCCCCTCGGCCAGGTGGACGAGCCGGTCGCAGGCCGCGGCGATCAACTCCAGGTCGTGGGTGATGACGAGCACCACCCGGCCGGCGGCGAGCCGGCGCAGCAGGGCCGCGACACGCAGCATGGCCTCACGGTCCAGGCCGCTCGTCGGCTCGTCGAGGACGACGAGCCGTTTGTCGCCGGCCACCGCCGTGGCGACCGCCAGCCGCTGCTTCTGACCGCCGGACAGCGTCGCCGGGTGACGCGGTCCCAGGCCGGCCAGGTCGAGTTCGCCCAGCAGCCCGGCCACGTCGACGTCCTGCGGCCTGGCCAGCCCGAAGGTCACCTCGGCGTCGACGGTCTCGGCGAACAGCTGGTGCTCGACGTGCTGGAAGACCATCGCCGCTCGGCGCGACAGGCCCCGCCGCGAGACCCGGCCGCCGTCGACGAGGACCCGCCCGGCACCGGCCCCGACCAGTCCGCACAGCGTCCGGCCGAGCGTCGTCTTGCCCGCGCCGTTGGCGCCGGTGACGGCGACCACCTCGCCCGGACGCAGCCGCACGTCCACGCCGGTCAGCACCTGCTGCCCACCGCGCCGCACCGACAGGCCGGTGGCCTCCAGCCACGGGGGATCCGGGCCGTCGCCCCGGCCCGGGGGTGGGGGAGCGGGCCGGATGCCGTCCGCCGAACGGGCCCGCAGGCCCAGGGCGGCGACGTCCGCATCGCTGAGGGCCGTGAACTCGTCGGCGTCCAGGACCCGGCCGATCCGGCCATCGGACAGGACGCAGTAGCGGTCGGCCAGCCCGGCGAGCCAGGAGAGCCGGTGCTCGGCCACCATGACGGCGCAGCCCGCCGCCTTGGCCACCGCGACGCAGTCGCGCAGCTCACGAACCGCCCCGGGGTCGAGATTGCCCGTCGGCTCGTCGAGCACCAGGTTGCCGGGGCGCATCGCCCACGCGGAGGCGAAGACGATCCGCTGCACCTGGCTGCCCGAGAGCCCGAACAGGCTGCGCCCCGCCAGCTCGCGCAGTCCCAGCTCGTCGATGACCTCGTCGGTGCGTGCCCGCAGCCGCTCGGCCGGCCAACCGGCGCTCTCCATGCAGAAGGCGATCTCGCTCGTCGAGTCGGTGGTGAAGAACTGGGCATCCGGGTTCTGGAAGACCGAGCCGACCCGTTCGGCGATCTGCCAGGACGCCAGCTGCGCGGCGTCCTGGCCGTCGAGGAGCACCCGCCCGCTCGGCGTCCCTCGGAAGAACGACGGGGCCAGCCCGTTCGCCAGGCGGGTGAGTGTCGTCTTGCCGCAGCCCGACCGCCCGCACAGGACGAGCACCTCGCCGGGGCGGACCGTCAGCGTGATGTCGTGCACCCCGGTGCCGGCCGCCTGCTGCTCGTCGTGCCGCGCATAGCTGAAGCCGGCGGCTCGGAACTCGATCATGGGGCCACCCGCACTACGACGGCGAGCACGAGGGCGATGACGCCCGGTGCGGCGGCGAGGACGTCGGCCGGGGTGAAGCCGATGGGCGCATAGCAGGTCCGCCGGGCCGGGTTCTCGATGCCGCGGGCCACCGCCGCCATTGACAGCTCGTCGGCGGCCGTCGAGGCGCTCATGAGCAGCGGGACGTAGACGCAGTCGATGGTTCGCACCGGATGGTGCAGCAGCCCGATCGGGCCCGGGCCGACGCCTCGCAGACGCATCGCGTCCCTGATCGACGCCCAGTCGGCCCGGACCGTCGGCACATAGCGAAGCATGATGGTCAGCGGGATCACCATCTGGCGGGGCAGCCGCAGCGCGCACATCGCGCTCATGAACTCGTTGACCGGTGTCGTCGACACGGTGACCGCGGCGACGAGGGCGCACGGCAGCACCTTGCGCATCAGGGTGCAAGGAGCCGAGCATCGTCCGCAACGCCACCTGGTCGAGGCCCGGCACGGCCTGCGCGGCGGCCATCAGTGCCGCGTAGCCGGCCAGCATGCCCAGCCCCATCGCCGGCCGCCGCAGGACCAGCGCGAACACCGCTGCCACGGCCATGACGACGACTTCGACCCACATCGCCTGCGCGGCGGCCATCGCCGCGGCCACGGCCAGCAGGACGAACAGCTTGCTGCGCGGATCCGCCGGCCGGGCCCGCCCGCCATCGGCCCGGGAGTGACCGTTCACCGGGCCGTCACACCCGCCTTCTCGAACTGACGGCGCAGCAGGCGGCGTCCGAGCAGGCCGCTGACGAGCGCGCAGCCGAGAATGCTCGCGATCATCAGCGGGAGCATCCACCCGGTCCCGGTGGCGAGCATCGTGTCCATGTAGGCCTGCTCGGTGCCCCTGCCGATGAGATAGGAGGCGTACGCGTCGGGGCTGATCCACAACATCGCGTACGAGCCCAGCGGGTTGAGGCTGAACAGCACGAAGCTGAGCAGGTTCAGCCCCTGGCTGCGGAAACCCCCGGCCCCCGCGACGAGATCGCCGACGACACCTGCGACGAGGTAGGCGACGGCCCAGCCCCAGTACATGCCGGTGACGAATATGATCAGGCCGAGGACGGCGCCGACAATGATGACCGGGCCATGCCGGGGCACCCTGGCGATGAGCAGCAGGTACACCGGGCCCGTCAGCAGGGCCACGGCCGCGGGCATGGCGAAGGTGAGCACCGGGTTCGGCGCCAGCAGGGCGCCGCCGACCATCGTGAAGAACAGCATGAGGGCGGCGAAGACGCCGCAGGTGATGAGATCTCTGGCCGTGAGCCGTCCGGCGGGGCCCGTGACGGGCGCGTTGCGGGGACCGACCATGTCCGCTCCTTGGTGAGGTGGGGCTAAACTAATTCTGGTCGGATCAGCCTAGGGGCGGCCGTCCCGCCGGGCTGGCTCGGACGGCGATCGGTGTCCGAATCGATCACGACCGTGTCCCATCACCACACCCGTGCTCGCCCTCGCGGGGACAGGAGGATAACGATGGCGTTCTTCCAGCGCTCCCTGGTGGGCCAGAGCGACTTCGAGCCCACCGTGGCGTCCGGTTTCGGCCCGGGATGGGAGAGCTTCACCGCCGACAACGAGCGCCTGCAGGGCCTGTTCCACGCCTTCGCCCCCGACGACGCCGAATGGGCGATCACCATCCACGATTTCTCCCTCACCCGCGACGCCAGGCTGCGATTCGATCTGCCGCACTATCTGACGGTGTGCTGGTTCGCCTCGATCGCGGGCCGCCAGCTCACCCCGCGCCGGATGCTGCGCGTCAACAGCATCTGGGGACACTGGACCGGGGACGGCCTGTGGGAGGGCATCATCCGCGGCGCCGTACCGATCCGTGCGGTCTCCATCGAGGTGAGCCCTGCGTTCTCGGCCCGCTTCCTGGACGCCGAGTACCCCGGCCAGTTCCCCGACGTGGCGGACGCCTTCCGCCGTCTGGGGCTGGACGAGGACTTCCCCGACCTGAAGAACCTGCTCGTCGAGCTGTGGCCCCAGCCGCACGACGCCCCGCGCGGCCGCCTGCACTACGAGGCGAAGGTCCTCGAGGCGATGGGCATGCTCGTCGAGCACGCCCGAGGGGCCGCTCAGGGGCCCGGCCGCGGCGGGCCGACGCCGAGCATCTGCACGCCGTCGTCGCCTACATCGACGAGCACCTCGACCGGCAGCTGCGCATCGAAGAGTTGGCCCGGATGGCCTGCATGAGCCCCACCAAGTTCAAGGCGGACTTCCGCGCCGCCAATGGATGCACGGTCGGGCAGTACATCCGGGCGAGCCGGATGAGCCGCGCCGAGGTGCTGCTCAGACATTCGGACATGACGATCGGACAGGTCGGACGCCAGGTCGGCTATCACTGCGCGAGCCGCTTCTCGCAGCTGTTCAAACGCGAGAAGGGCATGCTCCCCAGCGAGTTCCGGCGCGCCCGTACCCAGCAAGAACCCCTCTGACAAGGAATGTCGTCCGGCTCGCGGTGGTCCCGGCGAGCCTGCGCCGAGGCGGCCCGCCTCGGCGCCACTGGCAGCAGGTCTTGATCGGCGGTCCAGCTGTTGCGGGCCATGATCTTGTAGACGTCGACCGGGATGTGAGGTGGCCCTGGTGGAGGCCCTCCGGGCGCTGGTCGGGGTCCGCGCCGTCCTCGTCATCGCGCACCGGCTCGAAACCATCGCCTGCGCCGATCAGCTCTGCCTTCTCGAGGACGGGCGGCTCGCCGAGCGGGGGCCGGCACGATGAACTGCTGGCCGCCGGCGGCCGCTACGCGGCCTTCTGGCGGGCCAAGTCCCGGGCGTCGTCGTGGCGGTTCGGGGCTGCGTGAACCGCGCCGATCCGCCCGTCGGGTACGGCGCGCCAGGCCCGCCGACCGAGGTGCCCACAGCGCCCGGGGATTTTCACCGACGGCTCCGGTGCGGGTAGACTCGTGCCGTTGCCGGCGGGGCCGTAGCCGCAAGGCTGCCGCCACCGGTGAGGAAGACATCGGGTCAAGGCCCAAGACAACGAAAGGTCCACAGTGGGTTCGGTCATCAAGAAGCGTCGCAAGCGCATGGCTAAGAAGAAGCATCGCAAGCTTCTCAAGAAGACACGTATCCAGCGCCGCCGCGCCGGCAAGTAACGCTCTTCTGACCCACTGCACCGGGCCGGTCCCCGTGACCAGCTCATCACATGCCTACGAGGATGCGTCCGGCGCGCCCGTACGCATGAGAGAGGCCCGCAATGAGCCAGTCAATGAATCAGGACAGCAGCGGTTTCGGTGACGAGCCCGAACGCACAGGTATCGCCGGGCGTGTCATCTTCGCCGGGGCGCTGCCGAACGCAGTCCACCAGCTGACCCTGTCGTGTCTGCGCGCCCTCGAGCGTGCAGACGTGCTCATCACGAACACGATTCTTCACGAGGCTCTCCAGGACGCCGCCATCAGCACCAGGCCCGGCTGCCGGGTCGTCCTCGATGCCGACCAGCCGGTCGACCTCGAGCTGACCTACGCGGCCGAGGGCAGGACGGTGGTACGTCTCGTCGAGGGGGATCCCCTGCTCGAGGGGGGCATCGCAGACGAGGCCAGCGCCTGCTCCCAGGCCGGCCATGCCATCGAGATCCTGCCCGGTGTCCCGACGCTCACCGCGGCGGCCGGTTTCGCCGGTGTCCAGCTGGGCAACTGCCCGGCCCGCCTCGTGCTCGTCGCCCCCGACGACGAGCACATCACGCTTCCCACGCTCGGTGCGCTCGCCGTGCGCTGCCAGCTGCGTCAGGTCCCGGCCGTCGCCCGCGCCGCGATCGAGGCCGGCAAGGACATCCACGAGAAGACACTGCTGACCCTGGCGGGCGGCACCTTCCGCCAGGAGACCCGCGCCGGTGTCCTCGGCGACTTCCTCAAACTGGCCCCTCCCGACGAGGGCGGCGGGCAGCCGGTCTTCCTGTTCATCGGCGACGCCCTGGCCGAGCGGGCGCCCGGCCTGGACTGGTTCGAGACCCAGCCGTTGTTCGGCTGGCGCGTCCTGGTGCCCAAGACCCGCCAGGACTGCACCGAACTCATTGAGCGGCTGGCGGCATACGGCGCGACCGCCGAGGAGGTGGCGACCATCGCCGTCGAGCCGCCTCGCAACCCGGCCCAGCTCGACAAGGCCCTGCGCGGCCTGGTCGATGGGCGCTACGAGTGGATCATCTTCACCAGCCGCCACGCCGTCAACGCCGTCTTCGAGAAGATCAGCCAGTACGGCCTGGACTCGCGGGCCCTGTCCGGGCTGCGCATCGCGGCCGTCGGCCAGGACACCACCGAGGCGCTCACCAGCCGCGGCGTCGTCCCCGACCTGCACCCCACCGATGTACGCACCGTCGCCGGCCTCGCCGCGGCCTTCCCGGCCTTCGACGACGTGCTCGACCCCATCAACAAGGTCTTCATCCCACGCGCCGACATCGCCACCGAACCGCTGTCGGCCGGTCTCGCAGAGCTGGGCTGGGACGTCGACGACGTCATCGCCTATCGCACGGTGCGCGCCGCCCCGCCCCCCGCTCCGGTGCGCGAGGCCATCAAGACCGGTCATTTCGACGCCGTCGCCTTCACCTCCAGCACGACGGTGCGCAATCTGGTCGGCATCGCCGGCAAGCCGCACAATCTCTCCGTCATCGGCGCCATCGGCCCGGCCACCGCGGACACCTGCGGCGAGCACGGCATCCGCGTCGACACCGTCGCCGCCTATCCGGGGCAGGTGCAGCTCGCCGACGCCCTGGCCGCCTTCGCCACCAGGCGCGCCGAGGACCTGCGGGCCGCCGGCAAACCGGTCATGCGGCCCTCGCAGCGCCGCCGCAGACGCAGCGCCCGCTGAGCCGTCCTGGCCGGGGCGGGCCGCAGCCAGACATGCCCGCCCGCGCGGGGGGCCGAGAAGACCGGAGGAGCAGCCATGAACGACCGGACCGTCGTCCACGTCATGCGGCACGGCGAGGTGCACAACCCCGACGGCATCCTGTACGAGCGGCTGCCCGGTTTCCGGCTGTCGGCCAACGGCCTGGCCATGGCCGAGGCGGTCGCCGAGTCCTTCGCCGAGGTGCCGCTGACGCACCTGCGCACCAGCCCGCTGCAGCGGGCCGTGGAGACCATCACGCCTTTCGCCGCGAGCCGCCCCGAACTCGAGGTCGTCACCGACGAGCGCCTCATCGAGGCCGGCAATCGCTTCGTCGGGCAGGTCTTCGGCAAGCACCACGCGGCCCTGAAGAAGCCCCGCAACTGGCCGATGATGCTCAACCCGTTCAAACCCAGCTGGGGCGAGCCCTTCGTCGACATCGCGGCCCGCATGCAGGCCGCTCTCGTCGACGCCGCCAGGGCGGCCGGCCCCGGCGGGCAGGCGCTCGTCGTCTCGCACCAGTCGCCGATCTGGACCGTCCGCCGCGCCCTGGAGGGCAAACGACCCGCGCACCTGCCGGGCACCCGCAGCTGTGCGCTGGCCTCGATCACGAGCTTCTGCTTCGAGGGCGAGCGCTGCGTCGACATCACCTATTCCGAGCCGGCCGCCCACCTGTTCGGCACGGACGCGAACGCCGCGTTCAGCTCGGGGGACTGAGAGCCCGGAGCTGAACGCGGCGCGAATGGCACCGTCCGCTGCGGTCTGGCAGGGCGGTCGGCTCGTGGTGACGAACCCATGGCCGGGGACGTCATCTCGTCAGGTCATCATGATCCGGCAGGACTCACCACAGGGTGTATCCGCCGTCGACGACGAATACCGACCCCGTGGTGAAGGTCGATGCGTCACTGGCCAGGTAAAGGGCCATGGGGGATATCTCATCCGGGGTGGCGTATCTTTGCATGGGGACCTCGTCGATCCAGTACCTCTTGTACTCCGGGCTGTCGATGTCGGCGATCTCCGTCTTGACGTACCCGGGCGCGATGGCGTTGACCCGGACATGGAACCGCGCCCACTCCGCAGCCAGCGACTTCGTCAGGTGATGCACGGCCGCCTTGCTGATACCGTATGGCGAGTGCCATTGCGGTCGATTGATGATGAATCCCGACATCGAACCGATGTTCACGATCGAACCGCTCCCTCGGTCCGTCATGTGACGGCCTGCAGCCCGACAGCACCTCCAGACCCCCTTGAGATTGGTGTCGAACACCCGGTCCCAGTCCTGCTCGGGAAGGGTGAGGGCCTCGGCATGAAAGCCAATACCTGCGTCGTTGACGAGGACATCGATGCTGCCATGGTCGGCAAGCACCGTACGGACCATGATCTCAACAGAGTCAGTCGATGACACGTCGGTTCGTACTGCAGATGCAGTTCCCGGACCCACGGTATTGAGTTCCTGCACGGCCAAGGCGTTGCGCTCATCGCTGCGGGCGGCCACGACAACATGGCCGCCCGCCTCGACGAAAGCTTTTGCGATGCCGAACCCGATCCCGCGGTTGCCCCCGGTGACGATGGCCACCTTGCCATCCAGACTGAACTTGTCCAGCACGGACATTCCTGCTCCTCCCATCCACAGTGCACCCCGTCAGGTGACTGCACCGCCTACCCTGGTGAACCACGCATCCGCCGCCAATTGGGCGGCGCCCAGCACCCCTGCCATGGGGCCGGAGCGGGCGGACACGACGTGAAGACGCTTCGTCGCCAGAGGCAGTGCTCGTTCGTACACGACTTGCCTCACCCCGGCCAGCATGAGCCCGTCGGAAGAGGCAAGAGAACCCCCTACGACGATGACCTCCGGGTTCAGCAGGCTGGTCGCCTGAGCCACCGTCTCCCCGAGCAGGCGCCCGCCCTGCCGTAGCGCCCGGAGAACCTGCATGTCCTGGGCCTGGGCCAGGGCAACGATGTCGTCCACGCCTGAGACCTCGACCCCTGCACGACGAAGATCGCGCTCAAGGGCCCACCCCGCGGTCAAGGACTCCAGGCATCCGCGATTCCCGCATCGGCACGTCGGGGCGTCTCCTGAGGCCAGCTGGATGTGCCCGATGTCGCCGGCGGCGCCCTGCGCTCCCCGATACAGTTCCCCATTCATGAAGATCGCACTACCGATGCCCCTGCCGATCTTCACGTAGAACAACGATCTGGTCGAGCGCCAGAACGACCGCTTCTCGGTCAAGGCCATCGCGTTGACGTCGTTCTCGACGAACACGGGCACGCCGAGCTCGGCATGAACCGTTGCCTGGATGTCGTACCCATCCCACTCGCGAAGAACCGAGTAGCCGCTCACCGTTCGCGATCCCCAGTCCACCGGTGCGGGGAGACTGAGACCCAAGCACAGCAACGGCCGGTCTTTCATCGCTGGCTCGGTTGTCAGCTCCTCGACGACGTGGCAGATCGTGCCGAGGAGCTCATCCGGCCCGGCCGAGACGTCGAGGGCCATTTCCCGGGACGCCATGATCGTGGGCTCCATGGAACACAGGGCGATGAAACTGTGCTGCTCACCGATGTCGGCCGCAGCGATGATGCCGTAGTCGGGCGCGATCTCCAGGATGTGCGCCGGCCGGCCCCCCGATCGCGCAACCTCGTCCGACTCCCTGACGAGTCCCGCCCCGAGCAGGGAGCCCAGCTTGGCCCCCAGGGACGTCCGGGACATGGCCAAGGACGACTGCAGACCTGCCCGGGTGGACGGGGTCTGCCAGATCCGGTGGGCCACGGTCCACGCGTCCTGGTCAATCTGAGGTTTCCCCTGGGGGTGGGCTGATCGGGATGCCATGTCGAGAGCCTAACCCACTTAGCGCCCAAGATCAACAGAACTTCCAATCTTCTGCTTGACATTATGCATAAGTCATGTAAGGCTGACGCATAAGTAGTGGGGGGTCTGCGCTGATCCCCTCCGATGGAGAGGTGGAAGGAATGGGAACAGACATGCACAGGCGGGTCGTCACTGGAGGCGTTGCGCTGTCGTTGGCCGTCGCGCTGACGGCATGCGGGAGTGCCGAGCAGGGGGAGCCGGCACAGTCATCCGATGACCAGAAGGTCGTTATCGGGATCGTCGAGCAGCAGTTGGGCAATCCATTCTTCGGTGCGATCCAGCAGGCGGCAACCGATGCCGCAGAGTCCGAAGGCGCTGAGGTGATCGTGGCCAATTCCAAGGTCGCAGGTGACTCGGAGTCCCAGGTCAACGCCATTCATGACATGATCAACCGCGGGGTTGCCGGGATCGTTCTCGATCCGGCCAATGCGGCTGCGGTCGTCCCGGCCGTGCAGCAGGCCCGCGAGGCGGGGATTCTCGTCGTCACGGTGAACACCCAGGTGGAACCCGCCTCGGCTGCGGACGCCGGTTTCGAGACCGACAACAAGGAGGCGGGGCGTCTCATCGGGGCGTGGGCGAAAGCCTCGCTGGGGGATGGCGCGGCCAACGTGGCAATGCTCGACTATGATCTCACCGACAAGACCTCGAAATCGCGTCATGATGGCTTCCTCGAAGGATTCGGGCTGACTGATGACTCTCCTGAGATCGTCGCCCAGCGTGAGACCTCGGCGAGTGTCGACGGTGGTCAGAATGCATTGGAGAACATGCTCCAAGCGAACAAGGACATCAATGTGGTCTATGCGATCAATGAGCCGATGGCGCAGGGGGGTTTTGCCGCCGCGAAAGCCCAGGGGCTGGCTGAAGACATTCTGTTCACAGCGATCGATGGGTCCTGTTCCGGGGTGCAGGCGGTTCGCGACGGAGAAATTGGTGCCACCGTTGCCCAGTTCCCGACCCGGATGGGGCAGCTGGCCGTGGAGGCGATCTTGAAATACCACCGGGAAGGAGTTAAGCCCTCTGGTATCAGCAACTCGGGAACCGTGCTGATCACGGACAGCCCGGTTGAGGGAATCGAATCCAAGGACACGGCATGGGGGCTTGAAAACTGCTGGGGCGAGCAGTGAATGGTCTGCCCACTTCTGTCGCCGGCCCCGGAAACACCGGGGCCGGCGACAGGGTCCGAGCGGTACTGCTGGCGGGACTGCGAGGCGGAATCCTTGGCCCGGTTGCGGCGCTGCTGTGTGCGATTGTTCTTTTTTCGGTCGCCACGGATACCTTCTTGACGGCGAGCAATGTCTCGCTGATCCTCGCTCAGTCGGTCGTGATAGGCACTTTGGCGCTGGGACAGACTGTCGTGATCATCACGGCCGGAATCGATCTGGCGAACGCGGCCATCATGGTTCTGGTCACCGTTGTCATGGCCGATATGGCCGGTTCTGGTCACCCGGTCATGGCGCTGGGGGTCGCCTGTCTGGTGGCACTCGGGCTGACCGGGGTCTCGGGTCTGCTGGTCAGTGCGGCGAGGCTGCCACCGTTCATCGTGACCTTGGGCATGCTGACGATCGTCACTGCTGCTGCCCGTCTGTACACCGGATCCACGAGCATAGCCGTATCGAATGACGTGATGTCCTGGCTGGGATCACCGGTCCAGCTGGGCGATTTCCGGCTCACCCACGGTGTTTTCGTGCTCCTGTTGTCCTATGCAGTCATGTGGTTCGCCTTGACCCAGACCGGGTGGGGGCGCCATGTCATGGCCGTAGGGGACGATCCTGAGGCGGCTCGGCTCGTGGGAATAAAAACCCGAAGAGTGCTCATGAGCGTCTACCTGACCGGCGGGATCTGCTACGCACTCGCTGCGTGGCAGGCGCTGGGGCGGATCCCGAATGCGGACCCGAGCGCGTATGCCAACGGAAATCTCGACAGCATCACGGCCGTCGTCATCGGTGGCACATCTCTGTTCGGGGGGCGCGGCGGGGTGACCGGCACCTTCGTTGGAACATTGATCGTGATCGTGCTCCGGAACGGTCTGACGCAAGCGGGAATCGATTCCCTGTATCAGGACATCGCCACCGGTGTGCTCGTGATCGTCGCCGTGCTCGTGGATCAGATGACCAGGAGGGGTCGATGAGTGATGCTGTTTTGTCCGCGCGCGGACTGATGAAGCGCTTCGGGCGCGTGGTGGCCCTCGACAACGCAGATTTCGAGGTCAGGGCAGGCGAGGTCATGGCGGTCGTGGGTGACAATGGGGCTGGGAAATCCACTCTCATCAAGGCGCTCACGGGGGCGCTCATCCCGGACGCCGGGCAGATATTCATGAATGGTCAGGTGGTCGGGTTCCGCTCTCCGATCGATGCGCGCCGGGAGGGTATCGAGACGGTCTATCAGACGCTGGCCGTGGCGCCGGCGCTCGACATCACGTCCAATATGTTCTTGGGGCGAGAGATCCGCAAGCCGGGGATACTCGGCCATGCCTTCCGGATGCTCGACAAGAAAAGCATGCGGGAACAGGCCAGGAAGACGCTCGATGAGCTGGGCATCACGACCGCGAAATCCGTGACTCAGGAGGTCGAGACGCTGTCCGGAGGGCAGCGCCAAGCCGTTGCTGTGGCGCGGGCGGCCGCATGGGGGAGACGCGTTGTCGTTCTGGACGAGCCGACTGCTGCACTGGGCGTGCGGGAATCGAGTCAAGTGCTGCAACTCATGGCCCGGATCCGTGAGCAGGGAATCGCTGTCGTCCTGATCAGCCACAACATGCCTCACGTCTTCGAGATAGCCGACCGCATTCACATCCACAGATTGGGTCGGCGGGTGGCCATCGTCGATCCCAAGAAGACCCCCATGACCGATGTCGTCGCCATCATGACGGGCGCCATGGAGGGCAACGAGGGACGGGCTTCGGCCGACATCGTGGAAGGGGAACGGCGATGACCCGGAGGCGGCAGCTCACGATTCCGCGACATGATGTTGACGCCCTGGTGGCCAGGGCTCGTTCTCTGGTGGCGCCGGGCTCTCGAAGAATGCTGGCCATCGTCGGCGCTCCAGGGGCCGGGAAATCCACTCTGGCGACTCAGCTCGTTGATGAACTCGGGGAGGACACGGCTGCCTTGCTGGGGATGGATGCCTTTCATTTCGCGCAGCTGGAGTTGGAGCGAACAGGGCTGACTGACGTCAAAGGTGCGCCGGAGACTTTTGATGTGCTGGGACTCAAGGCAATCCTGAAAAGGCTCATGGCCAGGGATGACGAGGTTGTCCACATCCCGGTCTTCCGGCGTGATCTCGAAGAGCCGATCGGTAGTGCCATTCCGGTGGCTCGGGAAGTTCCGCTGATCATCGTCGAGGGGAATTACCTGCTGTCCCGGGAGGGCTATTGGGCAAGCCTGAGTGATTTCTTCGCGGACACCTGGTTCTTGGCGCCTGACGAACAAGATCGAATGACAAGGTTGATCGAACGGCATCGAAGATATGGGCGATCCGTCGAGGAAGCACGTGACAGGGCATGGGGATCGGATCAGCGGAACGCGGAACGCATCTGTGGGACACGACAGTTCGCCGCCGTGCTCGTTACCGGTTCGTAGCGGCTTTTCACGGTGCCGACTGATGCGGGTGCGGCGGGGCGGCGCTTCTGGGTAGGGTTCGGGGAGGAGACTTCATAGCGGCTCATGCAGAGCACCGTGGGGTGCCGATGCGACGAGGGTTGGTGCTTTCGGGTGAGGACCCGTGTGGATGAGCCTCATGAGGTGACTGGCGGGACTGGGCTCCGAATACCGCATGCGCCTCGGATGTGCTCATTCCCGTCGATCCCGGGCTGTCGCTGATTCTTTCTGGCCGTCGGTGGCGGAGCTGGCCGGTCTCCGGTGGCATCTGGCACGGGCTCGTGAGGACGGTGGGGCTCAGGCATAGCGTCTCGCCACGGACACCGTCTCGGCGCCGTAGGGGCCGCCGAACAGGAAGGCGTGGATGATGAGCATGTGGAGCTGGTGCAGCCCCACCCGCTCACGCCAGCCGTCGGCGAGCGGCGAGACCTCGTCGTAGCCGGCGATGATCCGTTCCAGGTGCCGCTGCCCGAAGACCCCGAGTGCCGCCAGGTCAGTCTCGGCGTGCGCCCCCTGGGCGAGCGGGTCGATGAGGACGCCGACGACGTCACCGAGTCGCCGACTCGGTTCACCGGCGTTGATCCCGGCCGGCCCCAGGCCCGCCCGCTGCGGCGCCCAGTCGAGGGTCTCGTCGCGCGGCACCCACAGGACGTTGCCGGTCCACAGGTCCCCGTGGGTGCGGGCGACCGCGACCCGGTCGCCGCGCTCACTGGCCGACTGTGCCACGAGCGCGGGCTGGGCGGCGTCGAAGTCGCCGTCGCGCAGCCGCTCGCACACCCGCTCGATGACGGCGACGCCGGCGGCGCTCAGCGCCCCGCGGTCGCGGCAGGGCCGCAGGTAGGGGGCGAGGCGGTCGTCGGCGAAGAACTCGCCCCACCGGCGCGGCTCGGTGCCCTCCGGCTCGGGCTCGCAGGGCCGGATCCGTACGTCAGAGTTGCCCATCCGGGTGCGACCGTCCCAGCCGGGCGGGGCGACGCCGAAGGCCGGGGCGCCCGCGGCGTGGGTGACGGCGAGGGCACGCCCGAAGGCCTCCGCGGCATCGGCGGTCACCCGGGCAGAGGCCAGGCGAGGCTCGCAGATCCAGCCGTCGCCGCGCGTCACCGGGACGACATGGGCGCCGCCGTCCGCCATCGCCTCCGCCAGCCAGACCAGGCCCAGCGCCTCCAGCCCGGTCGCGCCGGGGTACTCGTCCCGCTTGCGGATCGTCTGACTGCTCATGACAGCATCCTTCCACGCGTGCAGTCAGGGCCCGACTCGTGACGGGGACAGTCGATGGTGGCTTCCATCCTGCTGTGAGGGCAGGGCCACTGCCGGACCATCGCGGCGCCGGGCGATCTCCGTCCTGCTGTGCGCGGGGCGCTGCATGCCGGCGAAGACGGGTGAGGGTGGAGCCGCTGCATCCTTCCAGTGGTACTGCTGTGAGCGCGGGCTGGCCCGGGCGGCCAGCTGCGGGCGCGCCCCGGCTGGCCTGCCAGTTCGCGCCCGGTGCGGGATCGTGCCGCGCCAGGTCGGCTGTGACTCCAGCGATGCCTGCCGGCCCCTGTTCGGTGTGGGATCATGGGGCGGTAACCCCACCCGGCAGGAGAGACAGATGACAACACCATCCCAGCAGCCGACTCCCGAGGAACGTTTCGAGCGGGCCGTCAAGGGCCTGAGCGAGCTGCCCCCGACCGGCGCCGTCACCTTCCGCGGCATCACGAGCCCCCAGGGCACCGAGCCCGGTGCCGTGGTGACCCGGGGCATCACCGCCACCAGCCGCGATCTCGTCGTCGCCACCGCCGGGCTGACCAGCCCGGGCATCGCCGTCGTCTTCTGCCACACCGGACGGGACGTGGCGCCGGTGTCCGCGGTTCAGGAGGCCCAGGAGGTTGCGCTGCTGCCCGGCACGGTGCTGGCAGTGGGCCGGTTCATCCAGGTCGCCGGCGTCGCCGTCGAGCTCATCGAGGAACTCACCCGCGGCGACGACGGGCAGTGGGCCACCAGCCTCACCAGCGAGGCGATCGCGAATCTCGGTGCCGTGGTCGCCACCACCCTCGCCAACGCGCAGGGCGTCCCGTGCCCCGTCGATCCCGGCTACTGCGGGCGGTTCGCCGCCCCGCTCGTCTGAGCGCTGACAGGTGATGACCAGATACGCAGGCTGTCCGATGTGCTGCAGCCGTGAGACCGCCTCATTTCTCAGGCCTCATTGGATCAATGACTGCACCATGGAGGTCACACAGGAACTGCAGACTTGATGCGTTTCTGTCACGGCTTGCCCCATCATTCGTCGGCTTCTGGGATGATCCTCCACGGAGCGTCATCAAGTT
This sequence comes from Propionibacterium australiense, assembly GCF_003666605.1. Lineage (GTDB taxonomy): Bacteria > Actinomycetota > Actinomycetes > Propionibacteriales > Propionibacteriaceae > Propionibacterium > Propionibacterium australiense. The sequence goes on along the minus strand of NZ_RCIV01000006.1, from coordinate 3,541 downwards.
CACCGGGAACGGGAAAACCCGTCATGTCACAGCGCGGCGGTTCGATTGTTGAAACAGTCCATTCAGTGCTGTCGAATGCCGTGATCGAGATAATGGGTTCCCGGTGTGTGGCGCCGAGTGTTGTATGGCCCGCAAAATCGCCGTCAATGACCTGTTCCGCATCGGCTGCAAAGCGCAACAGCTGAAACCACGTCATCCACAGGGGGCTGGGTTCGGGGTTGGTGTGTTCCTCCATTTCCAAGATGCGCAACGAGGAGCCGTGCCTTGTTTGCGCCCACAACCCGGAGACATTCCAAAAGAGTCCTCTGCCGTCGATATGACTCAACACCTCCAGCAATGAGATCAGTGCTGTTCCCCGGTGCATCGGGAAGCGTAATTCCATGACGTCTCCTATGGTCCTGACCCGGTGGGGCAGTGCCGCTCTTGGAGCAGTTTATCGCCTGGAAAGGATTGACGGCAATGCCGCCAGACTATGAGGCTTATTCACAGGAGGTTCAGCGGGAGATGAAATCCCTAGCCATAACCTGATTCATCAAAGCTATGAATAAGCCTCAATGACCAGGGTTTCAGATAACCCGCTGAACCTCAACGTGCCCATTGCACAGGTCGATCTTGTAATCGACTCCCGTCGACGGAAGATCAATGCGACTGACGGCATAATGGCCGGAGGGGTGTCCTTCAGGTCATCCATTTGTCCTCCTCCAGGATTCTGTGCACCATGATCCCGGTCTCTGGCCCCGGGTATGTGGTCATGATGCTGTTGCCGTCACCGGCGCCTTGACCCTGCGGTTCCTGCGTGTCTTCTCACGAGTATCGCAGGAGCATTGCTGTGTCAGACCCAGTGCGCACGGGATCCACACTGGGGCCGGCATCGCGTTCGATGAATTGGTTTCATAGAGGCTTATTCGCAGCCTCGATGAATCGGGCTGTGGCTGGGGATTTCATCTCCCGCTGAGTCTCCTGTGAATAAGCCTCATACTCGAAGGATCAGTTCGGGGCACTGCCGGTCCAGTGCCCTTACGAGTGCGATCGGTGCAGGGTGCATGGTGAATCCAGGGCCGTAGTCATGCTCGGTCATGTAGTGCAGCACCAGATCCGGTGCGGCCCAGAGGTGTCCCTCATCGTCAGTCACCGCGACGGAGCGGTCGCCTAGCCGCCACTCACCTCGGTCAGAAACATGACGAGTGGGACCGACACCTTTGTGGGGGGCAGAATGGGCAGGCGCGGTAACCGCGAATTGTCCAGAGACCGCCGTGTGAAAGAGAGGTCTCAACCGCTTCGATGTCTTCCCCGCTGACTCCGTGTCGTGGCACGTCCCCTTCTCGGCTCAGCCAACCGAACGCGCGAACCTCAGGCAGGTGAGCTGTTCTGTGGCCTGGCTTTCTGAACATCCGCTCCAGCAACCGGCCCGGTGCGCGCCGTGCTGGGGGAGGGTTGAGTACCGTGCCGTCTGGGATGATCATGGACCCGTCTTCTTCTTGGGCTGTTACGTGGGGGTTCGGCATTGCGGGACACAGCCTGCTCAGCTGCTGGTTCGGGCGGTCCTGGGCCGGTAGTCCTCGAACTCCCAGGCACCGATTTCACCGAGTTCGGTGGCCAGTTCCATCCAGGTCCGAGCCCGTTTCCCCTCGACCACGTGCCGAAGGTAATCGGTGGCCAGATCAACATCCACCCGGTTGAGCACCAAGTGGTGCCTCCCGGTCCACGAGCCATGGGCACACACCTGCTTGCTCAACCAGTCAGGGGTGCACAGGCAGACGTCGAAGGACTCGACGCCGTGTTCGCTGACTGGCCCCACCATCAACCGCAGCCAGGCCGCAGCGCTATCGGGTCTTTCGCCATCAAGGAGGAAGGCCGAGTGCACCGCTGCTGCCAGCTCTCCGGTCACCTCACGAAAACCCACCGGCCGGCCGAGGCGGGACAGCATGGACACCAGTGTCGGCCAGTCATCGGCCTGCAGCCCCCTCAGCCTCTCGCACCAGAACTCTTTCACGGTCCTCACGGCAACGTCGTCGACGACGAGATGGTGACGGCCTGCTACAGGGCCGCTGTCAGCAACACGGCGCGCCAGCCAGCTCGGGGTGCACGCGAGAACATCGAACGAGGCCGCAGCGAGTTGTTCCGCTGGCCCTACCGTGAACCGCACCAAGGAAAACCCGTCATCGTGAGAGCCATTGGTGCCACCCGGCATCACCTCTGCGGCGCGGAGTTCAGCCATCATGATGCGCAACCCTCGGGCTCAACCAGAATGATCAACCGGGCCTCCTTCGCCCACAACAGGTCTGGCTCGGTGGCATGGTGGTCGAGCAGCACGTCCTTCACTCACCCCGCCCTCAGGCCTTGCGGACGGACTGCAACCCAGGTGTGCAATACAGGCCTCAGCCTTCCATTCCGAGATCGAGCGATCATGATATCATCCCGGCCGGTACTGCTGCGAGTCGAACACGTCCCGAGCAAGGATGATCCTGTCGGCATACAGCCTCGAATAGCTGTCATGCCATTCCTCAAGTCCGTTGATCGCTTTCAACGCACGCTCGAATCCAATCGGAGCTCGGGTTCTTCTTGGTGGTATCCGGAGTTCCTCGCCTGGTTCAGCGGAACGGTTCCGGCGTCTGTGAAAGTCTTCAACGAGCAATTGTCCTGGGCGTCTGACAAGATAAGCAGGGAGAAAACATCTCTCCGTCTCCGGTGTGATCGGGAGATTACCAGCCACAGTCCATCCACCGGTGCGGAACAATGCGTCTGTTGTCATACCTGAAAGGAGCGGCCTGCAGTCCAGTGCCACATCAATGTGTGCTGATGCCCCTTCAGTCGGCACGACATGATCAAGAATGATGATGTAGGGCAGTTGGTGATCGAAGGCTATGATCCATCCCAGGTAGCCTTGACGATCATCCAGCTCAACAAGAAACACGTCTCCTGTGGCCAGAGGGACTATCCCATGCTTACGACGACTTCGTTCGAGGCGGTTTTGAATTCTTCGCTCATCGCGATTCACGGCTCACCTTCCTCCATCATTCATTACTCGTATGACGAGGACCGCCTGAGAACCTCTGTTTGAGTGCATGCTTGAAGGCTGCGCGTCTGGTTCCATGCCCCGAGATCTCGTCCGGTGGTGGCTGCTGCTCTCGGCGTACGCCTGTCCAGTGGGTTGCTGCAATCACAGTGCAGGTTTTATCCATGGTGGGAACGCTCCGTTCGATTTCTTCGACACTCACCTCGTCGTATATGGGGAGCGGGTCCGCCACGGTTGGCATGTCAAGGACATAGAATGATGCTGAACTCGACTCGACAGATGCGCTGACGCTGTGTATGCCGACGAGATCAAGACTGAGGCATCCATTCTTGATGACCGGCGTGGAGGAGCCTATGGTGGCTCTTCCCAATCGAGGGTGTAGTCCGGGCTGTGGGTTCGTCGGCGCGTCGGTGAGTGGTGGGAGTCGAGGTCTTCCAAGGATGGAAGTTCTCACACTGCCCATCTGGAAGACCTCGACGTGCCTGACATTACCCCGCCGGCCGGTTTCGGCCGTCCCGATCTGAC
>NZ_RCIV01000058.1 GCF_003666605.1 Propionibacterium australiense | reverse complement strand
TTGCCAAGGACCTCGACATGGACAACGCTACCTTCACCACGCCTGATCTGACCTGGTTCTGCCGCCTCGACGATCTCGGCTTGACCGTTACTGGTCAGCACCTTGGGCCCGGGCGGGCCACCTTGTTGTGCCGCCCGACCCTGCTGGATCAGTGGTGTCACCGCTGCGGCGGCCACGGCCTGGTGCGCGACACCATCGTCCGTGAACTGACTCATGTGCCGTTCGGCTGGCGACCGACCACCTTGCGGATCCGGCTGCGCCGCTATCAGTGCCGCGAGTGCGGCCACGTGTGGCGCCAAGACCTCACCAGCGCGGCACGGCAGCGCTCATCATTGTCGAACGGGGCGTTGCGGTGGGCGCTGGAAGCCTTGGTGGTCAACCACCTGTCCATGTCCCGCATCGCCGCCGCGTTGGGCGTGGCCTGGAACACGGCGAATGACGCCGTCCTGGCCGAGGGTAAACGAGTCCTGATCGAGGAGCCCGGCCGCCTCGACGATGTCGCCGTCGTCGGTGTCGACGAGCACGTCTGGCGACACACCCGCCGTGGCGACAAGTACGTCACCGTGATCATCGACCTGACCCCTGTCTCGACCGGCACCGGTCCCAGCCGGTTGCTGGCGATGGTCGAAGGGCGTTCGAAGCAGGCCTTCAAGGCCTGGCTTGCAGACCAGTCCCAGGCCTGGCGTGATGGCATCCGGATCGTCGCGATGGACGGTTTCACCGGTTTCAAAACAGCTGCGGCAGAAGAGATCTCCAAGGCCACGACAGTCATGGACCCCTTCCACGTGATCCGGCTGGCCCAGGACGCGCTCGACCTGTGTCGGCGTCGGGTCCAAGTCGAGCTTCACGGCACCCGCGGGCGCAAACACCACCCGCTCTACCAAGCCCGCCGAACACTTCACACCGGTGCTGATCTCCTCACCGACAAGCAACAACGGCGTCTGGCCGCACTGTTCGCCGATGATCGGCACGTCGAGGTCGAGGCCACGTGGGGCATCTACCAGACCATGATCACCGCCTACCGCACCAGCACGCGAGCAGAGGGCAAGAAAACCATGGCCCGCCTGATCGACTCTGTCGGATCAGCAGTCCCCACCAGCCTGGTCGAGGTCTGCAAGCTCGGCCGCACCCTGACCAAGCGCCGCAAGGGACATCCTCGCGTTCTTCGACCACCACGGCTCCAGCAACGCCCCCACCGAAGCGATCAACGGACGCCTCGAACACCTCCGCGGCACCGCCCTCGGCTTCCGCAACCTCACCCACTACATCACCCGAAGCCTCCTCGAAACCGGCGGATTCAGACAACACCTACACCCTGGATTGTGAAGAGCC
>NZ_RCIV01000057.1 GCF_003666605.1 Propionibacterium australiense | reverse complement strand
TGGAAGGGGCCGAGCCTGCGTGATCCGGCCACTGGCAGGTCGCCGCCGGTTGTTGCGTGGATTTTCTGGCACAGGTCTTGTGTCTGAGTGCGGGTCAGTCGTGTGATAGCATGTGGTTTGCGGCCTGTCCCTTGATTGTTTCTTTTCACACATTAATCATCTCGGGACAGACCGCCCCTTCGTCTTCAATGACACGCCTCATACGAGATCATCCAAAACCACTCGAACAAACCCTATGAATAAGCCTCACAGCATGCGTCCACCCTGTTCGGATCACCACCCGGAGGCAATTCACCGCCAAATGAATACTCAATCCCTCGCACCAGATCCAACTGTTCCCGCCACATGTTTCCCCTAGCTCAGCACTTTCTGGAACCGGAACATGCCATCCATGCCATCTTCTTCACCCGCCCCATACTCCTCCGGCTCGTTCGGATCGGGGTGATGACTGTTGTAGAATTCCACGATGGCAAAGCCGCAGCGGTTCACGTAGAAGTGGATGTTTCGCCTCTCAAAATACGGGGTCACCGTCTCCCAGGTTCTCACTGCCGGGTACAGCTTTTCGACTTCGCACCAGGCGGCGTAACCAATGCCCTTGCTGTGGACATGTGGCGAAACGAAGAGCAACTCCAGTTCGCCATGGTCGCCATCGACCCTGACGACCACACCGCCGACTTTCGCGTCGCCAGCCACAATGCGGTAAGCCTCTCCGCCGTCAATCGACTTCTCGATGGTGTCCCGTGCGATGATCTGGCCAGCTTCTTCGAAATGGCTATCCCGACACCCGAACTCCACCAGTGCGCCATGGTTGAACGCCTCCTGATTGTCTCGGATGAATTGTTCTCGGTCATCTTCCCGCAAAGGAACCAGTTGGACGTCAACCATGAGTCATGAATCCTCGTCATCCATTATTTCAACGTCGCAAACAACAATCCAGGGCACGCGGTCGATCCAGAAAGTCCAGAAAACACCGAACAAGGACTCCGGCCAGAAGATCCGCGGCGCGGAGTTTTGAGCAAGCTCCCCCTTGCCGGCTTGGCAGCCGACAACAGATGCTCATTCTACTCAATCATCTGGCGCGGGAATCAGGGAGGGTTATGCAAAACTGTTTTTGTAGAATTCTAGTGCGATGACTGTTGTGATGGTTTGTGGGAAGGTGTGGATGGGTCTGCGGTAGCCGGTGTGGAGTATTCGCCAGGTTTTGAGGCTGGCGATTGCTCGTTCGACTGGGGCGCGTAGCTTGTTGATGGTTCTGTTGTACTGTTTCTGGTTTTCTGTCAGCTCGCCGTGGACTGGTTTTCGTTCCGGGGTGATCATGCCCAGTCCGGTGTAGCCCTTG
>NZ_RCIV01000056.1 GCF_003666605.1 Propionibacterium australiense | reverse complement strand
ACCTATACCACTCCAGAGCTATCCCGCCCCGAGGCGAGTTTCTCGGTCCATGTCAGTGACGTGTACTGACTCCCCGCATCTGAATGAGCGATCAACTGGTCACGTCCGACACGGTGGCCCTGCCGGTCCCGTTCCCACAACGCCATCCGCAGGGGAGTCATCACCAGTTCGACGTGCTTGGTGGTCTGAGCATGCCAGGCCACGATCCGCTGGGAGAACACGTCCACGATGAACGAGACATACACCCAGCCCGCCCATGAACGCACGTACGTGAAGCCCCATCACCCACGTGTGATCAGGACTGGGAGCAGTGAAACACCTGGTTCACCAAGTCACCCGCGCGCGCACCGTCCTTGGCCTGGACGGTGGTTCGCACGGTCTTCTCCCGGGTGATCCCCACCAGGCCCAGGGCACGCATCGCACGGTCAACCGAGCCCCGAGACGCATCCGGGACCGCGGTACGACCGATGAACGCGGTCATCTTCTTACGCCCGTACATGCCCTCCGGAGTCAACCGCTTACGCGGTCTCTCATCAGCCCCGCTCACAGACCGCCACGCGGCCTCCCGCACCGCGTCAAGACCCAAGGCATCAGTGAAACTCCTGGCCGACACGCGGCCCAGCTTCCAAGACCGGTAAGTACGCGCAGCGACCGCCACGCCCTGCTCCCGCAAGACCCGACAGACCGACCCCGTCTGCCCACCCCTCACCACGCATCATGTCAATGAACCACACTAGGACCGGTTGCGGGGGTCGAGCTCCCCCACGAAGAAAGACGTCGCCGCTTTCAAGATCGCCACGTCCTCACGCAACCTCCGGTTCTCCGCCTTCAACCGACGGATCTCCGCGAGTTCTTCACTCGTGGTCCCCTCACGCTGTCCCGCGTCAATCTCAGCCTGCACCACCCACCGGCGCAGGCTCTCACACCCGCACGCCCTCCTGACGGGCAACCACAGCGATCGCTCTCGACGTCGATGGATACTCACCACGGTGCCCCCGGCACGAGCCTGGCAGCACGCTCACGCACCACCGGATCAATCTTCTTGGGCATGAACCCATCCTCTCTGCTCCACCCCAAAACGGGGCGTGGAGTGGTATAGG
>NZ_RCIV01000055.1 GCF_003666605.1 Propionibacterium australiense | reverse complement strand
CGGATGCACTGCAGCCGGTCGGCGTCGTAGTCGAACATGATCGTGGCGCCGTCGGTCAGGGTGAACGACACGGGCCGGCCCGCCGGACCGAACTCCCAACAAGCGCCGGTGTTGTTGGCCACGACATAGCCGTGCTCGGTAGCCGACAGCCAGAAATTGTCGTGCTCAGCGCGATCGAAACCAGCCCCGAGCCGCGGGAAAACCAGCTCACGGCCATCCACCAGCGTCCACGTCGCCCCGTTGTCGTCGAACCGCAGGCCGCAGCCGTCGAACGACGCCCAGCCCGGGCCGTGGCCACCGATCTTCTCGCTCAGCGAGGAGTACGACCGGGCCCAGCCCAGCAGCGCGGTGCCGCCCTCGAAGCGCAGGTCCTCCTCGTTCTCGACGAAGTTGCCGGTCGCCGTGTTCACCGGATCATTCGAGAACCCCGAGGTGGGAGGGTTGCCGATCGCCTGAACCGCCGGGATCTCCAACTCCGGGCGCTTCTCGGAAACACCATTCGCCTCCAGGCTCGCCGCGATCGCCGCATCAGACACCGCCGAGATGACGCCACTGCCACCGGCCGCCTCGAAATTCGCCGCGACCACATCCGTACGAGTGCAGTCATTGTCATTCGACGTGATGTAGTTGTCGAACCCCACCAGCACCTGGTCACAACCCAGCTGACCCCACTGGCACTTGGCCCGGAAATCCTCCACCAGACCCCGCAGGGTCGCCGGGGTCTGCCGGATCTCATCGGTCGCCGCACGCTCCTCAGAAGTGAAACTACGCAGATCATCCGGCAGCGCCGACGTCGTACTCGTACCCGTCCTCGTCCCCTCGAACGGCTTACGACCACCCTTGCCCGGCGCCTCGTAGGTCTTGTTCATCTGCGGAGTCGGCTCGGCCTTGGGCGGGTTCGCATCACCATGAGCCAGATGCAAAACATCGACCGTCTCCCACACCTTCTCAGCGGTCGAACGCGCGTCCCGTTGGCGTTTCCACTCCCTCGCCGCATCAATCCGGGCCTGCTCCGCCCGCGCATCCTCCTCCAGATCCCGCACACCCTGCGCCACATCATTCAGCCGCCGGGCCAGCAACCGGGCATCCTGGTTCGCCGTCTCGATGTTCCACTCCCACAACTCCGCGTAATAGCCCTCAAAATAGGTGCCGTACGTGGTCTTTCGGCTGTTGCGTGACCCGATCTGGCCCCGCACATCGGTGGCCGCGGCATCAAGCTTGGCGGCCAGATCACCACTGACCTCGAAATCCCACACAACATCAGACGCCGCATGAAGGTCGTCAAGGCTCAGGCCATCACTCATTGCGGATTCCTCCAAGGGGGTGGATGAGGCAACCCCGCCAGTCTAGAACGATCACACCTTGTCGACAGC
>NZ_RCIV01000054.1 GCF_003666605.1 Propionibacterium australiense | reverse complement strand
CAATCGAGGGTGTAGGAGTTGGGGTCTGAATCCGCCGGTTTCGAGGAGGCTGCGTGTGATGTAGTTGGTGAGGTTGCGGAAGCCGAGGGCGGTGCCGCGGAGGTGTTCGAGTCGTCCGTTGAGGGCTTCGGTGGGGCCGTTGGACGTGCCGGGTCGGTCGAAGTAGGCGAGCACGTCGTCTGTTCGTTTTTTCAGTGTCCGGCCGAGGGTGATGATCTCGGTCAGTGCCTTCGGTACGCCGGTGCTGATCGATGCGATCAGCTTGACCATCAGCTCGCGACCACGTCGGCGGTCCTGGTCGCGGTAGGCCGCGATCATACGCTGGTAGATGCCCCAGGTGGCCTCGACCTCGACATGGGCGTCGTCGGTGAACAGTGCGGTGAGTCGGTCCTTTTGTTTCTCGGTGAGCAGGTCGGCGCCGGTGTGCAGAGTCCGACGTGATTTGTAGAGCGGGTCGTCTTTGAAGCCCCGGTGGCCGTGGATGGCGAGCTGGACTCGGCGTCGGCACTTGTCGAGTGCATCGCCGGCCAGTCTGATGACGTGGAAGGGATCCATCACCGCCACCGCGTCAGGGACTTCCTCGGCAGCTGCGGTCTTGAAGCCGGTGAACCCGTCCATCGCGACCACCTCCATGGTGTCGCGCCACGTTCGTGGACGCTCGTTGAGCCAGGTCTTGAAGGCCTGCTTGGAGCGGCCTTCGACCATGTCCAACAGGCGTGCGGGGCCCGTGCCGTCCCGCACGGGGGTGAGGTCGATGATCACGGTGACGTACTTGTCACCGCGCTTGGTGTGTCTCCAGACGTGCTCGTCGACCCCGATCACGGCGACGCCATCGAAGCGGCCAGGCTTGTCGATCAGGACCTGTTTGCCTTCGGCCAGAACAGCAGTGTTCGCGGTGTCCCATGCGACCCCGAGGCCTTCGGCGATCCGGGCAACACTCAGGTGCTGGACCACGATGCCCTCCAAGGCCCACCGCAGTCCCCGACGCGACAGCTTCGCCCGTGGCTCGGCCGCAGCGGTGGTGTCTTGGCGCCACACATGCCCGCACTCGCTGCAGCGGTAACGCCGCACGACCACTTCCAGCATCGTTGGCCGCCACCCCAGCGGCTCGTGAGCAAGTCTTCGCACCACGCTGTCGCGGGGACTGCCCTCGCAACCGCAGCGTCTGCACCACTGATCAGGTTCGGCCACACGGCACGCGAGGACCACCCGGTCAGGTTCGAGTCGCTGTCCAACAACGTCCAGGCCAAGGCCGTCAAGACGAGCGAAGGCGGTCAGATCGGGACGGCCGAAACCGGCCGGCGGGGTAATGTCAGGCACGTCGAGGTCTTCCAGATGGGCAGTGTGAGAACTTCCATCCTTGGAAGACCTCGACTCCCACCACTCACCGACGCGCCGAC
>NZ_RCIV01000053.1 GCF_003666605.1 Propionibacterium australiense | reverse complement strand
CTCGTCGTGAGGCTCGAGGACAGCGGCAGTGTGGAGACCACCGCCGGACACCCCTTCCTCACCAGAGACCGCGGCTGGACCCCAGCAGGCCACCTCAAACCAGGCGACCAACTCCACACCCCAGACGACACCTGGGCCACAGTCACCAGCGTCAACGCCACCGGACACACCCGCACCGTCTACAACCTCGAAATCGACGACCTCCACACCTACCACGTCCGAGCAGGCAACACATGGACAACCGTCCACAACATGTGCCCCAAGAAAGAAGTTCTACCAACTCCAAGCGTCCAATCATCCAAACTTCAAAATATTGTGAACAACCTTTACAAAGGGACAACAAACCCCAAACGTATTGGAAATGGCACCACGATGGATGCTATCAGACATGAACTGGAAACGGGTGGTGCGGTGCATGGGAGAACTCATAGCATAAAAGGGCAAGAGTCAATACGAGGATTGGAAAAATGGCTAAACAAAAACCCAAACGCTGATTGGCATGATAGATTAGTTGCGCAAAGTCTTGTTGATGATCTCAAATCAGCATTGGGGATAGTGTAATGTCTGCCAGAACTGTCGCTTTTATTGGAGCTTTGTGCTTCAGTCATCAAGATCTTATTCCTATTCTTCAGGAGCATCTTGACGAAATGGATGGAGAAATTCTTCCACATCTCGTCATGTCAGATATTATTCGTTGGATGGTATTGAATTACGAGGATGATCCCTCGGTGGTAAAAAGGGTCATTGACTGGATATCAGATGTAGCGCAGGAGTATAAGCAAGATCAAGAAATAATAGATCTTATTAGCGTAAGCGGGATGGAAATGATACCAGATCCCGGAAAACCTGGTTCTGTTTTACGGGACTGGCTACCTCCAGTGCTCAAAAAACTTGATCCGTGGTTGTATTAAACCTGAGTTGTCGCAGTTTAGTGCCTCAGAATCTTTGATGATGCTTGTGGTGTCGGGGTCGATCTGGGATTGGGCTGTGATGTTTTCCGCAGTTTTGGATCGTGGCTTGTCGTAGTGGCCGTAGGAGCCGGATCAAGCGCTTGATGCTCCCCCTCCTGTGCTGGTCTAGAGTTAGCGCGCGATAGCGAGATCGGCGAAGACTATGGTCAAAGGAACGACACAAGACCGGCCTCGCCGCGGCCGGGGACTGGCTCGGGGACAACTGGGAATACCTCGCCGCCGGGGCCATGGTCGTGGCCGGGGTGGCGTTGATGTTCACCGGGGTCGGGGGCGCGGCAGGGCTCGCGTTGATGAGCCTGTCCGGCGCACTCACTTCGGGTGGGATCAGCATGGCCCAGCAGAAACACGACAACGGCAGCGTGGACCTGGGCACCCTCGGCAAAGAGATGGCCATCGGAGCCATCCCCATCCCCGGCGGAGGGGCCGCCAAAGGCGCCGGCGCCATCGGCCGCGAAGCAGCCCAGACCG
>NZ_RCIV01000052.1 GCF_003666605.1 Propionibacterium australiense | reverse complement strand
GGATCAACAGTCCCGATCACCCGGCCTGTCCCATCACGGACGAGCCTTGCCATGTCTCCTTCGGCGTTCATGACCGACACGAGGTCGCCGTGCTCGTCATAGCCGAAGCCGATTCGTACCCCCGTCGGGTCAGTCACCTGGGTGAGCAGATTCTGATTCCAGGAGAGACGCGTCACCCCGCCCTCGGGGTCCGTGATGGTCGATGGGTTGCGGTCCGCACCCTGGTACTCGTAGGTAGTGACCGCCAGCCCCGCCTGGTCGTCGTCGCCGGTGTCGCCGGCCGGCCCGCCTTGGTTGTTGCTGGTGGTGACACTGACCCGCACCACCCGGTCCAGACCGTCGTACTCGTAGTCCGACCGGGCGCCGGTCTCCTCGACCCGGGTGGCCAGCCGCCCCCGCTCGTCATACCGGCAGATCGTGGCCCGACCATCCCGGCCGGTCACCTGCACCCGGTTGCCCCACCGGTCCCAGCCAATGTTCTGCCGGTTCCCGTCGGCATCGATCATCCCGACCAGACGGCCCTTCCGGTCGTGGATCCACGTGTTCGCCCGGCCCCCGTCGGCGTCGGCGACCTGGGTCACATTCCCCGGCAGATACGAATAATGAGAGACGCGTCCGAACGCGGACCGCTGCGATGTGACCTGGCCGAGCCGGTTGTAGGTGTTCTCGGCCTCCACCACACCATCAGCATCCGTAACCCGACAGATCAGGCCCTGCTCATTCCACACGTAGGTCCGGGTAGCTCCACCATCAGACACGGCAGCGGTCAGGCGGCCCGACTCGTCGTATGTGTAGTCCACCCGGCGGCCGTCACTGGCCACCAGGGTCACCACGCGGCTGCCGTCCGGGTTCCATTCGAGCCGGATGCTGCGGCCCCACTCATGCCACAACCCGACCAGCCGGCCACCAGCCCACTCATACTCCACCCTGGTCCCCGCACCACGAGACACCCAGGCCGGACGGCCCGCCCGGTCGAAACACCACCGGCCACCCCGATTGTCCGACACCACAAACCCACCACCACCAACAGCAGCAGTAGTGTCACCGCCAGTAGTGGTGGTGGCCTCACCGGCAGCGGCAGTGGCGCTGGCAGGGGAACCCTCCCCAGCGCCAAGGGCATCACCAGCAGCAAGGGCATCGGCCCCAACACCGGCAGCACCAGCGACCCCGCCAGCCCCAGCGGCAGTAAAATCCTCACCGGCATCGGCCCCGGTATCTGGGGCGGTGACATCGGGGATGGTGGTGAGCCAGAAACTGTCCCCATCGGCCCGGTCCCAACCATCGGCCAGCCTCGGGAACACGACGTGCCGGCCAGAGGCCTGCACCCACACCGCGCCCTCATCATTGAAGACGAGGCGTTCGTCCGCTGTCGATGCCCAGCCCGGACCGAACACCCCCACACTCGCCGACAGCGAGTTGTACATCCGCGTGAACACCAGACTCGCAGCCCCACCCGTAAACGACAGGTCGGTCTCCGGCTCCACGAAATTCCCGGTCGTGGTGTTCACCGGGTCATCGGCGTACCCCGACGTCTGCGGATCACCCTGAATCGACGGCGCCTGCACGTCCAACGGCCTACGAGTCTCCGCCACCCCTGCGGCTTGGAGACAAGCGGCCAGGGCGGCGTCGGACACCTCACTGATCTCACCCGAACCGCCGGCCGCCTCAAACGCCGCAGCGACGGTGTTGACCCAGTTGACCTCGTTGGTGTTGTTCGTCTCGAACGAGGCCAACGCGGTCGTGATCCCAGAGGTGTTGATCTTGCACCAAGAGCACCGCTCCGCGAAATC
>NZ_RCIV01000051.1 GCF_003666605.1 Propionibacterium australiense | reverse complement strand
GTCTGTTCCTTGGTTGTTTTTGGTCACGCATTAATTATCTCGGGACAGACCGCCTTTTCACACTCAATGACACGCCTCATCCGAGATTGCTAAACCCCACCCGGACAAACCCCATGAATAAGCCTCATTATAATTGGGACAACGGCTTTGATATTCCAAGAGCTGTCTTGCGGAATTCCCAATGTACAAAAGGGGTTGCTCTTTTAACTTTTTACAGAGCGGATGGTTACCGGTTTCTATCCGAAGGCGAAGCTGCGTTTAAGCAATATACATCACCGATATGGCAGGAATTTATCACCTCTTTGTATCAATCCATTTGCGATCAGGATTTTTCTGATGGCACTGTCGGGTACACTCCTGAACTGAGTAAAATTCAGCAGTTTAACCTTAAAAAGAACAATCCAGATTTGCCCGCTGTTTTTCTGTCCGGAGTAGAAGGCGAGGAACCATCGGTGTCGATTTGAAGGAGAGTTCGAGCAAAAATGAAGTCGAGGGGTTATTCAAAACTGTTTTTGTAGAGTTCTATGGCCGTCATGAAACAAAACCGTATTCTTGATGGATTTCTGGTCTTGTTTTCGGATATGATTGGGGCATGCAGGTCGAGGTCACCCCGGAAGAAACCGCTGTCCTGATCAGGTGGAAGAAACGTACAGACAATTACGTGCTGGTGCGGATGAAATCCGAAGCCATCTTGTATGCCTCTCGTGGTGTCGATGTGGGGATTATCGCTGAAATGGTCGAGCGCAGCGAGAAAACCGTTCGGGAGTGGCTTGCCGGCTGGCAGGCCAGCAGGATGTGTTCGGTGTTGACCGGGCACGCTGGGAACCAGAACGCCGCGAAACTCACCCGCACCCAGAAACAGGACCTCAAGGCAGTCCTGGCCCAGCCGCCGTCCCGGTCCGGTATCGACGCCGAGTTCTGGGACGTGCCGGCCCTACGAGACGTAGTGAAGATTCTATTCGACGTGGAGTACGAGTCGGACTCTTCGTATCAGCTTCTTCTGCGGTTCTGCGGGCTGAGTTTCAAACTGCCCGACCCGTTCGACAAGCACCGCGACGAACAGGCCATCACCCGGCGCATGACCGAGGTCAAGGCCCAAGTCAACCAGCTGTTGGAGGCCGGCTGTGAGGTCTACGCCGTAGACGAGGTGCGCCTGGAACACGAAGCAGAGACCCGCCGCATGTGGCTGCCCAAAGGACAACGCACCAAGTTCTACGTGGACCGGCAGAAAGTTTCCCAGTCCTTCTTCGGCGCACTGTCGCTGACCAGCAAGAAGATGCGGCTGTATCCGATCGAGGGGAACCAGAACACCGAACAGATCATCGGTGCTCTGGAACGACTCCAGCGCGAAACCAAACCCAGAAGATCGCTGTTGTGCTTGACAACGCGCGGTTCCACCACGCCAAAGCCCTGACCAGTCTCTACCAGCCAGGTCAGCTCCTGGAACGCATCACACCGATCTTCCTGCCGCCGTACGCCCCCGACCACAACCCGGTCGAGCACGTCTGGAACACCGCCAAAACCAATATCGCGAACATCCAGCACGAAACCCCGGACCAAACTTTCGGAGCTTTCGCTTCATACGTCACTGGTCGTACCTTCGACTACGACTTCGAACACCTCCCCAAACCCCAACCAGAAACCGATCTTGTTTCATGACGGCCATAGTGCGATGACTGCTGTGATGGTTCGTGGGAGGGCGTGTAGGGGTCAGCGGTAGCCGGCGTGGAGTATTCGCCAGGTTTTCAGGTGGGCGATTGCTCGTTCGACTGGGACTCGTAACGAATTGACGATTTTGTTGTATTGTTTCTGCCAGTCCGTGAGCCCGCCCCCTGGTGGTTTGCGTATCGGGGTCATCATGCCCAACCCGGTATAGCCCTTGTCGCCCAGTGGCGGGGTGTCCGGGAAAATGTCAAGGAAACCCGTGGACTGGATGGCTTTCGCGT
>NZ_RCIV01000050.1 GCF_003666605.1 Propionibacterium australiense | reverse complement strand
TGGAAGGGGCCGAGCCTGCGTGATCCGGCCACTGGCAGGTCGCCGCCGGTTGTTGCGTGGATTTTCTGGCACAGGTCTTGTGTCTGAGTGCGGGTCAGTCGTGTGATAGCATGTGGTTTGCGGCCTGGCCCTTGATTGTTTCTTTTCACACATTAATCATCTCGGAACAGGCCACCCCTTCGTCTTCAATGACACGCCTCATACGAGATCATCCAAACCCACTCGAACAAACCCTATGAATAAGCCTCCCGGTAGAACAGATTCCAAGATCACCCCTCGAACCAAGGGTTTTGAATGACCCTCCTTGCTGTATACAACAATCTCCATTGAGGCGTTCGGTCAGGTCAGAGCATGCTTGACGAGCCACGATACAGCATGCGGATCTCTGCGTAGGGCTGCTGGAAGGATCATCACGCTATGAGCTCTTGATGTTAGATGAAGCCGGGCCTCTCTTTCCGCCCCACGCCAGCCGAGATCACGCATCCGTGCTGCTTGGGTTTTGAAGAAATTTGTTTCTTCCTCGAATCGGACACCGTCGAACAGGGTGCTGGATGACAGGCTCTCACCATGGCGGCGGTACCGGAACACAACGTCTTGGATGACTTCGAGACGAGAACCAGAACAAATCAGATCAAAAATGAGACTGAGATCCAGGAGTACAGAATAGTTTTCTGGGAAACGAACCAGCTTAAGACTGGCGGTACGAAAACAGAGACTCGGCCAGTAGAGCCAGTTGCCGCGTAGCAGAGATTTGGCCAAGGATTCGCCGTGAAGATCTGAGGTCCCTCGGCGGGGTCGTAAGAGCTTTTTGATCCCATCGACCAGGGGTGAGTGGTTGACATCGTGCTCATCGATTATTTCAACGCCGGGTTGCACCATGTCAATACCGGGATTCCGGGTGAAGCATTTCTCGATCTTTTCCACATAGCCGGGAAGGAGTTCGTCGTCACACCCCATGAACACTGTGTAATCAGCGGAAGTCAGGTCCAAGCACCGCTGGAAATTCTTGGTGATTCCCAGGTTCGTCGAATTTCTCATGTAGCTGATTCGCCGGTCGTTCAGATTATGGAAGAAGGGCTTTACATCTTCTGGATAACCATCATCGACGACAGTCAATCGCCATGACTCGCTGGTCTGGTTCTGGACTGAGCGAACTGCGCGGTACAGGTACTCTGGTTCTCCCCAAAAAGGTATCATGATGTCGATCATATTGTGGCTCCTTTGCTTGGTGATAGTCAGTGAGGCTTATTCATGGGGTGTAGGTGAAGATGATTTCGAGTATTGCTGTGATGATGTCTGGGAGGGTGTCGGTTGGGCGCCTGTAACCGGTTTTGAGGATGTACAGGAGCGATACAGATTTTCCGGACAGTGGTTGATGATTGGTTTTAGGCTGCTGCCCTGTGGTGTTGGCTGGATCCGATGTCGACTTGGTTGGGGGTCTGGTAGTCGATGGTCGAGCGGGTGACGTTTGTGATTGTATCGTAACTCGATCCAGGCTGTCACGTCCCGGGCTGCATGGTTGCGGGTCGGGTAGGCCTTACGGTTGGTTAGTTCTTTCTTCAGGATCGCGTTGAAGGACTCGGCGGCGGCGTTGTCAAAACAACTACCGGCCCGCACCCTCGGACGGGAGAATCCCGTGGTCGGTCATGAATTTCGTGTATTCGGCCGACGTGTATTGAGCTCCTCGGTCCGAGCGCAGAGACCGTGACACCACGGGTTGCCGGGCAGGCCCGGCGCGGCCATGGCCAAGGCCTGGGTGAGGGGTCCGGTGCGCATGTGACCGGCGATGGCGTGCCCGATGATCTTCCTGCGGTGTAACAGTCCATGACCACCGCCAGATAGGCGAATCCCTGCCAGGTCGGAACATACGTGGAGGGTTATTCAAAACTCTTGGTTTGTGGGGTGATCTTGGGGTCTGTTCTACCGGTGTTGGCGTGTCTGGGTGAAAGGTGAGGACCTGCCGTTGAGACAATTGGGTGGTCGAATACAACAATCTCAGAACGGGTCCTCGCGTGTA
>NZ_RCIV01000005.1 GCF_003666605.1 Propionibacterium australiense | reverse complement strand
GCGTGATCAGCCAGCGCCGTACCCTCCATCGCGAACTTCATACCCATGACCGGTCAAGACCTCCTCCATGCCAGCCCAGGACCCACACGGCCCCAGACGGGGGTGAACACGAAACAGCCCATCCACAGAACAGCCGCAAACGGACAGCACGGTACCGGTCCGGCATCTCCCACGGCAGCGCTTCTCAGCTCGAGCACACCCCCAGAAAACCCCCAGAAACACCCCTAGGTGACCAGTCAACGCCCTCCCGCAAGGCATTTCACCTCTATTGCGGACCTATTGCGGGTGCTGTCCCGCTCGGGATGCAACCCAACGGTCTGTTCGACACTCAATCACCGGTTAGTCTGAGAACAGTCCTGCCCACCCCGGAAGAGGTCATCATGCCCGCCACAGTCCCCACCATCGTGTGCGGACGCTGCGGCACGCCCTTCGTCGGCACTGCGGTCTGCGCCAGCTGCGGCCACTCGACCAGCACCACGTGGCCCTTCGACACCGAGGAGTGGCGCACCCGGCTGCGCCCTGCCGACCAGGAACGGGTCGCCACCGCGCTCGTCCTCGACGCCCTGTGCCTGCTCGTCCCGGTCGTGACCCTGGTCGTCGCCGCGGTGCGCGGCGGATGGCACCCGTGGGCCGTTGCGCTGGTCGCCGTGGCATTCTTCGCACTGCTCACCGGCCTCGGCCTGTGGTGCCTGCGCGAGTGGGGGCGTTTCGTCGGCGGCGCGGCCCTCAAGCTGCGCACGCTCGACAGTCTCACCGGGCTGGCGCCGGCATGGTTCATTGCCCCTCGGCGACTCCTCGTCGCCGACGCCCGGGGCGAGGACCCACTCCTCATCACGGTCCCCCACCTGGGCGATCTGCGGGTCATCGCGAAACCGGCCTCGCTGGCTTCCGTCGCCACGCCCCCGCCGCAGCCCGCCCCGCGCCCCCAGGGCTGCTTCGTCGCCACCAGCCAGAAACTGACCCCGCTCGTCGGCCCGCTGCTCGTCGGGCGCTACCCGGTGCGCCAGATCGGCACCGAGCCGCTCCCCACGCTCGAACTGCCCGACTTCACGCGCACGATGAGCCGCGCCCACGTCCTGCTCGAGAACGAGAACGGGCGCCTGTGGGCGACCGACCTGGACTCCGGCAACGGCACCCGCATCCGACGCCCGGGCGAGCAGCCGATGGCGATGGTGCCGCGCATGCGGATGCCGATCATCCCCGGCACCCGCATCGACTGCGGCGAGCAGAGCCTGTTCATCACCGACGGCAGGAGGGTCGCATGATCGACCGCGACCGGATCCTCGTCGAGGCCACCCGCACCCGCCGCCAGCGCCTGCTGTCCGCCCTCACCTTCGGCGCCCTGCCCGACCGGCGCACCGTCACCAACAACGTCGGCCGGTTCGTCGGTTCTGCGGTCCTGGCCGCCGTGATCGGCGCCGGCTGCCTCGGCGGCTCGTTCGTCGTCAACACCCTGCAGGAGCAGAAGATGTCGACCACCTCGGCGAACTACCGCTCGGCCATCCAGGGCACGTCCACGCTCGACGAGGGCACGAGCGTCGACCCGCGCACCGGCTACCCGATCGACCCGGAGACCGGCTGGGCCATGGCCCCCGACGGCCTCGCCTACGACACGAGGAGCGGCTGGCAGGTCGACACCCGCACCCGTCGGCTCATCGACCCCACGACGAAGTACCAAGTGGACCCGGAGACGCTGCAGGTCTACCCGAAGGAGCGCACCTGATGGACTACACGCGAGTGACGGTGCACGGATCGACGCACCGCGGCGATCTCGTCGTGCCCAGTGCGGAACCACTCGTCACGGTCCTGCCCCGGCTGCTCGAGATGCTGTCGGAGACCAGCCCGGGCGGCGCCGGCGTGGCGCTGACCACGTCCGAGGGCATCCAGCTCGACACGGAGCGTTCCCTCGCCGAGCAGCAGGTGCGCGACGGGCAGCTGCTGCTCGTCGTGCCGGCCGACCAGACGCCCCCGCCCCCGCAGGTCTCCGACCTGGTCGGCGCCGTGACCGACCGCCGCAGTTCCTCCCGGGGACGCTGGACGCTCGACACGGCCCGGCGGTGCGTCGTGCTGCTGGAGGCCCCGCTCGCCGGGCTGGCCTGCTGGCAGGCCGGCTCGGCGCTGCCCGCCGCCACGGTCACCGTCGCCGTCGTCCTCGTGCTGCTGGCGATCGCCGCCTGCCGCGCCTGGCGGACCTGGCCCGCGACGGCGGTCGTCTCGGCTGCGGTCGGCGCGGCGGCGACGGTCGGGGCCGGCGCCGTGGCCGGGAGCGAACTGTCCGCCGCCCACCCCGTCCTGGTGCCCATCGCGTCCGGCCTGGCCTGCGCCTGGCTCGTCGTCGCGCTGGCACCCGGCCTGGCCGGCGGGCAGCGTCCGATGCTCGCCACCGGTGCGGTCGGCACCGTCGGCTGCGCGGCGCTGCCGGCCCTGCTGGCCATGGGGATGGGCGTCACCGGCGCCGGCGCCGTCATCGCCACGGCCGCTGCCTTCGGGCTCGGCCTGGTGCCCGCCGCGGCCCTGTCGTTGTCGGGGCTGACCGAACTCGAGGACGCCGCGACCGCCGGCCGGCCCCCGAGCCGCGGCACCACGCAGGAGGCCATCGACGGCTCGTTCCGCGCGATGACCGGACTGACCCTGGCGCTGGCCGTGCTGGCCGCCGGCGGCCTGTGCCTGCTCGCCGGCTCGCACCCCACCCAGTGGGGCTGGGGCCTGGCCTGCGCGCTGGGGATCGTCGTCGTCTGCCGCGCACGCTTCTTCCCGTTCGCCGCGCAGGTCGTCGCGCTGGGCGGTGTCCTCGCCGCCCTCGTGACGGTGCTGCTCGCCGCCACGCCGCTGCCCGGTCCGCTGCGGGGCCTCGTCATCGCCGCCGTCGCCGCGGCGCTCGCCCTCGTCCTCGTCAAACCGGTGCCCGAGCACACCGCGGCGCGGGTGCGCACCTGGGCGAACCTCGTCGAGCTGATCGCCGTCATCGCCACGGTGCCGCTACTGCTCGGCCACTTCGGCGTGTTCTCCGACCTGCTGGAGGTCTTCTCCCGGTGAAGGCCCTCTCACTACTCACCTCGACGCCCGGTGCGACGCTCGACTTCCTACTCGCCGCCAACCGGACCCTGCACGGCGCCGTCCCCCTGGCCCGCCGCATCGCCGTCGCGAGCGCGGACGGCGGCACCGGCTGCTCGACGGTCGCCGCCTCCGTCGCCACGACGATGGCCGGGCGCCACCCCGGGCCGGTGGTGCTCGTGGACGCCGGACGCAACGGTCCGGGCGCCTGCGTGCGCGCCGGGCTCACCGCCGAGGCCCGCCAGCTCGCAGACGAGGAACTGGCCGCTGCCCGCCCCGGCGACGAGGACGAGGAGGAGCCGCGCCCGCCGGCCACCCTGGCCGAGGCGATGACCGGTCTGCCCCGCACCGCCTCCGGGCTGGTGTGCCTCGACATGACCCGTGACCGGTTCCCCGGCTGTCTCGGTCTGCGCGCCTGGGCCGACACGCTGGCGCCCATCTCTCGGTTCCCCGACTTCATCGTCACCGACTTCGGGGTGCGCGACCGTGACGAGCTGAGCACGATCGCCACGGCCAACCACGCCACCTGCATCGTCACCAGCGCCGCACGCGAACGCCTCACCCGAGCCATCGCCCTGGCGACCTGGCTCGAGGACGAGGGGCACGCACCGCTGGTCTGCATCAACGACACCAGCGGCGGCGTCAGCAGACGCCAGCTGCGCCTGCTCAGCCGCGCCCTGCCGCGCCCTGCCATCCTCGTGCCGCACGACCCGGCGCGCCTTGGCGCCGAACCGGCACGCAGCGCGGCGCTGAGCCAGCGCAGCCGCAACGCCGTCCTCGAGCTGACCGCCTCTCTCATGACCGCCTGCCAGCAGACACCCGGCGCCGTAGGGGGCATCACCGCATGAGCCTGCGCATCGTCCACCGTCCAGCCCGCGTCACCGAGCCGCTGACCCGGCCCGAGCCCCGCACGGTCTCGTCCCCGCCGAGCGCCGGGGACGGCCCCAGCGGCGGCATGCCCACCCAGCTGCTGCTGCCCATGGTGGGCGCCCTCAGCTCGACACTCATGATGGTCGTCATGCGCAACGGCCAGCCGGTGTACATGCTCATCGCCGCCGTCGTCCTGCTCGTCGCCATCGTCAGCGGCATCCTCATGACCTTCAGCAGCCGCGGGCAGGCCATCCGCCAGCGCGCCCACCAGCGCGAGCTGTACCTGGACTACCTGGAGGGCATGCACGCCGAGCTGGACGAGCAGGTCCAGCGGGTGCGCGAGCAGGCGGTCACCAGCTGCCCCACACCGGACGGCCTCATGTCGATCATCACCGACCCGGCGCGCCTGTGGGAGCGGCGCATGGGCGACACCGACTTCCTGTCGCTGCGGGTGGGCACTGCCGACCTGCCGTGGATCAGGCTGAGCATGAGCGAGGCCGATTCGCCCATGAACCCGCCCGACCCGGTGCTCGCCGGTGAGGCGCGGCGGCTCATCGACGGGCACCGGGTCATCGCGGGCATGCCGGTTCGCGTACCCGCCGACGCGGCGGGCGACATCTCCGTCATCGGTGGCCGCGCCGAGGTACTCAACGCGGCTCGCTCGCTGCTGTCCCAGGCCGCCGCCCTGCACTCGCCCGACGACCTGCAGATCGCGCTGGCCTGCCCGCAGTCGCGGATGGGCGACTGGGCTGGCCTCGACCAGCTGCCGCACATGGTCAACGCCAGGCTCCTCGACGGCCCCATACCGGCCCGTCGCGTCGCCCCTGACGTCACGGCCCTGGCCCGCCTGCTGGGCGGCGAGCTGACCGACCGCGTCGAGCAGGCCGGCCTGAGCCGCCGCTCGATGGTCGCGAGCCCGGTGCACACGCCCCGCATGCTCGTCGTCATGGACGAGTGGGGCTCCAACGCCGGCCCGCTGCCGCTGCCCGACAGCGCCTTCGCGCCGTCCGATGTGGGCATCACCGTCATCCATCTGCTGTCGGACCGGCTGCACGAGCCGAGCGAGGTCTCGGCCCGCCTGTCCGTCGCCGCGGACACCGCGCGCCTGGAACTCATCGGCCGCGAGACCACCACGGTCGAGTCCATCACCGTCGACCGCACCAGCCAGGCCCGCATGGCCTCCCTGGCCCGCACCCTGTGCCCGCTGCGGCTGCGTCCCGAGGACCGCGTCGAGGAGCAGGAGACGCCGGTCATGAGCGTCCGCCAGCTGCTCGGCATCGGGTCCCCCGAGGACATCAGCAAGGACACCGCCTGGGCGCCGCGCTCGGCCGCCGACTTCCTGCGCGTGCCGATCGGCCTGGACGACCAGGGCGGCCCCGTGCTGCTCGACCTGAAGGAGAGCGCCCAGTTCGGCATGGGCCCGCACGGCATCTGCATCGGCGCCACCGGCTCGGGCAAGTCCGAGATGCTGCGCACCCTCGTCCTGGCCCTGGCCATGACCCACTCCCCCGAGGACCTGTCGATGATCCTCGTCGACTACAAGGGCGGCGCCGCCTTCTCGCCCTTCACCGACCTGCCGCACCTGGCCGGCCTCATCGACAACCTGGCCGACGACCCGCACCTGACCGAACGCGCCCGCGCCAGCATCCAGGGCGAGGTCGTGCGCCGCCAGCAGATGCTCAAGGACGCCGGGCACCTGGCCTCCATCACCCACTACCGGGAGGCCCGCCGTCAGGGCGCCGACCTGCCGCCGATGCCGCACCTGTTCGTCGTCATCGACGAGTTCGGCGAGCTGCTCACCGCCGAACCCGAGTTCAGCGAACTCTTCCTGCAGATCGGGCGCATCGGCCGGTCCATCGGCGTACACCTGCTGCTGTCGAGCCAGCGCATCGAGTCCGGCAAGCTGCGCGGCCTGGACACCTATCTGTCGTACCGGCTGGGGCTGCGCACCTTCTCCGAGAGCGAGTCCCAGGTGGTCCTCGACACGAAGGACGCCTTCCACCTGCCGGCCGTGCCCGGCTACGGCTACCTGAAGGTCGACACCTCGGTCTACCGGCGATTCCGGGCCGGCTACGTCTCCGGCCCGGTCGAGGAGGAAGAGGTCGACACCGACGTGCAGGCCGAGTTCGCCGAGCCCTTCGCGCTGCCGCTCTACAACACCATCGCCGCCGGCCGGACCAGCAGCGACGTCGAGGCGGCACCCCAGCTCACCGAGCCGGACGTGGGCCAGAGCCTCGTGGACGCCTGCGTCGCGCGGCTGCGCGACGACGCCCGCGCGGTGCGCCCGGTGTGGCTGCCGCCGCTGCCCGAGCGCCTCACCCTCAACGACGTCCTGTCCGAGCACGAAACCGACCCGGGCCTGTCCGCGGTGATCGGCCTCGTCGACGATCCCGCGCACCAGTCCCAGCAGCCCTGGCGCCTCAGCCTCACCAGCAGCGGCGGCCACGTCGCGGTGATCGGCGCGCCCGGCTCGGGGCGCTCCACCTTCCTGCGCACCCTCACCGCCTCACTGGCGCTGACCCACACCCCTCGGGAGGTCAGCGTCTACGGCATGGACCTGACCGGCGGCGGCCTGGCCCGCCTCGAGGGCTTCCCGCACGTCGGCGGCGTCGCGACACGCGGCAGCCGCGACCGGCTGCGCCGCCTCGTCGAGGAGCTCGCGGGCATGCTCGGCCGGCGTGAGAGGCTCTTCCAGGAACGCGCCATCGAGTCGATGACCCACCTGCGCCACCTGCACGCCCAGGGCTCCCTGCCCGAACTGCCGAGCGCCGACATCGTCGTCCTCGTCGACGGCTTCGGCCTGCTGCGCACCGAGTTCGAGGAGCTCTCCGACCAGGTCAACGACCTCATCACGCGTGGCAGCAGCTACGGCCTCCACTTCGTCATCGCGCTCGGCCGCTGGAACGAGCTGCGCATCAACCAGCAGTCCCATTTCGGCACCCGACTGGAGTTCCGCCTCAACGACCCGACGGACTCGGTCATCGACCGCAAGCTGTCGCAGACGATCGGCGCCGACCAGCACGGCCGGATGCTCACCGACGACAAGCTCTTCGCGCAGCTGTGCCTGCCGGTCCTCGACGATGTCGCCGAAGAGGATCTCGGCGACGCCCTGTCCGAGCTGGCGCAGCGCGTGGCGGGCACCTGGGGCGGCCCCGCGGCGGCCCCCATCCGCCTGCTGCCGGTCTCGCTCGACCCGGCCCAGCTCACCCCGCCGGAGCAGGAACCCGACGCCGTGCCCTTCGGCATCCGCCAGGACTCCATGGAGGACGCCTTCTGGGAGCTGCTCGACGGCGACCAGCACCTGCTCGTCCTCGGGGACGCCCGCTGCGGCAAGTCCACCCTGCTGCGCACGCTGGCGAGGGGCCTCGTGTCGCGGTTCAGCAGCGACGAGCTGGTCATCGCCGTCATGGACTCCCGCGGCACCGTCCCGGCGGCCATCCCCGAGGAATACCTGGCCGGCCACGCCAAGAGCACCCGGGACGCCGCGGGGCTGGCCGCCTCGATCGCCAAGGAGCTGGAGTCGCGCACGACGATGACCCCGGCGGAGCTGGCCACCTCGCCGCGGGTGGTGCTCATGGTCGACGACTACGACATCCTCAACGCGGGCGGCAGCGAGCCACTGCACCCCATCGTCCCCTACCTGCCCTCGGCCAGGGACCTCGGTTTCAACGTCGTCCTCACCCGGACGGTGGCCGGGATCACCAGGGCCCTCTACACCGAGGCCATCCAGGGGCTGCGCGACACCGGCGGCACGACCTTCCTCATGTCCGGCGACCGCTCCGAGGGCCAGATCATGCCGCGCGTCTACGCGCAGACCATGCCCCCGGGCCGGGGGCAGCTGCTGCGTCGCGGCCAGCGCCCCGTCATCGTCCAGGCCGCCGACGAGCCCGGCCTGGTGTCGGGCGGGCATCGCCGCGAGGAGGTCGCATGAGCACCCAGTCGCTGCTCGTGGCGGGCACGGACGGGGGCGCCGGGACGACCACCGTCGCCGCGCTCATCATCACCCTGCTGCGCTCCCGCGGCATCCCCACGGCGGCCCGTGACCACTCCGGCGGCACGCTCGGCCAGCGCATCACCCCGGACGGGCCGACCGCTCAGGCCGCCGAGGACGCGGCGGCCCGCGTCAACGAGGTGCAGGTCACCGACGCGGGCCGGATGGAGGCCGCCATCGCCGACGCCCTCGAGGTGCCCGACTTCGTGCTGTGCCTGGTCAGCGGCTCCGGCGTCGCGTCGGCGCAGACCGGGCGCGCCGCGCTGGACGGCCTGCTCGAACGGTTCGGCCAGCAGGCCCGCCGACGCATCATCGTCGTCTCGAACACCGCCGCCATCATGCGTCGGCGTGACGCGCAGCTGGCCCGCGAGATCCTGCGCCCCGACATCGAGCTGCCCCGCTCGTCCGTCCTCGGATCCACCGGGCCGCTCAGGCTCGACCTGGCCGACAAGGCCCTGGCCCCGGTGCTCGACCGGCTCACCGGCATGCTGGGCGAACTCGTCCGGGTGCAGGCTCCGCCGCCGGACGAGGACTGGCCCACCCGGATCACCAGGATGCCGAAGCTGACCGACGCAGAACCCGCCCAGGCCATGGCTGCCCCGCACCAGAGCGCCATGGCCGCCCTTCCCGACAGCCCACCCCCGGCTCCGACAAGGGTCACCATGTCCACCGTCCCCGACAGCCCACCCGAACCCGATCGGCCCTCCACACCCACGGATCCCCCGGCCCGCGTCACCATGACCGCCGTCCCCGACATCCCGACCGAGCCGGCCGACTCGCCCGGACCGGCTACGAGGAGCGCACTCCCGGCGCGTGGCGCCCCGCCCGAACCCATGCGCATCGCCCCCGCCCCCACGCGGGGCATGGCGCCCGAGGCCGATGACCCGGTCGAGCAGGACGACGCCGTGCCCGCCCGAGCGGCCCGCAGGGCGCCCGATGACACCGGCGAGTGGGATGATCCGCTGCCCACCGGCCAAGAACGGGCTCGGCGCGGCGACGGGCTCGGTTAGATTTGGGTCCCGGAAACATCGTTCAGTGCCGCGCTCGAAGGATCTGGTCCAGGCGCGCACCGCTCAGACCAGAGGAGTCCCAGTGCCCGGAATCGACGTCACGCAGCAGGCGAGCATCGCCTATCAGGCCATGCTCAAGGTCATCGAGACCTCCGAGCCCACCGTCGCCGCGGCCATCCGCCAGGAGCTGTCCGACCAGCGCACCTCGCTGAAGCTCATCGCGTCGGAGAACTACGCCTCGCTGCCGACGCTGCTCGCCATGGGCACCTGGTTCTCCGACAAGTACGCCGAGGGCACCGTCGGTCACCGGTTCTACGCAGGCTGCCAGAACCTGGACATCGTCGAGGCCACCGCGGCCCGGCACGCCGAGGAACTCTTCGGCGCCGACCACGCCTACGTCCAGCCCCACTCGGGCATCGACGCCAACCTCGTGGGCTACTGGACGGTCCTGTCGCACCGCGTCGAGACCCCCGGGCTGGCCGAGCTGGGCGCCAGGACCGTCAGCGATCTGTCCGAGCAGGACTGGGAGCGGCTGCGGCAGCGTCTCGGCGAGCAGCGCCTCATGGGCATGAGCCTCGACGCGGGCGGCCACCTCACCCACGGCTTCCGCCCCAACATCTCGGGCAAGCTGTTCCACCAGCGCAGCTACGGCACCGACCCGGTCACCGGCCTCATCGACTACGACGCGGTCCGCGCCCAGGCCCGCGAGTTCAAGCCGCTCGTCCTGGTGGCCGGCTACTCCGCCTACCCGCGCCGCGTGAACTTCGCCACGATGCGGGAGATCGCCGAGGAGGTGGGCGCGACCCTCATGGTCGACATGGCCCACTTCGCTGGCCTCGTCGCGGGCAAGGTGTTCACCGGCGACGAGGACCCGGTGGCCAACGCCCCGGTCGTCACCACGACGACCCACAAGTCCCTGCGCGGCCCGCGCGGCGGCATGGTGCTCGTCGACGACGAGTTCGCCGCCGACGTCGACCGCGGCTGCCCGATGGTGCTCGGCGGGCCGCTCGGCAACATGATGAGCGCGAAGGCCGTCGCCCTGGCCGAGGCGAAGACGCCGGCCTTCGCCCAGTACGCCCAGGACATCGTCGCCAACGCCAAGGCGCTGGCCGAGGGGCTGCTGCGGCGGGGCGCCACGCTCGTCACCGGCGGCACCGACAACCACATCGTGCTCGTCGACGCCGCCACGAGCTTCGGGCTCACCGGCCGGCAGGCCGAGTCGGCGCTGCTCGAGGCCGGCATCGTCACCAACCGCAATGCGATCCCGCGCGACCCGAACGGCGCCTAGTACACCTCGGGCATCCGGCTGGGCACGCCGGCCCTGACCAGCCGCGGGTTCTCCCCCGCCGACATGGACCGGGTCGCCGGGCTCATCTGCGAGGCCCTCGAGGGCACGACCCCGGCGACCAACAGCAAGGGCCTGCCCGGCAAGGCCAAGTACGACATGGCCTCCGGGCTGGCCGCCCGCGTCCACGCCGAGGCCGACGAGCTGCTCGGCAACAACCCGCTGTACCCGGGCTTGGAACTGTGAGCAGCCCGCCGCGCCAGTGATCCCCGCGTTGTGGGGCCGTGCCCAGCACGACCCCACAACGCATTCTGGTGCCTGTGCGGGCTCTGCCACTCCCCGTTCACCGGTACTCACCGTCCTGCATGTGCACCGATGCCTGCACGGCCCCGGCCAGCTGGCCCGCGATCCTCGCCCGCAGTAGGACGACCGGATACCGGTCCCCTGACGTTCGCAGTCCGGCACCGGCACGCGGTCTCCCGGGCTAGGCGTTCCGGCGCAGAGCCGCTGGACCCGACACATGCACACATGCCCAACAGGCATGTGAGAATGTGAACCGTCTTGTCATGTGCCCCGTCAACATCATCACGGGCATATGGTCAGGAGTGAGCGGTGCACCGCGGCAGCGTTCACCCACTCAATCGGAGCGCCCCATGATCTGGATTCATCTCGTCATCCTGCTCGTCTTCCTGTTCGTCGGCTCACGTCTCGGCGGTGTCGGTGTCGGCCTGGCCGGCGGGGCCGGCACGCTCGTCCTCGTCGCCACCGGCCTGTCCACCGATGTCGAGGCAGACATCCCCTGGGCGGTGATCGGCATCATCATGCCGGTCATCTGCACCATCGCCGCCCTCCAGGCGGCCGGCGCGATGGACCACCTGGTCCACCTCACCGAGGTGATGCTGCGCCGGCACCCGAAGCAGATCACCTATCTGGCGCCGCTGTCGACCTATCTGCTGTCGTTTCTGTGCGGCACCGGCCACACCGCCTACTCGGTGCTGCCGGTCATCGTCGAGGTCTCGAAGGAGAACAGGATCCGCCCGTCGCGGCCCCTGTCGATCGCCGTCGTCACCTCACAGATCGCCGTCGCGGCCTCACCGATCTCGGCGACCACCGCCGCCCTGCTCACCTCGGTCGAGCAGACCCGCGGCATCGGCTATCTGCAGATCCTGGCGATCGTCATCCCGACGACCTTCATCGGCTGCGTCGTCGGCGCCGTCGTCGCCTCCCGGCAGGGCTGCGAGCTCGAGGACGACCCGGTCTACCAGGAACGCGAGGCCAAGGGCCTGGTCTCCCACACCTCCGCCTCGACGATGAGCCCCGACTACCGTCCGGCCAAGGGCGCCATCCCCAGCCTGTGGATCTTCCTCGGCGCCGTGCTCCTCATCGTCGTCTACGCCACGCTCAGCTCCAAGCAGCTGGGCATCATGGCGGACCCGCCGATGGACGCCACCGGCGCGATCATGCTCATCATGCTCACCTGCGCCGCGGTGATCTGCCTGGTCTCGCGGCACGACGTGGCCGAGATCGCCACCCAGGGCACCTTCCGCGCCGGCATGACCGCCGCCATCTGCATCCTCGGTGTCGCCTGGATGGGCAACGTCTTCTTCGGCGCCTACAAGGACACCCTCGTCGAGGCCACCGGCGGTGCCCTGCACGCGATGCCGTGGCTGTTCGCGGTCGTGCTCTACTTCGCCTCGCCGATCCTGTTCTCGCACGCCGCGACGACGAAGGTCTTCATCCCGCTGGCCGTCTCCATCGGGCTGAGCTCGCCGACGATCATGGCCTGCTACCCGGCCGTGGCCAACTACTATCTGCTGCCGAACTACCCGACCACCGTCGCCGCCATCGAGATGGACGACACCGGCTCGACCCGGGTGGGCAGGCTGGTGCTGAACCACCCCTTCGTCGTGCCGGGCACCGTGTCGATCGCGGTCATCGTGGCGCTCGGCTTCCTGTGGGCGCCGATCGTGCTGTGACCGCGGCCCGGACAGCCCGCTGACCACGGCCACGGTCCGTAGGGCCGGGACATGACCACCATCTCCCGGCCCCTTCCGTCGGCACGGGCCGGCACGATCACCCGCCCGCTCAGCCGCAGGACGGACGACCGATGACGCACCGGCACGGTGGAATCGAGTCATGCTCGGCCAAGCGATCACGTCCATACTCGTCGGCGGGGGCCTGTCACTGCTGATGTCCGTGCCCCTGATCATGCACCAGTACCGCCGGTTCGGCCGGTTCTCGGCCGGTCGGGCGGCGTGGACGGTGCTCACCGTCATCTACCTGACGGCGCTCATCGCCTACACACTGTTCCCGCTGCCCGACATGACGGACGAGTTCTGCGCGCGGCGCTCGCGCGAGTTCCTGCTGAACCCGACGAGCTACTTCACCGACATGGCCCGCCACCTGGCGGGAATGTCCCTGACCGAGGCCCTGGCCAGCTGGGACGTGCGCCAGATGGTTCTCAACGTGGCGCTGTTCGTGCCGCTGGGCGTGATCTGCCGCGAGTTCATGGGCTGGGGCCCGTTGCGCTCCCTCGTGACCGGCTTCGGGGTCTCGCTGTTCATCGAGCTCACCCAGTACACCGGGAACTGGGGCCTGGCGCCCTGCCCCTACCGCGTCGCCGACATCAACGATCTCATGACGAACACGGCCGGAACGCTCGTCGGCATCGGTGTCGCAGCGCTCACGCCGCGTCTGGTCGCCGGCGCCGACCACCTGGCCGCGCATCGCGGCGAGGCGCGGCCCGTCACGCGAGCCCGCCGCTGGCTGGGTATGGCGCTGGACGGCGTCTACTGGTCGTGGGCCCAGCTGCTGGGCATGTCCATCGGCGTCGTCGCGTGGACCGGCCTGCACGGCCTGCCGGTGAACGCCCGGCTGGACTACGGGGACGAGATCCTGCGCTGGGGTCTCGCCGGTGCCGTGACGGCACAGCTCGCCGCCATCGTCGTGCCCGCGCTCGTCGGCAGCGGCGCCTCGCTGGGCCAGCGCACCGTCTACCTGCGGCCCGCGCCGGCCTCCCGGGGGCGCCTGGTGGCCCGCGCCATGGTCGTCGGCGGCGCCCAGTGCCTGACCTCGACCCCCCTGCCCGTCATGGCGAGCCTGTGGGCGATCGTGGCCGTCCTCAGCGTCTGGTTCGACACCCGGGGCATCAGCGGCCTCATCACCGGCTGCCGGATCGTCGACGCCCGGGCGCGGGCCGGCGCACCGGCCCGCCCGGAGGAGGGCGCCGGACCCGGGCCCGAGCGAGCGCTGGACGCCGCGGGATCAGCCTCGTGAGTAGAGGCGACCCTGCATCGTCGTGACGAAGTTGCGCAGCGAGTCGGGCAGGTCCGACAGATTCCAGTCATCGGGCGCGTGGTACCAGGACAGGTCCTCGGGATCGGGCACGCCCGGGTCGTCGTCGGCGGCGGCCAGGGCGTCCAGCCAGCGACCGAAGCCACCGAGGACGACCGAGTACGGCAGCACCGAGGAGATCTGCTCGTAGGCGTCCTGCTTGGGGAACGAGTCGGTGGGTTTCGTGGTGAGCTCCATGGCCAGCAGCTCGAGGCCGCGGACGACCCGGACGCCGGCCAGGGTGCGGCGGGGCATCTTCTGGGCGGTGTAGATGAGGCCGAGACTCACGACGATGAGGGACAGGCCCAGCAGGCCGAAGGTGGTGAAGGCCACGAGCAGGACGAAGGCGACGACGGACAGGGCCAGCATGGTCCAGCCGGCGATGCCCCAGCGGGTGCGGGCGGCATCGGGCCGGCCGGAGAACCAGCCCTTGGCGACGACCTCGTCGTAGAGGTCGTTCTGGATGTCGCGCACGACGCCGCCCATGACGGGGGCCAGCTCGGAGACGCGGACCGGCTCGTGCTCATCGCCGACGAGGGCGTCGAGCAGTTTCTGCTCGTAGGGGTGCAGCTCGTCGGCGGAGGCCCCGTTCGCGGGGCTGGTGCGTTCGAGCAGCCAGTCGGTGGGCTTGTTGGGGCTCTCACTGGGCAGCTGGGTGATGCGCAGGTAACCGCGGACGGCCAGGTCGAGGACGCTGGCGGTGAGATCGACCGGGTCGACGTGCTCGTCGACGATGGTGCCGATCTCGCCGGGCCGGACGTCGTCCTCGAGCGAGAAACGCACCTTTCCGGCGGCGACCGGCTTCCAGCGGGCGACGACCGAGGTGGCCTTTGACGTGTTCGCGTGGTCGCGGCCGAGGCGCCGGTGCAGCCCCCACAGCAGGGCGCCGCCGAGCACCAGGGCGCCCAGGCTCACGACGAGCTGGAGCGGGCGGGCCGTGAAGGCGCGGTCGAGGCTCCAGCGCTGGGTGAGCAGCTGGTCGGGCGCGACTGCCGTGGACGGGATCTTGACGGTGAGTTCGAGCACCTGCCCGGCGCCGAGGGCGCCATTGGTGAAGACCGGCCACGGGTTCTCGAAGGTGCCGCCCTGCACGGTGGAGCACCTGGTGAGGGCCGCGGGGGCGCCGGCCTGGCAGCCGACGTCGGCGATCGCGGCCGGGGTCTCGGAGTCGACGGTGAACTGGCCGCTGACCTCGCCGACACCGACGGACAGGCCCTGCACCATGCGCCACTGGACGGTGGTGAGGGTCTCGGCGTCCTTGACCTCGGCGCCGGCGAGCGCGGCACCACGCACGGAGTAGCTGATGGTGAGGGATGTGCCCTCGGCCCGGGAGGCGTCGACCGTGATGACCTGGTAGTCGCCGTCTGTGGTGCTGGTGAGCCCCACCTGGGAACCATCCGCGTCGGCGGTGATCTCGGAGATCTCGTAGCTGTAGACGGTGGCGTTCAGCCCGTCACGCGTGGTGGCCAGGCGCTGGGTGAGCCGGTCGGGCATCGTGCCCTCGGCGAAGGTGAACTCCTCGGTGACCTTGAGGGTTCCGTCACCGGAGACGACGCCGGTGACCTCGAGTGCCGAGGCCTGGTCATCGGCCCGGGCGGTGCCGGGCACGAGGACACCGAGCACGGTGACCGCCGCGGCCAGCAGGCCTGTCGCGCCGCGCCGCGCCCCGCGCAGCACGTGAACGTTGCGGTTGTGAGCCATGAAGGCCACCTTTCTGGTCGGCCGGTCCACTCGGTCACACGCAGGACGGACCGTGGGAGAGCGACGATGAACCCTACGGGGAAACTATCCCACGTCCCGCCCGCAGAATCAGCTCACAGACGCGAACATCCACGTCAGGGCGGAAAGCCGCCGACATCCGGGGCCGATTCGGTTAGTCTGTGCCCTGTGAGTCAGTGGGGTCAGCCGAATCAGCAGTGGCCGAACCAACGGTGGCCGGGTCAGCAGTGGCCGGCCCCGTCCGCGCAGCCCGGCTACGGACAGTGGCCCGTCCATAACCAGTGGCCGGCACAGGGGCAGGGCGCCTTCCCCCCGCCGGTGCAGGGCTACCAGCAGGCCGCGCAGTTCCCGCGCTATGTCGGCGCGCCCACACCGCCCCGGCGCCGCAAGTCGAGTCCCCTCAAGTTCCTCTTCGCCCTGTTCGGGGTCTTCGCCGTCATGGTGCTGGCCTATGTCGTCATGAGTTACACCAACGACGGCGCCCCGAGCAGCCAGACCACGCACACGGGCAGCTACGAGAACGAGGACTACGAGGTACCGAACGCCGACACCAACCCGCCCGGCATCCCCCAGCCCGAGACCTATGCCGAGGCCACCGAGCTGATGGAGAACAACTCCCTCTACGGCGTCACGATCGCCAACCCGGTGCGGTGCGAGCTGGACGACCTCGACCTGTCGACCGCCACGGACCCGCAGCTCGAGGAGCACTTCAACGAACTCACCGCCTGCCTCATGCGCGTCTGGGCCCCCGCCCTGGAAGAGGCCGGCTACGAGGCCGTCCGGCCCACCGTCACCGTCTACAGCACCCCGATCTCGACGCCATGCGGCGACATGCCGATGGAGAACGCCGCCTACTGCATGCTCGACCAGCAGATCTACTACGCCAGTGACCTGACCGACATCATCCCCCAGGACCTGTCGAACGTGCCGCACACCGCCGACGCCGTCATGGCCCACGAGTTCGGTCACGCCATCCAGGCCCGCACCGGCATCCTCTACTCGGAGAAGGCGTGGGAGTCCCGGGTGAGCGACAGCCAGGCCGATGAGCTCAGCCGCCGCACCGAGGTGCAGGCCGACTGCTTCGCCGGCGAGTTCACCGACGCGGTCTCCGAGTCACTGGGGTTGACGACCTCCGACATAGACGGCCTGTCCGACATGTTCTACGCCTTCGGCGACGACGTCCTCACCGGCGACAGCACCTACGAGGGCAACCACGGCAGCGGCCGGAGCCGCCAGCGGTGGTTCCTGGACGGTGTGGACGACCAGCTGCTGGCCACCTGCTACGCGTTCACCGCGCCGGCCTCCAGCGTCCGATAGCGGCGGGCGGCGAACTGGCCGGCTTCTGCCGCCCGGTCAGCCGGCCGCGATGATGAGCGCGGTCGCGATCGCTGCGAGCCCCTCACCGTGGCCGAGGAAACCCAGGTGGTCGGTCGTCGTCGCGGACACCGACACGGGGCCGCCCAGCGCCGCCGAGAGCACCTGCTCGGCCTCGGCCCGTCGTGCCGTCATGCGCGGGCGCTGGCCGATGACCTGCACCGCTGCATTGACCGGCCGCCAACCCGCCCGCGCCAGCCGGCGCACGGTCTCCTCGATGAACGAGACACCGCTCGCGCCGGCCCACTCGGGCTCCGTGGTGCCGTAGTTGGAGCCCATGTCGCCCAACCCGGCGGCGCTGAACAGGGCATCGCACAGGGCGTGGGCGGCGACGTCGCCGTCCGAGTGACCGGCCAGTCCGACCGGCTCGTCGGGGAAGTGCAGCCCCGCGCAGTGCATCTCGACGCCGGCCCGCAGGGCGTGCACGTCGGTTCCGATGCCGGTACGAATCTGTGGCAGGTCCACGCTCACTCGTTCTCCTGTGCGCTGGGAATCGTCAGGCCACGCGCCCCGGCACGGACGCACCGCTCCGGGCCTGCGTCCTCTTCCGGTGGAGGCCGGCCCGATGGCCCCCGCCGTGCTCAGGATGCGAGGACCTCGTCGAGCATGGCCTCCGCGCGGTCCTCCTCGACCTTCTCCGCGAGCGCGAGTTCGCTCACGAGAATCTGACGGGCCTTGGCGAGCATGCGCTTCTCGCCGGCGGACAGCCCGCGGTCCTGTTCGCGGCGCCACAAGTCGCGGACGACCTCGGCGACCTTGAGGACGTTGCCGGAATGGAGCTTCTCGACATTGGCCTTGTAACGCCGTGACCAGTTCGCGGGTTCCTCGATCTGCGGAGCGCGCAGCACGGAGAAGACCTTCTCCAAGCCGGCCTCGTCGACGACGTCGCGGACGCCGACGAGGTCCAGGTTGTCGGCGGGGACGCGGACGACCAGATCGGTCTGCCCGAGGATACGCAGGACCAGGTAGAGTCTGTCCTCGCCCTTCACCTTGCGCGTCTCAGTGGACTCAATGACAGCCGCCCCGTGATTCGGGTAGACGACGGTCTCACCGATTTCATATGCCATGTGAAACCCCTCTCAGGAGGCTTATTCTACCACATGAATTAATTACCCCATCAGATACACGTCTCATGAGACGGCAATCACAACGAATTACTCGCCATTCATTTCACGAAACCGGGCACGGAATTCATTCCTGGAATTTGTAGCCCAGGCCGCGCACGGTGACCAGGAGCACGGGGTGAGCAGGGTCCTCCTCGATCTTCCCGCGCAGGCGTTTCACGTGGACGTCAAGTGTTTTCGTGTCCCCCACGTAGTCAGTACCCCATACGCGCCCGATGAGCTGGGCGCGGGGCATTACCCGTCCAGCATTGCGAATGAGCACCTCGAGCAGGTCGAACTCCTTGCGCGTGAGCTTGACCGGCTCACCCCTGACCCAGATCTCGTGGCGTTCGACGTCCATCCGGACACCGCCTGATTCGAGCACATCGGGAACGGACTCCTCCTCTCGCCCCCGCCGCATGACGGCATGAATTCTCGCCACCAGTTCGCGGTGGCTGAATGGCTTGGTCACGTAGTCGTCGGCGCCCAGTTCCAGGCCACGGACCTTGTCGATCTCAGAGTCCCTGGCGGTGACCATGATGATCGGCACGCCGGCCCGCTGGCGCAGGGCACGGCAGACCTCCGTGCCGCTCATCCCGGGCATCATGAGGTCGAGGAGCACCAGATCGGCGCCGTTCGCCTCGAACTCGACCAGGCCGCTGGTCCCGTCGGGGGCCTGGGCCACCTCGTAGCCCTCGCGGGAGAGCATGAAGGCCATGGCCTCGCGGTAGGACTGCTCGTCCTCGATGATCAGGATCCTCGTCATGACCTCTCCTCCAGCTGCGTGGCATCATCGCGCCCGATGAGGGCCGGCAGCCTCATCGTGAAGGTCGACCCACGCCCCGGCCTGCTCCACAATCTGACGGTGCCGCCATGGGCGATGACGACGTGCTTGACGATCGACAGACCCAGCCCGGTGCCGCCGTTCTCTCGTGATCGTGCGTAGTCGACGCGGTAGAAGCGCTCGAAGATCCGCTTCTGGTCCTCGGTGCTGATGCCGATGCCGTTGTCGGTGACGGCGATGTCGACCCAGTGGTCACCGTCCTCGTCGACGGCCTTGACGGTCACGGCGACGCGGGCCCCGTGGTCGGAGTAGCTGATGGCGTTCTCCACCAGGTTCGACAGCGCCACCCGCAGCTGGTGCCGGTCGCCGATGACGCGGAGCCCCTTGTCGCCGGCGATGGAGAAGTGTATGTCGCGCGCCTGGCAGGATGCGCTGGCGCGCGAGGCGGCCGCCGCCACGACCTCGTCGACGTCGACGGGGGCGGCGTCGCCGAGCGGATCGTCGGACTGCAGACGACCCAGTTCGATGATCTGCTGGACGAGTTCGCCGAGCCGAGTGCTCTCGGCCGCCATCCGGCTGGCGAAGTGACGCACGTAATCGGGGTCGTCGGCCGCTTCCTGGATGGTCTCGGCGAGTACCTGCAGGGCTCCGACGGGGGTCTTGAGTTCGTGGGAGATGTTGGACACCAGGTCACGCTTGGACTCGTCCACGCGGATGAGTGCGCTGCGGTCGTCGCCCACCAGGAGCACCGCCTCGCGGTCGAGCGGACGTATCCGCACATGGAGCTGGCGGGACGGCCCGCCGTCGGAACTGCCCAGGCTCACCTCCCGGTCCGAGCCCTCACCGGTACGACGCGCGGTGCGGGCCGCGCCGAGCACCTCCCCGATACCGACCCGGGTGCCCCGCACCAGGCCGATCGCCCGGGAGGGGGCGTTCGCGTAGCGGATCTCGTCGTGGGGGCCGATGATGACCACGGGCTGGCGGAAGGCGTCCAGGACGGCCGGCACCTCGGGGCTGATCACAGGCGTCTGCTCGGCGATGCGGGCCCTGGCCCGGCGGCCCCAGGCGAGGACCAGCGCGAGTGCCGCACCCACGGCGGCACCCAGCAGGAAGCTGAGCAGCACGGTCGTCAAGGGGCTCACGGTGGAAATTCTACGGGCCGCGCCGGCGCTCTCAGCAGACCGCGCATTCGTCAGGGCTGAGGGGAGTCGTCTTGGTTGCGGCCGCTGGTGATGCGAGACTGTCAGGGACGCCGCAGGGTCGGTTGTTCGTCCCGAGGCGGAAGGAGAGGCGATGCAGGAGTTCCATCACTCCGAGCTGGACGAGATCGTCAACGAACTCGTGACCATGTCCGATGCGGTGCAGGTCGCCGTCCGCGATGCCACTCGCGCTCTCCTCGAGGCCGATGCGTCCATCGCCGAGCGGGTGATCAGCGACGACGCGCGCATCGACGCCATGCATGACCAGCTCGAGCAGCGCTGCTTCAGCCTGCTCGCCCGCTCCACACCGGTGGCGGGCGAGCTGCGCACCATCGTCGCCGCCATGCAGGTCATCGCCGACATCGGCCGCACCGGCGACCTGGCCGCGCACGTCGCCGAGATCGCCCGCATGCGCTATCCGGGGCACGCCGTGCCGGCCCCGCTCGTCCCGAACTTCACGCGCATGTCGCAGGTTGCGCAGGAGATGGTCGGCAAGGCCGGGCGCACGCTCCTCGAACGCGACCCCGACGCGGCGGCGACGCTCGTCAGCGAGGACGACGAGATGGACGAGCTGCGCAGCGAGCAGTTCCGGCTCATCGCCTCGGACGACTGGACGTTCGGGGTCGAGGCGGCGGTCGACACGGCGCTGCTGGGCCGTTACTACGAGCGCATCGCGGACCATGCCGTGGCCATGGGCGGGCGCATCATCTACATCATCACCGGCGAGGCCCCCGAGGGCGAGGACTGGCCGACCACCTGAGGGGCGCCCCGGTCCGGCCGCCGCGAAGGGACCCACCACCCGGCGAAGGCACCGCCCCTGGCACCCGAAGTTTCAACGAAAAGCCGTTTTCGTTGGAACTTCACCGTGAAGATGTCACGATCGTTTGAACTTCGCACCGAAGCGCTGACGAGACCGGCAAGAAAGACGACCAGCCCCTCTGTACCGCCTTGGAGCAAAAACCGAGGACTAAGGTGCACCGGCCCGGAGACCATTGCGCTCGCCTTCGTCGGCCGACTCTCAGCCGGTGTACCGCACGGCGGGTCATGGCCCGATTCGACATGAGACTCGGGACTGGCGGGCAGTCCCACAGGGGCTTGTCTGCACACCCGGCCCCCTGCAAGGCTTGCTGCATGGCGATCGTCGTGGACGGGGTACTGAGCAGCGCGGTTCTTCTCGAGGCGGCCGGCGAGTCCAGCTACGAACGAGGCATGAACTACGTCGACGCCGTACGCGCCCTGAGCGTCTCCGCCGGCCGCGCCACGGGCAAGGTGAAGGGCACCCTGCCCTATGATGTCCAGCTCACCTGGGACGATGGCGTCCTCAGCGGTGCCTGCACCTGCCCGCACTTCCTCAACGGCAATTTCTGCAAACATCTCGTCGCTGTCGGCCTGGCCGTCCTCGACGGGGCCCGCACCTCGGCTCTCGACATGGAGCCGCACCCCACGGACCCCGTTGAGCGTTATCTGGAGGGCCTGGAAGCCGCGGAGCTGCGCGAGCTCGTGCTGCTCCTGGCCCAGACCTACCCCGCGGCCGAAGAGCACCTCGAGACGATGGCCGCCCTCGCGACCGGCGACACCCAAGCCGTCCAGGAGAAGATGATGGCCACCGCCCGCTCGCTCACCTCAGGACGCCGCTTCCTGGACTACTACGAGGCGATGGACTACGCCAACCAGGTCGAGGACTTCCTCGATGAACTCGCCGAGCTCCTCGGCCGCCCTGGCGGCGCCTCGGCGGCCTCGCCGGCCCTGCTGCACATCACCACCCGGCTGCGCACCCAACTGGAGACCCGGGTCGATGACTCCTCCGGGATGGTCGGCGACGCCTGCCAGCGCGCAGTGGAACTCTACGCACGCGCCTGCCGCGCGTCCGACCCCGATCCGGTCAAGCTCGGCAGGTGGCTGGCGGCGTTCCGGATCGATTCGCCGGGTTGGCCTGAGACGACGCTCTCCGAGTTCCTCCCGGCATTGGGCGACAGAGGCTTGGCCGTCTACCGTCGTGCCGTCGAGAAGGCCGCGCGCCGCAGCACCCCGGACGACGACGCCTATCCCCGCAGCATGCTCATCGAACTCGCCGACCATGACGGCGACTTGGACCGAGCCGTCCAACTGCTGGGGCAGGGGGAGCACCCGCAGTACCCGGTGATCATCGAACGACTCCTCGCCGTCGGTCGGCGCCGTGAGGCCATCTCCTATCTCGACCGCGCGGTAGCGGAATCGCGCGTCAGCAGCAGGAGCCTGGCCTGGGGTCCCAGCGGCAATCCCTACTGGCTCGACCCGTACCGGGCCGTCGAGCTCTACCTCGAGGATGGGCAGACCGAGGACGCCTTGGAACTCGTCCGCGGACTGTTCCGGTCCGAACCGAGCCCGCAGGCGCTCGACCTGGTCATCTCCACCGGCGAGCGACTCGGGCGCCGCGACGAGGAGCTGGAGGACGCCCTCACCACAGCCGAGAATCGGGACTGGCCCAATGGTGACACGGTCATCGCCCTCGCCCTGCACATCGGCGACGTGAAACGGGCCTGGGCGGCCGCCGACCGGTGGGGGGTTCGGGCGAGCTGGCAGGAACTCGCCGACGCCGAGCCCCAGCCACGCCCCGACGAGGCGATAGAGCTGTACCGCAAGAACATCGAGAAAACCCTCATCACCCCGGGACGAGCCAACGCCAGGGAGGCCGCTGACATGGCCCTGCTCATGAGACGACTCATCGACCGGGCAGACGACGCCGATCAGGGGTCGAACCGCGGCCAGGGGCACCGGGCCGAGGCCTTCGCCGAGTGGCTGGAAGAGCTGAAGAGCAGGTACCGACGCCGGCCGACCGTTGATGATGAATTCACCCGGGCAGGCCTGTGAGGTCTGCCCGTCCGGGGTGACTCAGGCCTCGGTGGGTCTGCCCCCACTGATGCGGGACTCCCGTTCCCGCTCGGCCGCCTCGCGGCCCCGCTCCGCGGCCTCGCGCTCCATCCCGGCGAGCTGACTCTCCAGGTACTGGCCTCCTGGCATGTGGCGCAGGACCCGGCGCCCGCTGTGGTGCCCCAGTGTGGCGCGCGCCTTCCACAGGGCCTCGGCGATCGTCATGTCGGTGGGTTCGGTGACCTTCATCGACATGCGCGAGCCCGGCACCAGGACCACCTCGTGGCCGGCCAGCTCGGCGCAGGAGACGTCGTCGGTGAACTGCTCGCCGGCAGCGGCCATGCGCTCGTGCGCGGCCCAGATGACCTCGAGCGGGAAGCCCTGGGGGGTCTGCACCGCGCGCAGGGTCGAACGATCGACCGGGCGGCTGCCCCCCTGCCGGTCGAGGACGCGGATGGAGTCGACCACGTCGATGACCGGGGCGACCGCGTGGGCCCCGCCTCGGACGGCACCGATGATGTCCTCGACGACGTGGGCGGGCACCATCGGGCGCACGGCGTCGTGGATGAGCACGACCTCGGCCCTGCTGAGCTCCCGGTCAGCACGGATCGCCCTCAGCCCGTTGTGAGCCGACTCCTGGCGGCTCACGCCACCATGGGTCTGGATGACGGGGATCGGCAGGGCCGCCTTCGCCAGGCTCAGTTCCCTGGCGACCTTGTCGTTCACGACGACGACGGCATGCGTACAGCCACCGGCGGCCATCGCCTCGATCGACATGTTCATCAGCGCGTGGCCGGTGATCTTCAGGGCCGGTTTCGAGACCGAGCCCCCGTACCGAACGCCCAGGCCCGCACCCAGGATGACGGCGACCACTGGCTGTGACATGCCCCTGAGTCTGCCACAGGACACATGGGCCCACCGGCGGGGGACGGCATCCCACCAGACTTCTGAAATAATTTGCAGACCATCTGGCTATTGCAAAACAATATGCAAAGTGAGAAGATCGCAACATAGTCCGCATATCTTTCCAGATTGATGCAAAAACTTGCACACCAGATGAAATGAAGGACCATGAGCACAGCAACGACGCAGCCCGTCTCCGGACCGTTCCTCATCGTCAACCCGAAGGCCTACCTCGGCAGCAACGACACCCTCGGGCTCGCCCTGCTCACCGATGAGCTCGCAGCCCAGTTCAAGACCGACGTCATCTTCACCGCACAGCACGTCGACCTGCGCATGGTCGCCGATCGAACCCGGAACCTGTGCGTGACCGCCCAGCACATGGACCCGATCGTCAAGGGCCGCGGAATGGGCCACATCCTCCCCGAGTCACTCGCGGAGGCCGGCGCCAGGGCCGTCGTCCTCAACCACGCCGAGCACCAGCTCTCACTGGCCACGCTCGACGCCACCATGGAACGAGCCCGCGAGGTCGGGCTGGCCACCATCGTCTGCGCCGACACCGATGCCCAGTGCAGGGCCATCGCCACGATGGGCCCGGACATCATGATCTGCGAACCCACCGCGGCGATCGGCACCGGCACGATGGACGCCGGCGACTACATCGAGCGCACCACCCGGATCGTCAAGGACGTCGATCCCGGCATCCTCGTCATCCAGGCGGCCGGCGTGACCGGAGCCGACGACATCGCCCGTGTGCTCTCCCAGGGCGCCGACGGCTCCGGCGGCACGAGCGGCATCGTCAAGCACCCCGACTGGCGTCAGGTGCTCACCGAGATGTTCACCGTCATCGCCGAGCACAAGGCGTCCCGCTCCTGAGCCCGACGCCCCACCCCGGGCCCCGCACCGCTGCGCACGCCCGCCCGATCCCACACCGAGGAGTCATCATGATCATCGGCCTTCCCGAGGCACTCGCCTACGCCGAACAGCACAACATCGGCCTCGCCGCCATCAACACACCCTTCTTCGAGGGCCTGCTCGGCGTCATCGACGTCGCGGAGCGCTCCGATGTGCCCGTCATCCTGCAGTTCGCCCAGGTCCACGAACCCATCGTCTCCATCGAGGACATGGGGCCGGCGATGGTGGAACTGGCCAAGCGCTCCAGCGCCCCGTTCGTCCTGCACGTCGACCACGGCTTCGACATCGACTACATCCGCAAGGGCCTGGACATCGGCTTCAACTCGGCCATGATCGACGGCTCGAAGCTCGACTACGACGAGAACGTCCGCGTCACCCGTGAGGTCGTCGAGCTGGCAGGCGAGCGCGGCATCGGAGTCGAGGGCGAGATCGGCGTCATGACCGGCAACGAGAACGGCGACCCCGACCAGGGCGTCGCCGACGCCGCCCTGTACACCGACCCGCGGATGGCCGCCGACTTCGTCAAGGCAACCGGTGTCACCGCCCTGGCCGCCTCGTTCGGGACCGTCCACGGCGTCTACCGCCGCAAGCCTGAGCTGAACTACGAGCTGATCGCCCAGCTGCGGGAGGCGACCGGGGTGCCGATCGTCATGCACGGCGGATCGGGCCTGGAGGCCCGCGAGTACCAGGAGTGCATCCGCCACGGCGTGCGCAAGATCAACTACTACACCTACTCGGCCAAGGCCGCCTACGACGCCTGCCTGCCCCTCATCGAGGACCCAAACGTCATCCTCTT
Organism: Propionibacterium australiense; assembly: GCF_003666605.1. Lineage (GTDB taxonomy): Bacteria > Actinomycetota > Actinomycetes > Propionibacteriales > Propionibacteriaceae > Propionibacterium > Propionibacterium australiense. The sequence goes on along the minus strand of NZ_RCIV01000005.1, from coordinate 130,176 downwards.
CTCCAATCTCGCCCGCGCGGCACGCAAGGCAGTCGAGGAGGACGCGCAGAAATTCATCGACATCCTCACGGCCACGGCCTGAACACCCAGGACACAGCAAGGAGCACCATGACCGTCTTCCACACAGCGCTGAAGCTGGAGTCGCACGGCGGAACGCCGAGTTTCATCAACGTCACCGACCAGGTGCGCGAGGCCATCGCCGCCTCGGGCATCAGCAATGGCATCGTCGCGGTGATGAGCCCCCACACGACCTGCTCGGTCTACTACGACGAGTGGGCCCATGACACCGTCGAGGACGGCTCGGACTTCCTGCAGCACGACCTCAACCGCGTTCTGGGGCTCATCTGCCCGGATCAGACCGAGTTCCCGCCCGCCGACGGCTACTCCTACCCCGGCATCAAGCACTTCGAGGAGGTCGAGAGCTGGCCGAGCGCCAGGGAGTACCTGCCCGGCGGCGACCGCAGAGCCCTGCTCAACGCCGACGCGCACCTCAAGGCGTCGATCGTCGGTTCCTCGCAGACCTTCCCACTCATCGACGGCGAACTCGGATTCGGCGTCACCGGCTACATCTTCTTCGCCGACTGGGATCGGGACAGGGCTCGTACCCGAACCTGTCGCGTCACGATCATCGGCGAGTGATCGTGAAGAATCATCCATCATTGAATACAAATAATTGCATCTATGTGACTTTTATTGCAGATAGCGTGGTGCTCGTGCCACTATGAGCCATGGCCACCACACCGGCCCAGCGCAGGGCCACGGCCACCGAATCAGATGGGCGCTCAGCCCACCGAGCAGCACACCTCAGCACCCCCGGTCCACCCCGTGGGCGAACCGGGACATGCGCACCATCATCCAGAGAATCCACCGAAGTGAGGCCAATGATGTCCACCCGTGAAGCCACCGTCGCCGCCGCCGAGGGCCTGCATGCCCGTCCCGCCGCGGCCTTCGTCCAGGCAGCCAAGGAATGCGGTGTACCCGTCCAGATCTCCAAGGGCGACAAGGGCCCCGTTCCCGCCACCTCGATGCTGTCCGTGCTCAGCCTCGGCGCGCACTGCGGTGACACCGTCGTGCTGAGCGCCGAGGGCGAGGGGGCCGAGGAGGCCCTCGACAAGCTGGTCGCCGTTCTCGCGGAGGCCGAGTGATGCCCCAGGCCAAGGAGTACACCGGCATCGGTGTCGGCCAGACGGCCGCCGTCGGCCCGTGCGTGCACTTCGCGGCGCCGCCCACGGCGCCGGCCGACGAGCCGGTCCCGGCCGGTGACGAGGCGATCGCCTCGGCCCGCGCCGCGCTCGCCGAGGCACTGAAACAGGTCTCGGTCGATCTGCAGGCCGCGGCCGCCGAGCACTCCGGCGAGACACTCGGCGACGTGCTCTCGGCGACCGCCGAAATGGCCGACGACCCGGCCCTGGCCGACCGCGCCGGCCAGATCGTCGCCGAGGGCAACGGCCCGGCGAACGCCATCACGAAGGCCATCGCGGAGTTCGCCGCGATGTTCACCGAGATCGGCGGCTACATGGCCGAGCGCGTCACCGACCTGAACTCGGTGCGCGACCGCACCGTCGCCAGGCTGCTCGACCTGGATGTGCCGGGCCTGCAGGGGATCGACGAGCCGGCCGTCGTCATCGCTCACGAGCTGACCCCGGCAGACACCTCGGGTCTCGACATGTCGAAGGTCATCGCCCTCGTCACCGAGGTGGGCGGCCCCACCTCGCACACCGCGATCATCGCCCGCCAGCTCGGGCTGCCCTGCGTCGTGCGGGCAGCCGGCGCCACGCAGATCCGGGAGGGCTCGCTCGTCGCCGTCGACAGCGCCACCGGCTCGGTCGTCGTGGATCCCGACGAGGCCACCCGCGAGGCCATCGCCAGGCGCATGGAGCGCTACCGCGCACTGGCCTCCGACACCGCGCCCGGCGCCACGTCCGACGGCCACCGGGTCCAGCTGCTGGCCAACATCGGCGGCGTCGAGGACGCCCGCGCCGCAGCCGGCAAGGCCGTCGAGGGCGTGGGCCTGTTCCGCACCGAGTTCGTCTTCCTCGACGCCGTCGAGGAACCGAGCATCGCCGAGCAGACCGAGATCTACCGCGAGGTCCTCAATGCCTTCGCCGGCCGCAAGGTCGTCGTCCGCACCCTCGACGCCGGCGCCGACAAGCCGCTGGCCTACGCCAACCCGGTGGACGAGTCGAACCCGGCGCTCGGCCAGCGGGCCTACCGTCTCGTCCGCTCGGTGCCGCACCTCATGGAGCACCAGCTGAAGGCCCTGGCGGCCGCCATCGACGACTGCCCCGGCACCGAGGTGTGGGTCATGGCCCCGATGATCTCCACCGCCGGTGAGGCCGCCGACTTCCGCCGCCGATCCGACGAGGCGGGGCTCGGCGCCAAGGCCAGGATCGGTGTCATGGTCGAGGTCCCGGCCGTCGCACTGTGCGCCGAGCAGGTGTTCCAGCACGTCGACTTCGTCTCGATCGGCACGAACGATCTCGCCCAGTACACGATGGCCACCGACCGCGAACTCGGCACCCTGTCCGATCTCATCGACCGCTGGCAGCCCGCCGTCCTCAAGCTCGTCGAGGCCACCGCACGGGCCGGCGCCGCCTCCGGGACCCCGGTGGGGGTCTGCGGCGAGTCCGCGTCCGACCCGCTCATGGCACTCGTGCTGTGCGGGCTGGGGGTCACGTCGCTGTCGATGTCGGTTCCGGCCGTACCGGCCGTCCGGTTCGCCCTGCGTCACACCTCGCTGGCTACCTGCCAGGCGATGGCGCGGGCGGCCCTCAGTGCTCCCGACCCGGCAGCTGCGGTCTCGGCCGTCCAGGAGCTGCTCGACCCCCAAGTGAGGGAGGCCATGTCCCTCGACTGAGGGACCGCGCGACGGAGCGCACCCGGCGGCACTCGCCACGCCGCCGTACCAACCACTCACAGAGAAGGAGTCATCGTGGATGACAATCCCGTGATGAAGGCGATCACCTGGTTCGCCGAACACTTCATCGGGCTGTTCAACGCCTCGGCAGAACAGTTCCTGAGCCTGGCCTCCGGCATCCTGCCGCTGCTCATGGTCATGTTGACCGCCATGTACGCGATCACCACCTGGATCGGTGAGGAGCGCGTCAACCACGCGGTGCGGTGGGCCGGCAAGTACGCCGTGACCCGCTACACGATCATGCCCTTCCTGGCCATGCTGCTGCTGACCAACCCGATGGCCTACACCTTCGGCCGCTTCCTGCCCGAGCGCTACAAGCCGGCCTTCTACGACGCCACCGTGTCGATCTGCCACCCGATCACCTCACTGTTCCCGCACGCCAACGCGGGCGAGGTCTTCGTCTGGACCGGCGTCTCGGCCGGCGTCCTCGAGGTCGCGCCCGACAAGTACGCACTGCTCGCGGTCCTGTACTTCCTCGTCGGCCTGGTCGTCATCCTCATCCGCGGCATCGCGACCCAGTGGATGACCGCCATCCTCATCCGCCGCGGCGGGCACCAGGAAACCTTCAAGAAGTACGACGCGGCCTACGCAGCCGGCCAGATCCAGGGAGGCGTGGCATGAGTTATCGCAGTGTCAAGGTCGTCAAGGGCAACGGCGGCTGGGGCAACGACATGATCCTGACCCCCACCGACGAGAAGAAGATCGTCATGTCGGTGACCGGCGGCGGCATCCACCCGGTCGCGGCGCGCATCGCCGAGCTGAGCGGCGCCGAGGCCGTCGACGGCTTCACGAACAGCGTCGAGGACGACAAGGTACTGGCCGCCGTCATCAACTGCGGCGGCACCGCCCGGATCGGCGTCTACCCGAAGAAGCGCATCAACACGATCGACATCTACCCCGGCTCGCCGACCGGCCCGCTGGCCAAGTACATCACCGAGGACATCTTCGTGTCGGCGGTGGGGCTGGACCAGATCAGCCTGGCGGACGCCGAGGCGGTCGACGCCGCTGCCGCCGCAGCCGCGGCCCGGGCCGACGAGGCCCCGGCCCAGGCGGAGACGGAACGCCCGAAGACGGTCTCCCAGCAGCAGGCCGACAAGGGCGGCTTCATGTCGGTCATCGTGAAGTTCGGCAACGCGGTCGGCTACGTCATCAACACGCTGCTGTCGTCGGGCCGCCAGGCGCTGGACATCATCCTGAAGACCGTGCTGCCCTTCATGGCCTACGTCGGCCTGCTCATGGGTATCGTGAACTACACGGGCATCTCGGACCTGATCGCCACAGCCGTCACGCCGCTGGCCGGCAACCCGATCGGCCTGATCCTGCTGGGCGTCATCGTCGCCCTGCCGTTCCTGTCCCCGGTGCTCGGCCCCGGCGCGGCCATCGCGCAGGTCGTCGGCGTGCTCATGGGCCAGCAGATCGGCGCCGGCTCGCTGCCCGTGCAGTACGCGCTGCCCACCCTGTTCGCCATCGACGGGCAGGTCGGCTGCGACTTCGTCCCGGTCGGCCTGTCGCTCGGCGAGGCCCAGCCCGAGACGATCTCCGTTGGTGTCTCCGCCGTGCTGTTCACCCGCCTGGTGACCTCACCGGTGGCGGTCATCATCGCCTACCTCACCTCGTTCCTGCTCATCTGACCCGACATCACCGGGTGGGGCGGCCCCGGCCGCCCCACCCGCATCCCCCAAACAGAAGGAGAGACCATGTCAACCCTGTGGAGCGCTGACGTCACCGCGATCGGACCCGACGCCGGCGACATGATCGACGGCGGTGTCATCATCCTGTTCGGCGAGCCCGTCCCCGAGGCCCTGGCCGAGGTGAGCGTCGTGCACCGTACGACGACGGCACTGACCCGCGACATCACCGCCGGCGACGTCTTCCGCATCGCCGGCCAGGACTACACGGTCGACGCCATCGGGGAACGCGCCTGCGCGAACCTGACCGAGCTCGGTCACGTGGTCGTCTACGTCAACCAGCCCGAACAGGAACTCCTGCCGGGCGCCGTGCTGGCCTCCGGCCCGGAACTCACCGTTCCCGCCGTCGGCAGCACCGTCGAGTTCCTCGAGGCCTGATCCGGCATGGACGCCCTCGACTGGAGATTCCCCGCGATCCTCGTGGCGGCCATGCTGCTCGGGCTGCTGTTCACCTACCTGCAGATGCGCTCGTACAACGCCGAGCTCAACAAGGCCACGCGGATCGCCAGGGGCGAGCACCTCATGCTCGTCTCCGGGCGCGGCCGCTCCATCGCGGGCGGGGCGATCGTCATCGCGATCGTCGACACCACCGCCCGGTGCATCATCTGGGCGCGCGCCCTGGCCGGCAAGAGCGTCTTCGCCAGGTTCCACGACGCGCCCGGCCTCGTCGGGGACATGGCCGGGGCCGTCGACCGGGCCCGCGGCAAGCAGCTGAAGGCCGCCGTCGAGATGGCGCTGGCCCAGGTCGGAGACGCCGGCACGGAGCCTGCGGACGAGCCCTCAGCCACCACACCACCAACCACCCACCACGCGCCTGTTCCCACAACCGGGCCACGGCTGATCCGCAAGCGCGTACCCCACACCACCGGCTCGGGGGCAGCCAGCACCCCGGGCGTGTCCATCCCGAAAGGAAACTGACATGGGTTACACCAAGGCTCTTCTCGAACGCCAGAAGGAACTGGGCCGTCCGGTCCAGGTGGGCGTCGTCGGCGCCGGCCAGATGGGCTCCGGCCTCATCGCCTCGATCCAGCGCGCACCGGGCCTGGCCGTCGTCGCCGTCGCCGACATCGTCGTGGACAAGGCCTCATCGGCGCTGCGCAACGCCGGGCGCGATGACGTCGTCGTCGCCGGCACCGACATCGACAAGGCCGCTCAGGCCATCGCCGACGGCAGGGCCGCCGTCATCTCGGATGGCCTGCGGATGCCCGAGCTGCCCGTCGACATCGTCGTCGAGGTCTCCGGGGTGCCCGAGATCGCGGCCCAGATCGCCTACACCTGCATCACGCACTCCAAGGACGTCGCCCTCATGACGGTCGAGGCCGACATCACCGTCGGTCCCCTGCTGGCGTCGATGGCCAACGCCGGCGGGTCGGTGTACACCGTCATGCGCGGCGACGAGCCGGTCGAGTGCCTCAAACTGGTCGAGTACGCCCAGGACCTGGGTCTCGAGGTGGTCTGCGTCGGCAAGGGCAAGAACAACGTCAACATCCCGCACGGCATGCCCGAGGACAACATCGCCGACGCCGAGCGCAAGAAGATGAACCCGCGCATGCTCACGGAGTTCACCGACGGCACCAAGACCCAGCTCGAGATGACCGCCCTGTCGAACGCGACAGGCATCCCGATCGAGGTGGACGGCATGCACGGCGAGGAGATCCCGCTGGCCGAGCTCGCCACCAAGCTGATCCCCAAGGCCGACGGCGGCATCCTCGAGTTCGACAAGGGCCCGTGCGTGGAGTACGTCACGGGCGATGTCGCCCCGGGCGTCTTCTGCATCGTGAAGTCCACCTCGGACGTCATCACCGAGGAGCTCGACTACCTGAAACTCGGCCACGGCCCCTACTATCTCTTCTACCGTCCGTGGCACATCGCCTCGATCGAGGCGCACCTGTCGATCTTCGAGGCCGTCACGACCGGGCGAGCCGACTTCCAGTCCACGCACGTCACCACGGAGGTCGTCGGCCGGGCCAAGACCGATCTCGAGGCCGGGTTGACCTTCGAGGGCATGGGCGGGCACCACTTCTACGGCTACGCCATGCCTGCCGACAAGGCCCGCGAGATGAACCTCGTGCCGGTCGGCCTGCTGCAGCACTCGAAGCTGAAGGTCGACAAGAAGGTCGACGAGATGATCTCCTACGACGACATCGAGATCGACCACACCCGCCCGCTCGTCGCCATGCGATTCCTGCAGGACGCCATGGTGGCCCGGGGCGTTCTCGGCTGATCACCTGGCCGGCTGAGACGTTCGGCCACCACAAGGGTGTTCGCTCTCCATAGAATTGATGGGGGTCAGGACCGAGGAAGGATCCTGGCCCCCATCATCCGTCTCCGGGTGCCTCACCAGCACCGGGAAAACCCCCAGGGTCAGGGAGTCCCATGCCTGCCAAGAGAGATCAGCAGTTGCTCATCGACGCCGCGCGGCTGTACTACGTCGACGGTCTCGACCAAGGACAGGTCGGGGCTCGTCTCGGGCTGTCGCGCTCCAGCGTGTCCCGGATCCTGCACGAGGCGCGCTCCACCGGGCTGGTGCAGATCCGGATCGTCGGTGATGACCGGACCGTGCGCAACGGTGACCTCGAGCGGCGCCTGGGTCAGGCCTTCGGGCTGCGCGAGGCCCTCGTGGCGGACACCTCAGCCAGCACCGACCACCTCGCCTCGGTCGCCCGGCTGGCCGGCGAGTCCTTCGCCCGACTGGCCTCGGGCTCCTCGCGGATCGGTTTCGGATGGGGGCTCACCATCGCCCAGTTCATCGACCTGCTCGCCGAGACCCCCCTGCGCTCGGACACCCGCATCGTCCCGCTCGTGGGCGGCATGCCCACTCTCGACAGCGCCCCCTCGGGCAACACCCACCTGCAGATCCTGGCCGACAAGTGCGGCGCGACCGCCGGGCGTTTCGACGCACCGGCGATCGTGGAGTCGGCACTCACCCAGCAGGCCATGATGAGTGAGTCCTCGGTGCAGGCCTCGCTCGCCGAGGCCCGCTCCTGCGATCTGGGGTTCGTCGGCATCGGGAACTACGAGGTGCAGACCTCCCGGGCCGTCATGGGCGCCATGAAGCTCAGCGCCTCGGAGAAGTCAGCCGTCGAGGCGGCCCACCCGGTCGGTGACATGCTGGGCCGCTACTTCACGATCGAGGGCGTTCCACTGGGCCCGCCCACCTCCGAGCGGGTGATCGGCATCGACCTGGACGACCTGCGCCGCATCGAGACGGTCGTCGGCCTGGCCAGCGGCAGGGCGAAGGCCCCCGGCACGCTCGGCGCGCTGCGCACGGAAGCGCTCGACATCCTCGTCGTGGACGACGTGCTCGCCGAGGCACTGCTGGCGATGGCGGCCTGAGGCCCGCCCACGGGCTGACGCGGACGGGCCTCAGCGCAGTCGGGCGTTACTTCTTGCCCTGGGCGGCGACGGCCTTCTGGCCGGCCTCGGCGGCCTCGGGGTCGAGATAGCGGCCGCCCTTGACGACGGGCTTGAAGTCGTCGTCGAGCTCGTAGAACAGCGGGATGCCGGTGGGGATGTTCAGGCCCGAGATGGTCTCGTCGTCGATCTCGTCGAGGTGCTTGACGAGGGCGCGCAGCGAGTTGCCGTGCGCGGCGACGAGAACGGTCTTGCCGGCCCGCAGATCGGGGATGATGTCGGACTCCCAGTACGGCAGCATGCGGGCGACGACGTCCTTGAGGCACTCGCTGAGGGGACGCTCGTCCTCGGGCACGTCGGCGTAGCGTGGATCACGGAACTGGCTCCACTCGCCGTCCGGGTCGATCGGCGGGGGCGGCACGTCGTAGCTGCGACGCCAGGCCATGAACTGGTCCTCGCCGTACTTGTCGCGGATCTCGGTCTTGTTGAGGCCCTGCAGGGCGCCGTAGTGACGCTCGTTGAGCCGCCAGCTGCGCCTGACGGGGATCCAGTGACGGTCGCAGCGGTCGAGCGCGAGGTAGGCGGTGTGGATCGCTCGGCGCAGCAGCGAGGTGTGGACGACATCGGGGAGCAGGCCCTGCTCGGCGAGGAGCTCGCCGCCGCGGGTCGCCTCACCCACGCCCTTCTCGTTGAGGTCGACATCGACCCAGCCGGTGAACAGGTTCTTCGAGTTCCATTCGCTCTCGCCGTGGCGGAGCAGGATCAGCTTCGAGGTCATGGCCCGAGTCTAGCGGCCACGAGGCCTCCCGAACCGTGCTGCCGGCCGCGTCCACGGCCCGAGACACCACTTCTGTCGACTAACCTTGGAGCAGCACGGCACGGGGCCGGATGCACACGAGCAACGCAACGGGGTGAGTCATGACGCAAGGCGATGTGTCGCCGCTGACGCGCGTCGTCACCCACGACACCCCTGGCCGCCCCCGTGATCCGCTGGTGGAACCGCGCGCGCTCACCGCCGCCCTGGAGATCTACGGCCAGCACGGTTGGTCGGGTTTCACGATGGGCCGGGTGACGATGCTGGCCAAGGTGGGCAAGTCGTCCATCTACCGGCGCTGGCCCGACCGCGTCGAGCTGCTGACCGCGGCCTTCGAGCGGACCGCCCTGCTCTTCGAGCTGGACGACAGCCGTGTCGCCGGGCTGCCCTTCCAGGAACAGCTGCTGACGATGGTCCAGCACCGGCTGTACACCTACACGACCCCGACCGGCACCGCCATCATCCGGTTGCAGGTGGAGCACCACTGCGGGCCCGACGAGGTCGGCGACATCTGGAAGAGCACGCTCTCGCGGTTCCGCAACGGCCTGCGCACCCTGCTGAGCGACGCCCACGTCACGAGCCATCTGCGCCCCGGGGCCTCACCGGAACTGCTCGCCGAGGCACTCGAGGGCAGCATGATCATGCAGGCCCTGGCGGTGCCCTTCCCGACGGTGAGCACGGCGAACGTCAGCGAGCAGTCGTTCGCCCTCGTCAAGCAGGTCGTCGCCCCATGGCTGACCGATCCGATGACGATACCCGCCACCGCGCACCCGCTGCCGCCGATCATCAGCGCGAGCACACCGTCCCGGTGACCCCGGCCTTGCCCGGCCCGGTGCGCGTGCCACGATGAGGGCATGAGTTCTACGAAGAGAGCAGTCGTCACCGGCGCGTCCAGCGGGATTGGCGCCGCGACGGCCCGCGCCCTGGCCGCCGGGGGCTTCCACGTGATCTGCGCGGCCCGCCGCCTCGACCGCCTCACCGCGCTGGCGCGGGAGATCGGCGGCACCGCCGTCGAGTGCGACGTCACTTCCCAGGAGTCGGTCGACGCCCTCGTCGAGGCCGTCGGCGACGACCTCGACGTGCTGGTCAACAACGCCGGCGGGGCCTTCGGCGTCGACCACGTCGAGGACGCCGACATGGCGGACTGGGAGCGCATGTACGCCATCAACGTGACGGGTTCGGCACGGGTCATCCAGGGGCTGCTGCCCGCGCTGGAGAACGGCGAGGGCGGCACGATCATGGTCGTCACCTCGACGGCCGCCGAGTACCCCTACATCGGCGGCGCGGGCTACTGCGGCGCCAAGGCCGCCGAACGCAACATCGCCGGCGCGCTGCGCCTGGAGCTGGGTGGCCGCCCGATCCGCGTGCTCGAGATCTGCCCGGGCATGGTCCGCACCGAGGAGTTCTCGCTGGTGCGCCTGGGCGGCGACCAGGCGGCGGCCGACGACGTCTACGCCGGTGTGGCCGAACCCCTGGTGGCCGAGGACATCGCCGACGCGATCCGCTGGGCGGTCACCCGCCCCTCGCACGTGAACATCGACCGCATGATCATCCGCCCCCGCGCCCAGGTGAGCAACGACAAGGTCTACCGGGACTGATCCCCCATTCCCCTCTCACGGTGCCCCGCCTCGCGCGGGGCACCGTTCCTCCTGCCCACGGATGCTGCACGAGGTGCGGGACCGGCAGTGCCCCGCGAGCGCGTCGGACGCCGGCGATGTCCGGGCGGTGAGGCCGGCGCCCGTGCCGTCGCACACGACCGGCCGGGTCAGGCGCCCCAGTCGCCGAGTGCGCCCTCCAGGGCGCCGAGTGCGGCATCTGCGAGCTGGTGCCTGTCGTCTGCCGGGCAGCCCCTCTCGACCCACCTGAGACAGGCCTGGTCGAGGAATCCGAAGTAGCCCCACAGGGCGTAGTCGTGGCGGGCCGTGTCCGAGGGATCGAGGACCCGGCCCAACTCCTCCACGTAGCCGGCCCGGACGCGGTGACGCAGCCGGACGACCTCGGCCGGTTCCTCGCCGCCGGTCAGCGGGGTCGCCCAGGTGTGCGGGTGGCCGGCGATGTGGTCGAGGTAGATCAGCAGACCGGTGCGCACCCGGTCGCGCGCCGGCACTCCTGCGGGAAGCGCCGCATCGGCGGCCCGCTGGGCGTCCGCGAGCCGCTGCACCGCGTCGGCGACGACGGCCTCGTAGAGCCCGGCCTTCGAGCCGAAATAGTGGAAGACGAGCGCCGCCGAGGCCTCCGCCGCCTCGGCCACCCGGGTCACCGGCAGCTGCGCATAGGGCGTCGTCGCGTACAGCCGCCTGGCCGCCTCGAGGATCTGGAGCCTGCGCTCGGCCACGCTCAGCCGCCGCCGCGGGGCTCGTTCGTCGGATGAGGCCATGTGGCGATCCTAGTCCTGTTGAGCTACAGTCAACAATCGTTATTGATCATGACTCAATAGGAGTTTCGGATGCCCTTCCTCGATACCTCGACCTGGTGGCACCTCTACCCCCTGGGTGCTCTCGGGGCGCCCATCCACGACCGCCCGGCGGGCAGCGACGGCCACCGCCTTCGGCGCCTCGACGACTGGCTCGACTACGCGGCCGATCTCGGCTGCACCGGGCTGCTGCTGGGCCCGATCTTCGCGTCCACCAGCCACGGCTACGACACCGTGGACCACTACCGGATCGACCCGCGGCTGGGCGACGACGCCGACTTCGACCACCTGGTCGCCCAGGCCCGGACACATGGCCTGGACGTGCTGCTCGACGGCGTGTTCAACCACGTCGGCCGCCGACACCGGCTCGTCACCGAGACGCTCGCAGCGGGCACCGGACCGGTGCGACTGTACGAGACGGGCGACGGTCCGGCTCCCCGCCCGGCTCGCACCCCACGGGTGGTGGCTCCACGGGCTGCACCGGGAACTCATCGGCCTGCGCCGTCGCAATCCGTGGCTGGCTCGCGGGCACATCGCCGTGCTGGCCAAGGACTGCACCTGGATCGACTACGAGACGACCGCGCCCGGCCACCGGCTCCAGGCCCACCTCGAACTCGACCCGCGCCCGGCCGCCCGGCTCGTCGTCGACGGGGCGGTCGTGTTCGACTGGCCGCGCTGAGCGACCGGCCACACCATCCGAGGACCGGGTGGGAGCGTCCTGGCAGCGGTGGGGCCGGCGGGATCCGTCGTCCCGCCGGCCCCACCCGGTCGGCACCGGTTCAGTGCGCCACGGCGGTCACGAGGACTCGCCCTGATCGGCCGGCTGCGCCGCCGCGGTCCTCTTGAGCCGCCGGGAACGCACGAAGTAGGCGATGATGAGGATGACAAACCAGATCGGGGTGACGTACACGGCCTGGCGGGTCTCCTCCTCGAGGCACAGGATGACGACGCTGACGACGAAGAAGGCGACGACGATCCACGCCGTGACGAGGCCGCCGGGCAGTTTGAAGGTGGACTTCTCGTGCAGCTCGGGGTACTTGCGCCGATAGACGATGTAACACACCACGATGAGGCACCAGATGAAGACGAACAGCAGCGCGGCGACCGAGGAGACCAGGGTGAACGCCTCGATGATCGTCTCGGACGTGTAGAGGAAGATGATGCCGCTGGCGAGCATGAGGCACGACACGATGAGCGCGTTCTGCGGGACGTTGCGCTTGGACAGCCTGCCCATGATCCTGGGTGCCTGGCCGTCGAGGGCCAGGCCGTACATCATCCGTGAGGTCGAGTAGAGACCCGAGTTGTCCGAGGACGCGGCGGCCGTCAGCAGGACGAAGTTCATCACCGATGCCGCCGCGCCGAAGCCGGCCAGGCCGAACATCTCGACGAAGGGGCTCTCGCCGGGCACCACGGCCCGCCACGGGATGACGACGCAGATGGCGAGCAGGGCCAGCACGTAGAACAGGGCGAGCCGGATCGGGATGGCGTTGATCGCCATGGGCAGGTTCCGCTCCGGGTTCTTGGTCTCGGCGGCGGCGGTTCCCACGACCTCGAGACCGACGAAGGCGAAGAAGGCGATCTGGAAGCCGGCGAGGAAGCCGAGCGGCCCGTTCGGGAAGAAGCCGCCGTCGTTCCACAGATTGGAGATCTGGGCGGGATTGCCCGCGGGCGAGACGAATCTGCTTGCCAGCAGCCACGCGGCCACGATGACGAGGGCGCAGACGGCCAGCAGCTTGATGAGCGCGAACCAGAACTCCGTCTCACCGAACAACCGGACCGCCACGACGTTCAGGACGAACAGGGTGAGCGCGAGGACCGTGGCCGGCAGCCACTTGGGCACGTTCGGCCACCAGTACTGGGCGTACCCGGTGATGGCGGCGAGATCGCCCATGGCGGCCACGATCCAGCCGAACCAGTAGGTCCAGCCGGCGATGAAACCGCCGGCCGGCCCCAGGATGTGCTCGGCGATGTCGCGGAAGGACTTGTACTTCAGGTTCGACAGCAGCATCTCGCCCATGGCCCGCATCATGAAGTACAGGAACATGCCGATGAGGGCGTAGACCAGCGCGCTGGAGGGGCCCGCGACGTGGATCGTCCGGCTGGAGCCCATGAACATGCCGGTTCCGATCGCACCGCCGAGCGCCATGAGCTGGAGGTGGCGATTGCTCAGACCGCGCTGCAGCTGGCGGTCCTCTCCTTCAGACGGAGGGTCGGCCTCGGACACGAGTGCGACAGGGGGATCTTGGTGACTCACGGGGTGCTCCTTCGTACGTGTGTGGACATCGGATGATCAGCTGGTCTGTGACCGGGAAATCTTCGTGGCATCAGACGTGGCAGGGGACAGCTCTCTGCTCACAGGAAGACCGATGACTCCCGGGGATCGTGGCGGCTGGACCGCAGCATCGGTTCCGACGACGCTTCCGGGACCGGAGTGGGCCCATGGCCGCAGGCGGATGCTCGGACGTGGCGGGAATGGCCTCTCATGGTTCCCTGACCGCCCTCTTGTGGACGTGGGCCGAGGTGCTGGCCGCCAGCAGGGCCGAGTAGCCCGGCCAGAAGGCGATCTCGTCGCCCACGTCGACGGGCGTGCCGGCATCGGTGACGTCGAGAATGAGGTGATCGCTGCTGGCGCCCAGCACGATGATCCCCGGATCGGTCGGGGCCAGGTTCTCGGGTACGACGTCCTGGCGCCCCAGATTGCAGATGGCCCGGGTCCGCACGCCGCGATCGGTGAACACGGGGTGCCGGCCGAAGGCGTCCTGCCCCGTCTCGCCGAGCGGGACCGAGGGTTTGCGGCCCACCTCGATGACCTCACCCACCACGCGGACGGTGTCCTGGCGGGTCCCGGGCCAGGGCTCGCGGTCAAGGGTGTTGCGGCCGAGGATGATCGACTCGCCGAGGCGCAGGTGGTTGATCTCGCCGGGCATCTGCCCGGAGGCCATGAGGGCCAGGTTCGCGCTGTTCCCGCCCGAGACGACCGGCAGGTCCAGTCCGGTGGCCTCGCGGCACGCGTCTCGGATCTCGACCAGCCGGCTCATGTTGTCGACCGAGGGCAGGACACCGCCGTAGCACGCCAGATTGGCGCCCACCCCGACGAGTTCGACATGGGGCATCCGGCTCATCGCGACCGCCTCGGCGATGGCACGGTCCGGCCAGACGCCCTCCCGCAGGTCGCCGACGTCGATCATGAGGATCACCTTGTGCGTGACACCGACGGACTCCGCGGCCCGGCTCAGGGCCGCCACGGTCCTGCTGCTCGTATTGAGCGAGCAGTCGGCCCAGTGCACGGCCTCGGCGGCAGTGCGGGGCGTGGGGGCCCGCAGGAGCAGCCGCGGGCCGCGGTGCCCCATCTCGGCGATACGTCTGAGGTTGTCGATCCGGGAGTCGGCGATCTCCTGGAGACCCGCGGCCGCAAGGGCCTCCAGCAGCGCGGGGTGCGCATTGAGCACCTTGGTGACCGCTGCCACCCGGACACCGGACGCCCGGCACTGCTCTGCCAGGGAACGCGCATTGCCGGCGATCCGGTCGACGAGGATCTCGAGTCTCGGGGTGGCGGCGTACATGGCCCCTCGCCTCCTACTCGGGGGCCCGGACGGGCTCGCCCGGGATCACATCGGCGCCGGCCACCCAGGCCTCGAAGGTGGCGGCGACTTCTTCTGGATGGGACTGGGCCACGGTTCCCAGCGCCGAGAACCGGTAGTCCCGGTCGATGAGGATGGCGGCCTCCGGCGGCGGCAGCAGCCGGTCGCCGGCGCCGAGCCTGATCCCGGCGAGGATCTGTGCTCCGCCATCGACCTTGGTCAGGGCCCCGCCGGTACCCACCACCCACTGCACCGCCGTCAGGTCCTTCCCGCGCACGATCTGCTTCTTGCCGGTGGGGGTGAACAGATCGGTGATGGTGCCGGCATGGCGCCGGATGCCCGCCTCGACGGCCCGTTCGGTGAGCCAGCGGGTGACGGCGGCCTCCTGTTCGTCCGATGGGATGGCCCGCAGGAACCGGAAGCGCTCCTGTTCGTCCGGGTCCCCCACCATGGCGGCGATCTGGTGGGCATTGACATAGACGCCCAGGTCGCCCTCCACGGTTCGTTTCGCGCGCGGCTCGGGGTCGATGCTGCGGCTGGTCCACTCCGGGCTGCCGTCGGTGACCGAGTGGATGTCGGTGGTGGCTCCCCCCACGTCGATGACGAGGGCGTCGCCCATGGTCTCGGCGAAGATCTCGGTGGCCAGCAGGACCGCGCCAGGGGTGGGCAGGATCTCGTAGCTGGACAGCTCGGCGAGCCTGGCCATTCCCGGCGCCCTAGTGATGTGCTCGTTGAAGACCTCGTGGATGAGGGCCCTGACGGGCTCGATCCGCAGCACGTCGACGTCGGGGAAGACATTGTCCGCGCACATCAGCTGGGTGCCGGTGGCGGCGAAGATGTCCTGGACGCGGCGGCGCACCGCAGCATTGCCCGCGTACACGACCGGCGCCGACAGTCCCGCGCCGGCAAGTTTCCGGGCGTTGTCGATGACGATCTGCTTCTCCCCGTGGTCGACCCCGCCGGCGAGCAGGACGATGTTGGGGTCGAGTTCGCGCAGATCCTCCAGGTCGTAGTCGTCGATCGCCCCGACGGTGATCTGACCGACAATGGCGCCGGCGCCCAGGGCCGCCTCCTTGGCGGCCCTGGCCGTCATGCCCCGGGTCAGCCCGTGGACGCTCATCCGCAGGCCGCCCGCCGCCGAGCTGTTCACGAAGATCTCGGCGGCGTCTAGGTCGAGCCGGCGGCCGTCGCCGGCCAGCTGCGCGCGCATGGCGTCCAGGGCCGCGTCCACCCCGATCCCGACGTCGCCGTCGGAGACCGAGGTCGGGGCGAAGCCCTGACCGACGTGGTCGAGGAGCCCATCGGTCAGCTCGAACGCGTTGGCCTTGGTGATCGTCGAACCGATCTCCAGGGTGACGACGGTTCTCATCCGTCGGCTTTCCCTGCTACGACCATGCCGCGGGCCCGCATGGTGCGGACGATGGCGTCGAGCACGTCGATGCCCTTGGTGCCGCGGCCGAAAGTGGCGTCCAGCCCGGTCTCGGCGGCCATCTCGCGGCTCACCTGGGTGCCGCCGGCGATGAGCACCATCGTGTCGCGGATGCCCCGCTCGGTGGCCAGCTCGGACAGCTTCTTCATCATCGTGCGGTGCACGTCGTTGTGGCTGATGACCGTGGAGATCAAGATGGCGTCGGCGCCGCTCTCGACGGCCGCGTCCACCATCTTCTCGACCGGCACCGAGGTGCCCAGGTAGCGGTACTTGACACCGTACTTCTCCAGGCCGCCGTGCTTGATGTCGAGGATCTCGCGCAGCCCGACGCTGTGCTCGTCCTCGCCGACGGTGCCGGCGACGACGTTGATCTCGTTGTCGCTGACGACCTGACGCAGCTCGTCCTCGGGGAGCAGCTCGACCTTCTCGGGGATGTACAGCTCGGTCTTGTCGATGTCGAAACCGACGTGACCCTTCACCTCGACGAAGCAGCCCTCCGCGGGCTGCAGGACCTGCAGGTTGACCACCTCCGGGTCCCCCAGGCCCATCCGCTTGGCGGTCTCCAGGGCCGCCTCGCGGGCGATGTCGGCGTTCTCGGGGATCATCAGCTGGAGCAGGGCCACGCCATCGCCGGCCCACTCGGCCTCCGGGCGCACCAGGTCGCCGGTGCGGTAGGCGGCGGTGCGGGCGAGCCGCTGCTCGACGCTGTCCTGCGGGTCGAGTTCGTCGATGTAGACGATCTTCTCCGGATTGGTCAGGGTGTCCCCGCCGATCAGTTCGCTGGGGCAGCCGACGCCCTCGGGCACGTTGTTATAGCCGAAGTGGTCGCTGACCGGGGCCAGGTAGTCCGGGTCGCGTTCGATGACGGTGTCGGCGGCGACGCCACCAGAGCCGTCCCGGGCGATCCCGTCGTGGTTGCGCTCGGGGAACAGCGCCGAGTCGACGAAGAAGCCCCTCTCGATGGCGGCGAAGTAGCCGCCGGCGTGGACCATCTCGGTGAGGAAGCCGATGGCTCGTTCCTTGATGTCACGCACCATCGTCCCGAGCGGGCCCTCCCGGTTGAGGGTGAGGAGTTCCTTGATGCCGTCCAGCGCCGCCCAGGTCTGCTTGACCGTCTGCACTCCGCGCACCGAGTTGTAGTGCCAGGGCAGATTGCGGCCCTCGTCGGGGGTGATGGTCGACTGGATGTCGGCCCTGGTGAGCATGGAGATCATCGTGTCCACCACGTGGGTGCGGATCGCCTCTTCGAGGTCGGACTCGATGTACCGGGTATTCTGCTGGGCGCGCATCCGGTACTCGGAGAAGAAGTCCCGCAGGGCGACCGCGTAGGGCAGGTCGAACCACAGCTTCGGGGCGGGCGGGGCGCTCGGCGGCACCGTGGACAGCCCGATGAGGTCCTTGGGCATGCCGACGAGAACGGAGAACATCGAGTTGAGGCCGTGCTGGACCATCAACTCCGGCATCACCTTCCAGCCGTGCCGTGCCGTCGCATTGGCGTTGTGGGCGCCGTCGATCTGGAAGATGCGGGCCCCGCTCATCACCTTCTTCGCCTCGGCGGCGTCGACGAAGCTGCGGTACATGTTGATGTTGCGGTAGAGCACGTTGTACTGGGGGTCCTGGTGGGCCCCGTTGACGCCCTCCTCGGCGAACAGCACGGCGACCTCGGGACCGGCCACGCCGGAGACGTAGCTGTGGAAGTTGATCGGACGTCCGACCTCCTGCTCCACCAGGTCACAGGCCTTGCGGCTGGCCCGCAGCTGCTTGCGGGTGATCGGGACGCCGCCGACGCCCTCGGGGGTGCCCTCCATGAGGCCGTCGATGTGGGACTGCCCGGTGGTGCGGATGACCATGATGTGATCGGCGCCGTTCCAGGCGGCCATCCGCATCCGGCGCAGGTCGTCCTCGAAGTGCCCCGAGGCGATCTCCGAGGTCACCACCGGTGAGGGCTGCGGGTCGACGCCGTCGAAGTACTTCGCGGCCGGCATCGGAACGCTGTTGGCGAGGGGCTCGGACATGTCACGGTAGTGGAAGCCGCCCATGTCGACGCCCTCCGGAGGGCAGGCCCGCCAGGTCCAGCCCTTGCGGGGCGGGTGATAGTCGGCTAGGTCCTGCATGATGAGGTCGACGTCGAGCTTGACGTTGGGATCGAGCCGGTCAGTCATTGTCCGCTCCTTCGAAGAGACCGTTCAGCACGCCGGCGTCGGTGGCGATTCTCGCGGCGGCCTCGGGTATCGGCAGCTCGTCGCGCTGGGACAGGCGGAGCACCGCGTGACCCGCCCCCTTGCCGAGCAGGCCGGCCTGCAGGACGTTCTCGACGACTCCGTGGGTGGTCACCGAGTCGACCCCCATGCGCAGGAGCACGGAGCGTTCGATCGAGGGCGAGGTGTGGGTCCGGGCGAGCTCGACGATCGGCGTCATCACCTCCTCGCACAGTTCCCAGAACCTGGCCTTGAGGGCGTCGTCGTCCATTGCCGCCAGTTCCTGGCGCAGGGCATCGAAGCGGGCCTCCCGCTCCTGTTCCTCGGTGATCTCGGTCATGTCAGTTCCGTCCTGTCGGTGCGGGGCCGGCTGCGGTGAGCCGCTCGACGATTTCCTGCACGTGCTGCACAGTGCTGTTGGTGTCCTCGGCCAGGAAGGCGATGTCCTTCTCGGTCCACTGGTCGGCGGGGAGGACCCCTGCCGCGTGCTTGATGTAGCTGCGGCGTATTCTCTCGAGGTTGAGGGGCTTGCCGGCCACCTGGTCGAGCCGCTCGGGGATGATGATGGCCCTGCCCGGAAGGTTGTCCGCCGGGTCGCCGCGGCGTACCTCGATGCCGCGGCTGCGGGCGAAGGACAGCTGGCTGTTGTGGTGCTTGCCCGCCCCGGTGTACTCGGTCTCCTGCACGACGACGATCTGGTCCTCGTCCATCTGGCGGGCCAGGGCGACGGCTGCGGTCAGGCTCGTATTGCCCGCCGGGCCGCGCTCCAGGCCCTCCAGCTTGGTGAGCAGTTCGGTGAGGTAGAAGACCTCGCCCTGGGTCACCAGGTGGTA
The DNA here is from genome assembly GCF_003666605.1 of Propionibacterium australiense. GTDB lineage: Bacteria > Actinomycetota > Actinomycetes > Propionibacteriales > Propionibacteriaceae > Propionibacterium > Propionibacterium australiense. The sequence continues at coordinate 110,949 of NZ_RCIV01000005.1, read as the reverse complement.
GCCGTCCATGTAGCGCAGGACCCGGGCCGCGTTGCGCGGCACGTCGACGCGGTCGGGCCAGGTGGCGAATGGCACCCCGAAGCCGGTGTGCCCGGTGGTGAACGACTTGTTGTTGAAGTCGGTGTCGGAGGCCATGTGCAGCCCCGACAGGTCGACCGAGACAGCCATCACCGTGGTGTCCTCGCAGCCGACCCTGCGCAGGCCGCGCGCGGTCCCGGTGAGATTTCCGCCGCCGGCGTTCGTGACGACCACCACGTCGGGGGTCCTCTCGTACCGCTCCTGCACCTCACGTCCGATCTCGGCACCCAGCGTCTCGACGCCGAGGATCCCGAACGGCGTGTAGAGGCTGGCGTTGAAGAAGCCGGTCTCCTCCAGGGTGCGCAGCAGCACGTAGAACAGCTCGGGACCGACGGTGAGTTTCAGCACCTCGGCGCCGTAGGCCTCGCAGGCGCGCGACTTCTCGACGATCTCGGGCTGGCCGACGTGCCGGGAGTCGTAGACCTCCTGCACGACGATGCACTTGAGATCGCGTTGGGCGGCCTGGGAGGCGACGGCCGCCCCGTAGTTCCCGCTGGTGGCGGTGACCATGCCCTTGAAGCCCTTGGACCTGGCCTCGTAGGCACTGACCGAGGCCCTGCGGGCCTTGAAGCTGCCGGAGGCGTTGGCTGCCTCGTCCTTGAGCAGGATACGGGCCCCCCTGCCGGGCTCGGAGATCCTGCGCACCGCCTCGGTGAGGCGCCGCAGTTCATACAGCGGCGTCCCGCCGACCTTGCTCTCGCGTTGGATCGCGGTGATGTCCTCCAGGCTGTAGCCGGAGGAGTTCATGAGCGCCTCGTAGTCGAAGGCGATGGGGCTGGACGTGAACTGGTCGTAGTCCAGTCCCATCGACGAGCGCATGATGTCGTTCTTGCGCGCCATCACTGCCGCGTAGGAGGTGTCGGTCACGACTCGTACTCCGTTCCGATGGTGAGGATCTCCGGGACCGTGTCACCGAAGCTGTGCGCGTACCCGGGGTTGATGCGGCGGAGGGTGCCGCGGTGCTCGCGGCCGATGATGGTCCGGATGGTGACCTCCTCGCCCACCCGCGCCTCGGCCTCGAGGAAGCCGTCGACCCACTCCAGCAGCGGCGTACCGGCGGTCTCGGCCGGGAGTCCGGCCGCCCGCTCGTCGGGGGTGAGGACTGTGCGCTCTATCTCGACCCAGGCACCAGCCGGTGCCATGTCATCGGTCCCCTGCATCTGGTCTTCTCCTGTTCGTGATGGTCCAGTCAGCGACGGGTGTAGGCGGAGGCCCCCATGAGGGCGCTGGGTGAGGGCAGGTCGATGATCCGTTTCAGTCCCGGGCTCGCGTGGAGGATGCGGGGAATCGTGTTGACGGCGATGCCCGCCGTCGACAGGCCACCGGCGATCTCTGGTCCGGTCGACATGTGGATCTCGGGCACGCCGAAGATCGTGATGTAGTCGCCGGTGGCCCGCCCCTCGGCCTCGGGCGCGATCTGCTGCGGATGGTTCAGTCGGATGACCTCCGTGTCACCGCGGTAGCCGATGGCGACATGATTGCAGCCGGCGACCATGCCCGGCTCGATGGCGCGGTCCCTGGCCTGGCGGGGCACCGTGCTGATGATCGGTTCGATGCTCTGCTCCAAGCGGTCCACGCCCAGGCCCAGGGCGTCGCTGATGAGGCGCACCGACTCGGGGAAGCCGACGTGACCGACGATGGACCCGTCGGCGACACCGGCCTCGAACTCCTCCGGGGTCGTGCCGACGCCCTGGGTGCGCAGCACCGTCTCGCCGTAGGGGCTCAGGTCGTTGATCCGGCTGGCCTCGATCCGTTCCACTTGCTGGCTCCCGGAGGTCAGGGTCACGACGAGATGGTCGAGCACGAAGCCCGGGTTGACTCCGACCCCGACGATGGACACGCCGTTCTCGATCGCCAGGGCGTCCAGCTGCTCGGCGATCTCGGGGTGCTGGGCCTCGGGGGCGGCCATCTCCTCTGCGATGCTCACCACGTTGACGCCGGCGGACAGGATGGCCTTCAGGTCGGGCAGCTGCTGCTCGACCCACGAGGTGGTGGTGATGGTCACGACGTCCACCTCGGTCGAGGCCAGCAGCGACACCGGATCCGTGGTGATGGTGACACCAGTGGGATCGCCCCCGATCACCGTGCACAGGTCCTCGCCGTCCAGGTCTTGGCGGATGTCGACGGCGCCCACCAGTTCCAGGCCTTCCTTGTCGAGGACGAGCCGGGCCACCCCGCGACCCATGGCACCCAGCCCCCACTGCACGACCCGAATACGATCACTGCTCATTGAACTCCTCCTTGAGCGTTCGAAGTAATGTGCGCGCAGCGAATCAGGGCATGCTGACCATCGCCGCGTCACCCCATACGGAGAATTGATGTGCACATTCGTGGCCTGTGCACGGGCCATCCTGCGGCTTTTTCAGGAATCAACCGCAGTATCATTTCGACGCCGAGGCAGAACTACGGATCAGTTCCCGCCATGACAAGCTCCTTCGCCGATCGCCTGTCACCAAGTCAGCCGAATCCGCCGGTGACAGGTCACATCCACTTCGATGTGGGAGCAAGAATTGCACGAAGAGACTGAACCGCAACAATCAGCGGAGCAATCGGCATCACGTCGGGATCTTTCGCCTCAGATCGCCCACTCGCCAGCGAATTTGCGAAGAAATAGCCCAAGTGAGAAGGTTATGCCGGTGAGCGTTTCACACCTCCCGGCAGACGACCAGAACCGCCGCCGGCAAGCGCCAGGGCCCCTGAGGAATGCGTCCGGCACCGCTGACGTCTGGTCGAGGCTCACCGAGACAACGAGTGGAGTGGTGATGACCATGGATGAGACCGACCTCAGGATCGTCAATCTGCTGCAGATCGACCCGCGCATGCCGTGGGCACGGGTGGGACAGATCCTCGGGATCTCGGCGGCGACGGCCTCCCACCGGTGGGCTCGCCTGACATCCGAGGGCCTGGCGTGGATCACGACACTGCCCAACATGGACCAGCAGCTGACAGCCATCGTCGAGGTCGACTGCACCACCAAGCACCTGCCGACGACGATCGACGAGTTGTGTCGCCATCCGATGATCCTCAGCGTCGACGAGACGACCGGCGAACGCGACATCCTCCTGACCATCAGCGCCCCGGACATGCCGACCCTCACCACCTTGATCATCGACTGGATCGGAAGCCTTCCGGGGGTGCACGGGACCCGCACATCCCTCACCACCAATGTCATCGTCGGGACGGAGGCGTGGCGGGTTCACGCCATCGACCAGAACGAAGCCAACGCGGCCGCCGAGCAGCTACCCCGGAAAAAACCTGTGGGTCAAGCCCCCAACCCAGAACTGGACATGGCCTTGGCCAAAGCCCTTGCCGCCGATGGCCGCCGCAGTGTCGCGAGCCTGTCACAAGAATTCGACAGTCCGACCACGACAGTGCACCGAAGGCTGCAAAGGCTACGGTCCTGCCGCCAGGTCATCATGCGGTGCGATGTCGCGCCCGAACTCGCCGGATGGTTCCTGGAGTGCACATGGCTCACCACCGTCGCCTTCTCGCACAAGCCCCGGATCATGGAATTGCTCCGCGACCGACGAGTCCTTCGCTCTTGCATGTGGCTGACGGGGGCGAACAATCTGCGGCTCAACCTCAGGGTCGCCAGCCACAACGCCATCGCCGACGTGGAGTCCTCCATCGCGGCCGCCATTCCCGGCCTGGCTCCGGCGGAGACGATCGTCCACATGAGGAGCCACAAGTCGATGGGCTGGTTGCTCACCGGGCAGGGGCGCTCCACCGGCACGCTGGTGCCGCCATTCTTCAAGATCTGAGCCGCTTGACCACGGCGCCGAGAGAAAGCGAGGTAGCGCAGTCCGCGGCGAGAAGCCTTGCGCCCTCACCCGCGAGGACCGGCGGGCGTACGCGCCCCTGTGAAACGAGACCAGGCGCCCTGACTGATGGCCACGCCGGCGACAACACGGCCCAGACATGGCACGAGGGCCCCGCACCCTCCAATGGTGGCGTGCGGGGCCCTCTCTGCCCTCGTCCGGGGCCGGCTCAGGCGATCTTGATGAGGCCCTGGCCGCCCTGGACGGCCTCGCGTTCGGCGACGAGGATCTTCTCGACGGTGCCGTCGGTCGGGGCCTGGATCTCGGTCTCCATCTTCATGGCCTCGAGAACCAGGACGACCTGCCCCGCCTTCACCTCGTCGCCCTCGGCGACGAGGATCTTGAACACGGTGCCGGCCAGCGGCGCGGGGATCTCACCCTCGCCCGCCGCGGCGCCGCCGCCACCGCCCGTGGCGACCGGCGCGACAGCGGCACCGCCGGTGCCACCGCCGAACAGGATCGTGCCCATCGCATTGTTCTGGGTCTTGTCGACATCGACATCGACGTCGTAGGCGACGCCGTTGACGGTTACCTTCAGCTTCATGTCAGTCTCTTCCGGGTCAACGAATGGAATGGTTCTGGAGAGCCTTGCGGCCCTGGCTGTTCCAGGTCGGGCTCGGGGTGAAACGAACGGCCTGGACCGATCCGTCGTTGCCGAGATAGGCGGACACGGCAGCGGAAATGGCCACCAGGACGTCCTCCGGAATGCCCGGGCTGGCCGCCTTCAATGCACTCACCTCGGCCTCAAGAGCGGACAGACGCTTGTTGAGCGTCGCAATCATGAGGTCCTTCTCACTGTCAGACATGTTCGAACTCCTCCCGATCAGCAGGGCATGTTGCCGTGCTTCTTGGCCGGACGGGTCTGACGCTTGGTGGCGTACATCTCCAGTGCGGCGGTGATCTTGCGACGGGTGTCAGCCGGGTCGATCACGTCGTCGACCTGGCCGCGGGCGGCGGCCACGTACGGCGTGTTGAACGCGTTGCGGTACTCCTCGATCTTCTCGGCGCGGGTGGCGGCCGGATCCTCGGCGGCGTCGATCTCGCGGCGGAAGATGACGTTGGCGGCACCGTCGGCACCCATGACGGCGATCTCGGCGGTGGGCCAGGCGTAGACGGCGTCGGCACCCAGGTCACGGTTGCACATGGCCAGGTAGGAGCCGCCGTAGGCCTTGCGGAGCACCACGGTGACCTTCGGCACGGTGGCCTCGGAGTAGGCGTACAGCATCTTCGCGCCGTGGCGGATGATGCCGCCGTACTCCTGCTGGACGCCGGGCAGGAAGCCGGGGACGTCCACCAGCTGCACCAGAGGGATGTTGAACGAGTCGCAGAAGTTGATGAACTCGGTGGCCTTGTCGGAGGCGTCGATGTCGAGGCAGCCCGACATCACCTTCGGCTGGTTCGCCACGACACCGACTGTGCGGCCGTTGAAGCGGGCGAAGGCTGTGACGATGTTGGTCGCCCAGCCGGCCTTGACCTCGAGGTAGTCGCCCCAGTCGACGATCCGGGAGATGACGTCGCGGACGTCGTAGCCCTTCGTGCCCTCGACGGGGACGATGTCACGCAGCTCCTCGCACGGGGAGACGTCGTTGTTCGGGTTGACGAACGCGGCCTCCTCGGTGTTGTTCTGCGGCAGGAAGCTCAGCAGCTTCTTGGCGATGAGCACCGCGGCGTCGTCGTCCTCGGCCACGAAGTGGATGTTGCCGCTCGTTGTCATGTGGGCGTCGGCGCCACCGAGCTGGTCGGCGGTGACGTCCTCGCCGGTGACCGCCTTGATGACGGCGGGGCCCGTGATGAACATGTGGGCCTTCTTCGTCATGATGATGAAGTCGGTCAGGGCCGGCGAGTAACTGGCACCACCGGCGCAGGGGCCGGCGATGATGGCGATCTGCGGGACGACGCCGGACAGCTTGACGTTCGCGAAGAACATCTTGCCGTAGCCGGACAGCGAGTCGATGCCCTCCTGGATGCGGGCGCCGCCCGAATCGTAGAAGAACAGGAACGGCGTGCCGGTGAGCAGCGCCTGCTCCATCGTCTCGACGACCTTGGTCGACTGGGTCTCGCCCGCCGAGCCGCCCATGACGGTGAAGTCCTGGGAGGCGACGTGGACGGGACGGCCGAAGATCGTGCCGCGGCCGGTGACCACGCCATCGGCGGGGATGACGGCCTTGTCCATGCCGAACAACGTGGTGCGGTGCTTGCGGAAGGCACCGACCTCGTCGAACGAGTAGGCGTCGAGCAGATTGTCGATGCGTTCGCGAGCGGTCTGCTTGCCGCGCTCGCGCTGCTTCTGCAGGCGGGACTCACCGCCGCCGAGCTCGATGATGTGGCGCTGCTCCGCGAGCTGCTCCACACGCTCGGCCATTGAGTCGGCCAGCTTGATGTCATTGTTAGCCATGGTGGGCGATCACCTTCACGCGGGCTCGACGGTGACCTCGTGGCAGGTGCCACCGAGGGTCACGTTGTAGCTGATGGGGCCGGAGACCGCTGCCGAGGCAGTACCCTCCTCCTCCGCCTTGAGCTGGGCCTCGGACAGACCGACGTTCTTGGGGCCCTCGGCGCGGTGTGCGAAGAAGTCCGGGGCGACGCCCGGGAACAGCGCGTAGGTGAGGACGTCCTCGTCGGTGCCGTTGAAGCCGGGGAGCTTCGAGGCCTCCTCGACCTGCTTGTCCCACTCGGGTTCGAGAAGGTCGGCGGGACGGCAGGTGATGAGCTCCTTGCCGGTCTGCTCCTGGGCGAGCTTGGCGACCTCGGGGTCGCGTTCGGCGGGCGTGGCGCCGTAGTAGCCGAGCATGAGGTCGGCGAACTCGCCGGTCATGCGCTTGTAGGGGCCCATGAGGACGTTGAACACGGCCTGGGTGCCGACGATCTGGCTCGTCGGGGTGACCAGCGGCGGGTAACCGGCGGCCTTCTTGACGTTCGGCACCTCTGCCATCACCTCGTCGATGCGGTCCTCGGCGCCCTGGGCGCGCAGCTGGGACTCCATGTTGGAGAGCATGCCGCCGGGGATCTGGGAGCTGAAGATCTTCGTGTCGACAAGGGTCTTCGACTCGAAGTTGCGGTACTTCGGGCGAATGGCGCGGAAGTGGTCGCGGATCTTGTAGAGGCGATCGATGTCGAGGCTGGTGGTGTAGCCGGTGTCCTCGAGCATCTCGACGACGGACTCGGTCGGGTTGTGACCGGGGCCGAGGGAGACGGAGCTGATCGCCGAGTCGACGACGTCGGCACCGGCCTCAATGGCCTTCATGAGGGCGACCAGGGTGACGCCCGTGGTGGAGTGGCAGTGGACGTTGACCTGGACGTCCTTGCCGTAGGTGTCCTTGATGCCCTTGACGATGTCATAGGCGGGCTGCGGCTTGAGCAGCGCGGCCATGTCCTTGAAGGCGATGGAATCGGCGCCCATGTCGAGGAGCTGACCGACCAGCTTCACGTAGCCCTCGGTGGTGTGGGCGGGGCTGATCGTGTAGCAGATGGTGCCCTGCGCGTGCTTGCCGGCCTTCTTGACCGCCGCCATGGCGTGCTCCATGTTGCGCGGGTCGTTCACGGCGTCGAAGACACGGAAGACGTCCATGCCGTTCTCGGCGGACTTCTCCACGAAGCGGTCGACAACCTCGTCGTTGTAGTGGCGGTAGCCAAGCAGGTTCTGGCCCCGCAGCAGCATCTGCAGGCGGGTGTTCGGCATCAGCTTGCGGAAGGTGCGCAGCCGCTCCCACGGATCCTCGTTGAGGAAGCGGATGCACGAATCGTACGTGGCACCGCCCCAACACTCGACGGACCAGTAGCCGGCAGCATCGATGTCGGCGCAGGCATCGACCATGTCCTCGGTGGCCATGCGGGTGGCGAACAGACTCTGATGGGCGTCGCGCAGCGCAAGCTCGGTCACACCGATCTCACGCGGCTCGGAAACCTCAATTTCTCGCGGACTCATGCGCTTCATCATTCCATGGCCAGCGCCCATCCGCAGCACCGGGGGGTGTCCTTTCGGGGTCCAATCACGATATGGAGCAATAGGAGAAGGTTCGCCCGGATGCATGCCCGAAGACGGGGACTTCCCGCAGTGACGCACCCGAGGACAGGCCCCCGACGGACCTGCCGGAAGGGCGTCGCAGCCTCGGCCGGGACGTCTCCGAGCGCAGCGGCATGTCGCGGTCACCACGCCCGGTCTGGAATCGACCGGCGCGGCCAGTATTCGGGCCTGATTCGCACATGGGGCCAATGCTAAGGAGCCGGGCGGGGGCATCCGCATCCACCCGATGGCAAGGACGTGCCGGCGACCGGTGCGATGCGGTGTACTGGGAGCCATGATCGTCGAACTCACCTACATCCGTTCCAGCGACACCGACTCCGTCGGCAGGACCGCCGCTCGCCTGGGCGAGCGGCTGCGCAACGGGGTCGAGACGGCGCCGGGTTTCGTCGTCACCACGGACGACCTGGCCGAGCTCTTCAACCGCGAGAAGCTGACGGAACGCCTTGAGGGCGTGCCCGCCGATGGGGCCGCAGCCGTTGCAGCCGAGACCATCGCCGCGGCCGAGCTGCCCGCCGACCTCGTGGACGACCTGGCCGAGAGCTATGCCGCGCTGGGGCGTGACGCCTGGGTGAGTGTCCAGGCCTCCCCCACCGAGCGCGACCTGGGTGTGAGCCGCGAGGTGCTGGGCCCGGTCCAGGGCGTCGACGCGGTGTGGGAGTTGATCCGCCAGGTGTGGGCCTCGCTGTGGGCACCCGAGGCGATCGCCCGCCGCGAGGACAAGGGCGTGACCGACGCCCAGGAGAAACTGGCCGTTCTGGTGCAGCAGGCCGAGGCGCCGGCCGAGGAGGCCCCGGCCAGCGCCGGCGACACCGGCAAGGCCGCGGAGACGGCGCCTGAGCTGCCCCTCGACGAGCCCGCCGAGGCCCCGTCCGGCACCGAACCGGTTGCCTCCGACGCGCCGGCCGAGGCAGCCGAGGCGGATGCGGTCGTCGCGGAGGCGGAGCTGGCCGAGGACGAGGGCCGCGCCGTTGAACAGGCCGAGGCCATCGCGGACGAGGCCGACACCGTCGGGGCCGTCGCGGACGCCGAACCCGAACCGGCCGCCAGCACCGAGCCGGAGCCGGTCGTCGAGGCCGAGCCCGTTCTCGAGGGCGGGAGCGAGACCACCGCTGGGCCCGAGACGGAAGTCATCGAGACGGAGGCGTTCGAGACACCCGCCGCCGGCAGCGACAAGGCCCCGGGCGCCGAGGAACCGGCCGGGCCGTCCCAGCCCAGGACGCAGGCATCCGGGAGCGGTTCGCCCTTCGCAGCGAGCACCGAGCCCTCCGGCCGGTCCCGCTGGGTCGTCATCGGCCTGGTCTCGTTCGTCCTGCTGCTCCTCGTCCGGCGTCTGCGCCGCCGCTGAGTGGCGGAGCCGAAAAGAGATCCCCTCCTCCGGTACGCTTCAGCCATCGTCCTGAGACATACCGGAGTGTCCCATGCCTGACCAGTCCTCGCTGTTCCAACGCCTTCGCAGGCCCGTCGCGACACCGGGCATGGTCCACGCGATCGAGCTGGGGCTTCACGAGGAGGGGCGGCGCAGGGCCGATGACATCGACGGCCGGCTCGACTACGTGCGGCACGTTGCGGAGTCGGCCCGCGCGACGGCCGCGGTGGTCGCCCGCCGCAAGGTGCCGGGCGCGCGTGTCACGGTACTGTTCCTCGTGCACCACCCCGAGGCCTGGTACTCGCTGGCGCGGGTGCACGAACTGATGATCGCCGACCCCGATTTCGAGGTGGTCGTGGCAAGCCTGCCGCGGCACTTCCCCGGGGCCGACGGCTACCGGGACGAGGACTACGTCAGCGAGCGTCTCGACCACTTCGGGGTCGAGCACCTGCGGTTCAACAGCCGCGACCCGTTCATGGACCTGGACATCATCCGCACGATCGACCCGGACATCATCGTCCGGCAGTCGCAGTGGGACGCCGACATCCCTCCCGCCTTCGCCACCAGCGAGCTGCGCTTCGCCAGGCTGTGCCAGGTGCCGTACGAGCTGCTGAACTTCATCGTCAACATCATCGAGGACAGTGGTCTGAACACCGTGCTCGACAGCCCTTTCCACCGCAACGCCTGGGCGATCTTCTGCGCGAACGAGGAGGTGCGGGCCGAGACCGCGGAGCGGGCTCCCGCGACCCGCGCCAGGCAGTTCGTCGCCACCGGGCACCCGAAGGCCGACGTCCTGAGCGCGCTGGACGGCGCGGCACCCGATCCGGGGCACCGCTTCACCGTGCTGTGGTCGGCGCACCACAGCGTGGGCGAGGAGTGGATCCGGTTCGGCACCTTCGCCACGACCGGACCGCGGATGGTCGAGCAGGCGCGGGCACACCCCGAGTGGGACTTCGTCTTCAGCGCCCACCCGGCCCTGCTCACCAAGATGGACGAGCACGCGGCTCCGCTGTCCGAGACGATGGTGGCCGACTTCTGGCGTGACTGGAACGCGCTGCCCAACACCTCGGTGTTCGGCGGAGGGGACTACGCGGACCAGTTCCGCAACAGCGACGTGCTGGTCTGCGACGGGGTGAGCTGGCTCGCCGAGTACCAGCTGACCGGCAGGCCCGTCGTCTTCCTGGAGCGTGAGGGCCACCAGCCCTTCAGCCCGCTGGGCGAACGCATCATCGCCGGGGTGAACCGGGTGCCGAACGTGGCCGAGGCGTTCAGGCTCGTCGAGGCCCTGGCCGCCGGCGAGGCCGATCCCCGGCAGGCCGAGCGGCGGCGGACCGCCCAGCTGCTGCGCGGCGACGGGCACGCGGCCGAGAACATCATCGCGGCCATCAAGACCAAACTGGAGGGCGAGGGCTGGCAGCACTGAGGCCCATGCCCCGGGCGACACCCTCAGCGACCCGCGGACTCACCGTCAGCCGGCCACCGCCGTCTGACACGCAGCCAGGGACGCTCCCGGGCGGGACCATCCCGAGGCCCCGATGCGCCGCCCCGCCACATGGACGCCCGCCCGGACAGGGAGACCACCGGCGACCCCTCACCGTGGCGGGCCCTGCCGCTCCACGAGGGGCCGTGCTCCGGGGCCCGGCCTCAGCCGCCCACCCCCTCATGCTTCCGGCGGCGCAGCCGCTCCCAGTGGGCCAGGCGTTCGCGGATCTGCTGCTCGTTGCCGTGGCCGGTCGGTTCGTAGAAGCGCTCGCGCTCAGCCGGGGGCGGGTAGCCCTCGGGCATGAAGTCGGCGCCGGAGAAGCCCTCGGCGGTGTCCGGGTCGTACTGGTAGCCGGCGCTGTAGCCGAGGTTCCTCATGAGCCGGGTGGGGGCGTTGAGGATGTGGGCCGGTGGCCGGAGGGAACCCGTCCGTCGGGCGGCGGCCTGGGCCCGGGTGAAAGCCCGGTAGACGCCGATCGACTTGGGGGCGGTGGCCAGGTGGACGACGGCCTGGGCGATGGCGAGCTCGCCCTCGGGTGAGCCGAGCCGCTCGTATGCCTGCCAGGCCCCCAACGCAGCCTGGAGCGCGCCGGGGTCGGCGAGGCCGACGTCCTCGCTGGCGAAGCGCACGAGACGGCGGGCCACGTAGAGCGGATCCTCGCCGCCGGCCAGCATCCTGGCCAGCCAGTACAGGGCGGCGTCCGGGTCGGAGCCGCGCATCGACTTGTGGAGCGCCGAGATGAGGTTGTAGTGCTCCTCGCCCGTCTTGTCGTAGGCGGGGGCGCGGGTGGCGACGACGGCGGCCAGGCCCGCCTCGTCGAGCGGGTCCGTCGGCGCGGCCTCAAGGACCTGCTCGGCCATGCCCAGCAGATAGCGGCCGTCACCGTCGGCCATGGCGATGAGCGCGGCGCGGGCGCCCTCGGTGAGGGGCAGGGACCGGCCCGTGAGCCGTTGCGCACGGTCGAGGAGTTCGGCCAGGGCGGACTCGTCGAGGCGGTGCAGGACGAGCACCTGGCAGCGCGACAGGAGCGCCCCGTTGAGCTCGAAGCTGGGGTTCTCGGTCGTCGCGCCGACGAGGACGACCGTGCCGTCCTCGACGTAGGGCAGCAGGCAGTCCTGCTGGGCCCGGTTGAAGCGGTGCACCTCGTCGACGAACAGGAGCGTGCCACGGCCGCTGCGGCGGCGTGCCGCGGCGGCGGCGAAGATCTTCCGCAGCTCGGCCACCCCGGAGGCGGTCGCCGAGACCTGTTCGACGTCGAGGCCGACACGCGCGGCGAGCAGCCGGGCGATCGTCGTCTTGCCGCAGCCGGGCGGCCCCCACAGGATGACCGAGGACAGGCGGCCGGCCCGCACCATCCGCCCCAGCGGGGCGTCGGGGGCGAGCAGGTGGTCCTGCCCGACCACATCCTCCAGGGTGCCCGGGCGCAGCCGGTCGGCCAGCGGGCGGGCCGAGCCGGCGCGGCCGCTGCCACCGGTCGCCGGGGCGTCGAAAAGTGCGGGAGCGTCCTCGGTGCTCATGACCCCAGGCTACGGTCGGACTCCGACACGATGGACCGGGCGCACGGCGCCGGTCAGGACGGGTCTCTTCGGTGGTTCGCCCCGTCCGGGGCGGACCAGGCCGCGAGGCCGGCAGGACTCGCCACCTCGTCGAGAGCGCTCTCGGCGGCACCGATCAACGCGGCGTCGGCGCCGAGCTCCCCGGCGAGGATCCGTGGCGGGGCCTCGCGCAGACACCGCATGAGACCGCCTGCCAGCGCCTGCTCGAAGGCCAGGGGCGACCTGGTGCGCAGGAGCGGCCCGATGCCCCCGAGGGTGACGACATCGGGGTCCATTGTGTTGACCAGCCCTGCCAGGCCCCGCCCCAGGCTCGTGGCGGCCGCCTCGAGAACGCCGTCGTGAGCGGGATCGCCCCGGGCGATGACCGCCTCGATGGCCGGCACCGAATCGGGGGCCGTTCCCAGCCGCCTGGACAGCGGCCCGGCGCCCAGGGCGGTGTCCCAGCAACCACGCGCCCCGCAGTCGCAGATCGCCTCCGGGTCGCCGAAGGGAAGATGCCCGATCTCCATGGCCAGGCCGGTCGCCCCGAGCATGGGCGAGCCGTCGAGGACGAGGCCGCCGCCGACTCCGGTGAGCACGGTGAGGTGCAGGGCATGGCGCGCCCCGCGCGAGGCGCCGCGGCGGGACTCGGCCAGGGCCTCGCTCGTGGCGTCGTTGGTGATGAGCATCGCGGCCCCCGGCATGGCCAGGGACGTGAGACGCACCTGTTCCCAGCCGAGGACGGAGGACTGGACGATGGCCCCGTCGCGGATGGTGGCGGCCGCTGCGACGGACACGGCCCGTACCCTTCCCGCGTGCTCCCTCGTCGCCGCGGCCACGGCCCGGCGGATCGGCGCGAGCATGCCGGCGGGGCGCCGGTCGCGGTGCGGGGCCTCGGCGAGGACCGTCAGCCGGCCGTCGAGGCCGGCGGCGGCCACTCGCCATCCGGTGGTGGTGATCTCGACCGCGACGACGAGCGGCCCCCTGGGGTGCGCGGTGAGCACCGACGTGGGGCGCCCCCGGCCGTGGACGACCGATTCCCCCTCGTCGAGGAGAGCGGCCCGACGCATCCTCGTCACGAGATCGGCGGCCGTGCCGCTGGAGATCCCCAGTTCGTGGGCGAGCCCCGCCCGGGTGATGCCCGGCATCGAACGCACCAGGGCGCAGGCATCGGCCGCCAGAGCCCAGCGGAGCCGATCGGCGGCGCCGTGTCGTTGCACCACGAATCCCCTCTCGTTTTTTAGTCGTATAACGAGTTTAATAAGGGCATGGGTTCCCCTCCACACCGCCTCGCCGACTGCCGCGCCGTCCTTCTCGACATGGACGGCACCCTGGTGAACTCCCATGACGCCGTCGAGGCGGCATGGACCGCCTGGGCACGTGACAACGACCTCGACCCAGCGGCCGTTCTCGCGGTCTGCCATGGCCCGGACGCGGCCACCACCGTGCGGCGCTTCCTGCCGGGCATCGGCGAGGCCGAGGTGGCCGGGCACGTCATGGCCCACCTGGAGCGCGAGTGCGCGGACACCGGCGGCGTGCGCCCCTCCCCCGGCGCCCTGGACCTGGTCGGCTGGATGGATGCGCAGGGCCTCCCCTGGGCGGTCGTCACCAACGCCCACCGCCGTCTCGCGCGCGCCCGGCTGGGCGCCGCCGGGATCGAACCGCCGGTCATCGTCGCCTTCGATGACGTCGAGCAGGGGAAGCCTCACCCCGAGGGCTATCTGCTGGGGGCACGGCGCCTTGGGGCCGAGCCTCATCAGGCGGCCGCGGTGGAGGACTCCGCCCCGGGCCTGACTGCGGCGAGGGCCGCTGGAATGGTCGTCGTCGCGGTGGGCGGGACCCCGCACGGCGACATCGCCTGCCGGGATCTGCACGAAGTGCGCCGGCTCCTGGCGGCCACGAGAGATCGGAGCTGACGGGAGGAACGGGCCGGCCGCTCACCCCAGGGGCGGGAACTCGTCGAGCGAGAACACCGACTCGACGGGCACGTTGAAGTAGCAGGCGATGCGCAGCGCCAGGTGCAGCGAGGGCGCGTACTCGCCACGTTCCAGGTAACCGATCGTCTGGTAATGCACGCCGAGCGCCTCGGCGAGCTCACGGCGACTCACCCGGCGATCGGCGCGCAGCACCGCGATCCGGTTGTGGACGACGTCCTCGGCCATCTCACAGACCGGTCTGGGAACGGATGGTGGACTGCATGCGAGCCAGGCTACCGATGCTCTCCTTGCGGAAGGAACGGCGGACCACGGCGGGCACGGCCGCGAAACCGACGACGATCCAGGCCACCAGGATCACTGCCGCCAGCGCCGGGGTGAAGGCACCGCCGAACTCCCACGACGGGTCACCGACCAGCGCCCAGCGGGTGAGGTGGCCGGACCAGTAGGTGGGCAGGACGAGTTGGATCGCCTGGAGCCAGCGGGGGAACGCGTCGAGCGGGCAGAAGACGCCACTTGTGGCCATGACAGCGAGCATGAGCGGAAAGCTCAGGAAGGTGCTGTAGACACCGCGGACGAGGCTGCCGACGAGGAAGCCCAGCGGCGCGCCGGCGACGGCGGTCAGCAGGACGACGGGCAGGCACAGCAGGATCTGCGGCGCGCTCCAGGACAAGGAGCCGAGGAACAGTGTTCCCCCGGCGAGCACGGCCAGCTGCATGAGGATCGTCTGGGCGATGGCCGAGAAGGTCTTGCCGATCGCCCACACCATGGGCCCGTGCGGCAGGATCCGCACGCGCAGCAGGGCCCCGCCGACGCGATCATTGTACGTCTCACCGACGATCGTTATGGCGATGTAGGTGCCGTAGGCACCGACAGCGCTGGCGAGGAACATCGGGCCGAACATCGTCGCGGCACCGTCGGGCCCGTCGAAGACTCTTGCCACGACGATGACGACGACGGCCCAGACGAACAGGGAGGCCAGGCCCGCTCCCAAGAGCACGGGGCGAAGATCACCTGCCGCCTGCCGGGCTCCGGCACGCAGGACGGCGGGAATGGCACGAGGGTTCATGACTGCTGCTCCTTCTCGACCAGGGCGAGGTAGGCGTCCTCCAGGGTGGGGCGGGTCACGGTGAGGCCGCTGATCGCCGTCAGGTCGAGCCGCTGGAGGAAGCGTTCTGGTTCGGCGGTGGCGTGGACATGGCGTTCACCGTCCTGGACCCAGGTGACCTCGGCGTCAACGCTCAGCCTCTCGCGCAGCCCGGTGACCGTGTCGTCGGCGATGATCCGGCCGCCACTCATGATGAGCACCCGGGAGGCGAGGCGTTCGGCCTCGGCGAGGTCGTGGGTGGTCATGAGGACGGTGGCGTTCTCGTCGACGCGGCCCATGATGAGGTCGTGCAGGCGGGCCTTGGAGACCGGGTCGAGTCCGGTCGTCGGCTCGTCGAGGATGAGCAGTTCGGGGCGCCCGAGCAGGGCCGCCGCGAAGTCGACCATGCGGCGCTGCCCCCCGGACAGCCGCGAGAGCCGGCTGTCGGCCTTGCCCGCGAGACCGACGGCGTCGAGCACCTGGGCGACCGTGGTGGCCGGCGTCGCAGACATCTGAATGGCCCGGATCCATTCCAGCTGGTCCTTGACCCGCCACTTGGGGTGGTCGGTCCAGTTCTGCTGGACGAGCCCGATGCGCGCCCAGAACCTGGGGTCGGCCCGGCGAGGATCCTGGCCGAACACGCGGACCTGCCCGCTGCCCGGGGCCAGTGAGCCGATGAGCGTCTCGACGAAGGTGGTCTTGCCCACCCCGTTGGGTCCGAGCAGGCAGACGATCTCACCGCGGCGCACGCCCATGTCGACGCCGCGCAGGACCGGCGTCTGCCCGTAGGAGAGGTGCAGCTCGTCGGCTCGGATGACCGGCGACTCGGCCATGGGGGGCGGTTCCGCAGCCATCAGACCTCCTTGCGTCCTGGAACTGATTCGATTGGTAGTAGTTATACTACATTTCGTAGTGGGGAGCAATCGTCGCGGACGATGCCTCGTCCTGAGTGGCCCGGACGGCTCCTCGCGTCGGCTCCGGCGCCTCGGCAGGAGCGATGCGATGGCCCTGAGCACCATGGGCGCCCTTCGCGCCCGCCCCTCGCTCTCGACCGCGGCGGCACATGGACTGGACGCCCAGGCCGACGGGGGCCACCGCGCCCGCACCTGTGGCAGGACGCCCGAGGATTACGCGAGCGCAAACAGCGGAACGCGCCGCCCCGCGCCCATGGTTGGACGTTCACCTTGGCCAGGGCTCGAGACACCAACGCCCCACCGCCCCGTCCCTGCAGCCGGACGGGCGCCGGGGGTGCCCGGAACCGGCTGCCTCGCGCGAGCCGGCCGAGCGTCCCCGGCCCGGCTCAGCGTTCCAGGTGGGCGGCCAGGTAGCGGCCCGTGACGGACTCGGAGCAGGTGGTGAGCTGGGCGGGCGTACCCGCCGCCACGACACGGCCGCCGTCGGCGCCACCGCCCGGGCCCATGTCGATGACCCAGTCGGCGTTGGCGATCATGTCGAGGTCGTGCTCGATGACGATGACGCTCGCCCCCTGGTCGACGAGCCGGTCGAGCACGCCGAGGAGCACCCGCACGTCGAGCGGGTGCAGGCCGATGCTCGGCTCGTCGAGCACGAACACCGTCCCGTGCTGGTCGCGGCCCAGGTCGGCGGACAGCTTCAGCCGTTGCGCCTCGCCGCCGGACAGGGCCGTCGTGGCCTCGCCGAGGGTGAGATAGCCCAGGCCCAGGTCGGTGAGCAGCCGCAGACGCCTGCGGACGGCGGGCAGGTCGGCGCAGGCCTGCTCCGCCTGGTCCACCGTGAGGGCGAGCAGCTCGGGCAGGGCGAGGGCGTCGGCATCGGTCCCGCCGCGGGGCGTGCGGCGGATCGTGCGGGCCGCCTCGCCGTAGCGGGAGCCGCCGCACGCGGTGCAGACGATGTCGACGTCGGGCAGGAACTGCACGTCGAGGACGATCTGGCCGGTGCCGTCGCAGTGGGCGCAGCGCAGCGAGCCGGTGTTGTACGAGAAGTCCCCGGCCTTCAGGCCCATCCGGTGGGCCGCCGGGATGCGGGCGTAGACGCGCCGCAGCTCGTCCATGACCCCGGAGTAGGTGGCGACGGTCGAACGGACGTTGGCGCCGATCGGGGATGCGTCGACGACGACCACCCGGCGCGCCCGGCCGGTCTCGATCGAGGTGGCCGGGGCGGGCAGGGGCGTGTCGTCGGCGAGCGAGCGCAGCGCCGGGACGAGGGACTCCAGCACCAGGGTGGTCTTGCCGGAGCCTGACACGCCGGTGACGGCGGTGAGCCGCTGCTCGGGGATGGCGACGTCGAGGGCGTGCACCGTGTGGATCGGGGCCGTCCCGAGCCGGATGGTGCCGTGCTCGAAGGTCTCGGCGGCCGGGGCCGTCTCGCGAACGACGGACTCCTGGGTCCCCGTGATGAAGGGGGCGATGCGGCTGGACGGTGAGGTCACCGCGTCCTGCAGCGGGGCGTTCACGACGATCTCGCCGCCCTCGCGGCCCGAGCCCGGTCCGATCTCGAGCAGCCAGTCGGCCTCGCGCAGCAGCGCCACGTCGTGGTCGACGACGAGCACCGAGTTGCCATCTGCGAGCAGGTCCCGCACGACACCGGTGAGGCCGGTGAGGTTGGCCGGGTGCAGGCCGATGCTGGGCTCGTCGAGCACGTAGAGCACCCCGGTGGTGCGGTTGCGCACGGCCCGGGCGAGCTGGACGCGCTGCCGCTCCCCCGTGGACAGGGTGGACGAGGCACGGTCCAGGCTCAGGTAACCCAGGCCGAGGTCGAGCAGGCGACGGGCGGTGACGGTCAACTCGTCGACGATCTGGCGGGCCATGGCCACCAGTTCCTCGGGCATGGCGCCGGGGATGCCGGCCGCCCACTCCACCAGCTCGCCGAGCGGGAGCCGGCATGCCTCGTCCAGGCCGATGCCACGCACCGTCGTGGAGCGGGCCGGCTCCGACAGGCGGGAGCCGCCGCAGTCGGGACAGCTCTCCTCGTGGAGGAACTTCTCCACCCGCTTCATGCCCCGCTCGTCCTTCACCTTGGACAGCGCATTCTCCACGGTGTGCACCGCGCTGTAGTAGGTGAAGTCCATCTCGGCGGCCACATCGGTCTTCTCGTTGACGTAGAGGATGTGCCTCTTCTCGGCGGGGCCGTGGAAGACGATGTCCCGCTCCCGGTCCGTCAGCTCACGGAACGGCACGTCCGTGCGAACGCCCATCTCGCGGGCGATGTCCTTCATGAGCGACCACATCAGGTTCTGCCAGGGCGCGACCGCGCCCTCCTCGATGGACAGCGACTCGTCGGGCACCAGGGTCGACTCGTCCACCGTGCGCACCACGCCGGTGCCCTCGCAGCGGGGGCAGGCGCCCTCGGAGTTGAAGGCCATCATCTCTGCGCCCGGACCGTAGAACTCGATGCCGCAGGTGGCGCAGGAGGTGGGGATCTCGAGGGCGACGTCCGTACTGGGCTCATTGGCATGACCGTTCGGGCAGCAGTGCGAGCCGAGGCGGGAGTAGGCCAGGCGCAGCGAGTTGAGCACCTCTGTGGAGGTGCCGAAGGTGGAGCGCACCCCGGGCATCGGCGGGCGCTGGTGCAGGGCCAGTGCGGCCGGCACGTGGAGCACCTCGTCGACGGTGGGCCGGGCCGCCTGGGTGAGGCGGCGGCGCGTGTAGGTGGACAGCGACTCCAGGTAGCGGCGAGCGCCCTCGGCGTAGAGCACCCCGAGGGCCAGGGACGACTTGCCCGAACCGGACACGCCGGCCACCGTCACGAGTTTCCCGAGCGGCACCTCGACGTCGACGTTCTTGAGGTTGTGCACGCGGGCGCCGCGCACGCTGATGGCAGTGGGGACCTCGGGAAGGGGCATGGAATCAGGCTAGCCAGCCCACCGACACCCATGACAGGACGCGTCCTGGCGAGCCGTGTCTCGTGAGTTGAGTGGCGTGACGCGTCCCGTGGGTCGTCACCCTGCGTTCCGCACACACCCTGCGGTTCTCGTGCGTCAGTGCACAACCAACGCAGGATCAGTCTCAACCGCAGGACCAACTCACCATAGGATCAACCCTCCGCGCAACGCAGGAGGAGGTCTCCAACCATCTCTTGGACGCCATCCTGCGGTTTATGTGTGTCATCTCACGAGAACCGCAGGATGAGCGTCTCAGACGAGCGTCCAGCCTGCGGCTTGGGTGCGCTGACGCCAGAACGCCTGGTAGGGGCCCGGCACGTCGACGAGTTCGTCGTGCCGACCCCGCTGGGCGACGCGCCCGTCGACGCCGAGGACGACCACCTGGTCGGCGGCGGTGACCGTCTCCAGTTTGTGGGCGATGACCACCAGCGTCGAGGTGCGCCGCAGCTGCTCCATGGCGGCAACAATGTTCGTCTCGTTCTCCGCGTCCAGCGCGCTGGTCGCCTCGTCGAGCAGGACGATCGGGGCGCGTTTGAGCAGGGCTCGGGCGATCGACACCCGCTGGCGCTCCCCGCCGGACAGAGCGCGGCCGCCCTCCCCCACGCGGGCCTCCCAGCCGCCGGGCAGCCGCTTGGTGATCTCGGTGACGCCGGCGAGTTCGGCCGCCCACCGGACCTCCTCGTCACTCGCGCCTGAACGCCCCACCCGGATGTTCGCCTCCAGCGTGTCGTCGAACAGGTAGACGTCCTGGAACACCATGGACACCTGCCCCATGAGCTGGGCGGTCGGCATCTCGCGCACGTCGACGCCGCCGACCCGCACACTGCCGCCGTCGACGTCCCAGAACCTGGCGAGGAGCCGGACGATCGTCGTCTTGCCGCTGCCCGAGGGTCCGACGATCGCACACATCGTCCGGGCGGGCATGTCGAGGCTGATCCCGCGCAGCACGGGCTCACCGGGCCGGTAGCCGAACACGACGTCATCGAACTCGACCTCCCCGGGGGTCGGCAGCGCAGCGGCGGACGACGGCTCCGGCTGGACCTGCGCGTCCATGACGGCGTCGAGGTGCTTCATGAGTTCGCGCCGGTCCTCCACCCCGATCATGCCGCTGCCGATGTCGTTGAGCATGGTGGTGAACCGCAGGCTCATGCCGATCGTCGCCACTGCGGGCAGGGCGGCCATGGCCCCTGAGCTCGCCAGGGAGGCGGTGAGGGCGATCATGGCGACGACGATGACCTGGGTGAGCACCCCGCTGAGGAGGCCGCCGGAGGCCTCCCACCACATGGCACGGCGCAGGGCGACGATGCCGTCGTCGAAGGCCCTGACGAGACGGCCGTAGCCGGACGCCGCATGGCAGGCGCGCAGCGCACCCTGGCAGCGGGTCAGCTCCACGATCCGGACGGCCAGCTCGCGCTCGGCGGGCTCCGATGTCGCCTTGCCACGGCCGATCAGCCGTTGCGAGACGCGCAGGAGGACGACGAGGACCGGCACGGCGGCCGTGAGCAGCGCGCCGAGGCGCCAGTCCCACAGCCACGAGCCGAGCCAGATGACGACGCAGCCGGCCGTCTTGGCGACGATCTCGTACAGGAAGTGGGCGGCGGACTGGGCGAGGTCGACCATCTCCTTGGTGACGGCCCGGGACATGACGCCGGCAGTATCGGCCGTGAACCATCGCAGGGGCAGCCGCGCGATCTTGTCGCCGACGGCGTGGTGGACGTCGTGCATGAACCCGAGCGCCCCGACCATGCCCAGTCGGCGCCCCATGAAATCGGTGACGGCGGCCATGAGGGTGCATGCGGCCAGCGCGATCAGCCAGCCGCCGAAGGACAGGCCCCAGCGGGCTTCGCCCGTGACGAGGGCGGTACTGGCCGGCATGAGGAAGAGCAGCGCCAGCCCGCAGAACGTCCCGTAGGCGACGCCCAGCCACAGCCCGGTCACCGTCTTGCGCCACGAGAGCGGACTGGTGAGCCGGCGGAAACCGTGCAGCAGGGAGACCCCCGCAGAACGCGCGAGCAGGCCCGGGCCGGTGTCCTGTTCCCCATGGCGGCGGGCGGGGTCTGCGTTCCCGGCCGCCACCGCGTTCTGGGCGATGGGCTCCTCGTCGGCCGTACCCGTCTCCTCGTCGTCCGGGGATCGCTCCCCGACCGCGGCTGCGACGGCTGCGCCGTCCGTCTGTCCCGATTGGCGAAGGAGGGTTTGGTAGTGGGGGTCGGTGCCGAGTTCGTCGTGAGTGCCGGTGGCGGTGATGCGCCCGTAGTCCATGACGACGATCTGGTGGGCGCCGCGAACAGCGGCGGGCCGGTGCGCGATGACGAGGACGGTCCTGTCGCGCACGAGCTCGCTGAGCGCCTGCTGGATCTGGCTCTCGGACTCGGGGTCGACCATGGCGGTGGCCTCGTCGAGCAGCAGGACCGGGGTGTCCAACAGGATGGCACGGGCGATCGCGATGCGCTGCTCCTGCCCGCCGGACAGGGCCGTGTCCCGGCCCAGGACGGTGTCGTAGCCGTCGGGCAGCGCCATGATCTCCTCGTCGATGCGTGCGGCCCGGGCCGCCGCGCGGATCTGCTCCCTCGTGGCGTCGGGGCGACCGAGGGCGATGTTCTCGGCGATGCTGGCGGCCAGGAGCTGGGGGTCCTGGAGGACGAAGGACACATTCCGGTAGAGGGTGTCCTCGTCCATGGCGCGCACGTCGACCCCGCCGATCCGCACGGAGCCCTCGTCGGGGTCGGCGAAACGGGCGATGAGGGTGGCCAGCGTGGTCTTGCCGGAGCCGGAGGGTCCGAGCAGGGCGGTGACGGTGCCTGGCTCCAGGACGAGGTTCGCGTCCTCGACGGCGAGGGTGTCACCGTAGGAGTAGGTGACGTGGTCGATCTCGACGCGCGCCCCCTCGGGGCTGCGCGGCTCGTCCGGGGCGGGCAGCACGGGGGTGTCGAGGATCTCGCACAGCCGCAGGGCCGCCGCCCCGGCCAGCTGGTAGTGGAAGGAGATGGTCATGACGGCGTCGAGCGTGCCGGGCAGGACGAGGGCGATGAGGGTGCAGGCGAGCACCTGCGGCATCGTGACGAGTCCGGCGTGCAGCAGCAGCGCACCGCCGCCCAGGTTGACCAGGAGCAGCACCGGGATCGACACCCATGCGCTGGCGAGGCAGCTGACGGTGATGAGCGGCATGGCCCAGGATCGGTATGCGCCGGAGAAGCCGTCGGCGGCCTTGAGATAGGCGTCGTGGGCGCGTCCGACGCGCCCGAAGGCCTTGACGACGGAAATGCCGGCGACGAACTCGGTCATCGTGGCCGAGACGGTGGCGAGCCTGCGGTCCATCTCGATGGTCTTCTCCGTCATGCCCCGCATGGAGAGTGAGTAGGTGAAGGCGTAGAGCGGGATGGTGGCGATGGCCAGCAGGGCCAGCCGCCAGTCGATCCAGAGGGCGCAGGCCAGCAGGGCCAGCGGGGAGACGGCCGCGTTGAGCCGGTCGACCGGGCCGTGGGCGATGGCGACGTGGACGGCGGTCGTGTCGTCCTGGATGGCCTTGCGCACCTGACCCGAGGTGGAGTCGGTGAACCACGACAGCGGCGCACGCGCGATGCGTTCGACGATGTCGCGCCGCAGCCGATCGCGCAGTACGAGGTCGGCGAAATGCGTGATCATGAGGGCGACGAAGTGCAGGCCCAGGCGTGCCGTGTAGGCCGCCACCAGCACCAGCACCACCGCGCGCACCTGCTGCGGGTCGGGACTGCGCCCCTCGCGATGGGCAGCCAGGAGCAGTTCTCCGAGCCGGACGAGAGCGATGTAGGGGGCCACGGCGAGGATGCCGGAGATCACCACGAGTACCTGACCCACCAGCAGGCGTCCCCGCACCGGGGCGCCGAGCCGTTTGATCGCCGCGCCGCCCGCGGCGGCGCGAGCCTTGTTGGCGGCGGCATCGGCGATGTCGTACTCGTCCTCGCCGCCGGCCTCATCGGCGTGGCCTTCCTGGTTCCCCTCCCCCGGCGGGTCAGCGGCGTCACAGCTGACTTCGCCAGCGGGTTCGGCACTGCCCCGAACCCCGGCCTGATCGGCCGTGACACTGCCGTGCTCTGCAGCCGGCCCGTCCCCGCTGGCGACCTCACCGTGATCGACGCCGCCGTCGGCCAGGTCGACGGCGGGTCCGGCTCCGCCCTGGCCCTTGGGTCGAGCCGGGGCTCTGCCGCTGTCCCCGCCTGAACATCCGCCCCTCACCCGATCTCCGACCTGAGCGGCCGTCGCGACCTCCCCGGCCCCACCCGTGAATCCGTCCTCACCGCGATCAGGGCCACCCGAGCGGGCAAGATCATCCTCAACCACAGGATCACTCGTAGTCAGAGGGGATTTATTCGCCTCAGAGGATGTCTCCTTCGAGCTCATGGCACAACTCTCCATTTGAGAATCATTATCAATAGATCTAAGGTTCAGCTTAGCTTAAGAACACAGGTCGCGCCAAGAGCTCTGCGCCATCACGATCGCGACACGATGACGAGATCAACGACCCCGGACCGAGCACCCCGCCAGTTAGAGCACAATCACCCTGCGATTCTTGTGTGTCTTCACACAACGAGCGCAGGACGACCGACCAGCAGCCCACACCACAGGACCCGGAGAAGATGCCTGCAGCGCCCCGGCACAATCACCCTGCTGTTCTCGCGCGTCTTCACACGACAACCGCAGGACGAACGTGACAGGGCTTCGCATGGTCGCCCACCAGCGGAACTACCGATTGGGTTCTGGACATTGTCGCCGAGGAACCACAGGGGATACAGTGCTGCTGTCCATCGTTACACCCCCGACTAGCAGTGTTGCTACCCCGGGGCTCAGTCGTACCCGGAGATGACGCTCATGCCCGTCGATGAAGTGGCCACCTCGCCAGCACACGATCCAGCA
Organism: Propionibacterium australiense; assembly: GCF_003666605.1. Classification (GTDB taxonomy): domain Bacteria; phylum Actinomycetota; class Actinomycetes; order Propionibacteriales; family Propionibacteriaceae; genus Propionibacterium; species Propionibacterium australiense. The sequence goes on along the minus strand of NZ_RCIV01000005.1, from coordinate 86,872 downwards.
TCTCTCGGGGCCGTCACCGACCGAGCAAGACTCCCACAGCAACCAGCTCCCAACCCGCCGCTGCCCCAACAGAGGAGCAGCCCCACGGCATGCCGCCGACGGAGCCCCAGCATCCCGATCACCCCACACCGGTCGACACCACCGAATTCGCCGCACGATCGACGCGCCCCAACAGGAGTATGTCCCGGAGTGGCACAGGCTCGCCAGCAGCTGGTCATGAATGCCGCATTAGCCAAGAGGCACGCCACAGCCAACGAGCAGACGGCACGAATGATCAACAACCGTCCACACCATGAAAGGCACAATCATGTCTGATTCCGACTTCATCATGTGGAACAAGGACGGGAACTGGCTGACAGCCCCGTACAACGATGGCGCAGGCGGCAAGTTCACATCCGACACAGATACCTCTGCATATTTCGAGATGTGCGCAGATGAAACCCATGCATCGATCGACAAGGGAAACTATTTCCTGTTCACCAACTTTGAGGAAATACACCCCCTTCCCGCCTTGCATCAGAAAGCCAGGAATTACGACAACAACCATCTTCAGATTCGTATCGAAGATCAGTGGTTTGAGTGCAATTGTCCGAGCCTTGATGAGTCTGAACAAAATGCGCTAGCCACTGATAAAAATATCGTGGTATCTTGTACCCCCACCGGTCCTCGAACCTTGATCTGGATCAACGAAGGCGGTCGAGAGCAGTGGCGCCAAGACAGAGCGCAAAAGAAAATCAAAAACGAGCAACGCAAGCAAGCCCAACGAGAACGAGCCGCGGCAGAAGCAATCAAGAACCGCCATGACCAGGGCGATCATTTCATCAATCCCTACACGTTCGTACCACTTCCAGAACAGATCAGACGAAGCAAACCCAAGGGGCACGAGGCCCTCAAACTGGATGCAGTATCAGGCTGGTTCACTTGGCGGCTCACCTTCAAGACTCCACTGGTGTACCCAGTAGAAGATCTGCCGATCACGAAGGATGGCTCAATCCGATACCCCGGTTCAGCACTGCGGGGCGCATTACGAAACCTTCATGAGTCATTGACCGGCAGCTGCCTGCGCATCCTCGATGATGAATATCTTCCAGTACACCGCGAACCAATGAGTGTGGGCGCCCAAGAGCACCGACTCGCCGTGGTACGTGAAGTAAACCCGGTGACCGGCGCCATCACAAAGGTGGAACCAACCGAAAAACTCTGCTGGGTCGAGTCATCCGTCATCCACAAGGTCATCAGTGCGGATGAGCTATATTCTGGTTCCCGAGTAAACCTCAATGCGAAAACCCGTAACTACGCCAGCCATGCCAAACGCTACGAAATCACAGACGAAGATGCGGCCTCAGCAGGAGATGACTGGGTGCTCCACCTGTCAGAAGCAGGAGCACGACCAAGACCAAGCAAAAAGCATCCCACCAGGAGTTATTTCATTGCCGCGGGTCGCCTCACCGGTGAAAAACTTATCACCATAACCCAGGAAAACTGGGAACAGTTCAAGCTGATGTGCGCAGGTTCTGAGGATATGACCGGAGAGGACAACTCCAACCAAAGTTCACCCAGTTCACCACGACCAGGGGAATGGGACTGCGTTAAATTTCAAAAGTCCTTGGGAGAAGAACCTGAATGCATAGGTAAACGCCATAAGGCCAATGCCTTGCTGTCAAATGGAGACACCGTCTGGCTCGACTCGAACGATCGACTCAAGATGGCAACCATATGGCGATACCCTGGCGAGTACTCCGTCGGCGACAGAATGAACAAGGACTTCAAGCCCTGCCACGACCCCAAGTCCCTGTGCCCGAGTTGCGCCGTATTCGGCTCAGTCGACACACGCACCCCGGAAAAGAAGAAGCCATCCGTCGAGCAAGCTGGGTACGCCTCACACGTGCGAGTCGGCTGGGCGTACAGCGCTGGATCAATTTCACCCGATCAAATCGACATCCCGCCACTCCGTTCCCCCAAGCCAAGCTCTGGTGGTTTCTATCTCGAGCCCGGACCCAGCGATTCAAATAAGACTTCGAACGACATTCCCCACGCCCACTGGGGCTCTGACAGCGACAAACCCAAGCCCCGGAAAATTCGTGGTCGCAAGTACTACTGGCACGGCCAGACGGACAGAGATGAGCCGAATCGTCAAACCAGCCGGTCCAAAGAGGCCTCTGACGGCAGCATCAAGATTGCACGGGAAATCGTGCTTGAGACAAAGGTGTCCTTCGACAATCTTACACGCGAACAACTGGGTTGGCTGCTTGCGGCCGCCGATCCTGGCACGTTCTTCAACACCACGAACACTTCCCAAGACAAACAGCAGAACGAGTATTGGATACATCTTGGCCGCAGTAAGCCTCTTGGTTATGGCAGCGCCCAACCTGAAATCACCAACTTACATGTACAAACCGCCCATGGCAGATATGACACAGTCGAAGATGTACCCACCACAACCGAGGAACTGATCAGCGCAATCAGTTCCCATATCCCTGATGAACTCAAGTGCGTACATAACTACCTCAGGCGCGTTCTCATGGCACATCCGCAATACGTCGCCGACGATCGTATCTGGTATCCACCTATCGGCAATTTCAAGAAAAGAAATAACAGGGAAGAAAAAGAGGAATTCGATCAGTCATTCCAATGGTTCGCGAGTAACTCAGGCGGGCGACCCCCCAATGGCCTCACCCCGTTACCCGATGCCATGGACGATAACCAATACCTTCCAACAGGTGCTTCACAAAAAGATTCCTCGAATCAAAAGAAGAACAACACCAAGGGAAGGAGACGCCGATGACCACCTATGCCACCGTCGGCCTCCAACGCATCCAGACCTATCTGGCCCGCTCCCGATCCTTGTGGGGCAGGCGTGGGGCCTCAGAGGAGTTGGTGCAACTCACGGCCCTGCCCGAGAAGTCTTCGCCAGATCGCCCGGCGGACACGGAACTGACCGTCACCAAGATTCTCGGCTGCCATCCCGGAGTCGAGATCAATCCAGAAGGTCTTGACATCGACGGGGTCGTGAGCCTGTGCTCCAAACCCGGCGCCGCCACCGATGCGAAGCAGGTGGTTGAGGCAGCCACTGCACTGGCCGCAAAGATCCGTGAGCGACTTCCCGGCGTCACCATCAAGATCAGCCACATACAGAGCGATAAGAGCTATGCCGAGCTCTCCAGAAATCTTGACAGCTGGAGCAGCATGACGTGGTATCCGCTCGCCACCGAGTTCCCGGCGGCCCGCCTGTGCGACGAATGCCGGCTGGATCCCGCCGCCGGGATATTCAAGGACCACGACGACAAGGAATTACGGCTGTGCAATGACTGCAGCAGTCACCACGGCGCAGAAGACAGATGGCGGAAGCGCACTCTCACCAGTCACAGCAAGGCCGATGACCGGACCGGGGACATTCCAACTCGTTTCACCACTGAGGGCTGGCTCCTGCGCAGGCTCCGCGCCGCACCCGAATATGAGGGACTGACATTCAGCGAGCACTTCGAAGACCTCGGGCAGCTTGGTGCCCTACAGCCCGATAACACGCGTGGCGGCAATCAGCTGCGTGGTCGCACCCACGAGGGGAACCACACCGCTCTCATCTTCGCCGACGGCAATGGTATGGGCGCTCTCTTCAATGATCTTCTCACCAATGCCGCAGACCATGCCGGCGACGGTGACTCGACGAAAGACGTCCGCGAGGTTTCCAAGACAATCAAGAAGGGCACCTCGGAAGCCCTCCTCGAAGCCACCAAGCAGATCTTGGCCAGCGGCGAAAAGGTCTGCCCTGTCGTCCCTCACATCAACGGCGGTGATGACGTGCTCGTCAGCGTCACGGCACCCCGCGCCTGGCGTTTCCTCAGAAGTTTCCTTGACATACTCAAGGGCTCCCTCACCGAGCTGAGTGAAAAGCATGGGCAGCCGTTGAGCATGTCGGCTGGCATGGTGATCTGCAAGGCGGAGTACCCGTTCGCGAACCAAGTGGAACTGGCCGAAGTGCTCATGCGGAACGCCAAGTCGGCGGTGCACGGCAAGGACTGGAGCTTCGCGTGGCTCGACGTCACCCACGACGGGCTCGACCCGAATACCCACGACCCGTGGACGCTCGATCGGCTCAGCAGGTGCGAGAAGGCCCTCCGCCACCTGCGAAGCGACATGACCGCCCATGGCGAGACAGCCCTGGTTCGTGCCCTCGCCGGCGATCGAGACAGTCGCGGCACGCTGTTGGACCATCTGACCTGCCGCATGCCCGAGGTCAAAACTCTTCTCCGCCTCCTCCACGTCTCAGATCCGAAGGGAATCACCGATGAGCAGACCACACTCATCAATGACCTCATCTCGATCGGCAGGTGGTGGCGATGATTGACCTGACCATGAAGCTGGCCTTCGGGAGCAGTGTCCGTATGGGCACCGGGTACGCCACAAACGGGCTCGATGAGGTGATCGACGACAAGGCGCCGCTCACCGCCAGCGGCATCAAGGGCGTGCTGCGCGACGAGGCACGCCTTCTGCTCGCTCCCACGAAGAAGGGCGAAGACATCTCCGCCAAGGATGATCATCCCTTCGTCACGGCCGTCTTCGGTGGACCGAGCGGAAGGCAGTGCCCCTGGAACTTCGACATCGACATCCACGACGAACGCCGGGGCGACGCGGGCAGGCCCTCCGGCCCCGGCGAGGGGCAGAACGCCGCTGAGCCGAACACGAACCGGCATGCCCTTGAGGTGACCTCGCGAGCCAGCCTGCGGCTGGACGACACCGGCTCGATCGTCGACGGGGCCCTGCTCGTGAAGGAGGAGGCCTGGATCGGCACCGCCACGCTACGACTCTTCCAGCGCGACCGGCTCTGCGCGTCCGGCCTGCCCGAGTCGTGGCAGCAGGACCCCGAAATGGTGCGGCAAGCCCACCTGGCGCTCATCAGCGTTGCGGCACGGCTTGTCGACAAGGTGGGCCAGCGCAAGACCCGTGGCATGGGTTGGGTGGAATTCCTTCCCGATCCGCAGCGCCCGATCAAGGAGGACCTTGAGATCGTCCGGCAGATCATGGCCGGTCAGCACGCCAAGGAGGCGGCATCAGATGGCTGAGTGGTTCACGGTGAAGATCACCTCGCAGCAGCGGACCTCGTTCGGCACCGGAGGCGAACGCGCCTATCTCACCCATACGCACCCGTTTCTGCCCGGCTCGGTGCTCCGCGGCGCCCTCGCCGCAGCGTGGCTGCGAAACGGCGAACCCATCGACGAGGGGTTCAGCGCGATCTTCGAGCGCGGGCGCTTCAGCCCGGCCTTCCCCAGCTGGGCGCAGGTGCAGAGCCAGTCGGTGAGCCGCTGCAAATACCACAAGAAGGACAGCGGTCACGCCGAGTACATCGACCACGCGTTCAAAACCGACTGCTCGATAGCTGACTCGAAGCTGCGCTGTGAGGCGAGCCGAGAATATTTGAAGGGCGCCTGCACGCACTCCGGCATCTTCTCCCGTATCACCACCGCGCTCGCGCCGCGGACCAACACGGCGGCCGAGAGTCAGCTGTTCGCCCGCGAGATGATCGAGAAGGGCACGGTGTTCACCGGTCACATCGTGCTGCCCGATGGCACCGACACGGAAAAACTCGAGCAGCTCCGTCTCGCCTACTTCGGTGGCCGCGGCACCGTGATGGGGCGCTGCACGGTGGACATCCGGCACGACCCCGATGGGCCGCCCGGGCTCACCGGCGACGAACAGGGGCGGGTCGTCGTGCGCACCATCAGCCCGACCATCCTCGTCGACGACGCCGGTTTCCCGTCCACCGACCTTGCCAGCGCCCTCGAATGCGTCGCCGGTGTTCGTCCCGACGAGGGGCGCCTGTGGGCCTCCCGGGCCGAGAGCGGACTGGCGAGTGGCTGGCATGCCGCCTCCGGGCTGCCCAAACCCGCCGAGATCGCCCTGGTATCGGGCGCGGTCGCCGTACTGACCGGCTTCGACCCCGGAAAACTCCGCGAACTGCTCGACAAGGGCCTGGGGCTGCGCCGCAACGAGGGCTACGGCTGGGTCGAGGTCATGGCCCAGCCCTGGCGTCCGGTCACCGAGACACCGCGAACGGCATCATCATTGCTGAACACGCCGCAACAAGCCAGGGACGACGGGGCCAAGAAATGGCTGGCCGCGATCAAAGAGCTGCAACTCGAACCGGCGCAGAAGAAATGGTTCGCCGACCAGCTGCGCCGTTTCCGGGCCGGGCAGAACAAGGACATCCATCTCGTCGTGAACAAGCACACCGGCGAGCCGATCGCACGCCAGCTGACCGACGCGCAACGGGACGGCATCAGCAAACAGTCCAGTGCCGTGGGCGAGCACCAGCAACCCGCGGGCGGGCGTGAACTGGTCGGCGTCGAAGAACTGCTGAGGACCATCCCGAACGGCATCCGCAACGCGGTCGCCACCGCGATCACGAAGGAGGCCGGGCGATGAAGCGTACCTATGTGCGAGTCACGTTGCAGCTGGAGTCGAGCTGGCGGATCGGGGCGTGGGACTCGTCGGGGGCCGACACGGTGAGCACCCTCACCGCCCCGGGCGGCGCGCCGGTGGTGCCGGGCTCGAGCATCGCCGGTTCGCTGCGCCATGCGGTGGCCAAAGAGCTCCGGGAACAGCTGTTCGGCCCCGAGCTGAGCACCGAGTCCACCGGCAACAACAAGACGAAACTGTCCGCGTCACCGTGGTGGGTGCTCGGCACGGTGGTGCGCGGCGCCGAGATCACGCAGCGGCAGCGCAACCGCATCGACCGGACGCGCGGTTCGGCGTCCGAACGGGCCCTGTACCGAGTCGAGGAGGTCGTGCCGCCCGAGAACACGAAGACCGAGGTGCTGGTCTATCTGCGCCGTGAGCACGAGCCCGGTGAACAGGTCATCGAGCCGCTGCTGGAGGCGCTGAGGGCCTGGCGTCCCAGGGTCGGCGGCGGCGCGTCGATCGGTATGGGGCGGGCCAGGATCACCGAGCTGGTGCACCGCACCCTCGACCTCGATGACCCCGGTGACCTGATGGCCCTGGTCAGCGCCACGGGTGGAGGACCCGACGGGCAGGATGACGAGAGACCTGCTCCCGCCAAGCGGGCCGACGCCCTGCTGCAGGGCGCAGAGAGCGTGTCCATCGAGAGCGGGAACCGGACAATGCCCCCGTACCTGGACCATGTCATCAAGGCCCTGCTGCACCAACGCAGCGACCAGGGCCACGGCGACCAGCCGTTCCTCACCGCGGAACTCGCGGTGGACTTCTTGGCGGTACCCGATGTCCAGGCAGACCGTATCCACGGCAGCTCGTGGAAAGGGCTGCTGCGCTCGCGCGTCGAGTACATCGGACGTTCGCTCGGCCACGTGGTGTGCGGGGCCGGGAGGGACGAGACCGGCGGGGACGGCCCCGAGACCGATACGAGACACCGCGAGGTCGGCACGCAAGGCGCCGACGGGGGCGACCCCGACACCGGCGACGAGCAGTGGACCGGTTGCGGCCACTGCGCGGTGTGCCGTTTCTTCGGTTCGACCGAAAGGCCCGGCGTCGTGGCATTCGCCGACTCGCCCTTCGAGTTCACAGGCAGCGGCCAGCACGAGGTCCGGACACGCCAGCGCATCGCCATCGACCGCTTCACCGGCGGGGTGCGTGACGGCGCGCTGTGGCCGCAGCTGTACCTGCAGGACGTGCGGCTGCGCCTCGTCGTCGACGTCAACCCACTCGCCGCCGCACTCAGCCCGTCGCCCGGCGACGAGTGGGTCGGCCAGGCTCTGCTGCACTCCCTGCGCGACCTTGACGACGGTCTCATCGGCGTCGGCCCAGAGGGGGCGGCCGGCTACGGCACCGCCAAAGTCGACTCCGTGATGGTCGGCGGCGAGCGGATCGACCTCGGCGACCTCGACCCGATTCCTGCGCCCACCGAGAAGGAGGCCGCCTCATGAGCGGCGACGAGAGCCCCGTGAAGATCCACGACATGTACCTGACGGGCCACGGCCGCCTGCCATGGAAGCAGATCGTCGAGCTGCTGGCGGACACGCGCTGCGCCTGGGCCGACTACAACGGTTTCCATGTCGGGGAGCCATGCCCCAACCAGGCGCCGCCCTACTCGCACCTGTGGGCGTGGGACACCGACCCGACCAGGCTGCTGAGGGTCCGCGTCGACGGCGAGGAGGGCATCGTCGGTGAACTGTCTGACGACGAGCCGCCCCCGGGCTACCCGGCCCCGCGGAAGATCAGGGTGCGGGTGAGCACCAGCCTCCCATGGGGCGACGACGGCCAGATCGACCGCGGAGTCGAATCGCCCGTGCGGAACGGGGTGTTCACCCTGTACGAGCCCCTGCTGCCCGTCTCGGCGACCTTCGTCTCGGGGAGGGAACCGGCCCACTGATGCCCGCGATCTTCGCCCTGCCCCTGCCGGACCAGGACGGCCCGGCGCGCCCGGAGCACCTGCATGCTGCTTTCAGCGGTTGGTTCGACCAGCCCGGCGCCTCATGGGAGCACCAGTCGAACGACAAGCCCTACACGGTCTCGCCGATCACGGTGCGCAACGGCCTGCCGGGCATCGAAATTCGCGTGTTCACCGTTGAAGCAGAACAACAGCTCAGAGCCGCGGTTGCCAGGGCGCTGCCTGTCCGGCTCGTCTCTCAGCGTACGAGAGTCGGTTCGCCGCGCAGCATCGCCACCTCGTTGTGGGATGAGCTGGCAGCGGGCGCCGGGTCGGGGCCAGTCCCTCTCCCTCTCCAAGCACCCCACCCTGCGCTCCACACCCACCCTGCGCTTTTTGTGCGTCTTTGCACAACCAACGCAGGATTAGCCTCAACCGCAGGACCAGGCGGGCCGGACGCCCCAGACAAACAACCACCCTGCATTCCACGTCACCCTGCGCTCCGCACTCACCCTGCGCTTTTCGTGCGTCTTTGCACAACAATCGCAGGGCCAACCGGGGCCGCAGGGCCAACCTGACGGGCGCCCGCTACCCCGCAAAGCGCCAGCTACGCGGCGTCTGCTCCGGCGGCGGCGCGGGCCGCCACCGCCATGGCACGCTCCAGGTGCTCCAGGTCGTCGTCGGTGATCGCCGTCGAGCAGAACCAGGCCTCGAAACCGCTCGGGGGCAGCCAGATGCCCTCGTCGAGGGCGGCGTGGAAGAAGCGGGCGAACGCCTCGTGGTCCTGGCGGGCGGCCGAGTCGAAGTCGACCACCGGCTGGTCGGTGAGGAAGAAGCTGAACAGGCTCGTCACCTTGTTGAGCCGGTGGGCGACGCCCTCGCGGTCGAGTGCGGACGACACGATGCCGGCCACCTGGTCGGCGATGCGGTAGAGCCGCTGGTAGGCGGCCTCGTCCATGAGCTCCAGGGTGGCCAGGCCGGCAGCGCAGGCCGCCGGGTTGCCGGACAGCGTCCCGGCCTGGTAGATCGGGCCGACCGGCGCCAGCTGGTCCATCAGTTCGGCGCGCCCGGTGACCGCGGCGAGCGGCATGCCGCCGCCGATCACCTTGCCGAAGGTGAACAGGTCGGGCGCCCAGCCCTCCTGCCGGCCCTGCAGGCCCCAGCCGCCGGTGGGGCTCACCCGGAAACCGGCCAGCACCTCGTCCTGGATCAGCAGCGCCCCGTGACGGTGCGCGATCTCGTACAGCCCCTTGTTGAAGCCCTCCGGCGGCACGATGACTCCCATGTTCGCCGGCACCGACTCGGTGACGACGGCGGCGATCTCGGTGCCGCGCTCGGCGAAGACCTGCTCGACCAGGTCGAGCCGCCCGTACGGCACGGTCAGCGTGTCGGCGGCGATCTCGGCCGGCACGCCGGGCGAGTCGGGCAGGCCCAGGCTCGCCACGCCGGAGCCGGCGGCCACGAGGAAGGAGTCGGCGTGGCCGTGGTAGCAGCCGACGAACTTGAGCAGCAGCGGCCGTCCGGTCGCGCCGCGGGCGATGCGGGCGGCCGTCATGACCGCCTCGGTGCCCGAGCAGGTGAACCGGATCTTCTCGACGGCCCCGGCCATCCGCTCGACGACTCTCTGCGCCAGGCGCAGCTCGATCTCGCTGCTGGCGCCGAAACTCGTCGCGCGGGCCACCTCGGCCTGAACCGCCTCGACGACTGCCGGGTGCGAGTAGCCGACGATGAGCGGACCCCAGCTGTTGACGAGGTCGAGGTAGTCCCGGCCGTCGACGTCGGTGATCCGGCTGCCCCGCCCCGACGCCGCGAACACGGGCGTGCCGCCGACCCGCCCGAAGGCCCGCACCGGGCTCGAGACGCCGCCGGGCATCACCTCGCGGGCTTGTGCGAACAGTTCCTCGCTGCGGGTCATCGGGGCTCCTCACGGTCGACCGCCGTGCGCCCGGTCCAGGCGCACGGCGGCAGTGTATTCGTTCCGGCGGGCATGCCGGATGCCGGGTCTCGGCCTCATGGGCGACGCGCGGTTCAGCGGCTGGGTCGGGTCCAGGCCGCATGGACGATGCTGTCGGGGAAACCATTCCGACCGACGTCACGGCTACCCGGACGCCATGCCGCCACCGGCGCACGGAGAGCATGACCGGGTGCCTGGCCCAGCCGGCCCCGGACACCAGGATTCAGGCGCGCCCGCACCGCACAGGGCATCGCCGGGTCGATGGGCCGGCCGACATCCGTATCCGTTCGGCCCGGAACGCCGACAGCCGGATTCACCCGGTCAGCCAGCGGGCCGCCTCGGTGGCCCAGTAGGTGATGATCATCGACGCCCCGGCGCGTTTGACACCGGTGAGGGCCTCCATGATGCAGCGCCGCCGGTCGAGGGCGCCGGCCCTGGCGGCGAACTCAATCATCGCGTACTCACCGGAGACCACGTAGGCCGCCACCGGCACATTCGAGAGCTTGGTGGCCCGGTTGAGCACGTCGAGATAGGGCAGCGCTGGCTTGACCATGACGATGTCGGCGCCCTCGGCCAGGTCGAGCTCGATCTCGCGCAGCCCCTCGACGACATTGGCCGGGTCCTGCTGGTAGGCGCGCCGGTCGCCGGTGAGCTGGGAGTCGACGGCCTCGCGGAAGGGACCGAAGAAACCGGAAGCGTACTTGGCCGAGTAGGCCATGAGGATCGTGTCGGTGTGCCCGGCCGCGTCGAGGGCCTCGCGGATCACGCCGATCTGGCCGTCCATCATGCCCGAGGGGCCGAGCATCGTGGCGCCCGCGTCGGCGAGCACCACCGACATCCTCGCGTACAGCGGCAGCGTCGCGTCGTTGTCGACCCGCCCGTCGGGGGTCAGGACGCCGCAGTGGCCGTGGTCGGTGAACTCGTCCAGGCAGACGTCTGCGATGACCGGCATGCCCGGCTCTGCCTCGACGGCCCAGCGCACCGCGTTGGCGAGCACCCCCTCGGGGTTCCAGCCCTGCGAGCCCTGCGGGTCGCGCACGGCGGGGGTGCCGAACAGCATGACCGCGCCGACCCCGGCGTCGGCCGCCTCGTGCACGGCCTGCTGCAGCGAGGCCTTCGTGTGCTGACGCACCCCGGGCATCGAGGCGATCTCTCGCGGGGCGTCCAGCCCCTCGACGACGAACATCGGCTCGATGAGATCGGCCGGGTGCAGGCGTGTCTCGGCGACCAGTTCGCGGACGGCCGGGGTGCTGCGCAGGCGGCGCGGGCGCTGGAGGATGCGGTAACGGCTCTCACTCACGGCGTGACTCCCCTGACGGCGGGCACTGCGCCACCCGGGTTGGGGCAGCAGTCCGCGCCGCCGCAGTCATCGTCCCCCCTGTGGTCCTCGCCGGCAAGCCCGCGGGCGACGAGCTCGGCGAGGCCGTCGAGGAAGACCGGCTCGTTGGCGACGGTCGGCACCCGGTGGAAGCCCATGCCGTGACCCCTGGCGGTCTGGGCGGCCTCGTTGTCGAGATCCCAGATGACCTCCATGTGGTCGGACAGGAAACCGATCGACACCACGATGACGTCCTTGACGTCCTGGGTGGCCAGCTCGTCGATGACGTCGTTGACGTCGGGCGTCAGCCAGGAGTCGCCGGGGGCGCCGCCCTGGGAGGTGTAGCACAGCTGCCAGTCGGGCCGCAGCCCCTGCCCGGCGAGACCGGCGAGGATCCGGTCGATGACGCGGCGGTGCTGCCCGAGGTAGCCGTCGCCGCCGACACCGGAGCTCTCGGACAGCCCGGTCGGCAGCGAGTGGGTGGTGAACAGCAGCGTCGCGTCCGGGTGGGCGCGCACGACGGGTTCGAGCAGGCCGACCTGGGCGTCGACGAAGCCGGGCATGTCGTAGAACGGGTTGATCTTGGCGACCTCGAGCCTCGGCCGCCCGTCGTCGTCGACGGGTGTCGCAGCGGCGAGCGCCTCACGGTAGAAGCGGCAGCCCACGTACGAGGAGTAGGCGGCCGGCACGAGCACGAGGACGCGCTCGTGGCCCCCGGCGGCCAGCTGCGCCAGCGTCTGCTCGGGGAACGGTACCACGTGGGCGTGCGTCAGGCGGACCGGCACGTCCAGGCCCCTGGCGCGCAGGCGGGTGGCCAGATCGTCGGCGAGCTTCTGGTTCTGGCCGTTGAGCGGGCTCACGCCGCCGAAGTGGGCGTAGTGCTCACGCACCGTGGCCATGCGCTCGGGGGTGATACGGCCGCCGGTGATGTGCTTGAGGAAGGGCTCGACCTCGTCCATCGACGTCGGACCGCCGAAGCCCATGACGACCAGGGCGTCGTAGTAGGTGCTCATCTCGTGACTCCTTCGTTGACGGGGTTGCGTGGATGGGCGTCTCCCATGGCAGGGGCCTCGCAGGAGGATCGTCGGGCCGCCGCGGCGTCGAGCACGGCGTCGGCGCGGCGGCGGCCGTCGGCGACGCACTCGGGCAGCCCCACGCCGTGCAGCGCGGAACCGGCGACCGCCCAGGTGGGGCGCCGGCGGGCGAGTTCGCCGTCGACGGCAGCGGCCCGGTCGAGGTGGCCGACCGTGTACTTGGGCATGACCGCGTGCCAGCGGTCGATGCGCGTGAGGGTGGGTTCGCCGTGCACGCCGAGCAGCGGGCGCACGTGGCCGAGCACGCCGGCGAGCAGCTGCTCGTCGGGGGCGTTGGTGAGCGGGCCGCGCTTGTCGGGGACGAAGACGCGGACGAGCACCTGCCCGTCGGGGGCGCGTCCGGCGTACTTCACCGAGCTGGTCGTCACGCCGCTGATGGGGCCCGGGTCGGCCACGAGCCAGCCCTGCGAGTCGGGCACCCGGTCGAAGTCGGCGGCCCGGAAGCCGAGCGAGACGACGGTGGTCGAGGCCAGCGGGATCTCGTCGAGGGCGGCGGCGGCCGCCGGGGCGGGCTCGGCGAGCAGCTGCGCGGAGCAGGCTGCGCCGCCGGCAAGGACGACGGCGTCGGCCGCCACGAGGCCGCCGTCGGCAAGTTCGACGCCCGCGTCGGTGAGGCGGGCCGCGGTCGCGCCGGTGCGCAGCTCGGCGCCCCGTTCGGTGAGGCGGGCGGCGAGCACCTCGATGACGCGGCCGAGACCGCCGGTGAGGGTGCGGAACGGGGAGCCGGTGGCGCCGGGCGTCGCGGCGCCCGCGGCGTGCGCCCTGCGGCCCTGGGCCAGCGAGGCGAGCATGAGGGAGCGGTGGTCCTGCTCGTTCTGCCGCAGCGACGGGAGCACCGCGTCGAGGCTCAGCTCGTCGATGGCCGCGCCGTAGATGCCGCCGACCATGACCTCGGCGTAGCGGTCGACGATGCCGTCGCCCAGCCGGGCGCGCAGGAAGGCGCCGATGGAGACGTCGGTGCCGTCCTCGAGCCGGCGGGGCATGAGCAGGTCGAGTCCGGCGCGGATCTTGTCGGGCCAGCTGAGCACGCCGGTGGTGACGAACGGCCACAGCCTGGTGGGCAGCACCATGCCCATGCCGGCGGGCATCGGCCGCAGCGCGCCGCGTGACAGCAGCGCCACGCGGCGGGCGTCGCCGGGGGCGATGACCTCGTCGGCGATGCCGAGTTCGTCCAGCAGCTGGGCGAGGGCCGGCTTGTAGGCGACGTAGCTGTCGGGGCCGGCCTCGACGACGAAGCCGTCGCGGCGGGTCGTGCGGATCTTGCCGCCGAGGCGGCCGGAGGCCTCCAGCACGGTGACATGGGCGCCCCGGCAGGCGCCCTGCCAGGCGGCGGCCAGGCCCGCGAGGCCGCCGCCGACGACGACCAGGCGCGGACCCGGGCAGCCCCCGGGCGCGCCCTGGCTCATGCCGTGGCCCCGCTCACGGCGGCCGACTGGCGCTCCCCGGGATGCTCCGGGTGGACGCCCGCCCGGGCCGCGGCCGGCTTGTAGGGGCACAGCGGGTCGGACTCGAGGGGGTCGCCGGTCCACGCGTAGGCGCGGGCGCGGGAGCCGCCGCACCACCTGTTGAACTCGCAGATGCCGCAGTCGCCCTTGAAACCGTCGGGGCGGCGCAGGGCCCGCATGAGCTCGGTGTCGCGGTACAGCTCGACGATCGAGCGCTCTCGCACATTGCCGACACTGGTGGGCAGGAAGCCCGAGGGCATCACCTCGCCGAGGTGGGAGATGAACATGATGCCGTTGCCGTCGCGGATGCCGAAGCCGCGTGAGGCCGGGGAGTTGATGATCTGCTCCTCGGTCTGGCCGGCCTGCATCAGCCGCTGGGCGATGATGCGCCGGTACTGCATGGCCTCGGTCGTCTTGATGCGGAAGGGCGCGTCGGGACGACGCTTGTTCCACTCGATGAGGGTGCGTTCGGCGTCGCCGGGACTCATCTCGCGCAGCTGGGCGCCGCGGCCCACCGAGATGAGGAAGAACAGGCTCCACTGGAAGAGCTTGTAGCCCTTGAGCAGCTCGTAGATGTCCTCCAGGTCGGCGACCGTGGTGTCGGTGACGAGCGTGTTGATCTGCATGGGCATGCCGACCTCGTTGGCGTCGGCGAGGGCCTGCAGGGTGGCGTCGAAGGTGCCCGGCACCTGCCGCACGCCGTCGTGGTGCTCGGGCGTGGAGCCATCGAGGGACAGCGACATGGCCTGCACGCCGAGGGCCGCCATGTCGGCGATCCGCTCCTTGGTGAGCAGCGGGGTGACGGCCGGGGACAGCGAGACGCCGATGCCGCGGTTGCGTGCCTCGGCGATGAGCTCGTCCAGGTCGAAGCGGCGCAGCGGGTCGCCCCCGGTCATGATGACGTGCGGCATGGGGTTGCCGAAACCGGCGACCTGGTCGAGGATGCGCAGCGCCTCGTCGTGAGTGAGCTCGCCGGGCGGCGGTTGGAGCTGGGCGCTCGCGCGGCAGTGCCGGCAGGCCAGGGCGCAGGCCGTGGTCAGTTCCCAGTAGATGATCATGGGGGCGCGGTCGTAGGCCCAGTCGACAGGTTTGACCGAACCGATCCCGGCTGGTCGCTGCATGATCATTCTCCTTTCTCCGCGCCGGCGCCGTGCACGACGTCGACGATGTGTGCGAGCACCTGCGGGTTCGTGTCCTTGGGGACCCCGTGTGCCAGGTTGACGATGTGGGCGGGGGCCCGGCGCCCCTCCGCGAGGATCCGTCCCAGTGCGGCGTCGATGGCCTCGATCGGACCGGACAGCAGCGCCGGGTCGAGATTGCCCTGCAGCACGGTGCCGCCGCCGAGCAGGTCGTTGGCCCGGGCGAGTGTGAGGTCGGCGGCGACGCCCATGACGTCGGCCCCGGCGTCGCGCATGGCGCGCAGCAGCCCGGCGGTGCCGGTGCCGAAGTGGATGCGCGGGACGCCGAGCCGGCCGATCGCCCGCAGCACCCGGCCGGACGCGGGCTGGGCGTGGACGAGGTAGTCGGCCTCGGACAGCCGGCCGGCCCAGGAGTCGAACAGCTGGATGGCGCTGGCGCCGGCGAGCACCTGGGCGCGCAGGAAGGCGATGTCGGCGCGGGCCACCCAGTCGAGCAGGCGGTCGAAGACCTCGGGCCGGGCGCGCATGAGGGCCCTGGTGTGCTCGTGGGTGGCCGAGGGGGCGCCCTCGACGAGGTAGGACGCCACCGTGTAGGGGGCGCCGGCGAAGCCGATGAGCGGGACGTCGCCGAGTTCGCCGGTGACCAGGCGCACGGCCTCGCGGATGGGTTCGAGGGCCTCGTCGCCGAGTTCGGGCAGGGCATCGACGTCGGCCGCGGTGCGCACCGGGCGGTCGAGCACGGGCCCGACGCCGGGGGCGATGTCGACGCCGACGCCCGCCAGCTTCAGCGGCACCATGATGTCGGAGTAGAAGATCGCGGCGTCGACTCCGTAGCGGCGCACGGGCTGCAGGGTCAGTTCGGCGGCCAGCGCCGGGTTCAGGCAGCTCTCGAGCATCCCGGTGCCCTCGCGGGCGGCCCGGTACTCGGGCAGGGAGCGTCCGGCTTGGCGCATGAACCACACGGGCGTGCGCTCGGGGCGATCGCCCCGGGCGGCCCGCAGCAGCGGGCCGGCGGCGACGCCGGGGCGGCGGCTCGGGTGCTCGGGGCCCAGCTCGTCCCCGGCCGCTCCCCCGCCCTGCGCTCCGGCGCCGGGGGCGCCGAGGATGCCGGCGAGCTCGGCGGCCAGGGCGGCGGGGGCGGTGCTGGTGCACTCGATGACGTCCAGGCCCAGCTCGCGGGCGGTGGCGCTGGTCGTCGGGCCGGCGCCGATGACGCGGGTGCCGGCGCCGATGCCCTCCGGCCCGGCGAACCGGGCGAGGGCGCGGGCGGCGCTGGAGGAGCGCAGCAGGACCGCCGAGTAGGCGCCGCGGGCCAGCGCCCCGACGCTGGTGGGGGCCTCGGGCCTGCTGTCGGTGGTGTAGACGGGCAGCTGCATGACGCGCCAGCCGCCGGCGCGCAGGCCCTCGGGCAGCTCGGCGCGGGCTATCCGGCTGCCGGGCAGGATGGCCAGGGGTTCGACGACGGGCATCGGCAGGGCGCGGATCTGCGGCAGGACGATGTCGTTGAGCAGTTCGACGAGGGCCTTCGCGGTGGGTGCGGTCTCGGCGCGGTCGGCCAGGGCCTCGGGCAGGGTGTCGAGGGTGCCGCGGCCGGTGGCGAACACGCGCAGGCCCTGGTTGAGGGCGGTGGCGACGGCGCGTTCCAGTGGTCCTGCCCCGGCCGCCGCCTCGAGGTGGCCCCAGGTGCGCGGCGATGTGATGACGAGGGCAGTCTGGGCGCCGGCCGCCGACAGCAGCCCCACCAGGCGGCGGGCCGGCATCGGGTCGTCGCAGGCGCGGTTCACCAGGTAGGGGTCGATGCTGCTGGCGATGCCGTGGGCGTCGAGCGCGGCGGCGTCCCGCTCGTTGCCGTCGGGGCGGATGAGCAGGACCGGCCTGCGGTCGGGGCTGCTCACCGGGCACCTCCCAGCAGTTCGGCGGCGGCGCGGGAGCCGAGCGCGACGGCGTCGGCGAGGGGCTCGTCGCCGAGTTCGGCGCTGACCTCGACGCGTGCGTAGTCGACGCCGAGGTGGCCGGACAGCTCGGCGGTGAGCCGCAGGGTGCGGCCGTCCAGTTCGCTGTGGGCGCCGACGGCGGTCGTGCAGGTGGCCTGGACGCCGGCGAGCACCTGGCGTTCGGCGGTGACGCGCAGGCGGGTGTCGGCGTCGTCGATGCGGCCCACCGCGGCGGCCATCGGGTGGTCGGCGCGCATCTCGACGGCCAGGGCCCCCTGGCCCGGGGCGGGGACGAGGACGGCGGGGTCGATGGGTTCGGTGATCTCGTCGCCGCGGTCGATGCGCTGCAGGCCGGCGGCGGCCAGGACGGCGGCGTCCACCTCGCCGCTGCGGACCTTGCACACGCGGGTGTCGACGTTGCCGCGGATCGGGACGATCTGGAGGTCGGGGCGGGCGCGCAGCAGCGCGGCGGCGCGGCGGGGGCTCGACGTGCCGACCCGGGCGCCGGCGGGCAGCTCGGCGAGCGTCAGTCGGTCGCGGCTGACGAGGGCGTCCAGTGCGCTGACGCGCCGGGGCACGGCGACGACCCGCAGGCCGGGTTCGGGCGCGAACGGCAGGTCCTTGAAGGAGTGGACGGCGACGTCGACGCCCCCTGCGGACAGCACGTCGCGCAGCCGGGCGGCGAAGGCCCCCGGGCGGGGCGGGGCGGACAGCGGGATCGACAGGTCGTCGCCCTCGGTGCGTACGCGGACGAGTTCGGCCACGCCTCCGGTGGCGTTCTCGATGAGTTCGGCGACCGTCAGGGTCTGCGCGACGGCCAGCCTGGAGCCGCGGGTGCCGATGCGCAGCGGCTCTGTCCAGGTCTTCCAGGTCATTCGTCGACCTCGATCCCCAGCAGCACGTCGAGGGCCGTGACGAACTCGTCGACCCGCCCCTCCTCGGCGAGCCGGCTGCCGCGGAGGGAAGGGGTGTGGAGCAGGACGCCGGTCAGGTGACGCAGCGAGCGTTCGACGGCCTCGCAGACCTCCTCGGACTCGCGGGCGCGCACCCGGGCGATCTCGCGGTCGACGAGGACGCCCACCTCGGAGCGCATGGCGGCGATGGCGGGATCGGCGCCGCGGGAGCGTTCCTTGGCAAGGTGTCTGGCGACGCCCCTGTCGACGACCTGCTGGGCCTGGTCGATGACATCGCGCTGGGCCTCGTCGGCCCGGTCGCGCACCTGCTCCAGGGTGACGAGGCGGACGCCGGGCAGGTCCTTGGCGTCCTCGGCGAGGTCGCCGCCGAGGGAGAGGTCGACGATGGGGAACGACCCGGGCCTGGCGAGTTCGGGGCGGCCGGCCAGCAGGCCCTCCGCGCTCAGCTCGGTGCCGGTGCCGCTGCAGGTGACGATGAGGTCGGCGGCCGCGACGCCGTCGGCGAACTCCGAGTCGGCCAGCGGGACGACGTCGTGGCGGGCGGCGAACTGCTCGGCGCGGCCGGAGGCCGACCAGCAGAAGACCCGGCCGGAGCGGCGCGTCCCGAGTTCTGCGAAGACGACGCGGGCGAAGGCGCCGGTGCCCACGAGGAGCACCCTCCTGCCGCGCAGGCCGCCGGGCAGGCCGGCCATGTCGAGACCGACGCCGGCGACGGACCGGCCGGCGGCACCCAGCGAGGTGCGGCTGGCGACGGCCCGCGAACTGGTGAGAGCGTCCTGGAGGAGGCGGTGGAGGCGGCCGGTGCACTGGCCGCGCTCGGAGGCGAGCTCGTAGGCGCGGCGCAGCTGCCCGGCCACCTGTTTGTCGCCGATGACCGCGGCCCGCATGCCGGCGGCGACCTCGAAGACGTGCTGGACGGCGGCCTCACCGGTGGTCGTGCGCAGGCCCGCCAGGGCGCGCTCGTCGACGTCCGGGACGAGTTCGCGGGCCAGGGCGGCGAGCTGGGCACGCAGCCGCTCTGCGTCGAGCCGGTCGTCCGTGTCGCAGATCAGTTCGAACCGGTTGCACGTGGACAGCAGGACGGCCCCGGCGACGTCGGCCTGCCGGGACATGAGAACACGGGAGAGCTCCCCGCCACCGTCGGACAGTGTGGCCAGAGCCGCCAGAGGGGCGGTCCGGTGATCCACCCCGATGACTTGGATGCGCACGATGGCATAGTAGGCCCTGCCAGGATGCGACCGTGAGTCCCAAAAATGGCGACATCCCGTCTCACCCCGGTTTCCGGGCAGAAATAGTCCCAAATTATGCCTTCGGCTGTATCCATCGATCTGCCCCCTTCACAGCCCGCCCCCGCCGAGGGCGCTATCGGGCATGGCATCGAGATGCCACGGCACTTGAATGTCGTCACTGCCGACGGGGCACCGGCGGGGCGCGAGGGGCCCGGTCCAGGGCCATGCCCCGAAGGCCGCCCGGCAGCATCGGGCCCGCAGCGGCCGCCCGCATCGGCCATACTTGGGGAAGCGGCCTCCTCCCCGATGCCGCGGACCCGGCAGGAAGGCAGTCATCTCGTGTGCGGTTTCATGACGTTCATCTCCACCGGCACCCTGCGCACCGAGCGCGTCGAGCAGGTGCGGGCGGGAATGGTCCAGCAGCGCCACCGCGGCCCCGATGACACCGAGGTCTGGCACGACGACCGAGTCGTGATGGGCTTCAACCGGCTGTCGATCATCGACATCGAGAACTCCGGGCAGCCGCTGTGCTGGGGCACCCCCGAGGAACCGGACCGCTACTGGATGGTCTTCAACGGCGAGATCTACAACTACCTGGAGCTGCGCGCCGAGCTGGCCGCCGACGACGGCGCCCTCTTCCGCACCGAGGGCGACGGCGAGGCCATCGTCGCCGGCTACCACTACCACGGCGCCGCCTGGGTCTCCAGGCTGCGGGGCATGTTCGCCTTCGTCATCTGGGACACCAAGGAGCAGAAGGCCTTCGGCGCCCGCGACTGGTTCGGCATCAAGCCGCTGTACACCGCCACCACCGAGGACGGTTTCGCGTTCAGCTCCGAGGCCAAGAGCCTGCGCGAACTCACCGGCACGGCCGAGGTGAACACCCGCGCCCTGCAGCACTACCTCGTCCTGCAGTACGCGCCCGAGCCGGAGTCCCTGGACGCCAGGCTCACCAAGATCGAGTCCGGCTGCTCCTTCACTATCGAGGACGGCCGCTTCGAGCAGACCCGCTACTTCCACCCCGTCTTCGACTCCAAGCCGGTCGTCGGCGTCCAGGCCCAGGAGGACCTCTACGACCGGATCGCCGCCGTGCTCGACGACTCGGTCGCCAAGCACATGCGCGCCGACGTGACGGTCGGCTCGTTCCTGTCCAGCGGTATCGACTCGACGGCGATCGCCGCCCTGGCCAAGCGTTACAACCCCGACCTGCTCACCTTCACCGCCGCGTTCAAGGCCGAGGGTTACTCGGAGAACGACGTCGCCGACGAGTCGGCGAAGGCCATCGGCGTCGAGCACGTCACCCGCTGGGTCACCGAGGAGGAACTCACCAAGACCCTGCCGCTCATCATCTGGTACCTCGACGACCCGGTCGCCGACCCGGCCCTGGTGCCGCTGTACTTCGTCGCGAACGAGGCCCGCAAGCACGTCAAGGTGGTGCTGTCGGGCGAGGGCGCCGACGAGTTCTTCGGCGGCTACACGATCTACCACGAGCCGGTCTCGCTGGCCCCGTTCGAGAGGCTGCCCGGCGCC
The DNA here is from genome assembly GCF_003666605.1 of Propionibacterium australiense. Classification (GTDB taxonomy): domain Bacteria; phylum Actinomycetota; class Actinomycetes; order Propionibacteriales; family Propionibacteriaceae; genus Propionibacterium; species Propionibacterium australiense. Next base: position 65,980 of record NZ_RCIV01000005.1, on the reverse strand, counting down.
CTGCGCCGCGGCCTCGGGGCGGTCAGCCGGGTGCTGCCGAACGGCATGCGCGGCAAGGACATGCTGCGGCGCGGCGCCCTGCGGCTGGAGGACCGCTACTACGGCAACGCCCGCATCTTCCGCGAGGACCAGCTGCCGGGCCTGCTGCGCAGCTACGACCCGTCGATCAGTTTCCACGACGTCACCGACCCCGCCTACGCGCTCTCGCAGGGATGGGACCCGGTGCAGCGCATGCAGCACGTCGACCTGTTCAGCTGGCTGCGCGGCGACATCCTCGTCAAGGCCGACCGGATGACGATGGCGAACTCGCTGGAGCTGCGGGTGCCGTTCCTCGACAAGGAGGTCTTCGAGGTGGCCCGGCACATCCCGATGAGCGAGAAGCTGGCCGAGAACACCACGAAGTACGCCATGCGCAAGGCCCTGGAGCGGATCGTGCCGGCCCACGTGCTGCACCGCCGCAAGCTCGGCTTCCCGGTGCCGACCCGCGTCTACCTCAAGGGCGACTCCTACGCCTGGGCGCGCGACATCATCACGAACTCCCCCACCGACGAGTTCATCGACCCGAAGGCGGCCATGACGCTGCTGGACGAGCACCGCGCCGGGGTCGCCGACCACTCCCGCCGGGTGTGGACGATCGTCTGCTTCATGCTCTGGTACGACATCTTCGTCGCCGGCACCATCACCCCCGAGGTGCCGCGCCCCGAGTACCCGGTACGGCTGTAAACCGGCACCGCGGACGACCCAACGGCAGCCGCCCGCCAGGACCCGGCCTGCCCGCCCCGAGTCATCCACGATCCCACTGCCCGGAGAAGCGGGGCCTCGGCGACCGGGCGGGCTCGGGGTGCTCAGTCGATGAGTTCGTCTTGGTCCGCGCTGACGAGCAGGGCGAACCGGACGGCGTCGGGGTGCGCCTCCTGCGCGAGCGGGAGGAACTCCTCGGCCCACCGCGTGAGGATGATGAACTCGACCGCGGGCCAGGCGTACGGCTCGCCCGGGACCGGATCACCGCCCGATCCCATCACCATGACGACGTATGGTTCGAGGGCATCGCTCCAGCGACTCCATCTTTCGCGCCGTGACGGGGCTGGCCGGCCCCTTCGCGTGGCACCATTCCAAGGCCCGCTCGTCGATCCCGTCGGGGTCCTGATGCAGGGCTGGCACAAGCTCCTCGACGAGCACCCCGTCCCCCCGTCCACCGGCCGCTGATGTCATACCGCACACCGGGGTCAACCTCACCTGTCCCCATGACAGCGATGCCCTCATGATTGTCATCAGGAAAGGCCTTCAACCGAAGCACTCCTCCCTCGGCCACGACCCAGCCACGGGCCCAGCAGGCATCACCTGGCCGAAGCACCAACGCCATGTCGCATCCCTCCGAACTCACCTGTCGTAAATGTGGTCCCGGGCGCCGACGTCGAGGACGAGCACGATGAGTTCGGTGTCGCGGATGTCACAGATCAACCGGTAGTCACCCACTCGGTATCGCCACAGACCAGCCAGCCTCCCAGTGAGCGCCTTACCCCGTATCCGTGGGTTGCCTGTCCTGATGATGGCGGTGAGAGCGTCACGAATGCGGCGAGCCGTCTGCCGGTCGGCCTTTCGCAACCAGCGCACGACATGTGGGTCGTACTCGAGCTGCCACTGCGTCACGAGACGGAGTCCAGAGCGTCAGCGGCCGGCTCGTCATCAAAACCGAGTTCCTCGTCAACCCTGCGAGCCGAGATCGTTTCGGCCTGCCCTGACCGATGGGCAGCAGCCCGCTCGGCGATGCGCAGTTCCCATTCCAAGGCGTCGAGGTCGCGTTCCAACAGTTCACGCACGACGTCACCCTGACTGCGGCGCGTCGCACGGGCAATCGCTGCGATGCGCTCCTTCACCTCATCTGACACGCGAACCGAGATCGGGGACCCAAGACCGGAAGCCATGTATACATGGTAAACGATGTATACGTCACAACGTCAGCCGAATTCGAGCGACATCTTCCGCTTCCCGACCCGGCCGGGCTCACCCCGATGTACACACGGGCAGCCTCCCCTGGTCACAATCACGCCGGGGCCGTCTGAGCTCACCCCGATGCGCACACGGGCAGCCTCCGGGGGGTGACGTTCACCGAACTGCTTGGGATGCTCACCCCGACGCGCACACGGGTAGCCCGGTATCAGAGCACGTCGGTCATGTGGGTCTCGAAGGCCTCGACGGCGGCGGCCGCGAGTTCGTCGGTGAACAGCTCGGCGATGACCTCGGGCGAGATGGTGAAGCGGCGCACCCCCAGGCCGGCGAGGGCGACGACGTGCTGGGCCGACTTGATGGAGGCGGCGACGACGAGCGGGCCCGAGCCGTCCTGGGCGATGGCGCTGGTCATGTGGGAGATCTCGGCTGCGGCGTCGCGGCCGGCCAGGAACATCCGGTTGAAGTAGGGGGCGACGTACTCGGCGCCCAGCGCGGCAGCGACGAGCGCCTGCCCGGCCGAGTAGACCGCCGTCATGAGCACCGGGACCCCGGCCGCCCGCAGCCGGAACGCCGCCTGCGCGCCGGGGGCGGTGGTGGGCACCTTGATGATCGCCTCGGGTGCCATGGCGCGAATTCGCTGGGCGTGGGCGTACAGCTCCTCGGCGCCGGCGCCCCAGGTCTGGACGAAGAACTCGGAGGCACCGAGCTCACGCGACCTGGCGTACAACGTCGGCACGTCGGCCAGGCGCACGGCGGCGTCCCTCAGCAGGGTCGGGTTCGTCGTGACGCCGCGGAAGACCCCGGTGGGCAGCCACTTCTCGTGGACCGCCGTATCGGCGGAGTCGATGTAGAACCCGAGCGGCACAGGCGTGGTCATGGCGGAATCCTTCGTTGCGGCGGGAACGTGCTGTCGTGAGGCTCGGTTCAATATCCGAGAACGATTCAGTCCTATCACCCGCCGCGGGCCCCGTCGTGTCGTCCGGCGACGCGCATCCCCCACCCCCATGAAGTCTCCAACAGCCCTCTGACATGGGGTTGCACAATGAAATGATGCGCCAGCCGGCACCGGGGTGGCTATTGGTCCGGTCTTTTTCCGAGAACCGGAAAAGCGACGGCAGAACAAGCCGTTCACAACGCCTGACACAGACCATACCGTCGAATCCGTCACCACCCGAGCAGCAGTTGGAACGGAGCCATCCATGACGAACACGTGGCTGGAACTCGATGACCGAGTCGTCATCGTCACCGGAGGGAACTCCGGCATCGGCAAGCACATCGTCGACGGCCTGCGCGCCACCGGCGCCCGGGTCGCCTGCCTCGACCTGACCGTCACCGACGGGGTCGACGAGGACAGCGGCGTGTTCAACGTGAGCGTCGACGTCACCGACGCGGCAGCGGTCGAGGCCGCGGTCGCCGCGGTCGAGGAGCACTTCGGCCAGATCGACGTCCTGGTCAACAACGCCGGCGTCAACCAGCCGCGGCTGCTCGTCGACGCCAGGGGCGAGGCCCCGCAGTACGAGCTGGACGAGAAGGCATTCGACTTCATGGTCAACGTGAACGTCAAGGGCGCGTTCCTCATGACCCAGGCCGTGGCCCGCCGCCTCATCAAGGCGGGCAGGGGCATCGTCATCAACATCACGTCCGAGGCCGGGTCCGAGGGCTCGAAGGGCCAGTCGGTGTACTCGGCGACCAAGGGCGCCCTCAACGGTTTCACGCTGTCGTGGGCCAAGGAACTCGGCCCGCTGGGCATCCGCGTCGTCGGCGCTGCACCCGGCATCCTCGAACCGACCGGTCTGCGCAGCCCCGCCTACAATGAGGCACTCGCCTACACGCGCAACACGACCGTCGACCAGCTGTCGCCCGACTACAGCAAGTCCATCCCGCTGGGCCGCCCCGGAACGCTCGACGAGATCGCCGACGTCGTGTGCTTCCTCGCTTCCGACCGGTCCTCCTACATCACGGGCACGACCGTCACCATCACCGGCGGAAAATCGCACGGCTGACAGGACAACCACTGGCCCGTGCCGGGCACCGCCGGCCGGCACGGACCCCGACACTGCAATGCCGCATCATCCTCACCGGGCAGGTGCACAGTGAACAGACGAGCAGAGATCCTCCTCCAGCTGGAACGGCATCTCTCGGCCGACTCCGAGGCGCTCCAGGACCGTCTCGGGGTCGGCGCGAAGACGATCACGAACGACGTCCACGAGCTGAACGCCGTCCTCGGAAAGGTCGCCCAGGTGCGGCTCGACCAGGGACGCTACCGCCTGTGGGTGATCGACCATGACCGCTATGCGCAGCTGCGCGCCGAACTCGTCGACGACTCCGCCTCGTTCAACGACCCCAGCACCCGCGGCGGCCACATCATCGCCCGCCTCGCCCGCGCCACCGGCCCCGTCCTCGTCGACGACCTCGCACGCGAGATGTCGGTGAGCCGCTCCACCGTCCTCAACGACCTGGGTACCCTGCGCGAACGCAGCGCCGCTTACGGCATCACCATCGTCGGGCGCCCCAGCCGGGGCCTGACATGGCACGGCGACGAGCTGAGCCGCCGGCTGTACATCCTCGACCACCACTACCCGGCTGTGTACTCCGGCTATCCGGTCGACGAGCCCCTGCTCGACCTCGTCGACCGTATCGCCGCCGAGTACCAGGTCTCGATCCTGGCCGCCCAGGAGATCACCCGCTGGTACACGGTGATGCTCGACCGCATGCTCACCGGCCACCCGCTCGGCGCCCTGCCCGACGACTACGAGGCCGTCCGCCAGGACAGCGCCTACGCCTTCGGCACCCAGCTCGCCGCAGCGGTGAGCGAGGCGCTGCAGCTGCCGGTCGACGACAACGAGGCCATCTTCATGACGCTGCCCGTCATCGGCATGCACACGCCGCACGACCGGCGACGACTGAAGCGCTTCCCCGCCTCCGCCGAGATCCGTCCGCTGCTGGAGGAGATCCTGTCCGAGATCGCCGCCCAGATGGGCATCGAGATCCCGGCCTCGGCGATGCTGACGAACTTCGCCCACCACCTGAGTTTCATGATCAACCGGCTGCGCTTCGGCATCCGCATTCCCTCCGGGCCGCTCACCGAGCTGCGCAGCGCCTACCCGGTGGCCTACCAGATGGCCACCATCGCCGCGCAGGTCATCGACCGCGAACTCCGCCTACGCGTCGCTGACGACGAGAAACAGCTCCTCACCGGCTACTTCCAGGTCTTCATCGAGGAGCATCGCACCCTCACCACACCGGCCTACCGGGTCGGCGTGGTGACCCACGGCGGCGGGGTCTCGGCCCGGCTGGTGCAGCTGGAACTGGCGAAGGTGATGGCCGGCTCCACCCAGTACACGCTGCTCAGCCTGGACGAGGCGGCCGAGGACGTGCTGGACGGTTTCGACCTCGTCATCACCACGACCACCCGGCCGCTGCGCACCTCGACGCCGATGATCCGGCTGGCCGAGGTCTTCGACCGCGACGAGCTGCTGCGCCACATCAACCGGCTGCGCTTCGACCGGGGCGTCCAGGTGATGCTCGGAGCCGGCACCCGCTCGCTGCTGGCCGGCCTGCTCACCAGCGAGCGGTTCATGGTGCTCGACCCCACCCTGGGCTACGAGGAACTGCTCGAGGTGATGCTCGACCGGCTCGTCGCCTCCGGCCGGCTGACAGCCGAGTTCGGCGCACGCATCCGCGAACGCCAGGAGCGGGCCACCATGCTCATCAGTCCCGAGGTGGCCTTCCCCCACGCGACCCTGCCCGGCGATGCGGACCGGATCGTCCTAGCGATCGGCGTCGTCCCCCGCGCGACGGGCGAGGACGGCCTGCGTCTGGTCGTCCTGCTCGGTGTGCCCGACAAGAACGAATACGACGACACGCTGCTCGTCGACATCTACGACGAGGTGATCCGGCTGGCGACCGACCGGGCCGGCCTGGACCGGATCGGCCGCTTCACCTCGTACGAGCAGTTCTTCTTCTACATGACCAACAACCCGGCCCACCTCAAGGAGAGCTGACATGAACTTCTGGTTCCTCCTCACCGCACTCGGCGTGGCCTACCTGGGCCAGATGTACTTCTCAACGGTGCAGATGAAGGACTTCTCGACGTCCTACGCCGCGCTGCGCAGGCGCGGCAAGGTGGCGATCGGCAAACGCAGGAACGCGCTGAGCGCCGGCGCCATCGCCATGCTGCTGCTCGACGAGGACGGCACCATCGTCGACGCCCGGGTGATGTCCGGCCTGACCGTACTGGCCCGGTTCAAGCCGCTGGCCCAGATCACCGGGCAGCACATCGCCGACCTCGACCCGGGCTCGCTGCGACGCTGCCCGAAGGGCCTGCGACTCGCCGTCGAGAACGCCCAGAGCAACTGGGTCACCGTCCAGAACGGCGGCGTTCCCGCCGAACCGCTGAGCCCGCTCGGACGTCTCCTTGCCAGACTGCCCGGCCCCACGGCGCGCCCGGCCCCACGGCGCGCCCCCGGCGGCGGGCCCGCGAAGAAGAAGCAGGTCACCGCCGTCCCGGCACGGCCTGCCGCAACCCACGTCGTCACGGCCACCAGGACGGCCGTGAGGTCAACCCGACTCACTCAACTGGAAGGAGTGACTTCATGAACATCATCGTCAGGGCGGCCGAATGGTTCATCGGCCTGTTCCAGCAAGGCGCCGAGACCTTCATCGGCTGGATGAGCACGACCGTTCCCCTCGTCCTCGTCCTGCTCATCTTCATGAACTCCCTCATCGGCATGATCGGCCAGGACCGCATCAACTCCCTGGCCCGCCACGCCTCGGGCAACCCCGTCAGCCGCTACATGCTCCTGCCGTTCCTGGGCGCCTTCATGCTGGCCAACCCGATGGCCCTGTCGCTCGGCCGTTTCCTGCCCGAGTTCTACAAGCCGTCGTACGCGGCGGCCGGCATGCAGTTCTGCCACACGAGCAACGGCGTGTTCCCGCACATCAACCCCGGTGAGCTGTTCATCTGGCTCGGCATCGCCAATGGCATCACCGAGCTGGGGCTGCCCACCACGCCGCTGGCCATCCGCTATCTGCTCGTCGGCCTCGTCATGAACTTCGTCGGCGGCTGGAGCACCGATTTCATCACCCGCTGGGTCGAGAAGCAGCAGGGCGTCCGACTCAGCCGCGAACTGAAGACCGCCTGAACGAGGAGGATTTCCATGACGTACCACGCACTCACCGTCACGCGCGGCAGCTCCGGTTACGGCGGCCCCCTCACCATCAAGGCCGAGGGCACGAGAAACAAGATCGTCTACATCGTCGGCGGCGGCTCCAAGCCCGTGGTCGTCGAGAAGATGGAGGAGCTGTCGGGAATGGAGTCGGTCAACGGCTTCAACACCACGGTCCCGGACGAGGAGATCGCGGTCGCCGTCATCGACTGCGGCGGCACGCTGCGCTGCGGCCTCTACCCGAAGAAGGGCATCCCCACCGTCAACGTCATGCCGACCGGCAAGGCCGGCCCGCTGGCCCAGTTCATCAACGAGGCCATCTACGTCTCGGCCGTCGGTCCCGACCAGGTCAGTCTCGCCGAGCCGGACGCGGTGCCGGCCGGTGTCGCCGCAGGGGCGGCCGCCGCGGCCGGTACGGCAGAGTCGGGCGCCCGGGACGCCGAGAGCACGGCGGCCGAGGCAGAGGCCGACGACACCGTGCACTACTCGTCCGACATGAAGGTCTCCGAGACACTGGCCAAGAAGAAGAACAAGAACCTGCTGGAGAAGATCGGCCTGGGCGCGGGCAAGATCATCGCCATCTTCTACCAGGCCGGCCGTGACGCCATCCAGACGATGATCACGACGATCCTGCCGTTCATGGGTTTCGTCGCCATGCTCATCGGCATCATCCAGGCCTCCGGCCTGGGCAACTGGATCTCCCAGACCCTCTCGCCGCTGGTCGGTTCGGGCCCCGGCCTGCTCATCCTCGGCTTCATCTGCTCGCTGCCGTTCCTGTCGCCGCTGCTCGGCCCCGGCGCCGTCATCGGCCAGGTCATCGGCACGCTCATCGGCGTCGAGATCGGCAAGGGCGCGGTCAGCCCGAGCCTGGCGCTGCCGGCCCTGTTCGCCATCAACACGCAGAACGGCTGCGACTTCATCCCGGTCGCCCTGGGTCTGGCCGAGGCCGAGGCGGAGACGGTCGAGGTCGGTGTCCCCGCGGTGCTCTACTCCCGGTTCGTCAACGGCGTCCCGCGCGTCGCCGTGGCCTGGCTGGCATCCATCGGCCTGTACAGCACCACCTGATCCCCGCTGCCGCATCCGCCATTCCCCGGCGCCACTCGCCCATGCGCCGGGGAATGCGGCAACCGGGCGGGGTCGCCGCAGCCGCGCGCCGCTCCTGCGGCCGGGAAGACGACCGCTCTGGCAGCACCACCGGTCCTTGTGCGGGCACCTCTGCGCTGCACCGGGGACGGCTCGTCCGATCCGCCCGCCTCACGCACCCCCACGACGAACACAACCACATCCATCAGGAGACCGACATGGCTCAGATCTACAAAACCACCGTCAGGGGCATCGGTCCAGAGGCCGCCTCCTTCGCCGACCAGGGCTTGTACGTGCTGTTCGGCGACGGCGCCCCCGCCTCGCTCGCCGAGTTCTGCTTCACCATCGACATGAACCAGTCGAGCGACGACATCAAGCCCGGCGCCCGGCTCGTCATCGACGGCGTCGCCTTCCCGGTCACCGCGGTCGGCAACCTCGTCCGCAAGAACCTGGACGGTCTGGGCCACATCACGGTCGCCTTCGACGGCGCAGCCCAGGCCCAGCTGGAGGGCACCCTGCACGTGCAGGGCCGGTCCCCCGCGCTGAGCATCGGCTCGACGATCTCGATCGAGAACTGAGACCGTGATCAGCCGGACCGTCACCATCAGCGACCCCTTGGGCCTTCACGCCCGGATGGCGGCCCTCCTGGCCCGCGCCGCCGAGCAGTTCGAGTCGTCGCTGTGGCTGAGCTGCCGCGGTAAACGGGCCTCGCTCACCAGCCAGCTCAAGGTCCTGGCCCTCGGCGCCCGCCGGGGCGACGAGGTGCTGGTGCTCGCCGACGGCCTCGACGAGACCGAGGCCCTCGAGGCCATCGCCGGCAGGCTCGCACTCGGCACCGGGCCCCTCGACGAATGAGACCGGGACGTCCTCACCCCGTTGTCCCCGCTCGTCGCCGTCTCCCCCTCCCCTCGAACGCCGCGGATGTGTGCACCACACGCGCGTGCGGTGATGAGCGAACAGGTTTGCACTGCCCAATGCCCCAGCTACGTGCACCACGCGGTGCGCGCGGTACCGGGACAGGCACGGCGTCCGCAGAAGGGGGAGGACGTCGACGAGCGGGAGGGGCCGGAGCGGCAGGAAAAAGCCGCACAAGGGGGCTGTCCTCGACACGGGCTCGGGGAATAGGCTCGGAAAACCCTGAGTCAAGGAGGGTTTCATGCCCGGCACGCCCCATCCCGCCTCCTCTCCCACACCCTTCATCCGCGTCGAGCAGCTGACGAAGTGCTTCGGGCAGGACGAGTCCCGCGTCACGGTGCTCAGCGAGGTCACCCTGAGCCTGTACCGCGGCGAGATCTGCGTGCTACTGGGCCCCTCCGGTTCGGGCAAGTCCACCTTCCTCAACCTCGTGGGCGGCCTGGAACCGGCCGAGGCCGGGACGATCGAGGTGAACGGCGAGGAGGTCACCGCGCTGGCCGGGCGCCGCCTGGTGGCCTACCGGCGCCGCGAGCTCGGCTTCGTCTTCCAGTTCTACAATCTGATCCCCGATCTCACGGTGCGCGAGAACATCGAGGCCTGCGCCTGCCTGGTACCCGATCCGCTCGACGTCGACGAGCTGCTGCGCGGCCTGGGCCTGTGGGGGCACCGCGACAAGCTGCCCCGGCAGGTCTCCGGCGGCCAGCAGCAGCGCTGCGCCATCGGCCGGGCCCTGGTCAAGAAACCCGGCCTGTTGCTGTGCGACGAACCCACCGGCGCCCTCGACTACGAGACGAGCAAGGAGGTGCTCGGCGTCCTCGAGCGGGTCAACCGCGAGCACGGCTGCACCACCGTCATCGTCACCCACAACGACGCGATCGGCCGCATGGCCCACCGCATCCTGCGGCTGCGCGACGGCCGCCTGGTGCAGGACGTGGTGAACGAGCGCCCGGTTCCCGCGGCCGAGCTCGAGTGGTGAGCGCCATGGGCAGAGCCCACCGTCCGCCGCCCCCGCCAACCGCTGCGGCACCGCCTGCCCCGGCAGCTGCGCGCGAACGCCGGCCGCTACGCGGCGATCTTTCTCCTCCTGTTCACCGTCTGCGCCCTCGGTACCGGCTATCTGTCCGCGACGGCCTCCATCGAGGCGATCACGGACACGGTCGACGAGGACTACGCCGTCGAGGACGGGCGCGTCACCACGGCCGCGGCCCTCACCGGCGAGCAGGCCGGGGCGCTCGCCGACGCCGGCTTCCAGGTGCACGAGAACTTCTCCCACGACGCGCCGTTGGCCGTGGACGAGGCCCACCTCGCCGACGGCCAGGACCCGGACGCTCAGGTCACCCTGCGCCTGCACATGCCGCGCGAGGGCTTCGACCTGGTGGCGCTCCACGAGGGGGCGATGCCCGCCGCCGGTGACGAGCTCGCCCTCGACGCGACCTTCGCCCGGGCGCACCGCCTCGGCGTCGGCGACACCGTCACGGTCGCGGGCCTGGGCTACCGGATCTGCGGCATCGTCACCCTGCCCGACTACATGGCCCTCTTCCAGACGAACTCCGGGATCGTCATGAACACGCTCACCTTCGGCGTGGGCACCCTGACAGCCGAGGGCTGGGCGCGCCTGACCAGCCCCGACGCCGGGCCCGGCGTCTCGACCGCCTTCACCTATTCCTTCTTCCTCGACCCGGCCCTGGCCGCCGATACCACCGCACGCACCGGCCTGGACGGCTCGGCGCTCACCGACGGGGACGGCACCCTGACCGCCGGCGAGCGCCGCGACGTCGAGACCGACGCGGCCGGCCGGCTCATCGCCGCCGGGGCGCGGGTCGGCTCGCTCATCGACTCCGGCGACAACCTGGCCATCAACTACGGCACCGACGACGTCAGCCACGACTCGTTCTTCATCACCTGGCTGATCGTCGTCCTCATCGTCGTGGTCGCCTTCATCGTCGTCGTCATCACCTCGGCGGCGATCGAGGCAGAGAGCTCGGTGATCGGCACGCTGCTGGCCTCCGGCTGGCGCAGCGGCGAGCTGCTGCGCCACTATCTGGCGCTGCCCGCGCTCGTCGGCGCCACCGCCTGCCTCGCCGGCAACGCCCTCGGCCACACGGCGCTGGTCGCCCCTATGCGGCACATCTACTACGACATGTACAGCCTGCCGCCCTATACGGCGAGCTTCTCGGTGCGGGCCCTCCTGCTCACGACGGTGCTGCCGCTGGGTCTGCTCATCGGCATCACCGCCCTGGGACTGACCAGAGCGCTGCGCCGCACCCCGCTGCAATTCCTGCGCCACGAGCACAACCGCCGCGGGCATCGCGCGGTGCACCTGCCCGCGCGCCTGCCCTTCCGCATCAGATTCCGTCTGCGCCTGCTGCTGCAGGCCAGGGCCGCCTTCGCCACGCTCTTCGTCGGCATCGTCCTGTCCAGCTTCCTGCTCACGGCCGGCCTGGCCTTCCTGCCGGTCGTCGACAACTACACCGAGGACACCATCGCCAATCTGCCCGCCGCCTACGCCTACACGCTGACCGCCCCGGTCGAGCCGACGAGCACCGATCCGGCGGCCGCGCAGGCCGAGCGCCTCACAACGACCGTCCTGCAGGTCGAGCGCCGCTGGGACGCCGGCCCGATGGACGTGCAGCTCCTCGGCGTCGACGAGGACTCGAGCCACCTCGACGGGCTCGACGTGTCCGGCGGGCGCGTCGTCGTCGGCGCCGGCCTGCAGGACAAGACCGATGTCGAGGTGGGCGAGGTGCTCACCCTCACCGACGAGTACACCCGGCAGGAGCACCGGCTCACCATCGCGGGCACCTGGGGCAACAGCACGGACGTGCGCGTCTACCTGTCCCGCGAGACCCTCAACGGGATGCTCGGGCTCGACGCCGGCTCCTTCAACGGCTATCTGTCCGACACCGCACTCGAACTGCCGGGGGGCTCCGTGGCCAGCACCACGACGGAGCAGGACGTGCGCACCGCCGCGGACCAGATCTCCACGTCCCTCTCAGCGGTCCTGCGCATGGCGACCTTCCTGGCGATCCTCGTCTTCCTCATCGTCGTCCACCTGCTGACGAAGACGGTCATCGACCGGGGCGCGCGCACGATCTCGCTGCTCAAGGTGCTCGGCCACCACGACGGCGAGATCTCGGCCGTCTACGTGCGCACGGTGACACTGACCGTCGCGGCCTCCCTGCTGCTGAGCCCGGCGCTCACCCTCAGCGCCCTGAAGTGGGGCGCCGCCCGCGTCTTCATCGGCTACGACGCGAACTTCGTGCTCACCGTGCCCGCAGCCATGGTGGCCGAGGAGATCGCCATCGCCTTCGGCATCTACCTGCTGGTGGCCGGACTGCACCTGCTCCACGTGCGCCGGATCCCGCTGGGCGAGGCGCTGCGCGTGCAGGAGTGAACGAGCACACGCCACACGCCCGGCGCCCCCGCGCCCGGCGGATGCCGGATTCCTTGCGCACGAGACCTAATCTGGACACTGTCACCCCTTGTCCGGGGTGACATGCCCCGTATCCATGAGCAGAGGAGATCACCACATGGACGAGACCATGCGCGGCGTCATCCTGCATGCCCCGGGCGACGTGACGGTCGAGGACCGGCCGGTCCCGCACGTCATCGACCCGACCGACGCCATCCTCAAGGTCGAGATCGCCTGCATCTGCGGCTCAGACCTGTGGCCCTACCGCGGGCTCCAGCCCGTCGAGGAGTCCCCCATGGGCCACGAGTACATCGGCACCGTCGTCGAGATCGGCTCCGACGTGAAGAACGTCAAGGTCGGCGACTTCGTCGTCGGCTCCTTCTGCCTGTCCGATAACACCTGCGAGATCTGCGCCTCCGGCTACCCGTCCCGCTGCGTCAACGGCGGCTTCATGGGGGACACGCAGGCCCAGTACACCCGCGTGCCCCAGGCCGACGGCACACTCGTCGTCGTCCCGGGCGGCAGGCCCGAGGACCCGGAGATCCTCGCCTCCCTGCTGGCGGCCTCCGACGTGCTCGGCACGGGCTGGTTCGGCGCGGTCGCCGCCGAGGCCGGCCCCGGCAAGACGGTCGCCGTCGTCGGTGACGGCGCGGTGGGCCTGTCCGCGGTGCTCGCCGCGAAGGCGCTCGGCAGCGAGCAGGTCATCGCCTTCTCCCGTCACGAGGACCGCGCCGCGCTGGCGCGCGAGTTCGGCGCCGACGTCGTCATCGCCGAACGCGGCGAGGAGGGCGCGGCCAAGGTCAAGGAGCTGACCGGCGGGCTGGGCGCGCACGGCGTCGTCGAGGCGGTCGGCAACCAGGTCTCGATGGACCAGGCCATCGCGTCCTGCCGCCCCGGCGGGCACGTCGGCTTCGTCGGCGTCAGCCACGACCAGCAGATCGACGGCGGCACCCTGTTCTTCTCCGAGGTGCACCTGCACGGCGGCCCCGCACCCGTGCGCCGCTTCCTGCCCGACCTGATCGACCGGATCCTGAAGAAGGAGATCAACCCCGGCAAGGTCTTCACGCTGCGCCTGCCACTCGAGCAGGCCGCCGAGGGCTACCAGGCGATGGACGAGCGCCGCGCCATCAAGGTGCTGTTGGAGGTCTGAGCCGGGACACGAGACCCCGGAGGGGAACCGTCACATCGCACGGACTCCCCTCCGGGGCCTCCCCGGGCGGGTCGCGGGGAATTGGCTCTTGCCCGGAACGGCGAACCCGGGCACATTGGTCCAATGGACGCTGATCGCACCGTCGCCGTTCGGATTGAACTCGTCGACGCGGAACCGAAGGTCTGGCGCGAGGTCCTGCTGCCCGTAGACCTGCCGTTGCCCCTCCTGCACGACGTCATCCAGTCGGTGATGGGTTGGGAGGATGCTCATCTTCACGGCTTCGCCCGGGGCTCCGGTTTCTGGGGCGCAGCACCGACGTGGGTGCCGTTCGTCGAGGAGCCCGGCCGCGAACTCGACGAGGCCTCGGCATCGCTCATCGACATCCTGCCCTCCCACCGGTCCGTTGCGACATACCTGTACGACTTCGGGGATGACTGGGAGCACCGCCTGAGCATCGTCGACGAACGCCCCGGGAGGATCGATCGTGCCGAACTTCTACGCGGCGAGGGCGGCGTGACGCCGGAGGACTGCGGCGGTGTCGGAGGCCGGTCCATGCTCCTCGCGATCCTGCAGGGCAAACTCGGTGGGCACAACGTGCCGGAGGACGCGGAAGAATTCCTCACCCACGTGCTGGGCAGCGATCTGGGGAAGGCGCGGGATGAACTACTCGTCTTCAACGCCGAAGCCGCACAGAAGATGCTCGACCAGGTACCGATGAGCGGTGACACCGGCCCGGCATCCCGCCGGTCGCCCACCGCTTCCGAACCAGTGCTCGACCCTGCCGTGCTACGGGTCCGTCCGGACCTTCTCAATCTGGTCGCCGAGTCGGTTCATTCGGGGCGCTCCGCCCTGGCCCAGATGATTCTCGATGCGAGGCTGGACGACGCCCCTGCCCTCGACCACGAGGCCTGCGTGTCCCTGTCCGAGCCCGTGCGCCAGTTCCTCGACGTCATCGGCGAGGGCGTCCCTCTGACCTCTGCGGGATATCTGCGTCCCAGGGATGTCGCCGCGCTCAGCGAACGGCTACGAATCGGCGAGGAGTGGATCGGCACCCTCAACAGGGAGAACCAGACGGCGCCGATCCTGTACTTCCGCGAGGCGCTGACGGTGATGCGGCTGGTCCGAGTCCGGTCGAACCGGCTGGTGCCGGTCAAGTCGGCGCTGGTGAACGCCGACATCCCGGAGGGCATCGTCGAGCTGCTCGCCTCCCGGCTTCCCGTGGGCACGGGCAGTAGCAGTAACCGCAGGAGACTCGAGTCCGTCGCCGGGATGCTCGTCATGCTCGACCTCGCCGGCCGGCCAATCGCCGGGGACGACGAAGCCACTATGCCCGATCTCGGCGCCCATGCCGCCGCCTACGCCAGGCTCGGTGCCGCGCATGCCGCCGGTCCTTTCGGATGGTGGGCGCCCGCTCCCCCGCAGGACAGCATCGACGACATCCTCCAGCACGCTGTGCTGACCTTGGAGGTCCTTCGCCGCTGCGGGGTTCTGGCCCGATGCCATGGCGACTTCCAATGGGCTCCGACAAAGGCCGGACGGGCCTTCCTCGCGTATGCCCTGACGATGGGCTGAAGGGACTTCCTCGCCTCACAAGCTCCGCTCGGGTTGTGACGGGGGCTGTAAGGGAAACGGTGTGTGGGGGTCCTGCCTGATCGGAGAGGAGACGGCCGTGTCAGAGTCCACGACCGAGGCAACGGAAGGGCTGGTCGATCCGGTGACCGGAGAGATCGTCGATCAGAAACAACTCGCCGAACGGTTGCTCGCCCGGGCCAGGGAGCAGGGCGTGAGCCTGGTCGGCCCGGGCGGGCTGTTGAACCAGCTCACCAAGAACATGCTGGAGACAGCGCTCGAGGCGGAGCTGACCGAGCACTTGGGCCATGAGCACGGCGAGACCCCGATCGCGGTGAACATGGGCAACGGCAGGAGGCCGAAGACCGTGCTCACCGAGATCGGCCCCGTGCAGAGGCCTCAACGGCTTTCCGGGCCCGTTTCCTGTCGCTACCCGGCGGAAGGCTTGGACATCATGACCATGGGCGCCGAATCCATGGTCACGGTGCCCGTCACGCGATATCCCAAGGCCTCGTAGAGACGGACCACCTCCGGGAACTCCTCTCCGGTGAACAGTTCGTACGAGGTGCAACCCTCGACACGGTTCTCGAGCGCTTTCATGAGACGTGTCCCGATCCCGCGGCATTGCCAGCTCGGATCGACGATCGACCGACCAACGTGGGCCACCGATTCATGAACGTGAGCCCGCACCGAGCCGACGATGCGGCCATCATGCTCACAGACGAGCATGATCCCGCTCTCGAACTCACGGACGATGTCGGGCATCGTCTGGGTCAGGGGTGCGATCTCCATCGTGCCAACGCGCTCGGCCACAGCCGTGAACGCCCTCTTCTGAAGATCAAGGACGTCAGCCAATTCCTCAGCATGGGCTTCCCTGATCACCCCTGAGTCCGCGTCAGTCTGCACTGCCCTCACCTCAACGCCCTCGAATGAGACCGGCCGGCCCGTCGACGTCCACCGAGGCGTCACCGGAAAGGTCCCCGACGCTCAAGGATACCCAGGACGACTCGTTCAGCTCACCCAGGAGCTCATCCACCGCCGCGCCGCTCACGTCACTGCCGCGAACCAGGGCCAGTCCCTCAGCACTGTCGGCCCGATCGCCGGGGAGCCAGCAGCACCCGCGCTGATACCCATTTGGGCGATGGCAAGGACTCCGAATGCGCCGAAGCGCAAAGGAAAGAGGATCGGCGAGGGCGCGCCTGCTGCGGGACCCGGCACCCAGCCCACCCGCCCCTCTCTCCCCACAGCAAAACCCCTCGTCCCCGCGATCAAGAAGACACGCAGCCGTTCACCGTGCGCTGACGGTGGCACCACGTTGTGGTCGGCGAATGGTCCGTAATCCCGCAGGGGTTCTACTCTTGGGGCGAGGAAAGGATCAGGCAATGCCGAAACTGCGTTCACGTGTCACCTACGAGGGACGCCCGATGGCCGGCGCCCGCGCCCTGTGGCGCGCCACCGGCATGGGCGATGACGACTTCGGGAAGCCCATCGTCGCCATTGCCAACTCCTTCACCGAGTTCGTCCCCGGGCACGTCGGCCTGCGCAATGTAGGCACGATCGTCGCCGACGCGGTGCAGGCAGCCGGCGGCGTCGCCAAGGAGTTCAACACGATCGCCGTCGACGACGGCATCGCCATGGGCCACGGGGGCATGCTCTACTCGCTGCCCAGCCGCGAGATCATCGCCGACTCGGTCGAGTACATGTGCAACGCCCACCAGGCCGACGCGCTCGTGTGCATCTCCAACTGCGACAAGATCACCCCCGGCATGATGCTGGCCGCCTTCCGCCTGAACATCCCGACGGTGTTCGTCTCGGGCGGCGGCATGGAGTCGGGTCGTCCCATCACCAACGACGACGGCACGACGAGCACCCGCCTCGACCTCATCCACCCGATGACGGCCTCGGCCGACCCGGACGTCTCCGACGCCGAGCTGGCCCGCATGGAGGCGAATGCCTGCCCCACCTGCGGCTCCTGCTCGGGCATGTTCACCGCCAACTCGATGAACTGCCTCACCGAGGCCCTCGGCCTGGCGCTGCCCGGCAACGGCACCACGCTCGCCACCTTCAGCGCCCGCAAGTCCCTCTTCACCGAGGCCGGCCGGCTCGTCGTCGCCAACGCCCGGCGCTACTACGACGAGGACGACGACTCGGTGCTGCCGCGCTCCATCGCCACCCGCGAGGCCTTCGCCAACGCGATGACGATGGACATCGCCATGGGGGGCTCGACGAATACGATCCTGCACCTGCTGGCCGCAGCCCAGGAGGCCGGTGTCGACTTCGACCAGGACGACATCGACGAGCTCTCGCTCCACGTGCCCTGCCTGTGCAAGGTCGCCCCGAACAGCAGTGTCTTCTTCCTCGAGGACGTCCACCGCGCCGGCGGCATCCCGGCGATCCTGGGGGAGCTGCGCCGCGGCGGCCTGCTCAACATGGACGTCCACTCGGTGCACCACGACTCCATGGCGTCCTTCCTGGACGACTGGGACGTGCGCGGCGGCACGGCCCTGCCCGAGGCGGTGGAGCTTTTCCATGCCGCCCCCGGTGGCGTGCGCACCACCGAGATGTTCAGCTCGACGAACCGCTCGGCCGAGCTCGACACCGACCCGGCCGAGGGCTGCATCCGCGACATCGCGCACGCCTACACCGCCGACGGCGGCCTTGCGGTGCTGCACGGCAACATCGCCGTCGACGGCTGCGTCGTGAAGTCGGCCGGTGTGCCCGAGGACCAGTTCGTGTTCAGCGGCCCGGCCCACGTCACCGAGTCGCAGGAGGAGGCCGTCGAGCACATCCTCGGCGGCAGGGTGAAGGCCGGCGACGTGGTCGTCGTGCGCTACGAGGGCCCCAAGGGCGGCCCCGGCATGCAGGAAATGCTCTACCCCACCAGCTATCTCAAGGGCGTCGGTCTGGGCCCGAAGTGCGCCCTCATCACCGACGGCCGGTTCTCGGGCGGCAGCTCGGGCCTGTCGCTGGGGCACATCAGCCCCGAGGCCGCCGCCGGCGGCGCGATCGGCCTGGTACGCGACGGCGACATCATCGACATCGACATCCCAGCCCGCACGATCAACGTGCGGGTCAGCGACGAGGAGCTCGCCGCGCGCCGCACCGAGCAGGACGAGGCCGGCTGGAAGCCGCGGCACCGCGACCGCGTAGTCTCGAATGCGCTGAAGGTCTTCGCGCTGCTGGCCCAGAGCGCCGACAAGGGCGCGGCCCGCCGCAAACTCGACTGACCCTGCGCTTCCCGCTCGCCCTGCGCTTCCCGCTCGCCCTGCGCTTCCCGCTCGCCCTGCGCTTCCCGCTCGCCCTGCGCGTTTAGCGCGTCTGAGCACAACAACCGCAGACTAAGGCCCTCAGGCCGAGCGCACACCCTGGTTCGTCCTGCGCTTTTAGCGCGTCTTCTCACTGAAACCGCAGGACGAACCGCAGAAGACCAACCAGCGCTTCCGAGCACATCCGGCTATTCCTGAGAACGTCCTCCGACGCCAGAGCCTCATCCTGCGGTTGACGTGTGTCTTCTCAACAAGGAGCGCAGGACCACTGTACGCAGTACGGCCCCGCCATGACCCCGGCAGACAGCCCCCACACCGACTTGGCTTCCCCGAGAAACAACCGACCCACTCTGGGACTGCGTTTGTCGTGAGTCTTCTCACGACAAACGCAGAGCTACCCCGCAGCGAACGTCCGACCTATCATCGGGGCATGGTGACACCTGACTCAGTGAGATTGCGGAGCCTCATCGCGACACACCGTGACCAGATCAATGACGTGCTGTTGCGTTACGGAGCGAAGAATCCTTGCCTGTTCGGATCGGTCGCCAGGGGGGACGCGGTCTCTGACAGCGATGTTGATCTTGTCGTGGACCTCGTGGAAACCAAGGGAAACCCTCTGCTGCGGCTGGCCGGCCTGTCCGAGGAACTCACCGAGCTGCTTGGCGTGAGCGTCGACGTGATCAGCGACAGCCTCATGCGCAGACCCGTCTCAGCCGAGTCCCGCCGCGAGCGTACGCCACTATGAGCCGCGCCGACGAGCAACGGCTTGCCGACATCCTCGCAAGCATCACTTCCATCGAAAGCTATCAGTCGTATCTGACCGATGGGCCGGCGCAGCTCACACAGATGGCGCTCGACGCAATCCTGCGACAATTGGGTGTGCTCGGAGAAGCAGCGCGAGCACTCAGCGGCGATACGACAGAAGCGCTACCGAACATCCCATGGAAATCGATCATCGGCCTGCGCAACATCGTGGTCCACGAATATTTCCGCATTGACGCAGCTACTGTCACTGACATTCTCAACAATGAGCTGACCGAGCTGAAAGAGGGCGTCCTAAGCCTCTACGATCCAGAATCAGACTGACAGAACCCCACCAACCGAATCCGAGCAGCCCACTCGCCCTGCGTTCTCCGCCCACCCCGCGCTTGTAGCGCGTCTTCCCACAACAACCACAGGACGAACCGCAGAAGCCAACCGGCAGCCCACTCGCCCTGCGCTTCTCGCCCACCCTGCGTTTATAGCGCGTCTTCCCACAACAACCACAGGACGAGCCACAGAAGCCAACCGGCAGCCCACTCGCCCTGCGCTTCCCGCCCACCCTGCGCTTATAGCGCGTCTTCCCACAACAACCGCAGGACGAACCGTCCCCAACCGCAGGGCGGCGAAGCTGTCACAGTGCGCCGAGGGCCAGCTTCACGGCGAGGGCGAGCATGACAACGCCGATGCCCAGGTCGAGGCCACGCCAGACCTTCGGGCTGGACATCGGACCGGACAGGGCTCGGGCACCGAATCCGAGAACGCTGAACCAGCAGACCGAACCGGTCATGGACCCAGCCGTGAACGCCCAGCGCAGCCCGCCGTACTGATTGGCGAGGGAGCCGAGGAAGACCATCGTGTCGAGGTAGACGTGCGGGTTGAGCCAGGTCACCGCCAACGTCGTGCCGATCACCGCGCCGAGATCCGAGTCGGCGGCTCCCCCGGCTCTGAGTCCCTCGCCATCGGGACTCAGAGCGGAGCGGAAACTGGTGAAGGCGAACCAACCCAGATAGGCCACGCCGGCCCAGGTCAGGATGGTGAGCGTCCAGGCCGCCCGGTCGACGACGGCACCGATACCGAGGGTGCCGGCGGCCATCAGGATGAGGTCTGCGGCGATGCAGATGCCGACGACCCAGCCCATGTGAGCCCGGCGCAGAGCCTGCCTCAGGACCCAGGCGTTCTGGGCGCCGATGGCGACGATGAGCCCGAGCCCTGCGGCGAAACCGGTGACGAAGACATCCACCTCACCGACGCTAGAACCACACAATTCTGAAGACCAGCGAATGATTCTTCATCATCATTAGACTCACTTCATGGATGGGGATCAGCTGCGCGCGCTGTGCGCCGTCGTCGACACCGGCACCTTCGATGCGGCGGCCGCCACGCTGCACATCACCCCCTCGGCAGTCAGCCAGCGCATCAAGGCACTCGAACGCCAGACCGGCCAGGTGCTCGTGCAGCGCACCAGACCATGCCGGGCGACCGAGGCCGGGCAGGTGCTGTTGTCGGCGGCCCGGCGCTTCGCCGAGATCGAGTCGGACGTGGCTCTCGCGCTCGACCGGATCAGCACCGCCCCGCTGCGCGTCGCGGTCAACGCCGATTCGCTGGCCACCTGGTTCACGCCCGTGCTCGCCGGCGCCGCACGCTGGCCGGACACCGAACTGCGGCTGCGGGTCGAGGACGAGCAGCTGACCCATCGCCTGCTGACCAGCGGCGAGGTGATCGCCGCCGTCACCACGGCCACCAGGACGTCGCCGGGCTGCCGCAGCACCAGGCTCGGCTCGATCCGCTATCTGCCGGTGGCCTCCCCATCGCTGTGGCACGGTGACCCGCCGTCCGCCGAGCAGCTGGCCGCGCTGCCGGCGGTCTGCTTCGACGAGAAGGACCGCATCACCGACGACTTCCTGGCCGGTCTCGGCAACCCATGCCCCGCGCGACGGCACTTCGTGCCCTCGCCGCAGGCCTATCTGTCGGCGGTCGAGGCGGGCCTGGGCTGGGGCATGGTGCCGACGCTCATGACGGACGAGCCGTTGCGCTCCGGACGCATCCTGCGCCTGCACCCGGGACACGTCGACGTCACCCTGCACTGGCAGTGCTGGGCCCTGCACACACCCCGCCTGGAACGACTCACCGAACTGGTCCTCGAGGCTGCGCGAGAACTCGACGTCCCAGCACGCTGATCAAGTCGACGCCGCTCGTCCTGGCGTCGACGGCGCACCGCCGGCCCCCGGAATGCTGCGAGCCCTCGGCGCACCGTCGAAGCCGCTCGCAGCACGAGCCCAGCCGTTCCCGCGATGTGGCAGCTTCATCAGGCCGTGCCGGGATACACGACGACCGCGGCCGGTGTCCAAAGCGGCAGCCCTCGGACTTCAACTGCCCCGATGTCTCCTCCAGCACCGGTGCCCCTGCAAAAACGGCAGCCCTGCGCACGGCTCGGGCTGCGGGCGACGTTCACGAATTCACCCGCTGCCCGGCTCGTGCCTGCAGGAAACGGGATCAGGCCCTGCTGGCCTCCTCCTGCGCCTGGATGACCTCCTTGTCGCGATCCATGCCGAACAGGCGGGTGGCCGCGAGGAGAATGGTGCCGACACCGGCGAAGACGGCCAGGATGTACAGGCCCGCATTGCCCGAGCCGAAGGTGGTCTCAGCCCACACCCTGATGTTCGGCCCCACGAAACCGCCGAGGTTGCCGAGCGCACCGATGAGGGCGATGCCCGATGCGGCCGCCCCGGACGTCAGATAGGTCGAGACGTTCGTCCAGAAGAGCGGCTGCACGACGATGTGCCCGGTGTACGCGAGGCAGAGCGCGGCGATGGTCAGCAGCGGATTCCCGCTCAGGATTCCCGAGAGCGCGATACCGACCGCGCCCATCGCGTAGATCGTGACGGCGACCTGACGGCGCTTGCCGATGCGCTCGGCGTACCGCGGGACCACCGCGAGCCCGATGACCGCGAACACCGCGGGCACCGCCGTGACGAGACCGACGGCGAGCCCGACACTGCGGCCGAGCAGCGCCGCGACCTGGGAGGGGATGTAGAAGTTGTAGCCATAGCCGAGCACCTGGATCGTGAAGCACACGAAGCAGAAGTAGATGACGCGCCAGTCCACGAGCGCCCTGAACATGCCGCGCTGGGCGTGCTCCTGCTTCTCGGAGTCCTCGGCGTCGATCGCAACGGTCAGGGCCTGCTTCTCCTCCTCACTCAGCCACGTGGCGTCCCGGGGCCCGTCGGGAAGGTAGAACCAGGCGATGACGCCGACCAGGCAGGCCACCAGGCCCTCGATGAGGAACATGTTCTGCCAGCCCCGCGAGCCGGACCAGAACCAGCCCTCCGAGACGCTCAGCAGCCAGCCGGAGATCGGGCCCCCGATGACGAACGCCAGGGGCGCACCGAACTGGAAGAGCGCGTTCATGCGCGCCCTCATCCGGGTCGGGAACCAGAAGGTCATGTACAGGATCGCACCGGGGTAGAACCCGGCCTCGGCCGCACCGAGGAGGAACCGGATGAGGTAGAAGATGCCCTCCGTGTGGGCGAACATCATGGCCGCCGCCACGAGGCCCCAGGTGACCATGATCCGGGCGAGCCAGCGGCGCGCCCCGACCCTGTAGAGCACCATGTTGCTCGGCACCTCGCACAGCGCGTAACCGAAGAAGAAGATACCCGCACCGAATGCGTACGCGGCGTCGCTCAGCCCGGTGTCGGCCTGCAACTCGTTGCGGGCGAAACCGATGTTCGTGCGGTCGAGGAATGCGATGACGAACATCAGGCAGAGGAAGGGGACGATCTTCCTCGCGCCCTTGGCGGCGGCGCGCTCGAGGACGGCGTCGCTGCCGGGAGCCGGCGATCTCGTCTCGGTCATCTCACTCGCCCCTTCCCCGGGACGCCGGTGCGGCGGCTTCGGGACCGGCCCCGGCCAGCCCGGCGATCACCTTCGGGTGCTCGTCCACCCAGTAGTGGCCGTTCGGGAAGCTGTAGTCGCTGATGCTCTGCTCCTTCATCGCTGACGAGTAGCCGGGCAGTGTCGGCAGCCGATAGGCCCCGCCCCTGACCTCGCAGGGCTCCAGGAAGTGCTCGTGCAGGTGGTCGACGTACTCGGCGAAGTGATCGTCGAGCTGGCCCGAGATCGCCACGTAGTCGATGACGATCAGGTGCTGGATCAGTTCGCACAGCCCCACACCGCCGGCGTGCGGGCACACCGGGATGCCGCGGTGGGCCGCCATGATGAGGACGGCCAGCACCTCGTTGACGCTGGCCAACCGGCAGGCGTCGATCTGACAGAAGTCGTAGGACTCGGCCTGCATGAGCTGTTTGTGCAGGATGCGGTTCATGCCGTGCTCACCGGTGGCCACCTTGACCGGGGCGATCTGCTTGCGGATGCGGGCGTGGCCGAGAACGTCGTCGGGATGGGTGGGCTCCTCGATCCAGTAGGGATCGAATCGAGCCAGCTCTCCCATCCACTCGATGGCCGTGGGCACGTCCCACACCTGATTGGCATCGAGCATGAGCCTGCCCTCAGGACCGATCATCTTGCGGGCGATGCCGCAGCGGCGAACGTCGTCCTCGAGCCGCTCGCCGACCTTGAGTTTGATGTTGCGGTTCCCATCGTCGAGTTCCTTGCGGATCAGACGGCGCATCTTCTCGTCCGAGTAGCCGAGCCATCCGGCCGCGGTTGAGTAGCAGGGGTAGCCGTGCTCCTCCAGATGTGCGATCCGTTCGGCCCGTTGCGGCTCCTGCGCCTTGAGGAAGACGGTCGCCTCCTCGGGGGTGATCTCATCGGCCAGGTACGACATGTCGGCGGCGCGGACGATCTCCTCACTGCTCATGTCCGTCACGAACCGCCACACCGGCTTGCCCGCCGCCTTCGCCGCCAGGTCCCACACCGCGTTCATCACTGCTGCCTGCGCCAGGTGGATGACGCCCTTGTCGGGGCCGATCCAGCGCAGCTGGGTGTCCGATGCCAGCAGCCGGTACGTTGCGCCGAGGTCGCCGATGACCTCGTCCAGCCCCATGCCCAGCAGGGGCTGCACCCGGTCCCGGATGGCCTGCACGCACACGTCCGTGCCGCGACCGATCGTGAACGTGAAGCCGTGCCCCTCTAAGCCCGGGGCATCGGTTCGGAGCCTCAGGTAGGCGGCGGAGTGGTCGCCGTCCTTGTTCATCGCGTCCGAGCCGTCCGCATTGACCGACGTCGGGAACCTGAGGTCGTACACGTCGTAGTCGGTGATCTTCGTCATGTGACCGTCCTCCTCGGACTCGTCGCCGCGGCGTTTCCGTTCCGCGCGGAGCAGACATGCGCTCCCATCGATGCGGAGCGGGCCTGGTTCGACCGGGCAGGCAACATCATCGTCAATGTTTCATTAAGTGAACCAGTATGTTTTACTGTATAAAACTTGTCACTGTGAAGGCAAGCCCCTCGCCCCCGCGGATCAGCGCCGGGAACGACAGCCGGCCAGGCCCGCTGAACCAGGCCGAGTAGTATCCGAGTGACTGCACCGAGGAGCAAGGGAGCACAGGTGAGCGACACACCCAGGGTGGAAGCAGTGGACCGCGCCTTGGCCGTCCTCATGGCACTCGGCGAGGCCGGCCCCTCCGGCACGACGCTGACGAAACTGGCCGAGAGCTCCGGGGTCAACAAGTCGACCGCCTACCGGGCCCTCTCGACCCTGCGCGGCAGAGGGTTCGCCACCCAGGACCTGGCCAGCGGGAACTATGCGCTCGGCCCTGCCGCCTTTCTCCTGGCCGAGAAGGCTATGGGCCCCGACAACCTGGCCAGGGCCCTGCATCCGATCCTCGTGGCCATCTCGCACGAGGTGGACGAGCTGGTTCATCTGGGCGTCCCCATGGACGGCGGGATGCTCTACATCGACAAGGTCGAGCAGGAACACACGATCCGGGTGTGGTCTGCGGTCGGCCAGCTCATCCCGATGGCCACCAGTTCCCTGGGCCGAGCGGTCCTCGCCGCCCAGAACACCATTGACGAGCATCTCAGCGCCTACATCGGCCAGCTGCCCGAGAAGGACGCGGGGCTCGACCGGCTCACCGAGGCCGTGCACGCTGCGAGAGAGCTGGGCTACGCCACCGAGTGGGGCGAGCGTCAGCCCGGTGTCGCGTGCGTCGGGCTGGCCCTCCTGCGGTCCAAGACCGTGGTCGGGGCGATCTCCATCACGACCCTCGCCGAGAACATGACGCCCGAGCGAGCCCACGAGCTCGCCCGGACGGCACGCGCAATCGCCGCGCCGCTCCTGCCCGAGGGACTCTCCCTCATGGCGCCGCGCCACGGCGCGGGCGACCGGGCCACGACCTGACACCGGACCCGGCCGGGCGGATCCTGCCGGGTCATCAGAACACGGCCCGCCCGGGCGGGCGGGGAGAGCCCGGCGGTCACCGCGGCGATGCGCCCCACGATGTAACACGGCCCGCCCGGGTGGGGAGAGCCCCTGGGCATCCGACGAGACGCCCTTCGATCCCCGTCGCGACACCACGACTGGCTCGACCCAACCGGGAGCCCTGCCCGGCACCGCTCAGAGCGCCGGTACCAGGGCCATGCGGGCAGGCGCCTCGGGGCGGCCACAGACCCCGGGCCGGAACCGCATGAGCCGTCCCGCCTGGTGCCCCGAGTCCTCTCCCCAGTCTGCTGACGTGATGATGAGCTCGTCCAGCCCGGGACCGGCGAAGCAGCAGCTCGTCGGCCTGAACATGGGGGTGTGGTAGACGTCGGTCACCACCGCCCGGGGGCTGATCCTGATGACGGCCGAACCCTGCCAGCGCGCACACCAGAGGGAGCCCTCGGCATCGACGCACATGCCATCGGGATTGCCCGGGTACTCGCCCGGCAGGAACGGCTCACCATTGGAGACCGCCCCGGTCTCGATGTCGAAGTCGGCCGCGTAGAGGCATCGGGGGACGCCGGAGTCGGTGTAGTAGAGGCGAGAGCCGTCGGGGCTCCACCCCATTCCGTTGCCCGTGCAGATCCCCCGGAGCACGGGGTGCACACCATCGGGCGTCAGCTTGAACACCGCGCCGAGCGGTTCGGTCTCCTGCCGGTGCATGGTCCCGAACCAGACCCTTCCCGAGCTGTCGCATTTCCCGTCGTTGACGCGGATCCGCGGATCGACCTCGGGTAGCCCGGCCAGGAGCCGGGATCGTCCCGTGGCCAGTTCCAGGTAGTGAATGCCGTCGGGCTGTCCGACGATCGCATTGCCATCGTCGGAGGGCACGGCGAACCCGACCTCGCCGGGCATCCGCCAGGTCCGCAGGCCGGCGCCGTCCAGCCGGGCCCGGTGCACCGCTTTCTCCACGATGTCCACCCACATCAGCTCCCCGATCTCGGGCATCCACACCGGCCCCTCGGTCAGCGTCCCCCTGGGCACGTCAAGGAACTCGTAGTCGGGCTCGTGCCGGCGCGCCCGGCCCCATCCATCCGTTGTGTTCATCGCCGTCTTCCTCCTCTCGCTCAGACCGGCGCCGTCGCCTGGCCGGACGGGTCACTCCTGGTCACGACGGTCTCCTGGAGGGTGCAGATGGCGATGATCGCCACGACGACGCCGGCGAGCAGGCTGGCGAAGGTCCAGCCCCAGCCGAAGTTCTGCAGAACGATTCCGGTGACGGCAGAGGTGACGGCCCCGCCCAGCCCAGTGGTGAGGCCGATGATGAGACCCATGGCAGAGCCCGCCTGCCCGGGGGCGGAGTCGAGGACGACCGAGTAGAGGACGGGGAAGGGCGCGTTGCGGAACAACCCCCAGATGAGCAGGGCCGTCCAGGTCTGCCAGGCGGTCGTCACGAGGAACAGCGGGATCACGCAGGCGATCCAGCCAAGACCCAGGATGACCAGTACCTTCTTGCGGCCGATGTGATCGGAGACGGTGCCCCACAGCATCTGGCCGAACCATCCGGTCAGCCCCGAGGCGCCCGAGGCGACGATCGCCTGCGCGGACGACATGTCCGTACGCTCGGTGAGGAAGATGACGAGAAAGGTGGTGAGTCCCAGCTCGCACCACAGGAAACCGAAGTTGACGAAGATGGCGCGGACGATGTTCGGCACCTTGATCGCGTCGCGGAGGATCACGAAGGCCTTGCGGTGCATCTTCCCGTCGTCGTTGACATCCAGGGGCGGGGTCATGCCGTGCGCCACGATCCAGTCGGTGACACGGATCTGGTTCCTCCTGGTGCCCAGGATCGCCTGGCCGATCATGATGGGCACGCCGATCAGCGGGATGACGAGGAACGCCTTGCCCCAGTCCTCCTGCGTCGCGAAGAACGCGATGATGGCGGGTCCCACGAATTGACCGAGGGGGAATCCGATGTGGTGCGTTCCCACGGCGAATCCGCGGTTCTCCTTCTGCCACCACTCGCCGACAATCGCGACATTCGTCGGTTCGCTGCCGCCCCGGCTGACGCCCATGACGACCCGCATGATCTGGAACGCGACCCAGCTCGAGGCGAAGGCGAAGGTCCCGACGCCGCCGATCACGGACAGGCTCATGGCGATGATCCACACCCAGGATCGCCGGTAGCCGTTGCCGACGACGTCGGACAACCAGCCGAAGAAGAACGCCCCGGCGACCGTCCCGATGAAGAACAGGGAGTTGATGAGGCCGGCGCCGGCGTCGTCCAGCCCGAAGTGCACCTTCACGAAGGGAAGCACCGAGGCCAGGATCGTGGCGTCGATCGACGTCATCAAGATGGCGAGTGTCGTGCACCCCAGCAGCATCCATGACACCGGGTGCGCAGTGATCTTCCATGACCGCGTACTCACCGTCTGAACCGGGCGAGCGGAGTCCTCTGCCATGGCAGTCCCTCATTTCTTCCGTGATCGGCCCGCGAACGGCCTCGCGGTGGCGGCACCCCATCGTGCCGCTGATGTTTTGGTTAAAGAAATAATTTGTATTGTCAGATGAACTGGATGAGGGGCGTCGTTCACCGTGAGGCCGGAACACGTGATCGTGGCCGGCCGTTCCCGCAGCGCATCATGGCTCCGCGATGGGCGAGTTCACCGTCCGAGCCAGCCGCCGTCGACGGGCAGGGCGATGCCGTTGACGTAGTCCGAGGCGTGCGAGGCCAGGAAAACGGCGGCGCCGCCCAGATCAGAGGGCCTTCCCCATCTGCCGGCCGGGATGCGCTCGAGGATCGAGGCCGAGCGTTCCGGGTCGTCGCGCAGGGCCCGGGTGTTGTCGGTGGCGATGTACCCGGGCACGATCGCATTGACATTGACGCCGCGGCCGGCCCACTCGTTGGCGAGGGCCTGGGTCAGCCCCGCCACGCCGTGCTTCGAGGCGGTGTAGGCGGGGACGAACACGCCGCCCTGGTAACTCAGGAGCGAGGCGGTGAACACGATCTTGCCCCATCCGCGGTCGAGCATGCCCCTGCCGAGCTCACGGGCCAGCGTGAACGCGGAGCCGAGGTTGACCTGGAGGAGGCGGGCGAACTCCGCGTCGGAGTACTCGACCGCCGGGAAGCGCGAGATGACGCCCGCGTTGTTGAACAGGATGTCCACCTGAGCGGTGTCCAGGATCCGTTCCACGACGGCATTGACCGCCGCCGGGTCGGCGAAGTCGGCCTGCAGGCAGGTGCAGCGGCGCCCGAATCCGGTGACGGCCCTCTCCACCGCCGAGCCGCTGGCCTCCTGTCGCGCCGAGACCGCGATGATGTCGGCGCCCGCCTCGGCCAGGGCCGTCGCATAACCGAGACCGATCCCGCGGCGCGCCCCGGTGACGACGGCGGTGAGTCCGGTGAGATCGAATAGAGCACTCATGTGGTTCATCCTTCCGCGTTGATGTCGACGAGCAGCTTCATCGCGCCGCCCTGAGCCAGCCGGGCGAAGGCGTTCTGCGTCTCCGCCATTGCGACGACGTCCGTGATCAGCGACTCGACGGGGATCTGGCCCGCGGCGAGGAGTTCGGCGGCACGGTCCATGTCCTCGCGGGTGTAGAGCCGTGCGCCGTACATCTCGATCTCGCGCCAGAAGAACCTGTGCAGGTCGATCTCACGAGCTTGCGCATGTATGGCGACCTGGACGAGCCGGCCGTGTGCGGCCATGGCGGCGACGGCGGATCCCACTCCTGCGGCAGAACCCGAGGCCTCGAAGGCCACGTCGGCCCCGGCGCCCTGCGTGAAGTCCTCGATCCGGGTGGCGGCGTCCGGGGTGCTCGCGTCGATCGTCGCGATGCCGAGCAGATCGGCTGCGGCGCGGCGCTGCTTCGAGGGCTCGCTCAGCAGCACCTCGGCGCCAGCCCGGGCGGCGACCATGGCGATGAGCAGCCCGATCGGCCCGCCGCCGACGACCAGGGCGCGCTCCCCCGCCGCCAGGCGTGCGCGGCGGACGTCATGGACGGCGACGGTCAGGGGCTCCAGGAGTGCCGCGCGCCGCGCGCCCACCGAGGACTGCACCGGGACGACGAGATGTTCGGGCACCGTCCACAGCTCCTGGAGGGCACCGGGGGAGTCCATGCCGATGAAGTCCATGGCGTAGCAGACATTGGAGTGGCCCCGCACGCAGGCGGCGCACTGGCCGCAGTAGCGCGTGGGCATGACCGTGACGAGCCGACCCGGCTCGAGGCCGATCACCTCGGCCCCCGTCCTCTCGACGTAGCCGCTCATCTCGTGGCCGATGACGGCGGGGACGCCGACCCGCGCGTCCGCGTCGCCGAGGTAGACGTGCAGGTCCGTTCCACACAGCCCCACATAGGACACGGCGATCCGGACGTCGTGCGGCCCCGGATCGACTGCCGCGCGGTCCACCACCGTGAAGGTCCTGTTTCCCTGGTACTCGACTGCCCTCATCCCGCTCCTTCCCCTCGGGGCTCCTCATCCGGCCGGAGAGACCTCGTGAGACCGGCGAGCACGGGCTCTCGCCGGGATCTCGCGTGGGGTCGATCAGCGCAA
This sequence comes from Propionibacterium australiense, assembly GCF_003666605.1. GTDB lineage: Bacteria > Actinomycetota > Actinomycetes > Propionibacteriales > Propionibacteriaceae > Propionibacterium > Propionibacterium australiense. The sequence continues at coordinate 35,828 of NZ_RCIV01000005.1, read as the reverse complement.
GCCCTTGGACCGCTTCTTCGCGTCCCGGCATGACCCGACCCTCATGATGTTTCATTCAAAGAACTAATCTAGTTTGTTGTATGAAACATCATCAGATTAGAGTCAGGGCTTCACGAGCGTCAAGTGGGGCGTCGAGCTCGTCCACATCAACGGCCCGCACCGCGAGCGTCGAGCGAGAGCCCCGGAAACTGTCGCCAGGCAGGCGAACGGGGCCGGCCCCGAAGGACCGGCCCCGTTCAGTGACGCGTGCGTCGGATCGCCGCGATCAGCCCTGGTGAGTGCCCACCGAACCGAGCTGCTGGCAGGCCTCGACGATACGGGCCGCCATGCCGGCCTCCGCCAGCTTGCCCCAGCTGCGCGGGTCGTAGGTCTTCTTGTTGCCGACCTCGCCGTCGATCTTGAGGACACCGTCGTAGTTCTTCATCATGTGGTCGACGACCGGACGAGTGAACGCGTACTGGGTGTCGGTGTCGATGTTCATCTTGATGACGCCGTACTTCACGGCATCGGCGATCTCCTGCGGCGTGGAGCCCGAGCCGCCGTGGAACACCAGGTCGAACGGCCGCTCCTTGCCGTACTTCTTACCGCACTCGTCCTGGATCTCCTTGAGGATCTCCGGGCGCAGCTTCACGAAGCCGGGCTTGTAGGCGCCGTGCACATTGCCGAAGGTGAGCGCCGTGATGTAGCGGCCCTTCTCACCCAGGCCGAGCACCTCGAGGGTCCGCATCCCGTCGGCGACGGTGGTGTACAGCTTCTCGTTGATCTCGCCGGTCACACCGTCCTCTTCGCCGCCCACGGCGCCGACCTCGATCTCGAGGATGATGTGGGCCTTCGAGGTGCGCGAGAGCAGTTCGTCGGCGATCTGCAGGTTCTCCTCGACCTCGATGGCCGAGCCGTCCCACATGTGGGAGTTGAACAGCGGGTCCTCGCCGCGGTCGACGCGCTCCTGGCTGATCGCGATGAGCGGGTTGACGTAGCCGTCGAGCTTCTCCTTCTGGCAGTGGTCGGTGTGGAGAGCGACATTGACCGGGTAGTTCTTGGCGACCACGCGGGCGTACTCGGCCAGGGCGACGGCGCCGGTGACCTTGTCCTTGATGGTGGGGCCCGAGGCGTACTCGGCACCACCGGTGGAGATCTGCACGATGCCGTCGGAGCCGGCATCGGCGAAACCACGCAGAGCGGCGTTGAGCGTCTGCGACGAGGTGATGTTGATCGCCGGGTAGGCGAAGCCGCCCTCCTTGGCGCGATCAATCATCTCGGCGTAGACCTCAGGAGTTGCAATGGGCATGAAAGCTTCCTTCTCTCGGTGTCACCCGAACGCACGCGGTGTCCGGGCCCGCCGGCCGAACGGTTCAGCCAGGCGGGCATGGCCTAGTGGCCGTGCTGGTTCTGATTCTTTCAAATACGGGCGCGCATGTGAACCCGGGACCAGCCCGCGAGGCGATTCTTCACAGCCAACCCGGCCAGGGCTCAGCGGCCCTGGGCCGACCAAATGTCATCGCAGACGACCATGTCGAGGTTGAGACGGCCGCCCGAGTAGGCGTACAGGCCCCCGTCGATGCCGCCGGGCAGGACGTCGAGGATGGCGAAGGGCACCGTCCAGTGGGTGCCGTCGGTGCGCTCCACGCGCAGCTCGGGACCGGGGGTGTCCCAGCGGCGTACCCCGCGCACGGCGGCCACCTGGTCCCAGGGCAGGTACTCCACGTGGTCGCTGTGGCGCAGCACCAGGCCGAGGCGTTCGATGCGCATCACCTGGCCGGGTACGAGCACCCTGAGGGCGCGGCGAAGGTTGCGGTGCCTGACGATGCGGATGACGAGCCGCCCGAGCATGTGGAGCGCGGGCCAGCACATGAGCACGACGACGAGCAGTTTCAGGGGAGTGAGCGGGATGAGCGGGAACAGACCGAAGGACTGGCCGTAGGAGCGCAGCAGGGTCCAGCTGATGGCGATACTGATGACCAGCGAGAAGATCAAGGTGGCCAGGCCCTTCTTCACGAAGGCCGCCCGCTTGGCGTAAAGCTCCGGCGTGACCGACACCGTGAAGGCGGTGTGCACCGGCTGGGCGATGACACCCGGGTCGGTGGTCACGTCGATCTGGCTCACGCGGCAAGTCTAACCGGCCGCGGCACCGCAGGTCCTGGGACCGGAGGGACCTCCCCGGCCTCGGGTGATGCGTATGCGCAGAGCCTTGCGATCACGGCGATGGGGGCGCTCTCGGCGCACGCCCGGACGATGTCCGGTCTCTGGGCCGGGGTCAACGCGGTGGCTCGGCCCCGCCCCGCGCCCCGATGATGTTCAGAGTGCTCGCCGAGACGTCACAAGCCTCATCCGGCGGGGTCGGACACGCCCGGCCCTGCCGCGCCGGCGTGCTGAAGCGCCCAGTGGTACATCGCGATGGCCGAGGCCGCGCCGGCGTTGAGGGAGCGGGTGGAGCCGTACTGGGTGATCGAGACGAGCATCGAGCAGGCGGCCACGAGCTCGTCGGTCAGGCCGCCGCCCTCCGAGCCGAAGACCAGGCAGCAGCGTCCGGGCAGCCGTGTGGTCTCGAGCGGCACCGCGCCGGGCAGGTTGTCGACACCAACCATCGTCAGGTCGTGCTCGCGGCAGTGGGCGGCGAGTGAGGCGACGTCGGGGTGGTGGTGCACGTGCAGATAGCGGTCGGTGACCATGGCCCCGCGGCGGTTCCACTTGCGGCGGCCGAGGATGTGCACGCCGGCGACGTTGAAGGCGTTGCCGGTGCGCACGATCGAGCCGATGTTGAAGTCGTGGGCCCAGTTCTGGATGGCGATGTGCAGCGGGTGCCGCCGGGTATCCAGGTCGGCGACGATCGCCTCGGTGGTCCAGTAGCGGTAGCGGTCGAGCACGTTGCGGTGGTCGCCCTCGGCCAGCAGCTGGGGGTCGTAGCGTTCGTCGCCGGGCCAGGGCCTCGGGGCGGGCCCGACGCCGACCCTCGGCGCCGTCGGGTCGTCGGGTTCGGCGGCCCTGCGCGCCACGGCCTCGTAGGGGTGCCCCGCCTCGCAAGGGGGCTCGGTGCCGCGTCCAGGGGTCTCCACGGCCCTTCAGGCTACCCTTGTGGGCGTGAATCTCATGACCCTGCTCACGCTCGTGCCCATGATGCCGTCCTGGTTGGACCCGGCTGCCATCATCCACGCCCTCGGGAACGGGGCGCTGTGGGGCGTCTGTCTCATCCTGTTCATCGAATGCGCCATCTTCCCGGTCCTGCCCGGCGATTCCCTGCTCTTCACGGTGGGAACGTTCATCGCCATGAACCCGCCGTCCATCACCTTCGGATCGATGTCCAAGCCGCTCGTCTATGTCGTGGCGTGCGCGATCATGACCGTCTTCGCCATCGGCGGCAACATTGCCGGCTATTTCATCGGCAAGACGATCGCCCCCTGGCTGTTCAAGCCCCGCGAGGGCTTCATGGGCAGGATCTTCAGCCCCAAGCACCTGGCCGACACCCATGCCTTCTTCGAGAAGTACGGATCGAAGGCCCTCGTCCTCGGCCGCTTCGTGCCCTTCGTCCGCACCTTCGTGACGATGGTCGCCGGCGCGGCGGGGATGAGCTTCCGTCACTTCATCTCGTGGACGGCCATCGGCGGCGTCATCTGGGTCTGGGGCATCACCCTGGTCGGCTATCTGCTGGGCAATGTGAAGTTCATCGGCGACCACATCGACCTGATCCTCGTCCTCATCGTCCTCGTCTCGGTCGTCCCCATGGTCGTCGAATGGTGGAACGGCAAGCGCAAGGCCGCGAAACAGGCCGGCGCCGCGGTGCACTGACCACGGTGCCGGCCGTGACCGCCGCCTACTGCTGGGCGGGCGGCCGCTGCCCGGGCTGCTGGAACCGCGGGTCGGCCTGCGGCTGAGGGGCCGGGAACTGCTGGCCCGGGGCCTGGAAGCCCGGGGCCTGGGGCTGCTGGCCCGGGGTGATCTGTCCCGGCGTCTGGGGCTGGGAGCCCTGAACGCCGGAGCCGTAGCCGAGCTGGCTGAAGTCGACGCCGGGATTGGCCCGCATCGTCGGGTCGTCCAGCTGGAAGTAGGCGGCCTGGGTGAAGTGGAACATGTTCGCCACGATGTTGGACGGGAACGACTCCACCTTGGTGTTGTAGTCGCCGACGACCGCGTTGTAGTAGCGGCGCGAGTTGGCGATCCGGTCCTCGGTCTGGGAGAGCTCGCTCACCAGCTGGCGGAACCCGGCGTCGGCCTTGAGCTCGGGGTAGGCCTCGGCGGTGGCGATGAGACCGCCCACGGCCCCGCTCAGCCGGGACTCGACGGCGACGCGCTCGGCGCTCGGCGCGGCAGTGGTGTCGAGGCTGCGGGCCTGGTTGCGCAGCGCGATGATGTCGGACAGCGTGTTGTGCTCGTGCGTGGCATAGCCCTTGACGGTCTCCACCAGCGACGGGATGAGGTCGTAGCGGCGGTTGAGCTCGACGTCGACCTGGCGCCAGGCCTCCTGCAGCTTGTTGCGCAGGGCGACAAGCCGGTTGTACGGCCCGACGAACAGGCCGCCGGCCAGTGCCAGCAGCACGACCAGGACGATGATGATTCCAATGAGCATGTCAGAGCCCCAAATCCTTTGCTGAATAGGCGAAACGGTACTCCAGACCGGCCTTGGCCATGGCCTGCGAGACGACCCGGCCGGAGCGGTCGACGATGTCCGCGACGCCAACGACGGTGGCGCCGGCCTCGCGCAGCGCCCGGGCCGCGGTGAGCGCGGAGTTCCCGGTGGTCGAGGTGTCCTCGACGACGAGCACCCGGCGGCCCTCGACGCCCGGCCCCTCGATGCGCTTGTGCAGGCCGTGGGTCTTGGACTCCTTGCGGACGACGCAGGCGTCCACCGGCCTGCCGGCCGCCGCGGCGGCGTGCAGGATCGCGGCGGCGACCGGATCGGCGCCCATCGTCAGGCCGCCGACGACGTCGAAGTCCCAGCCCTTCACGAGGTCGAGCATGACACGGCCGACGAGCGGGGCCGCCACGCCCGACAGCGTGATGCGGCGCATGTCGATGTAGTAGTCCGCCTCCTTGCCGCTGGACAGCACGACGTGGCCGCTCACGACGGCCTCGTCAACGATGTGACGCAGGAGTTCTTCACGGTCGGTCATGACACAGAGCCTATCCGGCCCGGGCGACGGAACACCGCCCGGCGAGGACCGGGGTCTCGGCCAGGCCTCCCCGTGGGCCCAGACGGCGATCGACCTCGGCCAGACACACGGGCAGGAGCAGGCAGGTCTCCCCGTGGGCCCGGACGGCGAAGCACGACCCGGTCCACCAGGCCCGGCCCCGGCGGCCCGCGGTTCCCGGAGACCCCGCACGGCGGCCGGACGAGGCCGCGCCCCGCGGCATGGCTCGACGGGACGGCTGGTGGCCGCCGGATGCGCATGACCGGGAGCCCCTCACCGGCGACGCTTGACAGTGACGTTGCGTCACCTGCTGGGGTGGTGCCATGCGCATCAAGGAGATGGCCGACCTGGCCGGCACGACCCCGCGGGCCGTGCGCCACTACCACCAGCTGGGTCTGCTCGACGTGCCGCCCACGGTGCGGGGCCGGCGCGAGTACGGCGTCGAGCACCTGGCCAGGCTGCTGCGCATCCGCTGGCTGGCCGGTGGCGGGCTGCCCCTGCCCCGGGTGGCCGACATGCTCGCCGCCGACGAGTCCGGCACCGACCGCGACTCCGTGCTGCACGATCTGCGTGCAGCCCGCCGGAGCATCGACGAGCAGCAGCGGGCGCTGCGCGAGCAGGCCGAGCGCATCGACGGGCTCATCGCCCAGGTCGCCGACGGCGGGACGCTCTCGCCGCTGCCCACCGTGCTCGCCCGTTTCTACGACGACCTCGAGGACCGGATCCGCGCGAGTGAGCGGGCGGGCTCGGACGGCGGCCTGCAGGTGCTGCGCACCGAGCGGCGGCTCATGATGATCCTCGCCTCGCGCGGCATGGTCCCGGACAGTGCCGGTCCGTTCGTCGAAGAGCTCGACGACGCCGAACGTGACGAGTGTGTCCGCCAGGTCATCGCGTTCGCCCGCTTGGACGAGACGGATGAGGCCGGCGCCCTGGCACTGGCCCAGGACACCTGGGAGCTGACGCTGCGCCACAAGGAACAGGCCCTGGCCGTCATGGACGATCTGCCCGGCGGCCCCTTCGGGCGCGCCCTGTGGAGGCTCGCCGAGGTGCTGGCGGGCATCAGCTACTCGCAGAACGCCCAGCGCATCTTCACCGCCAGGCTTTTCGAGCTCATGCTGGCGGACCCGGACTTGGCCGCGACGATCCGCCGCTCGGCGGGAGAGGAGCACCCCGTACTGTGACGACACATACCGACACGGCACCGACGATGACCGACGACTCCCCCGTGCGGGTGCGATCCCTCGTCAAGCGCTTCGGGCGTTTCACGGCCCTGGACGGCCTCGACCTGGAGGTCGCCGCCGGGCAGGTGCACGGCTTCCTCGGCCCGAACGGCGCCGGAAAGTCGACGACGATCCGGGTGCTGCTGGGCCTGTACCGCCCCGACGGCGGGAGCGTGCGCGTACTCGGCCGCGACCCGTCCCGTGAGGCCGCGGCCATCAACCGGGAGATCTCCTACGTGCCCGGCGACGTGGCGCTGTGGCCGAACCTGACCGGCGGGCAGGCGCTCGACGCCCTGGCGGGGCTGCGCGGGCGCCGCGACCGAGCCCGCGAGGAGGAGCTGATCGAGCGTTTCGATCTCGACCCGGGCAAGAAGGTGCGCACCTACTCCAAGGGCAACCGGCAGAAGGTCGCGCTCGTCGCGGCGCTGGCCGCACCGACCCGGCTGCTCGTCCTCGACGAGCCGACCAGCGGCCTCGATCCGCTCATGGAGCGGGCCTTCACCGAGGAGATCGCCCGCGCCGCGGAGCAGGGGCGCACCGTGCTGCTGTCCAGCCACATCCTCGCCGAGGTGCAGCACCTGTGCTCCGCGGTGACGATCATCAAACAGGGCCGTGTCGTCGAGCAGGGCGACCTGGAGACGCTGCGCAGGCTGGCCCGCACCCAGATCGAGATCCGGGCCGACGGCCAGACCCTGGGGCGCGTGGCCGCCGGGCTTGACGAGCGGGACGTCCCGGCGGATCGGACCGACGAGCTGCTGTCCGTCCAGGTGGAGTCCGCGCTGGTGCCCCGGGTCATGGAGGTCGTCGCGGCCTGCCGGGTGACGGACGTGAGCTGCGGGCCGGCCAGCCTCGAGGACCTGTTCCTGCGTCACTACGAGGAGGCCCGATGAGCGCCACGATGAGCCCGGCCCGGGCCGCCCGCGGCGCCGAGCCGACGCGACCCGCGACGGGGCCGGGAGGAGCCGGCCCCCTGCTGGGGCTGGGGCCGTCCCTGCGTCTGCTGGTGCGGCGTCTGCGGGTGCAGGTGCTCGCCTGGACCCTGCCGCTGTGGCTGCTGCTCGCCGCAACACCCCCGGCCTACGAGGACGTCTACCCCTCGCTGCAGGAGCGGGAACTTCTCGTGGAGAGCATGCGCGACACGGCGGGCACCCGGCTGCTCTACGGCGTCCTGCCGCTGCCCGGGCGGATCGGCCAGCTCGTCCAGTGGGAGACGGGCACCTATCTGCTGATCTGCGGGGCACTCATGGCGATCCTGCTCACCTGCCGGGCGATGCGCGCCGACGAGGACGACGGCCTGGTCGAGGTGCAGCGCGGCAGCGGCGTCGGCCATCTGGTGCCCTTCGTGGCGCCCGTCCTCATGGTCTGGGGCACGGTCGCCCTGCTCGCAGGCGGGGCCGGGCTCGTCCTCACCGTCCTGACGAGGGTCGTGGCGGAGCTGACGGTCTCGGGGGCCTGGGCGCTCGCCGGGGCGATCGCGGTGACGGGCTGGGCCTTCGCCGCGCTGGCGGCGCTGTCCTGCCAGCTGTGCCGGCAGGCGGGTTCGGCCCGCGGGCTCGCCCTGGCCGCGCTGGGCTGCTGTTTCGCGCTGCGGGTGCTGGCGGACGAGTCCGGGGCCGGCTGGCTGCGCTGGTTCACTCCCCTGGCCTGGCGCGATCTCGCGCGCCCCTACAGCGACGACCGCGTCTGGCCGCTCGTCGTGTGCGCCGCCGCGGCGGTGCTGCTCGCGGCCGTGGCGGGCGGGCTGTTCGTGCGCCGGGAGTACCTGGGCGGCTATCTGCCCGACCGCAGCTCGTCGAGGCGGCGGTGGCGGCTGGGCGGGTACGCCGATCTTCAGGCGCGCCTGGCGCTGCGCAGCGCCGTGGCGTGGTCGGTGACCGTGGCGGCGACGTCCGTCCTGTTCGGCGCGATGGCCGGCAGCATCACCGGCCTGTTCGGGCCGGACTCGGCGACCAGCGCGTACGTCGGGAAGATGGCGAGCGGCAGCCCGGTCGAGCAGTTCATGGGGCTGCTCACCATCATGACGGTGCTGCTCGTCGCGGTGGCGGGTGTGCAGCGGGTGACCGCCCTGGCCGCGGACGAGCGGGCCGGGTTCGTGGAGTTCGAGGTGTCCGTCGGCACCTCCAGAACCCGGATGTTCATGACGCAGGCCGGCGTGGCCGTCGTGGAGTCGGTCGTCCTGCTGGCGCTCTCGGGCGGGGTGCTCGCGGCCGTGACGGGCACCCAGCTCACCGACGACCACGCCGTGGGCCGCGCCTTCGTGTTCACGGTGAGCCAGCTGCCCGGCGTGCTGGCGGCGATCGGTGTCGCGCTGGCGCTGGTCGGCCTGGTCCCGCGGCTGTCCGCGCTCGTCTGGGCGGTCGTGGGCTGGAGCGTCTTCGCCCAGTTCTTCGGCGCGCTCGTCGAGCTGCCCGACTGGGCGCAGGAGCTCAGCGTCCTCGGCCATCACCTCGATGTCGTCGGCGACCCGGACTGGGGTCCGCTGGCCGTGCAGGCGGTGGTCGGGCTCGCCGGCATGCTCGTCGGGCTGGCGGCGTACCGGCGCCGCGACCTGGCCCGGTGAGGACCGCAGGCGGATTCTCGCACGGCTCGCCCTGGCGCCCCGCGCCCACGCACTCACCCTGCGGTTCCTGCTCACCCTGCGGTTCTTGTGCGTCTTTTCACGAGAACCGCAGGGCAGGCCACCGTTCGGGCGCGCTTCACCGGCCGCGAGCCGTGGGTCAACCGCCTCGGGATGTTCGCCCTGACACTCGCCACGGGGCTCGTGTCCTTCACCGGCTGAGCCCCCTCCCCGCCCTGCCACGCGCCGGACTCAGGACGGCCCCGAACATGGCCCCGACGAGGGCGTTCACGGGCAGCCGAGGCGTTGCGCACAGCCCGCCGCCCAACGGAGACCGGTCCCATTGACGGGGCGACGACCGCCGCCTACGATGATGACTCATCAGTCATATGACTGATGAGTCACAGGAGGACTGCATGCCGCGCCCCACCTTCTTCAATCTTCCCGAGGACAAACGATCCCGCGTCCTGGCAGCCCTCAAGGACGAGTTCGCCACGAGGACCTACAGCCAGGCCTCCGTCGACCGCATCACCGCCGCGGCCGGTGTCTCGAAGGGGAGCTTCTACCAGTACTTCGACGACAAGCAGGACGCCTACACCCACCTCGTCCGCGAACTCATGAGCGCACGGCTCGGCGTGGCGGGCTCGCCCAGCCCAGAAGAGCCCTTCGAGGAGGTGCTCACCGCCCTCGTCCTGGGCAGCCATGACTTCCACCGGAGCGATCCCCAGGGATGGGCGGTGCTGGCTCGTGCCCTGTCCGATGACGCCCCCGCAGTCCTCGGCTCGGACGAGGCCCTCTCCGAGGGAGTCCGCCGCTGGGCCGTCACCGCCATCGCCACCGGACAGAGCACTGGTGAGCTGCGCGACGACGTCGATCCCGGCACGGCCGCCTGGATGATCGAGAGGGTTCTTCTCGGCGTCCCCCAGTACGTCGTGGCCCGCTTCGGCGTCTCTCCGGAAGGCGCGGCCACCGATGGCAGCGCCTTCGACAGTCCCGAGATCGCCTCGGTGGCCCACGACGTCGTCGCCCTGCTCACTGCGGCGCTCACCGCGATGCCACGCGGAGGCGGCGGACGATGACCGAGGCGATCTGCGCCCACGGACTGGGGTTCACCTACCACGGCGCCTCACGGCCCGCCCTCGCCGACGTCGACCTGATGGTGGCCACGGGCGAGGTCGTCGGCCTTCTCGGACCGAGCGGGGCCGGAAAATCCACCCTGCAGCGCGTACTGACCGGCCTGCTCACCGGCTATCGCGGTTCGGCGCGCGTGCTCGGCAGGGAGATCTCGCGCTGGGGACGCGAGGTGTACGAGCGCATCGGCGTGGCCTTCGAGACACCGATCGCCTTCGGGCGGCTCACCCTGCGTGAGAACCTCGCCTACACCGCCCGCCTGTACGTCGGCTCGACCCGCGAGCCGGAGGAACTGCTCGACGCCGTCGATCTCGCCGAGGACGCCGACATGCGGGCCGCACACATGAGCAAGGGCATGGGGGTGCGGTTCAACGTGGCGCGTGCACTCCTGCACGAGCCCGAGCTGATCTTCCTCGATGAGCCGACAGCGGGCCTCGACCCGGTGCGGGCCCAGCGCATGGCACGACTCATCGCCGCAGAACGCGTCCGCGGGCACACCCTCGTCATCACCACCCATGACATGGATCTCGCGCATCGCGCCTGCGACCGAGTCGGCTTCATCGTCGAGGGCCGGCTCGTCGAACTCGGCGAACCCGACACGCTGTGCCGCCGGCACGGCACGCGAGAGGTCCACGTGGCCTGGGACGGAGGCGAGGCCCTGTTCCCGTTGGACGGTCTCGCCGAGAATGCCGGCTTCCACGAGGTGCTGCGCACCCGGGATGTGCGCGCGCTGCACTCCCGCGAGGCCGATCTCGCCGAGGTCTTCGCGGCCGTCACGGGACGAGAACTGTGAACCCCATGCACCGAAAACACCCCGGAACCGCACAAGGCCGACCTCGCCGAGATCCTCGCGCCCGGCACGGGACGGAAACTGTGACGACCATGGAGCGGAGGCACGCAGGGGTGCGGGCCGCCATGAGACGCGGCGCCGCCACCCTCCTCCTCGACCTGCGCCGGCAGGCCCAGGAGGGCTTCTGGCTCGTCGCCCTGCTCGCCGGGCTGATCGTCGCCGCCCTCCTCGGCGCCCTCGCCACGGACCTGCACCGGTGGTGGCCGATGATCGTCCTCGGGGAACTGACCATCACCTCCTTCTACTTCGCCGCGGTCCAGGTCCTGCGGGAACGCAACGAGGGGACCCTCTGCGCCCGGGCGGTGAGCCCGTTGGGGGCCGGGGAGTACCTTGCGGCCCTCGTGGCCTCCCTGACCCTGCTCGCCCTGGCCGAGGTGGGCGTGCTGGTCCTTGTCGTCCACGGCCCGGCCCTGGCCTGGGCGGCGCTGGCCGCCGGGGTCGTCCTCGTCTCCTGCATCTACGTCCTCTACGGCGTCGTCGCCGTCGCCGGCTACGAGTCGATCGGCGCCTTCCTCCTGCCCTCCGGGGTGTGGACGCTTGTGCTCGGTCTGCCCCTGCTGCCACTGCTCGGCGCGCCGGGCGGGTGGTGGCTCTGGCTGCACCCGCTCCAGCCCGCCATCGTCCTGATCCAGGTGGCATTCGGGGCCGAGCCGCCGTCGGCCTCGGTTCCCTGCGTGGCGCTCGGGGCCGCCTGGTGCGCGGGGCTGGTTGCGCTCGCCAGGCGCCGGCTTCGCCGTGCCGTCGTACTGGTGGGGGGTGAGCGCATGAGGCCCCGCACCGTACTGGCGCTGTTGCCGGCCGACCTGGCTCGCCTGGCCCGGGACGAGCTGCTCGTGTGGCTGCCGCCGTGCCCCTCGTCATGGCCCTGGCGACACGGCTCGGCGCGACACCTGTCTTTCAGGCCCTCGGCCTTCGCGCGGAGCTCGCACGGGAGTGGTCCGCCCGTCTCGACGTGGCGGCCTTCGGGATCGTCGTCCCGGTGCTCGTCGGGACGGTCGTCGGCTTCATGCTGCTGGGCGAGAAGGAGGACCGGGTGTGGGATGCCCTGGCGGTGACGCCGGTGTCCCTGCGCGGTTACCTGGCCTGGCGGGCGGTGGGTGCGACGCTGGGTGCGGGCTGCGCGTGCACGGTGTGCCTGTGGCTCGGGGGTCTCGGCACCATGGGGATCGCCCAGGTCTGCTGCGTCGCCCTGGCCGCGGCACCGCTGGCCGGGGCGACTGCCATGGCGCTCGCCGCCTGGGCCGCCGACACCCTTCGGGGTTTCGCCGCGGTCAAGCTGTCATTCGTCGTTCTCGTACTGCCCGCCGTGGTGCCCGGCTCGGGCATCGGCCAGTGGCTGCTCGCCCCGGTCCCGAGCTGGTGGCCGGCGCAGGCGTACCGGGAACTGGCCGCCGGGGGCGCCCTGACGCCCGTCTGGGTGGCGGGGTCGGTTCTCGTGTGCGGCGCGATCACCGCCGTGGCGCTGCGACGGGCCGCGCGGCACCGGATTGCGCACTGAACCCCGTGCAGCAGTACGGGCATAGTCCCGCGGTTCTTGTGCGTCAGTTCACAAGGACCGCAGGCGCTCCTCGTCCGCCTCTGATTGGCCTGCGGTTTTCGTGCGTCAGTTCGCAAGGACCGCAGGCGGGTCTTGTCCGCCACGGCGAGCTGCTCCTGCTCATCCAGTCAACCGCACGATACGTGCTACGTTTGCTACGAGGTGATGACAGTGACGACGATCCCGCACCGCGAGCTGCGCAATGACAGCGCAGCGATCCTTCGCCGCGTCGAGGCCGGCGAGAGCTTCATCGTGACGAACAACGGCCGGGCCGTTGCCGAGCTCATACCCATCACCCGTGATCGCCTGGCGCTGCTGCGCCAGCAGGGCGCAACGCGCCCGGCAACCCCTGTGGACTTCAGCGCCCTCAGACGCATCAGGGGCCTCAGGTCCAAGGACGTACTGGCCGATCTGCGCGGTGAGTCATGACCATTTGCTATCTGGACACCTCTGCGGCACTCAAGCTCCTCATCGAGGAGGCCGAGTCCGAATCCCTGGGCAGCTGGCTCACCGGGGAAGTCACGGATGGCATGACCCTGTGCTCTTCATTCCTCCTCCATGTCGAATTGCACTGTGCCGCGCGGCGTCGTCACCGACTCGATGAGCAGGCGGTGGCTTCTTTGCTGGCGGGGATCGAACTCATCGACATCTCACGCGAGCACCTGCTCGCTGCGGCACGAGACACGACGGGGCTGCGCGCGGCAGATGCGATCCATCTCGCGGTGGCCCTGGACGTTCGATCCGATCTTCTTCTCACGTATGACCAGGAGATGCAGAACGCGGCGCAACAGCGGGCATTGACGGTGGTGGCACCCGTATGACACTCGGAGTCTCTGGTCGGCCTGCGGTTTTCGTGCGTCATTTCGCAGTAACCGCAGGGGCAGCCGCTGGGGCGCGGCGGAAACTGCGGTGCACGAGGGCGAAGACGAACACGAGGGCGAGGATCGCGCCGCCGACGACGATCGGCAGCACGGGCGAGCGCCCGTACATGGCAGTACCGGCCGTCGGTGAGACGACATAGGTCAGCCCATTGGTCGCACCGACCAGGCCGGCCAGCCCGCCCTGCTCCTCACGGCTCATGCGCAGGGTGGGACCGGCCGTGTAACCCGGCATGCCGATGCCGATGCCCGCTCCGATCACCGTCACGGCGACGATGAGAAGCGCCGCCCCGCCGTCGACCGCGAGCAGGGCGAAGCCCACGGCGCCCGTGCCGGTGCCCACCCGCAGCAGAGTGGGCGGCGACCACTTCGAGCGCGGCACGATGACACTCTGCGCGAACACCATGCCGACACCTGCGGCCAGGAGCGCACCGCCGGAGACGAGCCCTGTCGTATTCGCGTCGAGGCGAAGGCGGTCCTGCACGAGGAAACCGGTGACGACCTGGATGAGACCCATCGCGGTGAACATGCCGAAGCCCGCGACGAGGAACGGCCAGACCCGCGAGTCGAGGGGCCGAACCCGCGCCGGCTCGGCGACCAGTTCGGTGCGAGTCTCCCGGCGCATCCCCAACGTGACGACGAGCAGCCCCAGGAGCAGGAAGACGGGCACCATGTCGACCGAGACCATGAGCGAGATGCCGGACAGCAGACCCCCGACGAGGGCCCCGGCGATCGAGGCCGTGCCCTGGGCAGCACCGATGCCCGCCATGCCGCGCACCCGCTCCTCCTCGTCCGTCGTGATGTCGGCGACATAGGCCTGGGCGGTCGGCAGGATCGCGGCGAGTGCCGTGCCGAAGATGAGCCCCCGGGCCAGGACGAACAGGCAGAACGGGGGCGTGCCGCCCAGAGCGCCGCGCATCCCGAGGGCGGCGATGACGGCGAAGAGCACCATGGCCGCCGTGCAGCCGCCCAGTGCGGCGGCGAGCACCGGCTTGCGTCCCCATGATTGGGAGCGGCGCCCCCAGGGCTGACTCGTGAGCACGACCATGACCGCCGCGACACTGATCGTCAGGCCGATCTGCCACTCGGCCAGGCCGACCTCGCGCGACAGCGGCGCGATGACCGGGTTGAGCGTCGTCTGCCCCAGATAGGCGAGGAAGACCGCCGACAGGACGATCCTGATCTGCGGAGAACTCTTCCCCGACTGGATCTCGCGCGAGGCGGGCATGACCCATCTCCCCTCTGACCATCGGACAGCGAATGCGATCCGGCCGAATCAGTGCCGCGGCGGGCCGGGCAGCGAACCGGACCAGATACTTAGCACAGCCTAAGTGAACACTGTTCTAATTGCAATCCCTGGGCGTAACCCGTCCATGCCCTCCGCCCCGCGATGCAGGACGGCGCCCGTTTGTGAAGTCGGCGAGAACGAGAGCCACGACTCCGCCTCCACGATGCAGGACAGCGCCTCACGCACGACTGCCCGCGCGAAAGCACCCGGGCGGTGTTCGCGGCGGGATCTCGGTACGGCCCCGGGAAGCGAGCCCCAGCCGTCGGGCTGCACGGGGAACAGGCCGCCGGCTTCGGCTTTCGCACCCAGACGGCTCGTCGCCGGGGCGGCTGGGCCGAGGGCGCGGCAGAGCGGATGAGCCGGTGGCCAGCTCCGCACCATCGGGCGCCTGACCGCCTCAGAGCGATCCGCCGGCCTCCAGCCTGAGCTCGAGGCCGTCCATGATCCGCTCCAGGACGAAACGGTAGTAGCGGTCCTGGGCTGCGGCGATCCTCTCCGGCGAGCCGGTGAACTGGGTCAGCAGATCGCGCGTCATCAGTGAGATGCCGGTGCTGTCGGCGGAGAGCTCCTCGATGCCGCGAATGAGGCTCGCATGGTCTCGGGGGGCGTCGCCCTCGTACAGAACGCGGTCGTCCGCGGCGGCGACCATCATGAGCGCCGTATTGACGAGCGAGGCGTAGGCGATCGCCGCGTCCTGACCGAAACCGTCGTGCCGCAGCGAGGCGATCCCCGCGTCGATGACCGGGACGAGATCGGGCAGCACGGGCCCGTGCAGGAGAACCCACCGGGCCGTTCCCGGGTAGGACCTCAGGACGGGCCGGATCGGGAAGAGCGCCTCACGGAACCACTGCCGCCAGGGCATGATCCGCGTCGGCAGCCCCACCATGCCGAGGACCCGCTCGGCGACGAGGCGGTTCAGCGTCTCGCGGCCACCCGCGTGGTGATAGATGACCGAGGGGGCGACCCCCAGTTCCTGGGCGAGATCGCGCAGCGACCAGACCGTCAGCCCCCTCTGCCCGGAGAGCTCGACGGCCGCGTCGACCACCGCCTGGGTGGTGAGTCCGGCATGGTAGGAGTCCCGTCTGCCCTGCGCACCGCCGGCATCTGCCCTGCCATCCGCCATCTGCATCATCCCCAGTCATCGGCCGGTGCGGCCAGGCTACCGGCTCGGCGCCGCGGTCCCTGCCCCGACCTCGTGTCCCGGCGCCCGAGGCCGGGGGCTGGGGCGGAATCAGCGGCGGTTCCGCACCATGGCGAGAGCGCCCCGCCATGGTGCGTGCCCGACCCTCCGGTCAGCGCTCCACGCGGCCGGCGATGAAGTCCTCGGTGGAGTCCATGGCCTCCTCGTCGGGGCGCTGCTGCGGCGGCGACTTCATGAAGAAGGAGGACGGGGACAGCAGCGGGCCGCCGATGCCGCGGTCCAGGCCGATCTTCGCGGCGCGGACGGCGTCGATGACGACACCGGCGGAGTTCGGGGAGTCCCAGACCTCCAGCTTGTACTCCAGGCTGACCGGGGCGCCGCCGAAGTTGCGGCCCTCCAGACGCACGAAGGCGAACTTGCGGTCGTCCAGCCAGCCGACGTAGTCGGAGGGGCCGATGTGGATGTCCTTCTCGTCGAACGTCGTGGAGACGTTCGAGGTGACGGCCTGGGTCTTGGAGATCCTCTTCGAGGCCAGCCGTTCGCGCTCCAACATGTTCTTGAAGTCCATGTTGCCGCCGACGTTCAGCTGGTAGGTGCGGTCGAGCGTGATGCCGCGCTCCTCGAACAGCCTGGCCAGCACCCGGTGGGTGATGGTGGCGCCGATCTGCGACTTGATGTCGTCGCCGATGATGGGCAGGCCCGCGTCGGTGAACTTCTGGGCCCAGTCCGGGTCGGAGGCGATGAACACCGGAAGGCAGTTGACGAAGGCGCAGCCGGCGTCGATCGCGCACTGGGCGTAGAACTTGTCGGCCTCCTCCGAGCCCACCGGAAGGTACGAGACGACGACCTCGGCCCGGGCGTCCTTGAGTGCCTGGACCACGTCGACCGGCGGCTCGGCGGACTCGGTGACGGTCTCGCGGTAATACTTCCCGAAGCCGTCCAGGGTGACGCCGCGCTGCACCGTGACGCCGGTCGGGGCGACCTCGGCGATCGTGATGGTGTTGTTCTCCGACGCGCCGATGGCATCGGCCAGGTCGAGCCCCACCTTGGCGGCGTCGACGTCGAAGGCGGCCACGAACTCGATGTCCGAGACGTGGTAGTCGCCGAACTGGACGTGCATGAGGCCGCCCACGGTGTCGGTGGGCTTGGCGTCGGCGTAGTGGGTGACCCCCTGTACCAACGACGACGCGCAGTTGCCCACGCCAACGATGGCGACACGGACCTTGTTCATCTGTTCTCCCTCACTGATCGGCAATGATGGTCTGGGGTGGCGTGCGCGACTCTAGCCATCAGCCGGGGGCGAACACATCCCACCACGGTCCGAATCCGTGCCCGAGCCGGCCGGGTACAGGGCACGTGTGCGGTCGAGGCGGTCGATGAGCTCGCGGCGCAGCTCATCCGGGCCGAGGACGCAGACGTCCGACCCCAGACGAAGAAGAACCGTCACGGCGTGCAGGCGATCCATGAAACCCAGCTCCAGGAAGCTCCAGCTCCTGTCATCGGGAGGGGCGCCATGGGACTCAGCTTCCGAGGCGTGCAGCGCCCACTCGTGCACGTCGCGTACGCGCGTATCGCGGACCCATGCCGTTGCAGTCAGAGCGTCGAAACGCGCCAGGAAATCCTCGCGACGTTGCCGCCAGGCATCGGCAAGATCGAACCCGTCATCGTCGGGACACGCCTCGTCCGTGATCTCGGCCTCGGCTATCCGTGAGATCCGGGTGAACAGCAGTTCGCCATCCAACGAGGAGCACAGATACCAACTGTGGCCCGCTGCAACCAGGCCGTGCGGGTCGACGGTGTCTCCTGTCATCGTTCCCGTTCGGCGACGACGGACGATCCTCAGCCGATGGCGTGCAAGAACGGCTTCTTGGATTGTCCGAAAGACGGCTCCAGTGTGTTCGCTGTCAGGCTGGGGCAGCCAGCCCTGCGGGTCGATAAGCACACGGGAAGAGATCTCTGCGGACCCGGCCCGATGCTCGTCGGGAACGGCCGCAAGCAATTTTCTCAGGGCAGAGGCCAGTGCATCGCCCAGGCCGAGCGATGATGCACCCCACATGGTGGCACTGGCGAAGAGGGCGCGGCTCTCCTCACTGTTCAGGGCAGTGACGTCCAACCGGTGCCCAGGGGTCAACCTCACTCCACCGTGCGGGCCGCGCTCGCACCAGACCGGGACACCCGCCGCCGACAACGCCTCGACATCGCGCAGCACGGTGCGCCGGGAGACCTCCAGGCGACGAGCGAGTTCGGCGGTTGAGAGTCCGCCGTGTGCCCGGAGCAGCCAGAGCATGGACAGCAGACGATCGGCGCGCACAGCAACATCCTCGCAGATAGCTGACAGCAGATGTCATCAATCACCCCTAGCCTCAGCTCCATCAGCAGACCGAGTCGAGAAAGGACCTGTCGTGACCGTCTTTGTCCCGAACAGCATTGTTCTCTACGTTGCGGACATCGAACGCAGCGCTGCTTTCTACAGCGAACTCCTGGGAGCGGGGCCGCAGGAGACCTTCGAGGGGTTCGCCGTCTTCGCCCTGGCCGGGTCCATGACCCTCTGCCTGCAGGCCGCCGACCAGATAGATCCGGCAGCCGAAGCCCATGTCGGAGGCAGCGAACTGTCCCTCAGCGACGTGGACCGAGCCGATGTCGACTGCCTTCACGCCGAGTGGGCCGCCCGCGGTGTGCCCATGCTGCTGGAACCAACCGATCTCGTTTTCGGTTACACCTTCGTCGCGGCAGACCCGGATGGGCACCGTCTGCGGGTCTGTGCCACGGACACCTCGACCCTCGAATGAGGAACGTCAGGACGCCCGTGCCGCAGCACGCGGCAGGGCAGCACTCGTCACCACCACGACACCCGGCTGACCATCACCAACCTTCATCCCCTGGACCAGCGGCGGGGCAGCCCGGGGATGGGAATGAACCACAGCCGCAGGGAGGAGGGCCCCAGTAGGGACAGATCGGCGGGCGCGTCGGGGCTCAACCGGCGGGGGCGGTAGTAGGCACGCACCTCGCACAGTGCGCGCCGGGGGTGACTGGCCCACAACCACTCCGGAACCGTTCCGGTCCGGACCCGACGGGGAGCGGGCATGACCCTGCGCGGGGAGTAGATCTGCCGGGCTGCGGGCTCGTCGAGACTGCGCGCCGCAGAGCGTGTCGCCCCCAAGCCCCAGGCATGGAGCCCGCGTTTCTCGCTCAGGGGCGCATCCCCCGGGCTGGATGCAGCCGCTCTCGCAGGCTGAGACCTGATCGCCCGCGCCTCGTGGTCCTGCGGCCCGCCCTCACTGGCACAACCCGCGTCATCTGGTGTCGGCTGCTCCCCGCCGACGCTCTCAGCACACATGCGCAACTCCCGTCATGAACCCGCCGGACAAGACTACGACCATGAGTCCCGGCCCGGCGACGCGGCACGCGCATCGGGGCCACATGACGCGCACGCCCGGGCTGCTCATGCCCCGGCCTCGTCGGCGGATCGCTGCTCGGCCCAGTGGCCGAGGTCCTCGCCCTCGATGGCTGCCGCGATGAGCTCTGGGAAGGCGTCGGGCGTGCAGCCGAAGGCGGGTACGCCGAGCCCCGCCAGCTCGGCGGCCACCGACCGGTTGTAGGAGGGGACGCCGTCGTCGCTCAGCGCCAGCAGCGCGATCATCGTGGCGCCGTCGGCCCGGATCCGCTGCGCCTGGTCGATCATGCGTTCGGGCCGGGCATCGTACAGATCGCTGATGAGGATGACGACGGCGTCGGAACCCCTGGTAATGGAGCGCCGGCAGTACTCGAGGGCCGGGGCGGTGTCGGTACCGCCGCCGAGCTGGGCGCCGAAGATCACGTCGACGGGGTCGCTGAGCTGTGAGGTGAGGTCGGCGATGTCAGTGCTGTAGGCCACCAGGTGCGTGCGCAGCGCGCTGATCGAGGCCATGACGCCCGCCATGATCGAGGCGTAGACCACCGAGGTGGCCATCGACCCGGACTGGTCGAGGCAGATGACGAACTCGCGCTGGACGCCGCGGTGCCTGCGCCCGTAGCCGACGAGCCGTTCCGGCACGATGGTGCGCTGCTCTGGCAGGTAGTTCTTGAGGTTCGCGGCAATGGTACGGCCCCAGTCGATGTCGCTCGGGCGCGGCCGCGCGGTGCGGCTGGCCCGGTCGAGTGCGCCGCGCACCGACTGGCGCATCCGGTTGGCGATGCGTTCTGCCACCTGCTCGGCCACCGTGCTCACCACCTGGCGGGCCGTCTGCTTCGACTCCTCGGGGATCACCGACGACAACCGGGCGAGGGTGGCCACCAGGTGGACGTCGGGTTCGAGGTTCTCGAGGATCTCGGGCTGGGCCAGCATCGCCGCCAGGCCGAATCGCTCGATGGCGTCGTTCTGCATGACCTGCACCACCCGGTTGGGGAAGTAGCGCCGGATGTCACCCAGCCAGGCCGCCACGGACGGCATGGCGGACTCCAGCCCGCCGCGCCCGGCTCTTCTCCGGCCGGCCTGCCCATCCTCGTCCCCGACGTCGTAGAGCCGTGCCAGCGCGCGGTCCATGGCGCGCTGCTCTACGGTCAGCACCTCGTGCCTCCTGGCCCCGCCGGTGCTGTCCGTGCCGAGCATGAGCCGCCAACGCTGCTCGGCGCTGATCGTTCCGGGACCGATCTGCTGGTCTCCCGCCGCAGGTGCCGTGCTCATCGTCCGCCTCCCAGGATCGCGCCGACCGTTTCCAGGACCGGGCCCGCGTGCAGCAGGTCCTCTGCCGCCTCGGCGGCGTGCGTCTGCGGATCGCCCAGGTGCGCCACCCGACCGGCCAGCATCCGGCGTTCAGCGGTGGACCATGTGCCGAAGGCCCGCCGCAGTGCCGGCAGGACGCGGCGGAAGGCCTCGTCGGGGATGCCGGCGGCCCATGCGTCGATGACGGCGAGGAGCTGGCGGTCCTCGAGCAGGAGCAGGGCGCTGCCGGCGAGGAAGCCCTCGATCCAGTGGGCCTGGCGCTCCGGTTCGGCCCCGGGCGACAGTGCCCTGCCCAGGCGACGGGCCGCCTCGTCGGCGTCGAGTTCACCGGCGTCGAGCAGGAGACGCACGATGCGTCCAGACAACAGGCCGGGCAGGGTCCGGGACGCCAGCAGGGACCGCAGCGTGTCCTGCCACAGCGCGCCGGACCGCTCGTCGAGCAGGGCGACGACGCCTTGGACGTCGTCGATGGCCCGGCGCAGCGCGGCGGCGGCGTCCTCGCTCGTGCCGGAGGCGGCGGCGGGCAGGCCGGCGCAGGCGCGCGCCAGGACGCTCTGCGCGACGGTGCCCAGCGCCTGCGTGTCGGTGCCGCGCACGTCGCCGTAGCGCATGCTCCTGGCCAGGGCGGGGATCGACTGCAGCAGGTGCAGGACGTCCGGTTCTCCGGCGGCCCGCTTGTCGAGGGTTCCCAGTAGTTGGGGCAGCACCTCGCCGAGGTCGGCGAGCAGGCCCTGTTCGACGGCGGCGGTCACCTCGGGCAGTGTCGAGGTCCGGGCCAGCAGCGCATTGCCCGCCGCGGCGGCCACCGTGTTGCCGAAGGCGGCTGCCTCGATGACGGCCACGGAGAACTCGGGGTCCCACTGCAGCTGCCAGGCCTCCTTGAAGGTGCCGGTGCCGCGTGCGGTGCCCTGCTTGCCCCAGTCGATGCCGAGGATGGCGAGTCGGCGCAGCAGCCGGGACTTCGCCAGGTCGTTCGGCTTGCGCAGGTCGAGGGTGATGGTCCGCTCCGTGGCGCTCATGGTCAGGCGCAGGCTGCGGGCGGTGGCCCGCAGGTCGGCGTCGAGGGGCACCATGGGCACGCCCGGTGGCACCTCGCCGAGCGCCTGGCCGACGACCACCTCGCGGGTCACGAGATCGGCCTGGACGCTGCTGCCTGCGCACAGCACCGACCAGGTGGCCTCGTTCACCTCGTCGAGCCCGGGCTGGGGGCGCCCGCGCAGCGCGGCGAGGGCGTCGGCGAGGCGGGCGGCCTCGATGACGTGGGCGGAGGAGACGGGCAGGTCGTGTTCGCGCATCGACCGGGCGACGAGGGTGAACCAGCGCGCGACGGGTTCGTCGGGCGCGGTGAACAGGTGGTGGTACCAGCCGGGGGAGTCGATGCCGGCCCCGTAGCCGCTGACGGCGGCGAGCCGGCCGTGGGTCCAGGGCACCCAGGTGAGGGCGGTCTTCACCTTGGGGAGGCCCTTGAGCAGGGCGTTGTCGGCCTTGAGCGTGGGCGCCGGGCCGGCCAGGGCCGGTGCGTGCCAGGCCCCGCAGACCACGGCGACCCGTTCGTGGCCGCGCCGCCTGGCGGCCCTGAGCACCTTGCGCATGTGGGCCTCGCGGCGCAGGGTGCGCGGATCGGTCTCGGGCGTGGCCTCGCGCAGCAGACCGATGGCCTCGGTGAGCTCGTCGAAGGGATCCCCCGTGCTGCGCAGTTCCACCGCGTCCTCCCACCAGGCCTCCGGGTCGTCGTAGCCGGCGATCCGCGCCAGTTCCGCGATGGGGTCGGTGCGCCGGCCGGCCCGTGGGTCCTCCACGGGCGCCTCCCCGGCCAGTCCTTCGGGGTCGCCGGTGTGCCGGTCGGCGTCGGCCTCGGGGGGCTCCCCGCCCGACGGGTCCTGGCCCTGCGTGTCGTCGGCGCCGGGTTCGTCCGGGTCCTGCCGGCCGGTGGCGGCGAGTGTCATGGCGGCGGGCAGGTCCATGAAGTGGGTCTCGGCGCCGTTGCGGGCGGCCCAGCCCAGCGCCTGCCACTCCGGCGAGAACACGGCCATCGGCCAGAACGCGGCGTTGGCGGGGCGGTCGGTCTGCCAGGCCAGCAGCGCCACGGGCGGCCTCATGGCGGGGTCGGCGACCCACTCGATGAGCTTGTCCGCGTCGGCGGGCCCCTCGATGAGCACGCAGTCCGGGGCGTAGGCGTCGAGCGCGGCCGCGAGGGCGCGGGCGGACCCGGGGCCGTGGTGGCGCACCCCGAAGACCCGTACCGGCGGGGGCGCCGCGGCCCCGGCGCTGCTCACTCGTCCACCTCGCGGCAGGCGCGGTAGAAGTCGGCCCAGTCGGGGCGCTCGCGCACCACGGTCTCGAGGTACTCGGTCCAGACGGCCCGGTCCGACACCGGGTCGGAGACGACGGCGCCGAGGATGCCGGCGGCCACGTCCCTGGGGCGCAGCACGCCGTCGCCGAAGTGGGCGCTCATGGCCAGCCCGTTCGTCACCACCGAGATGGCCTCGGCGGTGGACAGCGTGCCCGAGGGGCTCTTGAGGCTCGTCGCCCCGTCCTCGGTGGCGCCCTGGCGCAGTTCGCGGAACACGGTGACGACGCGGCGGATCTCGTCGACCGCCTGGTCGGCGGGCGGCAGCTGGAGGGCCGAGCCGAGGTCCCGGACGCGGCGGGTGACGATCGTCACCTCCTCCTCGGCGGAGGCCGGCAGCGGGAGCACCACCGTGTTGAAGCGGCGGCGCAGGGCCGAGGACAGGTCGTTGACGCCCCGGTCGCGGTCGTTGGCTGTGGCGATGAGGTTGAAGCCGCCGCGGGCCTGCACCTCGCTGCCGAGCTCGGGCACGGGCAGGGTCTTCTCGCTGAGCACGGTGATGAGGGCGTCCTGGACGTCGGAGGGCATGCGGGTGAGTTCCTCGACTCGGGCGATGCGGCCCGAGCCCATGGCCTCCATGACGGGCGAGGGCACGAGTGCGGCCTGCGAGGGGCCCTCGGCGATGAGCCGGGCGTAGTTCCAGCCGTAGCGGACGGCCTCCTCGGCGGTGCCGGCGGTGCCCTGGACGAGCAGCGTGGACGTGCCGCTGATGGCGGCGGCGAGGTGTTCACTCATCCACGACTTGGCGGTGCCGGGCACGCCGAGGAGCAGCAGGGCGCGGTCGGTGGCCAGGGTGGCGACGGCGATCTCGGCGAGCCGCCGGTTGCCGACGTACTTGGGTGTGATGACGGTGCCGTTGCCCAGCGTGCCGCCCATGAGGTAGGTGACGACGGCCCAGGGCGAGAGCCGCCAGTTGGCGGGTCTCGGCCGGTCGTCCACGGCGGCCAGGGCGGCCAGCTCGCCGGCGTAGCGCTGCTCGGCGTGGGGGCGCAGCAGGGTGGTCTGGGCGTTCATGGGGTCTCCTCGTCGATGATCCGGGTGAGTTCCTGGCGTCCGCGCAGATGGCTCAGCGCCTGCTCGACGCTTCGGGCGTCCTGCTTGGTCGTGACTGGGACGGCCTCGAGCAGGGACAGCGCCTCGGGCATCAGCTCCGCCGGGGCGCCCCGTGCCATGACCGTGCACAGCTCGGACAGCTCGATCGACAGTCCCCGGCGGGCAATGCACCAGGCGATGGCCTCGGCGAGCCGGTGCAGCATCGCCCGGGACAGTGGCCGTGGCCAGAAGCGCTCGCCGAACTCGACCAGGGTGGGCGTGTCGAACAGTTCCAGGATGAGCTGTTCACGCCGGCTCGCGTCGAGGACGTCGAGGAGTCTGCTGGGCTCTGGCCGGGCCCTGAGAAGGGCCTCGGCCAGTTCCGTGTCATGGTGTTTTCGGGCCGAGCCCTTGAGCGTGTCCCGGAACGCCTCGCTGATGTCGGCACCCTCGAGGAGCACCCGGGCGGACGCGAGGTCGGTGGTGGACAGGCCGATGAGCCCCGGCAGGCGGCGGGACGGCACCCGGCTCACCGCCAGCTGCAGCCGCGTGACCGGCATCGGCGTGCCGACGTGCTCCCAGTCGTAGCCGTCGCGGATGAGCTCGTCGGTCGGCTCGATCGGCGTGCAGTCGATCACCGGGGGCCCGGGCGGGCCCGCCCTGACCGCCAGGTGGGTCCTGACGAGTTCCTCGGCCTGCCGGACCGTCCTCGAGCCCTCGATCGAGCCCAGGAGACGGGCCGCGGCCGCCCGGACGGCCGCGTGCTTGTCGTCGAGGAGGGCTTCGAGGTGGGGTTCGTCGTCGGGGCCGAGCCCGATCTCCACCCTGCTCACGATCCAGGAGCGCATCTTCGGTTCCTCGCTCAGCCAGGTGCCGTCGTCGAGCAGGGTCCAGGCGGCCGCGGGATCGTCGCGCCGCACCTGTTCGAGGTAGTTGGCCCGCTGGTGGGAGGTGCCCTCGTCCCACAGCGCACGGCCTCGCCGCGGGTCCTCGCCCCGGCCGGGGGTGTCGGTGTCGAGCAGGGCTCGGGCTCTGTCGTCCATGACCTCGTGGGCGTGGCGGGTCCCGGGTATGAAGTCGAGTACGCGCAGCAACAGATCGGGCGGCAGGGTCCAGCCCCGGGCGCCGACGAGGCTCATGGCCTCGTAGAACAGCGGGCGCTGGGCCAGGTCTTCGAACATGCGGCGGAGCATCGCCTCCAAGCGCGGCGGCACGGGTTCGCGGGTGCGGGGCGGGAGATGGAGCGTCCGGGTCTGCGGGGAGCCGATCCGGGCGCGGTGCGCGACCGCGTAGGCGGCCGCGGCGTCGAGTGCCAGGTCTGCGGCCGTGGCTGAACCCTCGGCCAGGGCCGACCGCACCTCGGGTTCGAGGCCGTCGGCGGTGAAGGGACGGGTGCTCAGCCCCACCGTCGCGCACCGCACCAGTTCGCTGAATCCGCTCACAGCGGCCTCACCTGCTCTCCGTCGAGGACGCTCAGGGGCTGCAGCCCCTCGGTGGACAACTCGCCGAACGCGACGAGTTCGTCGCGGCCCGCCGCCAGGGCGAGCCCGCGCAGGCTCACGAGGCCGCCGACGAGCGGCAGCGCCCCGTCGCCGTCGCTCAGGGCGTAGCCGCCCGAGTCGTCGACGGCCAGCCGCCCGGCGACGAGCACCGGAAGGTTCTCGATCCACGGGTCGAGGGCCACCGCGTCCCGCCACGCCGTGCGCGCCGCGGCTGTGCCGACCGGCTGGGGCTGCCAGAACAGCGGCTGGGGCTCGCGCTGTGCCGCGAGGGCGCAGCGCAGCTGGCCGCGGCCCGGGTAGGGGTGAGCGCTGGCGTCCACCTGCTGGCCGGGGAACAGCTCGGCCGGAAGCGCCACGCGATTCGCCGCGAAGGACAGCTGAAGCGCCCAGCGGCCGGTCCGCCGGCCGAGCAGCCACACGCGGCGCGCGACGACCCGACCCTCGCGGCTCTCGCGCGTGCCCAGGACGGCCCAGGTGTCCTCGACGCCGGGGCCCGCGAAGACGTCCTCGACGCGCACCGAGACGCCGAGGTGGGAGCGGACGGTGGCCGCGACGTCCTCGGGTAGTTCGTCGCGGCGCTGCCAGGCCCGGATCAGCAGCCGCATCATGCCGAACCCCTCGACGGCGGCGGCGGGCCAGCCGGGGGTGGCGTCGCCGATGCAGGCGAGCGCGGTGAGCCGGGCCGCCATGCCCGGGGCCTGGGCGTCGACCATCCGGGCGGTCATGTCGCGCAGCTCATCACCACGACGCCCGCCGGCCCTGGCCAGCCCCTCGTGCAGCTGGTCGCCGAGCCAGCGGTCGAGATCGGCGAGCCCATCGGTGATGCGCTGCTCGCGGCGGGCGGCCCGCGCCTCGGCGTCGGCCCTCTGCTCGGCGGAGCGTTCGCTCCTGGGGGCCCTGGCGGCCGCCTTCGCGGCACGGTCGGCCCGGCGCCGCCGCCACTCCTCGGCGAAATCGGCGGGCTCGGCCGGTTCGACCTCGCCCTGGCTCCACAGGTGGAGCAGGGCGACGGCGTGCTTGCAGGGGAACTTTCGGCTCGGGCAGGAGCACTTGTAGGCGGGGCCCGACAGGTCGACGCACACCTGGTAGGGCTTCTTGCCCGATCCCTGGCACAGGCCCCACAGCAGGGCATCGGAGACACCGAGCCCGGCCCACCGATCCGGCACGGCCAGTTTGAGACCCGCCCTGGCCGTCTGGGAGTCGGGCGCCTGCGCGTCGATGCGCTCGGTCGTCCATCGTTCGATGGCGGGGGTGCTCATGGGTGCCACCCTAACGGAGCCCTCGGACACGAATCGGTCTGTTCAGCAGCGTCCCGCGGCGAAATGGCCCTCAGAACAGCCGTCGCGCCGCCCAGGTGACTGGAGCGTGCACCAATCGTCGTCGGCCGCCGCCGTGCCGTTCACCCACCGCGGAGGGCCCTGATGCACCTTCACGATGCTCTTCGCGTCAGTCGCCCAGTGCCGTGATGGCTCGGGCGCAGGCGGCGGTGGCGTCATCGATCCAGTCGGGGATCGGCCCGCCGAGGTGAGGACGCACGAGCCCATAGGGGCACTGTCTGGTGGCCGTGGCGATCAGCGTGGTCCGCCGCTCATCGGCGACTCCGTAGCGCCTGCGTGTCAGTTCGAGCGAGAGGGCGTTGACCTGATCGTTGACGGTCGCCACCTCGTCTCGCAGGGACTCGGGAGCGGTACGGACCAGTTCTGTCTGCCGGTAGAGCGTCATGGCACGCGCCTCGGCCGGATGCTCGCGGCAGTAGACCGGGATGTGCCGCGCCGCCGCCACGACGGCGTCCTCGGCGGGCTCCCGGCAGCAGGCCGCCATGAAGCCCCGCTGGAAGTCGCGCACGGAAAGCAGCCACAGGCTGACGAGCAGCTCGTCCCGCGAGGCGAAGCGGTAGTAGACCGAGCCGACGGGCGCCCCGACCTCGCGGGCGATCTCCGCAACCGTCGGGCTGCCTGAGTGTGCGAGAACGACTCGGGCGGCGGCATCGAGGATGTCGCCGGCGCTGAACTTCACCGGCCTTGCCACGGACCGAAGTGTACAGGGACAATTTTGAACATGAATTCTAAAACTGTTTCGCATGCAGCGACCATCGGCCGCAGGCCGCAGCGCTGGGCCAAGATCGCCTGCTGGGCCGCCTTCTGCTCGGTGCTGCCCTCGGCGACATGGCGCCTGGCGATGCTCGTCGGCGTCGACACCGGGTTCATGTATGCGCAGTTCTACCGCGACGGCGGTGCCGGAACTGCCTACGTGCTGAGGCTGGAGGCGATTCAGCTCGGCGCCGCGGCACTGTGCCTGGGCCTGTGCCATTCGTGGGGCGAACGGGTGCCGCGGTGGGTGCCGGGACTCGGTGGACGCGTGATCCCCCGGCCGCTGCACGTCGTCGTCGGCGGGCTGGGCGACGCGCTGCTGTATGTGATCATCGGTGGCACGGCGGCCAGGTTCGCCAGCAGGTGGTTGGGGATCGCCGAGGGGCTGACGCCCACCGATGGCATGAGTCCCGGCGCCATCGCCGTCCTGGCGCTCGCCTACGCCCCCATGCTCATCTGGCCCGTCGCGCTGACGGTTGCCCTGGTGGGCTACTGGAAGCGACGCGCCCCGCGGACGCCTCGACAGCACCGTCGGACGGCCGGCGCCGGGCGAGCCGATGAGGCCGGAGGGGAGGACGCCGACCAGCGGCTGGGTTCAGCGACCGGGCACTGGCCGTCGCCCATGGCGGCGGGAGCAGTGCGACATGAGGAGGACCATGGCTGACTACTGGAATCACAACACCGCTTACCACCGGCGGATCCTCCGCACCGTCGAACGGCGGGGACACCGCGACGTCCTCGACGTCGGCTGCGGCGAGGGGCTGCTGCTGCAGCGGCTGGCGCCCTTGGCGTCGACCGTCACCGGTGTCGAACCGGACGCCGAGGCCCTTGAGAGGGCCCGGGTACGCCTTGCCGGAACACCATCCGCGCGCCTCGTCCCAGGGCGGTTCGAGCAGGCCACTCTGGGCGAGGAGGGATACGACCTCGTCACCTTCGTCGCGAGCCTGCACCACATGGAGCCCCGGCGGGCACTGACCCGCGCTGCGCGGCTGCTCAGGCCCGGCGGAGACCTGCTGGTGGTCGGCCTGGCGGCGAATCACAGCCCGGCGGACTGGGCGTTCAGCGCCCTGACGCTGCCCGCCGCGAGAATCGGATCACTCGCGCACCGCGAGACCCGCGACATCGGCGTGCCGGTCGCCGAGCCGCGCGAGGATCTGCGCGAGATCCGCCGGATGGCCGGGCAACTCCTGCCCGGCGCACGAATCAGGCGGGGCCTGTACTACCGCTATCTGCTGTGCTGGACCAAACCGTCCGGCTGACGGCACCCGGACGCACCCATCGCGCCGAGCCGTCCCGGCCCCGCCCGTCGGGGCCGCCGGACCCGTCGTCGTTCGACCGGTGAGCCGGCGGCCGAACCGGGCGCCGCGGGCATCCTCGCGGAGCCTCTCACCGCGCCAGCTGGAGAATCCGCCGCAGCACTCTCGCCTCGTCGCTTCGCTCCGTGAGCAGCTGCCGCACGACACCGGTCTGCGCCACTTCATCGGTGATGATCCCGTCCACATCGCTGGTCATGAACTCGGTCATGGCGCTCACGGTGTTCACCGTCCACACGTCGACCTTCTTGCCCGCAGCGTGGATCTTCATCACATTGCTCGCCGTGGCGGTCTCCGCCTCCAGCAAGAGGACGTCGCAGTTGAGGCCCTCGATGCCGCCGAAGGAGAAGTAGCACAGGTATCCCGTCTCCACCTCGGGGTGGGTCGTCTCGATGTGGTCCACCAATGCGTAGTCCAGCGAGATGAGCATGCACTCGTCGAGCATGTCCCGCTCCACCATCATCCGGTGGATGTCCTCGACCATCTGGTGGTCGGCGGTCCTCCCCTTCAGCTCGATGTAGAGCTTGATCCTGCCCTTGGCGGCATCGAGCATCTCCTCCAGGGTGGCGACGCCCGTCTTCTCGGCCAGGGGGTTCTGGGCATCGGCGACTCGAAGCTCCCTGACCTCTGCGAGCGTCATGGTCTCGGGCGCCCGCTGCACGCCGCAGCAGCGCTTGAAGTCGGCGTCGTGGTTGATGATGTAATGCCCGTCCGCCGTCCGCTGCGCGTCGATCTCGGAGGCGGTGGCGTTCTTCTCGATCGCGGCCTCCAGGGACCGGATCGTGTTCTCGTGGGCAAGCGTCCCACCACCGCGGTGGGCGATCACGGCGACATCCCCCACGGCCGGGTAGTTCGTGTCGAAGTCATCCGCTGTGCCGAGTCCGACGAGGAGGACGACGATGAGAGCGGCACAGATCGCCCCGGGAAGAACGACGTGTCTTCTCCTGCCGGCCCCGGCGGCGTAGGACGGGGGTTCGTCTGTCGCGTAACTCTCGTGGAGGTGAGTCAGCTTCATCATGCTGAAGGTGAGGAACAGCAGGCCGAAGACGGCCATGACGACCACGAGCAGAACCGTGAAGAAGATGATGCCGACGTGGTAGGCGAACCGGCCCACCGGGAGGACACGCAGGATGAGCACTGGGAGCGCATAGCCGACGACCACCAGGCCGGCGCCCAGCAGGAGACCGAACCCGAGGAATGTGAGATAGCGGGCGAAGAAATCCTTCCAGTGCGATCGCATCGTGCGCCGCGCCTTCTTCATCGCGGCACGCACATCCATGTCCCCGAGGATCGCGTAGTGGAAGGTGAAGAGGTGGATCAGGCCGACCACGACGAGCACCGCGAGGAACGCGCGGTAGGCGATCTTGGAGATGATGTGCGCGTCGATGACCGAGGTGATGAACTCGGGGATGACGAAATTCGCCGTGAGCGAGATACCGAATGTCGTTCCCACGAGCGGCGCGAGCAGGGACACGTAACCGATCACCAGCGCACCCGGCAGACTCTTGAAGTGCCTGAGCCGGCCGAAGGCCTTCTTCAAGGTGATGAACATCTGCAGTTTCTCACGGTGCAGGATCCGCTCGCTGATGAGGATCAGGGCGTTGATGTCGAACACCGTGTAGATGACGAGAGCCCCGATCCCGAGGAGGATCAGCAGCCAGCCCTGCCATGAACGCATGAGATAGGGCAGGTCTCCGCTGGTGAAGGCGGGCCTGCCGAGGTTCCAGAGCAGCAGCCCGGCGAGCTGCCGGTAGCCGATCATGGCAGCCGCCAGCACGGCCTTCGAGACCCCCTGGTACAGCAGGATCGTGGGGATGTCGTCTCGGTAGCCGAACAGCGACAGGTCCTTGCCCCTGAGGGTCGCCCCCAGCTGCTCCAGCATCGTCATGCCTGATTCGCCCTTCACCACAGTGCACGAAACACAACGCGTGTCCTCGGCAGCCGGCACGGCGGATACAGCCGGTGCGGTGGGATCACGCCGGACTCGTCATCCCACCGCAGCAATCCTTCCTCAATCGGCAATGCCATTGCCCCCGTCGCTCACGGCCCCTTCTCGCCATCGGGGCGATCAGCCGGATTGCCACTCGATGGAACCGGGACCGGTGTCGGGTCCGCCAGACGCACGACGTCACGTTCGACCTTGTAGTCGACACCCGGATAGCGACCGAACTGCTCCTCGATCCCCTCAACCCTACAGGTTGAGGCGTTCAGGTGGGCCAGCATCTGTGTCGGTGTCGGCCATGATGCACTGCGCTCGGATCCGAGCGGGCTGACCGGCGGGTACCACGCCGTCGATGCGGGCGGTTTGATCATGATACGCCCGGGCCGGCTACGGTCGCGCAGTGCATGCGCCCGCCACGTGTTGACTGGGTGAGAGGCCTTCCACGCCGCGATGTGCAACCAGAGACCGGTTTCCCGGGTCGCCCTGTCGGCGAGGGCATGGAGGTTGACCTGGGCACCCAAGTACTTGCCGCCGGTCAGCAGACCCATAGCACCCGCGCTGCCGTTGGGAGCGACGTCGAAGCCATGGTTGTCGGCCGTGTACTCCTGTGCTCGCACCAACGCAGGGCCGAGGATGGGAACACTGGTCGTCAACAAGGTTGCTAACTGACGCCAGTAGGAAGAATGCCCAGCCGCCAGATGGCCGATCTCGTGAGAGATGACGAAGCGCAGGGCCTCGGGATCACGGGCCGCCCCACCGATCTCGAATAGGTCTGAATTGACCGCAATGAACCGACGGTACCCGTGTCCGGTAGCGAAAGCATTGACCGACCCGCCGCCGAAGACCACGTAAGCGTCAGGGACCCTGCGCATACCGAAATGTTCGGCAGCCTCGACCACCATACGATAACCCTCCGGGAACTGCGTGGGACTCATCTGGACGGCGCTCGCGCGCATGTCCGCATAGGCCATGGCACGGGCTATCCAGACAATAAATGGGAGCAGTGGAATGAGTAGGAGAAAATGCCCCCATGAGTCGGTGACGAAGTTCCGCAAGGTGGCAGCGAACCCGGTCGGCTCCTGGTCGATGGCGAGCCATGCGAGGAAAGCGATCCACAGGCCATACGCGACGACCGTCAGGGCCGCACAGGCCCAGAGCAGAGGAAGCTCAACCCAGTGCCGCAGGTGTCGGATGCCACCCACCCCGTGAACGGTCGCTCCCTCAAGTACATGAGGACGCCCGGAACCCGGGGATTCAGCTTCTTGCGGAGGTGAAGGAAATGAAGCAGAAGAATTCATGGATGACATGGTAATAAGTAATCAGAAAAAAACCAATAGATACAATTCATACGACGAGGATGTGACACGACCCGACTGATCGAAAACAGGCAACCAACCATCCTTGCAGACAGCGATCATCCTGGGAGCTTATTCACAGGAACCTCCACCAGAAACGATGCCCCTTGTCCGATGACATCCATTCGGCGTCATGAATGAACCCCATGGTGAACACCCAATGGCCGAGCAGCACACCGAAACCTCACCGCGGATCATGGATCTCACTTCTCCACCGATCCGATGTGAACAAAACAACAGCCGTCCCGCCATCCCTCAAAGGATCATCCGTGCACTGTCAGCGCAGCGCTCCGAAGAAAGCAGTGACTGCTGTCCTATCATTTTCGCCGTGTCAGCGTTCTGTCGCGATGCGCAGACGGGCGAACCCGACCGAGCGGTCGCCGGTGGGCAGCAGGTCCTGGTTGGCGGTCAGTGTCATGATGACCTCCCCCGGCAGCTGCTCGGGGCGCCCCGGCACCGAGTCAAGCACCCAGCTGTCGCTGGAGTCGACCGTGAGATCGCGCGGGGCCACGTCGACGACGTAGGTGTAGGTGTCCCTGCAGACCTGCACCGTGATCTCGGCGCCCTCATCGAGGTCGAGCAGTCCGGCGAATGGCTTTCCGTAGCCGACGCGGTAGCCGGCCACGGCAAAGTTGCCCACCTGCCCGGGTTCTGCGCTCGCCGGGTACCAGCCGACCCCGCCGCGCAGCGAGACGCCATCGGTACCCTTGCGGATGGGCGCCTCGACGCCCAGTGACGCGATGGCCAGCGAGCCGATGACTGCGCCGTCTTCTGCCGTCTCGAATTCCCGCCCCGTGCAGTCTGAGCGGTAGCCGGCCAGTGCATCCGCCTGGTGCGATCTCGCCCAGGCAGCAGAACCCCAGCCGACCCAGGCGACACATGCGGCGACGACCACGACGGCCAGTACGAGGACGCCGACGACCACGGTGAACGCTCGCGAGCGAGCCTCCTGCGCATGTTCGACCATGACAACCACCTTAAGGCCTGCGCCCGGACCGGCTGCTCCCCGCGGTTTCGCTCGCCACAGAACTGGCCCGCCGCATCAGAACTCGCAGCAGGCTCTGCCCCGAGGGGGAGGAGACACGGCCGGTCCTGTCGTGATGCATGACCAGCCGCGTCACGGGCGCGCTCAGGCTGCTCCAGGAAACCAGTCATTGAGCACTCACTTCTGGAGTTCGCCCTCACAGGTGAGGTCCTCGCCGGGCAGTTCGCCGCGCAGCAGATAGGTGTCCACCGTGTCGTTGACGCAGTCGCCCAGCCGCTGGTAGGCGCCGTGCCCGTTGCCCGTCACGGTCACCAGGCGGCCGGACTCCAACTGGGAGGCCAAGCGCTGGGCCCACTCGTACGGGGTGGCCGGGTCACCGGTAACACCGAGGACGAGGATCGGCGCCGTTCCGGTCAACGAGAGCTCTGCGGGCTCGTGACCGCTGTGGTGCCCCCATCCCTGGCAGAAAGCGTCCTGATAGGCGAGTCCAGCACCCATGATCGGTGCGATCTCCTTGATCCTGGCGGCCTCTGCCTCCCAGGTGGCATGATCACCCTTGACCGGGTAGTCCTGGCAGTCGACCGCCCGCTCGGCGGCCTGGTTGGCCAACTTCCTGGCAGCCTCTTCGGGGCTCTCGTCGGGGTCCTTCGGGTTGATCAGATCGTTGAGTGCCGTGGCGTCATTGTCTGTCATGGCCTTACTCAATGCCTCATTCAGTTCCGGCCAGGCCCGGTCGTCGTAGAGCAGATTTCCGATACCGGTGACCATGTCCTGTCCACTGAGGACCTCCCCGGACTCTCCAACCGGAATCGGCTCGGCATCAGCCCTGTCGATTAACTCCTTGAGTTTGGCCCTGCCCTCCTCGAAGTCTCCAGTCAATGGGCAGCCGAAGCCCGCCTGACAGGACTCGATGTAGGCACCGAGGGCCCGTTCCAGCGCAGCCGCCTGGTCTATGCTCAGCTGGGCATGCTGAAGGGAGGGGTCCTGGGCACTGTCGAGCACCATGCGTCCGACGTTGCCGGGGAAGATCTCCGCGTACCTCGCACCGAGGTAGGTGCCATACGAGGCGCCGAAGTAGTGCAGTTTCGAGTCCCCGGCGAGGGCGCGCAGCATGTCCATGTCCTTGGCCACCGACGCGGTGCCCATGTGGTCGAGCAGACCCTGCGCCGAGTTCTGCTCACACGCCGTGACCAGCTCGCCGGCCGAGGCGGCAGCGCCCTGAGCCGAGTCCTCCTCCGACTCCGCCGATCCCTCCGCACCCTGGGGATTCTCCCCCTTCTTCACTGCCTCGGTCACCTCGGTGATCTTCCGAGGACTCAGGCAGGTCAGCGGGGTGGACTTGCCGACACCCCGGGGGTCAAAACCGATGATGTCGTACGACCTTCGCAGATTCTTGGTGAAAGCCTCCTTCTCACTGATGTACTCCACCCCGCTACCACCGGGGCCGCCGGGGTTGACCAGCAGGGAACCGATGGGCTTGCCGGAACTCGCGGGGAGCTTCTTGAGCGCCAAGTCGATGCGTCTGCCCGCCGGATCGTCGTAGTCGAGAGGGGCCTGAACCGTCGCGCACTGGTAGTCCTTGTCGTCCTCGCAGGTCTGCCAGGACACCTTCTGCAGGTAGAAGTCCTCAAGTCCTTTCGGCACGGGGGCCGCGGAGGGGGATATGGCGACGGGCTCGATGGAGCCCTGCGCGCAGCCGGAGATCATGACACCGGCCACCAGGACGGAGGTCAGGGGCAATAGCCACGCCCTGCCGTTCTTGAAACCGATTCGCATACAGAGAAGCCTAGGTTTGTCGCACCTCATATCTGTTCCCCCGGCTGAACGAATTGCGGCCCGCACAAATCTCCGCCCCGGGTGGGACCCGTCAGCCCGCGGGTGGACGCGCGTTTGACGGCAGCCAAGACTAGGTGAGGGTAACCGACGCGTTCATCCGCGAGGCGTGCCGTCCAAGGATGTCCTGGCTCAGGGGCCGGCCGGACGTATCCACCCGCGGGGACGCACCCCGAACCGACCCGCGCTCTCGGTTCTTCGATCCCGGGTGGCGGGCCACCCCGGGGCTGGGCCCGGGCGGGTTGTGCGACGGGCCGTCCGCAGAATGGCTCTGACTATAATTTCAAACAATCAAGGCAGCTCTTGTCTTGATTGCATTAATGAATCTCAGTGGCGAAACGATGTTTTAGATATCATAAAGGAGTTTGAAAATGGTAAATAATGATGATTTTGGCGGGTTTATAGTGTCTAATAATATTTTGGCTGGTAAGCCAATCAGATACAGTTTTCGAGAAAAGTCTTCTATAGTACAGTTGAATGGCTGGACGCTTTTATCCATTGAAGATGACGATGACTATGCTAGCGATCCTAAGAACTTTAGCATTCTAGGCGCAACCAGTATTCAAAAAATTGCTCCTGTCATGTTTCAAATTGTCGATGCGCCTTATGGGACGGATCTATGCTGGCTGTATGAAGAAGATGTACATGTTGGCTTCTATGATTTAGTTTCTGAGCAAGATGTAACTATTGATGAGATCTTGGGAGACAAGAAGGCTTGAATGACCATCGGACAAACGGGGAGTGCGGACAGGTTTTAAGTCAAATGGTTCAGTGGGTAGGAAAACTTCTTCATTCAGAAGATACTCCCGCAGCGGTGCAGCAGGTTGAAAAGATAGAGGATGCTGGGCAGTTGTTTGTTTTGGTGGATAATTGAGGCTTATTCATAGGGTGTAGGTGAAGATGATTCCGAGTATTGCTGTGATGGTGTCTGGGAGGGTGTTGATGGGGCGCCTGTAACCGGTTTTGGGGGTGTGCCAGGTTTTAAGGTTTGCGATGGCT
>NZ_RCIV01000049.1 GCF_003666605.1 Propionibacterium australiense | reverse complement strand
CCTCCACACCCCGGACGGCCAGACCGTCCAAGTGGTCTCGGTCCAGGCCACCGGACACACCCAGACCGTCCACAACCTCGCCATCGGTGGCCTACACAACTACCACGTGGCCACCAACACCGGACAACCCATCCTCGTCCACAACCAAACCAACCCCAGTTGCACACCAGAAGACACCGGAATCGATGACTCTGATCTTTTGGAACAAGCACGTGCAGCCCGAGATGATCTCGCTCGTGAAAAAGGACGTAAAACCGCAACTGTTACCGGCGGATATACGGATGACGGGCGTGTCGTGGCGGGAGCCAGTAGCAATCCAACTGGATGTGCGGAAGATGACGTCGCGCGCCAGCTTGGTGGTGATCCTAAAGATATACATTTCACTGAAGCAATTAGGCCCCGCACTGGAGATGAAGTCCCAGTTTGTCGGCGATGTCAAGAGCAATATGACCAAAATCAGTTCCCACCGGGAACTCAGTATAAGCCAGGGGGTGCATGGGATGCCGGATGATGATTTTGTCGACTGGAGTCATGTGCGAGCAGCGGAGGACCCTACCGTATTGCCAGGGGCGGTTGGCGAGATGATGGAGGCGCCGACTCCTGAGATCGCCAAGAAGGCCTACTGGCGTATCGAGGGGAACGCTTTCTTTCAACGCGAGCTGTATCAAGCGGCTGAGCCTGTTACCCGGCTCGTCGTTGACCGGATCAAGAGCGATCAGTGGTCGCAGTACGGGCTTGGGATGGGCTTGGACCTGCTAGTAGAGATCGCCATGGGGTGGCCCGCTTTGTCCGAGCAGATGCACGGTGACAACACGCTGGATCAGCGTTGCCGCTCGATCATCACGAGTTTGCTGCCCTATTTATATGCGCTGTTGTCTGATCTGACCGATGAGCGGGCCCTGGCAGGCATCGTCGACCTCACCTGCGAGCTTGAGGATGACCGCGACAGACGTCAGCAAGTCTATGACTGCGTCGCTCCGATCTCTCGGGGCGGGCTGCTCCTGCGGGGGCTGCAGGATCTGCACGCCACCTTGTGAGGCCACGTCGAAGAATAGGGAGCGAACCATGGATGCCGCATGGCTGGCGGACAACTTGAACATCATGACACTCGATGACCTGTTCGGGCCGGGTTCCTCCTTGACCGTGCGCGAGTTGACGAGCCTCGACATCACGGCGAACGCCGGGGACATCGGGCTCAACATCGTCTTCGACCTGGCCGACCTGTTCAAAGGAGACAACGCGGTCGAGGTGAGGCTCGTCTGCACTAGGATCCACCGCGCCGAGATCAGCGGCAGGCTTCTCCTCGGCAACGCCCATGTCAGCATGGGATCCTCTGACGGGCACACGCGACTCACGATCACCCAGGGAGGCTTCGCCGTCATGATCGAGTGCGAACACATGTATCTCGCCGGCGGCACCACTTTCCTCCGGACCACTCCAGTCAAGGATTGAGCACATCATCCGATCACTTAAGAATTAAATAATACTTTAACGAATCAGTCACACCGTGTCGAATATGACTCGATAAATAGTTGAGTCGCAAAATTCTCTTGAGGCCTCGCAACCCCTTTTGGCTTGCTTCGTATCTTTATGGCACATGGAATATCAAGTTTGACAGGGAATCGAAATAATCGAGGGTGGGCATGTTTTGAGTGGGGTTCTCTACCTGCGCGAGGTCTTCTGGTCGATCGCTACCGTATTGTTCGAGTAGTAGTCGATTTGACAACTGAATAGCGGCCCCTTGCCCGTTTGATCAATCACCCGCATCAGGGGCCCCGGTCACCAGGGTGTTCCTGTCGGCCGATCCCCTCGAACCGGTCACTGGCGCGGCGTGGGCGGCGAACCCGTACTCGTACGCCGGTAACGACCCCGTCGGGTCCGCTGATCCGCTGGGTTTGCGGCCCGTCTCCGAGGAGGACCTGCGGGCCTATCAGCAGGCGTCCAACGGGATGTTGCAGAACGCCGCTGGTGCGGTGACCGGCTGGGTGAGCGAGAACTGGGAGTACATCGCCGCCGGCGCGATGGTGGTGGCCGGTTTCGCGGTCATGTGCACCGGTGTCGGCGGGCCCATCGGCGCGGCGATGATGGCCGGCGCCCTGACCAGCGCCGGTGGGAGTATCTGGTCGCAGAAGTCCTCCAACGGGAGCG
>NZ_RCIV01000048.1 GCF_003666605.1 Propionibacterium australiense | reverse complement strand
GAGATTGTCGAGTGTTTGGTAACCCAATTATCTCTGTGGCAGGCCCTCACCTTTTATCATGACACGCCCATACTGGTGAAATAGCCTCCAAGATCACCCCTCAAACCAAGAGTTTTGAATAACCCTCCCGGTATCGGGCACGGTGGAATTCCCCGCGCCACGCGGGGGTGAGCCTATCCACACTAGCATCAACCTTACCGTGCAGCCGAATTCCCCGCGCCACGCGGGGGTGAGCCTGCCTGTCAAGGATGCGGAAAACTTCTTTGTCGGAATTCCCCGCGCCACGCGGGGGTGAGCCTCGCCTTCCGGCAGCGCCGGCACATGAGCCATAGAATTCCCCGCGCCACGCGGGGGTGAGCCTTAATATCGCCCCTCCATGAGGGCTTGTCCTCGGAATTCCCCGCGCCACGCGGGGGTGAGCCCCGTGTCAATCACAAACCCATTGCTGCCAGCAAGAATTCCCCGCGCCACGCGGGGGTGAGCCCGCGGCGAAGGTCTTGCCGGTGAGGCCGAGCGCGAATTCCCCGCGCCACGCGGGGGTGAGCCTTCACGAAGTCATCCTCGCTAAGAATATTAAGGGAATTCCCCGCGCCACGCGGGGGTGAGCCAGCCAGTGGCACTGTGTTCAGCTACCAAGGAGCGAATTCCCCGCGCCACGCGGGGGTGAGCCGATAACCCTTGCAACGGGACACCCCCGCACGAGGAATTCCCCGCGCCACGCGGGGGTGAGCCTGGGTCTGCAGGTGGCTCGCGGCGGTGATTATGGAATTCCCCGCGCCACGCGGGGGTGAGCCTTTCACGAGGTTCAGCCTCGCCACCCGCCTACAGAATTCCCCGCGCCACGCGGGGGTGAGCCCGAAGTCTGGTGGCCTTGAGTATGCGCTGCAATGAATTCCCCGCGCCACGCGGGGGTGAGCCTTTGGCCGCGGTTTTGGCGTGGTTTGACGCGTCGAATTCCCCGCGCCACGCGGGGGTGAGCCTTTGGCCGCGGTTTTGGCGTGGTTTGACGCGTCGAATTCCCCGCGCCACGCGGGGGTGAGCCTCCTTTTTGTGGCCTATTTCCATGCCGGCGATCGAATTCCCCGCGCCACGCGGGGGTGAGCCCACGGCGGCGGCCAGCGACAAGACGGCGCTCAGGAATTCCCCGCGCCACGCGGGGGTGAGCCCAGCTGGTAGCAGCTGTGGAGGCTGAGGCGGCCTTTCCCGTGAAGCCTGCGTCGAGGCCACGAGTAACGTGAGAATACCGGTTGCTTGACGCTCACCCGAGCGACTGTATACCATCGTGACAGATGGGGACACCTCGACAGCGTCGGGGCGGAGTTCCACATCTTTTCTTCGGGAACCATGGTTCCTATCGGATTCGTGCGCGTTCAGTTGTGTCCGCGCCTGGGTGGGTCAGCCCTCTGTGCCGGGCTCATCTGGTTCTACCGCCTCTGTGGTGACCTCCAGCAGATCGCCGACGTCGCAGCCCAACGCCTCGCAGATGGCCACGAGCGTTGAGAATCGAATGGCCTTCGCCCGGTTGTTCTTCAGCACCGAGAGGTTCACGACGGTGATGCCGACCTGTTCGGAGAGCTCCACGAGCGTCATGCCTCGTGCCTCCAGGAGCAGGTCCAGGTGACAGACGACGTGTGGGTCGGGTGACGGTGCGGCGCTCACAGTGCCAACCATAGGTGCAGTATCCCCGGAATCGACGTCGCCAACGGCCGCCCGGTGCGCGGCGGTCGCCGTCACACCAGCCCCTCGGTCTGTTCGAGCAGCGCGGTGTTCTCGGCAGCCAGGCGGGTGGTGCGCTCGTGGAGCCGGGAGAGTGCGTGGGTCAGGAAGGCCATGAAGTTGGCGGTGACGAGCGCCCATGCTGGGGCTCCGGCGTAGGAATACTGCGTTCCAAGCCCGCCGGCTGGTTCGATGACGCCTTCGTAACCAGCCGGCACGGCCTCCGGCGAGGACGTGTCGATGGTGACGAGCAGCGCGTGTTCCTGCGCCAGAGCCCGGATCTCCACCCGACTCGTGCCACTTTAGTGTGGGGGCCAGGTGAGGCCGAGGGTGTCGAGGATGGTTTGGGCTGCGGGTGTGATCTGGTCGTGAGCGGGTAGGGTTTGGCCAGCGATGTTGACGTTCATTTCATGGATTGGCTCGAGTGTTTCGATGATTTTGGCGACGGATTTCCCGGTGATTGTTTGCAAGCGGTGTGAGACGGCGAGTGCGGCCATCACGATGGTGAGGTGGGCTTCGATCGCCTCGCGGGTGTGATGGAAGACCGGGCGGGCTTTCAGGTCGCTCTTCGACATCCTGAAGGATTTCTCGATTAGCCAGAGCTCGTGATAGTCGGCAATGAGTTCTGCCGCGGAGATTCGGGTGGCGGGCATGTTCGTGACGTAGCCTTTC
>NZ_RCIV01000047.1 GCF_003666605.1 Propionibacterium australiense | reverse complement strand
CCTCCACACCCCGGACGGCCAGACCGTCCAAGTGGTCTCGGTCCAGGCCACCGGACACACCCAGACCGTCCACAACCTCGCCATCGGTGGCCTACACAACTACCACGTGGCCACCAACACCGGACAACCCATCCTCGTCCACAACCAAACCAAAAAGAGTTGTGACCCAGTAGAACCTTACGAAGTAGGTACCTACGACGACCTGAAGGCCAGGTCAGTCACTGGCGATGGCCTCGATATCCACCATGTCCCTCAAGCCCACGCTGCAGAACAGGTGATCGACGGGTATGACAGGAAAACAGGAACAGCGATCGCACTACCAAGGAAAGAACACGCTGCTATCCCTACGAAGAAGGGAATAATTGACTGTACTCCGGAACAACAGCTGACAAACGACATAAACGACCTGAGAAAACATACACAGGCGCCATCTTCTGCAGTTCAAGAGATTGAAGATCGCGCAAGAGCAAAGTATGGAATTGGAGGAAACTGATGGCAGACTATGCTGATTCAAAAAAAGAATCTTTCATGGAAAAAATTGTTAACGAGGTTTACAGGGGTGCTATTTCAGATACATTCGACCTAATAAAAAATCCTCCGGGTCGAGAGCCTCATGCATCACTTGTTTCCTTGAACAAATGGTATGCAGCACTCTCGGATGAAGATAAGGAGCAGGTTCGCAAAGTAGCAACGTGGGCTGCAGATCTAGCACTCTTCGGACTATTCGCAGCGTTTGACGGAGTTCGCAATATTGGACTCGATGGCGAGATATCAGTAATCGAGAATGGGTATAATATGAGCAGCAACTGTGATCTTCATGAAATATATAGGGCAACAGCGACCGACATCTTCGAATAATAGAGCACGAACGAATCGGGGAGCCTGCCCCAGGGAGTCAGCTGCCCTGACCGGCCGCCCAGCCTCGCCGTGACCGAATGAGAAATGGGTTTCCATAAGCCCTTCTTGTGTTCAAGTTCATCGTCATTTAGTGAGGAAATCGGGGCGCAGTGGACTTCGAGGTGGGCTCTGGGGCGGTTGCCTTCTCTCGGCGTGATGGATTGTAGGAGTAGCTGGTGGTTGTGAGGTTTGGTGAGGGGGACTGGTTCGGGCTCCCGGTGAAGGGCGGTGGTTGGGCGCTGGGTGTCATCGCCCGGCGCCGCCCAAGATCGTCAGCTTTACTTGGGTACTTCTTCGGGCC
Organism: Propionibacterium australiense; assembly: GCF_003666605.1. GTDB lineage: Bacteria > Actinomycetota > Actinomycetes > Propionibacteriales > Propionibacteriaceae > Propionibacterium > Propionibacterium australiense. Next base: position 1,365 of record NZ_RCIV01000047.1, on the reverse strand, counting down.
GCGTCGCCCAGAACCGCCCGTGCTGGCGGATGCGGAAGGTCTGACCGCTGAGGATGCTGTTTTCGTGTGCATTTTTGGCTACCTGGGATTCAAGAAAGAGCAATGGCTGGTTCTTGGGAAGCTCGAAGGTTGGGATCGGGATGCGTGGCCCATGCCCGTGTTCATCCAAGCAACTAAAGGATCCATCCGGGCTTCCCGTATTTACTATGACCAGGATGATCCGGCAAAAGAAATTCGACGTGAACTCATTCGCCCTGGCGAGCCAGCGGATGGCCCAGAAAGCGGAAGTTTCGGTCATGTTGCGGTGAGTATTCGACTGGGTAATCTGCTTCCGGGTGTTGGCAGGTGGCCTGATGTGGTGGAGTATCCGCCGCCGAGGCAGGTGCCGACGGGGTTGGTCGCTCGTCTCTCCAGCCCGGATCCTGATGCCGGTGATGATCAGGGTTGTCTGACCATCCAGGCCGGTGCCTGTCTGAAGGAGGTCTTCGCGACCCGGGCTGACGAGGGGGCTGAGGGGAGTGGTTACGATTGGGCGGCCTTGACCCGTGTCCTGATCGATGAACGTGCCCCTGAGCTGGTTGACTTGGTTGAACTCGACCCTGATGCCCAAGAGCTCCTCGTCTTCAGTACCGACATGAAAGCCCTCAAAAAGCTCAAGATCCTGCTTGAACAACTCGCCAACGACCCCAGCCAGGCGCGGAGCCTGTTCAGTAGAGCGGAACTGGAATAGGCTGACACCCTCAGCATGTGGGGTGTCATATTGCTTGGTTTACCCGGGGTTATTCGCGAAGGCCAGAGGCTTCGTTTCAGCCAGATCAGGTACCGGAATAACCTGGAGGCTTGTCCGTAGAACACAGGGTGGAAGTTTCCGATTTACCCGCACTCCAGCGGTGACATCTTATAGGAGGCCTAAGCTGCCGTGGAGCGTGGGCTTACCATTCGTTATTCAGGATTTCGATGACTTAAGCAGCGAACGTATGAAACATATATAGGGGAGTCTGGTGGCTGGTTACGATTATGTCCGTGCTGATTCATTCATGGAGAAGATTGTGGAGGGAGTGTACAGGCCGGCCATCTCGGACACCATTAGATCGATCGAGGATCCTCCGGGGAGGGAGCCGCTGGCCTCGCTCGTTGTCTTGAGCGAGTGGTATTCTACTCTTTCCGACCAAGAGAAAGAGATGCTCCGTGGGGTTGCTGTGCAGGCGGCCGACGCCGCTCTGTTTGGTGGCTCATCTCAATCGAGGGTGTAGGAGTTGGGGTCTGAATCCGCCGGTTTCGAGGAGGCTGCGTGTGATGTAGTTGGTGAGGTTGCGGAAGCCGAGGGCGGTGCCGCGGAGGTGTTCGAGTCGTCCGTTGAGGGCT
>NZ_RCIV01000046.1 GCF_003666605.1 Propionibacterium australiense | reverse complement strand
TCTTGCCGCCGTACGCGCCCGATCACAACCCGGTCGAGCACGTCTGGGGCACCGCTAAAAACAATATTGCGAACATCCAGCACCAGACCCCCGAGCAGACCTTCGGGGCATTCGCCTCGTACATCACCGGACGCACCTTCGACTACGACTTCGAACACCTCCCCAAACCCCAACCAGAAACCGATCTTGTTTCATGACGGCCATAGTTTAGTGAGAACAATTCGCTGGCTATACGATGGCATGGGCAACTTCAATGATGCGATAATCTGCAAAACGACGTGGTGGACAGACAGGCGACCGATGAGTTCGACAAATTACGAGACAGTGAAGCTTATTCACAGGAACCTTCCCAGCGGTGTTGCCCCTTGTCACGCGGGCATCCATCGGTGTTATGAATAAGCCTCAGTTTATTCGAAACCGCAAGAAATCTTCTCTGAAAATGGCTTCTCTCATCTTTCCCAGCAATAGAAGCCGGTTGACGGTCATTGAAGATGTCGACAGAGGTGGATTCGTCACACAAGTACGCCGAGAAGTCGACGCCTCTCAACTCTTGAATGAACTGAGACACAATATCGCAAGCCAGAAGGGCTATGCGGAGATCAGTCATTGCTCATGTGCTTACCCCTGCCTGTGCCTCAGTTATGCAAACGGGTTGGGCGTAATTCAGGCTTTCCCCAGCACCGAGAGATCATTGATCTTGATGGGGTCAGGGTTGTTTGCGCCAAGCGAAACCATCGATCTACCTGTCATGGGCGAACCAATACCATTCACAGGAAATTTCGTTCGGGATACAGAATCAATACTGAAGGCTGTTGGAAACTTTGCCACGAATTGTACTCTTGATGCTATTGGGGAATGGCATGAGCTGTAGTTGAAGGCCACCTGGGAATCAGAGCAACACGGAAGCACATCAGGCATGTCAGAACACAGAGGGATGATTTATGGCCCCTGAAAATATCAAGAGACAGAGCGGCCGAAAAACAACTCGGCGCGGACGCAGCGCAACCACTCCCCACGACGGCGATGTCTTCGTCATCCCGATAGGAAGCGAGAAGGCTTATCTTGGCCAAGTGATCGCCACTCCGAATTACGTGGAAACCTATATTGTGATATTCGATCTGCTGATCAGCGAAAAGGATGCCTCGCAATACATAGATGAAGCACTGGCATCGTCTCCGCTCTTGGCTGGATTGGCCATCTGCCCATTCAAGGTATCCACTTGGGAGATAATAACCAATCGCCAACTGACCAGCCAGGATGCGGACCGCTTCCTGCCTGCTTATTTCGCACGTGTGCGGGGCAAGGGGATCGTGGAGGACTTCTATGGCGAAAGAAGTCGCCCCGCATCGTCAGATGAAGCAGCCGCAGCATATGACGAAATCATGAACAGGAAAAACGGTTTACAAAGAGGCAAATCAATTACCCTACGAAGAAGTACTTCAGCGGCAACCTTCGAAGCGGCACTGAGAGCGATTAATGGACTGGAACCTTGAAATGACAATTTCGCATACTTGTATGCAGACCGGGTTGTGCTTGCGCGGGATGTCTTCAGACCACGGTTTCGCGACGGCTTCGGATCAAGACTTGGCAGGCTGCCATTCGACGTTGCTTCAGCTATTCATCGGCGCTTCTCGGGGTCGCACCCAAACTGATTTTGCAAGCACTGAACCAGTACTGCAAGGGAAGGGATGCTCATGGTGATTCGCGATCTGCTCAGCCATCCAACACGACTGTCGATGATCGACGCCCCGACCATAACCGATATAAATCCATTCGAGTTTGAGGACTCACTGCTTGAGGCCGAATTCCTTGACGTCTTGATCGACTCACGAAGACAGACCGTCGGCGTCCTACTCGAGTTCCGGACAGCGCTACAGTTCGACAACGGGATAGCAGGGTTGTATGTAGCTCGCGGCACAAGGGATCTTTCATGGCACAGCGACCTGTCCAGACGAGATGGGATTCGAGCATTCCCTATCGAAAAATCGCAGGCAGTGAAACGTGGAACCGATGTGGAGTTCATCTTTTCAGCAATGTGGGATCTGTCGCTGTCCGTACTCTCCGAGGAAGCCGAGTTCGCCGTTCTCGATGTTCCCGGCATGACAATAACTCAACCGGATTACACAGAGCCAGACATACCAGCCATCGAGGCTGCCCTACCCGCCTGGACCTCACCGTGCCGTGTGGTCGAGAAAGCCTCTTGGAGAGGTTTCAATGTCCAACAATGATCCCGTTCATAGCCCCAACTCCGCCATGATGAATGAACTACTGCTCAAAGATCTTCTGCGAGCACCAGAGGGAGGTCCTGGCGGCGTTACCTCCGTCGATCCCCTGTCCGACCCGCTCAGAACACCGGATGCCTTGGCCGAGACGGAGCTCATGGACATCATGGTGGATGTCCGCCGTGAATGCATGGCCATGCTCTTCTATCTCGGCGGCGCTCTGCAAATCGACATTGGGGTTGGAGCAGTCTATGTGGCTCGAGGACTCAAGAGTTACACCATCGACGGATTCGAGGGGACCGGCAGCAGGGGTATCGGCGTGCACACCATAGGGGCTCATCTCAATCGAGGGTGTAGGAGTTGGGGTCTGAATCCGCCGGTTTCGAGGAGGCTGCGTGTGATGTAGTTGGTGAGGTTGCGGAAGCCGAGGGCGGTGCCGCGGAGGTGTTCGAGTCGTCCG
>NZ_RCIV01000045.1 GCF_003666605.1 Propionibacterium australiense | reverse complement strand
AGCCCTCAACGGACGACTCGAACACCTCCGCGGCACCGCCCTCGGCTTCCGCAACCTCACCAACTACATCACACGCAGCCTCCTCGAAACCGGCGGATTCAGACCCCAACTCCTACACCCTCGATTGGGATGAGCCGTTTTGGTCTTGGCGGCGGGCTGGGCCTGTCCAGTACCGGGACGCTCGGGGTCGACGGGCTCTCGCTTGTGGGCGCCCGGGTTTATGATCCTGCTACGGCTGGTTTCTTGTCCACTGATCCGTTGCCGCCGGTGTTGGGTGCCGGGTGGGCCGCGAACCCGTACTCGTATGCCGGTAATGATCCGGTGAATCTGTCCGACCCCACGGGGTTGCGGCCGCTCAGTGACGCGGACCTGCAGGGGTGGAAGGACCAGCACAAGACCGGGCTTGCGGCTGCTGGGGACTATTTGAAGGAGAACTGGAAATACCTCGCCGGTGGCGCGCTGCTGACCGTCGTTCTGACACCGGTGATGGGGCCGGTCGCCGCTGGCGTGGTTGCTGGTGGTGTCATCAGTGGCTGGCAGAACATCGACCAGCAGCGGGCTGCCGGTGGCCCGTTCGACTGGGGCCAGTTCGGCCTGTCGGTGGGGATTGGTGCTGCGTCAGGGTTGATCGGGGGTGGTGTCGGTGCTGGTGTTGCCCGTAGCGGGCTGGCTCAGGGCATGAGCTGTCTGGGTAGGTCCACGTTCGTTGGTGGCGTATCCGGTGCCGCCGGTGGCGGATTCGCCGGTGGTGCGGGTTATCTGGCCGGGCCCGGTCCGCATACTCCGACAGGCCTGCTGGCCGCGACGGGTAAGGGCGCTGCCATCGGTGGCGGTACTGGCGCCGCTGCTGGTGCCCTGTCCGGGGTCACTGAGACGTCGGCGTATGGGTGCTTCCCCGCCGGCACCGCCGTCTTCATGGCTGACGGCACCAGCAAACCTATCGAGCAGGTCACCGAGGGCGACCAGGTCGCTTCCGTGGATCCGGACACCGGGCAGCGGACTGCGGCGACTGTCACGGGGACTTTCACGCACCAGAGTGTGGCGACCCTGCGCCTGGCCACAGACAGCGGGGAGGTCATCACCACGGCGGCTCATCCGTTCTATGTTGAGGGTAAGGGGTTCACCCCTGCTGGTGAGCTCGTTCCCGGGGATGTGCTCCGGGATCAGGCCGGACAGCCCGTTGAGCTTCTCGCGGTCGAGCCGACCGGCATCACCCAGACCGTTCACAACATCGAGATCGGCAATGCGCACACCTACTATGTTCGTTGTGGCGTTTCTTGGCTCTTGGTTCACAATGAGTGTCACTGGGACAGCGCAGCAGGCAGGTGGCGAGACGCTGACACCGGACGATTCCGGTCCTGTCCAGACACATTCTCAGAAACGGTTGACAAGAACGGACATGTCAACTTCACTGATATCGATCAGATCGCAACGCAAAAGAACTTGCCTAATGAGTGGAAACCCTCTCCCAACCCGAACAAATTCCAAGACGGCGGAATCAAATACAAGCTAGGCAGAGAAATTATCCATGGACATGGGAAGAATATTGATGCCCCACCTGGTTCATACGCAGCAGACAACCCCACCGCAACGATATCCAAAGGGCATAATGTATACCGACAAGACGGAACTTGGGGTAAACTAAAGAGTGATCCAGCTGGCGGTCATCTCCCATTCGATAACTCACCATTTAGCAAATAGCCTACCCGCAGGGATAATCATGCAGTTATTCGAGAAGATTGATCAGATGATCAAGAGACCAACCTCGCTTGAACTTGAGGACGAGATAGTCATAATGTTGAACCTTATGACTCTAAATGATGATGAAATCAGAGGCAATAGGGATTTGTTCCTCGAAATCATTGATAGTTTATGGGATGCCCACTTGGAGGAAAGTTACCGAGTAGAAGACCATGCAGAACAAACGTGTCAAAAATTTTCAGAGTGGCTTGACATCAAATTGCATATGTTGGGAATACCATCTGATGAGATTGATTCGACTGTCAGCACATTTTTAGTTACAAGATCAGACTATATGTAAATGATGATGACATTCCTCGCTCGGCTACCTAACCCCAGCCGAGCATGCTCAACGACGCACTCATTGAATAAACACTGGCGACTCACATAACGACCGGACCTATAGTTTTCATTTATGGCCGTCATGAAACGAAATCGTATTTTTGATGGATTCGGGGGCCTTGTTTTAAATATGATTGAGACATGCAGATCGGGGTCAGCCCGGAAGAAGCCGCTGTTCTGGTCAGGTGGAAGAAACGCTCAGACAATTATGTGCTGGTGCGGATGAAAGCCGAAGCCATCTTGTATGTTTCTCGTGGTGTCGATGTGGGGATTATCGCTGAGATGGTTGAGCGCAGCGAGAAAACCGTTCGGGAGTGGCTTGCCGGCTTGCCGGCTGGCAGGCCAGCAGGATGTGTTCGGTGTTGACTGGGCATGCTGAGAATCAGAACGCGGCGAAACTCACCTGCGCCCAGAAGGAAGACCTCAAGGCTGTTCTGGCGCTGCCGCCGTCTCGGTCCGGTATCGAAGCCGAGTTCTGGGACGTCCTGACTCGTGCCACTTTTGGTTGGTTGGTGGGTGTTTGTGGGTGTTTTGCCTGGTGAGAGCGGGGTTGGTTAGTGTGGTTCACACACTAATCGGGTTGTTGGAGGGGTGGTGTGGCGTACGTTCGG
>NZ_RCIV01000044.1 GCF_003666605.1 Propionibacterium australiense | reverse complement strand
CAAACGTCTCCACTCGGCCATTGACTACCGGACCCCCAACCAAGTCGACACCGAATGGAGACAACAACACAGGGCAGCAGCCTAAAACCAACCAGTAACCACTGTCCGAAAAACCTATATCACTCCACAAGCTACGGGCCCCGGTCGAACGAGCAATCGCCCACCTGAAAACCTGGAAGACACTTCACACCGGTTACCGCAGGCCCCTAAACACCTTCCCACAAACCCTCACAGCAGTCATCGCACTAGAATTCTACAAAAACAGTTTTGAATAACCCTCCAAGAATGATTTCTCCTGTTTTTTGTTTTGGCTTACGAGTGCGCCCGAAGAAAGAAAACATGTCAATTATCTCTTCCAGCTACCGAAGTCGCGAGAGCAAATTCATTTCTCAAGGCTATCTCAAATGAGGTAGACTCAAGGGCCGGCCATTGAGTTGGATAACCTGAAATAATAGGCTCTCCACCTGGCTCAACTATAGCTTTAATAGGAATCCCATCTCGCACACCTTCTGTCACATATCGCATTGGATTTCCACTCTTGTATGTAGTTGCACCCGGCTTGCCTCCCTGCTGCACGAATTTGAGGTTCGGGTCAGTCGCGATATCACTCACATTATGCATGATCTGGCTGTCACTCCAGTTTCTTGGGAAGGGTGTCTTCCCTGGAGCACCAGGCCAACGATGTCCACCTCCAGTCGCATCACCATCAAGAATATGGGTAGTGCGCTGTAAGCTGGCAAGATTGACATGCTCTGGGTTAGCAGGTTTACCATTAGGGCCTAACCGTTTCGCAATACCCCGAACAACAGGAATATTGTTGACCCCGTCTATGGTTGAACCAATGACTCGCTGCCCGACTGGTGTCTTTGCGGCCCATTGGATTCCCTTGCCAACACCGTAGCCCAAGGCGCCGCCCGCCATGCCGAACAAGGAATCCTTGCCGACCTGTCCCCAGTTGATGGGGTAACCCGAGCAGGCCTGATCAATGATGCTGGCCCCACCCCCAAGAACCGCCCCGGCAATGAGAGCCGCACCGAAACCCTGAGCGCCCGGGACGAACGCCAACGCGACGCCTGCGACGAAAGTGGGCACAGAACCCGATCACCGCGCTGATCAGTGACACTGGAAAACATCCACAACGAAGGCCAGCCGAACGCGGGCCCCTCATGAACCAGTCAAAACACAGTTTCGTTCCATATCAGCCGTATCAGTCAGATTCCTCTTGAATTCCTTCTTACCTCATATGCCCTCATCTCCTCCTCCGCCGAGACGGCTCTATCGATAAAGTCTTGGCACGCTTGATCCTCCGAGTTATAAGTTTTTTCATCAATACGAAGGCCGCGCTCCGTGTAAAATACTGTCCAGTGAAATGGACTCTCTTGATAGATCACAATGGCATCATTGGCAGCTACAGCATTGACAGCATAAACCTGCTGTCGCACACCTTTGGATTTAAGCAAATCAACAGCTTCTTTTAATTTCATTAAAAGATCCCCTTGATTATTCCATGGTCAAGCAGCTTTCGCACAGTTAAAGGTAACTCGTGTTGAATTCCATCGCCAAACCAACCAAACCATGCGCCACTTGTGAAGTCTACACTGGAATGGACTTGACAACTTCATATAGATGACAAGGAAGTTGATCGGCATCCGGAGAAAGAGAACGCATGAGCAGTGGCATTCCTTCAGAAAAAGAAATTTTCCTAACTAAACCATAGTTGAAAACGCAACCAGAGCATCCGCATCTCCACTTGGAGCAGCCTTGAGAAAACTAATCGAATAAGTCAACGGCGCAAGCCGACCACAAAAAGCACAGCAACCACCACCCCTTCACTCGAGACACATGTGCGCGGCACCATCATCGTTGACGATCAAGGAGACTAATCAAATTATCACCAGTAATCTTCTTCAACTCTAAAATTCCATGGTTCCCAATCAGTATCATCCGTGCACTCGATTCGAACACCATCATCCAAGACCAGCGTGAGATTTCCCAGGTCCAGAGCAAAGTCAGGCACCACCTCAACGACCGTACGACCTACCAAGTCACCGAGCGGGGTCCCCGGACCCTCAAGCAGATCAACAGACAACGAATTATCAAACAAGAGCTCACCCTTGGCATCAACGACACGCGCACTACACCATGTATAAAAAAGCCAATCAGAACCACCAAGGAACAGCATCTTATTCTGTATATACGCTCGCGAAATCAATAAATTTCGCAGACTAGCCGCCCACTCCTCAAAACCTGGGTACATTTCATCAACTCGCATGAAGAGACCTCCTAGTCGTCAAAAAGTTCTATATGAGTACGCTCACGAACCCATCTCCCAGTATCAGATATCTCCTTAGGAGGGTTTGGCGGTTTGCCCGTGAACGGGCTCACTGGTCCACCATTAGCATTCATGAAGCTAGCTCTCTGTGATGCATGCTTAGTCGGCTCCATGATTCGAACTTTGGAGCCATCTGGTAAAACATAACCAGTGCCCGGACTCTTCGTCGTGAAGGTGTCTAGTCCCGCCGATTGGAAGCCTTCTTCGAGTCGTGTTCTACTGGTCGGGACAACTGTTCCCTTGTCATCAGCAATGAAATCGGGGCCGGTCTTAGTGGGAGGCTCAATCTGTGGACGCGTTGGCGCGGCCGGTAATTCCGGGTGCGGCGCTGGTGAGTTGTTGGATGGTGATGGTGTGGCTTTGAGGGCGTCGTTGGTGGCTGCTTGTGAAGCGTCGCTGGCGGTGTTGGCTCCTAGGCGGTTGCTGATGTTGCGGACGACTGGGAGTTTGTTGGCTTGGCGGCTGGCCCAGTCCGTGGCCG
>NZ_RCIV01000043.1 GCF_003666605.1 Propionibacterium australiense | reverse complement strand
CAGGTGCTGGCGACTGATGCGGAGGGCCGCCAGACGGTGCGGGAGTTCGACGCCCGCGGCCGTCTGGTCACCGAGTTGGGGCCGACGGGGGCGATGACGAGGCTGGTCTACGACGAGCTGGACCGGCTGACCGACATGATCTCGCTGGAGGACGGCACCGAGGTCGCCCGCACCACCATGTCGTACACCGGCGCCCAGCAGCAGCCGTCGCTGATCGTCGATGGGGAGGGCGGCCGTACCCGGTTGGTCTGGGATGACGGCCTGCTGCTGGAGACGGCCGACCCGGCCGGCGTCACGATGCGTTTCGAGTACGACGGGCACGGGGATCTGGTGGCCTCGAGGGACGCTGAGGGCAATACGACCAGGATCGTGCGTGACGGCTCGGGCCGGGTGGTGGAGATGATCAGGCCGTCGGGCGCTACGACACGTTATGGCTACAACCCGGCGGGCCTCCTGGAGTCCCGGGTGGATCCGGATGGGGCTTGTTGGGGTTATGAGTACTCGGCCGGCGGGCGGCTGACGGGGGTGGTGAACCCGTTGGGGGCGTGCACGCGGTTGGAGTACGCCGGGCATGGGGAGTTGTGCGCGGTGGTCGACCCGTTGGGGCGCCGGGTCGAGCAGGAACTGGATGATCTGGGGAACGTCAGTCGTGTGCGGTTGCCTGATGGGGCGGTGTGGGAGTACAGCCATGACGCGATGTCGCGGCTGAGGCAGACCATCGACCCGACCGGCGGGGTGTGGCAGCGCTTCTACGACCAGTACGGCCGCCTCAACGAGACGGTCGACCCGACCGGCGTGCGCTGGTTCTGGCGCCACAACAGCGCACGCGGCGAGATCACCGGGGGCGACGCGGCCTCGACCAGCACCGTGAGGATGGACAAGTGGGGCCGCCAGGTGGCCACCGTACTGCCCGACGGCTCGCAGGTCTCGACCCGCTACGACCGCGCCGGTCGGCCGGTCGAGTTCGTCGACGCCGTCGGCGGGCGCACCAGCATCGAACGCGACCCGGCCGGGCGTCCGGTGAGGATCCGCCGGCCTTCGGGGGCGAGCATCGGTTACGACTACGATGCCTGCGGCCGGGTCGCCGGGGTGCGCAACGAGTTGGGTTTTCGTACCCGGCTGGACTACGACGCCGACTCCCGGCTCGTCGCGGAGCACTGGCCGACCGGGGAGCGGGGGTGGACCCGCTACGATGAGTGCGGCCGCGTCACCGCCCGGCATGCGCCGGGCTCGGGGACCTTCCGCTGGGCCTACGACAGGGCCGGCCGGGTCGTGCGGACCAAGGACCCGTACAACGGTGTCCGCGAGTTCGGCTACGACGAGGCCGACCAGCTCGTGACCGCCAGGAGCGGGACCGGTGGCACCACACGTTACGAGTACGACGCGGCCGGCCGGGCCGTCACGATCACCGACCCGCTGGGCGGGGTGACGCGCCGCACCTTCGACGCGATGAACCACTGCACGAGCCAGACCGACCAGCTCGGCCACACCGCCTACGCTTCTTATGACGCGGCCGGCCGGTTCATCAAGAACATCGACGCCGACGGCCGCGTCATCGAGATCGGCTACGACGAGACCGGCCAGGACTGTTGGTTGAGCGTGGACGGGCGCCTGTTCTCCCGCACCACCCGCGACGTGCGCAACCGCATTCGTACCATCGAGGACTTCTGTGACCCGGACCGGCCGGTGACCCACACCCTCGCCTACGACCCGCGCGGCCTGCTACTGCGGCACGACCGGGCCGGTGACAGCACCCGCTGGTCCTACGACGCTGACGGCCTGCCAAGCCAGGTCACATACCCCAGCGGGGCCGTCACCGCCTATCGGCGTGACGCGGCCGGTGGCCTCGTCGGCGTTGAGCACCCGGGTGTGGCCACTGCCGTGCTGGAACGCGACGAGGTGGGGCGTCTGGTCGCCGCGTCTGCGGGCCGGATGCGGCACGAGTGGGCGTTCACCGACGGTTTCATCACCGGTCACACGGTCACCGGCGGCGATCGGCCGCTGGTGTCGGTGATGGACTACACCAGCGACGGCCAGCTGGCCCAGGTCACCACCGACGGGGAGAGCACCGGTTACCGCTACGACCGGGCCGGTCAGTTGATCGAGGCCGACGGCCCCAGCGGGCTCAACGCCTGGTCCTACGACCTGGGCGGGCGCCTCACCCACGAGACGGTTGACGGCACAGCCTGGGAACGCACCTACAACGCCGCCGGCCAACTGCTACGGGCCGCGAGCCAGCATGAGACCATCACCTACAGCTACGACCGCTCGGGCCGGCGCACCAGCGAGGAACACTCCGACGGCGCCCGCCGCGACTACGAGTGGACCACACTGTGGAGGTTGTCTGGTATCACCGACCACCGGGGTGATCGGGTTCGGCGTACGAGCACTGTCGTGGACGCGCTCGGGCAGCTGTCCAGAGTCGATGACGAACAGTTGTTCTTCGATGACCTGACCGGCGAGCTGCTCCAGGCCGGCGGCCAGGCCATTGTTCATGCTGGCCCGCTGACCGCCCACGGCCAACACGGCTGGTTGGAGCCGTCGTGGCGGCCAGCACGCAGCACCACCGCCTCCAACCCCTACCAGCCGCCCGCGGCGCAGGCCGCCCTGCCTGGTGGTCTGGGGCTCGGGCCCGGCGGTGAACTCCATGTTGCGGGCATGGAATGGCTCGGCGCCCGCGTCCTCGACCCCGCAAGCCGCGGGTTCCTCTCCCCGGACCCCATCGAACCGGACGTGGGGGCCGGCTGGGCCGCGAACCCGTACGCGTACGCCGGGAACAACCCTGCCGGCCTGTTCGACCCCACAGGCCTGCACCCTGTCACGGCCGAAGAACTCGACGCCTACCGCCAAGCCAACTCACCCAAATGGGGCACCGCGCTCGCCATCGCAGCAGGCGTCGTACTGGCGTTCGTCCCGGGCGCCCAAGGCTTCGGTGCGGCACTCATTGCCGGGGCGGTTCTCGGAGGCGGGGCCAGCATCATCGACCAGGCCTGCTCCGGCTACCCCATCAACTGGGGACAAGTCGGCAAAGACTCCTTGTTCGGAATGATTGGCGGTGGTTTTGGATACGGTATCGGTAAAGGGATCCAATGGGCCGCCAAAACCCCAGTCGGTAAAGCGGCCACGGACTGGGCCAGCCGCCAAGCCAACAAACTCCCAGTCGTCCGCAACATCAGCAACCGCCTAGGAGCCAACACCGCCAGCGACGCTTCACAAGCAGCCACCAACGACGCCCTCAAAGCCAC
>NZ_RCIV01000042.1 GCF_003666605.1 Propionibacterium australiense | reverse complement strand
TCACGCCCATCCCGATACTCCGCGATCTGAACAGCCGTCGCACCCGAAGCCGTTCTCACCTTCCGAACGTACGCCACACCACCCCTCCAACAACCCGATTAGTGTGTGAACCACACTAACCAACCCCACTCTCACCAGGCAAAACACCCACAAACACCCACCAACCAACCAAAAGTGGCACGAGTCAGGTCGGAGCCATCCCCATCCCCGGCGGAGGGGCCGCCAAAGGCGCCGGCGCCCTAGGTCGCGAAGCAGCCCAGACCGCCGGCCGCGAAGCGCTGAGACCGTCGGCCGTGAAGCAGCCGAGCAGGCCGCCCGCAGCACCAGCAAACAAGAACTCAGCACCATCGGCCGCGACGCCGCAGAAAACATCAGCGTGTATCGCACGCCTCGTCGTGGAGTCGGTGACAGGGAAGCGCTTGATGGCTTGGATCCGGCAGATTTCCAGTTCGGCGATAGGACGGCGCATGTTGGTGATGAAGCATCGGCACGCACCTTCGCTAATCCACGGATCGGTAACTATGGCCGTCATGAAACGAAATCGTATTTTAATGGATTCGTGGTCTTGTTTCGGATATGATTGAGACATGCAGATCGAGGTCACCCCGGAAGAAACCGCTGTCCTGATCAGATGGAAGAAACGCACAGACACTTACGTACTTGTGCGAATGAAAGCCGAAGCCATCTTGTATGCCTCCGAACAAGTTGGCATCAATATCATAGCGAAAATGGTTGAGCGCAGCGAGAAAACCGTTCGAGAATGGCTGGCCGAGTGGCAGGACACGCGGATGTGCTCGGTGCTGACCGGGCACGCGGGAAACCAGAACGCCGCGAAACTCACCCGCACCCAGAAACAAGACCTCAAAACTGTTCTGGCCCAGCCGCCCTCCCGGTCAGGTATCGACGCCGAGTTCTGGGACGTGCCGTCCCTACGAGACGTAGTGAAGATTCTGTTCGACGTGGAGTACGAGTCAGAATCTTCGTATCAGCTGCTCCTGCGGTTCTGCGGGCTCAGTTTCAAACTGCCCGACCCGTTCGACAAGCACCGCGACGAACAGGCCATCACCCGACGCATGACCGAGGTGAAGACCCAAGTCAACGACCTGTTGGAGGCCGGCTGTGAGGTGTACGCCATCGATGAGGTCCGCCTGGAACACGAGGCCGAGACCCGCCGCATGTGGCTGCCCAAAGGACAACGCACCAAACTGTACGTGGACCGGCAGAAAGTGTCCCAGTCGTTCTTCGGCGCCCTCTCGCTTACTGACAAGAAAGTGCGGCTGTATCCGATCGAGGGGAACCAGAACACCGAACAGATCATCCTGGCTCTGGAACGGCTACAGCGTGAAACCAAGGCCGACCGGATCGCTGTCGTGCTGGACAATGCCCGGTTCCACCACGCCAAGGCCCTGACCAGCCTCTACGAGCCCGGCCAGTTGCTGGAGCGCATCACACCCGTTTTCTTGCCGCCGTACGCGCCCGACCACAACCCGGTCGAACACGTCTGGGGCACCGCCAAAACCAATATCGCGAACATCCAGCACCAGACCCCCGAGCAGACCTTCGGAGCATTCGCCTCGTACATCACCGGACGCACCTTCGACTACGACTTCGAACACCTCCCCAAACCCCAACCAGAAACCGATCTTGTTTCATGACGGCCATACGAGAATGGCTACACCAGGTTCGATATGCATCCCGATTTTAAGAAGGAATTCGGCCAATACCAATCACCTTATACAGAAGGAGGTCCCGACAGCATTCAGTATGCGATACCGGAAAACATGATAAATCGTTTCAATGAGCTTACTCTTAACCGAGAATGGATTCCTTTTGGAGGCGCCTGAGCATTTACTGAACTGCCGACACGAAATTACTTGAAAGGAAACATTAAATATGACAGATGGGGCGCCATGGTTAGGCCCGATAGAGTGGTGTACCGTCATCGAGCATCACCCGTGGGGCTTGGACGTGAAAATTGATGACTCGGATATTATTGGTGTGATTGATCTGCGGTTCATCAATGATGACATCATTTTCATCAACCCGGAGAACTGGCCCCCAGTTGGCACGCGACTGAAGGTCAGACGGCAAGTGGTCATGCCGAACGGCCAGATCCGTTACACAGCGCGAGAAATTGATCTGGCGCTACCGGCGACAAGACAGGAGTGGCTGGACAGTCCGGCAGGCAAGGCTTGGCTGGCCAGTCAGAACGACGGGCAAGAATGATTCGTACCCTCCCCTCTTGACGGGGCAAGCAGGTGCCATCAATGCTTGGAAGAGGTTTGCCAAAGGCAAGGCTGTGCCATCAGTCAAAACACTGAAACGTGAATAGAGGGATGGAAGCGGCCGCACTGTGGAGATCACCGCCACGCATCCGTTCCTGACCACCCTCCGTTGGACTGTCGAGGACTTGGGCCGGCTTCGCCAAGTTGTGGTAGCCGGACTTGGATACTTTCACCCACCCCACCGGGGGAAATGTCGGGCCCACCTCACCCGCTCCAGCCCGATGGAATAATATCCAAACCAGAAACGATGCCTCCTATCACGTCATAGTTGTGGACATGCTGGAACCAATTGCGAACCGGCATGTAGCACTACTGGTGACGGGTACCGCTGGTAGCCTTCAGCGAGGACCACCCAGGAGAATCATGGAAGCTATTTCGGAAATCGACCAGATCATCAATCGACCCGCTTCACTCGAGCTTGAGGATGAGATCGTCATAATGCTTGATCTCATGACCCTGAGAGACGATTAAATCCAAGGCCACAAGGATTTCATCCCGGAAGTAGTGGATTGTTTATGGGACGCACACCTGGAGGGGTGTTTCCGGGTGGAAGGCTATACGAAACTAACTGGATGCTCGTCTCCGTACGCCGCAACCACCCCTGGCACGTGTGCACGGCGCTCATCGTCTTCTCAGCGCTCGCCGCGCTCCCCTGATCATCGCGGTGAGCGGGTTCGTCCCCGGCGCCCTGTTCTCGTTCAGCCTCTACCTCACCCCCGAACTCCTCGTCGTCCTTCTAGGCTGGTTCGGCTGGATCCGCATGAGACGC
Source organism: Propionibacterium australiense (assembly GCF_003666605.1). Lineage (GTDB taxonomy): Bacteria > Actinomycetota > Actinomycetes > Propionibacteriales > Propionibacteriaceae > Propionibacterium > Propionibacterium australiense. The sequence goes on along the minus strand of NZ_RCIV01000042.1, from coordinate 463 downwards.
CCGCCCGAGGCACCCGGCCCCGGCCAGTTCCCCTACCTCTACCCGATGCCGTCCGATGCCGTGGTCCGGCCCCTACAGCGCCCTTCCCCAGCAGTACTCACCCGCTCCCTACCGCCTGCCCCTGGCGCCTCAACCGGCCTCATCCCCCTGGTACGGGCAGGGCTCGCCCTGGCAGGGGCAGAACCCGGCCTGGCCCGGGGTCAGGACTCACCATGGTCCGATGGCCTACCGGGCCGGTAGCCTCGAAGCCGTGACTCAGACAGCCCCCGCCCCCGAGGCGAACATCTCGTTGGTCAGGGGGACCGCCATCGCGGCCCTCGTCTACCACGGCGCCATTGGGCCGCCCCCTTGGTTAGGTCCGGTCGTTATGTGAGTCGTCGGTGTTTGTTTGATGAGTGCACTGTCGAGCATACTCGGCTGGGGTTAGGTAGCCGAGCGAGGAGTGTCGACGGTATTGGTTGTA
>NZ_RCIV01000041.1 GCF_003666605.1 Propionibacterium australiense | reverse complement strand
AGCACCAGACCCCCGAACAAACCTTCGGAGCATTCGCCTCGTACATCACCGGACGCACCTTCGACTACGACTTCGAACACCTCCCCAAACCCCAACCAGAAACCGATCTTGTTTCATGACGGCCATATGAACGTTTCTTCTTCAAGGCGGACACGAACGGGGAGCCTCTCACCGGGAGCATTCTTCCTCTCAGCGCCAGCCATGTAGACGGGTATGCCGAGGTCCTTCGCACGTACCGCGAGCAGAGAGAACAACCGGGCGGTGACAAGCATGTGCTCAACCGAGCCGCATCCGTTTCAGACTACATGAGTGAAGGCGATCTCGTCTTCGTCCAGTTGTCTGACGCAATCGACCCTGACAAACCAATGTCTCCAGGCATCGCGCAGGTCGTGGACGTCTTCCCGACAATGGTCGGCCGCCGTCCTTACAGCAAGTCCCCTCGAGAGCTGGCCGCCGCCCAGAATGTCCTACCCGTAGCAAAAAAGGTTGAGGCGTCGGCTGCTGATAGGGTTTTCGGCTATGTCGTGCCCGAAGCTGGCGCGGGTGCTACTGGCGGAGACGTCGCCTCACGAGGACATCTCTCCTTCGATAAAGTCGATACCCCTGCCCCCGACGATAATAAGACGCCCCCGATGCGGCTCGCACCGTTACTGTCCCCAAAGCCGAGTTCGGCTCGCCGTTTCCTCACGATGAGCCGTTCTGGCGAAACACCAAGGAACGACGATTCCGAGCTCGCGCGGAACGAGTTCTTTTCAGCGAATCATTCTCTCGGAGCCGCCGCCTATCCGGTGCATCGAAAATTACTGGACCGTAAAGGCTTTCCAAGGGAAGGAATCACTTCTACCCAATCAGCCGGCCTGGACCATAGCAATGAGGCCGTACGAGTGACGGCGCGGTCGTGGGTGGAGGTGGGCAGCGTATTGCGCTGTACGATGAGATTCACCAATCTGAGCAGAGAGGAGCTTGGCGCACTGATTTGGCTGCTGACCCCGGAAAACTTGGTGCCAGCGAGCGAGAAACAAAAGGATCCACGCGCCATCGGTTTCTTGCGCATGGGGATGGGTAAGCCATTTGGTCTTGGCGTTGTGGAGACAAGAATTGCCAAGAATGGTCTACGTGCAGTTAAAAATGAAGAGCTCGCAAGCGACTATGTGAATTTGAATGGCTGTCTTGGCAGCGTGACATCACCAGCCGAGATCGCGGAATTCTCTTTACCGAACGGCAACAACCTCCCGAAGACTCCTTGGGTGAAGGCCTTGCAACGTGCCGCGTTCGGCTACAGCGATGGCACCGAGGTTCGCTATATGACCCTTGATGAGAACAAGGAGAACAACAAGAGCGACTCAAAAACTGGCAAGCCGAAAGACAAGCGAGGCCTGTCGCCCGTCGACTTGGCCGCTAACACTCCGACGCCGATTATCATCCCCAGGCCAAATAAACAGCGCCGCAGACACAACTCTCACTAGCATAAGCATACTGAATAACGGTGGGGCTACATCATATGATGTAGCCCCACCGTTATTCATTTAACCAGATTAAAAGCAGAAAACGTGAGGCAAACCCGAAGTCTCAATGGAGCCCCATCTGAATATGGCCGTCATGAAACAAGATCGGTTTCTGGTTGGGGTTTGGGGAGGTGTTCGAAGTCGTAGTCGAAGGTGCGTCCGGTGATGTATGAAGCGAAAGCTCCGAAAGTTTGGTCCGGGGTTTCTCGCTGAATGTTCGCGATATTGGTTTTGGCGGTGTTCCAGACGTGTTCGACCGGGTTGTGGTCGGGCGCATAAGGCGGCAGGAAGATCGGGGTGATGCGTTCCAGTAGCTGGCCCGGCTCATACAGGCCGGTGAGGGCTTTGGCGTGGTGGAACCGGGCGTTGTCCAGCACGACCGCGATCTTCTCGGTCCGGGTTTCACGCTGCAGCCGTTCCAAGGCGATAATGATCTGTCGGTGTTCTGGTTCCCCTCGATCGGATACAGCCGCATCTTCTTGTTGGTGAGGGAGAGAGCGCCGAAGAACGACTGGGAAACCTTCTGCCGGTCCACGTACAGTTTCGTGCGCTGACCCCGCGGGAGCCACATCCTTCTGGTTTCGGCCTCGTGTTCCAGGCGCACCTCGTCTACCGCGTACACCTGGCAGCCGGCCTCTAACAGCTGGTTGACCTGGGCTTTCACTTCGGCCATGCGTCGGGTGATGGCCTGTTCGTCGCGGTGCTTGTCGAACGGGTCCGGCAGTTTGAAACTCAACCCGCAGAACCGCAGCAGCAACTGGTACGAAGACTCTGACTCGTACTCCACATCGAACAAGATCTTCACCACGTCACGCAGGGCCGGAACATCCCAGAACTCTGCGTCGATACCGGACCGGGAAGGCGGCTGGGCCAGAACCGTCTTGAGGTCTTCTTTCTGGGTGCGGGTGAGTTTCGCCGCGTTCTGGTTCCCCGCGTGCCCGGTGAGTACCGAGCACATCCTGCTGGACTGCCAGCCGGAAAGCCACTCCCGAACAGTTTTCTCGCTGCGCTCGACCATTTTCGCGATGATTCCCAGCCCGACTCCTTCGGAGGCGTACAGGATGGCTTCGGCTTTCATCCGCACCAGCATGTAATTGTCTGTGCGTTTCTTCCACCTGATTAGAACAGCGGTTTCTTCCGGGGTGACCTCAACCTGCATGCCCCAATCATATCCGAAAACAAGACCAGAAATCCATCAAGAATACGGTTTTGTTTCATGACGGCCATAGATGGGAAAAGAAATGATTCATGGCCGAGCACCAGGTGTCTCAATGGAGCCCCATCTGAATAGATGGGGAAATTGATCCTGAGCTGGTCACCCTGATCTCAGATGCCGCGGTCTCAATGGAGCCCCATCTGAATAGATGGGGAAATCTGGCGGAGGCTCTGGTTCGCCGTTGGCTCATATGAGTAGTCTCAATGGAGCCCCATCTGAATAGATGGGGAAATCTGGAGGACCTGCTCGGAAACCCTGAGTACTGGGAAGAAGTCTCAATGGAGCCCCATCTGAATAGATGGGGAAATCCTGTGGGAGAGAACCAGGCAAGAGGCTTCGACCCGTGTCTCAATGGAGCCCCATCTGAATAGATGGGGAAACCTGACTCGTGCCACTTTTGGTTGGTTGGTGGGTGTTTGTGGGTGTTTTGCCTGGTGAGAGCGGGGTTGGTTAGTGTGGTTCACACACTAATCGGGTTGTTGGAGGGGTGGTGTGGCGTACGTTCGGAAGGTGAGAACGGCTTCGGGTGCGACGGCTGTCCAGATCGCGGAGTATCGGGATGGGCGTGACCGGGTGTTGGAGCATCTCGGGTCGGCTCACACCCCTGAGGAACTGTCTGCCCTTGTCGTCGCGGCGAGACGGAAGCTTGCGCCGTTGCAGGACGAGCTGGACTTTCTGTCACCGGCTGCGGCCTCGAGGTCGTTGACCATCACTGACAAGCGTTCGACCGCGTTATGGGACAGCCTGCGCCGTGTCTATACCGATCTTGGTTTCGAGGTTCTCGCAGATGACGTGTTCGCCCAGCTGGTGTTGGCGCGGGTGATCAAGCCGACCTCGAAGGCCGGTAGCATCCGCGAGCTCGACTCCTTGGGGATCCCGCATGCCGGGTTGCGGTCCGTGTTCCGTTGCCTGGCTCGGGTTCAGGCCGAGGATTATCGTTCAAAGATCTCAAGGCTGTGTTTCAAGAATGCTCGTGTTGATGGGAATCTCACCCTTGTTCTCTACGATGTGACGACCTTGTATTTCGAGGCCGAGC
>NZ_RCIV01000040.1 GCF_003666605.1 Propionibacterium australiense | reverse complement strand
AGCACCAGACCCCCGAACAAACCTTCGGAGCATTCGCCTCGTACATCACCGGACGCACCTTCGACTACGACTTCGAACACCTCCCCAAACCCCAACCAGAAACCGATCTTGTTTCATGACGGCCATACGTCACGAACATGCCCGCCACCCGAATCTCCGCGGCAGAACTCATTGCCGACTATCACGAGCTCTGGCTAATCGAGAAATCCTTCAGGATGTCGAAGAGCGACCTGAAAGCCCGCCCGATCTTCCATCACACCCGCGAGGCGATCGAAGCCCACCTCACCATCGTGATGGCCGCACTCGCCGTCTCACACCGCTTGCAAACAATCACCGGGAAATCCGTCGCCAAAATCATCGAAACACTCGAGCCAATCCATGAAATGAACGTCAACATCGCTGGCCAAACCCTACCCGCTCACGACCAGATCACACCCGCAGCCCAAACCATCCTCGACACCCTCGGCCTCACCTGGCCCCCACACTAAAGTGGCACGAGTCGGGTGCTTCACGGCCGGCGGTCTGGGCTGCTTCGCGGCCGGCGGTCTGGGCTGCTTCGCGGCCGATGGCGCCGGCGCCTTTGGCGGCCCCTCCGCCGGGGATGGGGATGGCTCCGATGGCCATCTCTTTGCCGAGGGTGCCCAGGTCCACGCTGCCGTTGTCGTGTTTTTGCTGGGCCATGCTGATCCCACCCGAAGTGAGTGCGCCGGACAGGCTCATCAACGCGAGCCCTGCCGCGCCCCCGACACCGGTGAACATCAACGCCACCCCGGCCACGACCACGGCCCCGGCGGCCAGGTATTCCCAGTTCTCCCCGATCCAGTCCCCCGCCGCAGCCAGACCGGTCTTGTGCTGCTCCTTCCACTCCTGGAACTCGGCGTCACTGAGCGGGTGCAGGCCGGTGGGATCGGTGAACCCGACCGGATTGTTCGCCGCATAAGAATACGGGTTGCAAACCCAGGCGGGGAGCCTGGTTAAGCTTAATCACAGAATTTAAGCCGTGGTTCTGGGGAAATGATTTCCATCCTCCCAAAGCCTCCTATTAAGACATAATTCGATGGTGCAAATTTAATTTCACTGAAGTGATCATATCTACATTCCCCGCCCGTACTTACGTTGGATTGAGGATCCATGATCCACACAACAGAACGGACACCATAGAAATCTAAAGCAGCTTTTCGGTGATGATATGTGTCGCTTGAAGGAAATTCTTTGTAGTCTGGATAGAGTCCATCTTGGCTGACCTCAATGTCAAAATGAACCCGAAACGGTTCGACTTTTATATCGTAGACCCGGCTCTCCTTGAGATGACTTGTTTCGAAACCTGAAGGAATATGCTTCATTATGATTAACTCTCATTTTGGACAGCTAGGTCGAACTAGAAGTAAAGATTCGAGACACATTCACGGCATAGTGTAAGCATTGTGATCCTAAGTAAGACAAAACCGCTAGCAACTTCACTCAGTAAGTTCAACGATTTCAATTTACCGGAAGAATATTCTAAAACGAAGCTAAATTAAACCGGCTGCCTTATTTCAAAATAATTAACTCCGGTTCTGATGAAATAATTTGCATCCTACCAAAATCTCCTACGAGAGTATAATTCGGGGGCTCGGAAATTACTTCATCGATGTGTCCGTAGTCAAGCTCGCCACTGGCGTCAATTGCCGGCTTACCTCCCATTGTCCATACAACAGATCGCACGTCATGGAACTTCCAATTTGATTTCTTGTAACAGAATTGTTCTCCTGGATGGTATGGCTCGTATAGAGGATGAGTATCAGTCAAGACAGCTTCAATGGTAAAATTGACATGGCATGATTTGACTGCGATATTCAATACCCAGCTTTCTTCGAGTATAATATCACTCAAACCGGGTAGATGTGTATAGGGTATCATGGAAGATCCCATCCGATAGGAGTATGGTTTCCTGGTGATTTTCGAGTCACGGGGAATCCATATTTATCGAATCGCTGACCATTTGAGTTTCTCATCTCAATATGTGGGTTTTCACTCCCCGGACTTCTCGGTGAACCTTTCTTGATTGTCAATCGATCAATTCCGTTTTCGTCCGTGTACTTAATGGGGCCAGTTTCGGTTTGATTTCTTGTCCAGTTTGACTGAGAGGCTCCAAACTCGTCCAGCTGTGAGGCTGTTGGCTTCTTTCTGGACGCGACCTGTTGCATTGCAAAATCAGGATCATACGGTACTAGCTCTCCGGGTTTAGTATTTTCTGCGGCGTTCTTGCCGATGGTGCTGGAGTGCTTGTCTGCTGGTGCTGCGGGCGGCTTGTTCGGCTGCTTCACGGCCGGCGGTCTGGGCTGTTTCGCGGCCGGCGGTCTGGGCTGCTTCGCGGCCGATGGCGCCGGCGCCTTTGGCGGCCCCTCCGCCGGGGATGGGGATGGCTCCGATGGCCATCTCTTTGCCGAGGGTGCCCAGGTCCACGCTGCCGTTGTCGTGTTTTTGCTGGGCCATGCTGATCCCACCAGAGGTCAACGCGCCGGACAGACTCATCAACGCGAGCCCGGCGGCGCCCCCGACACCGGTGAACATCAATGCCACCCCGGCTGCGACCATGGCGCCGGCGGCCAGGTATTCCCAGTTGTCCCCGATCCAGTCCCCGGCCTTGGCGAGCGTGGACTTGTGTTGGTCTTTCCACTGGTCGAATTCGGCGTCACTGAGGGGGTGCAGGCCGGTGGGGTCGGTGAACCCGACCGGGTTGTTCGCGGCGTACGAGTACGGGTTCGCGGCCCATGCGGCGCCGGTGGTGGGGCCCTGGGGGTCGGGGGTGAGGAACCCACGGCTGGCCGGGTCGTAGACGCGGGCGCCGAGGGCTTCGAGTCCGCCGGGTAGCAGGACCTCACCGCCGGCCCCAAACGACAACCCCACCGTGCCGAGTGGGTTGCTGGTGGTGGTGGCCCACACCTCGCCACCGGTGCTGGTGGTGGGGGCCTGCCGCCAGCCGGGGGTCTGCCATCCGGTACCAGTGGTGGCGGTGAACCCGGGCACGGACACCACATCCTGCCCACCAGCCGACAACAAAGCAGGGATGGTGGTGGCGGTGTCCCAGAACAACCCCTGCCCGTCCACGGCGGCCAGCTCACCCATCGCATCAGTGAACAAACTAGTGCGGGAACGCTCCAGGGCACTGTCGATGGTGACTTGTTCCAGCCGGCCGCCGGTGTCCCACCGGTAGGTGCGTACCGTGCCGTCGGCGTGTTCCTCACGGATCCGTTGACCGGCCGCGTCGTAGGAGAACCGGGCCGACACCACACCACCAGTACTCGTAGCTGTCAGCTGGCCGGCCGCGTCGTAGGAGTAGGCGATGTCCCCGCCCCCGGCAGTGGTTTCGGCGGCCAGCCGGCCGGCCTGGTCCCAGACATACCGGGCCGTGCCGTCCTCGGTCCGGGTTTCTATGAGTTGGTTCGCCTCGTCGTAGGTGTAGGCGGTGTGGGAACCGTCCCGGGAGGTCCACGCGACCCGGCCCTGGTCGTCCCGGCCCACCGCCGTATGCGACACCATCGCATTGGCGCTGTCCCGCACGAGGTGGCTGGTGATGAACCCGCCCTCGCGTTCCCATTCCTGCCGGGTGCCGCCGGCGGTCGCGGCGGTCATCTGCCCAGATGGGTCGTACTCGTAGGCCACGGCGCCGAACACCGAGGACTCGACCCGTACCAGCCTGCCCGCCGGGTCGTACTCGTAGCCGGTCCGTGCCCCGCTCGGGGACCGCATCCACGCCCTGCGCCCATCGGCGTCATAACCCCACGACACGGCCTGCCCGCCCCGGGACCGCGAGATCAGCCGACCGTTGGCGTCCCAACACACCACATGCCTGACACCACTGGTCTCGGTGACGGTCATGGTCCGGGCCGTGAAATCACGCTCCACCCGGTGATGCACCACACCGTCATACGACAACGCGACGAACCGGCCCGAACAGTCATACTCCCACCCGATACGGTGCCCGTCAGCGCCCGTCTGGGATGTCTGCCGGCCCGCCGCATCGTACTCAGCGGTCGTCACCCGGCCCAACGGATCAGTGAGCCGGGTCACCTCGCCGTGACCGTCCCGCTCGTACCGGGTCACCCCACCAGCCGGGTCGGTCACCGCGACGAGGGCGCCGAGCCGGTCGTACTCGTACCGGGTCACCCCACCAGTACCCGAGACCGCCTCAACCAGATTCCCGACCTGGTCGTAACGGAACCGGCGCCGCCCACACATCGGATCTTGAAGACCCACAACCCTGCCCGACAAGTCGTACCGGTACCTGGTCGTGCCGTAGCCCGGCACGTGCCGGGCGGTGACCCGACCGCACTCGTCATAGGCATACCAGGCCCGCTCACCGGCAGGCCAGGTCTCACCGACCAGCCGCGAATCGGCATCATACGAA
>NZ_RCIV01000004.1 GCF_003666605.1 Propionibacterium australiense | reverse complement strand
AGCCCTCAACGGACGACTCGAACACCTCCGCGGCACCGCCCTCGGCTTCCGCAACCTCACCAACTACATCACACGCAGCCTCCTCGAAACCGGCGGATTCAGACCCCAACTCCTACACCCTCGATTGGGATGAGCCATCAGTCCGCCGATCAGGGACGCCGGAAGGTACAGCTTCTGAAGGATTTTTATTTTTTCCCGGGCAAAGAATCCGATCAGCATGAATGCTGCCATGATCAGGAAATCATCCCGCAAAGACGTCACTGTCATTCTCGAATTCCTCCCCCCTCACCACATCCTCCCGGCAGACGCCGGCGGCGACCTCGGTCAGAAGTCGAACATGCCTGCCTTCTTGGTGTCCGGGACGACGACGTCGTCATACGTGGGCGCGGTCTCGTAATCGATGTCGTTGATCGGCCACGTCGGCTCCTTGCCCTCATAGACCTCCTGCACCCCCATGGCGGAGAAGAAGGAGGCCCGGTGCGCCGCCTCGATGGTGTTGCCACCGATGTGCGGATAAATGATGACGTTGTCCAACGTCAGCAACGGATTGTCGGGATCCACCGGTTCCTTCCGGATCGCATCCAGACCGGCTCCCATGATGGTGCCGTCCTTGCAGGCCGCATAGAGATCCTGCTCATTCACCACAGCACCCCGGGCCGTGTTGATCAGGAACGCCGTGGGCTTCATCAGGGCGAGCTTCTCCTTGTTCACCATGTCCCGGGTGATGGAGGTTGCCGGCGTGTGCAGGGACACATAATCGGATTCGGTGAAGATCCGATCGAGATCACGCACCACTTCGACGCCCGCGGGGAAGTCCTTGGCCGGCTTGTAGGGGTCGTAGCAGAGGACATTCATCTCCAGGGCAAGTGCCCGCCTGGCAAGACGGCTGCCGATGTTCCCGCAGCCGATGATACCGATCGTCTTCCCGTTGATGGTGCTCTTGCGAATCTTGAGCTTGGCTTTGTAGTAGTCCTCGACCCAGGTCTTCCTCAGCCTGAGGACATTCCTCGAGCACTCCAGGATCAGCAGCAACGCCGTCTCTGCGACAGAGGTGCTGTTCGCAACCGGCGCATACAACGCCTGCACGCCGTTGTCATGACAGGCCTGCACGTCCAGCACATCGAATCCGGCGCCATGCCGAACGACCACCTTGAGATTGGGATTGGACTCGATCACCTCTCTGGTGATCGGCGTAATCCGGACGATCATGGCATCGGGCTGATGCTCCTTCATGTCCGCGAGGACGTCCGCGGTCTCGAAACCGCGTCCCCTGATGAGGGTATGGCCCGCATCCTCCAAGTATTTCGTGCCTTCCGCCATGATCTCCTGCGGCAACAAGATCTTCCAACTCATGTTTTCTCCTCACATAATTTTTCGGCCGCCACAGACCCCGCTGTTCGACTCAGGGCCGATAGACGTCATCGACGATCTCGAAGTCCTTGCTCTCCAGGGTCTTGTGCACCCAGCTGCGGTCCATGCGGTGTTCCATGATGGCCGGAACCTTTGCCTTGTCCTTGGCCTTGAACTCCTTGGCGTCTTCGAGTATTTGCGCGGCGTCCTTCCGCGGGATGCAGATCACACCATCGGGATCCCCGAGAATGATGTCGCCCGGGTTCACGCTGATGCCACCGCAGGAGACCGGAACATTCAGTTCACCAGGGCCCTCCTTGTAGGGGCCGCCAGGTGTCGTACCCGTGCAATACACCGGGAAATCCCACTCGCCGATGGAACCGATGTCGCGGATCGGGCCGTCCAGGACGATTCCGGCGATCTTCTTCTCGTACCGCAGCCACGTCATCATGACCTCGCCCATCAGTGCACGAGTGGTGTCCTCCTCGTTGGAGACGATCAGCACATCGCCTTCCTGGCAGAAGTTCAGTGCCGCATGAAGAATGAGATTGTCACCCGCCCGGCACTTCACCGTGAAAGCAGGCCCGACCATGCACTCGTCCTTCGGCTTGCTCACCAGGTGGATCCTGGGATTCATCGCGCTGTTCCTGCTCATGCAGTCAGCCGTGTTCGATGCCGGGATGGTCTTGAACTGCATCATGACATCATGATCCGGAAACTCTCTCTTGAGATAAATCCGCTTGCCTACTGACATAGGTTTACCTTTCATCTACAATGATGAAATTCACAGGATGCTGCAAAGACGCTGCGAGAACCTGTATAATGCCACCATTGGCGAGAACCTGTATAATGCCACCATTGGCGAGAACCTGTATAATGCCACCATTGGCGAGAACCTGTATAATGCCACCATTGGCGAGAACCTGTATAATGCCACCATTGGCGAGAACCTGTATAATGCCACCATTGGCGAGAACCTGTATAATGCCACCATTGGCGAGAACCTGTATAATGCCACCATTGGCGAGAACCTGTATAATGCCACCATTGGCATGGCATAAAATTAAACCACACACCCCTCCGGCGTCAAACAGCAATTATTTGTCAGCTCCACAAAAAATTTTTGTTGCACCATCAACTCAAGGACCGGCATGGACATTCAAAGTCTTTTCTATTTTCAGGAAGTCGCCAAAGATCTCAACATCACAAAGACCGCCAAGCGCCTCTATCTCTCGCAGCAGACGCTCAGTAACCACATCAAACGCATGGAGGAGTACTTCGGAACTGAACTTCTCGAACGAAAACCAAGGTTAGCCCTCACCTACCAAGGGGGGCTGGTCCTGAATTTTGCCAACATCGTCGCCGATCATCAGGGGAACCTCATGGACATGATCGCAGAGATCAAGAAGGGCGAACGCGGCACCGTTCATTTCGGCTGCAGCATCATGCGCATGAACGCCATTCTTCCCTATCTGATGCAACCTTTCTCAAGTAAATACCCGAGCGTGGAGCTCCAGATCACGAATGGCTTGAGCGACAACCTGATCAAGCAGACGCTGAGCGGACAGCTCGACACCGCGATCCTGCTCGCATCGAGCGAGGACGCGACACTGAACGATGACTCGTTGAATTTCTTTCCACTCATCGATGAAACCATCTACCTGTGTGTTTCGGACCAGCTCCTGGCGCGCTGCTACTCAGCCCCTGAAGAGCTCATCCGAACATCAGAAATCGAGGGCGCCCATCTCTCGGCCTACTCAAAGCTCCCCTTCACCATCCTCGCCAATCGAATGGGCCGCACCATCAATACATGTTTCGAGGAAGCCGGCTTCAAGCCAAAGATCTACACCACGACCAGCAGTCTGCAGTTCGCCACCTCACTTGCGATCACCGGTATGGCGGCCTCGTTCGTCACGAAGACCAGCCTCCTGGCATCCGCACCGTTCCCCAGCGCCGGGCTGCATTTTTTCCCACTGCTGCGAGGCAGCACCGCACTGACGCAAACCGCCTACCTCGTGCACCGCAGGGACCGTCATCTCCCCCGCTACCTCAAGGACTTCATGAGTCTGATCATCAGGGTGTTCGCCTTTCTGCAAGACGTCCCCAACGACGTCATTCTTTCCCTCGGCACCTACCATCAGATCATGGAACTACTTGCCAAGGAGATCGCTGAATAATAAAACTGGACAGTCATGCGAAGGGGTGGCCCGGGCGCCACGATGGGTCAAGAATTTCAGCACACTGAGGTCTGTTCGCAAGGGTCTTGCCGAGAAACATCATCCCCCTGTTTCACCCGCATCCATCAGTTCCCTGAACAAGCCTCATCAAAGGTGTCACCCGTCTCGGCGGTGAACATCTCCCGCCATTGTGACGGGGATCCGGCACGACGAACGAGCCCCACCTCCGAGGCCCCGACAGCGCCGACCCGATCCTGAGCCGATCAGCCCCGGAAAGAAACTGAGCAACGAGGCACGACAGCCTGCAGCCCACGCGACTGACCCGAGCCGCAACCCAGCACTCTCACCAGCAGATTCACTGGAACCCATGAAGATCAACGGTGACCTGGCTTCCACAGACTCCGGGTGCCAATGCCTTGGACCGAGCAGCTCCACCGCCTCATCCATGACCGCAGGGCGAGAGGAGCACCCGTTTTCTTCTCCGGCGCGACCGGTGCTGCTGATCCCCTGCGTCCGCGCAGCCGCTCGCATGACGGACACACGCCACGTCGGCTCGGGCACTGCTCAGACCGCGCTCCCGGCCATGACATTGGATAACAGTGTTATCATGCGATGCGTGGTGCCGCCGCTCCTTGCGGTCGAGGGGCACCGAACGCGCAGCGAGCGCCGCGCCAGTGAGGAGGAGCATGACCACCAGACCGGGTTCTGAGCACATCAGGGCGGCGATCATCGAGGCGGCCCTGTCGCGTATCATCGCCGGGGGCGCCGAGCGAGTCTCGTTGCGGCCGCTCATGTCGGAGCTCTCCCTCACCACCGGCGCCTTCTACCGCTGCTTCCCCGGCGGCCGTGAGGACCTGCTCGACGCTGTCGCGCGCACCGCGTCGCAACTGGTCCTCGATCGGCTGCCCGACCTGACCACGCTCGACGCGCTCACCCCGCGGGACGCCCTGCTGGGGCTCGGCCGCGGGCTCATCGAGCTGATGGGAGAGCAGGGCCGGCTCGTCGAGTTCGTCCTGTCCCATCCCCTGGCCGACGAGGAGGGGCCCTATCCCCTGGCCCGGTTCGCTCAGACCATCGCGGAACGCGCGGCGGTGGCCCACGGTCTCGACGCCGGGTTGCTGTTCGCCCAGGTCTGGGCCTTCATCTGCGGCCTGGGACAGCTGACGCGCCTGGGCCTGGTGACCGAACCGGAGCCCCTTATGAACGCCACCCTGGGAGCCCTGCTGAACGGCGACGAGCCGCCCCCGCCGCCCGAACCCGCCTCGCCACCGGAGGAGTACTCGTGAGAATCGCCATCGTCTACTGCCACCCGTGGGAGGGCAGCCTCAATCACGCCATCCTCGAGCAGGTGATGGCCAATCTCGACGAGCACGGCGTCGAGTACGACCTGATGGACCTGCACGCCGACGGCTTCCTGCCCTTCTACGACGCCGAGGAACTGCGCCTGTTCAGTTCCGGCGGCACACACGACCCGCTGGTCACCCGCTATCTCGGTTTCCTGCGCGCCGCTGATGGTCTCATCGTCATCACCCCGCTGTGGTGGAACAGCATCCCGGGCATGCTCAAGGGCTTCATCGACAAGGTGATGAAGGAGGGCGAGGGACTCTCGCACACCGTCTCGGCTCGGGGCGTCCACGGTGAGCTGGGCAATCTGCGCCGCGCCTACGTGCTGACGACGAGTACCTCGCCGACGTCCTACATCCGTTTCCTCAACGGCAACGCGATCAAGCGCATCTTCATGGGCCAGACGCTCAGGCAGCTGGGCGTACGCCGCTCCACCTGGATCCACCACGGCCTGGTCAGGGGACGGGCCGGTGACGACGCCTGGGCGCGCCGGATGCGCGCCCGCCACGCCCGCCACCTGGAGCGGGTCCGCACGATGGACTTCCGGTTCTGACGCCCCAGAACCACCCGCCTGGTTCAGTACGCGGCGATGGCCTCGCCGATCGGGTCCTGTCCGCCGATCAGCGGCACCGTGCGGCGGCAGGTGGTGGGGCTCTCCAGCACCGCGACGAGCGCGTCAGCGACGTCGGGGATCGGGACCGGCCCCACCTCGGGCGGATCGAGCCGGATGCGGCCGGTGCCGGGCTCCTCGGTGAGGACACCGGGCTGGACGATCGTCCAGTCCAGGTCGGTCTGCTCGCTGACGTAGTTGTCGGCGAAGAACTTGGCGATGCTGTAGTTCATGAGCCGCTCGGGCCACCTGTCCGGCTGCAGCGAGAACAGGAAGCTGAGCAGGATGAAGCGCCTGATGCCCCGGCTCTGCGCGGCCTGGGCGAGCTTGACGGCACCGTAGGCGTCGGTCGCGAGCAGGTCGGCGCCGCGGGAGCCGGCGAGGAAGTAGACGGCGTCGTGCCCGTCGATGGCCTCGGCCAGGGTCGCCACGTCGTCGTGCAGGTCGAAGGCGACCGGGTGCACGTGGTCACGGGCGGTGACCCTGCCCGGGTCGCGGGCCCCTGCGGTCACCTCGTGGCCGCGGGCCACGAGCCCGGCGACGGTCCTGTCGGCGACCCGGCCGTTGGCTCCGGCGACGAAGATCCTCATGCGTCCTGCCCTTCCGTGACGTCGAGGGCCGCCGCCTTCCCGGCGGCCCGGCGTGACTGGTTCCACTGCCTGCCGGCCTCGCGGTAACGGGCCAGCTGGTCCTTGTACATCTCCCGCAGGTCCGGGTCGTGCAACACCATGTAGACAAGGCCGCAGTCCTGCGGACCGGTGGCATAGGCCTGGCACTGGCTGCAGTAGTCCTCCGGTCTCAGCGGGCACATCGGGATGACGGTGCCGGGCGCCTTCTTCCGGGAACCGGCCGCGGCTTCGGCTGCCTGTGCGTCTGCGCCCATCGCGATCACCTCATCATGCGGGGCGTGAAAGTGCCTTCGACACGACCATACGTCGCGATCAGCCGGCACACGAGGCCCGATGTCTCGTGGTCCCGAAGCCGCTGCTCGGACGGCCCGGCTGGGGCAACGCCGGGTCATGGACCGCCGGCGCTCACCACACCAGCGGGATCACCTTGCGCCTCACCCGGTTCTTGTATTCCACGTACCCGTCGAGCCCGGCCTCGAGCACCTTCTCCTCGTTCCTGATCCTCTTCGCGATGATCGGGATGTAGAGCAGGAGGACGAGAAATGAGATCGGTGACCCCAGGATCCACGGCAGGGCGAGGAACAAGAGCACGGTGGCCGAGTACATCGGGTGCCTGACGATCCCGTACAGGCCGGTGTCGATCACCTTCTGGTCGTCCTGCACCTCCACGGTCCGCGACAGATAGGCGTTCTCCCGGAGCACCTCCGCGTAGAGCGAGATGGCGAGCAGGTAGATCGCCGTCGCCGCCCAGACGC
Source organism: Propionibacterium australiense (assembly GCF_003666605.1). Taxonomy (GTDB): domain Bacteria; phylum Actinomycetota; class Actinomycetes; order Propionibacteriales; family Propionibacteriaceae; genus Propionibacterium; species Propionibacterium australiense. The sequence continues at coordinate 153,608 of NZ_RCIV01000004.1, read as the reverse complement.
CCCACGCCGGGACGGCGAGCCAGCCGAATCTGTGGTTGAGGCCTGCGAGGACGAATGCGCTCACGAACATCAGGCCGCTCAGCGCAATGACCTGCTGCTGTTCCGGCTCGGTCTCCCTGCTGCTCAGTCTCTTCCTCAGCAGTTCCGGATCGCGCAGCATCAGGACGATCCCCACGACGAGCATGGGGACGAAGAGCAGGCCCGTGAGCAGCCAGGCGTTCCAGTAATGCGTGGTGCCCGCCGGGACGAGGAGAAGGACGAGGATGAGAACCAGTCCGGCGATGCACCTGCCGACGGCCCGGCCGAGCAGTCTCGCATCCATGTCACGACCGCGACGGCCCTCGATACGCTGAGGCTTGTTCATGAGAATCTCCACCACAAATATTGTTCCTTGTCATACCAGCATCTGTCGGCACCGTGAATGAGCCGGGAGCCGCCCTGGACGGCATCAGCGAGGATCCCTGGGCACGGCATCGATACGTCCACAGGACACTTGTCGCCCCGGGAGCACATCATGCGTGCGCCGATTCTGTCCGGACACTGGTGGCCGCCTCGGCCTGCTGCGCGCCCGGCAGCCGAATCTGAGCGAGAATGATCGCGACGAACATCACGACGCATCCAGTCATCTCGCGGGGGCTCATGCGCTCACCGAGCAGGACAGCCCCCGCGAGGACGGCGAACACCGCCTCCAGGCTCAGCAGCAGCGAGGCGACCGTGGGATCGGTGAATCGCTGGGCGATGATCTGCAGGGTGTAGCCGATCCCTCCCGACACGATGCCGCAGTACAGTATCGGGACCGCGGCCGAGACGATCCCCGCCCAGCTCGGCTCCTCTACGGCGAGGGCCGTCATGGCCGAGATTCCTGCCGCGGTCACGAACTGGATCGCCGAGATCCGGATGGGGTCCCCCAGTCCGGCGAAGTGATCGCAGCACAGGATGTGACCGCTGAACAGCAGGGCGCAGACGCAGACGAGGGCGTCGCCGCGAGCCAGGCCGAATCCCTCGGTGACGCATATCAGGTACATGCCGGCGACACCGATCAGGACGGCGAGCCACACCGGCCAGGGAGCCCTCTTGCGGAACAGCGCGACGTTGATGACGGGGACGAGCAGGATGTACATGGCGGTGATGAAGCCCGCCTTGCCCGCCGTGGTGTGGACGATGCCCATCTGCTGGAAGATGCTCGCGGCAGCAAGGAATGCACCGCAGCAGACACCGCCGACGACCGTCCCCCTCCGGCGCGCCCGGGTCTCGCGCGGGGCCGAGACATTCCTCGTCCTGGGTCCCATCGCGAACGCGACCAGCCCGACCGCCACGGCGGCCAGCGTCATGCGGGCGGCGGTGAAGGTGATCGGTTCGATGTCCGACATCCCCGCGCGCTGGCCGACGAAGGCCGTGCCCCAGGCCATTGCCGTCACCAGCAGCAGTGCATTACCGAGAATCTTCCTGTTCACCATCGCGCAACTCCACTGGATCCATCGGACCATGCTGGCAGCCCTGCACGAGTGCCGTCAACCGGCGCGGACGGATCCAGCCGATCCCACCTGATCAGGGTCCAGCAGTTCAGCAACTTTCTCTGATCCGCCCGCCGGGCAGACCATCACGCCAAAGACAGAACCATCGAGAAAACCAAAGGATCACTCAAGGCATCGTTTCTCCGCGATTCAACCAAGAACGCCAATCCATGGAAAGCATGGTTTACACCATGGTAGCGTGTGACATGTTCCACAGCGCCCTTGACCCCGAGGGCCTCCTTGCCGCACTCACGTCCAGCAGAGTCATGAATTGACCTCTGAGTGTGCCATCGACGAAGTTTCACGAGCCAAGGACAGCAATTCATGACTGATCCGATGAGATTGTCGACAGCCGCAGCAGAAAATTCACTTCCACGCCCCAAGGAATGCGATATCTTACGACACCGCAAAGGTAGCCGAACTAGTTTTATGGGTTATTCTTTCAATCTATTCACTAGCGATAACAATAACGATCTGCTTGCAATCTTGGCTTACTTCAGCTACAATTTTGCATGTAATTCACCCCGATCTCAACTACCGAATTTGAACCAGAACAAGCGATCCAGTGGAACAGGTTCAACCCCATAGTCCACACCGAACTCCCAACTACCCGACAATTCATTTCGACGCATATAAACCGTGAACATGCCAGTGAGAGATTCAACCGCAACAATACTTCAGGGACTATTCTATATTGCAGGCGCGTACACCCTGTGCGTCCTCCTTTTCCTCACCATCCGCAAGACTCTTCCACTGCCCTCCGAACTGTCCAGAAAACTTCTTCACTTTTCCGCGATAATCGTTCTGACTACCTGGCTTTTCGCTTTCAGTGACTGGAGAACAGCAGAGCTCACGATGGCCATTTTCACTGTCGCGACACAACCGATCCTCACACTGCTGGAAAAGCTACCCGCCACCTCCTCCCTTTCAAAGGTGTCTTCTGAAAGACGTACTGGAGAATTACACAAGAGCCTGGGCGCGGCATGCCTCATGTTCATGTTGGTAACAGCTGCTTGCTGGGGCTGGCTTGGCAGCAGGAATCTCGCGCTTGCCAGCATCTTCGCCTGGGGACCGGGAGACGCGGCAGCCGCGCTTGCTGGAAAACGATTCGGGAGGATCAAGATCGGTAGGACACGGAACAAGTCACTGGAAGGCACGCTCGCCATGCTCGCACTATCCGGAATAAGCGTCTTCGTCATCCTTTCCTGGGGTGGCGCTTTCTCTCCATGGCAGCTCCTCCTGGTATCCGGGTTGACTGCGATGGTCACCACTGTGGTCGAATTGGTGACCAACAACGGCTTGGACACCCTTTTCTGCCCGGCAGCGGCCATGACAGTCCTGTGTTCCGCCCAACTTCTGTTCCAGCGTCTTGCCATTAATTGATCCTGCTCGCAGATTCAGATGAACTCATGACTGAAGACAAGAAGAGTGGGTATCGAACCCTCCTGACCTCGATGCTGCTGAGCTCTCCCGGGCCTCTGGTTCTGGGACTGGGCCTCACAGTCGGGCACAGCTCAACGCAGCTCTCCGACTTCACCAGGAGAACAGCAGAATTCTTGGCGCTCATCGTCGCCTTTGCCGTGTACACGGTGACGAACAAGCAGCCGATGGACAGGAACCGGAAGCTCTCTTTGGAACGAAAAGGGAATTGCTTCGTCGGCATGATCATGTGCGCGAGCGGCCTGAGTATGACGCTCCTGACGATCCTGTCCGGCAGGGCGGACAAGGGGAATGTGATACCTGCGCTCGTGATTGCTTTCCTCGGGGCAGTCACCAATATTATCTTCTGGCGCCGATACACATTCCTGCACAAGAAGCAAGAAAATTCTATTCTTGGTGTACAGGCCAGGTTGTATGAGGCGAAATCAGGCGTTGACCTGTGTGTGACACTCACACTTGTCGTGATCTTGATGTTCCCCGGTTCACGAGCTTCTTCATATCTCGATGTCGTGGGCTCTCTGCTGGTGTCGCTGTACATGCTCCGAGGCGGGATCAAGACGATTCTTGAACAACGATCCTGAAGCAATGAGGTTTACCCACAACCCCGATGGATACCGATTTGACGAGGGCTAGCACTTCTCGTGAAGGTTCCTGTCAACAAGCTTCAAGCTGCCCGCCCATCACCCGATTCGAGGAAGCGTGCGGCGGTGTCGAATTACCCGGCTGTGTGTGTCGCCGTGTGGTGGTCGGTCTTCGGGGCGATCAGCCTGTACTGGGCGTTGGGTGGGAACTGGCTTGTGGACACCGCGGTCCAGGAGCAGGGGCTGGAACTGGCCCGGGAGCGTCCGCCGTGGGTTGTCGTGCTGGTGTTGTCCACTGCTGTTGCCAAGTTTGCGCTCGCTCTGTTCGGGGTACTTGTCGCCAGGCCGAACAGTCTTCCGATCCGGCGGTGGATGTACGGGGCATTCGGGTTGCTGATCGGAGTATCCCTTGCCGCCTACGGGCTGGCTTCCAGTCGTTTCGGGTTGCTTCAGGTCTGGGGCATGCCGAAATTGACAGGATGTGGCGGTTCTGGGTCTGTTTGGGGTAAAAACGGCCACATCCTGTGAGAAAAAGCATGCCTGTGAGACTATGAACAAGCCACCGGATACTGAGGCTCATTCACGGGAAGTTCGGCGGGAGATGAAATCCCTAGCCATAGCCTAATTCATTGAGGCCGTGAATAAGCCTCCTCAATCCAGCCCCGGAACGTATTCCAGACACTCATTCCCCGCCGCCATTCACGAGACCGCTCCTCGCCCTCCGGTTCTCGCCGGCCGAACCGATCCCGGCCGGTCCAGCGACTTCTCCCTGCTCAGCAGGGCCACCGTCTCCACGTGGTGGGTCATGGGGAAGATGTCGAAGGCCCGCACACTCGCCAGCTCGTAGCCCAGGGCGCGCAGCCGGGCCACGTCACGACCGAGGGCCGCCGGGTCGCAGGCGACGTAGCCGATGCAGCGGGCACTGAGCCCGGCGATCGCCTCGATGACCCGTCTCCCGGCGCCCGAACGCGGAGGATCGAGGACGACGACGTCGCTCCGTTCCCCCAGCCGCGTCAGGCCCTGCTCGAGGCGGGAGGCGATGAACCGGGCCTGCGGCACGTTGCTGCGAGCCAGCCGGACCGCCGGACCGTCCATCTCCATGCCCGTGACCCGGGCCCCGGCGCGAGCGAGCGCACCGGCGAACAGGCCCACCCCGCAGTACAGGTCCAGCGCGCGCTCACCCTCGCGCACCCCGAGCGCGTCCAGGACCGCGCCGGTCAGGGCATCGGCGGCGCCGGGGTGCACCTGCCAGAACCCGTCGGCGCGGACCCGGAAGTCCATGCCACGCACCTGCTGGGTGACGACCGGCTCGCCGGACAGCACCCGGCCGTCACTCATGACCGACACGCCGGAGTCGGCGACAGTGACGGTGATCTCGCGCCCGGCCCGCGCGGCGTACCGCGCCAGGTCCGCCGGCGCGGGCCCCCTCGGATCGGCGAGCAGGAAACCGGTGCCCGGCGGCGCCTCGACGAGTTCGCTGGAGTGGAAGCCGCGCAGTCCGACCCGGCCGCCGGCGTGCAGATAGCGCATCCGGGTGCGCCAGCCCCAGCCGTCACGGTCGCCGGGCACGGCCTCGACCTCGACCTCGGCGTCGACCCCGCCGAGGCGGGCGAGCTGTTCGGCGATCACCTGCGCCTTGAGGCGGCGCTGGGCCTCCAGCGAGGCGAACGCGAAGTCGCTGCCGGCATAGGCCGCCGGCGGCAGCTCCTGCTCGACGCGGCCCGGGGACGCCTCGAGCACCTGGTGGACGCGCCCCTTCCAGAAGCGGTCGTGACGGGTGTCGGTGAGCTCGACCAGCACCTGCTCGCCGGGCAGCCCGCCGCGGACGAAGACGACGCGGCCCTCGTGGCGGGCCACGACGTGGCCGCCGTGGGCGATGGGGCCGAGCTCGAGCGGCCCGAGGAGCGCGTTCACGAGGCACCGCCTCGTGGGCTGCCGGCCCTGCGACCGGGCACCTGCCGACCCCGGAGGGCCCCGAGGACGCAGAACCGGACCGTCCGTGCGTCGTGGCGGCACCCGGCCCGGTCCTCGATCCTCACAGTCAGTCAGCCTAGCTCCCGCGGGAAGACCCCCTGCCGATCCGGTCGGCGCGGACAGCCGGGACGTGCCGCACGGGAACCATGGCACGTTCCTCGATCAGCGGCGGACCCCGCTCGGACACGTGCCCGCGTGCCGCAGCAGCGGGCTTCAGGGCTTGGCTAGTCTTGTCAGCGTTGCCGCCACTGTCCGGTCCGGTGGCCGAAGCGGAGGTCGAGGTGCACATCATCATCATGGGTTGCGGGCGTGTCGGCTCGACGCTGGCCCGCGGGCTGGAGCGACGCGGCCACACGGTCTGCGTGATCGACCAGAACGCCGAGGCCTTCCGCCGCCTGGGTTCGGAGTTCAACGGCCACACCGTCAAGGGCTCCGGTTTCGACCGCGACGTGCTCGTCAAGGCCGGCATCCGGGAGGCCGACGGTTTCGCGGCGGTGGCGAGCGGCGACAACTCCAACATCCTGGCGGCCCGCGTCGCGCGCGAGGAGTTCGGCGTGCAGAACGTCGTCGCCCGCATCTACGACCAGGGCCGGGCCGAGGTCTACGAGAAGCTCGGCATCCCCACCGTCGCCACCATCCGCTGGGCGGCCGGCCAGGTGATGAACCGGCTCCTGGGGGACGCCGCCACGCCCGTGTGGCGGGACCCGTCGGGCACCACCGCCCTCTACCAGATGCCCTTCGCGAACGAGTGGGTCGGCACCCCCATCGAGGCCATCGAGCAGCGCCTGCACCTGAGGATCCCCTTCCTCACCCGACTGGGCACCGGCATGGTGCCCCCCGCCAACCTGCTGGTCCAGGAGGGCGACGTGCTCTACGCCGCGGTGCCCACCGATCGCGCCGCCTCGGCCTACGAGGCCATGTCGAACCCGCCCGAGAAGGACAAGGACTGAGAGGGGACCACGGTGCGCATCTCCATCGCCGGGGCCGGTAACGTCGGCCGGTCCATCGCCCGCGAGCTCCTCGCCAACGGCCACGAGGTGCTCCTCATCGAGAAGGATCCCCACGCCATCCGCTCCGACGCGGTCCCCGAGGCCGAGTGGCTGCTCGCCGACGCCTGCGAGATGGACTCACTGGCCGAGGCCGGGCTCGAGACCTGCGATGTGATCATCGCCGCGACCGGGGACGACAAGGCCAACCTCGTCTACGCGCTGCTGGCCAAGACCGAGTTCGGTGTGCCCCGTACCGTCACCCGCATCAATCACCCGGAGAACGAGTGGCTGTTCACCGAGCAGTGGGGCGTCGACGTGGCGGTGTCCACGCCGCGGATCATGTCGGCCCTCGTCGAGGAGGCCGTCTCGGTCGGCGCGGTCGTGCGTCTGCTGAGCTTCAACGCCGGCTCGGCCAATCTCGTCGAGCTGACCCTGCCGGCCTCCGCGCCGGCGATCGGCCGGCGCGTCCGCGACCTGGAGCTCCCCGGTGACGGCGTGCTCGTGGCGATCATCCGCGCCGGCCAGGCCCGGCCCCCGCGCCCGGACGAGACCCTGGAGGAGGGCGACGAGCTGCTCTTCACGATCAGTGCGGAGCACGAGAGGCAACTGCCCGCCATCCTGGTCGGCAGCGGCTCCGAGGCCCCGTACCATCCCACGCGCTGAACCGCGTCACCGGTTCAGGCGAGCAGCTCATACCGGGGGTTGTAGATGACGCGCCGACCACGGTGCTCGCCGATCAGGCCGGTCACCCGCAGGGTGCGGCCGACGGTGACACCGGCGATCCGGCGCCGCCCCATCCAGACGACCGTCACCGTCCCCGTGCCGTCGCTCAGCTCGGCCTCGAGCCAACGCTGCCCGCTGCCGGGATTGGCGGCCAGGGCCCGCACGCGGCCCTGGACCGTCAGGTGTTCCCGGGTGGCGACGTCGGCGATGGGGACCGGACGGCCGTCATCGCCGGTATCCGGCTCACTGGCACGGTCACGGCCCAGCCAGCGGGCCAGCAGGCCCCGACACCGGCCCCTGCCGGACATGCTCACCTCGCCCCGGCGGGCTTCTGCTGGGTCTGGGCGGCGAGCTCGGGCGACATCGTCATCGGGATGAGCTCGCCGGGCACCTTCGGCTTGTCGCCACGCCGGACGACCGTGTTCGCGAAGAGCTCGTAGAGCAGCTCGGTGGAGCCCTCGACGCCCTCGGCCAGGCCCGCCTCCCCCATGAGGACGCCGCGCAGCAGCCAGCGGGGGCCCTGGGCGAACCAGGTGCGCGAGACATGGTAGCCGTGCTGGCCCTGCTGGGTGGTGATCGGGACGACGCGGCGCACCTCGGTGCCGAACGGGCCGGCCGTCAGGGTGGCCTTGCCGCCGGCCTTCTGGGCGTTGGCGATCATCTCGTCGCGCACCTCGGCGCGCATGTCGCGGTTGGCCGGTGCGGCGAACAGCGACAGCTCCATGACGGACTGGCCTGAGACGGCCAGGATCGCCTGCAACTGCTGGGTCTGCTGGTTGACCTGCAGCTGGAGCTGCATGCCGTCGAAGGGGGTCAGGATGAGCGCGTCGAAGTCCATGCGCTCGACGTCGTCGGCGTCCAGGTCGACCTCGGACAGGTCGAAGGGGCCCTCCTCGCGCCAGTCCCGCGAGGCGTCGAGCCGTTGCCACTCGTCGAGTTCCGCCTCGGGCTCGTCGTCCCCCGGAGCGTCCGCGTCAGCGTCGTCGACATCCTCCGCGGCAGAGTCCTCCTCGTCCTCGTCGGACCCGGTCTCATCGAGGATCTCCTCCTCGAGCACGTCCTCGTCAGCTGCCTTGCGCTTCCTACGACCGAACATTCAGGCTTCCCACCATCGTCTTGCGTCTGCGTGAGGTTCACATTGCGGCAGGCCCGGTGCCGTGCCGTGCCCAAGCCTATCGCCGCACCCCCAACCCGTCGTGTCTCGTCGCAGGACTCACTGACACTCCGGTGCACGGCAGCGGCCGGCGAGCAACCGGACCCTAGGATGGAGATGCTGCGGGTCAGGTGTCCGCGGCCCGTACCAGATGGGGAGGCAGGATGGCATCTCGCGCCACGAATACCCAGTTCAAAGTGGTCGCAGGAGTTCTCGGCACGGCCGCCGCCGTTGCCACGCAGAAACTCCTGATCGCCTCGTGGAAGAAGGTCACGGGCGAGGAGCCGCCGGACCCGAACGATCCGGAGGTCCCCCTGGCCAAGGCGGCAGGCTGGATCCTCGCGAGCGGCATCGGCATGGCGGTCGCCCAGCTCGCCATGGAGCGTTTCGCCGCCGCAAAGATCGCCAGGATCACCGGGGAACTCCCCGATCTGGGCAAGCGCAAGATCAACGTCACCCTGAAGAAGTGACCCTGCCCGGTCCCCCGCACGCACGAGGTCGGCGAGCAGGCGGAGCAGTCCGGTGAGCGCCTTCGGGCAGTCCTCGGACGCGAGCGGGGTCCGCACCGTCGTGGTGCGGACCCCGCTCCTGTTGTGCTCGCGTGTCCGGTCCTGCTCGAAGGCGCCTCAGACACAGTCGACGCAGTAGGCCTGCCCGTCGCGCTCCTCGGCCAGCTGGCTGCGTGACTTCACCAGGAAGCAGCTCGCACAGGTGAACTCGTCGGACTGCCTGGGCAGGACGCGCACGGTCAGTTCCTCGTGGGACAGGTCTGCGCCGGGCAGCTCGAACGATTCAGCGGCCTCGGCCTCGTCCTCGTCGACCTTGCCCGAGTTCTTGTCGTTGCGACGGCTCTTGAGTTCCTCGATCGAGTCCTCGCGGGACTCCTCATCAGTCTTGCGGGGTGCATCGTAATCAGTCGCCATGATGACCTTCCGAAATGTGGGTGGGCTTCGCTACCGGCGCCAGCGAGCAGTGCCTCCTGACCGGTAAATCGTGGGCATCATACCCAAAGAACCCGTAGAACAAACACCATGTCGCGAACAAGAATGACGGCCAGGACGTCGACACCATCGGCGGGGCCCGCCGGAAAGGTGACCAGGTGACCGGTTCAGGGGGATCAGGCCATCAGCCATGCCGCAGAGACCCGTGGACAGCCCAGCGCGGTAGATTTGCCCCAGTCACGCACCCAGTCGCGTGAGCCATGATGATCGATCGGGCCCGGGCATCGGGCAGCACACGGGGAGATGCCAGATGGACAGTGCCTTGACGCCGCGAGAGATCCAGTCCCGCATCCGCGCAGGCGAGTCCCCTGCCGATGTCGCGCGCGCGGCCGGGGTTCCGGTCGACGGTATCGAGGGCTACGCAGTCCCGGTCCTGGCCGAACGCGAGCACATGGCCGCCACCGCGCAGGCCGCCCAGTGCCGTCGTGGCGACGGCCGCGGATTGACGCGACTGGAACAGGCGGTCCGCATCCGCCTGGATTCCCAGGGCATCGACGTCGCGTCCGTGGACTGGGACGCCTGGCGCGAGGAGGACCGTGTCGATCGACACTGGACGGTCCAGGCCAGCTACCGGGTCGGCTCCACCGTCCATCAGGCGCTGTTCGACTTCGATCCCCGCGGACGCTTCGCGACTGCCGTCAACGACGACGCCCGCTGGCTCCTCGGTGAGGAACCACCGCGGCCGCGCACCCCGATCCGGAAGACCGATCCCGACACCGAACCCACTGTCGACCTCAATGACGAGATGGCCATCGTCCGAGCCGTCCAGCCCGCCAAGCGACCCATCGTCGGCGGTGGCGCTGCGCTCGCCGAGGTCTACGAAGCCGCCGGGGTCGGCGGGCTCGACGAGGAGCGTGACGACGAGGAGGACGAACTCGAGCACACCGGCCTGACGAAGGTCGGCGGCGTCTACGACCTCGTCCCCAACCCGACCTCGGACATGGACGTCCTGTACGACATGCTCTCCGGCTTCGACGAGGACTCCGTGCACGTCTACGCCGGCCTCAACCAACCGGTGGCGGTGAGCGGCGAGGACACCCCGGAACCGGACCCGCTGGAGGCTCCCGGGCCCCGGCAGGGCGAGGCGGGCCCGGACGAGGCCGCCCCGCAAGCAGTGCCGCAGGACGAGACCGGCACCGAACACGACGTCACCGCCGGGACGCCCGGACCCGGCGGGCAGGCGCCCGCCGTCGGCGGCGAGGAGGCCGGCGCACCCGTCACCGAACCCGAGCAGGACCCGCTGCTGGAGGCGGAGGCACCGCCCTCCCAGACGCCACGGAAGAAGGCCTCACGCCGGCGCAGGAGCCGCGCCTCGGTGCCCAGCTGGGACGAGATCATGTTCGGGGGCCCGAAGAAGCCAGGCGACTCCGACACGGAGCTGCGCTGACCCCGGGGTTGCCCCTGGCCGGGACGTGCGGGAGCCTCAGCCCTGGGCCGTGTCGACGAGCAGGGGCACCTCGATCTCGGCGGGCTCCAGTGAGCCGTGGTGGCCGACCAGCCGGAACTCGTGCTCACGGGTGCGCGTCATGACGGCCCAGTTCCGGCGGGCGGCGACAAGGACGTCCCCCAGCCGCTCCGTGGTGCTCGCCGCGACGTGCGGGCCGAACCAGCCCGCGGCGACCGCCTCCTCGCGGGTGCAGACCCAGGCGCGCTCCCCCATGATCTCGGCCCAGCGGGCCGCGACCGCCTGCGGCCTGCGCGTGTAGAGATGCCGTAGCCGCGGTTCGCCCCCGACGAGGTCGACCTGGTCGCTCAGGCCCGGCGTGCCCTCGAGGTCGATCTGCCGCCCGGTGGGCACGTCGACCATGCCGTGGTCGCCGGTGACGAGCAGGCAGACGTCTTCGGGCAGGGTCCCGCGCAGGGCGGCGATGTCGGCGTCGATGCGGGTCAGCCGGTCCAGCCAGGGGCGGGACGCGACGCCCCAGCCGTGGCCGGTGTGATCCAGGCTGCCCTCGTACACGTAGGCGAAGGCCCGCCCCTTCGCGACCGCTGCCCTGACGGCCTCGGCCCTGGCCGCGATGGAGGCCCCCTTGCCGAAGCCACGGAAGAAGCCGCCGCGCAGGGCTGCGCGTGTCAGGCCGCTGCCACGGAACCTGGCCTGTGAGACGGTGGTGACGGTGACCCCGTCCTGCTCCATGCGTTCGAGCCAGGTGGGGTGCGGCTGGAGCTGCCCGGGGGGCGGGTCCAGGGGCCCCCAGTCGAGGGGGCACATGAGTTCTCCCCCGCTGCTGGGCCTGAAGGTGTAGCCGACGATGCCGTGCTCGCCGGGCGCGCGCCCGGTGCCGAGCGTCGTCAGCGAGCAGGCCGTCGTGGTCGGCACGGGCGCGCTGATCGGGAACGAACGGGCCAGCAGGTGCGGGATGTGCACCAGCGAGGACGAGCCGGCGCGCAGCTGGTTCCAGCCCATCCCGTCGACGAGCAGGAGCACGTAGGCCCGGGCCTGCGGGATTCCCAGGGCGTCACTGGCCTCGCCGGCGCCCAGGCGGGACGCGATGGCGGGCAGCACCTCGGCGAGGGTGCCGCGCCCGTAGCCGGGGCCGGCGGGCAGGCTCATCCGGCGCCCTGCCCGTGAGCCAGGCGCTGGAGTGTCGAGGCGAACCGGACCAGGCGCTGCACGTTCTCCGCGCCGTCCGCGGCCGGGCTCATCCTGATCGTGATGTCCTCTCCGACCGCCTCGCCGTCGAAGCCGTGATCGGCCGTGCAGGACGGGTCGCCGCAGTGCGCGGGGACGACCTGCAGCCGCCGGACGGCGTTCCAGGTGAGGGTCAGCCAGGTCTCGGTGACGGCCGAGTCGGACCTGCCGTAGTGCTCGGGATGGGTGACGGCGCGGCTCACCGTGATGACACCGAGCAGCCGCAGCGGCACCGACTCGCTCGTGGTGACCGCGGTGTCCTTGCCACGGGCATCGGTCTCCTCGTCGGTGTGGCTGACGATGAGGCGCCCGGGGGTGAGGACGAGGACGGTGAGATGGCGGATGATGCCCTCGGCGCCGACCGTCGCCTCGTGCTGGACGAGGAAGTCGACGATCGTCTCGTCCCCGACGGCCATGGACACCGAGTCCTCGACGAGCTCGGGGAAGAACCCGCACTCGTCGACGCGGTCGCGCAAGGCCTTGGGCAACGTGGGCTGACTGATGTTCGTCACGGTCACCATCGTGCCATCTTCACCGGCCCGACGCGGCAGCGGAAGTCCGCCGGCGCCGCCCGGCCCGTTATGGTTGGTGGGCATGAGGCACGGACCTGTGATCGGTGTGCGCGTCGCCGACTTCGTGACGCGCCGTGCCGGCGCCGTGCTGCGCCGCCGGGGCTGGCGGGAGAGGCCGGTGCCGTTCATCGGCTACGGCACCGGAGGACGCGTGCGGGTGCTGGGGCGTCTGGTCCTGAGCCCGGCCGACGACAGGCGGCTGCCCGCTCATGCGGCGGCCTGGCTGCGCCGCCGCGGCTGGCGCAACTTCCTGGCCCTGCCCGCCCCGCACCGCCCGGTTCGGCTCACCGTGGGCGCACGGACGCTGACCCTGCGCACCGACCGGCGGGGCTACATCGACCTGACGGTGGACACCGAGCTCGCCCCCGGCTGGCACCGGCTCCGGCTGAGCGCCGCGAACGGTTCGACCGCCGAGGTCCCGGTTCAGGTCATCGCACCCGACGAGACCTTCGGCATCATCTCCGACATCGACGACACGATCATCAGCACGTGGATGCCCCGGCTGTTCCTGGCCGCCTGGAACAGTTTCTTCCAGCTCGAGGGCAACCGTCAGGCGGTTCCCGGCATGGCACGCATGTACCAGCGCCTGCTCGCCGAGCACCCGGGGGCGCCGATCTTCTACGTATCGACCGGCACCTGGGCCTCGATCCACTTCCTCAACCGGTTCATGACCCGCCACGGCTATCCGCGGGGCGCGCTCCTGCTCACCGACTGGGGGCCCACCACGACGGCGTGGGTGCGCTCGGGCACGGACCACAAGCGCGACGCGATGGAGCGACTGGCCAGGGACTTCCCCCACATCAGCTGGGTACTGGTCGGCGACGACGGCCAGCACGACCCCGAGCTCTACGAGGAGTTCGCGCAGAACCACCCGGACCGGGTGCGGGCGGTGGCGCTGCGCACGCTGAGCCCCACCGAGCAGATCCTCGCCCGCAGCACCGTGCCGCTGGTGGCCGAGTCGCACCGCACCTGGCACCCGCGCCGGGTTCCCTCGCTGCGCGGGACCGACGGCGATGATCTGTGGCCGGCCCTGGCCGACGTCCTGGGCATCAAGGCCGAACGGCCGCCCAGGCGCCGCTGGACGCCTCGTCACTGGCGGATTCGGCCGGGTTCTCTTGCAATGCCCTGAACGCACCCGGCATGCTGAGATACGTCAGCCACTCGACCAATGGAGGTCTTCGCCATGGCGCGTGCCATCGTCATCCGTTCCAACCCCGCCTACGAGCGCGGCAACGGCCAGCCCGTCAACACCGCGGCCATCGAGGAGGTCGACGAGGCCTTCCTCGGCGACGACCCCGTTCTCGTCGAGGTCAGTCATTCGAGCATCAACTACAAGGACGCCATGGCCCTCACCGGCCTGCCGGGCATCGTCCGCAAGACCCCGCTCATCGGCGGCATCGACCTGGTCGGCACCGTCAAGCAGTCCGCCGATCCGGCCTGGAATCCGGGCGACCAGGTCATCCTCAACGGCATCGGCATGTCCGAGAGCCGCAACGGCGCCTTCTGCGAGCTGGCCAGGGTGCCCGGCGACCGGCTCGTCGCGCTGCCCGAGTCGATGACACCGGCCCGTGCCGCAGCGATCGGCACCGCCGGCTACACGGCCGCTCTGTGCGTCCTGCGGCTGGGACGCGCCGGCCTGGAGACCACGCCCGACCGGCCCGTGCTCGTCACCGGCGCGACAGGTGGTGTCGGCTCGGTCGCGGTCCTCCTGCTGGCCGCCGCCGGCCACCATGTCGCCGCCCTCACCGGACGCCCCGGCGAACTGGGCGGCTACCTGCACGAGCTGGGCGCCGAGCAGATCATCGACCGCGCCGAGCTGCTCGACGCCAAGGGCGCCCTGCAGAAGCAGCGCTGGTCCGGGGTCGTCGACACGGTCGGCGGCGAGGTGCTCGTCAATGCGCTCGCGCAGACCGTCTACTCCGGCACCGTCGCGGCCTGCGGCCTGGCCGGCTCGGCCAAGCTGCCCGGCACCGTCATGCCGTTCATCCTGCGCAACGTGACGCTGGCCGGTGTCGACTCGGTCGAGACACCCGTCGAGGCCCGCAGGGAGGCCTGGGCGCTGCTCGCCGAGCTGCCCGGCGAACGGATCGACGCCATCGCCGGCACGGTTCCGCTGTCCGGCGCCTTCCAGGCGGCCAGGGATCTCATGGAGCACCGCCTGCACGGCCGCGTGATCGTCGACGTGCGCGCCTGAGAACCAGAACGGGCCGAAGGGCCGGCGGCGGGTTCCGGAACCTGCCGCCGGCCCTTCGGGTGTCCTGCGCCGATCGGTGCCCGCCCGGCGTGGAATAGTTCTTCTCACGGCTCCGATGCCGGACAATCGGGGCTGGTCCACAGTCAGGAGCAGATCAGCAGATGGCACGCAGCACCACGCCCGTCGAGGACGACTTCACCGAACGCATCATCGATGTCGACGTCTCGAACGAGATGGAGTCCTCCTTCCTCGAGTACGCCTACTCGGTCATCTACGCGCGGGCCCTGCCCGACGCCCGCGACGGCCTGAAACCCGTGCAGCGCCGCATCCTGTACGGCATGAGCCAGCAGCGGCTCCTGCCCGACCACGCGTTCGTCAAGTGCGCCCGCGTCGTCGGGGACGTCATGGGCAAGCTGCACCCGCACGGCGACTCGGCCATCTACGACGCCCTCGTCCGGATGGGGCAGGACTGGTCGATGCGCCTCAAGCTCGTCGACGGCCACGGCAACTTCGGCTCGCCGGACGCCGGGCCCGCCGCCATGCGCTACACCGAGTGCCGGATGGCCCCGGCGGCGCTGCCGATGATCGACGGCCTGGACGAGGACACCGTCGACTTCCGCCCCAACTACGACGGCAAGGAGACCGAACCGGCCGTCCTGCCGGCCGCCTTCCCGAACCTGCTCGTCAACGGGGCGACGGGCATCGCCGTCGGCATGGCCACGAACATGCCCTCGCACAACCTCGTCGAGGTCGTCCAGGCGCTCAAGCACCTGCTGCGGCATCCCGACGCGGACCTGGACGAGCTGATGCGCTTCATCCCCGGCCCGGACTTCCCCACCGGCGGGAAGATCGTCGGGCTGGACGGCATCCGCGACGCCTACGCCACCGGTCGCGGCAGCTTCAGGACCCGCGCCACGGCCCGGATCGAACAGGTCAGCCCGCGCCGCCGCGGCATCGTCATCACCGAGCTGCCGTTCGCCGTCGGCCCCGAGAAGATCATCGAGCAGATCAAGCACCTGGTGCAGAGCAAGAAGATCACCGGCATCTCCGACGTCAAGGACCTGACCGACCTGACCAACGGCCTGCGCCTGGTGATCGAGGTGAAGAACGGCATCAACCCCGACGCCCTGCTCGCCCAGCTGTACAAGCACACGAAGCTGGAGGACTCCTTCGGCATCAACAACGTGGCGCTCGTCGACGGACAGCCGCGCACCCTCGGCCTCAAGGAGCTGCTGCAGGTCTACCTGGACCACCGTCTCGAGGTCAGCCTGCGCCGCGCCGGCTTCCAGCTCAGCAAGGCCCAGGAGCGGCTGCATCTGGTCGATGGCCTGCTGCTGGCGTTGATCGACATCGACGACGTCATCGCGATCATCCGGTCCTCCGACGACGCGAACCAGGCCCGTGAGCGCCTCATGACGGCGTTCGAGCTCGACGAGATCCAGGCCAACTACATCCTCGACATGCAGCTGCGCCGCCTCACCAGGCTCAGCCGCATCGAGCTGGAGGCCGAGCGCGACGAGCTGAGGCGACGCATCGACGAGCTCACCGAGATCATCGAGAACCCGGAGCGCCTGAACGACGTCGTCGCCGGCCAGCTCACCGAGATCGCCACCCAGTACGGCACGCCGCGCCGCACGGTGCTGCTGGAGGGCTCCGGCGCCGTCCTGCCGGCGGCCACCGAGCCGCTGGAGATCCCCGACGGCCCGTGCTGGGTGATGCTCAGTTCGGCCGGCCTGGTCGCCCGCATGAACCGGCCCGCCGACGCCGAGAACCCCGGCGTGCTGCCCGCCGAGGGGCCGCGCGGGCGCCACGACGTCGTCGTCTCGGCGATCGCCACGACCACCCGCGCCGAATTCGGGGTCCTCACCAACCGGGGCCGGCTCATCAGGGCACGCGTCCTCGACCTTCCCGAGACCGTGCAGACGGCCAACGCCCCGAGCCTGCGCGGCGGCAGCAGGCTCACCGAACTCGTCGCCCTCGAACGCGACGAGCGGCCCCTCGCCCTCACCACGCTCGATCCCGAGGGGCCGGGCCTGGCGGTCGGCACCCGCCGCGGCATCGTCAAGCGGGTGAACCCGGAGGTCCTCACCCGCGACGCGTGGGAGATCATCCGGCTCGACGACGGTGACGAGCTCGTCGGCGCGCTGCAGCTGGTCGACGAGGACGACGACCTGGTCTTCGTCACCTCGGACGCGCAGCTGCTGCACTTCCCCGCCTCGCTCGTCCGCCCGCAGGGTCGTGGTGGCGGCGGTGTGGCCGGCATCCGGCTCAGCACGGACGCGCAGGCCATCTGGTTCGGCGCGTCCCCGAAGGCCGGTGCCGTGGTCGTCACGGTGTCGGGCTCCTCGCAGGCCCTGCCCGGCACGCAGACCGGCAGCGTCAAGCTCACCGACTTCGCCGAGTACCCCTCGAAGGGCCGCGCCACCGCCGGGGTGCGCTGTCACCGCTTCCTGAAGGGCGAGGACGCCCTGACGCTGGCCTGGGTGGGTCCGGCGCCGGCCGTCGCTGCCGCCGCCAGCGGCTCGGCCGTCGACCTGCCGCCGGCCACCGGCAAGCGGGACGGCTCCGGCACTCCCCTGACCCAGCCGGTCACGGCGGTCAGCTCCCGGGTGATGCCCCACTGAGCGATCGCGCCCAGCTCACCCTGCGGCCTCGGCCACCCTGCGATTCCAGCTCACCCTGCGGTTGTTGCGCGTCTTTGCACAACAACCGCAGGACCACCGCACCAGCCGGCACCAAACCCCCACACCCTGCGGTATCGGCTCACCCTGCGGTTTCGCGCCACCCTGCGATCATTGCGCGTCTTTGCACAACAACCGCAGGACCACCGCACCAGCCGGCACCAAACCCCCACACCCTGCGGTATCGGCTCACCCTGCGGTTTCGCGCCACCCTGCGATCATTGCGCGACTTTGCACAACAACCGCAGGACCACCGCACCAGCCGGCACCAAACCCCCACACCCTGCGGTATCGGCTCACCCTGCGGTTTCGCGCCACCCTGCGATCATTGCGCGACTTTGCACAACAACCGCAGGACCACCGCACCACCACCGCCCGGCACGGGGACCGCAGGGTCAAGCGGTACCCGTCCGTAGACTTGGCCCATGAGGTTCGCTGTCGTCGGCGCCGGTGGCGTGGGTGCTTTCCTCGGCGGACGGCTGGCCCGCGCCGGTCATGACGTGTCCTTCGTCGCCAGGGGCCGCACCCTCGAGGCGCTGCGGGCACGCGGGCTGCGGCTGACCGGAGACGAGGACTTCACCGTCCCGGCCGCCGCGACCGACGACCCGGCCTCGATCGGCCCGGTCGACTACGTGCTCAGCTGCGTCAAGGCAACCCAGATCACCGAGGCCCTGGCAGCCGCCGGCCCCCTGCTCGGCCCCGGCACGGCCGTCGTCACCACCCAGAACGGCGTGGACGGCCCGCGCCTGACCGCCGATGTCGTCGGCGCCGGGCACACGCTGCCCGGCGTCATGAAGATCTTCGCCATGATCGAGCGGCCCGGCGTCATCGCCCGCCGCGGCGGCCCGGGGACGCTCGAGGTCGGCGAGTGGGACAACGCAGGCACCGCCCGGGTCCGTGCCCTGCGCGCGGTGCTGGAGGGAGCGGGCGTCGGCTCACCCGAGCCGGACGACATCTGGGCCGTCCTGTGGCGCAAGGCCATGATGGTCATCCCGCTCGGTGAGCTGGGCGCCATCACCGGACTGACGCTCGGCGAACTGCTCGCCCGGCCCCGGCTGGCCGACCTGTGGCGGCGCGCCACCGCCGAGATAGCCGCCGTGGCCCGGGCACACGGCATCGACGTCGGCGAGGACGCGGTCGAGGAGACCATGGCCTTCAACGCCCGCCAGCCGGCCGGCAGCACGGCCTCGTTGTGCCGCGATCTGATGGCCGGCCGCCCCAGCGAACTCGACCCGCAGACCGGCGCGATCGTCCGACTCGCCCACGAGGCCGGCGTGCCGGTCCCCCTGCACGACCTCATGTACGAGGTGCTGCGCCTGGGACGGGCCCAGGCCGGCTGATCAGTCCCGCGCCGGCCGCGACCCGCGGCACCAGGGCCAGCAGCACCAGCAGACCGGCGGCGAGTACGACGGCGATGCCGATGATGCCGAAGTACTGCGTGTTCTCGGCCCCGGTGAGGCGGGCGCCGAGACCGACGCACAGGCCGAACATGAGCGGGGCCAACGGCGAGGCGACCCGCCCGGTCGTCGCGTAGAGACCGAAGATCTCACCGCTGCTGCCCGGCGGGATGATGCGCGCCAGATAGCTGCGCGAGGCGGCCTGGGCCGGCCCGACGAAGACGCACAGCGCCAGGCCGAGCACCCAGAAGACGCCGCTGCCCCTCGCGTGCAGGACGAACACCGCGGTGGCCAGCGTGACGAGCATGACGAGCGAACCGACGATGACCGCCCTGGGCCCGACCCGGTCGTCGAGGCGGCCGGAGCAGATCGTGGCGACGCCGGCGATGATGTTCGCGGCCGCGCCGAAGACCACGACCTGCCCGGCGCTGAAGCCGAAGGTGTTGCGGGCCAGCACGCCGCCGTAGGTGAAGATGCCGGTCAGCCCGTCGCGGAACAGGGCCGAGGCCAGCAGGAACCAGACGATGTGGCGGTCCTGGCGCCACAGGCGCGCGACGGTGGCGAGCAGGGCCCGGTAGCTGCCGATCACGCCGAGCCGCTCGCCGCGCGGCGCCGGGTCGTCCCTCAGCGCGAGGAAGGTCGGGATGGTGAAGACGAGTGTCCACACCGCGCACAGGAGCATGGCGGTGCGCACCGCCATGCCGTGCTCGGTGGTGACGCCGAACAGTCCGACGTCGGGCGCGATGAAGCCGAGGTAGATGATGAGCAGCGCGACGATGCCGCCGAGATAGCCCATGCCCCAGCCGAGGCCGGAGACCCGGCCGACGTTCTGCGGCGTCGAGACGCGGTCGATGACGCCGTTGTAGACCGAGCCGGCCACCTCGGAGGCGACCGTGCCCAGGCCGAGCATGATGAAGCCCGCCCACAGGTAGGCGGGCTCGTCGGCGATGAGGAACAGGGCGGCGTTGATGAGGGCCACCGCCCAGGTGAGGACGCGCAGGGTGCTCATCGTCCGGCCGGTGCGGTCTGTGTTCTGGCCCAGCACGGGCGCGATGAGGGCGATCGCGACGGAGGCGACCGTCATGCAGACCGACTGCACGTAGGCGGTGTGATTGGCCGAGCCGAAGGAGGGGCCGACCAGGTAGACGGAGAAGACGAAGGTCGTGACGACCGTGTTCCACGGCTGGGTGCCCCAGTCCCACAGGGCCCAGGCCAGCACGCGGGCGCGCGAGGCGGTCCTGGGCGGTGCGACGACGGCTGGGGATGCGGCGGGCCCGTCCGGGGCCGGCGTGCTGGCTGAGCTCACCGCCCCAGGCTACGGGCCGGGCCACCGGCCGGGTCCGTGTCCCGGTGGCCGGACACCGGCTCACACGTCGATGCGGTCCTCGTCGAGCTGGTAGGCGCCGGCGACGATGAACTCCTTGCGCGGGGCCACCTCATTGCCCATGAGCAGCTCGAAGGTCCTGGAGGCGGCCTCGGCGTCGTCGATCGTGATGCGCCGCAGCATCCGGTGGCGGGGGTTCATCGTCGTGTCGGCCAGCTGGTCGGCGTCCATCTCGCCCAGGCCCTTGTAGCGCTGGGGCTCCTTGAAACGGATCTTCTTCTTCGTCAGCTCGGCCATCTTCCGCTGGTACTCGGGATCGGAGTAGGTGTAGATGTACTTGTCCATGCCCTTCTTCGGGTTGGTCAGCTCGAAGCGGTGCAGCGGCGGGACGGCGCTGTAGACCCGGCCGGCCTCGATCATCGGGCGCATGTAGCGGAAGAACAGCGTGGCCAGCAGGCAGCGGATGTGGGCGCCGTCCGAGTCGGCGTCGGCCATGAAGATGACCTTGCCGTAGCGCGCCTGGTCGAGGTCGAAACTCGCGCCCGAGCCGGCGCCGACCACCTGGATGATCGAGGAGCACTCGAGGTTCTTCAGCATGTCGCCCAGTGAGGCCTTCTGCACGTTGAGGATCTTGCCGCGGATGGGCAGCAGGGCCTGGAACTCGCTGTCGCGGGCGCGCAGCGCGGTGCCCAGGGCCGAGTCGCCCTCGACGATGAACAGCTCGCTGCGCTCGCCGTCGGCGCTGCGGCAGTCCTTCAGCTTGGGCGGCATGGAGCTGGACTCGAGCGCGTTCTTGCGGCGCTGGTTCTCGCGGTGGGCGCGAGCGGCGCGGCGGGCGCGCGAGGCGTTGACGACCTTCTCCATGAGCGTGCGGGCCTGGGCGCGCACGGCGGGCCTGGTGGAGTTGAGGTACTCCCCCATCTGGTCCTCGACGATCCTGGCGACGAGCCGGGTGACCGGCGGGGTGCCGAGGACCTCCTTGGTCTGGCCCTCGAACTGGGGTTCGGGCAGGCGCACCGTGATGACGGCCGTGAGGCCCTCGAGGATGTCCTCCTTGGTGACGTCGTCGCCCGACTTGAGCAGGCGCGTGCCGTCCAGCCCGGCGGCGAAGGCCCTGGCCAGGCCGCGTTCGAAGCCCTGGACGTGGGTGCCGCCCTTGGGGGTGGCGATGATGTTCACGAAGGAGCGCTCGACGGTGTCGTAGCCGTTGTCCCAGATGACGGCGATGTCGACGTCGAGGCGGCGTTCCACGTCGGTGGGCGTCATGGCGCCCTCGGCGTCGAGGACCGGGACGGTCTCGACGAACGAGTCGGATCCCTGCAGGCGCAGCACCTCGGTGATGGGCTCGCCGGTACTCAGGAAGTCGGCGAATTCGCTGATGCCGCTGTCGTGCCGGAAGGACTCGACGACCGGCTCGGGGCCGCGTTCGTCGTCGACGACGATCTCGAGGCCGGGCACGAGGAAACTGGTCTGGCGGGCCCGCTCGACGAGTTTCTCGACCGACAGTTGGGCGTCCTTGAGGAAGATCTGGCGGTCGGGCCAGTAGGTGACGCGCGTGCCGGTGACGCCCTTGCCCGCCCTGCCGAGCCTGCGCAGGCCGCTGCCCGGGGTGAAGGCGGCGTCGGGACCGTCGCCGTCGAAGACGCCGGGGATGCCGCGCTGGAAGCTCATCGCCCACGTGGCGCCGTCCCGGTCCACCTCGACGTCGAGGCGCGAGCTCAGGGCGTTGACGACCGAGGCGCCCACGCCGTGCAGACCACCGGCCGCGCCGTAGGAGCCGGCGCCGAACTTGCCGCCGGCGTGCAGTTTGGTGAAGACGACCTCGACACCGGTCAGGCCGGTGCGCGGCTCGATGTCGACGGGGATGCCCCGGGCCCTGTCGGCCACGTGGATCGACCCGTCGGCTCGCAGCTCGACCCTGATCCGGTCGCCGAAACCGGCGAGCGCCTCGTCGACCGCATTGTCGATGATCTCCCACAGGCAGTGCATGAGGCCGCGCGTGTCCGTGGAGCCGATGTACATGGCGGGGCGTTTGCGGACGGCCTCGAGCCCCTCGAGGACGAGGAGGTTCTTCGCGCCGTAGGAGCGCGGCGTCCCGGGCTTGTCGGACTTCTTGCGGGTCATCGTGGTCGGCACGAGCGAAACTTTATCGGCGGGCACCAACAATCCCGGTGAACGGCAGGCCAGCAGCACCGGTTCGCCGCAAGCCGCCCGCCGGTTGTGCGCGGCGCGTACTGTGGTGACCGTGAGCACGCCTGTTGTTGAGAACACCCAATTGACCGCAGCCGACCGCTGCGACCGATGCGGTGCCCAGGCCCATCTGAGGGTGGGCCTTGCGAGCGGCGGCACGCTTCTGTTCTGCGCGCACCACGCCCGCGCGCACGCCGAGAAGATCAAAGAGGTCGCCGTCCGTCTCGAGGGCGACACCTCGCTCCTGGGCTGACCGCCTCGCCGATCCCCCGCGACCGGGACGAGAACCCGTCCCAGGACCATCCGCCCTGCCTGATGCTCCCCGCCTCCTTGAGAGGTGTGGTTTCAGGTGCCCGGGGCCGGGGCAGCCGCTGTGGGCGTGATGTCCTGTCATGCTCCGGGGGCGGCGTCACCGCTGGCGGCGGACCGATGGTGACCGCTGACAAGGGGTGATGACACCCTCCGGAGCTGATCCCGTGTCATGAGTGACCGAGCCGACGGGGCCTCGCGTCCCGGACCACGAGCCCCCCGCGGCGGATCCGGGCATCGTGGCCGGCGGTCAGTCCAGGTAGTCGCGCAGCACCTGGGAGCGGCTGGGGTGACGCAGCTTGCTCATGGTCTTGGACTCGATCTGGCGGATGCGCTCGCGCGTCACCCCGTAGACCTTGCCGATCTCGTCGAGAGTCTTGGGCTGGCCGTCGGTCAGGCCGAAACGCATCGAGACGACGCCGGCCTCGCGCTCGGACAGGGTGTCGAGCACGTCGTGCAGCTGCTCCTGCAGGAGCGTGAAGTTCACGGCATCGGCCGGGACGATGGCCTCGGAGTCCTCGATGAGATCACCGAACTCGGAGTCGCCGTCCTCGCCCAGCGGGGTGTGCAGGCTGATCGGCTCGCGGCCGTACTTCTGCACCTCGATGACCTTCTCCGGTGTCATGTCGAGTTCGACGGCCAGTTCCTCGGGCGTGGGTTCGCGGCCGAGGTCCTGCAGCATCTGGCGCTGGACCCGGGCGAGCTTGTTGATGACCTCCACCATGTGGACGGGGATACGGATCGTGCGGGCCTGGTCGGCCATGGCCCGGGTGATGGCCTGCTTGATCCACCAGGTGGCGTAGGTGCTGAACTTGTAGCCCTTGGTGTAGTCGAACTTCTCGACCGCGCGGATCAGGCCGAGGTTGCCCTCCTGGATGAGGTCGAGGAAGAGCATGCCGCGGCCGGTGTACCGCTTGGCCAGTGAGACGACCAGGCGGAGGTTGGCCTCGAGCAGGTGGTTCTTGGCGCGACGGCCGTCCTCGGCGATCCACTCGAAGTCATCGATGTCGCCGGCCTTGATCTTGTCGCGGTGCTGGGTGAGCTGCTCGTCGGCGAACAGGCCTGCCTCGATGCGCTTGGCCAGGTCGACCTCCTGGGCGGCGTTCAGCAGGGCGACCTTGCCGATCTGCTTGAGGTAGTCCTTGACCGGGTCGGCGGTGGCGCCGGCCACGGTCACCTGCTGCTCGGGTTCGTCGGCGTCGTCCTGGTCGGAGAGGCTGAAGCCCGTGTCCTCGTTGAGCTCCGCCTCGTCCTTCTCGGCCTGCTTGTGATCGAAGGCCGACTCGTCGACGTCGTCGAGGCTGCGCTTCTTGCCGCCGGCGCGCACCACGATGTCGTCGCCGTCGCGCTCGAAGGTCAGCTCGATGCCATCGGCCTCAGCGGTGCCCTCGGTCTTGCCGGCCATGGCCTTCGTCAGGGCGGCCTTGCTCGTCGTGCTCCTGGTCTTCCTGCCGGACCTGGCCGTGCTCTTCCTGTTCGCCGCCCCGGCCTCCGCAGGCGTACCGGGGGACTTCTTCGCGGTGGCCGCCGCAGCCGCGGCCTCCGGCGAGGCGAGCTTCTTCTTCGCCGTTCGCCTGCCCGAGGTGGTCTTGGCTGCGGCGCTCTTGGCGCGGGTGCGAGTCGTCGTCTTCTCGGCCGACACGGCGTCGGCGTCCTCGCAGGTCTGGGCCGGGTTCTTGGTGCGAGCCGTCACGGGGGACCTTTCCAGCTAGTGAAGCGTTCGACGAACCCGGTGCGAACCCGGGTTCACGGCATACTCATGGCTGCGTGCGTCAAGAGGACGCCACCCCCCAAGTGTGACACCCGGCAACAAATGGCAGCGGCCGGGCACCAGCCCACGAGATGCTTTATCGTTCCATCACTGTGATCCACGGCGCCGTCCTGGCGCGGACTCGTGCTGGGTTGACAAGGCCGGAGCACCTGGGACCGGCGTCGGGCCGCAGTACCTGGGGCATCAGACCGTGGTCGCAGCTTTACCCGCGGTTGTGCCTCTTTTCAATTTTTCGCTGGCAACTGGAATGGTTTTCACCCACCGCGTTGTTGGACACTATGGGACGACGGAAGGGAACCGATGGAGAAAACTCGCGCACGCAGCAACGACGGCATCGACGGCAAGGACTCGGTGGGTCTCTACCTCGAGTCGATCGCCAAGACGCCGCTGCTCGATGCCGCCGAAGAGGTCGAGCTCGCTCGACTCATCGAAGCCGGTCAGTACGCCCAGGCGATCCTGCGCGGGGACGCCGAGACCTCAAGCGATGCCACCCGCGAGGAGCTGGAGCTCATCGCGGAGGAGGGTGAGCGCGCCATGCAGCACTTCGTGCGCGCCAACCTGCGCCTGGTGGTCTCCGTGGCCCGCAAGTACGGACGCTCTCAGATGCCGCTCCTCGACCTCGTGCAGGAGGGCAACACCGGCCTGATCCGCGCGGTCGAGAAGTTCGACTACGCGAAGGGCTTCAAGTTCAGCACCTACGCCACCTGGTGGGTCCGTCAGGCCATCAGCCGTGGCATCGCCCAGCAGGGCCGGATCGTCCGACTGCCCGTGCACGTGGCGGAGCAGGTCAACCAGATCCTGGCGGTGCGCCGCAACCTGGAACGCAATCTGGGGCGCGAGCCCGAGGTGGCCGAGATCGCAGAAGAGCTCGGTGTCGAGGAGTCGAAGGTCGTCGACCTCATCCGCTACTCGCGCGAGCACGTCAGCCTCGACGCCCCTGTCGAGGACGACGGCGACACCTCGCTCGGTGACCTCATCGCTCGCGAGACGGCGCCCGGCCCCGACGAGCTCGTGCTCGACGCCGAGGACCGCACCCGTCTCGAGGGCATGCTCTCGGACCTGGACGAGCGTTCCGCCGACGTCATGCGCCGCCGGTACGGGCTGCTCGACGGCCGCCAGGCGAAGCTGGCCGACATCGGCGCCGTCTGGGGCATCACCGCCGAGCGCGTGCGCCAGATCGAACGCGCCGCTCTCAACCAGCTGCGGCAGACCGCCTCGGTCTGACCCGCGGCGGGCGCCGGCTCGGACCACGCACGCTGAGGGGCCGCGATCCGATCGGATCGCGGCCCCTCAGCACGTTCCCGCAAGGACCGTTGCGCGTCCGGTCCGGGTCAGGTGAGGATCTCGCGTTCCGCCCCGAGCACCCGGATGAGACCCTCCTGGGAGCAGGAGGCGACGAGCTTGCCGTTCTGGAAGAGCCGCCCGGTGGCGATACCCAGGCTGTTGGAGGCCGAGGGCGAGAGCATGTCGTAGAGCAGCCACTCGTCGGCACGGACGGCCCGGTGGAAGTGCATGATGTGGTCGAGCGTGGCCACCTGAAGGTGCGGCGACATGTAGGTGACCGAATGCGGGATCACCGTCACCGACAGCAGGGTCAGGTCGGACAGATAGGCCAGCACGGCCTGGTGGATGGCGTTCTTGTCGGCGGGCAGGGCCTCGGTCGTCTTGACCCAGACACGCATGTGGGCCGGGTGATTGGCCGGTTCGATGATGCCGCCCTTGCTGGAGTCGCCGGCGAACCGCACGTCGAGGGCGTCCCACTCGTGCCACAACGGCGAGGCGCCGTAGCGCTCCTCGCTGATGTCGAGGAAACCGGGGCACTCCTCAGGGGGCGGTACCTGCGCAGCGATGGGATCGGAGTGGTCGAGCCCGTCCTCCATCTCGTGGAAGGAGTAGGAACCGGTGAAGATCGTCCGGCCGTCCTGCAGCGCGGTGACGCGGCGCACCGAGAAGGTCCGCCCGTCACGCAGCGGCTCGACGACGTACTCGATGTCACCGGCCGCCTGGCCGGGACGGATGAAGTAGGAGTTCAGGGAGTGCGCGACCCTGCTCTCGGGAACGGTGCTGTAGGCGGCCATGAGGGACTGGGCGAGCACCTGCCCGCCGTAGGTGCGCTGCATCAGCGTCCGCGGGTGGCGTCCGATGAAGACGCTGTCGGGTTCCTGGGTCAGGCGCAGCAGGTCGACGAGTTCAGCTGTTGTTGCCGGCATGGTCCAACTCTGCCACGGTACGGGGACCGGGGTCGGCCCAGGGCTGTGATTCACCCTGCCCGGTCTTCGCCCTGCCCGGTCTCCTCGACGGCGTCCTGGATACGCCTGCCGAGGCGTTCGGCCCGCTCGGAGATCCGCTCGCCCAGATCACTCGAGGCATCGACCACCTGGTCACTGATGTGCGTGGCCTTGCGCCCCACCCTCACCGACCAGGCGTCGATCCTGTCGATGGCCTCGCCGGAGCGCCTGCGCGCCCGGTTGAAGGCGGCTGCCCCGTTGTCGACTGCGGCGTCGAGCCCCTTGTCGAGCCTGGCGGCGGCGGAGGAAGCGAACGCCCCGCCCTTCTCCCGCACGACCCTGGCGCACTCGCCGGCCAGCTCGCCCGACCTGGCCGCCGCTCTCCTGCCGTGCGAGAACAGCGAGCTCATGCGCCGCGGGCCGGTGGCCTCCTGCGCGGAATCACTTGCACCCATGGGACCTCCTGGGATAGGGGACGCCCCCATCGTGCCGCACTCCCAGACCAGCGGGCAACGGCTCGGCGCACCGGATGGCGTAGGATCGTGACTTGTCATGCGCGAATGCTGGCACGCGTGTCAACTCCGCCCCATCATCCCTGTGTCCACGCCGATGAATGGAATCGCCCGTGTCCGAGAACGTCGCCCAGGGCGAGGAGGCTGCTCGCCCCCAGACCCAGCGCAAGACCTCGCTGCCCGATCCTCCGCGGCCCGGGGTGCAGGGGTGCCCCACCTGGATCGGCGACGCCGACGACCGCCTGGCGGCCTGGGTGCACACCCCGGGTACGGGAACCGCGACCGGGGTCGTCGTCATCGCAGGCCCGGTCGGCCGCGAGTCCGTCACCACGTTCCGCACCCTGCGGGCGCTGGCGATCGCGTGCGCCCGCGCCGGGCTGGTCGCCGTGCGCTTCGCCTGGCGCGGTGACGGCGACTCCCCCGAGCTCGATGAGGCGGCAGACCCGGCCGAGGCCTGGTGCGCCGACCTGACCCGCGTGCAGCGCTACGCCGCCCGGCTCCTGCCCGGGCGCCCGGTGACGACGCTGGGTCTGCGGCTGGGCTGCACGATCGCGGCCCGCACCGGCGCCGTGGAACGGCTCATCAGCTGGGAACCCATCGATGGGCGTCACCAGCTGCGCGAGCAGCAGCTGCTGCGCAGCCTCTCGGTTCAGGTCGCACCTGAACCCGGCGTCGTCGAGACGCCGGGCCGGCGCTGGACCAGCGAGCAGGCCGCGCAGCTGAGACGGCTCCGTCTCCCGGCCGGGCAGGGCCCCAGGACGCATGTGATCAGGGAGGAGGACCGCGAGCTCGCCGAGCGCCTGTACGCCGTCCCGCCGCATCTGGCCAGGGTGCCGTGGACGCGCATTGACCAGATCGTCGCGATGGTCCCGCGCGGGGCAGCCGGCGCCGTCGAGTTCTCCCCGACCTGGTCGGTGCGCACCATCCGCGACGGTGTGGCGATCAGCGAGGAGTTCGTGAGCGTCGACGGCCTGCCCGGTGTCCTGACCCGCCCGGTCGGCGAGCCCCGGCTGGCCGTCGTCTTCACCAGCATCGGCGGCGAGCCACGCGATGGGGGCACCGGGCTGTGGGCGCAGAGCGCACGCGAACTCGCCGCCGTCGGAGCCGCCAGTCTGCGCTGCGAGCGCACCGACCAGGGCGATGCGTACACCGGCGTCACCGACGGCGAGCCGAATCCGTTCAACGACCAGGGCGTCATGGACTGCGTCAGTGCCCTTCGTGCACTGGCCCGGAGCACGCCGGGTGTGCCGGTCATGGCCGTCGGCGCGTGCATCGGCATGTGGCTGTTCGGTCGCGCCGCCAGGTCCGCGCGGATCGACCGCATGGTCATCCTCAACCCGACGGGCTGGAATCCGCGGGCGCACCACTACCGCAACGTCCTCGAGGGCCCCTGGCTGAAGCAGTACCTGCGGCATCTGCACGTCGACCGGCCACTCACCGCCGAGGACGCCGCCGGAGGGCAGACCGGCTACCAGCGGGCCAAGAGAACCGCGAAGTCCATCCGGCAGCGCCTGCTGCGGATGATGCCCCGACGGGTCTGGACGTGCCTGGCCAGGATCGGTGTGCTCGACGACGCGGCGGTCCTGCTCGGGCAGATCCCGCGGACGACGGCCGTCCAGCTGCACATCGGCACGGACGATGCCCCGCACTGGCGCACAGAACGTGGAGGCGAGGCAGTCACCCGGCTCAGCGGGCAGGGGCGGGCGGTGACCTACAGCTACGAGCACGCCCTCGATCACTCGCTGCTCGCCCAGGCCTCGCGGGCCAGGGCGCGCCGGATCATCCTGGACGCCGCCGCAGGGCTCCTGGCAGCAGACGCCTGAGCAGGCGACGCACCCCCTGCACGGGCGGCCCCTGCGCAGGCTGCTCCTCCTTCGCCTTGATCGTCTGGCCGGTACTGGGCACGTAGAGGTCGTTCGTGTGCGGGTGGCGCCGGTGGAACCAGGCGCCGTCGACCCGCTTCTTGAAGGCCGCCGGATTGCCGGCGTACAGCCCCTCGGGTCGTTGTTCCTCGCCCCGGGCCCGCAGCAGAGTGGATCCTGCCGCCAGCACCGACCGCGGGGGCAGCTCGGCGCCGCCGAGCAGCAGGCAACGGGTGCCGATGAAACTGCGCTCGCCGATGGTCACCGGGTGAGCGGCCTGGGCGTCACGCGCGAGGTCGACGCTGTGCGTCAGGACATTCGTTCCGTGACCGGCGATTGTGGCGAAGGAGCACACCCGCACCGCAGCCGAGCAGTCGAGCTGGTGACGACTGAGCACCTTGGCGCCGGACTCGAGGAAGAGGCCGTTCGGCTCGGGATAGTGGGCCCGATAGGTGGGATGGGCGGAGATGAGATTGAACTTCGCCAGCAGTGCGCCATCGGATA
The DNA here is from genome assembly GCF_003666605.1 of Propionibacterium australiense. Classification (GTDB taxonomy): domain Bacteria; phylum Actinomycetota; class Actinomycetes; order Propionibacteriales; family Propionibacteriaceae; genus Propionibacterium; species Propionibacterium australiense. Next base: position 124,057 of record NZ_RCIV01000004.1, on the reverse strand, counting down.
TCTCGACGGCACTGAGATGGCGGATCGTGTTCCCGGCGAGCACCATCGCGTCGTCACCGACGGTGAACTCGTCGACGTCCCACACGAGATTCGGCGCGGCGTACGCGGTCAGGGCGACGCGGTGACCCAGGCGGGTCAGCAGACGGTTCTTCGTGCCGCAGGCCGGCAGCAGCCAGACCAGGGCCCGCGCCATTGTCAGGGGGCGTGAAGCAGGCATCCGGGGACGCTCCTCTCAGGTGTTCCTCAGCGTATCGGAATCGGGGCCTCGACAGTGCTGTCCTGGGGCGGCGGCAACCCTGAACCGCCACCCGGCCCGGCGCCTGACCCGGCCAGTCTGGCCTGGGCCGCGTCCACCCATGGTCGCGCGATGCGTTCGAGAACCGCCAGTGCCACCAGGAAGTCCTGGATGCGCATCGTCATGCGGGTGTTGTACTCGCAGAACTGCACCGCCGCGATGACACCCAGTGCGATACCAGCGGCCAGCGCGACCGGCATCGTGGCATTGGTATTGCGCCCCAGCGACAGCAGGCAGCACCTGGTGAGCAGACCGAAGAAAACGACCGAACCGATGACACCGGCGATGCCCCACAGGGAGGCCCACTCGCCCACCGCCGAGAACGGGATGTAGGTGTGCACGCGCATCTCGTCGGCGATCTCCGGCCACCCGGCCATCCCAGAGGGCAGGGGGTTCAGTTCGACGAGCAGGTGCTCCAGGGTGATCCACGGCACCTTCGAGCAGTAGATGACCAGCGGAACGATGAAGGCGATGTTCTCGGCGAAGGTACTGCCGATCGAGGACAGATAGTCCGGGTCGGTGACGAGCCCGGTCGTGGCCTCCCAGTACGGGACGAGGCCGTGCGTCGCCTGCCCGCGGTTGTTGAGCGGAATGGGCAGGGTGCACAGCGCGAAGGCGAGTCCGCCCAGCCAGCCCCACCACGGCACCGGCCGTCCCCCGAGCACCCGCCCCAGCAGGTAGAGCACGATGACGCCACAGAGGACCCGCGTGGCCGCACCGAACATGAAGACGACCGAGGCGGCGAGGAAGACCAGACCCAGGACCGGATGCCGGCGGCCGATCAGGCCGGCGAGCATCGGCAGCACCGGCAGGACCGCCCCGGCGACGACGACCACCATGTGCGGGGCCCAGGTCATGAGGTACTCGGTGGCGAAGAAGAGATAGCGGCCCTTGGACAGCGCGTTCGCCGCGATGATGGCCAGACCCAGCCAGACCCACAGGGGCGTGAGGAGCCCCACGGGCTCGCGGGTGCGTTCGGTGATCTCGGCCAGGGTCAGACCCCTGCCCAGGGGCAGTACGAGCGCGATGAGCGCACCGACCACGATCGCGGCGACCAGCCGTACGGCGGCGTCGTGATCGTAGACCTGCCAGACATTCACGAAGGGACCCCGCTGACCCGCGGAGGGCTGCCTGACGACCCATTCGGCCACCGGGAGGCAGACGAGGAAGAGGACCCCGACGATGAGGACCGGCAGACGGTCGATGGTCAGCCGCATCGGCTCACCCGATCCGGGTGACGATATCGCCGGCGTTGCAGAAGACGATGCCCTCGACGCCCTGGACGGGTCCGATCTTGGTCCGGATGGCCTCACTCGGGGACTGGCGGAAGGCCAGCACGCAGGACGGTGTGCCGCCCGAGATGGTGATGGGACCGATGTAGCAGTCGACGATGTTCGGCGTGGCGGACACGACGGCCCCCTCGTAGCCTCCGCTGTTGCCGGCGAAGTTGCAGCCCGTGATGGTGTGCCCCGAGATGTAGCCGCTGGAGATGGCGTCCGAGGGCATCGCCCGGGCGAAGTCGTCGCCGTCCTGATCCAGGTAGGCGATGCGCAGATCGGTGCTGTCGGCGAACTCGTTGCCGAACTTGTTGGCGTCCACGAGCAGACCCGATCCTGCGTTCACGGCCTTGTCGCCGGGCACGATCCACACCGCGACCCGGTTGCTCCCCGAGGTCGACTGGACGAAGTCGTTGTTCTGGATGTGCGCATTGTTGCCGCCGCGACCCAGCTTGATGTGCACGCGGTTGTTGACGAAGGCGTTGTCGGAGATCGTCGTCCCGTCGGTCAGGCCCGGCAGGGCGACGGCGATCGAGTTCTCGGAGCTCGCCGCCGAGAAGTAGTTCTGCGTGATCTTCCAGTAGGGCATGTCGGAGGAGGCGTGGCAGATGGCGTTCTCCTCGTATCCGACGAAACGGCAGTTGCGCACGACATGCATGGTCGTCACGTTGGCGCCCCGGTAGCGGTTCCGGATGACCGCCCGCCCGCCGGTGAAGCTGATGCCCTCCACGAACAGGGAGCCCCACTGCTGGTTCGAGTCGATGAGGTAGTCCGAGTCGATCGTGATGAAGGTCCGGCCGGCGCCCAGACCGCGCAGCACCGGGGAGGACACGTCGATGCCGGAGCCGCGGTAGACGAAGGCGCCCTCGCCGAGGGTCAGTCCCTCGCGCACCGCTCGTTCGATGGTCTCGGTGTCGTCGACCCCGGTGGCGGTGAGTCCCTCGCCGGTCACCGGGGCGTACTCGGGCTCGTCGGGCGCCCCCCGGGCGGTACCCGGGTCCGGCGACTCGGTGTCGGCCGCGTTCTCGCCGCCCCCGCCCTGCGTCTCGGCGCCGTCCGGGGCCGCGGGGCCCGCGTCGAGGACCGGCGACCCGGAGCCCTGGTCGCCGGGGCCCGTCGCCGACAGGCCCGGTGCGTTGTCGGATGCGGCGGGGTCGGCCGACGAGAGGCACGAGCCCGATGACGCGGCCCCGTCATCGGATCGGGCCCGGGAGTTCTGGGCCCCGCAACCGGCCGTACCCAGGGCGAGGGCACCGGCCGCGCCGGCACCGAGGAAGAATCGTCGAGAAGTCTTCATAAGAATTCCACAACCTCCTGATGATGTGTCTGGTGAGCCGAGCCGGGATGGCCGCGGCGGGCCTGGGGGACGTCCGGTCCGCGACCACGGGCCGACTCGATGACGAGGGCGATGACGGTGCCGAGGACGAGGCCGGCCAGCAGGCCGATGGCCCCTCCGGTCAGCGGATCGGTGCTGTTCTCGGTGACCTTGTCGGCGCCGTCCTGGATGCGGACGGTCTTGAGCGCCGGGTCACCGGAGCTCTGCTTCACACCGGTGTTGACGATCTCCTCCCCGAGCACCTCGACGGTGGTGTTGGCCAGCTCGACGACCCGGTCCGGGTCCTCTCCGGTGGCGGTGACCTCGATGATCGTGGCGTTGAGCGGGACGGTGGCGCTGATCCGTTCCGCCAGCTCAGCCGCGGGCTGGTGCAGGCCGAGCCGGGTGCTGACCTCGTTGAGGACGGCACCGGAGGTGGCCAGGGACGAGTAGGTGCTCATCGAGTTGGAGATCATGGTGGGGGTCGAGGACAGGTAGGTCTGATCCGCGCCCTCGGCCGGATCGGCCACGCCGACGAGCAGCGAGGCGGTCGAGGAGTAGCTGGGGGTGCTCAACACTGCCCAGCCGGTACCGCCGAGCAGCCCGATGACCGCGACGACGAGGACGATCACCCAGTGCGCACGCACGGCGTGGAGGATTCTTGGGGTCTTCACTGTTCGGTTCCTTCGGTCGTGGGGCGGAGAGCGCGCATCACCGGCACTCCCCCATGGCGATGGCCTTGATGAAGGCGAGGCCCTGGTAGGCGAACTGGTAAGCCCAGCCCAGGGGGGTCATGGCCCCGTCATAGGACCAGACGGCGACCGGTCCCCCTGCGCACTGGCCCATGATGTACCGGGTCCGGCTCACATGGGGGCGGGTCGTCAGTACGATGACCCGGTCCCAGCCTCTCTCAGTGCGCCAGCGCGCCAGCTGAGCGGCCTCGCCCCTCGTCGTGGAGGGCTCGGGGACGAAACAGGTCACCGGATAGGGGTGCTCGTCGGTGCAGAAGGAGGTGCTCGGCTCGGGCTGGAACACCGAGCCGAAGCTCGGGGTGGACACGACCAGTTCGTCGGCGGCGCCCCCGTCCATGAGCTGCAGGGCGTAGTCGACCCGGCCGCTGTCGTGGGGCCCCAGGACGAACAGCACGTCCGCGCGGCCGTCCGCCACGTCCTGCCGAGGGTAGGCGACGTAGCGGACGTCGAGGACGACCAGGACGAGCGCGAGGGCCGCGGCCATGGCCCAGCCGATGCGGCGGAACCGCCCGGGCCCGCGCGGGGCTCCCCGTCCGATGCGTTCCCGGTTCATGACCGAGGCACCTCCTCCACTGCGGGTTCGGCACCGGCCCAGGCCAGGTCAGGACGCACGCCCAAGTACTCATCGACGATGCGCACGAGCATTGAGAGCACGACGCCGATCAGGGCGCCCTCGGCCCCCCAGAGGTGGACGCCGACACCGACGGCGACGGCGGCGAGCAGACCGCTGACCAGGTTGGCGCGAGTGATGCGGCGCAGGCGGCCGAAGGCGGTCAGCACGGCGCGTCCGAGGACCGTCTCGTAGGTGCCGAGCGCCACGAACAGGGCCATGAGCACGATGATGAGGGCACCTGGGCGGATGACGCCGTCCCCGAGGTAGTCGGTGAGGAAGGGGCCGAGGACGATGACGGCCACGACGATGAGCGCGCACAACGGGATCATGACGAGCAGGGCCCTGCGGCCGCGGCTGCGCCGGTCCCCGCGCGGCACCCAGCCCTGCATGACCGTGGACAGCGGCGTGAGAGCCACCATGATCTGACGCTGCACCCGATCGACGAAGGCGAACATCGGGCGGGCGGCCGGGTTGACGAACGAGACGAGCACCATCGGCAGCGACAGGACGACGGCATTGGTGATCGAGGCGGCCACTCCGTCGAATTTCTCGCGCAGCACGACGTGGACCGGGCGCGCCGCACGTACGGCGGCGCCCTCGCGGCGCAGCCTGGCCAAGATATAGGCGGTGCTGCAGACGATGGCCGCTGCGATGCCCAGGCACTGGCAGCCGGTACCGACCACGGCGCTGGCACCGGCGGTGTTCATGACGAACCAGCCGGTCAGCGTGCCGAGGACTCGCGGGACGGTCTCGACCACGAGAAACCAGTAGGGCGCCATGATGCCGACGAAGTACCACTGGCCGCTCATGCCGACGAGGGCCTGCGCCAGTGCACCGATCGCGCCGAAGGCCCGCATGCCCGGGCCGGCGACGAAGGCGCCGATGAGGCAGCAGGCCAGGCAGACCGGCAGGCACAGGAAGAGCCGGGCGCGCATCGCCTCGACGTACTCGGCGCGGCGCCCGTCCGCGTCAGTACGGGCGATGATCGCCGGACCCGCCATGCCCCAGCCGTAACCGATGACGACCGCGCCGACCGAGCCGATGACCTGGCCCGCGCTGAGGGCACCGTAGGCCGCATCACCAGAAGCCCGGATAAGAGCAGGGATGACCATGAGGGAGGCCAGTGCCAGCAGGATCATCGACAGTCCATAGCCGAAGGCCTTGGATGCACTTCGCATGCGAGAACTCCTCGTTCAGCTGCGCTCACCAACACGATCAGGGGACGGTAGGGGATGAAATCAGGGGTGAGATCGGACGATACCCATCGACCATTGAGGGGTGGTCTCCGGGAATGTTCCGTGGGCCATGTTAGCGCCTATATTTCTTAGAAAATCATATGTTCCACATGTACAGGACTACGCAACCTGAGAAAACTGTGTGCGATCAATGAATTAAGAGCCAGCTGAGGAGTCAACCGCTCACCATGACAGAAAACACCGTCCCGCAGTACCGCCACAGACTCGCCGAGTTCACCGGCCGGGGTTACGACAAGGGCCGTGGACGACTCATGTGCGCCGCATGGGTCCTCGTCGCCGACCCCATCCAGCGCTCGGTGCTCGTACCGCCCTGGCTGCGGGCGCGCCTGCTGCGCGCCTTCGGCGCGAGGATCGGGCGCGGCACGCTGATCCGTCACGGCGTCCGCATCCACTGGCCGTGGAAGCTCACCGTCGGGCGGGACTGCTGGATCGGCGTCGGCGCCTATCTGCTCGACCTGGACCGCATCACCATCGGCGACGATGTGTGCATCAGCCAGCAGGCCATGCTCTGCACCGCCTCCCACGACGCCGACGACCCGCGCTTCGAGATCCAGCTGGCCCCCATCACGGTGGGCCCTGGCAGCTGGGTCGCCGCCCGGGCCACCGTGCTGCGCGGGGTCACCATCGGCGCGGACGCGGTGGTGGGTGCGACTGCCCTGGTGACCAGGGACGTCCCTGACCGCGCGAGGATTCTTCCTCCCAGGTCCGAGGAGAGGGTGCGGTGAGGATCCTCCAGATCGTCGCCGTGGTCAGTCCGGACAACGTCTACGGCGGCCCCACGACCGTCGCCGTCAACCAGTGCCGGGTCCTGGCCGATGCCGGGCACGAGGTGACGCTGGCCGCCGTCGGCCTCGGCTTCGAGAGCGCCTTCCCCAGCAGCTGGGAGGGCGTGCCCGTCCGGCTTTTTCCCGGCCGCCGGGTGCTGCCCGGGGCCGGTTTCGCCGGCCTGGCCAGCCCAGCCCTGCACCGCTGGCTCACCCGGCACGTCCACTCGTTCGACGTCGTCCACGTCCACCTGGCGCGCGATCTCGTGACGCTGCCGGCGGCCCGGATCGCCCAGCGCGCCGGGGTGCCGGTGCACGCCATGACGCACGGCATGATCGACGCCTCGGACAATCCGCTGGCGGCCCCCCTCGATGCGGCCATGACCGCGAGGGTGCTGCGCGACTGCGTCCGCGTCTTCCATCTCACCCCGCGCGAACACGACGACCTGCGGTCGCTGTTCGGCGACGGCCTCCGCCTCGCCGAACTGCACAACGGCGTCCTCGTGCCCGGCTCCCCGCCTGAGCGCGACCCCGACCGTGACCCGACCGTCCTCTACCTGGCGCGCGTCCAGGAGCGCAAGCGCCCCGGCACCTTCGTCGAGGCGGCCCGGCGTCTGGCGGCGGAGTTCAGCACCGCGCGCTTCGTCATGATCGGCCCCGACGAGGGCATCGGCGAGCAGGTCCGCGCCCAGATCGCGGCGGCCGGGCTCGGTGACCGCCTGGTCTGGCACGGCCCGGCGACGCACGCCGAGGGCATCCGGGCCATGGCCGAGGCCGACGTCTACGTGCTGCCCTCGGTGGACGAGCCCTACCCGATGAGCGTCCTGGAGGCGATGAGCCAGGGCCTGCCGGTCGTGGTGACCGACAGCTGCGGACTGGCTCCCGCCGTCGCCGAGCACGGCGCCGGCATCGTCACCGACGCCTCGGTCGAGCAGGTCACCGACGCCGTGCGCACGCTGCTGGCCGATCCGGCCGAGCGGAGGGCCACCGGCGAACGCGCCTACGCCACGGCCAGCGAGGTCTTCGGCATGCCGGCCATCGCCCAGCGGCTCGTCGAGGCCTACTCGCTGACCGCCCCGGCCGCCGGACGCTCCGGGAGCTCGGCTGGCACCGGCCGGCGTCCCGATCCGCGCAGGGTGCTGTTCGTCGGCATCAACTACGCGCCCGAGAGCACCGGCATCGCCCCCTACACCGCGGGCATGGCCGAGCGGCTGGCCTCGGCCGGTCACCGGGTGCGTGTCATCACCGGGGTGCCCCATTACCCCTCCTGGTCGAACTTCACCGGGATGCGGGGCCTGCGCCGCCGCGAACGTGTCAACGGCATCGGTGTGCAACGAATCCGTCACTACATCGGTTCGGGCGGCCATGGCCTGGGACGCGTCTGGCAGGAGATCAGCTTCGGCGCGGGTGCGGTCACCAGCTCGTGGCGCGGGGCCCAGGCCGTCGTCGCCGTGAGCCCGGCCCTGCTGGCCACGGCCTGCGTCGTGGCCCGCGCCCGGCTCAGCGGCAGGCCGGTCGGCGTGTGGGTGCAGGACCTCTACTCCTCCGGCGCCGCCGAGATCGAGAAGGCCGGGCTCGTCTCGCGCCTGCTCACCCGGGTCGAGTCCTGGGTGCTCGGCCACGCCGACGGCGTGCTCGTCATCCACACCCGGTTCCGCGATCACGTCGTGAGCGTGCTGGGCGTCGACCCCGCGAAGGTGACCGTCTGCCGCAACTGGTCCCACGTGGACGCCGGGCGGCACGACGAGGAACTGGCCGCCGGCCTGCGCAGGCAGTACTTCGGCGATGCCCCGCTCGTGGCCATGCACACCGGCAACATGGGCGCCAAGCAGGGCCTGGAGAACCTCGTCGACGTGGCGCGGCACGCCGAGCGGACCGGCTCGGACACGCTCATCGCGCTCGTCGGCGACGGTTCGCGCCGCGAGGCGCTCATGGCCTACGGCGCCGGCGTGCGGAACCTCGTCTTCGTGCCCTCGCTGCCGGACGAGGAGTACCGGGCGATCCTGTCGGCCGGCGACGTCCTCGTCGTCAACGAGAAGCCGGGCCTTCGGGAGATGGCGGTGCCCAGCAAACTCACCACCTACTTCCGCAGCGGCAAACCAGTCGTCGCGGCCACCGAGTCCGACTCGTCCACGGCCGCCGAGATGACGGCCGCTGGTGCCGGCACGGTCGTCCCCCCGGCCGATCCCGCTGCCCTGCTCGATGCGATCGAGCGGACGGCCGCAGATCCTGCTGGCTGTCAGGAGGCCGGCCGCAGTGCCCGGCGTTTCGTCCAGGAGAACCTCACCGCGGACGCGGCCGTCGCGACCGTGCGCGGGTGGTTGTCCCGGATGACCAGTCACTGATGCACGAACCGCCCGGGCCCTCGGCGGCCCGTAGCGGCCCAGAAGAATGATCACCCTCTACCGAAAGACACCCCATATGCCCAAGCGCGCATTCATCACCGGCATCACGGGCCAGGACGGCTCCTACCTGGCCGAGCTCCTGCTCTCGAAGGGCTACGAGGTCCACGGGCTCATCCGCCGGTCCTCGAGCTTCAACACCCATCGCATCGATCACCTGTACCGCGACCCGCACGACGAGGCGGCCCGGTTGTTCCTGCACTACGGCGACCTGTCCGACGGGGCGCGCCTGGTGACCCTGCTGCACGACATCAACCCGGAGGAGGTCTACAACCTCGCCGCCCAGTCGCACGTGCGGGTCTCCTTCGACGAGCCCGAGCACACCGCCGACACCACCGGCGTCGGTACGGTCCGGCTGCTCGAGGCCGTGCGTCAGTCCGGCATCGGGGCCCGCTTCTACCAGGCCTCCACATCCGAGTTGTTCGGGGCGACGCCGCCGCCGCAGAACGAGACGACACCGATGTACCCGCGCTCGCCCTACGGGGCGGCGAAGATGTACAGCTACTGGGTCACCAAGAACTACCGCGAGGCCTACGACATGTTCGCGGTCAACGGCATCCTCTTCAACCACGAGTCCCCGCGCCGGGGCGGCACCTTCGTGACGCGCAAGATCACGCGGGCCGCGGCCGCGATCAAGGCCGGCCAGCAGGACGAGCTCTACATGGGCAACATCGACTCGATCCGCGACTGGGGCTACGCCGCCGAGTACGTCGAGGGCATGTGGCGGATGATGCAGGCCGACGAACCCGAGGACTTCTGCCTGGCCACCGGCCGGGGCACGACGGTACGCGAGTTCCTCGGGTACGCCTTCGGTCACGTGGGCCTGGACTGGCGTGACTACGTGCGGTTCGACGAGCGCTATCTGCGCCCCACCGAGGTCGATGCCCTCATCGGCGACGCGACGAAGGCACACGAGAAACTCGGCTGGTACGCCCAGGTCGACGCCAGGCGCCTGGCAGAGATCATGGTGGACGCGGACATCCAGATCCTCACCCACCACACCGACCCGTGGATCGACGTCCCCCAGACCCCCTGGGCCGATCAGATCCCGCGCGTCGAGTACACGACCGAGACAGTGGAGGCGCGAGCATGACCCAGGCGGACCACACCCCCGCTCCGATCGACCGTGACGCGGTCACCTACGTCGCCGGCCACCGCGGCCTGGTCGGCTCGGCGATCTGGCGCCGGCTGGAGCAGGAGGGCTTCAGCCGGCTGATCGGGGCCGGCCACGCCGAACTGGACCTGACCGACCGCGACGCGGTCCTCGCCTTCTTCGAGACCACCAGGCCCCGGTACGTCTTCCTCGCTGCGGCCAAGGTGGGCGGCATCATGGCCAACAACACGTACCCGGTCGACTTCCTGTCGGTCAACCTGCGCATCCAGACCAATGTCATGGACGCCGCGCTGGCCCACGACACCGAGCGCCTGCTGTTCCTCGGCTCCTCGTGCATCTACCCGAAGCTGGCTCCCCAGCCGATCACCGAGGACAGCCTGCTCACCGGGCACCTGGAACCGACCAACGACGCCTACGCGATCGCCAAGATCGCCGGGATCATCGGCGTCCAGGCGGTGCGCCGCCAGTACGGCCTGCCGTGGATCTCCGCCATGCCGACGAACCTGTACGGCCCGGGCGACAACTTCGCGCTCGTCGGCTCGCACGTGCTCCCGGCCATGATCCGCCGCTACGACGAGGCCGTCACCAGTGGCGCCACGAGCGTCACGAACTGGGGCACCGGAAGGCCCCGCCGCGAGTTCCTGCACGTCGACGACATGGCCGACGCCTGCCTGTACCTCATGGACCACTACGACGGTCCCAGCCAGGTCAACGTGGGCACCGGCAGGGACTGCACCATCGCCGAGCTCGCCGAGCTCGTGGCCGAGGCGACCGGCTACACCGGAGAGGTCGTCTGGGACGACTCCAAGCCGGACGGCACCCCGCAGAAACTGCTCGACGTGAGCCTGCTGACCGGCATGGGCTGGCGGCCCCGCTACGACCTGCGTGAGGGCGTCGCCGACACGGTCGCCTGGTACCGGGACCACCGGCAGAGCTTCCGCGACCTCGACGCGGAGAACCAGGAGCGGGCCGGCGAGGGGCGGGCATGATCAACGGCCCATGGGTCGACCGCTACCCGCCGGGAATCGCCCACGTGCTGCCACCGGTCACCGATGACGTCGTGACCCATCTCGGGCTGACGGACATCGATCCCGACCGGGTCGTGCTGCGCAGCGGCGGGCGCGCCCTCAGCTACGGCCGGCTCGGCGAGGCGTATCCGCGCCTCGCCGCCGGCCTGGTCGCCGAGGGGGTGCGGCCCGGTGACCGGGTCGCCGTCATCGCCGAAATCGTCCCCGAGCATCTCATCGCGCTGCTGGCTGCCCTGCGCATCGGCGCGGTGGTCGTCGAGCACGACGTGGCGGCAACCGCCCACGAACTGGCAGGCCTCTTCGAGAACCACGGCGCCCGCTTCGCGGTCGTCGAGGCCGGGCTCGCCGACCGGCTGCCGGACGGCGTGCGGGCCGTCGCCATCGACGGGGCCTCGCCGGCCGGGAACAGCCCGGACTGGCACCGGCTGCTCACGTACGGGCCGCTCGCCGCGGATCATCCCAGGCCGGCGCCCGAGGACACCGCTGCGCTGCTGTACACCTCCGGGACGACCGGCAGGCCCAAGGGGGTGCCGGTCACGCACCGGATGATCGGCCACGCGCTGGACCAGAACCTCAACTTCTTCCGCAACCAGGGCCGCGGTGACGGCGTGCACTACCTGACGCTGCCGCTCCACCACGTCTTCGCGCTCACCGACCAGCTGTTCAGCGGGTTGTCCCGCGCCGTCGAACTCGTCGGCTTCCGGAAGGGGGACGTCGCCGCGGTCCTGGCGGCCGCGGCCGAGCGCCCGCCCCGCAAGATGTCCACGGTCCCGCCGCTGCTGGACGCGATCGCGGCCGGGGCGGCCAGGGCCGGTGTGCGTTTCGACGATCTCTACGTCGCCACCGGCGGCCTGCCCCAGTCCCAGCGCACCGTCGAGGCGTGGCTGCGGGTCAGCAACTGCCCGCCCGCCAACGGCTGGGGCATGACCGAGTCCTGCGGTTACGGGCTCATGCCGCTGCCCGATCCCGAGCAGGTGCCGGCCGGCAGCTGCGGGGTGCCGCTGCCCGGCCTGGACGTGCGGGTCTGCGACCCGGCCGATCCGGCACGTGAGCTCGGCCCGGGCGAGCAGGGCGAGTTGCAGCTGCGCGGGCCCCTGGTCTTCGGCGGCTACTGGAACGACCCGCGGGCCACGGCCGAGGCCTTCACCGCCGACGGCTTCCTGCGCACGGGTGACCTGGTGAGCATGGACGAGCAGGGTTTCTTCTACGTCCACGGGCGGCTGAAGGAGATCATCTCGATCCAGGGCGAGAACCTCTCCCCCGTCGAGGTGGAGCGAGTGCTCGAGACCGTGCCGGGCATCGGACGGGCCTTCGTCTACGCCCGTGAGACGACACCGGGCGTCAACATCCTCCTAGCCGCCTTCACGGCCTCCCCCGACGCGGAGGCCGATCCGGCAGCCGCCCTGGCCCTGTGTGCCGAGCGGCTCACGGCGTACAAGGTGCCGATGCGCCTGACCCGGGTCGACGCCCTGCCGCTGACCCCGGCCGGCAAACTGCGGCGTGACGTCGACGGTCAGGCCTGGACCCGCGAGCACCGGGTGAGGACGGTGGCACGATGAGCATCGGCATCGACATGGTCGAGATCTGCGAGGTCGCGGACGCCCTTGAGCGTCACGGCAGGCATTACCTCGACCGGGTCTACGCGCAGGCCGAGCAGGCCGAGACGGCGCCGATGAGCCCGCGGCGCATGCGCGAGTACCTGGCCGGGCGTTTCGCGGCGAAGGAGGCCGTCCTCAAGGCGCTGCGGCCGCCGCCCAGCGCGGCCGCGGCGCTGACGCAGATCGTGGTGACCGGTGTCGGAGGGCCGCCCCGGGTCGAACTCACCGGGAACCTGCTCGCCTGGTGGCGGTCATCAGGGCACGGGCCGGTCGAGGTGTCCATCAGCCACGCGGGCGCTGCGGCAGTGGCCGTGGCCAGAACGGATGAGGGGCCGGCGGGCCCGAGAACAGACAGGGATGAGCAATGAGCGGTACGGAACGGACGGTACGTGAGGCGCTTGCCGCGGTGGGCAACCTGGACGAGGACGCGATGAGCCTCGCCGCGGACGCCTCGCTGGCAGACGCGGGACTGACCTCGCACGCGGCGGTCAGCCTGCTGCTGGAGATCGAGGACCGGCTCGACATCGAGTTCCCGCCCGAGCAGATGACACCGGAGACCATGGCCTCCATCAGCGCCATCACGGCCCGGATCGAGGCGCTGTCATGAGCCTGGTCGCCGGCGAGGCCGAGCTGCGCGAGGCACTGCGCGACGCCGGACACCTGCTCCCCGGTCCCCGCCCGGGGATCGACGGCCACGGCCCGGAGTTCGAGGCCGTCGTCGACGGGATCTGGCGCGCCTACTTCGACAAGGCGCCCGCCGGGACCCCGGTCATGGCCTTCGGCCCGCTCATCGACGCGGCCCAGTTCACCGCCACGGACTACCCGCGCTCGTTCCCGCACCTGGTCGGCGAGGTCGAGGTCTTCGGCGGCGGTGACGCCGAGCACCGTGCCCTCGTCCGGGACGTCGACGCCGGCGCCGACTGGACCGGACACTTCACCCCGAGCGGCATGACGCTCGTCCCGGCCACCTGCGAGAACGTCTACCCGCGTTACGCGGGCACGCTCGCCGGCCCGGTGATCGTCGCCTGCCGCAGCTGGTGCTTCCGCCACGAGCCCAGCGAGGACCCGATGCGCATGGTGAGTTTCCGGATCTGCGAGTACGTCTACCTCGGGTCGGCCGAGGGGGCCGAGTCCTTCCGCGCCGACTGGCTGGAGCTGCTCATGGGGTTCTTCGGCGAGCTCGGCCTGGACGTCGCCAGCGACCGGGCGAACGATCCCTTCTTCGGGCGGATCGGCGTCATGCTGGCGGCCAACCAGCGCCGCTCCGGCATGAAGAACGAGATCAGCATCGCCCTCTACCCGGACCGCCGTACGGCGATCTCGAGCGCGAACGCGCACCGCACGCACTTCGCCGACAGCTTCGGCATCCGCCAGACCGACGGCGAACCCGCCCACACCGCCTGCGCGGGCTTCGGCATCGAACGGGTCGCGATCGCCCTGTTCGCCACGCACGGCATGCGCACAGTGGACTGGCCCGCCCCGGTGCGCAGGATGCTGCAGCTGAACTGAACCAGACGACGACCAGTTCTTCAATCGTCCAACTCACCCAATGTCGTCAAGGAGCTCTTCATCAACCACCTCAGACGTGGCGTTCTGTACTCGGAACGGTATGCGCCTGAACTGCCCGCCGAGCGTACACGAAACAAAATAATGATCATTTTCAACTCGCCCTTCGGGGAATGGGGGCAGGGGCAGAGCTATTGGTACAGTCACCAGCCCATCACCTTGAGCGTCACCGTTGAATGCCAGTTTGGCTTCTAACAGTACTTTGTCATCCCATGTCACAATAGCAAGCTCGGCGGGTTCGTTGACCACATCAGCCAGCGACCCGACATAAACTCCGGCAAGATACCATCTACCAGGACCGGGGTAGACGCTCAGGCCACCGCCAACAATTGTTACCTCGCCGCCAGTGTCCTGAGCATAAGAACACAACATGAGATCCAGAGAAGAATCAAAGGCGAAGTTATCAGGCAATGCTAACACCTCGATGAATCACCTGCTTCTTCGATGAGAGCACTGGGACACCAAAGGCCTTGGGGTTGAGACGTTGCACGGGCTCGGGCTGAGATCGTGCGCCGTGGGGCGCATCCAGCGTGAGCCGCTCATGGGTGTCACGATCAACGAGCTCCATCCGCACGTCATAGCCGAGTTGATAGAGGGTCGCCGCGAGTTTGCGGATCGTCATGTTCGAGCGGCCGTCAAGACGTTGCGTGATAGCACCCGGTGTGACCCCGCACCGCTCGGCAAGTTCAGCCCGTGATACGCCCTTCCGCTCCATTGCCAATGCAATCAGCTCACCAACATCGCCAACAACAGACTCCTCTGCGTACACCGCATCGTACTCGGGATCACCATGACCCCAGTAGTAATCAGTCACACCAGTCATTGAACAATGTCCTCGCCTTCCTTATTTCTTTGACCACCTGCCGGTCCTTTGGTTTCTTCGATCCGTGCGTCAAATAAATGTGACTACCAGCCCTGATCCCATAGATCCGATAGCCGGGACCATTGTCAATTTTTATCTCGACAACCTTGGGACGATCGGAACTGTTAAGCACTCGATACTGATCAGGTGTCCGCAATTTTCCCAGCCGAGCAAGCGAGTTGAATCTTTTCTCAAACTTTGCCCTCTCGCGCAAACCCAAGGATTCGAGCAACTTTACGACTTCATTTGTCCCTGCCACCTCGATCGCCCAGACGGTCAACTCGGCCCCCTGAGCAAGCCTCGCTCGGGGACCATCCCTGTTCGATGCTTTAGCCATATCTAAACACTCTCGGGTTCTCCGCACAAGTCCGATCCAGCAGTTCCACGTCTGCTTCAGCTTCCGGCTTCATCAACTCGTCCAGCTAGTCAGCGAGGTAGCCGCAGCCTGCTGGCTCAGCATCTGACCGATGGGCCAGCAGGCGTCAGGGGGTCGGGAAACGCCAACAGCGTAAACAATCCCGCCACCAAGGCTCACCTTACTACGCAGAAGGATCGTCCGCGTCATGCTGTTCGTCGGCGCCCCAACACTGGGAAGAAAGCCTGCTTCTTCGCCAAGTGCAGCGGCTGACCCGTCGGTGCCCGTCTCCGGCTCGATCATCCCTGGTCGGCGGCCCGGGCGATGGCCCGGCGGATGCGCTTGGGCGAGACCGTCTGGCTCGTGCCGAGGCGCTGGGCGAACAGCTGCACCCGGTACTCCTCGAGCAGGAAGCCGATGTCGTCGATTCGCCGGCTCAGCGGCCCCGGCGGCTGGGCCTCGCACAGCTCGTCGTACTCGGCGGCGAGTTCGTCGAACCCGGCCATCAGGTCCTCGTCCCTGGCCGGGTCGGCACGGGCCGAGTCCAGGCGCATCGAGGCGGCCTGCAGATAGCGGGGCAGGTGCTGGTACCAGGGGTCGGTGGTGAACGAGATGAAGCCGGGGAACACCAGGTTCTCCAGCTGGGCCGTCACGTCCTCGGCGGTGGCGGCGGGCGAGCCGGGCAGATCGGCGCGGATCTGGCGGGCCCAGCCGATCGCGGCAGCGGCCGTGGCGACGACGTCTCGCATGACGTCGGCCTGCTCGGCGCGCACCTGGGCCGCCAGCGCGGTGAACTGCGCCTCGTCCCGCACCTGGGCCGGATCGGCGTGGGCGCGGGCGGCCCGGTCGACGGCCTTGAGCCGGGCATCGGCGAGCAGCTCGGGCACGCTCTCGTAGGGGTTGTTGCCGAGCCAGAGCCGCTCCTGCCGGCCGAGATGGGAGACCACCCAGCGCGTCGGGTCGGGGTTGACCAGCACGAGCAGTCGCCTGATGCCGCGCTCGTGCGAGCTCGCGGCGGCCTGCGCCGTGTCGGCCAGGAAGAGGGCGACGGAGTCGCCGTCGTCGCGCAGGGCCGGGTGTCCGACGGCCTGCAGGCCCCCGCGGCGGATCGTCCTGGTCGGCTCGATCGTCCCGAACTCCCAGCCCGTGGCCCCGGTCCGGGCGGTGTCGCGCGAGACCCTGGTGAGGGTGTCCGAGACGCGTTCGGCCAGGTCCTGCTGCAATGCGGCGAGATCCTTGTCCTGCCGGGCCACCCGGTCCTTCTCGACGACCTGGAAGCGCACGCGCAGGTGTTCGGGGACGGCGCCGGGATCCCACTGGCCGGGTTCGACGACGACGCCGGTCAGGGCGTGCAGGGCCCGGCCGAGCTCGTCGTGGAGGAAGCGCTCGTGGTCGGCCCCGTTGGCCTTGAGCCAGCGCAGTGCGGCACGGGCGTGGTCGGGGGCCGGGACGAAGCTGGTGCGCACCGTCTTGGGCAGGGCCCGGATCAGTTCCGTGGCGAGCTCGGTGCGCAGGCCCGGAACCTGCCAACTGAAGGGCTCCGGGCGCAGCTGGTTGAGTTCGGCGAGCCTCACCCGCACGGTCACGCCGTCGGCTCCCGAGCCGGGATCGAAGACGTAGCTGACGGGCAGGCGCAGCTCGCCGACGCGCCAGCTGTCGGGGAAGGCGCCGGCGTCGACACCGTCCGCGTCCTTGCGCACCAGATCGTCCATGGACAGGTCGAGCAGGTGCTGGTCGGGTTCTCGGGACCACCAGCTGTCGAAGGTGGCGCCCGAGTGGACGGTGGCGGGGATACGGGCGTCGTAGAAGTCGAAGATCGTCTGGTCGTCGACGAGCAGGTCGCGGCGCCGGGTGCGTTCCTCCAGTTCGGCGACCTCGTCGCGCATCCGCTGGTTGTGCTCGATGAAGTCGTGCCGGACCCGGCCGCGGGCCGGCTGCCAGCCGTTCTCGACGAGGCCGGTACGGATGAAGATCTCGCGCGCCTCGGCGGGATTGACGCGCCCGTAGTCGACGAGGCGGCCGGACACGAGCGGCACACCGTACAGGGTGGCCCGCTGGCTGGCCAGGACAGCTGCCGAACTGCTCGACCAGTGCGGCTCGGAGTAGCCGTACTTGACGAGCGGTCCGGCGACCGATTCGACCCACTCGGGTTCGATCCGGGCGCAGGTGTGCGCCCACAGGCGGCTCGTCTCGACGAGCTCGACGGCCATGACCAGCGGCGGGTTCTGCTTCGCCAGCGCCGAGCCGGGGCTGATGGCGAACCGGGTGCCCCGGGCCCCGAGGTACTCGCGGGGACCGCGGCCCCTGCGCCGGCCGCGGTGGCGCGCGCCCCCTGCCCCGGTCTCGACCTCGAGCAGGCCGATGTGCGAGAGCAGGCCCGACAGGACCGACTGCAGGACGGCCTCGGTGCTCCCGGGACGGTCGTTGCGTCTCAGGTGCAGGTCGGCGCCGATGCCGGACAGCTGGCTGCGCAGGTCCTGCCATTCGCGCACCCGCAGATGGTTGATGAACTCGGCCCGGCACAGGCGCCGGAACTGGTTCCCCGACAGGCGCCTGCGCTGGGTCCTCAGATAGCACCACAGGCGCCAGATGGCCATGACGTCGCCGCCGGGGCCGACCGTGACCGGCTCGTCGAACTCGCCCTTGCGGCCGGTCTGCGGGGTGTAGCGGGCCGGCCGGCCGTCGGGTTCCGGGGCGGACGCGCCGGAGGGCTCGGTCAGGATCTCGTCGGTGAGGAAACGGCGGTGCAGCCGGTCGGCCTGCTGACGTTTCTCGGCCGGCCGCTCGCGCACGTCCTGCATGGCCAGGGCGGCGGCGATCACCTCGACCTCGCGCAGGCAGCCCCGGCGGGATGCCTCGATGAGCATGCGCCCCAGGCGCGGGTCGACGGGCATCTCGGCGAGCCGGTGGCCGGTGCTGGTCAGACGCGGGGTGCGGCGGTCGGAGCCCTTGAGGGCACCGAGTTCGCCGAGCAGGCGCAGGCCGTCGGCGACCTGCGCGTGATCGGGGGGCTCGACGAACGGGAAGTCGTTGATGTCGCCCAGCTCGGCGCTGGCCATCTTGAGGATGACCGAGGCCAGGTTGGTGCGCAGGATCTCCGGCTCGGTGAACTCGGGGCGCGTCAGATAGTCCTCCTCGGAGTAGAGGCGGATGCAGACGCCGGGTCCGAGCCGCCCGCACCGCCCGGCCCGCTGGTCGGCGCTGGCCCGGCTGACGGGCTCGACGGGCAGACGCTGCACCTTGGTGCGGGCCGAGTACCGGGAGATGCGGGCCAGGCCGGTGTCGATGACGTAGCGGATGCCCGGCACGGTCAGTGAGGTCTCGGCGACATTGGTGGCCAGGACGATGCGCCGGGTGCGGTGCGGGGCGAAGATGCGGCGCTGCTCGGCGGCCGACAGGCGCGAGAACAGCGGGAGCACCTCGGTGCCGGCGCCAAGGCCGGCGTCGTCGAGTGCCGCGGCGGCGTCGGCGATCTCGCGTTCGCCGGACAGGAAGACGAGGACGTCGCCGCTCGGCCCCAGCTCGCGCACGGCCGACACGATGGCGCCGGGCATGTCGGGATCCTCCTGGGCCGGGGGCCGGTAGCGGACCTCGACCGGCCAGGTGCGCCCGGAGACCTCGACGACCGGCGCGGGAGTGCCGTCGGGGGCGGCGAAGTGCTCGGCGAAGCGGACGGTGTCGATCGTCGCCGAGGTGATGATGACCTTCAGCTCGGGCCGGGCGGGCAGCAGCTGCTTGAGGTAGCCGAGCAGGAAGTCGATGTTGAGGCTGCGCTCGTGGGCCTCGTCGATGATGATCGTGTCGTAGCGGCGCAGCTGCCGGTCGTGGTTGATCTCGGCGAGCATGATGCCGTCGGTCATGACCTTGACGCGGGTCTGCTTCGTCGCCGCCCTGGTGAAGCGCACCTGGTAGCCGACGAGTTCGCCGAGCGGCACGCCCAGCTCGTCGGCCATCCGTTCGGCGACGCTACGGGCCGCGATGCGGCGCGGCTGGGTGTGGCCGATGCGGCGGCGCCCCAGCGCCAGGGCGATCTTCGGCAGCTGGGTGGTCTTCCCCGAACCGGTCTCGCCGGCCACGACGACGACCTGGTTGTCCCGCACGAGCTGGGTGATCTCGTCGACGTGCGCACTGATCGGCAGGCTGGGGTCGACCTCGATGAACGGTTCACCGGAGGCCGGGGTCTCGAACGTGTCAGGCATGTCGGGTCAAGCATAGGTGTGCCCCGGAGGCCCGCACAGGTCCTGCCCCGGCGCCGCCGTCAGCCGAGGGCGTGGATGCCGGAGGCATAGCAGGTGATCGCCGGGATCGAGCAGACCGTCGTGATGAAGATGACGTCCCTGGCCAAGGACACGTCGGTGTCGTAGCGGGTGCTGAACACGAAGACGTTCTGGGCGGTCGGCAGGCCGGCCATGACCACCACCGCGAGGGTCGTGGCGAGGTCGAGACCGAAGGCGCGGGCCAGCACCCAGGCGGCCACCGGCTGGCCGACGAGTTTGAGCAGGCAGATGAACAGGGTCTCGCCCCTGTTCTCGCGCCCGGGCAGCGGGCCGAGACGCAGCGAGATGCCGAAGCTGATGAGCATGGACGGCACGGCGACACCGCCCAGCAGATCGAGGGTGTCGGCGAGGAGCACCGGGGGCCTCCAGCCGAGCAGATTGGCGGCCAGTCCGAGCAGGACCGCGATCGTCAGCGGGTTGCGGAAGGGCATCGAGACGTTGTGCAGCACCGAGGTGCGCCGGCCGGTGCGCCGGGCGCTGTCGACGTCGAGCAGGCTCAGCCCCAGCGGCTGCAGGATGATCATCTGGGTCATGAGCACCGGAGCCACCCAGCTGGTGTCCTTCATGACATAGGCGGCGATGGGCACGCCCATGTTGTTGGCGTTCACGTAGGCGGCGCAGAAGGTGCCGATGGTCAGGTGGCCGAGACCGGGGCGTTCACCGCTGCTCAGCCGGGTCCGCAGCAGGCTCGCGCCGAGGTAGGCGCCGGCCGAGACGAGGATCGCCAGGACCGAGACGATGACATGGCGGCCGAACACGCGGCCCAGGTCGGCCCTGGACATCATCATGAACATGAGCGGCGGCAGCCCGACGAAGAAGGCGAAGCGGCTGAGCAGCCGCTGGGCCTTCTGGTCGAAGAGCCTCAGGTGGGCCACGAGGACGCCGACGCCGATCACCATCCAGATCGTGGCGAACCCGCTGAGCACGTCACGCACGGGCCGAGCCTACGCCGCCGAGGATCCTTCTCACAGTGCAGGCCGGAGGACGGCACGGCAGGATGAATCCGATCGCTCGTTGAACATAAAATCTTACTGGAAGCTGGTGCCTGGTGGAAGGACGAGCGAGGGTGTCGGATCGTGACGACGAGATGTACCGGGCCGCCGTGCTCTACTACGTGCAGGGCGAGTCGATGGACGCCATCGCCCGCCAGCTCGGTGTCTCGCGTTCGACCGTCTCGCGCAGCCTCAAGCAGGCTCGTGACACCGGTATCGTCCGCATCAGCCTCACCCATCCCCAGGATGCCTCCTCCGACGTCGAACGGGAGTTCGCGGAGCACTTCGGGGTGCAGGCCCAGGTGGTCTCGGTGCGCGAGTCGGTCTCCGACATCGCCCGGCTCGACCGGGTCGCCAAGGTTGCGGCCAACGCCATCGGCGAGGCGATGGAGGACAACACGATCCTCGGCATCGCCTGGGGCACGACGATCGACGCCGTCGCCGCCCACCTGCTGGCCAAGCCGCTGCGGGGCTGCACCCTGGTCCAGCTCAACGGCGCCGCCAACGACTCGACGACCGGGATCGACTACGTGTCGAACATCGCCTCGCGTTTCGCCAGCGCCTTCAACGCGCACTCGGTGCTCTTCCCGGTGCCGGCCTTCTTCGACTACGCGAGCACGCGCGACGCCATGTGGCGCGAGCGATCGATCATGCGGGTGCGGGACACCCAGCGGAAGTGCTCACTGGCGGTCTTCGGCGTCGGCTCGCTGGTCGGCGGCCTGCCCAGCCACGTCTACGAATCGGGCTACTTCGACGAGGAGGATCGCGCCCAGATGGCCCGTGACCGGGTCGTCGGCGACGTCTGCACGGTGCTGCTGCGCCAGAACGGTTCCTGGGCCGACATCGAGATGAACACCCGGGCCTCCGGCCTGACCCCCACCCAGCTGCGCCACATACCCCGCCGGATCGGTGTCGTCGCCGGACGCGCGAAGGCCAGGCCGCTGCTGGCCGCCCTGCGGGCGCAGGTGATGACCGACCTGGTCGTGGACGACCAGACGGCTCGCCAGGTCCTCGCGATGAGCTGAGGGGCCGGCCGGGCTCAGACCTCGGGGCTGCGGATGTCCGACAGACCGTAGGCGGCGTGGATCACATGGATCGGGTGGACGACGGCCATGCCGGTGCCGGCGCGGATCTGCCAGCGGCAGGTCTCCGTGTCGCAGGCGCCGAGCTCGGCGCCGGAGTCCTTGAACTTCTCGAAGAGGGGCCGGCCGATGGCCTGGGCGACCTCGAACTTCTCCTTCTTCAGCCCGTAGGTGCCGGCGATGCCGCAGCAGTTCTCCCCCGACTCCGCCACGGTGATGCCGGGCACGAGTTCCATCAGCCGGACGGCGGGCATGCCCATGCCCTGCCCCTTGAGCTGGCAGGGGGCGTGGTACGGGATCGTCATCTCGATGCGGTCGAAGTCGGTGGGCAGTTCACCGGCGTCGTGCAGATCGAGGAGGAACTCGCTGGTCTCGCGCATGCGCGCACCGATGTCCATGACCGTCGGGTCGTCGACGCCCATGATCTCGTGTGCCTCGTGCTTGACCATGCCGGCGCAGGAGCCGGAGCTCGAGACGACGGGGATGTCCCGGCCGCCCTTGGCCAGGTCACCGGCCAGCTTGACGACTGACGAACGGGCCTGGTCGAACAGCCCGTTCGACTGGCTGGCCAGGCCGCAGCAGCCCTGCCGGGGAACGATGACGGTGTAGCCGAGGTGTTCGAGCACCTCGATGGTCTTCTTGCTCGTCTCGACCTCGAAGTAGGTGCCCGCGCAGCCGGTGAAGAAGATCACCGGTCCACGATCCGGCTGACCGGGGCGGCGGGCCATGGGTCCCTCCCGGTGCCGGAGCCAACCGCGGATCGACTGCGACTGGGCGACCGGCATCGGAGCGTCCCGGTGGACGCCGATGATCTTCTCGACGGCTACGCGCAGCGGCCTGTTCCGCAGCGCCCGGTTGGCGAGCGGGGCGACGGGCGTCAGCAGCCGGCCCTCGAGGCTGGTCTGGGTGATGAGGCGATCGCGCAGCGGCATGTGGCCCTGCTTCATGACCGCGCGGGCCATGGAGTTCATCTCGGCGATCTTGACGCCCTGCGGGCAGTTCAGCGTGCAGATGCCGCAGCTGGAGCAGTAGTCGAGCGTGTGGTCGACGGACTCGCCGTTGCGGAAACGCTCGGCCTGGGGGCCGACGAACTTCGGGCCGGCGAACATCTCGGTGACCCGGGCGACCGGGCACTGGGTCTCGCAGATCGTGCACTTGACGCACTGGTCGAGGGAGAGCCGGTTGAGCTGCTGGACCTCGTAGCTGTTCGGGTTGTTGTTGAGCCGCGGGCTGGCCTTCTTCAGATGGTTCCAGACCGAGAAGGACTCGCCGGACCGGCCGGCATCGCCCTGCCCTCGCTCGGTTGCCGTGGTGCTCATCAGGACTCCTTCAGCTGCTCGATGATCGAATCGGCGGCGCGCACCGCGCTGGCCAGGGCGATCCCCTCGCCGGACTTCTCGTCCCAGCGCTGTGCACCGGCGAGGAAGCCACCGGCCGCGTAGAGGTTCTCGTGGACCGTCTCACCGCTGAGCGGATCGACGACCCGCATCGTCTGGTCGGTGGCGACACCGACCCGGAAGACCGGCTGCTCACCGGCCCAGCCGTCGTTGAGGAGCTCCTCGTCCGGCACGGCCAGTGGCAGCCCGAGGATCGGCTCGTGCAGCGTGCCGTACGAGTCGAGCTCGATGGCGCCGGACTCGAAACCACCGGGGGCGAGCAGGACGTACCGGGCCTCGAGGTGCGTCTCGTGCCCGGCCGTGCCGAGGGTCAGGGAGCGGACCCTGCCCTGGCCGGTCTCGGCGCCGGTGACGCGCGAACCGAGGATCGTCTCGACGCGGTAGGACCTGGCCAGGTCGGTGAGCCTGTCGGCCAGGCGCATGCCCGCGACACCGGGCGGGGGCAGCGGGATCTCGAAGACGGGCCGGCCGAGTCCGTCGGCGATCGACCTGAAGGTCTCGTCGGCCAGGCCCAAGACGTTCGGCACGGCGACGGTCTCACCGCGCCGGGCGACCCTGTTCAGGGCGGACACGAAGTCCCGGCGCCGGTCGGGACGGTCGAGGGCCCGGGCGATGTTGACGGCGTTCGAGTCGGCCTCGGTGCCGCGGCCCGGGAAACTGACCGAGGCGGAGCGGGTCACCAGGCGGCCGCCGCCGGGCAGGTCGATGGTCGCCAGGTTCTGGGCGACGAGTTCGCAGGAGAAGTCCTTGAGCTGGTCGATGCCGACGACCACGACCCGGCTGCCGTCGTGCAGGGCGCCGGGGTCCGACGGGTCGAGGCTCACCGTGCCGGCGGCCATGGAGGCCGGGTACAAGGTGGTGGGGCGCAGGCCGCCGAGAGCCGTCGGCAGCAGCACGTTCGTCTCGATGCCGCCCACCAGGGTCTCGCCGACGAGCTCGCGGAGGAAGCCCACGCCGACGCGGATGGGTTCGACGCCCAGCAGATTGTACGGGTGGGTGGGGCCGCCGCGACGCTCCTCGAGCGCGCAGAACTCACCCAGCTCTGCGAGCGGGTGTGCGACCAGGCTCGGGCGGTAGCCGAGCACGTCGATCGTGCCCTGCCCGAGTTGCAGACCACCGCGCCCCAGGTGCACGAGCGTGGTGTGCAGCCCGGCCCGGCGCAGCCGCAGCGCGGCGGTCAGGCCGGCCAGACCGGCACCGACGACGATGACATCCCTCATGCCGGAACCTCCTGCTCGTCACCGACCACGGCCCCGGCACGGGCCTGGTCGCGTTCGTCGATCTCGGTGCCCACCGGGTACGGCTCGACCGGGTCGACCTGGCCCGGGGCGTGGTCGATGTCGAGGGTGCCGCGGGCGATCCACTCGTCCAGGGCCGCCTGGCGCAGCTGGCCGCCGGCCAGGATCGGCCACAGCCCGATCCAGCGGTGCTTGAGGAAGCCGCGCAGCTCTGCGGTGGCCTGCACGCTGCTGCGCGCGCCCGTCGCGCACATGAGGCCGGCCGCGCGGGTCGAGCAGAAACCGCCCTGGCAGGGCCCCATGCCCAGACGCAGCCGACGCCGCAGGTCGTCGAGGGTGGCCGCCGGGTCCTCGGCGAGCAGGTCGAGGAACATCGACCTGCTCATGAGCTCGCACTCGCAGATGATCTGGTCGTCGCGGCGGTCCTTCTCCCGGTCCGCCAGGCGGTGCGTCACTGTGTAGGTCGGTGTGTCCTTGGCCGCGGGGACGGGCTCGTCGGCGGTCCGGCAGGTCCTGGCCTCACCCATCTGCTCGCACATGAGGTCGACGATGCGTTCGGCCATGAGGCGGTAGGTGGTGAGCTTGCCGCCGGTGATGGTGAGCATGCCCTTCAGGCCGTCACGGCTCGCATGGTCGAGCACCGACATGCCCCGGCTCATGTGGCGCGTGTCGGAGGCCGAGACGCGGGTGTCCTTGACCAGCGGCCGGGCCCCAGCCCAGGCGTGCACGGCGCGGGCCCGGCGGAATCCCGGCACGAGGGCCTCGCCGGCGTCGAGCATCTGCTGCACCTCGGCGCGCGGGATCGGCAGCTTGTCGGGATCGGTGGCCTTCACGTCGGTCGTGCCGATGATGGACACCGTGTGCACGGGGACGAGGATGTCGCCGTCGGCGGGCTTGATGCAGCGGTTGATGACCGTGTTCACCAGGCGGTGGTTCATCGCGATCATGATGCCCCGGCCGGGCACGACGTCGACGTCCTCACAGCCCGCCAGGGCGGCGACCCGACCCGCCCAGGGGCCGGCTGCGTTCATGACGAAACGGCAGGCGATCCGCCGGTGGCCGCCGGCCTTGACGTCGCGGACGGTGACGCCGGCGACACGGTCACCATCGCGATGGATTGCGGTGACCTCGTGGTAGGGCAGGACGCGCGCACCGTACTCGCGGGCCGACTCGGCCGCGCCGCGGACCATCGCCCAGCCGTCGACGGTGCCGTCGAGCACGGCGAAGGCCCGTTTGATGCCGGGGTTGAGGCGGGGCTCGCGGGCGAGGGCCTGGGCGACGGTGATCTCCTCGGCCGGCACGTGGGCGCTGGCCGCGGCGGCGAGGAAACCGTCGGAGTACTCCTCGGAGTCGTCCGGGGTGACGACGAACAGGCCACCGGTCTGCTCGACGGCGTTCGCATGGATCCGGGTGACGATCCTGTTCTCCTCGGCGCACTCGCGCGCCGACTCCGGGTCGGAGACCACGTAGCGCCCTCCGGAGTGGAGCAGGCCGTGGTAGCGGGCGGTGGTGCCCTGGGCCAGGTCGGCCCGGTCGACGAGAACCACGCTCAGGCCCCGCATCGCGACGTCGCGGGCGACTCCCGCGCCGGTCGCGCCGCCGCCGATGACGACGACGTCGACGGTCAGATCAGCCATACGAACCTCCAAGCAGCTCCGGTTGGCACGGTGTACGCACGACAGGTTAGTGGGGCGGGCCCGCACACTCTCGCCCGGGCGCCCGTTTGTGCACGATCCCGGTCCGTAATTGCACCGATGCGCGCCGCCCGGGCCCCGCAGCGGACCGGCGCGCGGAAGCGGGCAGAGGCGTTCCCGGAACGCGGCGGTCCCCGGCGGCGGACCGGCGCAGGAGCCGTGTCCGCTGATCAGATGCCCTGCGCCGATCCGATGGGGGCTGGGACAATGGGCGGGTGACAGATCCCCAGGGCGCCTCCGGCGCGCCGAGCAGCAATGTGACCGATACCGCGCTCATCTTCGAGGGCGGCGGCATGCGGGTCAGTTACACCAGTGCGCTGGTCGCCGAGCTGATCCGGGCCGAGGTCTTCGTCGACTGGGTCGCCGGCATCTCCGCAGGGTCCAGCAACACGGCGAACTACCTGTCGCGCGACCCGGCCAGGGCCCGGGCGAGTTTCGTCGACCTGGCGGCCGACCCGCACTTCGGCGGGTTCGACACGCTCGTGCAGGGCAAGGGCTGGTTCAACGCCGAGTACATCTACCAACGCACCGGCGGGCCGGGGCAGGCGCTGCCCTTCGACTTCGCGACCTACCGCGCGAACCCGGCCCAGCCGAACTTCGGCGCGTTCCGCTGCGACACCGGCGAGCAGGTCTGGTTCACCAAGGCCGACACGCCCACCATGGACGACCTCATGGTGCGGGTACGGGCCTCCTCGACGATGCCAGGGCTCATGCCGACCGTCACGATCGGGGGCCTGGACTACGTCGACGGCGCGCTCGGCCCTGACGGCGGCATCGGGCTCGACCGGGCCCAGGCTGCGGGCTTCGACAGGTTCCTGGTGGTCCTCACCCGTGACCGCGGCTACGTCAAGCCGCCTCCCAGCCGTACGCAGGCGGCGCTCTACCGTGCCCTCTTCCGCAAGTACCCGGCAGTGGTCGATGCCCTCATGCACCGCCACGAGGGTTACAACGCGGTCCGGGAGGAGCTGTTCGAACTCGAGGCCGCCGGCCGGGCCTTCCTGTTCGTCCCCGACACCATGCCGGTCGACAACGGTGAACGCGACGTGGCGCGCCTGGCCGCCAGCCATGCCGCCGGCCGGGCGCAGGCCCGCCGCGAGTTGCCGGCGATCAAGGAGTTCCTGGGGCTGTGAGCCGTCAGGGCCAGGCAGGAGCCGGCCCGGGCCGGCCAGAGCCCGAGCCCGGGAGCCGACTGCCCGGGGATCCAGCCGGACGCCTCGAACAGCCGTGGCACGGGAGCCGGGACGTCTCGGCCGGTTCGGGGACCCGGCGCGCCAGGAGCCGGGAACCCGGGTTCCCGGCTCCTGGTTCGTCTCCGGATCAGCTGCAGCCGCTGGTGGACCCGCAGCCCTCGCAGACGTAGCAGGAGCCGCTGGGGCGCATCTTCGTGCCGCAGGTCATGCACAGCGGCGCGTCGAACGCGGTGCCCGTGATCTTCTCCATCATCTCCGTCGTCGTGTGCGGCGCACCGGGCCGGACGGGGAACGGCGGGTCGATGAGGCTGGGCTGGCGGGCGCCACCGGCATCCACCTCGAGGTCGTCCCCGGCATCGTTCTTGAGCTGCTCGCTCTCGGGCAGCTCGGCCTCCTCCTCCTCTGACAGATAGGAGCCGGTCTCGACGTAGTGGGCTCGCTCCGCGGCGGTGTAGATGCCGAGCTCGGCGCGCTCGTCGAAGTCGAGGTAGTCCAGGGCCAGACGGCGGAAGACGTAGTCGAGGATCGACTGGGCGATGCGCACGTCCGGGTCGTCGGTCATGCCGGCGGGCTCGAACTTCAGGTTGGTGAACTTCTGGACGAAGCCCTCGAGCGGCACGCCGTACTGCAGGCCGATGGAGACGGCGATCGAGAAGGCGTCCATGACACCGGCGAGGGTGGAACCCTGCTTGCCGAGCTTGAGGAAGATCTCACCCAGCTTGCCGTTCTCGTAGGCGCCGGTGGTGATGTAGCCCTCGGCTCCGGCCACCGAGAAACTGGTGGTGCGTCCGGCACGGCTCTTGGGCAGGCGACGGCGGCGAGGGCGGTACTCGACACGGACCTCCGGCTTGGGCGCCTCGGTCTCGGACTTCTTGTTGTCGTCCTTGCCCTCGGAACCGGCGCTCAGCGGCTGACCGACCTTGCAGTTGTCGCGGTAGACGGCCAGCGCCTTCAGGCCGAGCTTCCAGCCCTGCCGGTAGACCTCGGCGATGTCCTCGACAGTGGCGCTCTCGGGCATGTTGACCGTCTTGGAGATGGCGCCCGAGATGAAGGGCTGAACGGCGGCCATCATGCGCACATGGCCCATCGGCTCGATGGCGCGCACGCCCATGGCGGTGTCGAAGACCTCGTAGTGCTCCTGGGCCAGGCCGGGGGCACCCACGACATTGCCGTTGTCGGCCACGTAGCCGACGATCTCGTCGACGGCGGCCTCGTCGTAGCCGAGGTTCTTCAGGGCGCGGGAGACGGTGCCGTTGACGATCTGCATCGAGGAGCCGCCGACGAGCTTCTTGAACTTGACCAGGGAGAAGTCCGGTTCGATGCCGGTGGTGTCGCAGTCCATCATGAAGCCGATGGTGCCGGTCGGGGCCAGCACCGAGGCCTGGGCGTTGCGGTAGCCGTTCTTGGCGCCGAGTTCGGCGGCAGCGGCCCACTGGGCGGTGGCGGCCTCGTGGATCTCGCCGTCGAGGGCGGTGAAGGGACGAATCCGGCTGCTGGCCTCGCCGTGCTTGGCGATGACTCCCAGGTGGGCCTCGGCGTTGGGCGCGTAGCCGTTGTACGGGCCGACGACGGCCGCCAGCTCGGCGCTGCGGCGGTAGGCGGCAGCGGTCATCAGCGAGGTGATGGCCGCGGCCAGGGTACGGCCGCCCTCGGAGTCATAGCCCTTGCCGAGGGCCATGAGCAGGGCGCCGAGATTTGCGTAGCCGATGCCCAGCTGGCGGTAGTTCCGGGTGGTCTCGGCGATGGCCTCGGTCGGGAAGTCCGCGAAGCAGATCGAGATGTCCATGGCGGTGATGATCACCTCGACGGCCTTCGCGAACAGCTCGGTGTCGAAGGTGTCGTCCTCGCGCAGGAACTTGAGCAGGTTGAGGCTGGCCAGGTTGCAGGAGGAGTTGTCCAGGCTCATGTACTCAGAGCAGGGATTCGAGGCATTGATCCGGCCGGAGGCCGGGTTGGTGTGCCAGGCGTTGATCGTGTCGTCGTACTGGATGCCCGGGTCGGCGCACTCCCAGGCGGCCTGGGCGATCTTGCCGAAGAGCTCACGGGCGTCGACCTGCTCGATGATCTCGCCGGTGGTGCGGGCACGCAGCCCGAACCTCGTGCCGGCCTCGACGGCCTGCATGAAGGCGTCGGAGACGCGCACCGAGTTGTTGGCGTTCTGGTACTGCACCGAGGTGATGTCGGCGCCCCCCAGGTCCATGTCGAAGCCCGCGTCGCGCAGGGCGCGGATCTTGTCCTCCTCGCGCGCCTTGGTCTCGATGAACTCCTCGATGTCGGGGTGGTCGACGTCGAGGACGACCATCTTGGCGGCCCGGCGGGTGGCGCCACCGGACTTGATGGTGCCGGCCGAGGCGTCCGCGCCGCGCATGAAGCTGACGGGACCGGATGCGGTGCCGCCGCTGGAGCGCAGCAGCTCCTTCGACGAGCGGATCCGGGAGAGGTTGAGGCCGGCGCCCGAGCCGCCCTTGAAGATCATGCCCTCCTCGCGGTACCAGTTCAGGATCGACTCCATGGAGTCGTCGACCGAGAGGATGAAGCAGGCGCTGACCTGCTGCGGGCTCTCGGTGCCGACGTTGAACCACACCGGGGAGTTGAAGGAGAAGTACTGGTGCAGGAGCAGCCAGGTGAGCTCCTCGCCGAAGACCTGGGCGTCCTCGTCCGAGGCGAAGTAGCCACGGGTCCGGCCGGTCTCGGTGTAGGTGTTCACCACGCGGTCGATGAGCTGGCGCAGGCTCGACTCGCGCTTGTCGGTGCCGACCGCGCCACGGAAGTACTTGGTGGTGACGATGGTGGAGGCGTTGACGCTCCAGAAGTCGGGGAACTCGACGTCCTTCTGCTGGAAGACGGTCTCGCCGGTCTTCCAGTTGGTCTGCACCACGTCACGCCGCTGCCAGGTGACCTCGTCGTAGGGATGCACACCAGCCGTGCTGAAGGTGCGCTCAACCGTGAGGCCGGCGGACTTCTTGTCGCTGGTCTCGGTCGTGGCCACAGTCTGTGTCATCGTTCCCTCTCCGTATGGGTTCTCGGTCGGTACCGCCCGACATCTCATTGTGTTTCTCAGCTCACTATTCGGTTGTCGTGGTGTGAGAGCGCGCGGGATCCCGGGCAACGGGTCCTGGCGCACCCGAGGTTCAGTCGTCGATGGTCTGCTGCTCCTGCTCGGCCGCCCGCAACTTGGCGATCTCGGCCTCGAAGTCGTCCACGCACTGGAAGTGCTGGTAGACGCTGGCGAACCGAAGATAGGCGACGGCGTCGAGTCGGCTCAGCGGCCCGAGGATCGCCACGCCCACCTGATCGGACGGGATCTCGGCCATGCCGCTGGCCCGCAGCGACTCCTCGACCTGCTGGCCGAGCCGCGCCAGCTGGGTCTCGGTGACGGGCCTGCCCTTGCATGCCTTGCGAACCCCGCTGATCACCTTGTCCCGGTTGAAGGGCTCCACGACTCCGGACTTCTTGACGACCACGAGTTGCATCCGTTCGATCGTCGTGAAACGCCGCTCGCAGGCCAGGCACTGCCGGCGCCTGCGGATGCTCGCGCCACCCTCGGCGACCCGCGAGTCGAGGACACGGGAGTCACAGTTGTGGCAGTACGGGCAGCGCATGCCTTCAACCCCTCGTCTGGATCGAACAGCCCGTGAACGTCCACACCACCTTGTGGATGTCCCGTGGAGCCCTGTGGGCATCCTGTGGACAAGAACCACAACCTGTGGACGAACAACAGACGTGTAACTACTAGATGTGGGTACACCGTACACCCTCTGACCGGGCCACCGGAGACCCGCGGCCCACCCGACCCGGACGGCCTTCTCACCGGAACAGGCGCCGCCGAGCGCCCATCACCCCGCGAGCACCGCAGCACCCCTGGTCAGCACGCACGAGACGAACAGCGGGAATCCCCCCGGGAGACGCGGCGACAGAATCGGGAAATCATGCCCGACGCGAACGCGTCTCGGCGCGTCGCACCACAGCCGGGTCAGCGCCCCCGGTCCACCTGGACGGCAACAGACCCGGCCTCGACCGGCTCATCGGGGATCGCGAGGAACGAGTGCACCACTCCCCCGAGGCCCAGCACGACCGCTGCGACGAAGCACGTCACAATGACGGCGGCACCGCGCTCGGTCAGGCGCCACCCGCCGCAAGCCCCAGCGGACACGACGCGCCCGGTTCCCCGCGGAGCCGCCGGAACGCGGCGGGGAGCGGCGCAGGCCGCTGCCAGCAACTCGGCGCTGAGCACCTGGACGTGCTCGGCATCATCGACCGGTTCACGACCCGGCCCCCGGGACGCCTCGTCCCCGCAGAGCCGACACGAGCGGGCCCCGCCCTCCAGCCGGATCGGGATCAGCGAGACCCCGGGCCGGCCAGCAGGACGGGCCGCGGGCGGAACGGGCTGGTGAGGCCGAGCGGGGACGGCCGGTTGCACCGGACGGCCGAGCGAACCGTGCACGGCGCCGCGC
Source organism: Propionibacterium australiense (assembly GCF_003666605.1). Taxonomy (GTDB): domain Bacteria; phylum Actinomycetota; class Actinomycetes; order Propionibacteriales; family Propionibacteriaceae; genus Propionibacterium; species Propionibacterium australiense. The sequence continues at coordinate 92,536 of NZ_RCIV01000004.1, read as the reverse complement.
ACGCCCGACCCGGCCGGGATGGTGACGGACTCCTGAGCGCCGCGCACGGCACTGATGACCTGATCCATGTCGACCTCCTGCCAGTGGTGAACTCTTCCGCCCGAGAGACCCAGCACTCTTCGAACATCTGTTCGAGACAACAGAATAGTACATCTGTTCGAGATGTCCAGGGCTCCCGGACCCCATCCCGAATGAGACCCGCCGGTCAGATCCGGACAGCACGAGTGAAGCAGCCGGCACTGACATTTCCCGGCCGCGATGCGGCGCCGGCAGCGGACCGGGGCCTCTGACACCCACGCATGGGCACCGTTCGGACCCGCACCCGCCCGTCGAGCCGCTGTCCGCACGTTCTGGTCACACTCATCCACCGCGGCCAGGAAAGCCGCCTTCGATCCCTCGCACGACACGGTCCTCGCAACCCTCAGCAATCTCAGGTCGCCGCGAGGACCACTCGAACCCGTCACGCACGACCCGGGTCATCCCACCGACACGCGAACTCGAACAGTCGTTTGATTCCGGGCTGTCGGGGCGTAGCATTCGGCCATGGGCACACCACGCCATCCCTCCGCAGCCGGGGCTCCCCGCAAGGCCGGCCGGCCGAGCAAGGAGCGCATCGACGCGGAGTTGAGGGCGAGCAGCCCCAGGCGCCAGGTCAACCGCTCCATCGCCCCCGGCGAGGAGCGGACGGCGGCTCCCGATCTGGATCAGCTGAGCCGGCGTCAGCGCCTCATCCTCGACTACATCCGCACCAGCGTCGACGTCCGGGGCTACCCGCCGAGCATCCGCGAGATGGGTGAGGCGGTCGGCCTGACCAGTCCCTCGAGCGTCGCCCACCAGCTCAGGGTGCTGGAGTCACGGGGCTTCCTGCGCCGCGACCCGAAACGCCCCCGGGCTCTCGAAGTCGTCCTGCCGCGATCCGACGAGTCCGGCGAGGCGTTCGACCCCACCGACCTGGGTGATGCCTTCCCCGAGGCCGTCAACGTCCCCCTGGTCGGGGCCATCGCGGCGGGGACACCGATCCTGGCCACCGAGCAGGTCGAGCAGGTCATGCCCCTGCCACGCGATCTGGTCGGCTCGGGCACGGTCTTCCTGCTCGAGGTGCACGGCGACTCGATGGTCGAGGCCGCGATCTGCGACGGCGACTACGTCGTCGTCCGCCAGCAGCCCACTGCGGACAACGGCGACTTCGTCGCCGCCATGATCGACGACGAGGCCACGGTCAAGGAGTTTCGCCGCGCCGACGGCCACGTCCGGCTGCTCCCGCACAACGAGGGCTACGAACCGATCGACGGCGACCAGGCCACCATCCTCGGCAGGATCGTCGCGGTGCTGCGCCGCCTCTGAGCCGGCGCCGTCTCAGCCGCTGCCGGCGAGCCTGCGCAGCGCCCCGAGCGTGCGCTCCAGATCCGTCGTCGTCCAGAACTCCGGCAGCGAGCTGCGCAGGTACGAGGCGTACCGGGCCGAGACCAGGCGAGGGTCCAGGACGGCCACGACGCCCCTGTCGTCGGCCCGCCTGATCAGCCGCCCGGCGCCCTGGGCCAGCCGCAGGGCGGCGTGCGAGGCTGCGATCCGCATGAAACCGTTGCCGCCCGCCCTCGTGACGGCCTGCTGGCGGGCCTGGGCGAGCGGATCGTCGGGTCGCGGGAACGGGATGCGGTCGATGACGACGAGCCGGCAGGTGTCACCGGGCGCGTCGATGCCCTGCCACAGCGACATGGTGCCGAACAGGCTGGTCACCGGTTCGGCAACGAAACGGCGGGTGAGTTCGGGCAGCTGCGCATCGCCCTGGCACAGGACCGTCAGCCCGGGCAGTTCCCGGCGTACGTGACGGGCCGCGGCCTCCGCGGCGCGCCGGGAGCTGAACAGCCCCAGCGCGTGACCGCCGCTGGCCCGGACGAGTTCGGTGAGCTGGGTGAGCGCGTCCTCCCCGATTCCTTCGCGGCCCGGCCGGGCCAGGTCCGCGGCGACGTACAGGATGGCCTGCCTGGCGTAGTCGAAGGGCGAGCCGACGTCGATGCCCCGCCAGGGCAGCCAGGCGCCCGGGTCCTCCTGGGAACCGGCGTCGCCGGGGACCTCGTCGGTGCCGAGGCGTTCGGCGGAACGCAGTCCGGTCTGCTGCGCCATGGCCTCGAAGGAGCCGCCGAGGGTGAGCGTGGCGCTGGTCAGCACGGTCGTGGCCCGGGCCAGGACGGCGCCGCGCAGCAGGCCGGCGACCGACAGCGGGGCGACGGTGAGCCAGCGGCCGGAACGCTCCCGCTCGCTGACCCAGGTGACGTCGTCCTCGGACAGGGCGGCCATCCGTTCGGCGGTCTCGAAGATCTCCAGGGCGGCCGCGGACGTGGCGATGCGCTCCGGTTCCTGCTGGGACCTGGACCCGCTCTGGGCCAGTTGTCGTCCGGCCCGGCGAGCCGTGTCGCGGACACGTCCGATCGTCTCGGCGAGGCCCGTGCTCGCCGGGGTGAGCCTGCCCGGTTCGGTGTCCTCGAGTGCCCCGCGCAGGGCATCGGCCGTCTCGAGCAGCTCGAGGGCGGTCTCGTCGTCGAGCCAGTCGGCGCCCCGACGGGCCACGCGCTCGACGTGCTGGGGACCGAGTTCGGCGCTGGCGGCCCCGGTGACCCGGTCGGTGAGTTCGTGGGCCTCGTCGACGATGACGGCGTCGTACTCGCCCAGCACGTTGCTGGAGCTCATCGCGTCGATGGCCAGCAGGGCATGGTTGGTGATCACGAGATCCACGTGACGCGCCCTGGCCCGGGCCGTCTCGACGAAACACTCGTCATGGAAGGGGCAGCGCGTCCCGAGGCACTCGCGGGAGCCGATGGAGACCTGCGCCCAGGCCCGCGCGGAGTGGGCCGGCGCGTCGTCCCGGTCGGCCAGGCCGCCTTCAGCGGCCTGTTCCTCGACCCAGGTGCGCAGGGCGAGGACCTCGGCCCCCAGTTCGGTCTCGGCGCCTCGCCGGGCGCCGTGGGCGGCCCCGGTCAGGTCCTCGGCGCTGAGCAGGCTCGACTGGCCCGGGGCCGCACCCCCGCGGGCCCGCATGAGGCAGGCGTGGTTGGCGCGTCCCTTGACGACGGCGGCCGTTGGCCGGCTGCCGGTCACCTCGGCGACCGCGCGCGCCGCGTCGGGCACGTCCTTGCCGGCCAGCTGGCTCTGCAGGGCAAGGGTTGCGGTGGCGACGACGATCCTGGCGCCCTGGGTCTGGGCGTGCACGAGCGCGGGCGCCAGGTAACCGAGCGACTTGCCGGTGCCGGTACCGGCCTGGACGAGCAGCTGGGTGTGCTCGGTGAGGGCCCGGGCGACGGCGTCGGCCATCGCCCGCTGCCCCGGGCGCGCCGATCCCCCGATGGCCGCGACGGCGGCATCGAGGACGCGGGCGTGCAGAGGCTGGGTCACCGGCACAGCCTATGTCGCCCGCGCCCCCGGCCGGTACCGGTGGCGGCTCACCGTGGCAGCGCGAATCCGGCGAGTTCGGCGGCCAGATCGGCGTGCACCCTGGCGACGAGTCGGGTGCCGTCCTGGAGATACTCGTCGGACTCGATCTCGCCGAAGCGGTGGACCCGGTCGACGAGGTCTCCGCGGTCCCAGGGGATGAGCACGTCGACCCGCTCGTGCGGCACGGGCAACCGCGACTCCACGGCGGCCCGCAGCTGCTCCACGCCGTCTCCGGTGCGCGCGCTGACCAGGACGGCATCGGGGTACTCGGCCCGGAGCCGGGCGAGGACGTCCGGGTCGGCCAGGTCGGTCTTGTTGACGACGAGAAGTTCGGGCCGCTGCCCCGCGCCGATGTCGGTGAGGACCCCTCGGACGGCCTGGATCTGGCCTTCCGGATCGGGGTCGGAACCGTCGACGACGTGGACGAGCAGATCGGCCTGCACCGACTCCTCGAGGGTGGAACGGAATGCCTCGACCAGGTCGGTCGGCAGATGCCTCACGAAGCCCACGGTGTCGGTCATCGTGTAGACGCGCCCGTCGGCGGCCCTGCAGCGCCGCGTCGTCGGGTCGAGGGTGGCGAACAGCGCGTCCTCGACGAGCACGCCGGCGCCGGTCAGCCGGTTGAGCAGCGAACTCTTGCCGGCGTTCGTGTAGCCGACGATGGCGGCCGAGGGTATGCGGTTGCGGCGGCGGTCCGCACGGCCGATGGCTCGGGTGGCGTCCATGTCGCGCAGTTTGCGGCGCAGCAGCGCGATGCGCGTGTTGATGCGGCGCCGGTCGGTCTCGAGCTTGGTCTCGCCGGGGCCGCGGCCGCCGATGCCGAGCCCCGAGGCGGCGCGGCCGCCCACCTGGCGCGAGAGCGAGTCGCCCCAGCCGCGCAGGCGCTGCTTGAGATAGCTGAGCTGGGCCAGCTCGACCTGGGTCCGGCCCTCGACGCTGCGAGCGTGCTGGGCGAAGATGTCGAGGATGAGCGCGGTACGGTCGACCACCTTGACCCCCACCCGGTCCTCGAGATTGCGCAGCTGGGCCGGGCTCAGCTCGCCGTCGGCGATGACCGTGTCGGCGCCGGTCGCGACGACGATCTCACGCAGCTCGTCGACCTTGCCCGAACCCAGGTAGGTGGCGGCATCGGGGCGGGAACGACGCTGGATGAGGCCCTCGAGCACCTGGGAGCCGGCGGTCTCGGCGAGCGCCTTGAGTTCACCCAGGGCGTTCTGCGCCTCCACGGCCGTCCCGGTTGTCCACACGCTGATGAGGACGACCCGTTCCAGCCGCAGCCGGCGGTACTCGACCTCGCTCTCGTCCTGAAGCTCGGTGGACATCCCGGGGACGCGGGTGAGCGCCATGCGGTCGGCGAGGTCCTGCTGGTCGCCGTCGTACCCGCTCTCGCCCGGGAGGAACGGACCGCTGCCCGTCATGACCGCTCCGGCCGGGTCCTGGGGCCCGCGGTGACCAGGTGATCGGCGCGGTCGGGGACGAGGACCTCGCCGCGGGCGATGATGACGGCCGGACCGATGAGCTCGGCCCGGTCACCGTCGAGGACCACCTCGAGCCGGCCGCCGGGCACGGTGACCGTGAACCGGCCTGCCAGTGCGCCGTGGGCGCTGGCCTGGGCTGCGGCGGTGGCGGCGACGCCGGTGCCGCACGAGAGGGTCTCGCCGGATCCGCGCTCGTGGACGCGCATCGACAGGTCGTGCTCGTCGTTGGCGTGGACGAACTCGACGTTGGCCCCGGACGGGAAGACGTCCGGGTCGAGCTGCGGGGCCCGGGTCAGGTCCAGCTGCGCCAGGTCGACGTCGTCGTCGAGCAGGACGACGGCGTGCGGGTTGCCGACGTCCACGACAGTGGCCTCGTGACGGACGCCGTCGAGGCTCACCCAGGTGGGCTGGGCGCCGACCCGGACGGCGCCCAGCTGCGCGCACAGGCGTCCGTCGGGCAGCTCGCGCACCCCGCGCAGCCCGGCGCGCGTGGCGATGACGAGGTCGTTGGAGTCGGCGAGCCCCTCCTCCATGAGGAACCGTCCGAAGACGCGCAGACCGTTGCCGCACATCTCGGCGAGTGAGCCGTCGGCGTTGCGGTAGTCCATGAACCACAGGTCCGCGTCCCCGTCCCACTCGGGCACGTGAGCGGCCTTGATGGCGCGGATGACGCCGTCAGCGCCGATACCGCCGTGGCGGTCGCACAGGAAGCGCACCTGCTCGGCGGTCAGCGGGACGGAGCCGGTGCGGTCCTTGAGCAGGACGAAGTCGTTGTGCGTGCCGTGCCCCTTGGCGAAACCCCAGGTGTCCATGTGACTCATTCTCCCACCCCGGTCCAGGCCGGCGGCTCCCCCGCAACGGCCGCCGCGGGAGCCCTCAGCCCCGGTCCGTGTGGCGCAGCTCGGCTGCGATCCTCTGCGCCAGCCCGGGCTCGGTGGCCGGCAGCCATGTGATGCGCGGGTCGCGGCGGAACCAGGCGAGCTGTTTGCGGGCGAAGCGCCTGGTGCCGTCGATGGTCGACTCGATCGCCTGCTCGTCGTCGATGCGCCCGTCGAGAAGGTCGAGCACCTGCCGGTAGCCGAGGGCCCGGCTGGCCGTGGCGCCCTCGCGCAGGCCGGCGTCGGCCAGCAGCCGGGTCTCCTCGACCAGGCCCTGGTCGAACATGGCGTGGACGCGGGCGGCGATGCGTTCGTCCATGAGATCGCGGTCGAGTTCCAGGCCGTACTGGTGGACGTTCTCGAGCAGATAACGCGGCTCGGGCAGGTGCGGGTTGTAGTGACCGGTCAGTTCGATGACCTCCAGGGCCCTGACGATGCGCCGGCCGTTGCCCGGCAGGATCGCCCGGGCGGCCTCGGGAGCGGTGGCGGCCAGGACCTCGTGCAGGCCTGCCGCGCCGAGCCGTTCGAGCTCGGCCTCCCAGCGGGCCCGCACCCGGGGGTCGGTGCCGGGGAACTCGAAGTCGTCGACGACCGCACGGGCGTACAGGCTGGAGCCGCCGACCAGGATCGGCAGGATGCCCTGGTCGCGCAGCTCCGCGATCAGGGTGCGGGCCATGGCCTGGAATGCCGCGACGGTGCTCGTCTCGCGCACGTCGAGGACGTCGATGAGGTGATGGGGGATGCCGCCGCGTTCAGCCGGTGAGGGCTTGGCCGTTCCGATGTCCATGCCCCGGTAGAGGGCCATGGAGTCGGCGTTGACGATCTGAGCGGGGCGGCCCTCCTGGAGGAGCAGGCGGGCCAGGGCGACGGCCAGGGCTGACTTGCCCGAAGCGGTCGGGCCGATGATGACGACCAGCGGTACGGTACTCATGCGCGTGGCACGGCCGGCAGTCCCAGGCCGATGCCGGTGGGCGTGGCCTCGGGATCGTGACGGGCGGCCCAGGCGTCACCGCCGCGGGTGCGCCGCAGATTGCGCAGGGGGGCGTCGGCGACCAGGTAGTGGGGGGCGCCGCGGGTGATCTCGACCTCGGCGATGTCACCGGGGCGGGGGCGCTGAGCCGGGTCGGCGGGTACGGCGACGTGGACGAGCCGGTTGTCGCGGGCGCGCCCGGACATGCGCTCGCGCTCGTCGTCCTTACGCCCCTCGCCGGTGGCGAACATGACCTCGACCGTGCGTTGCTCGAAGGTCCTGTTCTGCTCCCAGCTGATCTTCTCCTGCAGTTCGATGAGGCGCTCGTAGCGCTCCTGGACGATCCGTGGGGGCACCTGGTCGGGGCGTGCCCCGGCCGGTGTGCCGGGGCGCACCGAGTACTGGAAGGTGAAGGCGTTGGCGAAGCGGGAGCGGCGCACCACGTCCATGGTGGCCTCGAAGTCCTCGTCGGTCTCGCCGGGGAAGCCGACGATGATGTCGGTGCTGATCGCGGCGTCGGGCATGGCGGCGCGGACCCGGTCGAGGATGCCCAGGAACTTCGTGGCGCGGTAGGAGCGCCGCATGTCCCTGAGCACCCGGTCAGACCCGGACTGCAGAGGCATGTGCAGCTGGTGCATGACGTTCGGCGTGGCGGCCATGGCCTCGATGACGTCGTCGGTGAAGGCTGCCGGGTGCGGGCTGGTGAACCGTACCCGCTCCAGTCCCGCGACGTCGCCGCAGGCGCGCAGGAGCTTGGCGAAGGCGGCGCGATCGCCGAACTGCACGCCATAGGAGTTCACGTTCTGCCCGAGCAGGGTGATCTCCTGGACGCCCTGGCCGACGAGCATCTCGATCTCGGCCAGGATCTCGCCGGGGCGGCGGTCGGTCTCCTTGCCGCGCAGTGCGGGGACGATGCAGAAGGTGCACGTGTTGTTGCAGCCGACGCTGATCGACACCCATGCCGAGTACGCGGACTCGCGACGGGTCGGCAGATTGGACGGGAAGGTCTGCAGGGCCTCGGTGATCTCCACCTGGCTGGCCCGCTCGATCCGGGAGCGCTCCAGCAGGATCGGCAGGGAGCCGATGTTGTTGGTGCCGAAGACGACATCGACCCAGGGGGCCCGGTCGGTGATCACGTCGCGGTCCTTCTGGGCCATGCAGCCGCCCACGGCGATCTGCATCCCGGGGCGCCTGGCCTTGATGGGGGCCATGTGGCCGAGGTTGCCGTAGAGCCTGTTGTCCGCGTTCTCGCGGACGGCGCAGGTGTTGAAGACGACGACGTCGGCCTCGGCCAGCTCACCGTGCACCGGCTCCGGCGCGCGCACGTAGCCGGCGTCCTCGAGCAGGCCGGCGATGCGTTCGGAGTCGTGCGCATTCATCTGGCAGCCGTAGGTGATCACCTGGTAGGTGCGCGGGGCCCCTGCCCTGGGGACGGGGCTGGCTGCGGTGTCGTCGAGCGTGTCCATGGCGGGTCCATGGTACGCGGCCGGGCGCGCCGCACCCCAGGACCGGACCGGAGCCGACCGAACCCGAGCCGACCGCGCGGAGCAGGCCGGCGGGCGCCCCGGCCCGGGTCTGGGCGGCGTTCGCCACGGGCGCGAGCAGCCCTCTCCTCACTCCGCTCCCCGGGCCGCGCGGGGAGAAGCGAACCCAAAGCCGCAGTATGGAATGACACTGCCTCCGCTCCCCGGGCCGCGCGGGGAGAAGCCGGCATGCGACCGGTGACGAGGTCCTGCTCCGAGGCCGGGCGGGAGCAGCCCGCGCAGCCCTCGGTGCTCGGCACCGCCCGGCGCCGGACCGCGGACGTGTGAGGCGACCGGCAGACCTGGAAGTCGAATGTTCCCTCCGACACGCCGGGCCGCGGTCGTGTGGGGCGGCCGGCCCGGGGACAGCGAGGCATCAGTGGGCGAGCCGGGTCGCCCGGGTCTCCCTCACCACGGTGATCCTGATGGTGCCGGGGTAGGTCAGTTCCTCCTCGACCTCGTGCGCGATGGTCTCGGCGAGTTCGATGCTCCCGGCCTCGTCGACGGTCTCGGGCAGGACCATGACGCGGACCTCCCGCCCCGCCTGCATGGCGAAGACCTTGTCGACGCCCTCGTGGGAACCGGCGATCTCCTCCAGACGCTCGAGGCGCTGGACATATGCCTCCAGGCTCTCGCGGCGCGCGCCGGGCCGTGACCCGGAGATGGCGTCGGCGGTCTGGGCGATGACGGCCTCGACGCAGTCCGGCTCGATCTCCTGGTGGTGGGAGCCGACGGCGTTGACGACCGCATCCGACTCGCCGTGACGGCGCAGCAGGTCAGCGCCCTCGAGGGCGTGCGAACCCGCCCCGTCGGTGACGACGGCCTTGCCGATGTCGTGCAGGAAGGCCGCGCGCTTGCAGCTGTCGACGTCCAGCCCGAGTTCGGCCGCGATGGAACCGGCGATCCGGCCGCACTCGAGCATGTGGTCCAGGACGTTCTGTCCGTAACTGGTGCGGTAGCGCAGGGCACCGATCGTCGGGTGGAGATCGGGGTCGATGTCTGCGAACCCCAGGTCGAGGCAGGCCTGCTCCCCCAGCCGACGGCATCCGGCCATGACCTGTTCGGTGCAGCGCCCGTGGACCTCCTCGATGCGCGCCGGGTGAATGCGGCCGTCGGCGATGAGCTCGGCCATGGTGACCCGGGCGATCTCGCGGCGGACCGGGTCGAAGCAGCTGAGCAGCACCGAACCGGGGGTGTCGTCGACCATGACGTTGACGCCGGTGATCTGTTCGAAGGCGCGGATGTTGCGCCCCTCACGGCCGATGATGCGACCCTTCATCTCGTCGTTGGGCACCTCGACGGTCGTGACGACGGCACCGCTGGTGACCTCGGAGGCGATGCGCTGGATGGTCGTGGTGATGATGCCGCGGGCGATCCGGTCCGCGTCGGCCTGGGCGTCGGCCTCGATGCGCCGGGCCCGGAGGGCAGCCGTGCGGCGGGCGGCCTGCTCGGCCTGGGCGATCAGTTCTGCCCGTGCCTGCGCAGCGCTGAGGCCGCTGACCCGTTCGAGCTCGGCGGTGATGGACTCACGCTCGGTCTCCAGGGCACTCCTGTCCCGTTCGAGCTGCTCCTGCCTGGCGTCGAGCCGGTCGGCGCGGGACTGCGCGGTGGCGCGTTCTGCCCCTAGCTGGTTCTCCCGCTCGTCGAGACGGCGGCCCCGTTCCCGGAGCGTCTCCTCGCGGGCGGCCAGCTCCGAGCTCAGCCGGCTGATCTCGGCCTTGAGCTGTTCGGCCTCGTCCTTGGCCCCCTGGGCCCTGCCGCTGAGTTCCATGACCGATCGTTCCCGCTCCGACAGCTCGGCGAGCCTGTCCCGGAGTTCCCGTTCGGCCTGGTCGGCACGGGCGCGGGCCGCCTCGGTCTCGCGGCGCAGGGCCTCCAGCTCCGCGGCCCGGGTCTCGAGCGCCCTGAGCCGCTCGGCCAGTTCACCCGCCTGCGGTTCGGGCCCGGAATCGGCCCGGCCACCACCGGTGTCCCGTCCGGGCCCCTGTGACGCCTGTTCGTCGCCCGGGCCCGACCGGAGAACGCCCAGCGTCCGCACGAGAAGGATTCCCAGGACGGCGACGAGCAGCGCGAGCACGATGAGAATCGCTGACGTCATCTTCGCCTCACTGAGGAGTCGTTGTCCTGCGGGCCCGCCGCCCGCCCATCACGGCAGGCAGGATAGCCCCGTCCCGGTAACCGGCGCGCCGAGGGGCCGCCGGGTGCGGGGGGTCATGTCCATGATGCTCGCCCGGGACCTCGTTCCCGTCAGCTCGTCGGCGGTTCCATGACGCACGGCGGTCAAGGAGCTCGGCCGGGCTCCTCAGTCGTCCAGCTCTGCGAGCGCCCGGTCGACGGCATCGAAGGAGACCGAGGGGGCGTAACCCCTGCGGGCCAGGGCGGCAGCGAGCCGCCGGTACGCGATCGGGCGGTCCAGCCCTCTCATGGCGCGGGCCTTCGAGCGGGCCAGGGCCAGCGCGGTCTCGGCCTCGCCGTCCTGGTCACTGGCGGAGAGTGTCTCTGCGATGATCTCAGCGCTGACGCGCTTGGCCTGCAGTTCCCGGGCGATGGCGCTGAGGGACAGTTTGCGGGAGCGACGGCGCGACTGCGCCCAGGCGAGGGCGAAACGCCGGTCGTCCACGAGACCAACGGCCTCGAGACGGTCGAGCAGTTCATCGGCAACGCCCTGGTCACAGCCGCGCCGCCTCACCAGGTACTCGCTGAGTTCGCCTCGTGAGTAGTCGCGCTGCTCAAGGCGGCGCAGGGCGATCTCCCGGGCGATCTCGACCGGATCGGCGTCGGCCTCGTCACGATCGGGGTCGTCGCTCCGCTGCGGAACAGGGCCGCCGGTCACCGCGCTCAGCCCTCCGCCGGCTCGCGCAGCTCACCGGTCTCGGGGTCGACGTTCTCGGGCACGTCGGGATCGGGGGCCAGCCCCAGTGCGACGCGGATCCTGCCATCGATCTCGTCGGCGACCTCGGGATGGGCGATGAGGAAGGTGCGGGCGTTCTCCTTGCCCTGACCGAGCTGATCGCTGCCATAGGTGAACCAGGCCCCCGCCTTGCGGATGATGCCGGCGTCCACGCCCATGTCGAGCAGGCTGCCCTCGCGGCTGATGCCCTTGCCGTAGAGGATGTCGAACTCGGCACGCTTGAACGGCGGCGCGACCTTGTTCTTGACGACCTTGACGCGGGTGCGGTTGCCGACGACCTCGCCGCCGTCCTTGAGGGACTCGATGCGGCGCACGTCGAGGCGGACCGAGGCGTAGAACTTCAGGGCACGCCCGCCGGTGGTGGTCTCGGGATTGCCGAACATGACGCCGATCTTCTCGCGCAGCTGGTTGATGAAGATGGCTGTCGTATTGGCGTTCTTGAGGGCACCGGTCATCTTGCGGAGGGCCTGACTCATCAGCCGGGCCTGCAGGCCGACGTGGCTGTCACCCATCTCGCCCTCGATCTCGGCACGTGGGGTCAGGGCTGCGACGGAGTCGACGACGATCAGTGCCAGCGCACCCGAACGGACCAGGGTGTCGGCGATCTCGAGAGCCTGCTCGCCGTTGTCGGGCTGGCTGACGAGCAGCGCATCGGTGTCGACGCCGAGGGCATGGGCATAGGTGGGGTCGAGAGCGTGCTCCGCGTCGATGAAGGCGCAGATGCCGCCCTCGGCCTGAGCGCTGGCGATCGCGTGCAGGGCGACCGTCGTCTTGCCGCTGGACTCGGGGCCGTAGATCTCGACGATCCGGCCGCGCGGGAGCCCACCGATGCCCAGCGCGATGTCGAGCGCCACCGAGCCGGTGGGGATGCTCTCCATCTGCTGGGCCCCCTGGTCCCCCAGACGCATGACGGAACCCTTGCCGTGGGCCTTCTCGATCTGCGCGAGCGCGGCCTCGAGTGCCTTCTGCCGGTCTGCAACGGCCATGTCTGTCTTCCTCTCCTCACGTCGGGGCGAGCCGACGGGTTCTCTCGACGCCTGTGACTGTAGGGACGGGGTCCGACAATTCTCCGCTGCACCCCGGGCTGTGGACAGCCGGGGCTCGCGGGCAGGTAGATCGTCCACACACACTCTATACGAACACCCGTTCGAAGACCAGCGTCCGGCCGTCGCTCTCGTCGGGCTAGGCTGGCCGCGTGCGTGAGACCGAGTTCTGGCGGCGGATGGTGCGCCACCTGGGGGCGGACTACGCCCGGGTGTGGGCCGACCAGACCGTGCTCACCGACCTCGACAACCGTACCGCCAGTGAGGCCCTGGCGGCCGGTGTCCCGTTCAAGACGGTGTGGCGCGCGGTGTGGGCCTTCCTCGAGCTGCCGGAACGGGAGAGGTAGCTCCCCCTACGAGAACTGTCGGTGCCGCGCGCAAGACTTGTGCCATGACGGAACCAGAAGCCACGCCGGCCGGACCCCTCGCCGGGTTCGGCCCCGCCACGCGCGCCTGGTTCGGTTCCGTCTTCGAGGCCCCCACCAGGGCCCAGGCCGCCGCATGGGCCGCCATCGGCTCGGGGGCGCACGCACTCGTCATCGCGCCCACCGGTTCGGGCAAGACGCTCGCCGCCTTCCTGCACAGCCTCGACCGTCTCTCCAGGGAGGCGTCGGCCAGGCAGCGCATTGCGGCGCCCGTCGACGAGGCGGGCGCACGACCCGGTGGCCTCGACGACGCGCCGGCCGCCGGCCGGGGCGTCCGCGTGCTCTACGTCTCACCGCTGAAGGCCCTCGCCGTCGACGTCGAGCGCAATCTCGCCGCGCCGCTGCGCGGCATCGCGACGACGGCCGAGCGGCTCGGCCTGCCCGCGCCCGAGGTCTCGGTCGCGGTCCGCTCCGGTGACACGCCCGCCAAGGACCGCCGGGGGCTCATCGCCCATCCCCCGCAGATCCTCATCACCACGCCCGAGTCCCTCTTCCTCATGCTGTCGGGCAAGGCGGCGGGCACCCTGCGCGGCCTCGACACGGTGATCGTCGACGAGATCCACTCGTTGGCCGGTACCAAGCGCGGCGCGCACCTGGCGCTGAGCCTGGAGCGCCTGTCGGCGATGCAGCGCAACGGCGACTTCCAGCGCATCGGCCTGTCGGCCACCGTCCGCCCGCCCGAGCGGGTCGCGCAGTTCCTGGGCGGCGACCGCCCCGTGCAGATCATCGACCCCCCGGCCGCCAAGGCCCGTGAGCTGCGCATCGAGGTGCCGGTCGAGGACATGACGCAGCTGCGGGTCGAGAAGCCCGCCGGGGACCAGGGGGCCGGGACGGTGCGTCAGTCGATGTGGCCGCCGATCGAACGGCGGATCCTCGACCTGGTGCACGCGCACCGCTCCACCATCTGCTTCGTCAACTCACGCCAGAGCGCCGAACGGCTCACGGCCCATCTCAACGAGCTGCACGCGGCCGATCTCGGGGTGCCCGACGAGGACGTCGAGCCGCCGGCCCAGCTGATGATCGCCTCGGCCGTCTCGAAGGGCATGGACGACACCCGGGTCCCGGTCATCGCCTGCGCCCACCACGGTTCGATCAGCAAGACGCGCCGGGCCCAGATCGAGGATGACCTCAAGGCCGGGCGACTGGCCTGCGTCGTGGCCACCAGCTCGCTGGAGCTGGGCATCGACATGGGCGCCGTCGACCTCGTCATCCAGGTGCAGGCGCCCCCGTCGGTCTCCAGCGGTCTGCAGCGCATCGGCCGCGCAGGCCACCGGGTCGGTGCGGTCTCGCAGGGCATGATGTTCCCCACCTCGCGCGGCGATGTGCTGCAGTGCACCGTCGTCGCCGAACGCATGGACGCCGGCCTCATCGAACAGACCCCGGCCCTGCGCAATCCGCTCGACGTGCTCGCCCAGCAGATCGTCTCCGCCTGCCTGGCCGGGCCGGTGACGGCCGACGAGCTGTACGCCCTCGTGCGCAGGGCCCGGCCGTACACCGCCCTGCCCCGCTCGGCGTTCGACTCGGTCCTCGACATGCTCGCCGGCCAGTACCCGAGCGAGGACTTCGCCGAGCTGCGCCCGCGCGTCCACTGGGACCGGCTGAGCGGCTCGGTGGAGGCCCTGCCAGGCGCGAAACGGCTCGTCACAACCAGCGGCGGCACGATCCCCGACCGCGGCCTGTACGGCGTCTTCCTCATGGGCACCGAGAACGCCTCCGGCCGGCACGTGCCGGGCCGCCGGGTCGGCGAGCTCGACGAGGAGATGGTCTTCGAGTCCCGTGTGGGGGACGTCTTCACCCTCGGCACGAGCAGCTGGCGCATCGAGGAGATCACCCCCTCGCAGGTCATCGTCACGCCCGCGCCGGGCCGGCCCGGCCGGCTCCCCTTCTGGCACGGCGACTCGCTGTCGCGCTCGGCCGAGCTGGGTCGGGCGATCGGGGCGCGCATCCGCGAGCTCGGTTCCGCCGAGCGCGCCGCGGCCCTCGCCCGGCTCGGGGCCGGCGGCCTCGACCCGAACGCCAGCAGCAATCTCATGACCTACCTCGACGAGCAGCGCGAGGCCACCGGCGTCCTGCCGGACGACCGCACGATCGTCGTCGAACGGTTCCGCGACGAGATCGGCGACTGGCGCCTGTGCGTGCACAGCGCGCTGGGCATGAGCGTCCTCGCGCCGTGGGCGCTCGCGATCCGGGCCGGGCTCGCCGACCGCTACGGCGTCGAGACGCACGTGAACGCGACGAACGACGGCATCATCATCCAGCTGCCCGACGTCGATTCGGCACCGCCCGACTCCTCCCTGCTGGTGATCGGGGCCGGGGACGTCGAGTCCGTCGTCACCGAGCAGGTCTTCGGCTCGGCCCTGTTCGCCGCCCGGTTCCGCGAGTGCGCTGCCCGCGCCCTGCTCCTGCCGCGCAGGAGCCCCGGCCGGCGTTCGCCGCTGTGGCAGCAGCGGCACAAGGCGGCACAGCTGCTGGCCGTGGCGGCCGGCTACCGCGAGTTCCCCATCGTCGTCGAGGCGATGCGCGAGTGCCTGCAGGACGCCTTCGACCTGCCGGCGCTGGTGCAGCTGATGGACGCCGTCGCGGCCCGACGGGTGCGCCTGGTCGACGTCGAGACGGCCCAGGCCTCGCCCTTCGCACGCCACATGCTCTTCGGCTACGTCGGTGAGTTCGTGTACGACAGCGACCAGCCGCTGGCCGAGCGGCGCCTCGCCGCCCTCAGCCTCGACACCGGCATGCTCGCGGAGCTCCTGGGGCGCGAGGGTGTCGCTGAGCTCATCGACGAGGACGTCGCTGCGGCCTACGAGGCGCAGCTGCAGTACCTCGCCGCCGAGCGCCGGGCCTCGGACGCCGAGCAGCTGTGGGAGCAGATCCGCACGGCCGGGCCGTTCACCCTCGCCGAGTGCGCGGCCCGCAGCCTGACCGATCCGGAACCGTGGATCGACGAGCTGGTCGGCGCGCATCGGCTGGCTCTGGTACGTATCGACGGCACGCCCATGTACTGCGTCGACACCGATGCGGGGCTGTTGCGTGACGCCCTGGGCGTGCCCGTGCCCGCCGGCATCGGGGCCGGCGAGGTACGGGAGGGCCCGCAGGCGCTCGCCGACCTGGCAGTCCGCTGGGCCCGGCGGCACGCCGCCGTCACGGCGGCCTCGTTCGCCCGCCGCTACGGCCTGTCCGAGGCGACGGCGGCGCGGGTGATGACCCGTCTCAGTGATGACGGCACCCTGGTGGCCGGAACGGTCCTGGAGCCGGGTGACGGCGGGCTGGGGGCCCTGACCGGGGAGGGGCCGCAGTACGTCCACCACAATGTCCTGACCGTGCTCAAACGACGCACCCTGGCCGGGCTCCGCGCCCAGGTCGAACCCGTCGAGCAGCGTCAGTTCGCCCGTTTTCTCGACTCCTGGCAGCAGCTGCCCGGCCCGGGCGAGGCTCCGGGCGGGGACGCCGAGTCGGTCCAGCTGCTGCTCACCGCGGTCGACGCCCTGGCCGGCTACCGGATCCCGGTCTCGATGCTCGAGACCGTCGTCCTGCCCGCCCGCGTCCCCGGCTATCGGCCGGCCCTGCTCGACCAGCTCCTAGGCTCGGGGCAGGTGACCTGGAGCGGCGCGGGCGCCATCGGCACGAACGACGGCTGGGTGTGCCTGTGGCCGGCCGATCTGTCCCCCACCGAGCAGGACGGGCGCGCCGGGCTCAGCGCGCTGGCCGGTCGCGTGCTCAGCCGCCTCGATGCCGGCGGGGCATGGCGCAGCGCCGATTTCACCGACGCGGACACGAGCCTCGCCGCTGTCCAGGACGCCCTCTGGGAACTCGTCTGGGCCGGCCTGGCCACCTCGGACGGTTTCGGGCCGCTGCGTGAGCTCAGCACCCGCGGCACGGTCAGGCGCCCCAGGCCGGCCGCACCGCGGCGCCGGCTCATGAGGCCGCGCCCGGCGCGGGCCACGGCGCCCGTGCCGGGGGCCCGCTGGTCACGGGTGGCGACCACCGGACGCACCCCCCAGGCCCTTCTCGAGCACATCGACACCGAGCTGGCCCGCTATGGCGTCCTCACCAGGGGCAGTGCCCTGACCGAGCCCGCCACGAGCACCTTCTCGCAGGTCTACCGGGTGCTCAGCACCCTCGAGGAGTCCGGTGCGGTGCGCCGCGGCTACTTCGTCGAGGGGCTGGGCGGCGCCCAGTTCGCGGTGCCGGGGGCGGTCGACGAACTGCGTCGTGCCCCGACGGCCCCGATGCGGCTGCTCGCCGCCTGCGATCCGGCGAATCCCTACGGCGCGGGTCTCGAGTGGCCCGGGACGAACGCCCACCGCCCGTCCCGGAAGGCCGGAGCGCTCGTCGTCCTCGACGACGGGGCCCCGGTCGTCTACCTGGAACGCGGGGTCCACACGCTCGTCACCTTCGACGGCACCGGGCCGGAGGCGATCGGCCGCGCCCTGTCACTGGTCGGCGAACTGGTCGACGCCGGGCGTCTCGCACAGGTGACGATCGACCGCATCGACGGCCGTGGTGCCCTTGAGGCCGGGGAGCTGCGCGGCGCCCTCGAGAGCGCGGGTTTCGTGATGACCCCGCGGGGTTACCGGCGCCGGCGTTCGGCACCGGGCTGAACAGTCCCCGGGCCGGAGCACGCCAGGGGCCGCCGACCGATCATTCGGTCGGCGGCCCCTGGCTCAGGCATGGCGCAGCGGATCGGCCGCACCGTTCACAGCGCGGCCGGCACCTGGCGGTTGCGCTGGGCGCCGAGGTCCTCGCCGTTCTCGATCTCGGCGACGAGCAGCTTCTCGCTGACGCGGCGGAAGATCTCGGACATCGGTACGTGAAGGGCCTCGCAGATCGAGAAGAGCAGCTCGCTCGAGGCCTCCTTCTGGCCACGCTCGACCTCGGAGAGATAGCCGAGGCTCACGCGGGCGGACAGCGAGACGTCACGCAGGGTGCGCCCTTGGCCCATACGGTGTTCACGAAGAGCCTCGCCAAGCAGTTCACGTACCAGCAGCGGTTTCACAGTGTCTCCCCTCAGGCCCGCGGAGCCACCCTCGTGGCAGCCACTCCAATGGTCACGTCCGGTTTAACGCCCTCCTGCTCCGATTCATTCCCGCTCAGCGAACATCGCATGACCCCAGTGCGCTCCGGGTGAGGCCCGGGTGCTATGCGAGTGCCCCGGCGGCCAGTTGCAGGGCCCGCCGGACGGCGGCCCGCCTGATCCTGGCGCGCCCGCCGCCCAGCACCAGCCGGTGCGCTCGCGTACCGGCCGGGGTGCGGATGCCGATCCACACGGTTCCCGGGGCGGTTCCGTCCTGACCGGACGGCCCGGCGGTGCCGGTGGCCGAGATGGCCACGTCCGCCCCGCAGGCCCGCGCCGCACCGCAGGCCATCTCGAGGGCGGTGCGTTCGTTGATGACGCCGTGCCCGGCGATGAACCCGGCATCGACGCCGGCCAGGAGCGTCTTGAGCTCGCTGGCGTAGGTGATCAGTCCCCCGCGGAAGACGTCGGAGGCACCGGGCACGCTGGTCAGCGCCCACCCGATGCCACCCCCCGTGATGGACTCGCAGGTGGCCAGCCCCAGACCACGGCGCCGGCAGAGCTCGAGCAGCTGCTCGGCGGCCGCGCGGGTGGGCTCGTCCAGATCGCTCATCGGGTCACGCCCGCTGTCAGTGCCGAGCGCTGTAGTCGATGGGATGGCCGGCCCGGATGGCGTCACGGCGCAGCCGGTAGGCATCGAAGACGTAGTCGATGCCGGTCAGCACGGTGAGCGCGAAGGCCGCCCACATGACGAACCAGCGCAGCGCCCAGAACCAGGTGACGCTGTCGGGCACCCAGGCCAGGAACATGGCCAGCGCGACGCCCTGCAGGGTCGTCTTCAGCTTGCCGCCCTTCTTTGCGGCCATGACGCCGTACTTGAGCACCCGGAACCGCATGAGGGTGATGCCCCACTCGCGCGCCAGGATGATGACGGTGATCGGCCAGGCCAGTTCACCGATGATCGACAACCCTACGAAGGCCATTCCGGTGAGGGCCTTGTCGGCCACCGAATCCCAGATCTTGCCGAAGTTGGTGACCTGGTTGTACTTGCGGGCGATCTTGCCGTCGGCCAGATCGGTGAGGATGGCAACGACGAAGACCACCGTCGCCCAGACCCGCCAGGGGTGGCTGTGCGGATGGGTCAGCAGCACGACCCCCAGGACCGGCACGAAGATCAGGCGCAGGATCGTCAGGATGTTCGGGATGTTCCAGGCGAAGGCCAGCGTCGTGTCCGGTCCGGACTCGGTCACCTCAGGCTTGCTCATGCGCGCTGCGCCCCCTGCCCCGGCTCGTTGTGCAGACCCGTGCCGGAACCGGCCACGGGCTCGGCGACCAAATCGGCGCCGTCCGATGCCACAACC
Source organism: Propionibacterium australiense (assembly GCF_003666605.1). GTDB lineage: Bacteria > Actinomycetota > Actinomycetes > Propionibacteriales > Propionibacteriaceae > Propionibacterium > Propionibacterium australiense. Next base: position 73,507 of record NZ_RCIV01000004.1, on the reverse strand, counting down.
GTAGCCGCAACGAGCTCACCGACACGAACTGGCGCACCGGAGGGGCCGATGCGGAGCGTGGTGACGCCGTCGACCTCTGGGCCCTGGTGGGCCGCCCGGCCCTCGGCGAACTCATGGCCGGTGCTCTCGACGAGCACGCTGACCCGCTCGCCGATCCGTTCGGCGGCGCGCTGGTTGACGAGTTCATCGGCCAGGTCACTGATGCGCCGGTGCCGGCAGGCGATCTCGTCCTCGTCGACGTGACCGTCGAGTTTCTCGGCCGCGGTGCCCTCCTCGTCCGAGTAGGAGAAGACCCCGATGACATCCATGCGGGCCTCGGACAGGAAATCGGCGAGCACGCCGATGTCCTCGGCGGTCTCGCCGGGGAAGCCGACGATCACATTGGTACGGAAACCGGCCTGCGGCGCCCCCGACCGGATCCGCCCGATGAGGTCGAGGAAGCTCTCCGGGTCGCCGTAGCGGCGCATGCGGCGCAGCACTGCCGGTGCGGCGTGCTGGAAACTGATGTCGAAGTAGGGCACGACCTTGTCGGTGCCGAGCATCACGTCGAGGAGGCCGGGGCGCAGCTCGGCCGGTTGCAGATAGCTGACCCGGATCCGCTCCAGCCCGTCGATCCTCGACAGCTCGCCCAGCAGTTTCTCGAGCGCTCGGCGGTCACCCAGGTCCTTGCCGTAGCTGGACGAGTTCTCCGAGACGAGCATGAGCTCGCGCACCCCCTGCTCGACGAGCCAGCGGGCCTCGGTGACGAGCTCGTCGGGCTCGCGGGAGAGATAGGCACCGCGGAACCCCGGGATGGCGCAGAAGGCGCAGCGCCGATCGCAGCCCGAGGCGATCTTCAACGGTGCCCAGGGCTCGTCGCCGAGACGACGGCGCAGTAGCCGCGGCCCCGACGCCGGGAGCAGGTGCTCGGGCGGCTCCACCGGGTTGCGGGACGCCGCCGCCTGCTGACGGTCGACGGGGGTGATCGGCAGCAGCCGGCGTCGGTCCTGACGGGGCTCCGGGGGCTCGAGGCGATCCCCCGCCAGGAGCCTGCGCAACCGGTCGGCGATGACGGTGTAGTCGTCGAAACCGAGCACCGCGTCGGCCTCGGGGAGGGCCTCGGCCAGCTCGCGGCCGTAGCGCTGGGCCAGGCAGCCGACCGCGACGACGGCCTTGGCCCGGCCATCCGTCTTGTGGTCGGCGACGGCAAGGATCGTGTCGATGGAGTCCTTCTTGGCCTGCTCGATGAACCCGCAGGTGTTGACCATCAGCGCGTCGGCCTGCTCGGGATCGTCGACGAGGGTGAGCCCGCCCGCCTCGAGACGTGCGGCGAGTTCCTCGGAGTCCACGTCGTTACGGGCGCAACCGAGACTGATGAGGTGAACCGTGGTCTGGGCCATGATGCCCCAGTATCGCCCGCAGCACCCCACTCGCGCGAGGCGCCCCTCTGGCTCGCCGGCCCCCGGGACGGGCGCCGCGCCCGGGGAGCGGTTCAGGCCGCCTCGCCCGACAAGGAGGTGAGCACGTCGTCGAGGTCGTCGGGTTTGACGAGCACGTCGCGGGGCTTGGAGCCCTCCGAGGGGCCGACGACGCCGCGCGTCTCGAGGATGTCCATGATGCGTCCGGCCTTGGCGAAGCCGATGCGCAGCTTGCGCTGGAGCATCGAGGTGGACCCGAGCTGGAGTTCCACGACCTGCCGACAGGCCTCCAGGACCAGGTCGAGGTCGTCTCCGATGTCCTCGGCGACCTTCTTCTCGCTGGCCGCCGGGACCGTCACGTCGTTGCGGTACTGGGGTTCCAGCTGCGCCTTGACGTGCTCGACGATTTCGCGGACCTCGTTCTCGGTGACCCAGCTGCCCTGGACGCGTTTCGGGTTGGCCGCGCCCATCGGCAGGAACAGGCCGTCGCCCTGGCCGACGAGACGCTCGGCGCCGGTCTGGTCGAGGATGACCCGTGAATCGGTGGCCGAGCTCGTGGCGAAGGCCAGTCGGGAGGGAATGTTGGCCTTGATGAGGCCGGTGACCACATCGACCGATGGGCGCTGGGTGGCGAGCACCAGGTGGATGCCGGCGGCACGGGCCAGCTGGGTGATCCGGACGATCGACTCCTCCACGTCGCGCGGGGCGACCATCATGAGGTCGCTCAGCTCGTCGACGACCACGAGCAGGTACGGGTACGGCGCGAGTTCCCGCTCGGAGCCGGGCGGCAGCTGCACCTGGCCGGCGCGCACCGCCTTGTTGAAGTCGTCGATGTGCCGGAATCCGAAGGCGGCCAGGTCGTCGTAGCGGTGGTCCATCTCCTGCACGACCCATTCGAGGGCCTGGGCCGCCTTCTTCGGGTTCGTGATGATGGGCGTGACCAGGTGCGGGATGCCCTCGTACTGGTTGAGTTCCACGCGCTTGGGGTCGACGAGGATCATGCGGACCTCGTCGGGTGTGGCGCGGACCATGATCGAGGTGATCATCGAGTTCACGAAACTCGACTTGCCCGAGCCGGTGGCGCCCGCGACGAGCAGGTGCGGCATCTTGGCGATGTTCGCCAGGACGACCCGGCCCTCGACGTCCTTGCCGAGGCCGACGATGAGCGGCCTGTCGCTGTTGCGGGCCTGGGGGCTGCGCAGGACGTCGCCGAGCGAGACGACCTCCTTGTCCTTGTTCGGGATCTCGATGCCGATGGCGGATTTGCCGGGGATCGGCGACAGGATCGTCACGTCGGGTGAGGCGACCGCGTAGGCGATGTTGCGCTGCAGCGCAGTGACCTTCTCGACCTTGACACCGGCACCGAGCTCCACCTCGTACTGGGTGACCGTCGGGCCGCGCGTGTAGCCGGTCACCTGGGCGTCGATGCCGAACTCGCCGAACACGGACTGCAGGGCGTCGACGAGTTCGTCGGAGGCCGCCGTCCGTGCCCTGGGGGCCGATCCGGGCTTGAGCAGGCCGAGGTCGGGCAGCGTGTACTGCACGTCGCCGGACAGCTGCAGCTGCTCGACGCGCGAGGGCATCTGAGCGTGCTCGGGCGCGGGCAGACCGGTCTCGTCCTCGTCGCTGTGGGCACGATCCCGAGATCCGGCGGCCGGCAGCGGCAGCGAGTGCTGTTCCGGCTCGGTGGCGGGTTCCTCGACGGCGGTCTTCGCCGCGGGCCCGGGATCGGCGAAGGCCTCCGCGTCGAAGACCTCCTCGGGCTCGGCGGCGGGCTGCCGGGGCTTCTTCTGCTTGCGGGCCCGTGGCCCGTGCTCCTCGATGATCGGGGTGTCGTAGGCCTCGTCGACGCCGTACTTGAGGGCCTTGCGTTCCTGGCGGGCGGCCATGGCCCTGTCGCGGCGGTCCTGGGCGCCCGAGAACGCGTCCCGGAGCTGGTCGACGATCTCGTAGATCGGCTTGCCGACGATGACGAGCAGGCCGAACAGGGCGACGAAGAACAGCAGCACGCCGGCCAGCCAGGCGGGCATGAGCTGGTTGAGCATGGAGCTGGAGATGTAGCCGATGATGCCGCCGTGGGCGCGCATCCGGTCCGCGGCGGAGGGATCGGGCAGCGGCGACTCGGTGATGTTGACCAGGCCCAGCAGGCCCATGAGGAAGAGCGTCCAGCCGACGACCTGGCGTCCGGCGGGGCCGTTGGCCTCGGGGTCGCGCAGCGTGCGCCACGCCATGGCGCCGAGCAGGAAGGGCAGGGCGAAGCTGACGGCGCCGAAGATGGTGCTGCAGACGATGCGGATGCCGTGGCCGAACGCGCCGGGTACGCCGAACCAGAACTCGGCGGCGACGACGATGGCCAGGACCAGCAGCCCCAGTCCTGCACCGTCGCGGCGCAGGGCGGGGTCGATGTCCCGGGCGGATCGGCCGATCCGGCGCACCCCGGAGCCGAGTGCACTCGCGATGCCCGACCAGACCACACCGAGCGCGTGGAACAGCGGGTTCGGGCGCGAGGCAGTACTCCGCGCCCTGCCCTTGGAGGACCTGGCGCGGGTGGACTTGGACTTACTGCCCCCGCCAGTGCGCGCACCCGCAGCCCGGCTCGTCGTCTTCGGGGAACGCTTCGAGCCGTTGTGGGCGCCGGACCGCGACGGGGAAGACACGCGGCTCGCCATGGCGCTCAGGGTACTCGCTGCCCCGGGCAGCTGCCAGCCCACGCGCCGGTCGGCGGCACGGGCTCAGGACCTGAAGTGCTCCCAGCCGCCGCTGTCGGCCACCCACGCGCCACCATCCACGGTCACCCTGGGCGTGCCGTTCTCCTCGGCCTCGCGCACCAGCCCGATCTCGACCCATTCGGAGGGCACCGTCCCGGGCGGGAAGGTCGCGGCGAGCGCATGGTCCTCTCCCCCGGTCAGGACGAATCCGAGGGGATCCTTCCCGGTCGCCGCGGCGACGGCCTGGACCGGATCGGGCACCTCGAAGGCGTCCGATCGCAGGTCGATGCGCACGCCCGAGGCCTCGGCGATGTGGCCCAGGTCGGCGATGAGGCCGTCCGAGACGTCGAGCATCGCGGTGGCGCCGGCCAGGGCGGCCTGCCGACCGGCCCCGTAGGGCACCAGGGGGACTCGCTGGGAGTCGACGGCGGCGCGGGGGCTGCGGAAACCGCGCCCGAGCGCCGCCAGACCCGCCGCGGCCCAGCCGAGACGGCCCCGGTAGGCGACGACGTCACCGGGCCGGGCGCCGTTGCGCAGGACTGGTTCGCGGCCGGCGGTCTGGCCGATGGCGGTGACGCAGATGGTGACGTCCCGGGCGCCGGTGGTGTCGCCGCCGACGAGGGTCAGCCCGGCGGCATCGGCCTCGGCCCGCAGGCCGGTGGCGAAATCGTGGACCCACTGGACGGGAAGGTCACCCGGCACACCGAGCCCGACGGTCATGACGAGCGGGGTGGCGCCCATGGCCTCGAGGTCGGCGGCGTTGACGGCCGCGGCCTTGCGGCCGATCTCGGTGCCGCTGGACCAGTCGCGGCGGAAGTGCACTCCTTCGACGAGCATGTCGGTGCTCGTCACCGCCGAGCCGTTGATGAGATAGACGGCCGCGTCGTCTCCGGGACCGACCGCGACCGCGGGCGGCATCGACAGACCCCGGACGATGTCGGCGATGATGCCGAACTCGCCGACATCTGCGACGGTGCGGACATGGGATGATGTGCTGCTCGGCATGCGTCAACGCTAGCGTGATCGTCTCCGTGGCTCACGCATGGACCCGCCGCACGTCGCAACGGGCTCAGCGCAGGACCGAGGCGGGGCGGGCCAGCGCCTGGTCGACGAGCGCGTCCACGAGAGCCGGGTACTCGATGCCGGTGGCCCGCCACATGCTCGGGTACATCGAGTACGGGGTGAAGCCGGGCATCGTGTTGATCTCGTTGACCAGCACCTGGCCGTCCGGCTGGACGAACACGTCCACGCGCGCCAGGCCCTCGCAGTCGAGCGCCTCGAAGCAGGCGACGGCGATCTCCCGGACGCGTTCGGCGACGTCGGCGGGCAACTCGGCCGGGACCTGCAGCTCGACCTGCTCCTCGGGCAGGTACTTGGCGTCGAAGTCGTAGAAGCCGTCATCGGTGTGCATGACGATCTCGCCGGGGCGCGAGGCGCGGGGCGCCGAGCCGACGGCGCCGAGCACGCCGCACTCGATCTCCCGGGCGCCGACGACGCCCTGCTCGACGACGACCTTCGGGTCGGCGGCGCGTGCCAGCTCGATCGCCGCGGCGAGCCCGGCCGGATCGGTGACCCGGCTGATGCCGACCGAGGAGCCGCCCCGGGCCGGTTTGACGTAGACGGGATAGCTCAGCGCGGTGTTCACGCGGTCGAGGCAGCCCTGGCGGTCGTCCCGCCACTGGCCGGGTGTGATCGCCACCCACGGCACGAGCGGCACCCCGGCCTGCTCGAAACAAGTGCGCATGAAGGCCTTGTCCATACCGTTGGCACTGCTCGTGACGCCGCAGCCGACGTAGCGCAGACCGAGGATCTCGAAGTAGCCCTGGATGCAACCGTCCTCGCAGTAGGCGCCGTGCATGACCGGGAAGGCCACGTCGATGCGGACCGAGTCGGTCATGCGGTCACCCTCGAGGGTGGCCAGGTGCACTCCGTCCGGCTCCCGCGTCATGATGGCGCGGGGACGGTCACCGTCGACGGACGGCAGCCGGCCGTCCTCGATACGGAAGGATCTGATCTCCTCGGCGCCATAGCGATGCCAGACGCCCTGCGCGTCGATGCCGACACCGTGCACCTCGTAGCGGGACGGGTCGAACGCGCCGAGCACGCCGGCGGCCGTCAGGCACGAGACCTCGTGCTCGCTGGACTGACCGCCGAAGACGACGGCGATCGTGATGCGCTCATCAGCACTCATCGGGGGATTCCCTTCTGCAGGACGGTTCAAGCCTATCGGCCGGGCAGCGACGCCGCGTCGGCTCGGGGCCGTTGACCGCTCAGCGAACGGCCTGTTCGACCGGCACCCGGCAGCCGCGGCCGGGATGCCAGCGCCCGGCCGGCGCCTTCTCGCCCCTGACCAGCTCGACCTGGGCGCAGATGGCGTCCATGATGCGCACGGTGGCCTCACGGACCGCCGCACGATCGTGCTCGCCGCGACCGGCCAGGTCGGACAGGTCGACGGCGGCCCCGGCCCGCACGGTGACCTCGGTGCGTCCGATGAGGTGCGCCCGGCGCTTGTGCCGCGGGGGGACGATGAAGTTCGCGCCCCACTGCCCGAGTGGAACGACGGGGGCGCCGGTGGCCAGCGCCAGCCTGGCGGCCCCGGTGTGACCGGCCATCGGCCACTCGTCCGGATCGTAGGTGAAGGTGCCTTCCGGATAGACCACGACGGCCCGCCCCGCGTCGAGCATCTGGCGGGCCGCGACGAGCGAGTGGGCGGCCCGCGCCGAGCCGCGTTCGACCGGGATCTGCTCGATACCGCGCAGCAGGGCGCCGACGCCGGGAGCGGTGAAGAGATTGGCCCGGGCCAGGAAGTGCGGCCAGCGCCCGGCGTAGACGGTGTAGTGCCCGACGACCACGGGGTCGAGACTGCACAGGTGATTGGGCGCCAGGACGAGGGGCCCGGTGTCGGGAATGTTCTCCTGACCGGCGTAGCGGAGCCGGCACACCGGTGCCAGCAGCGCACTGGCCATGGGCGGCAGCGCCGCGAAGAGGCGCGTCGTGGGCTCGTTGTTGGCCCGCCCCAGCCTGCCCCGGTAGGGGCGGGAGGCCGGGGCACTCAGCACTGGTCTCACCGTGTCAGGCCCCTGGTGCGGTCCCCTGGCAGTCCGCCGGCATCAGCCGCGGACGTCGACGGGCGCGGACGGACCGGTGGCGAGCGACTGGATGAGGTGTTCCGGCGTGGTCGGCTTGAAACGCGGCCGGCGTGCCTCGTAGGCAGCGATGTCCGCCTCGTGCTGCAGGGTGATGGCGATGTCGTCGAGTCCCTCGAGGAGACGATGCCGGGTGTAGTCGTCCAGGTCGAAGCCGTAGGAGCCGTCACCGGCCTCGATGGTGCGGCCGAGGAGGTCGATGGTGAGGGGGCGGCCCGGTTCGTCCTCGCAGAAGGCCCACAGTTCCTCGACGACCTCCTGCGGCACGGTGGCCAGCAGCAGCCCGGCCTTGCCGCAGTTGCCCCGGAAGATGTCCCCGAAGCGTGACCCGATGACCGCCCGGAAACCGTAGTTCTGCAGGGCCCAGACGGCGTGCTCGCGGGAACTGCCGGTGCCGAAGTCGGGCCCGGCCACGAGGATCGAACCCTTCTTCCAGGCCGGCTGGTTGAGGACGAAGCCGGGATCGTCGCGCCATGCGCTGAACAGGCCGTCCTCGAAGCCGGTGCGCTGGATGCGCTTGAGGTAGACCGCCGGAATGATCTGGTCGGTGTCCACATTGGACCGGCGCAGCGGGACCGGGACACCGGTGTGCGTCGTGAACTTCTCCATGTCGGCTGCTCTCCTTCAGTCCAGGTCCGCCGGGGTCGACAGATGGCCGGCGACGGCGGTCGCCGCGGCGACCGCCGGGCTCACCAGGTGGGTACGGCCGCCCTTGCCCTGGCGGCCCTCGAAGTTGCGGTTCGAGGTGGACGCGCTGCGCTGGCCGGGGTTCAGCTTGTCGGGGTTCATGCCCAGGCACATCGAGCAGCCGGCGAAGCGCCATTCCGCGCCGGCCTCGGTGAAGACCCGGTCGAGGCCCTCCTCCATCGCCTGCTGACGCACCGCGGCCGAGCCGGGCACGACGAGCATGCGAACCGAGTCGGCGATCCTCCGTCCCCTGATGACCTCGGCCGCGGCCCGCAGGTCCTCGATGCGTCCGTTCGTGCACGAGCCCAGGAAGACCGTGTCGACGGCGATGTCGCGCATCGGGGTGCCCGCCGTGAGGTCCATGTACTCCAGGGCGCGGGCGGCAGCGGCGCGGGCCGATTCGTCCTCGAAGTCCTCGGGGAAGGGAACCCGGTCGTCCAGGGGGACGCCCTGACCGGGATTGGTTCCCCAGGTGACGAAGGGGCTCAACGCGGAGGCGTCCAGGTGGACCTCCTTGTCGTAGACGGCGTCCGGGTCGGAGGGCAACGACCGCCAGTACTCGAGGGCCTCATCCCAGGCGGCGCCCGTGGGGGCGTGCGGGCGGCCCTTGAGGTAGGCGAAGGTGGTCTCGTCGGGGGCGACCAGGCCTGCCTTGGCGCCCCACTCGATCGACATGTTGCAGATCGTCATGCGACCCTCCATCGACATCTTCTCGATGGCCTCGCCCCGGTACTCGACGACGTGACCCTGGCCACCGCCGGTGCCCTCCTGCGCGATGAGGGCGAGGATGACGTCCTTGGGGGTGACACCGGGGCCCGGCTCGCCGTCGATGAACACGCCCATGGTCTTGTGCCGGGCCTGGGGCAGGGTCTGGGTGGCGAGCACGTGCTCGACCTCGCTGGTGCCGATGCCGAACGCCAGGGCGCCGAACGCGCCGTGGGTGGCGGTGTGGGAGTCGCCGCAGACGATCGTCATGCCCGGTTGGGTCAGACCCAGGCTGGGGCCCATGACGTGGACGATGCCCTGTTCCCCATCGCCCAGACGGTGCAGCGGCACGTTGAACTCGGCGCAGTTCTCCCGTAGCGTCTTCACCTGGAGGGCGGAGACCGGGTCGGCGATCGGCTTGAGGATGTCGATCGTGGGGACGTTGTGGTCCTCGGTGCCGATGGTCAGGTCCGGACGGCGTACCGTGCGGCCGGCAAGACGAAGACCCTCGAACGCCTGCGGGCTGGTCACCTCGTGGATGAGGTGCAGGTCGATGTAGAGCAGGTCGGGCTCGCCGTTGCCCGCCCGGACCACGTGGTCATCCCAGATCTTCTCAACGAGAGTTCTTGCCATGGGGGACAGCCTAATCCTTGCCATATCAAAATTCGAGATGGTAGTCTCACTTCATGGACAAATCGAGTGGTGTCGGGGTTCTTGACAAGGCGGCTCTGGTTCTCTCCGCCCTTGAACAGGGGCCGATGACGCTGGCCGAACTCGTCCAGGCCACGAGCCTGGCCAGGCCAACCGCTCACCGACTGGCCGTCGCCCTCGAGCACCATCGTCTCGTCGGGCGCGATCTGCAGGGCCGCTTCGTCCTGGGTCCGCGCCTGGTCGAACTGGCATCGGCAGCCGGTGAGGATCGCCTGCTGGCGACTGCCGGCCCGATCCTCGCCCGACTGCGTGACATCACCGGTGAGTCCGCTCAACTGTACCGCCGCCAGGGCGACATCCGCATCTGCGCCGCCGCGGCAGAACGGCCCAGCGGGCTGCGCGACACGATTCCCGTCGGCGCCCAGCTGACGATGAACGCGGGTTCGGCCGCCCAGGTGCTGCTCGCCTGGGACGAGCCGGAGCGCATCGCCGCGACCCTGCCCAGCGCCAGCTTCTCGGCGATGGCCCTGACGACGGTGCGCCGCCGCGGCTGGGCCCAGTCGGTCGGCGAACGTGAGGCCGGCGTCGCCTCCGTGTCCGCTCCCGTGTGTTCCCCCACGGGCAAGGTCATCGCCGCGGTCTCGGTCTCGGGCCCCATCGAGCGTCTCACCCGCCAGCCCGGCCGCCTGCACGCGCCGGCCGTCATCGCCGCCGGGGAGCGGTTGTCGGAGGTGCTGCGCCGGGCGCACGGCGACGAGTGATCCCAGGGCGCGGTCCGCTCACAGCACCGGCTCGTCGCTCAGCAGACCGACGGTCAGGTGATAGGCCTCGGGCAGGCGTGTCCCGTCGCTCCATTGCATCTGGATGCCGAACAGCTCGCGCACCAGGTGCACGACGTCGCCGCCAATCGACTCGATCGAGTACATGAGGTGCTCTGGGCGGGCGCAGGGCCGCCCGTCGAGGCGGGTGCAGCGCTCGCACAGCTCGCAGGATCCGGCCAGCAGGGGCACCGCCCCGGGATGGCCGGCCCGCAGCACGACGAGACGGTGCCGCAGCCGCCGTTTCTCCCGGGCGAACAGGGCGATGACCTGCGACCGCAGGTCATCGGGGTCGACATGGCGCCCGCGCTGCTCGGCGCCGAAGGTGATGGTACGGGTGATGACGTGGAACCACTGCCGGCTCGTCCAGATGCCCAGCGGATCGAAGTCGAACTCCGGGCAGGCCCAGGTGCGTCCATGGGCCGGGCACCCGCGGCAGTACTCGAGGAACCGCGGCACGTCGACGAACCGCTCGATGCACTGCGCCGTGCCGATCGTGCGCTGCTCGTCGTGGACCGCATAGTCCAGCATGGACCCAGGCTAGGCCGCGGCGGATCGGGCGTTCAACGGAGCCTCCGCACGAGCGGAGGGGCCGGCTCGCAGTGGACCGGCCCCTCGTTCCCTGGTAGCCCCGAGCGGATTCGAACCGCCGTTTCAGCCTTGAGAGGGCCGCGTGCTAGGCCGCTACACAACGGGGCCAGGATCTGTGTTCACTTGTGACCGGGCCTCACCAGCCCCCGAAAGGCTAGCGTCCCGAGAGCCGCGTCTCAAACCGGCCGGGCCGAGAACACTGCTCTGGCTGGGGTACCAGGACTCGAACCTGGACTGACGGAACCAGAATCCGTAGGGCTGCCAATTACCCCATACCCCATCGACTCGGCGGGTCTCCCCGCGTCGGCGACGGACCAGAACTCTAGTGTATGCACGCACCAAGAATCAAACCAGGGTCTGGTCCGTTGCACGACGCACCGCGAGAAGGCGCGCCACGAGCACCATGAGGGCACCGCTGATCACGTACGCGACGAGGTTGAACGCGGTCGTCGACCAGCTGGTCTCGGTGAGCTGGCGGGTCTTGGTGAGCGTGCCGGCGGCGATGGCGTAGCAGAAGCTGCTCACATTGTTGGCGGCGTGCACGGCGATCGAGGCCTCCAGCCCCCCGGTCGCAACGACCATGCCCGCGGCCACCAGACCGAAACCCAGACGGTCGGCGAACAGGGCCGCGTTCTGCGTGCCGTGCATGAGGGCGAAGACCAGTGCACTGGCCCCCACGGCGATCCAGCGGCGCCCGGTGAGCGCACCGACCGCCTGCTGCACGTAGCCGCGGAACAGGAACTCCTCGCCGGCCGCCTGCAGAGGTGAGGTGAGCACGACGAGCAGCACCCACAGCCAGGCGCGGGAGGGCGGGTCGGTGTCCCACTCCCGACCGATGCGGCTGAGCAGATAGACCCCGTTGAGGACGACGAGACCGACCACGACTCCGATCCCGAGCAGGGCCGGACGCAGGCACCCCTGGACCGAGCAGAGCCAGCCCGGGGCGCGCCCGTTGATCCAGCGGGCGACGGCCAGGACGACGAGCGTCACCGCGGCCAGCGCGAGATTGACGACGGCCACGCCCTCGACGACCCCGTAGGAGGCGACGCGCGCATAGCCCTCGGAGAACGAGCCATCGCGCCCGCGGGCGAGCCATGAGACAGCGCTGCCGGCGTACATGAGCAGCGTCGTGACGACCAGGTAACCGAACGCCACCGTGATGAGGCCGAGTGCGGCCCGGGTGCGGCAGCTGGCAGAGCCGTCGATCATCACCTCGGTGTAGCCGGCACCGGCGGCGGGGACACCGGGCCGGACGCCGACGAGGGGCTCGGGGACGGGCGGGGACTGGGACGCGGGACGCCGGCGCACCGGCTGGCCGTTCACCGCCCCGCCGCGCCCATGGACCTGCCGAGTGGCGCGCCGCTGGGCCGCGGGCTGCTGGTGGGACCGCCCCCGACTCCTCCTGCTGCCGCTCACCGGGCCTCGGGCTCGCCGGGATCGAAGCTGTGATCGTCGGCGGCATCGATGACCGGATTGGTCAGGGTGCCGATCGACTCGATCTCGACGCTGACCTGCTGACCGGCTTCCATCGGGCCGACCCCGACGGGGGTACCGGTGAGGATGACGTCACCGGGCAGCAGGGTCGTGAACGCCGAGACGTACGAGATGAGCTCGGCGATGGGGTGGACCATGTCGGCGGTGTTGCCGTCCTGACGCAGCTGACCGTCGACGCTCGTCCGGATGCTCAGGTGCCCTGCACCGGCCAGGTCGACGTGGGCCGCGATCCATGGCCCGAGCGGACAGAAGCTGTCGAATCCCTTGGCTCGCGTCCACTGGCTCTCGGCACGCTGGATGTCACGCGCGGTGACGTCGTTGGCGCAGGTGAAACCGAGGATGACCTCGCCGGCTCGTTCCGGCGGGACCTGGCGGCAGATGCGTCCGATGACGACCGCGAGCTCGCCCTCGTAGTGCAGGTCACCGGTCTCGACCGGCTTGACGATGGGTTCACCGGGACCGATGACGCTCGTATTCGGCTTGAGGAAGAGCAGGGGCTTCTCGTCCACCTCGTTGCCGAGTTCCGCGGCGTGCTCGGCGTAGTTGCGGGCCACCGCCACGACCTTGCTGCGCGGGATCACCGGCGCGAGGAGTCGCACCTCGTCGAGCCGGTGGCGGGCTCCGGTGAAGTTGACGGGGCCGGCGAGCGGGTCACCGCTGATCGTGGCGATCGTGTCCGGGTGCTGGCCGCCGTCGGCCTCCAGTTCAACGATTCCATAGGCCGGATCCGCCCCGGCCGTGGCGAAACGGGCGATACGCATGGGCCCAATCTATCCCGTGGCCCGATGACGAGGGCATGCGCGCGACCCGGCCCCCGCCCGGGACCCGTGCCGCCACGTCGACCCCGCCGCGGTTCAGGTCTCGAGGTCCTGGCCGCAGCCCTTGACCAGCCCGTACACGAAGGCCTCCGTCAGGGCCTCCCAGCTGGCCTCGACGATGTTCTCGCCGACGCCGACGGTTGTCCAGGTGCGCCCGTGGCAGGACGTGTCGATGAGCACCCGCACCGTGGCATCGGAGCCGCGACCGGGCCGGATCAGGCGCACGCGGTAGTCGGCGAGTTCGTAGTCCTTCACCTGCGGATGGACACCGTCGAGCGCACGGCGCAGCGCCTGGCCGAGGGCCTTGACGGGGCCGGTGCCGGCACCGGTGCAGGACCGGTGAGCGCCGTCTGCGATGATCCGGACGACGGCCTCGGCAGGGGCCGTGGCCTCCGGCCCCTCGCCCTGCTGCCCGGTCATGACGCGCCAGCCGAGCACCGTGAAGGGCGGCGTCACGAGTTCGCCGCGCATGCGGCGCACGAGCAGTTCGAAGCTGGCATCGGCGGCCTCGTAGGCATAGCCGCGGGTCTCGCGTTCGTGAACGGCCCGGGCGACCTCACTGACGACGGCCCGGTCCGCCAGGTCGAGGCCGAGCTGGGCGCCGGCGACCTGGATGTTGGCGCGCCCGGTCAGGTCGGAGACGAGCAGCCGCATGTCATTGCCGACGCTGCGGGGATCGACGTGCTGGTGGAGATCGGCGTTGACCCTCATGGCGGCCGCGTGCGGACCCGCCGGGTTGGCGAAGGCGGACTCCCCCACGTAGGGCTGGCGGGGGCAGACCGGCTGAGCCGTGATCTCGCCGACCACCCGCGCCGTCCGCGTCAGTTCCCGCAACTGCTCAGCAGTGACCACCGGCCACCCGTACTTGAGTTGCAGATCGGGGATCAGGGTCGTCACGTCCGTCGTGCCGGCACGGGCACCGTAGCCGTTGACGGCGCCCTGGACGTGGACGGCACCGGCGCCGAGCCCTGCCAGCGAGTTCGCGACGGCGCATCCGCTGTCGTTCTCGCAGCGGATCCCCAGGTCGACGCCGATCGACGTGGTGGCCGAGACCGCGTCGGCGATCCAGTCCGGCAGCATGCCGCCATTCGTGTCGCACAGCACGACGGTGCGGGCACCGGCCTCGGCCGCGGTGCGCACGACCTCGAGGGCGTATGCCGGGTTGCGGGCGAAACCGTCGAAGTAGTGCTCTGCGTCGACGATGACCTGTTTGCCCTCGGCGACCAGATGCCTGACGGTGTCCGAGAGCATCATGAGGTTCTCGTCCAGGCTGGCCCGCAGCCCCTGGCCGACGTGCAGGTCATGAGCGGTGGCAGTGACGGTCACGAAGCGCGTGCCGACGTCCCGTAGCACGGCGATCTGCGGATCATCCGCTGCGACAGTGCCGGGACGGCGCACCGAGCCGATGGCGACGAGGCTGGCGCTGCGCAGCGGCACGCGGGCCGCCCGCGCGAAGAACTCCTTGTCACGCAGGGAGGCCGCCGGCCGGCCCCCTTCGATGAAGGCGACGCCGATGACGTCGATCCGTTCGAGCACGCGGATCCGGTCGTGCAGCGTCAGCGGCACGCCGGCCCGCTGGGCGCTCGCGCTGAGGGTCGTGTCGTACAGCTCCAGCGAGTCCGGGCGCAGCGGAATCATCGTCGACCTGACGGCAGTTCACTCATCGGGGAAGGTACGCGAACCGGACTCAGCAGACCTGCTGCATCCAGCCGCGCGTGTCCTCGACACGGCCGTACTGGATGTCGAGCAGCATGTTGCGCAGGGCGATCGTCTTCCCGCCATCGGCGGGCACGGGCACCTCGTGGCGTCCCTCCTCGTTGACGAGGCTGCCGATGGGGGTGATGACCGCCGCGGTGCCGCAGGCGAACATCTCGCTGATGGTGCCGTCTGCGACTCCGGCGTAGACCTCGGCGATGTCCACGGGGCGCTCGACCGGTTCGAGACCGGCCTCGGGCGCCAGGGCGAGCAGCGAGTCGCGGGTGATGCCCGGCAGGATGTTGCCGTTCAGCGGGGGCGTGACGAGCTTGCCGTCCGAGGTGACGAGGCAGACGTTCATGCCGCCCAGCTCCTCGAGCCAGCGGTGCTCGGCGTTGTCGACGAACATGACCTGGCTGCAGCCCTTGTCGTAGGCCAGTTCCTGGGGCAGGAGGCTGGCCGCGTAGTTGCCTCCGCACTTGGCCTCACCGGTGCCACCGTTGGCGACTCGGCTGTAGTGCGACTCGACCCAGATGTCGACGGGGACGATGCCGCCGGTGAAGTAGACGCCGACCGGGGAGGCGATGACGGCGTAGCGCACCTGGCGGGCCGGGCGGACGCCGAGGTAGGCCTCGCTGGCGATCGAGAATGGCCGCAGGTAGAGGCTCTGCTCGTGCCCGGACGGGACCCAGCCGGCGTCGATCCTGACGAGTTCGCGCACGGAGTTGACGAAGTCCTCGACGGGCAGCTGCGGCAGGGCCACCCGACGGGACGAGTTGGCGAAGCGCTGACCGTTGCTCTCGGGGCGGAACAGCCAGATCGAGCCGTCGGCGTGCCGGTACGCCTTGAGCCCCTCGAAGACCTCCTGCGCGTAGTGGAAGACCGCCCCGGCCGGCGTCAGCGCGTAGTCGTTGACCGGCTCGATCCTGGCGTCCGTCCAGCCCCTCTCCTGGTCCCAGTCGATGACGGCCATGTGATCGGTGAAGTGGGTGC
The DNA here is from genome assembly GCF_003666605.1 of Propionibacterium australiense. GTDB lineage: Bacteria > Actinomycetota > Actinomycetes > Propionibacteriales > Propionibacteriaceae > Propionibacterium > Propionibacterium australiense. Next base: position 57,804 of record NZ_RCIV01000004.1, on the reverse strand, counting down.
CGAAACCGGGATCCTCGTTGATCGTCGCGATGTCCTGTTCGCTGGTGGGAGCAGGCGTGCGCTGGGTGCTGAACGTGAGTGCCATGGCCAACAGGTTAGTCCGCGAGCACCCCGCCCCGGCAGCGGGTTCACCTGCCGACCGTCGCCCCGGCGGGCGGGACCGCAGGCCCGCCGAATCCCCGGGCACGGGAACCGGGGAGCGGCGCGGATGAGACCGTGAGCCCGGCGTCGTGAGCTGACCTTACTCTTGGGCTCATGACTTCTCATCGTGCATCCCTTGCGGTGATCCCCGGCGACGGCATCGGCCCCGAGGTCGTCGAACAGGCCCTCAAGGTACTCACCGCGGCCTGTGGGGAACAGGCTTTCGACCTCACCCACTACGACCTGGGTGCACAGCACTGGCTCAGGACCGGTGAGGTCCTCGACGACGAGACGCTGGCCGGCCTCGCCCGGCACGATGCGATCGTCCTCGGCGCCGTCGGCGCCGCACCGGGATCCTCGCAGGTGCCCTCGGGCCTGCTCGAACGCGGCCTGCTGCTGAAGCTGCGTTTCTCCTTCGACCAGGACGTCAACCTGCGTCCGGCCCGTCTGTACCCGGGCGTGCCCACCCCGCTGGCCTCATCGGTCCTCGACAAGGGCCCGATCGACTTCGTCGTCGTGCGGGAGGGCACCGAGGGGCTGTACGCGGGCAACGGCGGCACGCTGCGCAAGGGCACGCCCAACGAGGTCGCGACCGAGGTGAGCGTCAACACGGCGTTCGGCGTCGAACGCGTCGTGCGCTATGCCTTCGACCTGGCCGCCACCCGCCGCAAGAAGGTGACGCTCGTGCACAAGCACAATGTGCTGGTCAATGCCGGCGGCCTGTGGCGCAGGGTCGTCGAGGAGGTCGCCCGGGAACGACCCGATGTCGAGCACGACTATCTTCACGTGGACGCCGCGACGATCATGCTCGTCAGTGAGCCGCAGCGCTTCGACGTGATCGTCACCGACAATCTGTTCGGCGACATCCTCACCGATGAGGCCGGCGCCGTGACCGGCGGCATCGGCCTGGCACCCAGCGCCAACATCAACACCGCCGGCGAGTTCCCCTCGATGTTCGAGCCGGTGCACGGTTCCGCCCCGGACATCGCGGGTCGGGGCATCGCCGACCCCACCGCTGCGATCAGCTCGATGGCCCTGCTGCTGCGCCACCTGGGCCGGCCCGCGGACGCCCAGCGCATCGACGACGCGGTGAGTGCCGACATCGCGGCGCACCGCACCACGCCGCGTTCCACGAGCCAGATCGGTGACGCGATCGCGGCCGCACTGGGCTGACCCTGCCGGGTCTGCACGACCGCGCACTAGGCTTGATCCCATGCGCACCAGGGACCGCCACGAGCGGGGCATTCGCGGGCCCATGGCCCTGCCGAATGATCTGACCGATCATCCCTCGCGCGTGCCATCACGACCGCGCCGCCGCGAGTACTTCATGCTCTGCGTCCGTGACGCCATCGCCCGCATCGCCGAGCACTGTCCCGACGTCGTCGACTCCATCGACATCGGCGTCGATGAGGTTCCCGATGCACGGACCCTGTGGCACGACCTGGGTGAGCACGACACCGTGCCCCTCGCCGCGGCGATCGAGTCGCCCCAGAGCCAGCACGCACGCATCGTCATCTACCGCCGTCCGCTGGAGCACCGGGCACTGGACCGGTCCGATCTGTTCCCGCTCGTCCACGAGACACTCGTCGAGCAGATCGTCGCACTCACCGGGCGCAGCATCGACGAGATCGACCCCGAGGGCGGGTACTGATCCCGAGCCGCACGTCACACGGCACGACGACGCAGCTTGCGCCGTTCTCGCTCCGACAGGCCTCCCCAGATACCGAAGCGCTCGTCGTGGGTGAGGGCGTACTCGAGGCACTCGCCACGCACCGAGCATGCCTGGCAGACCTTCTTGGCCTCGCGCGTGGAACCGCCCTTCTCGGGGAAGAAGGCCTCCGGATCGGTCTGCGCGCAGAGGGCATTGTCACGCCAGGAGAGCTCGCCGCCCTCACTGAGGTCCACCAGCGACAGCTCGCGCATCCGCACATCCTCTCCATCCGATCGGCGGACCACCGACATGACACTGGACACCATCTCGCAGAAGCTGGTCCGGCCCACCACGAGTGGACCGGCGAACCACGTCAGCGGAATTACATGGATGAAAGCTACCATGCAGGCCGTTTCGCCGCATGTCGAAGAAGATTCAAGCAACCGCTTGGCTGGACGATGTCATCCCCGTCCTGCCCCTCCGAATCCCACCTGACCAGGGATTTCAGGTAATACAAGAGTCAATTCATTCAGCTCTGAGAGAATTCCACCCCCTAGGGGTCTGCTGAGGGTCGGGTGGCTGCTGACCGGCTGCGAGCTGCCCGGCCGTCAGCCATGGCACGGACGGCCTCGGCGCGTCCTGCTCCGACTCACCTCCCGGACGGGACGGACCGCGGGCGCCGGACCCGCCGTCCTGCTCCAACTGCGGACCCTGCTCACCCGGATCGTGACCCGGTCCCCCAGGAACCATGGTCGCGGCATCAGCGGCCCTGCCCCAGGTACGCCCGGTGGCCTGCTCCGGAGCCCACACCGCACCCTGGGCCGGGACGGGATCACCGACAGCCCGGTCACCCGAATGCGCTCTGGCCGCCAGGAGCCGCCACAGCACGACGGCCGCAGCGATCTTGGCCGCCACCTCGAGCAGCCCGCCGATCGTCTCGAGGACCCGGGAGAAGACCGGGGCCTCGGCTCCGAGCACACCCACGGCGAGGATGAGGACGTCATAGCAGGCGGCCACCGACATGATGACCGCGGCGGTGCGCGTCAGCGCCCTGGCCCTGCCGATGGCCGCCGTGCCGAAGATGCAGACCAGGACCATGGTGACGTCGACGAGTGCCCACACGAGCGGGACGGCCGCCCCGGCCTGCCGGGCCGCGGCCGACAGACTCATCGATTCGTGCGTCATGCTCCAGCCGAGCCGCACACCACCGAGCACGAGGTAGGCCACCGTGACGGCGAGGACGAGCCAGGCGATCGGTTCACGCATTCGCAGCAACGTCCCGAGGACCCCGCCCCTGGACCGGCGGGGCCGATCAGGCGAGTTCGGCACCGTACTGCTCCTTGACGAGTCCGACGAGGGCCTTGACCTGCTGGGAGTCCGACAACGGGCAGACGAGAGTGGCGGTCGCGGTCCGGACGACGGCCATGTCCCTCAGTCCTGAGACGGCCAGCACCGACTGGCCGGGGTCGGCGTTGACGAGCAGGCATCCCGTACTGCCGGAGGCGACCACATTGCCCTGGGTGACATTGCCGTCACCGTCCTGACCGAGCTCGGCGTGCAGATCGGCGAAGCTCCCGACGTCCGCCCAGCGGGCGGTGAGGGCGACACCGATGACGTGGGCCCCGGTCCTGCCCTGACTGACCGGTTCCATGACGGCGAAGTCGACGGAGGTCTTGAACAGCTCGGGGTAGATCCGCTCGATCCGGTCGGGATGGGCGGCGAGCTCGGTGATCTTCTCGTAGCTGTCGGGCAGCAGCACGCGCACCTGGTCGAGCAGGCTCGCAGCACGCCACACGAACATCCCGGCGTTCCACCAGTACTGCCCGGAGGAGACGTACCGGGCCGCCAGTTCGGCGTCCGGCTTCTCCTTGAACTCGACGATCCGGGCCACGTCGGTGAACCCCTCGACGAATTCACCGCGGTGCAGATAGCCGTAGCCGGTGTGCGGCCCGGTGGGGACGATCCCGAAGGTGACGAGCGCCTGGTCGTCCGCCTCGGCCACATCGAAGGCCGTGATCAGGCGGGACGCGAACTCCTCGACGGGTTCGATGATCTGGTCTGCGGTGACCGTGGCGACCACGGCGTCCTCGTCCCGCCGGGCGAGCACGGCGGCGGGCCAGATGACGGCGTTGAGGGAGTCCCGGCCGACGGGCTCACCGAGGAGATTCTCGGGACGCAGCTCGGGCAGCTGGGCGGCCACCTCGGTGGCATAGGCCGCACCGGTGCACACGAGGACGTTCTCCGGGGCGACGACGGAGACGACCCGCTCGAAGGCCAGCTGCAGCAGGCTGCGGCCGTTGATCATCTTGAGGAGCTGCTTCGGCTCGCCCTGGCGACTCAGGGGCCACAGCCTGGTGCCGGAACCGCCGGCCATGATCACTGCGTATCTCACGCGTTCACCATAGGACCGTGCCGGGCCGGCACCCCGCAACCACGCGGCGCCACGCCGATCATCGGAGCAACCGGAAGGGTAAACCCTTAGCAAACCCCTAGGAAATACCTGAGGATTGCCTCAGGGTCTCGGGTATCGTTCGCCCCAGGACCGGCGTGCACCGGTCCTGCCGGTGGCATGGCGCGCCGTGACGGCGATCCGCTCTGGTCGTCGGCTCATGCCGCTAGGTTAGGTGCCATGGCTGACAGCAGGGACGAATCAAGCCGCCGGGAGGATCTGGACTGGCTCTACCACCGGGCTCCCGGCGACGAGGCGACGAGGACTCCCCCGGCGGCTCCGGCCACCAACATAGCCAATGACGCCGACATCAGCCGTCGCGAGCAGGCGTTCCTGGAACAGCACCGCCGGCAGCAGGCCGCGCAGGGCCGGTCTGCGCCGACGAGCCGGTATCCCCGCCAGCAGGGCCGGCCGGCGGCCTCGGGTTGGACGCGCCCCACCCGTGAGGACATCCGGCGTGAACCCGTCCCGGCTCCCGCTCCGGCCCCGGGACGCCGTGGCCGGCCGGCGAGGCCCCGGCGCAGGGGCCGTCGGCTGCGCCGCACAGTCCTCACCCTCGTCCTGGCGTGGCTGGTCTTCACGATCGCCACCCCCGGGTACGCCTGGGCCCAGATGGCGACGGTCGACTGGGAGCCCGCCTACGCCGACCGGATCGCCAACCAGCCGGGCTCGGCGATCCTGCTCGTCGGCTCCGACTCGCGCGAGGGCCTCAGCGACGAGGAGAAGGCCGAGCTGGGCACCGGCGATGCCGAGGGGCAGCGCACCGATTCGATCATGCTGCTCTACACCCCCCTGTTCGGTGACGCGGTTCTCATCTCGATCCCCCGCGACTCCTATGTGAGCATCCCCGGCTACGGCATGGGGAAGATCAACGCCGCCTACAGTTACGGCGGCCCGCAGCTGCTCACCCAGACCGTCGAGCAGGCCACCGGCATGCGCATCGACGGTTTCATGGAGGTCGGTTTCGCCGGCTTCGCCGCCATGGTCGACGCAGTGGGCGGCGTCGACGTCTGCCTGGACGAGCCGATGGCCGACGAGAAGGCGAACATCGACCTGCCGGCCGGGTGCCAGACGCTCGGCGGATCCGACGCGCTCGGCTACGTGCGCCACCGCTACGGCGACTCGGAGGGCGACCTGGGACGCGCCCGGCGTCAGCGGGAGGTCATCGCGCAGATCGCCACCAAGCTCAAGACGCCGTCCACCGTGCTCAACCCGGTGAAGTGGTGGCGCATCAACATGGCCATGTCGGGTGCCGTCAGCCGTGGCGAGGACATGGGGCCGCTCACGATGGGGGCCATGGCGCGGGGGGTCCTGTCGGTCGCCGGTGGCGGCGGGACGAGTCTGCAGGTGCCGCTCGAGACGGCGGAGGGCTGGTCCGCGGACGGCCAGTCCGTCGTCATCTGGGACAGCGAGCGGGCCTCGGCCATGTTCGGGGAGCTGTCCGAGGGGGACACGAGCAACATCGCCCAGTACGCCGACTGAGCACCGCCACGGCTCCCGGCCGCGGATCCGCGACGGAGCCGGCCTCGCGGCGGATCAGGCCCCGGCCCGCCGGCCTCGCACCCTCGCCCCCTTGTCGAGCGCCGTCTGGCGCAGGGCCTGCTGGAAGTCGACCATCTTCTCGGTGAGCTCCGGGTCGCCGCTGGCCAGGATGCGGACGGCCAGCAGCCCGGCGTTGCGGGCGTTGCCGATGGCCACGGTGGCGACGGGCACCCCGGCCGGCATCTGCACGATCGACAGCAGCGAATCCATGCCCTCGAGGTGCTTGAGCGCGACGGGCACGCCGATGACGGGCAGGGGAGTCAGGGCCGCGAGCATGCCGGGCAGGTGGGCCGCTCCCCCCGCACCGGCGATGATGACGCGCAGGCCGCGTTCGTGCGCCCGACGCCCGTAGGCGACCATGTCCTCGGGCATGCGGTGCGCCGAGACGACATCGGCCTCGTAGCCGATGCCGAACTCCTCCAGGGCACTCGCGGCCGGTTCCATCGTCGGCCAGTCCGAGTCCGAACCCATGACGATGCCCACGAGGGGCGTGGCCTCAGTCATTGTCTGCTCCCATCAGATAGGCGGCCGCGGTGCGGGCACGCGCCTGCACCTGGCCGCAGTCGTCGCCGTAGGCGGTCACGTGGCCGCGTTTGCGGCCCGGACGCATGCTCTTGCCGTAGAACTGCACCCGCAGGCCGGGGTCCGCGGCGGCGGCATGGGCGAAGTCGCCCACGACATCGTCGCTGCGTCCGCCCAGCACATTGCGCATCGTGCACCACGGGGCCCTGGCGGCGGTCGAACCGAGCGGCAGCCCGGCGACGGCGCGCAGGTGGTTCTCGAACTGGCTCGTCACCGCGCCGTCGATCGTCCAGTGCCCGGTGTTGTGCGGGCGCATGGCCAGCTCATTGATGACGACCCGGCCGTCGGGGCGCTCCATGAGTTCGACGGCGAGCAGGCCGACGACGTCGAGCGCGTCGGCGACGCGCCGGCCGAGTGCCTGGATCTCGGACTGCCGGGCATCGGACAGGCCCGGCGCGGGCGTGGTGGTCTCGACGCAGACGCCGTCCTGCTGGATCGTCTCGCTGACCGGGTAGGAGAGCACCTGGCCGTCGGGGGCGCGGACGACGATGACCGACAGTTCCCGGGTGAAGTCGATGAACTCCTCGCCGATGATGACGATGCGCTCACCCCCGCTCGCCGCCCCCGACTCGCGGAAGGGGCGTTCGGCGTCCCCGGGACCGTCGAGCCGCCAGACGCCGTGACCGTCATAGCCGCCCCGGGACGCCTTGGCGATGAGCGGCCAGCCGATCTCGGCGCCGAAGGCGCGCAGCGCGTCCGCGTCCGCACAGACGCGCCACGTCGGGCAGGGCAGGCCGAGGTCGCCGCCGAGCCGGGCGCGCATGCGGTGCTTGTCCTGGGCGTGGACGAGGGCCTGCGGACCGGGCCGGACGCCGACGCCGGACGCCTCGAGCCGGGCGAGCAGCCCGGTGGGAACGTGCTCGTGGTCGAAGGTGATGACATCACAGCCCGCGGCGAAGGCCTCGACGGTGGCCCGGTCGGTGTAGTCGCCGACCGTCACGTCGCGGACGACCCGCGCCGCGCTCACGTCAGGCCCCTCGGCAAGCAGTTTCACCGTGAGGTCGAGACCGATCGCCGCCTCGTACATCATGCGGGCCAGCTGCCCGCCCCCGATGATCCCCACCGTGCGCACCGCTCTCACGTCTCAACCCTAGCGGTGGCGTGAAAAGATGGGCCCATGAGCACTCACATCGTGGCAATGGGCGGTGGCGGTTTCTCCATGTCGAGCAACGGCGCCCCGACGAGCCTGGACCGTTACATCGTCGACCTGGCCGACAAGAGCGCCCCTCTCGTCTGCTTCGCCCCCACTGCCTCGGCGGACAACGCCACGTACATCAACCGCTTCCTCATGGCCTATTCGGGGCTCGGGGTCCGGACGATGGTGCTCACCCTGTGGCAGGGCGCGGCCGAGTCGGTCCGCCGCCTGCCCGAGGCCGACGTCGTCCTCGTCGGCGGCGGCAACACGGCCAATCTGATGGCCCTGTGGGATGCCCACGGCGTCTCCAGCGTCCTGCGTCGCATGGCGGAGGAGAACGGCCGGACCACGGTGCTCGGCGGCATCTCGGCGGGCGCCGCCTGCTGGTTCGAGGGCTGCCTGACCGATGCCTTCGGTGATCTGCGCGGCTGGCGCGGCGGGCTGGGCCTGCTGCCGGGCAGCTTCTGCCCGCACCTGGACGGCGAGGACCGCGGGGCGGTCTACACCCAGGCCGTCGCCTCCGGCATGATCGCCGGCGGTTACGGGGTCGACGACGGCGCCGCCCTGCACTTCATCGACGGGCAGCTGTCGAGAGTCGTCGCAGAACGCGAGGGCGTTCGTGCCCTGCACGTCGTGCCGAGCGACGAGCCCACCGCCTCGGGCGTCCTCACCGAGGTCCTCACCCCCGAGCTGCTCTGACCGGCGGGACCGACGGGCTCAGTTCCCCGGATGGTCCGTCACATCGGCGGATTGCTCCTCGAACATCCCGATGAGCAGGCGCACCGCAGTTGCGAGGTCCTCACGGGCCTCGTCGAGTCCGACGGTGTCGCGTTCGACGGCGTTCATGGTGGACATGAGCAGGCCCCGGGTCATGACGCCGGCGATCCGCGCCTTGGCCGGGTTGATCTGCGCCCAGAGGCGATCCAGACCGCTGAAGAGGGCGGCATGGGCCCGGCCGACGCTGCGTGCGGCGCTCGGTTTGAGACGACCGTCACCGACGCGCATCAGCCAGCCGTGACCGGCGATGGTGGCCTGCTCCAGGTTGGCGATGGCCCAGGCGACGATCTGCTCACGCGGGTCGTCGCTGGCGGCCAGGGCCTCCTCGACGGCCTTGAACCAGCCCGGCATGTAACGTTCGACGACGAGTCCGCGCAGGTCGTCGACGGACTCGACGTACCGGTAGATGGAGTTCCGGGCGACACCCGCGCCAGAACTCACGGCACCGGCGGTGAGGGCTGCGGGCCCCTCCTCGCGCAGGATCTGCTCGGCGGCGTCGATGAGGGAGGTCATGACCTGCTCGTGATGCTCGCGCACGGTCGGTGCGTTGATCTTCGGCATGTGCCCCTCTCCCTGTGACCGGTGCACCCACGACTCAGCCACGAGGTATGCGGCTCCGGCGCTGCGTCGATGGTATCCGGCGGCGCCGCCCGGCCTCAACGGTCTCACACGTCATGGATCTGATCGGCGTCGGTCACGTAGACCAGTTCCCCGAGCACGCGCCGGACGCCCGCCAGGTCGGGTACCGAGCGCAGCGTGAGCGGGGTCGGGCCCTGGGTGGCGACGATGACCGTGCCCGAGCCGAAGACCCGATCGGCGAGGCTGCGGTGGTAGGAGAGCCCGCTCACCCGGTTCAGTGCGACGTCGACGCCTGCGCGGCGGAGCAGGCCGGTACGCACCATGATGCGCCGGCTCGTGATCGTGTAGGTGGTGGACACCCAGCGCAGCACGGGCACGAGGACGAGCAGGACGGTCAGGACGGCGAAGACGGCGACGAGCGCCCAGTTGCCGACCGGTTTCACGCTGGCGGGCAGCGCCGCGAGCAGCACCCCCAGGCCGGCGGCGAAGAGGAACAGCACGAGGACGGGCCAGGTCAGTGCCCGCCCGTGGGGACGGCAGCGAACCATCACGTACTCGTCATCGGCGAACTCGCCGCGTCGTCTGCGCACCACACCATTGTTGCGCGTCCTGCGGCAGCCGCATCCCCGAGCCGGGGCGTGGGGTCTCAGCGCAGATGGATGACGTCACCGGCGCCGAAGGCGCGCCGCCTACCGGCGGCGTCCTCGATGAGGATGGCCCCGGTCTCGTCGACGCCGACGGCGGTGCCCTCGACGACGGCTGCCGTCGCGGACTCCACGTCCTGGTGGAGCCGGACGGCGCTGCCGATGGTGGCGCAGACGGACATGAACTCCCGGCGCAGCTGGCCGGTGCGCTGCCACTGCTCGAACCAGCGTTGCAGGCTCGTCAGGACGTGCGCGGTGACCTCGTCCTTGCCGCAGGGCAGTCCCGCCAGGTACAGCGAGGTGGCGGTCGGCACGGGCAGCTCGTCCTCGTCCATGGAGATGTTCAGTCCCCAGCCGAGCACCGCCAGGTCACCGACCCGTTCGCACAGGATGCCGCAGATCTTCCGGCCGTCCAGGAGCACGTCGTTGGGCCACTTCAGGCTGACGCGGCCGGGCGCGGCACCGGTGCAGGACTCGACGCCCTCCCGCACCGCCAGCCCCACGAGGATGCTCAACCATCCCCAGCGGGCCGGTTCGGGTCTCGGCGCGACGAGCACCGAGACGGCGATCGAGGTCCCCGGGGCGCCTTGCCACCGGCGGTCGAAACGGGCCCGGCCGACGCTCTGGTACTCGGCGACGAGGACGAGGCCGGGCCGGGCACCGGTACGGGCCCGGTCGGCCAGGTCCTCGTTGGTCGAGCCGGTCCGCTCGTACCACTCGATGGGACCCCAGCAACTGTCCGGGCCGAGCAGTTCGACCAGGTGGGGCACGTTCAGGGCGTCGGTGGCGGGCACGGCCAGCAGTCTATGCACACACCGGGGCGGACGTGCGCGGGGACTGGCCCGGGGCCGCCCGCTAAGGTTGGCCCCATGGCAATGGATCCGCACACCACCGCCGGGAAACTCGCGGACCTCGGCGAGCGCATCGACGAGGCCATCCACGCCGCGTCCCCGCGCAGCGTCGAGAGGCAGCACGCCCGCGGCAAGATGACCGCCCGGGAGCGCATCCTGGCCCTGCTGGACGAGGGCACCTTCACCGAGATGGACGAGTTCGCCCGCCACCGCTCGCACGCCTTCGGCATGGAGAAGCACCGGCCCTACTCCGACGGCGTCATCATCGGCCTGGGCAACATCCACGAACGCCCGGTCTGCGTCTTCAGCCAGGACGTCGGCGTCTACGGCGGTTCCCTCGGCCAGGTCTACGGCGAGAAGATCTGCAAGATCATCGACTTCGCCGTGAAGACCGGCGTGCCGCTCATCGGCATCAACGAGGGCGGTGGCGCCCGCATCCAGGAGGGTGTCGTCTCGCTCGGCATGTACGGCGAGATCTTCCGGCGCAACACGATGGCATCCGGCGTCATCCCCCAGATCAGTCTCATCATGGGCGCCGCGGCGGGCGGGCACGTGTACTCGCCGGCCCTGACCGATTTCGTCGTCATGGTCGACCAGACCAGCCAGATGTTCATCACCGGACCCGAGGTCATCAGGACCGTCACCGGCGAGGACGTCTCGATGGAGGAGCTGGGGGGCGGTCGCACGCACAACGCGATCGCCGGGAACGCCCACTACCTGGCCACCGACGACGCGGACGCCATCGAGTACGTGCGCGATCTCATCACCTATCTTCCCCAGAACAATCTCGAGGACCCCCCGGTCTACGACTACCCCGACGACATCGACGTGCCGATCACCGACCGCGACCACGCGCTCGACACGCTCATCCCGGACTCCCCGTCCCAGGCCTACGACATGCGCGAGGTCATCAGGACCGTCATCGACGACGAGGAGTTCCTCGAGGTCATGGCGCTGTACGCCCCCAACGTCATCTGCGGTTTCGGCCGCGTCGAGGGGCGCACGGTCGGCGTCGTCGCGAACCAGCCGACGAACCTCGCCGGCTGTCTCGACATCAACGCCTCTGAGAAGGCGGCTCGTTTCGTCCGCACCTGCGACAGCTTCAACATCCCGGTGTTGTCCTTCGTCGACGTGCCCGGCTTCCTGCCCGGTGTCGAGCAGGAGCACAACGGCATCATCCACCGCGGCGCGAAACTCATCTACGCCTACGCCGAGGCCTCGGTGCCGAAGATGACCATCATCACCCGCAAGGCCTACGGCGGCGCCTACATCGTCATGGGCTCGAAACACCTGGGAGCCGACGTCAACCTGGCCTGGCCGACGGCCCAGATCGCCGTCATGGGCGCCGAGGGCGCGGTCAACATCCTGTACCGCAAGCAGCTTGCCGAGGCGAGCGACCCGCAGGCCGAACGTGAACGCCTCAGGCAGGAGTACGACGACGAGTTGTCGAACCCGTACATCGCGGCCGAACGCGGCTACGTCGATCAGGTGATCTACCCGCACGAGACGCGCTCGCAGGTGGTGCGCTTCCTGCGTCTGCTGCGGTCCAAGCGCGAGGCGCTGCCCCCGAAGAAGCATGGGAACATCCCGCTATGAGCAACATCCCGCACACGCCACCGCACAGCATCGTCGAGTCGGCCGAGGGCGTGCAGATCACCCGCGGCAACCCCACCGATGAGGAACTCGGTGCGCTCACGGTCGTCCTGGCCGCCGAACTCGCCGAGGCCTCGATCCACGAGAACCTGGACCGCAACGAGATCCCGGGGTGGAAGTCGTACTGGCGGGTGATCCGCCAGCCCCTGGTGCCCGGGCGGGAGTTCTGGCGCAGCTCGCTGCGTTGAGAGCAGTTGCGAAGGAGATGATCATGCAGCTCGTTCTGGCGTCCTCGTCACGGGCCCGGCTCGGCACCCTGCGCGCCGCGGGGCTGCAGCCGGTGGCGATCCGTCCCGAGATCGACGAGACCGCCCGCATCGACGAGTCCGTCTCGGAGCTGGCCTGCCGCCTGGCCAGGCAGAAGGGCGAGAGCGTCCTGCAGATCCTGCGCGAGCGCGATCTGCTCGACCGTGAGACCGTGCTGCTGGCCTGCGACACGATGCTCGAGTTCGAGGGGCGGATCCATGGGAAACCGGGCACGAAGGCCTCCGTGATCTCACGCTGGATGCGGATGCGGGGACGCCAGGGCGTCGTCCACACGGGCCACTACGTCGCCGTCATCCGCGGCGGGCGGATCACCGAGTCCACCCGCGAGGCGGTCACCGTGCTGTCCTTCGCCGATCTGACCGAGCAGGAGATCGCCGACTACGCGGCGACCGGTGAGCCCGAGTCGGTCGCCGGCGGCTTCACCATCGACTCCTTCGGCGGCCCCTTCATCACCCGCATCGAGGGCGATCCGCACAACGTGGTGGGGCTCTCGCTGCCGCTCGTCCGCCAGATCCTGCTCGACCTGGGGGTCGCCTGGTTCGACCTGTGGCCGGTTCCGCCGGGCACCCAGGTCCGCGGCTGAGCAACCGTCCTCCCCCCATCAGGCCGCGCCGGCCCGGCCTCATGGCCGGTCTCAGCCGGGACCGGCGTCCGCCTCCAGGCGGCGCAGCGTCAGGCCGGCCTGCTCGCCAGTCATGGTGAAGGCGCCCTCCCAGCCACTGGTGGTGAAGACGATCGAGTCGCCGCTGGAGGCCTCGATCGTCCAGCCGGCTCCGGGCAGGACGGTCATGAGGTAGTCGTGCACCCGCCGGCCCTGCTCCTGGTCCATGAGGAGTGTCACCACGTTGTCCTGGTCGACGCGGCCGGTCAGCACGAGCCCGTCCGGGACGCGGAAGTCATCGGGTCCATGGCGAAAACCCAGCTCGGACAGCCGCACACCACCCGCGCCGGCCTCGGTGGTGACCTGTTGCCTGGCCGTGGACGAGGCGGCGGCAGGACTGGGCCAGGACGCGGCCTCACCCGAGGAGCATGCGGTCAGGGCGAGCAGCAGCACCCCCGCCGCGCCGAGGACGGTGCGGGGACGCAGGCGGTTCGACCGGGGCCAGTTCACCCCTCCAGGCTAGTGGCAAGCGCTGCCGCAGCGGTGGACACGAGCGCGTGGCGCTTCGGGGGTGCGGCACAGTTGGTACATGCCCGAAGGCCATGTGATCCACCGTCTCGCCAACCGCACCAACGAGTTGTTCGCCTCCCAGCAGGTCGCCGTGAGTTCCCCGCAGGGGCGGTTCGCGGAATCGGCCGCCCTCATCGACGGCACGAGGCTGGACCACGCCGAGACCTGGGGCAAGCACCTGTTCATCACCTTCGAGGCCGACACACCATCGAACATCCTGCAGATCCACCTGGGGCTCATCGGCCAGCTGACGTTCACGCCGCTCGCCGACCCGGTCGGCCAGGTGCGGGTGCGTATCGCCGACGACGCGTGGGCCGCCGACCTGCGCGGACCCCAGATGTGCCGCCTCATCACCGACTCGGAGCAGGCCGCGGTGACCGCGAAGCTCGGCCAGGACCCGCTGCGCACCGACGCGGACCCGCAGCGGGCCTGGGCGAGGGTGCACCGCTCGGCCAAGCCGATCGCCGCGCTGCTCATGGACCAGGGGATCTTCGCCGGCGTCGGCAACATCTACCGCGCCGAGGTGCTCTTCCGGCACCGCATCGACCCGGCCTGCCCGGGCAATGCGCTCGACCGCGCCAGTTTCGACGCGATCTGGACCGACCTGGTCGAGCTCATGACGCTCGGCGTGCGGGACGGACGCATCGACACCGTCCACCCCGAGCACACGCCCGAGGCGATGGGCCGCCCACCGCGCGTGGACGCCCATGGCGGTGAGGTCTACGTCTACCGACGCGCCGGCCTGCCCTGCCTGGTCTGCGGCACGCCGGTGGAGGAGGCCGCGCTGTCCGGCCGGCACCTGTTCTGGTGCCCGGGCTGCCAGCGTCGTCACTGAGCAGGACGTCCCGCCGTGGCCGGCGCGTCCGCGGAAGCCGTCACCGGCATGGGGGCGTGGCGAACGCCGATATCATGATTGCCCTACACTCGCCGTGTAGTGGGGGCGGGTTCTGCGTCCGCTCAGGCCTGACCGTTCAGGAGGAAACGTGGCTCTTGCCCACAGCACACGCACCATCTCGAAGGTTCTCATCGCCAACCGCGGTGAGATCGCGGTCCGCGTCATCCGCGCGGCCCGGGACGCCGGAATCGCCTCGGTCGCCGTCTACGCCGACTCGGACTCGCAGTCGCTGTTCGTCCAGCTCGCCGACGAGGCCTTCGCGCTGAACGGGTCGACGCCTGCCGAGACCTACCTCGATGTCGAGAAGATCCTGGCCATCGCCGAACGCAGCGGCGCCGATGCGATCCATCCCGGCTACGGTTTCCTGTCGGAGAACCCGGACTTCGCCCGCGCCGTCAGCGACGCGGGACTGGTCTGGATCGGCCCGCCGCCGGAGGCCATCGAGAACCTCGGCGACAAGGTGTCGGCTCGTTCGATCGCCACGAAGGTGGGGGCGCCGCTGGTGCCCGGGACCGTCGACCCGGTGGGTCCGGACGAGATCGTCGAGTTCGCCACCGAGTACGGCCTGCCGGTGGCCATCAAGGCCGCCTACGGCGGTGGCGGGCGGGGCCTGAAGATCGCGTACACGCTCGAGGAGATTCCCGCGATGTACGACTCGGCGACGCGCGAGTCCGTCGTTGCCTTCGGCCGTGGCGAGTGCTACGTCGAACGCTTCATCGACAGGCCACGGCACGTCGAGACCCAGTGCCTGGCCGACCAGTACGGCAATGTCGTGGTCGTCTCCACTCGTGACTGCTCGCTGCAGCGCCGCCACCAGAAGCTCCTCGAGGAGGCCCCGGCCCCGTTCCTGACCGACGAGCAGGTGGAGCGCCTCTACGCCAGCTCGAAGGCCATCTTCAGGGAGGCCGGGTACGTCGGCGCCGGCACCTGCGAGTTCCTCGTGGGCCGGGACGGCACGATCAGTTTCCTCGAGGTCAACACCCGTCTTCAGGTCGAGCATCCGGTCACCGAGGAGATCAGCGGCATCGACCTCGTCCGCGAGCAGTTCCGCCTCGCCTGCGGCGGCCGGATCGACTACCCGGACCCGCAGTTGTCCGGCCACGCCTTCGAGTTCCGCATCAACGCCGAGGACCCGGGCCGCGGCTTCATGCCGGCTCCCGGCACCCTGACTCGTTTCCGTCCCCCGTGCGGTCCCGGCGTCCGCATGGACGAGGGCTACCGCAGGGGCATGAGTGTGCCCGGCGCCTTCGACTCACTGATCGCCAAGCTCATCGTCACCGGCGCCACCCGGGACATCGCGCTGCAGCGCGCCCGTCGTGCTCTGGACGAGATGCGCATCGAGGGCATGCCGACGGTCCTGCCGTTCCACCAGAAGGTGGTCAACGACCCGGCGTTCACCGCCCCCGACGGTGCCTTCAGCGTGTTCACCACGTGGATCGAGACCGAGTTCGACAACGACATCGAACCGTACTCCGGAGAGCTCGGGGTCGCCGACGAGGCCCTCGAGCGCCGCCATGTCGTGGTCGAGGTCAACGGCCGGCGCCTCGAGGTCGTCCTGCCGTCCGGCCTGCAGGCCGCCTCCGGCCGGGGCACGGAGAAGCGCCGCAAGCCCACCAAGCGCGGCCGGGGCGGCGGAAAGCTGGTCGTCACGGGCGCCGAGCTCACCAGCCCGATGCAGGGCACCATCGTCAAGACCTCGGTCACCGAGGGACAGCGCGTGGAGGAGGGCGACACGGTGCTCGTGCTCGAGGCCATGAAGATGGAGCAGCCGATCGCCGCCCACCGCGCCGGCGTCGTCCACGAGCTCGTGGCGGCCGGTACGGCCGTGGCCTCCGGCGACGTGCTGTGCCAGATCACCGAGGAGTGAGGACGGCCCGGCCATGGGCCGGACGGCACTGCGCAGCGGCTCGCGCCGGCGGAATAGAGCCGCGCCTCGCGCGGTTGTACCGGATGTCGCACACATCAGCCGATCCGAACGAGGAGAACAACAATGAGCGCTACCGTTGTCGCCCCTGTCGCCACCGACACCGTCACCAAGGCCCTTCAGCAGGCCCTGGTCGACCTCACCGACCTCCACCTGCAGGCCAAGCAGGCCCACTGGAACATCAAGGGCGAGGGATTCCGCTCGCTTCACCTCTTCCTCGATGAGATCGTCGATGGCGCCCGTGACGCCGCCGACGAGGTCGCCGAGCGTCTCGCGGCCCTGGGCGGCACCCCGGACGGCCGCGCCGCCACGGTTGCCGCCACGAGCAGCCTCGACACGGTTGAGGGCGGCGACCTGAAGGTCGCCGACGTCTACGCGCAGTTCGCCGAGCGCACCGCCAAGGTCGCCGACGCCATCAAGTCCACGCTCGAAGCCGTCGACGCCGAGGACCACCTCACCAACGATCTGCTCATCGGCATCGCCTCCGAGCTGGAGAAGCAGGCCTGGATGCTGCGCGCCTCGCTCGCCTGAGGCGCCGCGCACCGGCCCGGCAGGGCTGGTCCATAATGCGTACGTGGCCGCGCCGAGGACATCCCGAGCCCCTGAGGGGCAGGATGCCTGGCGCGGCCACTGCGTTCTGCTCATCCCGGTCCCCCAGCTGGAACCCTTCGTCCGGGCGCGGACCGTCTTCTACGACGAGTCGTTCCTGAGCGCCGACCCGGCGTTCACGCACGCGCACGTCACGTTGCTCGCGCCCCTGGACCCGGCACCCGCCCATGACGAGGTGGCCCGGGCCCTGGCGGGCCATGGGCCCTTCGACTTCGTGCTGTCTCGCCTGGGCGTCTTCCGCGACGGCGGCATCCACCTCAAACCCGATCCGCCGGGGCCCTTCCGCGCGCTCATCGGCGCCCTCATGGCCGCCTACCCGCAGGTGAGGCCCTTCGGCGGACCGGATCCGGAACCGCATCTGACGCTCGACATGGTCTCCGGCGACGTGAGCCTCGCCTCCACCCGCGCCCTGCTGGGTGATCTCGTCCCGGCGCGCTGCAGGGCGGAGCGGGTCGAGCTGCACCGCTACGAGGCGAACGCCTGCCGTGTCCTCGACAGCTGGCCGCTGCCCGGCTGACCGCCTGGGACTTGTCCCCGCACCGCACCGTCCGGTAGACCGTTGTCCGTGGGTGCGCGAGAGGAGGTCCTCCGGGTCCTGGACGAGCTGGGGATCGGGTACGAGCTGACCGAGCACGAACCGGTGTTCACCATGGCTGCCGCCGCCCGGCTCGACGTGCCACGCCCCGAGGCGACGGCCAAGACGCTGTTCGTCCGGGACAAGAAGAAGCGCTCCTACTGGCTGCTGGTCGTCCCGCACGACGGGCGGGTCGACCTGGCCGAGGTGGCGGACCAGCTCGGCTCGGGCGGGCTCTCGCTGGCCTCCCCCGCGGATCTCGCGCGGATGCTGGGCGTCTCGCCCGGTCAGGTGGGGCCCTTCGCCGCGCTCAACGATGCGGCAGGACGGGTCGTGGTGTGCCTGGACGAATCCTTCGAGGGCGGATCAATCGCCACGCACCCGAACGACAACACCGCAACGGTGACGCTGAGCACGGTCGGCCTGCGCCGCTTCCTGGCCGCCATCGACCATCCCGCGCGGGCCCTGCGGGTCTGAGGGGCTCACGCCCAGGAGTGCAGCACCTTCATGTACTGGGCGCGTTCGTAGGCGGCCGGGTTCTCGACGGAGTGGGCGTCCATGGCGCCGCGCAGCTGGTCAACCGATTCGTAGTCTCGCGCCTCCAGCCAGTCGCGGGCCTCGTCGAGCATCGTCGTGACGGAGCCGGTGCCGCCGGTGAGGACGGCCGAGGTGGTGCAGGCCACCTGGGCGCCGACGATGAGGGACTTCACCACGTCGGCACCGGTGTGGACGCCCCCGGTGACGGCGATCTGCAGGCCCGGGCACTGGGCCGCGAGAATGGCGGTCCAGCGCAGGCGCAGTGGCAGCTCGGCCGGGGTCGACAGGGCCAGCTGCGGGGTGACGGCCAGGGCGGCGAGGTCGATGTCGGGCCCGTAGAAGCGGTTGAACAGCACCAGGGCGTCGGCGCCCTCCTCGTGGGCACGCGGGGCGAAGCTGGACAGTGAGGACAGGTACGGCGAGATCTTCAGGGCCAGTGGCAGGTCGCCGACGGCCTGTTTCACCTCGGCGATGACCTCGAGGTAGCCGTCCTCGACGTCTGAGGAGCTGCGTGCCGGATCAGCGGCGACGTCGTAGAGGTTGAGCTCGAGGGCGTCCGCGCCGGCCTCGGCGAGCAGCCTGCCGTAGTGCGCCCAGTCGCCGGGGCGGGTGCCGTTGAGCGAGGCGATGACCGGGATCGACAGGCTCGCCGTGGCGCCGGCCAGCAGTTCGACGTAACGGTCGGTCGCGGCGGAACCGCTCACGGGCACCTCGGCCAGCGGAGCGGAGTCGAATTCGGCGAAACCGTCGCCCATGTCGAGCACCGAGTTCACCGCCATCTCCTCGGCCTCGATCTCCTCGGCGAAGAGACTGGGCAGCACGACGGCGCCGGCGCCGGACGCCTCGAGTTCGACCAGCGTACCGAGCTCGTTGTTGAGCGGGCTGGCCGAGGCCACGACGGGGCTGGGCAGGCCGAGCCCGAGGTACGTCGTGCTCATCCGGGGACCGCTCATCAGGACTCCTTCCCCTCGGTCTCCGCGGCCTGGGCCGCCCGCTCGGCGGCCAGCCTCGCCCGGCGGGCAGCAATCGCCGCAGCCCGTTCTTCCTTCGACGGACGAGCAGCCGCCCCGTCCCCGGTAGGAGCCTCACCGGCAGCCGCCCGCTCGGCGGCCAGCCTCGCCCGGCGGGCAGCAATCGCCGCAGCCCGTTCTTCCTTCGACGGACGAGCATCGGCCCCCGGGGCGTCGTCTGCCGGGCTCCTGGTGCCCGTCGCCTGGCGGCGGGTGCTCTGCGCGGCGTCGCCGTCGGGGTTGGCCTTCGCGGCGGGCCGGACGACGACGGCGTCCTCGTCCTGCCGCTGCGGGTCCCCCGACCTGCCGGTGGGCAGGGCCCGTTCGATGCCGGCGACCTGGCTGTAGTAGCGCCAGCGCTCGTCGGCGTCGGCCTGGGCGAGTTTCTCGAGTTCTGCCGCCCGCTCCGGGTTGGAGCGTTTGAGCATCGCGAACCGCGCCTCCTTGGCCATGAAGTCGGCGATCCGGCCCGTGGGCGCCTTCGAGTCGAGGTGCAGCGGCACCGCGTGCTCGTCCTCACTGGGGCGGAAACGGTACAGGGGCCAGTAGCCGCTGGAGACGGCCTCGGCCTGGTGCGTCATGGACGTGCCCATGTCGATGCCGTGGGCGATGCAGGTGGCGTAGGCGATGACCAGGCTCGGTCCGGGCCAGGCCTGGGCCTCGCGCAGGGCACGAACCGTCTGCTGCTGGTTGGCGCCCATGGAGACCTGGGCGACGAAGACGTCGCCGTAGGCCTGGGCGATCAGACCCAGATCCTTCTTGGCACCGCCCTTGCCCTTCGCCGCGAACTTGGCCGCGGCCCCCCTCGGGGTGGCCTTCGATGCCTGACCGCCGGTGTTGGAGTAGACCTCGGTGTCGAGCACCAGGATGTTGACGTTCCGGCCGCTGGCGAGCACATGGTCGAGGCCGCCGTAGCCGATGTCGTAGGCCCACCCGTCGCCGCCGATGATCCACACCGACTTCTCGACGAGTTCGTCGGCCAGTGAGGCGAGGCGTCTGGCGGCGGCGTCGTCCCGGCCCGCCAGGACCTTCTTCAGCCGGGCGACGCGCTCCCTCTGGTCGACGACACCCTGCTCCTGGCTCATGTCGGCCTCGAGCAGGGCCGTGACGAGGTCGGGGTCGAGCCCCGGCAGCTCGCTGACGAGTCGCCGCGCCTCGTTGTGCTGCTGCTCCCAGGCCAGGCGCAGGCCCAGGCCGAACTCGGCGTTGTCCTCGAACAGCGAGTTGCTCCAGGCCGGGCCCCGCCCGTACGGGTCCTTCGCGTACGGGGCGGTCGGCAGATTGCCGCCGTAGATGGACGAGCAGCCGGTGGCGTTGGCCACGAGCATGCGGTCTCCGAACAGCTGGGTGAGCGTGCGGATGTACGGCGTCTCGCCGCAGCCGGCGCAGGCCAGCGAGAACTCGAACAGCGGCTGCAGCTGGGCGACGCCCTTGACCTGGTCGTGGCGCACCTTGGTGCGGTCGATCTCCGGCAGGCTCAGGAAGAAGTCGTAGTTGGTGCGCTCGGTCTCGAGGTGGTCGCGGCGCGGCTCCATGTTGATGGCCTTGTGCTTGACCTCCGTCTTGGACCTGGCCGGGCAGACGTCCACGCAGATGGAGCACCCGGTGCAGTCGTCCGGGGCCACCTGGACGACGAGCCTGTGGTCGGCCAGTTTGCGGTCGCGGTAGTTCTTCGACGCGAATCCCTCGGGGGCGTCGTCGAACTCCCAGGCGGGGGCGACCTTGATGCGGATCGCCGCATGAGGGCAGGCGATGGCGCACTTTCCGCAGTCGATGCACAGGCTCTCGTCCCAGATCGGGATCTCCTCGGCGATGCCGCGTTTCTCGTATTTGCTGGTGGCGATCGGCCAGGTGCCGTCGACGGGCATCAGGCTGACCGGCAGACGGTCCCCGTCACCGCGCAGCATGGCACCGGTGACGCGCTTGACGAAGTCGGGGGCCTCGTCCGGCAGCGGCTTCATGCGCGCCAGGCCGGAGAACTCCTCGCCGGGGGTGATGTGGATCATCTGGTCGATGGCCGCGTCGACCGCCTTGAAGTTGCGTTCGACGATGATGCGCCCGCGCTTGCTCAGATAGGTCTTCTCGATGCTCTCCTTGATCCTGGCGATCGCATCGGCCCGGTCGACGACGCCCGAGAGGTAGAAGTAGCAGGGCTGCATGACCGTGTTGATGCGCTGGCCCAGCCCCGCCTCACTGGCGACCCGGGTGGCGTCGATGACCCACAGGTCGAGCCCGCGGTCGACGATGATGCGCTGGACGTCCTCGGGGAGCCGGTCCCAGGTGCCGGTGCCGTACGGGGAGTTGATGAGCACTGTTGCACCGGGCTTGGCCAGGTCGAGGGTGCGCATCTTCTCGAGCATCTCGAACTGGTGCACGGCGATGAAGTCGGCCTCGTCGACGAGGTACGGGGCGTCGATGGGTTCGCTGCCGAAGCGCAGATGGCTGACCGTCGTGGCCCCCGACTTGCGGGAGTCGTAGACGAAGTAGCCCTGCGCGTAGCGGCCGGGTTCGGAGGCGATGATCTTCACCGAGTTCTTCGCCGCGCCCACGGTGCCATCCGCCCCGAGCCCGTAGAAGACCGCGGTCAGGCCCTCGGGCGTGATCGTGAAGTCCTCGTCGACCGGCAGCGACAGCCCCGTCACGTCGTCGTCGATCCCGACGGTGAAACGGCGGTGGGGCCCAGGGCCGGCAAGATCGTCGAAGACGGCCCTGGCCATGGCGGGGGTGAACTCCTTCGAGCCCAGGCCGTAGCGGCCGCCGGTGATCCGTGGCAGGCCGCCGGTGAAGTGCTCCCCGGCCTCTGCGACGGCCATGACGACGTCGGCGAAGAGCGGCTCGCCGGCGCTGCCCGGCTCCTTGGTGCGGTCGAGGACGGCGATGCGGCGCACGCTGGCGGGCAGGGCCCCGATGAGGGCCTCGGACGGGAACGGCCGGTACAGGCGCACCTGGGCGACGCCGAGCCTGGCGCCGGTGGCGTTGAGGGCCTCGACGGTCTCGCGGACGGTGGCCCCGGCCGAGCCCATGACGACGATGACGTCCTCGGCGTCGGGGGAGCCGACGTAGTCGACCAGGTGGTACTGACGTCCGCAGCGGGCGGCCAGTTCGTCCATGACGTCCTGGACGACTCCCGGCGTGACCTCGTAGAAGGGGTTGACCGCCTCACGGGCCTGGAAGTAGACGTCGGGATTCTGCGCGGTGCCACGCAGCTTCGGGTCGTCGGGGGTCAACCCGCGCTCGCGGTGCGCCAGGACGTCCTCCTCGCGGACGAGCGCGACGAGGTCGTCCTTGGTGAGGGTCTCGATGGTGTTGACCTCGTGGCTGGTGCGGAAGCCGTCGAAGAAGTGCAGGAAGGGTACGCGGGTGCGCAGTGTCGCGACGTGCGAGACGGCGGCGAAGTCGTGGGCCTCCTGCACGTTCGAGGCGCACAGCATGGCCCAGCCGGTCTGCCGGCAGGCCATGACGTCGGAGTGGTCGCCGAAGATCGACAGCGCGTGCGTCGCGATGGCGCGGGCGGCGACGTGGATGACGGCCGGGGTCAGCTCACCGGCGATCTTGTACATGTTGGGGATCATGAGCAGCAGCCCCTGGGAGGCCGTGAAGGTCGTGCCCATGACGCCCTTGGTGACGGCACCGTGCAGGGCACCGGCGGCACCGCCCTCGGACTGCATCTCGACGACGTCGGGGACGCCGCCCCAGATGTTCGTCCGGCCCGCGGCGCTCCACGCGTCGCAGCTCTCGGCCATCGCCGAGCTCGGGGTGATCGGGTAGATGGAGATGACCTCGCTCATCGCGTGGGCGACGCGGGCGGCCGCCTCGTTGCCGTCCATGGTCTCGCGACAGGCCTGCGACTGGGGCGCGCCGGAAGCGCCAGCCCTGGCGGGCACCGCGTGGTCGATGGTCCTCGCCTCGCCGGCGGGGCGGGCATACGTGGTCATACCGAACTCCTCCCGCCCTCCAGAATCCCACAGATTCCAAATCCCGCGGCTCGTGCGAGATGACCTCACAGCCGGCCCGGCGCCTCCGTGATGGCGCACAGCGGACCCTCAGTGCACCGAACGGATCAGCGCCGGCGCCGGCGCCGACTGGTGGAGGGTCGGGTTTCCTGCGGGAGCGGGCCGCGGTCCCGGCTTCCGGCTCCCGCCCGAGTCGACTAACCTGCCCACGTGACCGTCTTGCCCGCTCGCGGCGGCGCGCCCCGCTCCCGCTGGGCGCGCCCATTCTGCGCCCTGTGCTCGGTACTCCTGGTGAGCGTGGTGCTGCTCGCCGCGGCCCCCGCCCGCGCGGCGGCCGCACCGAACCCCGCCTCCGGGCGTTTCGTGAGCGTCGACGAACGCATCGAGCTGGACGAGCAGGGCCTCGCGCGGGTACGCATCGACCTCGTCTTCGATGCGGGGACAACGCCCCTCGACGGGCCGGTCATCCAGGTGCCGCGCCGCGTCGAGGCCGACGAGGACGACGGCCACCGGCGCTACCGCATGATCGAGACGTCCGACGTGAACGTCACCAGTTCGACCGGCGCCAGCACCGAGCTGCGCTCGGACCGGACACTGGACAAGCGCCTCTACCGGATCGGCAGCCGCAACGCGCGGGTCACCGGCGTCCAGCACTACACGATCACGATGACCGTCTCGGGGCTCGTCACTCCTGGCAGCGGGCTGGACACCTTCGCCTGGCCGATCGTCCTCGACGACGGCCCGGCCTGGGGCCGGCTGGCCGCTGTCGTCGTGGCCCCGGCCGATGCGCGCGACGGCGACTGCACATCGACCGGCGCCGCCACGTGCCAGGTGGTCACCGCCGGCACCGTCACCCGTTTCTCGGCGCAGGACGTGGCGGCCGGTGACACGCTGACGATCCGGACGCACTACCGGCAGGGTTCCTTCCGGGACGTCGACGAGTCGTACACGATCGTCAAGACCCTGGCGGACCGTTTCGCCCTCGACGGCCTCGACCTCGGCGGCGCGGTGGTGATCCTCGTCATCGGTGCCGGCGCCGTCCTCACCTATGTCATCCTGGCCAGCCGCGACCACCGCTGGGCCAGTCCGGTCCCGGGCACCATTCCCCCGCCATCGGGCACCCGGGTCGTGCGCGGCGTCGCCCGCCACCTACCACGGCGGTCCTGCCCGCCCGACGCCCGCCCTGCCGAGGTGGGCATGCTCATCGACGCCAGGCCGGAGTTCGCCCACATCACCGCGACGATGCTCGACCTGGCCGTCCGCGGCTTCATGACGATCCACCGCGAGGAGGATCACGCCTGGACCTTCCGGCGCACCACCAAGGAGGCCGGCTCCCTGGAGCTGTACGAGCGGACCGTGCTGAAGAAGATGTTCCCCAAGGTGAAGGGCCGTATCGTCACCGTCACCAGCACCCAGCAGATCTGCAACACCAAGGGCGGTTTCCTCACCACCATGGAGGGCATCGAACGGCGCATGACCGAGCTCGGCTGGTTCCGGGTGGCGCCCAACAAGGCGCGTACCCGCTGCCGCGCGATCGGCACGGTCGTCGGCCTGAGCGGTCTGCTCTCGGTCGTCCCCTTCGCGGGCCTGCTCGACCTCGGCCTGTGGTCGGTGGCGATCACCATGATCGGCCTGCTCATCCTGGCCGTCATCCCGTTCATGCCCTCGCGCACGCCGGTCGGCAGCGCGGTGCGCGAGCAGGCGCTGGGTTTCCGCTCCTTCCTGGCCGACCTCGACCCCGACAGCGTCGACTGGGTGGAGTCGGGCAACATCTTCGGCCGCTATCTGCCCTGGACGGTCACCTTCGGTGTCTCGAAGGCCTGGATCGACCGCTTCCAGGAACTCACCGACGAGGGCCGTTACCGCCCGAAGTTCGTCTGGTACGAGGGACTGTCGGCCTCCCCCCGGCGTGACCAGGGCGAACTCGAGGCGCTCAACCACCTGGTGACGGATTTCTCGTTCGCGCTGGCCCTGGCCGCGCGCTACGCCTCGACGGGCGCCGCCGAGGACACCACCACCCCGTGAGGAATCCGTCCCCGGCTCGTCTCAGCTCGCCGGGGCGAGCAGCCGCGGCAGCACCTGTGTCAGGGGCTCGTCCAGTCTGACGGCGGCCAGCTCGTCGGCCCTCGTCGCCCCGTGGTTGATGACGATGACGGGTTTCCCGGCCCGGGCCATCGCCCGGACGAAACGCAGGCCCGACATGACGGTCAGGCTCGAGCCGGCGACGAGCATCACCTCGGCGGCGTCGCACCAGGCGAAGGCCGAGACGACGCGGGCCCTGGGCACCGGCTCGCCGAAGAAGACGACATCGGGCTTGAGCAGGCCGCCGCACCACGGGCAGTCGGGGACGACGAAGTCCTGCCAGTCCTCGACCTCGGCGTCCGCGTCGGGACGCAGTTCGGCCTGCACGACGTCGTCCGCGGCCGGAACGGCCGGGTTGAGTTCGGCCATGCGGTCCTGCAGCGCCCGGCGGGCCATGATCCGGCCGCAGCCCAGGCACACCACGTCGGCGCTGCGCCCGTGCAGGGTGATGAGCTGGCGGCTGCCGGCCGCCTCGTGCAGGCCGTCGACGTTCTGGCTGATGATGCCGATCATCGGGCCGACCGTGTCCTGGTGCTCCCAGCGGGACAGCGCGTGATGGGCCTCGTTCGGCTCGGCGCGGTCGAGGCTGGCCCAGCCCCGGTAGTTGCGGGCCCAGTAGCGCCGCCGGGTGGCCGGGTCGGCGAGGAACTCTCCGTACAGGATCGGGGTGGCGCGCACCGCACGGGGCCCCCGGTAGTCCGGCACGCCGGAGGCCGTGCTCATGCCGGCGCCGGTCAGGACGACGGCCTGCCGGCCGCCGAGCAGTTCGCGGGCCTGCTCCACGGTGCCGTGCACATGGGTGGAGGGCTGCCAGCCGCTCGTCGCCTGCCGCGCGTGGAGCCGGATCCCGGCCGTCGGTGCATCGGTCACGCCCCCAGGGTAGCCGCAGCACCGGCGGCCCGGCCCCGGGCAGCGACCGGGCGACGAACCATGGCCCGTGCGCCGGGCGCGGTCAATGCGACGCGGGGCCCTGCCGCCGGCCGGCAGTCGACCGATCAGATGCGGGCCCACTCGGGGCCGTTGGCGGCGAGCGCCTCGTCCAGCTTGCGGAACAACGGCACCGGCTTGCTCAGCGGCGTACCGGGCACGACCGGACGGGAGGCCCACACGGCCTGCTGGCTGGCGTAGTCGCCCATGAGCACCGGGTAACCGTGCTCGGCCTCGCCCTGGCCCTCGGTGACCTGCCTGATCTGGGGCTGAGCGGCCCAGACGCCTTCGCCGCCCAGCATCTCGAAGATCTTCTGCGCGGCGTGCGGCATGAACGGGGTGAGCAGCGTGTTGGCGTCCTGCACCACCTGCAGTGCGGTGTTGAGGACGGTGTCCCGCCGGGCGGGATCGTCCTTGAGCTTCCAGGGCTCCTGCTGGGAGATGTACTGGTTGGCCAGCCCCACGATGCGCATGGCCTCGGTGATGGCCGCCTTGAACCGGCACTGCTCGATGAGGCCGCCGACGGTGCCGAAGGCGTCCTGGGCGGCGTCGAGCAGTTCCAGGTCCACCTGGGTGCGTTCGCCGGCCTCGGGGATGGCGCCGTTGTTCTTGAAGGCCATCGAGATCGAGCGGTTGACGAGGTTGCCCCACTCGTTGGCCAGCTCGTTGTTGTTGCGGCGGACGAACTCGTCCCAGGTGAAGTCGGTGTCCTTGTTCTCGGGGCCGGCCACGGCGATGTAGTAGCGCAGCGTGTCGGGGCCGAACTCGCGGATGAAGTCGCCGACGTAGATGACGACGCCGTGGCTCGTGTCGACCTTCGAGCCCTTCATCGTGAGGAACTCGCTGGAGACGACCTCGGTGGGCAGGTTGAGCGTGCCGAGTTCGGCGCTGCGGGCCCCGCCGTGGCTGCCCTCGCCGTTGAGGCCGAGCAGCATCGAGGGCCAGATGACCGAGTGGAAGACGATGTTGTCCTTGCCCATGAAGTAGTAGGAGCGGGCCTGCGGATCCTGCCACCAGGCCTTCCAGGCGTCGGGCCGGCCGGTGCGCCGGGCCCATTCGATGGAGGCCGACAGGTAACCGATCACCGCGTCGAACCACACGTAGATGCGTTTCATGTCCTCGTCCTGCCAGCCCTCGACTGGCACCGGGACGCCCCAGTCGAGGTCACGGGTGATGGCGCGGGGCTTGAGCTCCTTGGCGAAGTTGTAGCTGAAGTTCAGCACGTTCGGCCGCCAGTCGGTGCGCGAGTCGAGCCAGGCCATGAGGGCGTCGGCGAGTGCCGGCAGGTCGAGGAAGAAGTGCGTGGTCTCGACGAACTTCGGCTCCTCTCCGTTGATCCGGCTGCGCGGCGAGATGAGGTCGGTGGGGTCGAGCTGGTTGCCGCAGTTGTCGCACTGGTCGCCGCGGGCGCCGTCGAAACCGCAGATCGGGCAGACGCCCTCGACGTAGCGGTCGGCAAGGGTGCGGCCGGTGCTCGGCGAGATGGCGCCGAGCTGGGTCTGCTCGATGATGTAGCCGTTCTCGTGGAGGGTGCGGAAGATCTCCTGCACGACCGCCTGGTGGTTGAGGGTCGTGGTGCGGGTGTACAGGTCATAGCTGAGCCCCAGGCCGGCCAGGTCCTCGACGATGATGCCGTGGTACTTGTCGGCGGTCTGCTGGGGTGTCATGCCCTCGGCCTCGGCCTTCACCTGGATCGCCGTGCCGTGCTCGTCCGAGCCGGACACCAGCAGCACCTGGTGGCCCGCCATGCGCATGTAGCGCGCGAAGACGTCGGAGGGGACGCCGAACCCGGACACGTGCCCGATGTGGCGGGGTCCGTTGGCGTAGGGCCAGGCAGCAGTGGCGAGAATATGGGCGCACATGCGGCCAAGGATAGTAGGAGCGGCCCTGCCTCCGCGCGCCCGCCCAACCGCGCGCTCGCCCGCCCCGGCACCGCCCCACGGCATGCGGTCACCGGGTGCGGCCCGTCCGCACCCGGCGGGATGGCCCCGCGCCTGCGGTACGTGACACGTCGGGCATGCAGGAGCCGTGCGCGAACCGATAGTCTCGGACCGTCCCCGCGGACCGCCCAGCGGCCCGTCCCGGCCCCAGGAGGTCACATGAACGATGTCGTGTTCGAGGTCAACGACGGCACTGCCGTCCTGCGCCTGAACCGGCCGAGGGCGCTCAACGCCCTGTCCACCGAGATGTTCCAGGCGATCGCCCCGCAGCTGACCGCCTGGCGCGAGGACCCGGCCATCAGCGCCCTGCACCTGTACGGCGAGGGCCGGGGTTTCTGCGCGGGCGCCGACGTGCGCGCCATGCGCCAGATGATGCTCGACGGCGGCGTGGCGCCGGCACTGGAGTTCCTGGCCCTCGAGTACGCCACCGACAAGATCGTCGCCGGCTTCGGCAAGCCCGTCACCGCACACCTGCACGGCGTCTCGATGGGCGGCGGGCTGGGCCTGTCGATGCACGGCACCCGCCGTGTCGCATCCGCCGACCTGGCCATGGCGATGCCCGAGGTCCAGATCGGCCTGTGGCCCGACGTCGGCATGACCTGGGAACTCTCCCGGCTCCCGGGGCAGGCGGGCGCGTGGCTGGCCATGACCGGCCTGACGATCGACGCGGCCACCGCCTACGGGCTGGGTCTGGTCGACGAGGTGGAGGGCATGGACGCCCCACCGGTGCTCGACCTGGGCTGGGTGGACGAGTGCTTCGCCGGCGACGACCCGGTCGCGATCCTCGCGCGGCTCGAGGCCAGCGGCGACGAGCGGGCCCGTGAGGCGGCCCGCCAGATCCGGTCCAAGTCGCCGTTGTCGGTGTGCGTGTCGCTGGCCGCGGTGCGCCGCGCGGCCGCGCTGGCCGACCCGGCCGAGACACTCGACCAGGACCTGCGGATCGCCCGCGGCCTGCTGCCCGACTGCGACTTCGTCGAGGGCGTGCGCGCCCAGCTCGTCGACAAGGACCGCGACCCGCACTTCGCGCATGCGCGCGTCGAGGACGTCGACCCGGACCGCGTGCGGGCGATCGTCGGCTGAGCCGGGCTCGCTGCAGGCCGGCTCAGGACCTGGTGGCGGTGCCCTGCGCGAAGAGCAGGCGCCAGCGCGGCCGCCCGAGCGCGTCGTCGCGCACCCAGACCGAACTGCGCAGGCTCGACGCGGTCCGGGTGGTGGCGCGCCAGCGCAGCAGCACGGCGTCGGGGCCCAGCCGGGTGGCGCCCAGTGGCTCCAGCCGGGTCTCTCGTTCGAGGGGGGCGATCTGGGCGATGAGACGGCTGCGGGTCCAGATGCGGCCGTTCGCGTCGTGCTCGACGAAGTCGGGGTGCAGCAGTACGCGCAGCAGGTCCTGGTCGGATCTGACGGAGGCGGTGAGCAGGCTGCGTTCGGCGTCCCAGACCTCGGCCAGATCGTCGCGGGCCCGCGGGGGCTCGCTGAACAGATCGGGCTCGGCGGCGACGGGATCCGGGGCGCCCAGCACGCTCGCCGCGGCCATGGCTCGCCCTGAGCCACCGCCCGGGGCACCCGGCCGGTAGCCGGGACCGGGATCGGGCTCGCGGTGCTGCTGGTAGGCGGTGGCCGCCGCCCTGGCGCGGGCATCGGCCGCCTCGTTCATCCGGTGCCCGGCGTGGCCCTTGACCCATTCGAAGCTCACGTCGCGGCCCTCGAGGGCCTCGTCGATGGCCCGGAGCAGTTCGACGTTGAGGACGGGCTTGCCGTCCTTCTTCCGCCAGCCCCGGCGCTTCCAGCCGGGCATCCACTTGGTGACCGAGTTGATGACGTACTGCGAGTCGCACAGGATCCGCAGCGGCTGGTCGGCGTCGACGGCCGTGGCCCGCAGCAGGTCGAGCACGGCCATGAGCTCACCCATGTTGTTGGTGCCGCGCGGCCAGCCGCCGCTGGCCCAGTGCTCGTCGTCGATGTACCAGGACCAGCCCGCCGGGCCGGGATTGGACAGGGACGAGCCGTCTGCTGCAGCGATGATCACGCACCCATTGTGCCCGCCGGCCTCGATCAAGCGAGCCGGCTCACGCGCACCGAGGAGCGGACCCGTATGACGCCCAACCCTGTCGTGCGCTACCCTGCCCTGGGCTTAAACAGGTGTTCAGTTCTGCTTAAGTCCGCCCGTTGAGGACGACCGGCAGGATGGAGTGCACCGGCATGAGCACCATGGCATGGCAGATCGTGGCGATGGTCATCTACCTGGGGGCCATGGTGTGGATCGGTTTCTGGGGCAACCGCCAGACCGTCGACCTGGGCGACTACATGCTGGGCGGGCGGCGTCTGCCCCCGGCCGTCTCGGCGCTCAGCGCCGGCGCGGCGGACATGAGCGGATGGCTGCTCATGGGCCTGCCCGGCGCCGTCTACGCGTCGGGCCTGGTGGAGGCCTGGATCGGCGTCGGCCTGACCATCGGCGCCTGGCTCAACTGGAAGATCGTCGCCCCGCGGCTGCGCGCCTACACCGAGATCGCCCGCAACTCGATCACGATCCCGAGCTTCTTCGGCAACCGCCTGCACGACACCAGCGGCATCCTGCGCATCGTGACGGGCCTCATCATCCTCGTCTACTTCACCTTCTACATCTCCTCGGGCATGGTCTCCGGCGGCACCTTCTTCGAGTCGAGCTTCGGGCTGCCCTACATGTGGGGCATGCTGCTGGTCGCCGTCGTCACCGTGGGCTACACGCTCGTCGGGGGATTCCTGGCCGTCTCGTGGACCGACGTCGTCCAGGGACTCATGATGGTGGTCGCCCTCGTCGGGCTGCCCATCGTCGGCCTCGTCCACGTCGGGGGCCCCTGCGCGGCCATCGCCCAGATCCGCGCCGTCGACCCCGACCTGACCTCACTCATCCGCGGCGGCACCCTCATCGGCATCGTCTCTGCGCTGGCCTGGGGGCTGGGCTACTTCGGCCAGCCGCACATCCTCGTCCGCCTCATGGCGCTCAGCTCGCCGACCGAGGCCGGCCGCGCCCGCCGCATCGGCATCGGCTGGATGGTGCTGTCCTACCTCGGGGCCGTCGCCACCGCCCTCATCGGCGTGGCCGTCTACCGGCACGACACCGGCCGCCTGGACAACCCCGAGACGGTCTTCATCACGCTGGCGCAGCTGCTCTTCCACCCGCTCATCGCCGGCTTCCTGCTCGCCGCGATCCTCGCCGCGGTCATGTCGACGATCTCCAGCCAGCTCATCGTCACCTCCTCGGCGCTGGTCGAGGACCTCTACCGCGGCATCACCCACCGTCAGCTCTCCCCCACCGGCGGCGTCTGGGCGGGCCGCATCGGCGTGCTCGCCGTGGCACTCGTCGCCATGGCACTGGCCGCCGGGCGCAACGACACGATTCTCGGTCTCGTCGCCTTCGCCTGGGCGGGCTTCGGCGCCGGCTTCGGCCCGACGACCCTGCTCAGCCTGTGGTGGCGCAGGCTGACCACCGCCGGCGCGGCGGCCGGCATGATCGTCGGCGCCGCCCTCGTGTTCATCTGGGACCACCTCGGCGACGTCTACGGCGGCATTTTCGAGTTGTACGAGATCCTGCCCGGCTTCTGCGCGAACCTGATCGTCGCGGTCGTCGTCTCGCTCCTCACCCGCCGGCCGGACGACGGGGTCGACACCGAGTTCGCCCGCGCCGTGGAGCTGGCCGAGACCTGAGCCCCTGCCCGGAAGGGCCGGTTCTCTGACACAATCGGGCCAGCCCCACCAGATCGGCCCGTCAGGAGGCCTCATGTCCACGCCCGGCTCACCCCCACCCGGCTGGTACCCCGACCCGGCCGATCCCGCCTCCGGGCGCCTGCGGCACTGGGACGGCGCCGCCTGGGGCCAGCAGACCTCGGGCGGGCAGGGCACGCCCGGCGGCGGATCCCCCGGCGGCCAGGGACGGCGCCTCGCATGGGTGGTCGCCGTGATCGCCGTGCTGGTCCTCGCGGTGATCACCGTCGTGCTCCTCGGGCGAGGGCGCGGTACCCCGGACGTCGAGGACACGAACACGGCCGCGGCCTCGGGCACGCCCTGGGACGAGATGAGCAGCCCCTCGCCGTCGGCGAGCCCCTCCCCCAGCGGGCTGTGCCTCACCCAGATGAGCGCCACCGACGCGACACCGGCGCGCAACCGGCCGCTCACCGCCGGCAGGCTGACGATGCCCGTCCCCGACGGCTGGTCCGGGCCGATCCGCGAGTCTCGGGTGCCGAACTCGGACACCGGCTGGGCCTACTACACGCGACTGGGCATCGACATGCCGAACTGGGTGGCCCAGCAGACCATCGGCACGCTGCGTCCCGAAGCGGTCACCACGACCGAGGAGACCGCGCTCGAGATGCTGGCGTGCCTGCCCGGCAGCGTCTTGTACCAGTCCGTGACGGCGGCGATCGCCGAGCATCAGACCACCTCGATCAGCATCGACGGCGTGCCGGCCACCCAGGTCGACGCCACGCTGTCGATCAAGAGCGACAAGCTGGCGACGGAGGCCTCGATGATCCGCATCATCGTCGTCGCGGTCGCCGGCACGGCGAGTTTCTACCTCTCGGCGGTCCCCGCCGAACGCACCGATCTGCTGGCGGTCGCCGACCGGACCGCCGCCGGGCTGAGCGTCGCCGGCTGACCGCCCCGGACCACCGGGCGCGACCCAGGGCGGTCGGCAGCCGCCACGGCACGAGGCGTCAGCGCAGCGAGGTGTGGTGCTCGATCGAGTCGACCGCCCAGACCGCCAGGATGACGGCGAGCAGGAACGGTATGAACACCGACCCGATGCCGATGACGGTGGGATCCCCGTTCGTGCGGATCGCCTCGAGCAGGGGCGTCGCCATGTCGCCGTGAACGATCCGGCGTTCCACCAGGTCCACGCCGACCGGGACGAGGAAGGTGCTCAGCACGGACAGCACCTGGTTGACGAGCTCGAGCAGGACGAGGCCGATGACCGGTGCGCCGAAACCGAGCCGGTTCCAGCGGGACCGGGCGCCGATGCTCATGACCGCCGCGCACTCGACGACAAGACACAGCGTGGAGAAGATCATGATGGCGACCCCGGCCCAGAAGAACCTGGCGCCGGTGACCTCGATCAGTCCGCGCACGGTGTCCAGCACGTCGCCGGCCGTGCCGCCGCCGGGCAGGCCGAGCAGCCAGGCCCGCAGGAACAGCATGGCCGGGACGACGACGAAGCAGGCCAGGGTCCAGATGCCGGCGTGGGTGAGTTTGGCGGCGAAGATCTGCCGGCCGCGCACCGGCAGGGCGAAGGTGAAGTAGCCGCGCCGGCCGTACATCGTCTGCCAGTAGGCGAAGCCGAGGTAGCAGAGCACCGGGACGGGCAGGGCGCCGAAGGTGATCATGGCGAGCGTCGCGCAGGACTGGCCGAGGACGGGGACCGGGAGCATGCCGAACCCGGTGAGGAGCAGGCCGGTGAGCACGTCCAGTCCGACGACGACGAGACAGGTGCGGCCGTGGGAGCGGAACTCCTGGCCGAGAAGCGTGGTGAACATCAGCGGTACTCCTTGCGGAAGAAGGCGTCCAGGCTCATGCCGTGGCGTTCGCGCAGGTCATCGGCGTCGTCTGCCATGAGGACGGCGCCCTCGCGCATGAGGACGACCGAGTCGACGATCGCCTCGACGTCGGCGATGAGGTGGGTGGAGATGAGCATGAGGGCGTCGGGGTCGAAATCGCGCAGGATGCCGTCGAGGATGATCTCGCGGGCCACCGGGTCGACGCCCGAGATGGGCTCGTCGAGCACGAAGACGCGGGCGCGCCGGCTCATGACGAGGGCGATCTGAAGCTTCTGGCCCATGCCCCGGGACATCTCCTTGAGCGAGCGGTCGGCGGGCAGGCCGAAGAAGCGCACCGTCTCGCGGGCCTTGTCGGCGTCGAAGTCGGCGAAGAACCGAGCGTAGAGCTCGATCGCCTGCTCGGGCCTGAGGGCCGGGTCGAGGAACTCGGCGTCGCCCAGGTAGGACACGAGCGCCTTCGTCCGGGGGCCGGGCGCCGAACCGTCGATGGCGACCTCCCCGGTCCAGTCGGCGAGCAGACCGGCCAGCACCTTGAGGAGGGTGGTCTTGCCGCAGCCGTTGGCGCCCAGCAGGCCGACGATGCGCCCGGCGGGCAGGTCGAGGTCGAGGCCGGACAGTGCCGGGGTGCGGCCGTAGTACTTGGTCAGGCCCGCGACGTGGACGAGCGGCGGTGAACCGTCCGGGGCCGGTGGGATGGCCAGTGCGTGCGTCATGTCAGTGTTCATCGGAGTCATCCTGATTGTCGTCGTGGTCGCCGGCATCGGCGCCGGAGGCGCCGGGCCAGCACTCGGTGAGCAGGTCGACGGCCCGGTCGAGGTCGAGGCCGACGGCCGACGCGTCGTCGCGGTAGGCCCGGGCTGCCCCCATGGCGAGTTCGCGGCGGATCGCCTCGACGACACCGGCATCGGCCGTGACGAAGCGCCCCGAGGTGCGCTCCGTCGCGGTGAGACCGGCGCGGTCGAGTTCGGCGAGGGCGCGCTGCACGGTGTTCGGGTTGACCCCGGCCTCCTGGGCTAGTTCGCGCACGCTGGGGACGCGTGACTCCGGCGCCCACTGGCCAGTGACGATGCGGCGCCGGAACTCCTCGACCAGTTGAACCCAGATCGGCCGGGTGTCGTCCACCTGCACGAGTCCTCCTGCTCATTCCCATGGCCCGGGAAACCCGCGCCAGTTGTGTCATTACCTTAATACAGTGATACATCCGTGGCAAGGTGTCCGGCGGCTCAGCCGCGAGACCGGTGGCACGACGACGAAACCGTGGCGCGGTGACGACCACCGCTGCGGCGAACGGCATGACGGCGGCTCACCGGCAGGACGCCGCCTCCGTGACGAACGGGGACACGGCCGCCGGACGGGACCGGCCGGGCTCGTCTCAGCGGCCTCCGGCCGCGTGGATGAGGGCCTCTGCGGCGTCGAGGATGTAGCGGGTCTGGCCCTGCCAGTCGACCTCCTGGCCGCGATAGGGCCCGGTGGCCAGCGAGATGGCCACCCCGGCGGCCCGCAGGCGCAGCTGGACGGGGTCGACGCGGCGGTCGAAGACCGTCATGAGGTCGTTGCGCAGCACGGTCACCCTGGCCGTTTGCACCGGGTCCATGCGCTGCACCGTCGACAGGTGGGCGATGAGGCAGGCCAGGTCGTCCACCCGCTGGCCCGGCCCGCAGGCGTCGACGTCGAGGAGCCCGACGATCCGGCCATCCGCCAGATGGACCTGGCCCTCGTGGAAGTCCCCGTGGGTGGCCTCGGCGCCGTGGCCGGAACCGGTGCTGCCGCCGACGATGGCCGCGGTCATGGCCTCGAGGCGTTCGGCCTCGGCGGGCAGCTGGCTCGCGACGATGCCCGCGTAGTGGGCCGTGGCGTCGGCCCAGGCGGCGCGTCGTGGCAGCGCGGCGAGTTCGCCGGGCAGCGCGTCGAGCAGCGCGACGATCTGCTCGCCGCTCACCTGCGGCACCGCCTCGAAGAGCAGGCGCGCCATGGGCCGCCCTGGCAGGGCCTCCGTGATGAGCAGGTGGTCGGCGGTGATCCCCATGATCCTGGGCACGGGCAGGCCGCCGCGCGTGAGGATCTCCAGGCGGGAGACGGTCCGGTTGAGCTGCTCAGGCCCCTGAACCTTGACGTAGTAGCTCGGCCCGCCGAGCACGTCGATGCGGATGACGGCACGGCGCCTTGGCCGGTAACTGACGACGGTGATGGTCAGCCGCGCCGGGTCCGGTGCGCCGGGGATCAGCCCGCGCCGGGCCAGGATGCCGATGGCCGAGCCGGCCCGGGTGATACGGGCCAGTCCGGGCAGGTCAGGGTCGTCGGGGTAGATCCAGGTGGCGACGCGGTGACCGTGGCGTTCGAAGATCTGGGCGCCGGTGTCCTGGGGGGCCGGGCCGCCGGGACGGGCGGTGATGCCGACGAGTTCGGTACGGCCCTCGCCGCCGGCGATCTGCGCCTGGTAGGTGACGGTGAGCGCCCTGCCGGGCTCGTGGTCGACGTGGTCGAGCCTGGCGCCCGCCATCTCGTGACCGCGGGCGGCCAGCACGGCGGAGACGAGCCCGATGCCCCCCGGCCCGGTCAGCTCGGCAACGATGCGGGCATCCTCGCGCGCGGCGCGTACCGAGGCGCCGGCATGGGGAGCTGACCTGTCGAGTATCACGGCATCACGCCCGGGGCCCGGTCGTCGGCGTGCTCGGGTTCGGTGGCCGGATGGGTGCGCTCCCGGGCCTGTGAGGCCGGGGCAACCGGATCCGAGCCGGCGGCGGTCCGGTCGGCCTGGTCGCCGGAGGGTTCCCCGATCCGGGTGTCCTCGGCGGGCAGCGCCTGGACGCTGAGCCAGGCGATGCGGCGTCCGTCCATCTGGGTGACCCGCATCTGCACCAGGTCCTCCGGTACGTTCTCGTCGGCCCCGGCGGCGGCTCGTGCGAGGGCGACGGTGATCGTCTCGCCGACCTCCGGGATCGCCCCGTAGCGGGCCATGAAGTAGCCGGCCAGGGTGTCGTAGGGCCCCTCGGGCAGCAGATGGCCGGTGATGTCCGCGAAGTCCTCGAGTGTGGTCATGCCGTCGATGTCGCGGTCCAGGCGGTGCCGGCGGATCTCGGGGTCGATGACGTCGTACTCGTCGGTGATGTCACCGATGAGTTCCTCGACGAGGTCCTCGAGAGTGACGATGCCTGCGGTGCCGCCGTACTCGTCCTGGACGATGGCCAGGTGGGAGTGGGCGCGGCGCATGTCGGACAGGGCCCGCGGCACGCGCACGGTCTCGGGCAGGCGGAGCACCGGGCGGACGATGCGGTGCAGTCTGGTGCCGGGAGCGTTGGCGGCCGGACCCATCAGATCGCGCACGTGCAGAAAACCAAGCACCTTGTCGGGTGCGCCGTCGATGACCGGATAGCGGCTGTGCGGGGAGTTCTGCACCCTGGCCATGACATCCTCGACGGTCATGTCACCGGGCAGGAACTCGACCTCGGTACGGGGCACCATGACCTCGCGGATCGAGTGCTCACCGGCACTGAAGACCTCGTCGACGATGTGCTTCTGATCGGCACCCAGCGAGTTCGCGTTGATGAGCATGGCGCGGAGCTCCTCGTCGCTGACCGCCTCCTTGCTGGTATCGGGGTCCATGCCGGCCAGGCGCACGAGCAGGTTGGTGCAGAAACCCAGCGCCCAGATGAGGGGGCGGAAGAAACGGGCGATCCCGTTGATGAAGGGCGCCAGGGCCAGGGCGATCGCCTCGGGACGCTGGAGGGCCAGGCGCTTGCTGAACAGTTCGCTGATGACGATGGAGCCGAACGAGATGAGTGCGGTGACGACGATGACGGCCAGCACCCTGGCGGCGGGCTGGCCGAGGCCCCAGCTCGCGAACAGCGGGGCCACCCACTCCCCCGCGAGCGAGTCCGAGCCGAACGCCGAGGACAGGAAGCCGGCCAGCGTCACGCCGATCTGGACGGCGGACAGGAAGCGGTTGGGATTGCCCGTCAGCTGCTCGACGGCCCGGCCCCGGCTGCCGCGCCTGGCGAGCGCGGTGATCTGGCTCTCGCGCAGGGAGACGAGAGCCATCTCGGCGGCGGAGAAGACACCACCGATGAAGAACAGCAGGAGGATGAGTCCGATCGACGCCCACAGCGGCATGTCAGCATCCCCCCGCAGGGCCGATGGCAGGGCGAGCCGGACTGTGACCCTCCGGGTCAGGGCCGGCCTCGGGGGAGGCGCTTCGGGTGCGCAGCTGGCTCACGTGTTCAGGATATCCGCCCTCCGGCAGTCGAGGGCGGATCCCGGGCTCAGGCCCTTGCCCTGGCAAGGCCCTCGTCGAGGGCGGCGAGGAACTGCTCGGTGGTCAGATAGGGCTGGTCCCCGCCGACGAGCAGCGCCAGGTCCTTGGTCATCCGCCCGGACTCGACGGTCTGGACGCAGACCTGCTCGAGGGTCCTGGCGAAATCGGTGACCTCGGGGGTGCCGTCGAGGACGCCGCGGTGCTTCAGCCCGCCGGTCCACGCGAAGATCGAGGCGATCGGATTGGTGCTGGTGGCCTCGCCTCGCTGGTGGGCGCGGAAGTGACGGGTGACGGTGCCGTGGGCGGCCTCGGCCTCCACGGTGCGGCCGTCCGGGGTCATGAGGACCGAGGTCATGAGGCCGAGGGAGCCGAAGCCCTGGGCGACGGTGTCGGACTGGACGTCGCCGTCGTAGTTCTTGCAGGCCCACACGTAACCGCCCTCCCACTTGAGGGCGCTGGCGACCATGTCGTCGATGAGGCGGTGCTCGTAGGCCAGTCCGGCGGCGGCGAAGCGGTCCTTGTACTCCTCGTCGAAGACGCGGGCGAAGACGTCCTTGAAGCGGCCGTCGTAGGCCTTGAGGATCGTGTTCTTGGTGGACAGGTACACCGGGTAGCCGCGCTGCAGACCGTAGTTGAAGCAGGCGCGCGCGAAGCCCTCGATGGACTCGTCCAGGTTGTACTGCACCTGGGCGACACCGGGACCCGGGTAGTCGTAGACGACGTGCTCGATGGGCGCGGAGTCGTCCTCGGGGGTGAAGGTGACGGTGAGCCGACCGACGCCGGGTACACGGAAGTCGGTGGCCTTGTACTGGTCGCCGAAGGCGTGCCTGGCGACGACGATCGGCTTGGTCCAGCCGGGCACCAGCCGCGGGATGTTCGAGATTACGATGGGCTCACGGAAGATCGTGCCGCCCAGGATGTTGCGGATCGTGCCATTGGGCGAGGGCCACATCTTCTTCAGGCCGAACTCGGCCACGCGGGCCTCGTCGGGGGTGATGGTGGCGCACTTGACACCGACACCGTGCTTCCTGATCGCCTGGGCCGCGTCGACGGTGATCTGGTCGTCGGTGGCGTCACGGCTGGTGATGCCCAGGTCGTAGTACTCGAGGTTGACGTCGAGGTACGGCAGGATCAGGCGATCCTTGATGAACTGCCAGATGACACGGGTCATCTCGTCGCCGTCGAGTTCGACGACGGTGCCCACGACCTTGATCTTGCCCATTGCTGCGCCTTCCGAGTGGATTCTGTCGAAGTGAAGATATCCGACGGGACCGCCCCTCGTCGCCCTGGACCACGCACTGGGCCGGAGCGGTACGCATCACGGCGACGGCGCATCGGGACACGAACCCGCACGGGTGACGAGATCGATCTGGCCGCAGCCGCAGAATGAACGGCCCCCTGCCGTTCATGAGAAGGATTCCAGGCGGTAGTGTCGGCGTTAACTCACCTACTCATGGACGAGGAGAATCTCTTGAGCACTACACCCGTCAAGGTGGCCGTCACCGGCGCCGCCGGCCAGATCTGCTACAGCCTCTTGTTCCGCATCGCCTCCGGCTCGCTGCTCGGCGACACACCGGTCGAACTCCGCCTGCTCGAGATCACCCCGGCTCTGCCGCGCCTCGAGGGCGTCGTCATGGAGCTGGACGACTGCGCATTCCCGAATCTCGCCGGCGTCGAGATCGGCGACGATCCCGAGAAGGTCTTCGACGGCGCCAACCTGGTCATGCTCGTCGGCGCCATGCCCCGCAAGGAGGGCATGGACCGCAGCGATCTGCTGAGCGCCAACGGCAAGATCTTCACCGCGCAGGGCGCCGCCCTCAACAAGGTGGCCGCCTCCGACGTGAAGGTGCTCATCACCGGCAACCCGGCCAACACCAACGCGCTCATCGCCATGCACAACGCGCCCGACATCCCGAACGAGCGGTTCAGCGCCCTGACCCGTCTCGACCACAACCGCGCCAAGACTCAGCTGGCGAAGAAGCTCGGCGTCAACGTCGGCGAGATCACCAACATGACCATTTGGGGCAACCACTCCAACACCCAGTACCCCGACCTGTTCAACGCGAAGGTCGGCGGCAGGTGCGCCTACGACCTGGTCAACGACCAGGCCTGGTACGAGAACGAGTACATCCCCACCGTCGCCAAGCGCGGTGGCGCCGTCATCAAGGCCCGCGGCGCCTCCTCGGCCGCCTCCGCCGCCAATGCGACCGTCGAGGCCATGCGCGACTGGGTGTACGGCACGCCCGAGAACGACTGGGTCTCGATGTCCGTCGTCTCCGACGGCTCCTACGGCGTGCCCGAGGGCCTCATCTCCTCGTTCCCCGTCACTGTCACCGACGGCGCGTACGAGATCGTCCAGGGCCTGGAGATCAACGACTTCGGCAAGCAGAAGATCGCCGAGACCGTCGAGGAGCTGCAGACCGAGCAGGGCGCCGTGCGCGAACTCGGGCTCATCTGATCCGCTGATCTCATCGACCGCATCGGCGGGCCGTCCCCTGGGGCGGCCCGCCGGTCCGCGTCGTGGGGCGGTCACGCCGTCGCCCCGGCTCGGGGGAAGGGCTCACAGGCGACAGGTCTGGGTGTAGCCGATCTCCGCCGTGTACGCCCGGGTCTTGGCATCGACCTCGGAGTAGAAGCCGTCCGGGCTCTCCGTCAGCGGCAGTTCCCGCGTCTCGGCGTCGGCAGCACCGGCAAGGGCGGCGAGCTGCCACAGATGGGTCCCGGTGTCGAGCTGGACGTCGGGGGCGATCCGCCACCCGATTCCGGCCCAGCTGCCCGGCCTGGCCTTCAGCCGGGCGGTGATGGCCCCGAACACCTCCCCGGCCCGGCGGGCTCGACCGTCCTGGCCCTCCGGGTCGTCCACCCAGGTGCCGTCGATGAGCACCTGCCCCTGCCGGCTGCGCACATAGGCCAGGGCCGTCCGGCCGTCGACGTGGTGGGGGCCCGCGGTGATCTCGAGGGCCGCCCGTTCGTCCCGCATGTCGCGCTGGACGGTGATGTCGATGCCGCCGAGGGCGTCCACGAGTTCGACGAAGGCACGCAGATTGACCGCCACCACGTGGTCGGCGGGGATGTTGAGGGTGAGGCAGACCTGGTCGACGAGGGTCTGCGGGTCATCCTGCCAGGCCAGCCCGAGCCGACCCGACAGGCCCCGGCCGATCTGGTAGTGCACGTCGCGGCGCACGCTCGTCAGGTGCCACTGACCGTCGCCCTGCGTGGCGACGAGGATGACGTCGGCGTTGGCCGCCGCGTCCCGGTGACCGTCCTGGTCGCCGATGTCGGTGCCCTCGGCCTGCTGCGTCCGGTCGTCGAGACCCAGGATGAGCCAGGTGCTCGGGCCGTCGGCGGTGGGCATGCGCAGCGCGACATCCCCGAAACGACGGTCGACCACCCCCACCGTGATGGTGCACAGCAGGGCGAGGAGGACGACGAGGGCCACGAGAGACGACAGCACCCGGTGGCGTCGGATGAGACCACCGGGTGCTGTCATGATGAACTCGCTAGGCGTCAGTGCCTGGCGGCGCCAGCCGCGAGCACGCCGCCTGGCGAGACCGACCAGTCAGGTCAGCGACGTCCGTCCGAGCCGGTCTTCGGCAGGGACTGGGGGCGGTTGCTGTTCTTCTTGGAGACGGGCCCGTTGTCAGCAGGCTTGTCCGAGCCGGCGCTGGCCTCGCCGCTGTCACCGTCCTTCTGGGGGGCATCCCAGTAGTAGCCCGTGCTGGCCATGACCGAGTTGCCGGCCGGATCGTTACCGACGGCCTCGAGACGGAAGTTGCCGCTCTTGTCGTAGGGCAGGACGACGGACAGGGTGATCTTGCCGTCGGCGTCGGCGGTGACGGTCCAGGAGTGCAGAACCTCGTCGGAGGCGCGATCGTAGTTGGCATCGGCGTCGTAGAGGTTGATCGTCACCTCGGAGTTCGGGGCGAAGCCGGAACCGGTGATCTCGACGGTGTCACCCGAGGTCCACGTGGACGGGGTGATGTCGAGCACGCCCTCCTGGTTGACCGAGGCGATGGCCGTGGCTTCCTCGGGGTTGCCGGCGTAGTCATTGCAGTACAGCTCAGCCGTGACGATGCCCGTACCGATGTAACCGATCTGGACGGTGTCGGTCTGGGCGGTGCCCTCATGGCTGGGCACCTCGACAGCACCCTGCGGGACGCCGCCGAGGGAGACGACGATGGTGCCGCCCCAGCCGTTGGCACAGTTCGCGTCGGCCGTGATGTCGTGGGCCGAGGGCTGGTT
This sequence comes from Propionibacterium australiense, assembly GCF_003666605.1. GTDB lineage: Bacteria > Actinomycetota > Actinomycetes > Propionibacteriales > Propionibacteriaceae > Propionibacterium > Propionibacterium australiense. Next base: position 15,892 of record NZ_RCIV01000004.1, on the reverse strand, counting down.
GAGGGTCAGGGTGTCGGCGGGGTTCGCCATGGCGCTGCCCGCGCCCAGTACGATCCCCGAGCCCACGAGGGCTGCAGCGGAAAGACCGGCCGCGGTCTTCTTCAGAATCGACATAGTCAGGGTTCTCCTAGTGGTTCTGGGCGCACCACCCTGGCACACCCGGAAGTGATTCCACCCTAAGACAAATCTCGGTTTTCTCTCAAGATTCCCCTCAAGAAGACCCCTCGATCATCACCCTGGGATATATCATCATTCCTTGTGAACCAACGATTGCCGATATTAAATTGAATTATCCATCATCTCAGCCTAAGAGAAATAATTCTCAGCCGAACGCACCGGAGAACCGTAAGGGACGTAACCGTCCGGTGTCATCGGCATGCCCCGCAGATCGTACACGACGGTCTCGCACCCATCACTTGGGCGGGACGACGAGTGCCACGAGCCAGATGACGGCGCCGGCACCGAGCATGCACAACACGTCGAACCAGCGTTTGCGGACCGCGAGCATGCCGGCCCATCGGGTCGGCAGCACCCAGCGGACGACCCCGGCGGCCAGGGCCGCGGCACCCATGACGAAGGCGCCGCGCCGCCAGTGCCCCGATGCGGCGACGACCATGCCGGCGACGAACAGGGCCAGCACCGCCAGGGCCGGCACCTGGAAGCGGCGACGACCGATCGCGGGATCGGCGCCGAGCGGGGCGATCGGCTCGGCAGGGGGAAGATCGGTGGGCGGCGAGGCGTCGCGCCCGGGCTGGCGGGCGTTCACGACGGCCGTTGCAGGCCGGTCAGCGCCTCGGCGCGATCGACCACGTTGGCCAGCAGCATGGCTCGGGTCATCGGGCCGATACCGCCGGGGTTGGGCGTGACATGGCCGGCGACGTCCCACACGTCAGCGGTGACGTCGCCGACGGGCTTGCCGTTGACGCGGGTGACCCCCACGTCGACGACGACGGCGCCCGGCTTGATCATGCTGGCGGTTATCAGGCCGGGCCGACCGGCGGCGGCGACGATGATGTCGGCCCGCCGGGTGTGCTCGGCGAGGTCCCTGGTGCCGGTGTGGCACCAGGTGACCGTCGCATTGTTCTCGCGGCTGGTCAGCAGCAGCCCAAGCGGCCTCCCGACGGTGGTGCCTCGGCCGATGATGCACACGTTCGCCCCGTCGAGCTGGATCTCGTAGCGGCGCAGGAGTTCGACGATGCCGCGCGGGGTGCACGGCCGCGGGCCTGGCTGGCCGAGGACGAGTTTGCCGAGATTGTCTGCGGTGAGACCATCGGCGTCCTTGTCGGGGTCGATGAGCTCGAGCACCCAGGTGGGATCGATGTGGCTCGGCAGGGGCAGCTGCACGATGTAGCCGGTGCACATGGACGAGTCGTTGAGCACCCTGATGGAACGCTCGACCTGCTCGGCCGTGGCGTCGACCGCCAGGTCGACCCGGAACGACTCGATGCCGACCTGCTCGCAGTCGCGGTGCTTGCCGTTGACGTAGATCTGGCTGGCGGGGTCGTCCCCGACCAGGACTGTACCCAGACCCACGGTCGCTCCCTGGGCGTGCAGGGCGTCGACGCGGACCTTGAGCTCGGCCTTGATCTGGTTGGCAACGGCCTTGCCATCCATCAGAATTGCTGTCATGCGGCATGCACCTCGTCTCGTGGTCAGTGGAAGAAGTGTCGGTTGCCGGTGAGGTACATCGTGACACCGGCCTGCTGCGCCGCCTCGATGGTCTGCTCGTCACGGATCGAGCCACCGGGCTGGACGATGGCGCGGACCCCGGCCTCGATGAGGATTCCCGGGCCATCGCTGAACGGGAAGAAGGCGTCCGACGCCGCCACCGCGCCCTTGGCGCGTCCGGCGGAGCGCTCGACGGCCAGGCGGCAGGAGTCGACCCGGTTGACCTGCCCCATGCCGATGCCGACGGAGGCGCCGTCGTGGGCGAGCAGGATGGCGTTCGACTTGACCGAGCGGCAGGCCCGCCAGGCGAAGAGCAGGTCGGCGAGGGTGGCCTCGTCGGCCGGGTCACCTGCCACGAGCCGCCAGCCGGAGGCCTCGTCGCCCGGGGCGTCCAGCCGATCGGGCTCGCTGAGGAGGAGACCGCCGGAGAGCTCGCGCCACATGAACGGGGCCGGACGGTAGTCCTCGGCCCTCAGGATGCGCAGGTTCTTCTTGGTCTGCAGCAGTTCCAGGGCGGCCGGTTCATAGTCGGGGGCGACGATGACCTCCGTGAAGATCTCCTTCACGGCCTGGGCCATCTCCAGGCTGACGGGGCGGTTGGCCGCGATGACACCACCGAAGGCCGACAGGGAGTCACAGGCGTGGGCCTTGCGGTGGGCCTCGGCGACATCGGCGGCGATGGCGATGCCGCACGGGTTGGCGTGCTTGATGATCGCCACGGCCGGCTCGTCGAAGTCATAGGCGGCGCGGCGGGCGGCGTCGGTGTCGGTGTAGTTGTTGTAGCTCATGGCCTTGCCGCCGAGGAGTTCGGCGCCGACCAGGCCGGCGTCGGCGCCGGCCATCGAGTAGACGGCGGCGCGCTGGTGCGAGTTCTCGCCGTAGCGCAGGTCGCGCACCTTGGTGGCGGCGAGGCCGGTGAAGGAGGGCATGCCCTCATCGGTGGCCTGCCCGGCCATCCAGCTCGCGACGGCCGCGTCATAGGCGGCGGTGTGGGCGAAGGCCTGTGCGGCCAGCACGCGGCGCTGCGCGAGCGTGAAACCGCCGTCGGACAGGGCCTCGATGAGCTGGGGGTACTGGTCGGGGCTGGTGACGATCGCCACCGACGGATGGTTCTTGGCGGCGGCGCGGACCATCGAGGGCCCGCCGATGTCGATCTGCTCGACACATGCGTCGGCGTCGGCGCCGGAGGCGACGGTCTGGGTGAACGGATAGAGGTTCGACACGACCAGGTCGAAGGGCTCGACGCCGAGCTCGTGGAGCTCCTCGCGGTGCGAGGCGAGGCGCCGGTCGGCGAGGATGCCGGCGTGGACCATCGGGTGCAGGGTCTTGACACGGCCATCGAGGCACTCGGGAAAGCCGGTGATCTCCTCGACCGGGGTGACGGCGAGCCCGGCCTCGGCGAGCCTGGCGGCGGTCGAACCGGTGGAGACGATCTCGACGCCCGCCGCGGCCAGGGCCTCGCCGAGCGGGACGAGACCGGTCTTGTCGTAGACGCTGACCAGTGCGCGCCGGATCTGGTTGCGGGTGGAGTCCTCGCTCATCATGTGCCCTTTCTCGTGGCGGTCTGCTGTCCCGCCGTGTGCTGGGCCGCCAGTTCGTTGACGGTCCTGACCAGCAAGGTGCGCTCGGACACCTTGATGCGCTCGTGCAGTGTCGGCTCATCGTCGCCGGGAAGGATCTCGACGGGGACCTGGGCGATCATCTGGCCCGTGTCGACGCCCTCGTCGACCCAGAAGATGGAGCAGCCCGTACTCGTCGCGCCCGCCTCGAGGGCGTCGCGGACCGCATGGGCGCCGGGGAAGGCGGGCAGCATCGAGGGGTGCGAGTTGATCATGCGGCCACCGAAACGACTGGTGAACGGGGTGCCGAGGATCTTCATGAAACCGGCCAGGACGACGAGGTCGGGCTTGTGAGTGGACACCGCCTCGGTGAATGCCCGGTCCCAGGCCTCGCGTTCGGCCGAGCCGCGGGCCAGCAGCCTGGGCATGGGGACCGTGAAGGTGGGTACACCCGCCCTGCGGGCACGCTCAATGCCGGCGCAGCTGCCGTTCTCCGAGCCCACGGCCACGATCCGGGCGTCGAGACGACCCTGCGACTGGGCATCGAGGAGGGCCTGCAGGAGCGTGCCGGAGCCGGAGACGAGGACGACGACGCGATAGGCCACGGCGTCAGTCTAGCCCGCAGCGGCCCGGTTGGCCGCCCCGCGCTCTCGGCGGCGGGCCGTGAGGAAGCCGCCGAGCATGCCGCCGGCACCGAGGACGGTGGGCGCCAGGACGAGGAGTCGTCCCAGCTCCGGCCCCATGGCCGCGAGGCGCTGGGTGCCGAGCGCACCGTGGGAGAACACGGCGAGCAGGCACAGCAGCAGACCCGCGAGGACACCGACGAGGAGCCCGTAGAGGGCCCCCTCGTCGGCGCCCGGTTCGCGCTCCGGCAACGCCCGGCGGGCCTCGTCGCAGCGGGCGCGCACGCAGATGTGGGCGCCGAGCGCGCCGGCCGTGGCAGCGAGCAGGAGCCAGACGACGATCATGGCCGGGTGGGCGTCGCCGGTGGACATGGCGACGAGGAGCGGGATCTGCGGCAGCGGCCCCGTCGAGGATCCGAGCGGCGCGATGAATGCGCCCTGGCCCAGTGAGAAGCCCGCGCCCAGCACCCACGAGCAGGACCAGATGACCATCGACGGCACCCAGAGCATCTGGACCACCGAGAGCAGCACCGAGCCCGGCCCGCCGGCCCCGAGCAGATCGTGGACACCGGTGATGGCCGCACGGTTGACGACCAGGACGGCCGCCAGGCGCGCGCAGCCGACCAGGACGATCCCGGCCAGCCCCGCCAGCACCCCGGCGAGGACCCCGGTCGACCAGCCGCCCTGGCTGAGGCTGACGGGCTCCCAGCCGAGTGCCCTTCCGGAGGCGAGCAGGGAACAGCCACCGCCGATGAGCAGCCCGTTGACGAGGGCGCGGCTGAGCTCGGCGGGTTGACCGGCGAGGATCGTCACGACGACGAGGATGAGGGCGTAGGAGCACCCGGACCACAGAGCCAGCCGGCACGACAGGGAGCGCAGGTCCGACTGTCGGCGTGCCCGGACGGGGCCCTCGATGAGTTCGTCGGCGGCGCGGCGGGCGATGGTGCGGGACAGCCAGCCGACCAGCAGACCGATGATCGCCGTGAAACCCAGGGGGACGAGGAAGAACACGCCACCATCGAGGTGTGCCGGAACGCCGTTGGCCAGCAGCCAGGCCCGGGCCGAGGCGACGAGGAGGGCGCCGAGACCGATTCCCGGTTCGACGATCCAGGCGAGACCGCAGACGAGGAAGACGGGCAGCCAGCTGATGAAGGCGACCCCGAACGCGGCGGAGATGGTGGCGCTGCGCCACGACAGCCCCCTCAGTTGGGCACGGACGCCGCCCCGTCGCGAGCCTGCGGACCCCTCTCCAGGACCCTCGATGACCGCTGACATCACACCTCCCTCGATCGGCCCCGACGATACCGAACCGGTCCCGGCCGGCGGGTCAGACGCACGGGACGGAACCGGGGCCGGGGCGGGTTCAGAGTTTCTCGAGCGGCGCGAACCTCAGGGCCAGGCGTTTGATGCCGCTCGACCCGAAATCGACGTCGGCCCTGGCGTTGTCGCCGCTGCCGCTGACCGCGACGACCGTGCCCAGCCCGAAACTGTTGTGCAGGACCCGGTCACCGGGTTCGAGGGCGAGGATCCTGGCGGTCCTCGGCATCCGGCCGGTGCCCGTGCCGAACACCGCGACCGGATCCTCTCGGTCCCGCGGCGAACCCGCCGAGCGCTGCGAGGCCCCGATGCGGGACCCGGCCCGGACGGCCCAGGTGTCCAGCTCGGCGCCGGTGCGCTGCCAGTCGACGAGTTCGGCGGGAATCTCCTCGAGGAAACGGCTTGCCGGGTTGTACTGCGGGGCGCCCCAGGCCGAACGGACGGCCGCCCGCGAGCAGTACAGGCGACGGCGGGCGCGGGTGATGCCGACGTAGCTCAGCCGGCGTTCCTCGGCGAGCTCGGTCGAGCTGGCCAGGGCCCGCAGGTGCGGGAAGACGCCGTCCTCCATGCCGGTGAGGAAGACGTTGTCGAACTCCAGGCCCTTCGCGGTGTGCAGGGTCATGAGCGTGACGAGACCCGGCGAGTCGGGGTCCGCGTCGGGGATCTGGTCGGAGTCGGCGACCAGGGCGATGCGTTCCAGGAAGGCGCCGAGCGAGTCGTCGCCGCTCATGGCCCGGGCGTCCAGCTCCTCGTCGTCATCGGCGACCTGGTCGGCCTGCAGGTCCACGACGTGGGCCTGGGAGACGAACTCCTGGGCGACCGCCACGAGTTCGACGAGGTTCTCGACACGGGTCTCGTCCTGCGGGTCCTTCGACGCCTTCAGCTCATCCAGCATGCCGGAGTCCTTCAGCACGGCGGCCAGCACCTGATCGGCCGGGACCCCCTCGTCGACGAGGCCGCGGAAGCCGTTCATGAGCTCACCGAAGGCCCGCACCTGCTTGAGCGAGCGGGCCGCGATGCCGGGGACCTCGTCGGCCCGGTCGACGGCCTCGGCGAAGCTGATCTGCTCGTTGGCCGCGAAGACCTCCAAGGCGGCCTCGGTGCGGGCCCCGAGGCCGCGTTTGGGGACGTTCAGGATGCGGCGCACCGAGACGTCGTCGGCACGGTTGGCGATGGCCCGCAGATAGCTGAGGGCGTCGCGCACCTCGCGCCGCTCGTAGAATCGCACCCCTCCGACCACGCGGTACGGCAGGCCGAGCCGGATGAAGACCTCCTCGAACGGCCGCGACTGGGCGTTGGTGCGGTAGAAGACTGCCGTGTCGGAGTACGCGCAGCCCTCCTCGTCGTGCAGCCGGTCGATCTCGTCGGCGACCCACCGGGCCTCGTCGTGCTCGGTGTCCGCGACGTAGCCGATGATGTGCTCGCCGCCGGCCACCTCGCTCCACAGCTTCTTGGCCGGCCGGTCGGGGTTGTTGCTGATGACGGCATTGGCCGCCGACAGGATCGTCTGTGTGCTGCGGTAGTTCTGCTCCAGCAGGATCGTGCGGGCCCCGGGGAAGTCCTGCTCGAAGTCGAGGATGTTGCGCACATCGGCGCCCCGGAACGCGTAGATCGACTGGTCCGAGTCGCCCACGACCATGAGTTCGGGCGGCGGCATCACCGGGGCGCCGGGCAGCGGGTCGATCGGTGAGCAGAGCTCTCGGATGAGCATGTACTGGGCGTGGTTGGTGTCCTGGTACTCGTCGACGAGCACCTGCCGGAAGCGACGGCGGTACTTCTCGCGGATGTCGGGGTGCGACTGGAAGAGCCTGACCGTCAGCATGATGAGGTCGTCGAAGTCCATCGCATTGGCGGCGCGCAGGCGCCGGTCGTACTCGGCATAGGCACGTGCGTAGAGCTCGTCGTTGCCGCTGGCGGAGCCGGCGAGCGCCTCGCTGGGCCCGCGCAACTCGTTCTTGGCGTTCGAGACCCAGCTGAGCACCGTCCGGGGCGGGAACTTCTTGGCGTCGATGTTCTCGTCGCGCAGCACCAGGGCCATGAGCCGGCGGGCGTCGGTGTCGTCGTAGATCGAGTAGTTGGGGCGCAGGCCGAACTCGGGGGCCTCGCCCAGCTCGGACCGCAGGATGCGGACGCACGCCGAATGGAAGGTGGAGACCCACATCAGGCGGGCGCGCCGCCCGACGAGTTCGCCGACCCGCGCCCGCATCTCGGCGGCGGCCTTGTTGGTGAAGGTGATGGCCAGGACCGAGCCGGGATGCACGCCGCGCTCGGAGATGAGATGGGCGATGCGCCGGGTCAGCACGCGTGTCTTGCCCGATCCGGCCCCAGCCACGACGAGGACGGGCCCGCCGGCGTGGACGACGGCCTCGCGCTGAGGATCGTTCAGGCCGGTGAGCAGACGGTCGGCATCCTCACCGGCGCCGCCGGGAGCGGCTGCCGCCGGGGATTCGTGGAGGCGGGCGAGGCCTGCACCGAAGGCGGCGAACAGGTCGGTCGGGGCATCATCAGTCATGGCGTCTCAATGGTAGGCGCCTCATGGACACTGGAGCGCCCCAGCTGCTCATGACTGCCGGGTGCAGCGCCTCGGCGCTCCCCTCCGAGTCAAGCGGCGGGCTCGGCCGCCAGCACGTACCGCGCCGCTGGACAGCGCCGGATCGGGCGTCCGGGCCGGACCGTCCCGGCCACGGCATGCGTCCCCGGAGACCTGCTGATTCATCAGCGTGACCAGGAAACGCTGCCCCTGCCCGGACGTCTGGAGCCCCACCGAGGTGTCGTTGAGCCGGTGGCAGCCGAACTGCCTGTCCCCGCGGGGACCAGGGCCTGCCTCGGTGCAACGAGTTGCCGGTCAGGCCCTCGTCCGTTCAGCGGGTACCGGACGGCAGAACCAGGTGCTGCCCATAGAATCCCGGCATGCCCCTGATCCCTCGTCGCGTGAAACGGGCCGTCGGCATCACCGCGGTGTCCGTCCTGGCCGCCCAGGTCACCGCGGCAGCAGCCGTCATGATCAACGACCACCTGCGCAAACGCCGCAAGGGTCCGCCCGAGTTCCCCCACCTTCCGGTGACGGAGGCCATCGCCCACCATGACGAGGTGAGGATCTACTCGTTCGGCGAGGACCTCTACCCCGACATGCTCGCCGCGATCGACACGGCCACCGAACGCATCTACTTCGAGACCTTCATCTGGAAGGGCGACGAGATGGGCCGGCGTTTCAAGCGGGCGCTCATCCGTGCCGCCGAGCGGGGCGTCGAGGTCTACGTCGTCTACGACACTTTCGCGAACATGGTCGTCGATCCCAGCTTCTTCGAGCTGCCCACGGCGGTGCACGTCAAGACCCACCCGCTGGTCCAGTCCGCCGCCTTCTGGAACCTGCGCTACTCGGGCCGCGACCACCGCAAGCTGCTCGTCGTCGACGGCGCCGTGGCGTTCATGGGCGGCTACAACATCGGTTCCCTGTACGCCGACTCATGGCGTGACACCCACGGCCGCTTCACCGGCCCCTGCGTGGCCGAGTTCGAGAATGCCTTCATCGACTACTGGAACATGCGCCCGGTGCACCTGTTCTGGTGGCGCCCCTCCTCCCGTGTCGAGCTTCCGGACACGATTCACCGCAGCTGGGGCGGGCCGATCACCGTGCAGCGCAACGTGCCACGCTGGTCGGTCTACCCGATCCGGAACATGTACCTGGAGGCGATCGACCGGGCCCGGAAGAACATCTGGCTGACGACGGCCTATCTGATCCCGGACAATGATTTCCGGACCGCCCTGGGCCGCGCCGCCAAACGCGGGGTCGACGTGCGGATCATCGTCCCGGCCGAGTCGAACCACATCCTCACCGACTGGCTGAGCCGGGGCTTCTACTCGGGCATGCTGCGCGACGGCATCAGACTGTTCCTCTACCAGAACGCCATGGTCCACGCGAAGACCGCGACGATCGACGGGCAGTGGTCGACGATCGGCACCGCCAATCTCGACCGTCTCTCGCTGGTGGGCAACTACGAGATCAACGCCGAGATCATTTCCCCGGCGGTCGCTGCCGCGCTCGAGACGATCTTCGTCACCGATCTGACGAACTGCCGTGAGATCGACCTGGAGAGCTGGGAACGGCGCACCCCGGCAGCCAAGTTCACCGAGGGGCTGCTGGCGCCCTGGCGTCCGTTCTTCTGATCCCGGCCCGGGTCAGGAACGGTTCGACTCAGACCAGCTTGCGGTCATCAGACCAGCTTGCGGTCAGTGGCCCACTTGGTCAGCTCGTGACGGTTCGACAGCTGGAGCTTGCGCAGCACGCTCGACACGTGCGTCTCGACCGTCTTGATCGAGATGTACAGTTCCTTGGCGACCTCCTTGTAGGTGTAGCCGCGGGCGATGAGCTTCATGACCTCGCGTTCGCGCTGGCTGAGACGGTCGAGGTCCTCGTCGACGCTGGCGACCGAGATGGAGCCGGAGAAGGCGTCCAGGACGAAGCCGGCCAGGCGAGGGCTGAACACCGCGTCGCCGGTGGCGACCCGGCTGATGGCGTCGACCAGGTCGTCGGTGCTGATGGACTTGGTGACGTAGCCGCGGGCTCCGGAGCGGATGACGCCGATGACGTCCTCGGCCGCGTCGGAGACCGAGAGGGCCAGGAAGGTGATCTCCGGCTCGCTCCGGTGCACCCGGGTGACGACCTCGGCGCCACCGCCGCCGGGCAGGTGGACGTCGAGCAGGACGACATCGGGCTTCGTGTCGAGGATGACCGAGACGGCACTCGGCACGTCCTCGCCCTCGCCGACGACGTCGACCCGGTCGGGCGCGGAGCTGGTGAGTTCGTGGCGCACACCCGCACGGAAGATCGCGTGATCATCCACGAGGACGACCCGCCACGGCCCCTCGTGCACGGGCTGGTCGGGACTCACGAGAGCCTGCGGGAGGTTGGTCATCGGATCATCTCCAGTCTCACTTCGGTGCCTTCACCAGGGGCCGTTCGGATGACCGCCCGGCCGCAGTGGCGTTCCATGCGTTCAATGATCGATCTTTTCACACCCATCCGGTCATCGCCGATCTGGTTCGGATCAAAACCCCTACCCCGGTCGCGAACGAACACCTCGACCAGCTCGGGCCCCACCTCGGCGTAGACGTCGATCTTGGTGGCGCCGGAATGTTTCGAGGCGTTCACCATCGCCTCCCTGGCCGCCCGCAGCATGGCCTCCAGCCCGGGCGTGTTCTCCGCGTCGCCGACGCAGACCACCTCGATGGGGACGCCGAGCTCGTCCTCGACCTCGGCGCCGGCCTCGACCAGGGCCGCCTTGACAGTCTCGGGGCCCGGTTGCTCGCCGTACAGCCAGGCGCGCAGTTCGCGTTCCTGGCGGCGGGCGAGGGAGGCGACGGCCTTGGGGTCGCCCGCCTGGCGCTGGATGAGAGCGAGTGTCTGCAGGACGGAGTCGTGCAGGTGGGCGGCCATGTCGGCCCGGGCGTCCGAGACGATCTTCGCCTCGCGGGCGGCCGCGAGATTGTTCCGCATGCGGTTCACGGCGGGCGCGGCGACGACCCCGAAACCGATGAGGGTCAGTGCCGCGACGGCGAGCATGGACGGCAGATAGGGCTGGCCGATCTGGTTGTAGGCGAGCAGCGAGATGGCCGCGCCGAGCAGGATCAGCGCCATGCCCATGCGCACCAGCAGCGCCCAGCGCTCCTGGCTGACGAGCGGGGCGAGCCAGCGCGGGGTGCGGTGGTCCTCCACCGTGAACTCAGGTGATTCTGCCTGCCGCCAGACCAGGGCGATCCCCAGGCAGGCCAGGATGATCGGCCAGAAGAAGACCCCGCCCGGACTGATGTTCAGCATGCGTACGAGCATGAGCACGCCGGCGCACAGCACGAGCACCGCCACCGCACTACCCTTGTTCGCTGAGCGCGTACCTCGGGTGGGGCGTCGCATGTCGGCGCGGCGGGCCATCTCCAGTCCGGGAGCCTCGTGCGACGGCGCCTTGGCGGGAATGAGCAGCCAGGCCAGACCGTAGAAGATGATGCCGAGATAGTCGGCGCCGACGAGCATGACGAAGCACACCCGCACGATCCACACCGGCCAGCCGAGGTGCTCGGCCACACCGGAGCACACGCCGCCGAACCACCGCTGGTCAAGCGGACGTCGCAGTCTGGGGCGGGAGGGGCGATGGCCAGCCGACGAGTCGTCGGCAGGGCGCGCGGGAGATGGGCCGTGGGGAGCCTGCCGCGGGCCGGCAGCCGCCGGTACGGGCACCGCAGCGCCCGTGCCCTGCTCCCCGGCGAAGGGCCCGTCCGGATTCCTCACGCCACAATCTTTGCGCACCGCGGGACTGCGCGGAAACGACACTGCCCGGGATTGGACGAGAGGACGACTCCGAGCAGGGGGTCATTTCAGGGGGTCCGGCGTGGGCGGGGCCTCCGACATGCACGACACTTGAACTCATGGGGAACGGACACGGCCTGGGCGACGCGACGGCGTCAGATACCGCGCCGGCCCCGATCCGGGGCCCTGCCGGCCTCATCGTCCGGGACCCCGGCAACGGCGTCATCAGCGGTGTCTGTGCCGGCATCGCCGAACGCACCGGGCTCGATCCCCTGCTCGTGCGCATGGTCGCGGTACTGGCGGGCCTCAGCGCCGGGCTCGGCATCGCCTGCTACATCACACTGTGGCTCACCACACCCACTGTCCACAATCCCGGCAAACTGCCCCTGCCCGGCATCAGAGGAACCGGCTGGTTCGGTTTCGCGGTGCTGCTGCTGGTGACTTGCGCCGGCGCGGTCTTGGTCGTGCGTGCCCTCGTCCCGTTGACCTGGTGGCCGGCCGCTCTCATCGCACTGGCCATCGTCGTCATGCGGCTAGCCCGCCCGGCGATTGACGCGCACGAACGCCGCCGCAGGGCCGCCGCGGCCCATCCAGCGCCGGCGCGCAGTACCAGACCCGTCACGATCATCACCTGGATCACGCTCCCGGCGGCGGCAGCGGCCGGCGCGGCCATGTTCCTCCTCGTCGACGCACGCCCCCTGGCCCGTGTGGTCTGCGGCGTCGCGGCGGCCCTCGGCACGATCGGCGCCGGCCTGGTCCTGACGAGCCTGTGGGGCATCTCACGTCTGTTGCGTGACGTGGGAGCCGTTCTCGGCGTCATCATCCTCATCCTCGACACGCCCTTCATCACCACCCTTGGCCTCCAGACCCGGTCCAGTGGCTACGACGCGGACCAGGGCTGGGGCAGTTCCGACGCGGTTGTCGTGAAGGACCAGAACACGATTCTCGACCTGGGTTCCCTGCCGGCCCAGGGCAGCGAGGTGACGGTCGAGGTGCACGACTCGAGCGTGCACGTCATCGCCCCCGGCAACCGCACCGTCACGATCGAGTACAGCTGCTTCTTCTCCGAACTCACCCTGCCCTCGGGCGGCGGTTGCGCCAGTATCGGCTCAGGCGTGTGGACCAACGGCATCACGACCGGCCCTGGCCGGACCGGCGGCACCGAGGCCCGCTCGAGCGCTCCCCTGCACGTGACGGTGCGGCTCGTGCGCTCGCAGATGGAGGTGACCCGATGAGCCAGGCCGACAACGGGCGCGCCCCACAGCGCTCCGCATCCTTCGTCTGGGGGCTGTTGTTCATCGTCGCCGCCATCCTGACTGTGCTCACCTCGAACCGCCTGGTCAGCCATGACGCCGTGCGCTTCGGCTTCCCGCTGGCCCTCATCGTCATTGGGCTGCTGGGGCTGATGGTCGGCAGTACCGGCACGAGGAGCAGAATCAGGAGCACGGGGGCGGGGGCACCCGGCGCCCCCGTGATCCGTGACACGAAAGACCCAGTACGTGACGCAAGAGAGCACGGCACAAGAGAAGAAGGAGAACACTGATGGCCGCCAAGAAACTCACCAGGAGCCGCGACCACCGGATGATCAGCGGTGTCGCCGGCGGTATCGGCGACTACCTCGGCATCGACCCCAACATCGTCCGCATCGTCTTCGGAGTCTTCGCCTTCGTCACCCTCGGCGGGGCCATCCTCGTCTACCTGATCGGCTGGCTGCTGCTGCCCGACGAGTTCGATGACGTGCGCGGCTTCGACCAGGTCAAGAAGAAGCTCGACGAGTTCGGCGGCAAGAAGTCCGACGGCTACACGCCCTGATGAGGCAGGGCCGCTCACCACGCCGACGCGCAGCACGACAGCGGCGGGGCCGCCCTCTTCGCACGCGCCCTCCGGCAGCGCACCGTTCCGGGTGCCGCCGGTTCAGAACAGCGTCGACAACGTGACGTCCTGGCCGCTCACCGCGACCCTCATGCCATCCCCGGTGGCCTCCAGGCCCGCATAGCCGAGCCCGCCGGGCAACTCGGGGAGGATGAGCCGGTCCTGGGCATCGGCGAGGACTGCCTGGACGAGCGTGTCGGGCAGGTCCACGGTGGCGACCGAGACCTGGGCGTCGGTGAGCGTGACCGTGCCGCTGGACGCGACGGTCGGCACTGCCGTCACCGTCACCGGCACCTCGGCGCCGAAGATCTCCACCGAGGTGGTGGCCTGGATGGTCCCGCCCTCTCCCGCGCTCACGGACATGCCCGAGGCCGTGCTCACGTCGTCCCAGCTCATGACGGCCGAGGCATCGAGGACACCGGCCGTCAGCTCATCGGCCGATCTGACATGGCTCAGGTCGGCGAAATCACCATGGACCGCCTGCAGCGTCAGCTGCTGGCCCTGGACGCTCACGTTGACCCGGTCGATGTCGAGGCTCAGGTCGTCGAGTGTTCCGGATGTGAGCACCGACACCAGGATCCACTGGGAGGTCGAGGCGTGCACCGTCGAGGGATCGACACCCAGCTGGGCGGCGACCCGGGACTGCACGGCGCGCATCGCCACGTACCGCGAGATCCCGACCGCCGCACCGGCGAGCACCAGGACGAGGACGAGGAGACCGCACGAGATCTTCAGGCCACGAGACATGAGCGGCTCACAGACCGAGGATCTCGTCCATGCCCACGGTGAGGCCCGGCCGGTCGATGACGGCCCGCACGCCCGCCAGGACGCCCGGCATGAAGGAGACGCGGTCGTAGGAGTCGTCGCGGATCGTCAGGCTCTCACCGGCGGTACCGAGCAGCACCTCCTGGTGGGCGACCAGGCCCTGGAGCCGGACGGAGTGGACCGGCACGTCGTCGACGCGGCAGCCCCGGGCGCCGTCGAGTGCGGTCTGGGTGGCGTCGGGCATCGGCCCGCAGCCAGCGGCCCGGCGCGCCGCCGCGATCCGCTGGGCTGTGCTGGCGGCCGTCCCTGAGGGTGCGTCGAGCTTGCGGGGATGGTGCAGCTCGACGATCTCGACGGAGTCGAAGAAGGGAGCTGCCTTGGCGGCGAAGGCCATCATGAGGACGGCGCCGATGGAGAAGTTCGAGGCGATGAGGACACCGACCGCCGGATCGGCACCGAGCCAGGAGCGCACCTGGCCGAGGCGTTCCTCGTCGAAGCCGGTGGTGCCGACGACGGCATTGACACCGTGGTCGATGCACCACTTGATGTTGTCCATAACGACGCCGGGCTGGGTGAAGTCGACCATGACCTGAGCGGCCTCGGCCGGCGCGCGGTCGTCGCCGGCGTCGATCCGGGCGACGAGCTCGGTGTCGGACGCCCCCTCAACCGCATCGCAGACGGTGGAGCCCATGCGGCCCCTGGCACCGAACACACCGACCTTGATCATCGCTACCTCGCAGTCCTCGTCCAACAGGTCGCCGACCAGCCTACTAGCGGTCCGGCGGGGAGCAGTTGCTCTGCCCCTTGGCATACCCGGACGGAGCGAACGTCCACGACACGCGGAACCACAATCCCGGTTCTCCACAGATTCGGGTGGGGTCTTTCGGGTGTGGGTGGGGTGGTGTGACCATGGTGGGGTCACTGCTGGTTCTGGGGGTGATGGGCATGGATCGGTGGCGTGTTGGTCTGGTGGCGGTTGGCCTGTGTTCGGTCCTGATGCTGGCCGGGTGTGGGCGGGGTGATTCGCCCGGGCCGGGTGGTTCGTCCGTTGGTTCCTCGCCGGTGTCGTCGGGGCCGGTCTCGTCCTCGCCTTCGTTGACTGAGGACGAGTTGTACGCGGAGGCCGAGCGGGTCTACCGGGCATATTTCGAGTTGGAGCAACAGGCATTTCTCGAAGGCGGTGTCAATGGCGTGCCGGCCGAGATGAACGAGTACATCATGGGACGATACGCCAAAGGCGAGGCGTCCATGCTTGCTGATCTTGCGGAGCGGCAAGTCAAGATGCAACCCGGCACACGCTCAGGCCTCACAATTCTCGACCAGCGACCAGCAGACCCCCCAGATGATTCGGTCATCGAGCTAGCAGTATGCATTGACTCAACCATCAGCCCTTTGATCGATTCGTCCGGAAATTATGTTTCTGGTGGATTCGATGTGAACAATCTGTTCTTCAAGTACGACACGGATGGCGCACTTAAGATATTTGGCTCGAACGGTGAAACGGTGGATTCATGCCCCGCCTCATAACAGTCTTGACCTCACTCGCACTTGCTACGGCAAGTCTCACATTACAACCAGCTATCGCATATGGCTGCGATTCAAGTGATCCCGGTTGTATCAGCTCTGACACGCCGCGGTTCAATGGTGACACCACCATATATGATTCTGGTTTGGATTATTCGGTGTCGGTGTCCGAGTCATACCAGGCCCCCGGGGCAGACAACGCCAGCGACTACAGGCCGATGACCGGCACACCCGGCCAGGCGCCGGTGGGCCCGGCCCAGCCA
>NZ_RCIV01000039.1 GCF_003666605.1 Propionibacterium australiense | reverse complement strand
CCTCCACACCCCGGACGGCCAGACCGTCCAAGTGGTCTCGGTCCAGGCCACCGGACACACCCAGACCGTCCACAACCTCGCCATCGGTGGCCTACACAACTACCACGTGGCCACCAACACCGGACAAGCCATCCTCGTCCACAACAACCAAGACCCAATCACCGGAGAAAACGGAGCATGCGAAGCTCTGGGGGATGCGGCCGATAAAAAGCCAGAAGTTCCCATGCGTGAGAGCCGCAGAGATGCTCTACGCAGTGCTAAACGCGATGCCGGTGTTCCCATGTCAGAGCAGCCTTCTTCCGTTGAAAGAGTGAATATGACAGATAAGTTTGATCGGAACGTTCTCGACAGCGATGGTCTACCAATTTCCACTCGTGAGTATCATTACACCGGACAAGGCCATGACCCAGTTGTTATTCAAGACCATGCAGCTGGCCACGTTTTTGACGATGGGGGTAGCGTAGGTCAACATTTTAATGTTAGGCCACCTGAAAATACAAGAACGGGAAAGGTTCCTGGCACCTATAGCCATTACCCTTGGAAGTGAAATGAAGGTAGACATTGATTGGAGCATCATACTACATGGCGACATGGCTAAAACCATATGCAACCATGTAAGTGGTAGCACATTCCCGGCTATGGTCGATGTTGTTTCTATCTACCCTGGATTGGATCTGGTAGAAATACCAGTTATTATCCACGGAATTAATCCAACTCACCCATTGCTCCTAGGATCAGAAAATAATGCGGTGAGATTCGACCTAAAGTACACCGGTGGGGTTTATATTGGCTGTGAAGAAGTAGCTGGGGTAGAGAACTTCTTCAGCGTAAAACCTAGCGAAAAGAGTTCTATCGTGGAGAGCCTATTAGCTATATCTGACACAGTTCTGCATATTTCATCTAGCCAATGTGTACTGAGCAATCTGCATCCAGTCTGCATTGAAGAAACGGAAGGCTATGAGACGATCAAACGTTGAATACCCCTTACATGACTGGTGGGCTGCAAATATCAGCGGCTCGCGAGGGCTTTTTGAAGTATTCGGTGGACGACCAGCAAATCTCGATGCTGCAGTTTGCAATGCAATTCGATTTGACCCTTTTCCCAGCTCAGCTTTTCTTGAAATTGAGTTAGCCGATTTTCCCGACGAGCCACCCCCTCGATGGGTTTCCAATGAATATGATACAGTAGCACTGAAAATCCAAATGACTGGTTGTCATGATTTATCAGCCAGTGGAACATTGGAACCTTGTTCGATAACCATTACTCCCTCGACGGAAGGAAACTATACTGTACTGGCTAGTGATAACTTCAACTTTAGCTTCGCTGCCAAGTATTCTCTAATTTCTACCATGCGCGCAATCAAGAGTAGCCGCACTAATGGACAGTTTGAGATTGGTTGAATAATTCTCCTGTCGTTAATCAGGATGTTGGATAAGTTATTTTTAATGCCATTAAAATAGGGCAGCTATGGCCGACATGAAACGAAATCGTATTTTTGATGGGTTCGGGGTCTTGTTTCGGATATGATCGAGACATGCAGATCGAGGTCACCCCAGAAGAAACCGCTGTCCTGATCAGATGGAAGAAACGCACAGACAATTACGCACTGGTGCGCATGAAAGCCGAAGCCATCCTATACGCCTCTCGTGGTGTCGATGTGGGGATTATCGCTGAAATGGTTGAGCGCAGCGAGAAAACCGTTCGAGAATGGCTGGCCGACTGGCAGGCCAGCAGGATGTGTTCGGTGCTGACCGGGCACGCGGGGAACCAGAACGCCGCGAAACTCACCCGCACCCAGAAACAGGACCTCAAGGCAGTTCTGGCCCAGCCGCCGTCCCGGTCAGGTATCGACGCCGAGTTCTGGGACGTGCCGTCCCTACGAGACGTAGTGAAGATTCTGTTCGACGTGGAGTACGAGTCAGAGTCTTCGTATCAGCTTCTTCTGCGGTTCTGCGGGCTCAGTTTCAAACTGCCCGACCCGTTCGACAAGCACCGCGACGAACAGGCCATCACCCGACGCATGACCGAGGTGAAGACCCAAGTCAACGACCTGTTGGAGGCCGGCTGTGAGGTGTACGCCATCGATGAGGTTCGCCTGGAGCACGAGGCCGAGACCCGCCGCATGTGGCTGCCCAAAGGACAACGCACCAAACTGTACGTGGACCGGCAGAAAGTATCCCAGTCCTTCTTCGGCGCCCTCTCGCTGACTGACAAGAAAATGCGGCTGTATCCGATCGAGGGGAACCAGAACACCGAACAGATCATCCTCGCCCTGGAACGACTACAGCGCGAAACCAAAACCCAGAAGATCGCTGTCGTGCTGGACAACGCGCGGTTCCACCACGCCAAAGCCCTGACCAGCCTCTACGAGCCCGGCCAGTTGCTGGAACGCATCACACCTGTTTTCTTGCCACCGTACGCGCCCGACCACAACCCGGTCGAGCACGTCTGGGGCACCGCCAAAACCAATATCGCGAACATCCAGCACCAGACCCCCGAACAAACCTTCACAGCATTCACCTCGTACATCACCGGCCGCACCTTCGACTACGACTTCGAGCACCTCCCCAAACCCCAACCAGAAACCGATCTTGTTTCATGACCGCCATAAGACAAGGGCATGATTATTTGAGAGATGCCCATCTTTGTCATACAAGAGTGTTAAGTAATGTTGATAAGGCTAGCCCCTTATGGTATATATCACGATTGCTTACTCATTTCTTTATGTGCGTGACCATAACTTTATTGAACCCTTCGAGAGTACTATGGCCGTCATGAAACAAGATCGGTTTCTGGTTGGGGTTTGGGGAGGTGCTCGAAGTCGTAGTCGAAGGTGCGTCCTGTGATGTACGAGGCGAATGCCCCGAAGGTCTGCTCGGGGGTCTGGTGCTGGATGTTCGCAATATTGTTTTTAGCGGTGCCCCAGACGTGCTCGACCGGGTTGTGATCGGGCGCGTACGGCGGCAAGAAAACAGGTGTGATGCGCTCCAGCAACTGGCCGGGCTCGTAGAGGCTGGTCAGGGCCTTGGCGTGGTGGAACCGCGCATTGTCCAGCACGACAGCGATCCGGTCGGCCTTGGTTTCACGCTGTAGCCGTTCCAGAGCCAGGATGATCTGTTCGGTGTTCTGGTTCCCCTCGATCGGATACAGCCGCACTTTCTTGTCAGTAAGCGAGAGGGCGCCGAAGAACGACTGGGACACTTTCTGCCGGTCCACGTACAGTTTGGTGCGTTGTCCTTTGGGCAGCCACATGCGGCGGGTCTCGGCCTCGTGCTCCAGGCGGACCTCATCGATGGCGTACACCTCACAGCCGGCCTCCAACAGGTCGTTGACTTGGGTCTTCACCTCGGTCATGCGTCGGGTGATGGCCTGTTCGTCGCGGTGCTTGTCGAACGGGTCGGGCAGTTTGAAACTGAGCCCGCAGAACCGCAGGAGCAGCTGATACGAAGATTCTGACTCGTACTCCACGTCGAACAGAATCTTCACTACGTCTCGTAGGGACGGCACGTCCCAGAACTCGGCGTCGATACCTGACCGGGAGGGCGGCTGGGCCAGAACAGTTTTGAGGTCTTGTTTCTGGGTGCGGGTGAGTTTCGCGGCGTTCTGGTTCCCCGCGTGCCCGGTCAGCACCGAACACATCCTGCTGGCCTGCCAGTCGGCCAGCCATTCTCGAACGGTTTTCTCGCTGCGCTCAACCATTTTCGCTATGATATTGATGCCAACTCCTTCGGAGGCATACAAAATGGCTTCGGCTTTCATCCGCACCAGCACGTAAGTGTCTGTGCGTTTCTTCCACCTGATCAGGACAGCGGTTTCTTCCGGGGTGACCTCGATCTGCATGTCTCAATCATATCCGAAACAAGACCACGAATCCATCAAAAATACGATTTCGTTTCATGACGGCCATATCAAAAATTCACTACATGTATAATGAGGCTTATTCATAACACCGATGGATGCCCGCGTGACAAGGGGCAACACTGCTGGGAAGGTTCCTGCGAATAAGCTTCATGAACAAAATGATAGTGGAAGGAGTGTACGCCAGCCATCTTGAACCCAACAACCGAAGCAGGATTGTCGAGGGTGGACATGTTTTGAGTGGGTTCTCTACTTGTGCGAGGTCTTCAGGTTGATTGTTACCGATTTTTTCGAGTAGTGGTTTGTTTGACAACTGGATAGTGGCCTCTTTGCCGTTTTGATCAATCACTCGCATCAGGGGCCCCTGTTTCGGGGGTGTTCTTGTCGGCGGATCCGCTCGAGCCGGTGGCTGGTGCGGCGTGGGCGGCGAACCCGTACTCGTACGCCGGTAACGACCCCGTCGGGTCCGCTGATCCGCTGGGTTTGCGGCCCGTGTCCGAGGAGGACCTGCGGGCCTATCAGCAGGCGTCCAACGGGATGTTGCAGAACGCTGCTGGTGCGGTGACCGGATGGGTGAGCGAGAACTGGGAGTACTGGAGTGCTTGGTGTTTTTCGGACAGTGGGTGAAATGATCGTGAGGTAGAATTAGATCATGTCGGCACCGAAATACAGTGCGGAGTTCAAGGAACAAGTCGTTCTCGAGGTCGTCCAGAAGTCCAAGCCG
>NZ_RCIV01000038.1 GCF_003666605.1 Propionibacterium australiense | reverse complement strand
GCCGTCCATGGTGTGGGTTTTGGCTTGTGCTGTGGTTGTGTGGTTGTTTCTTGATAACTCAACAGCGTGCTTCTAGTTTTTTTGTTTTGTCTGTGCCAGTTTTTGCTGGTGCGGGTTTCTTTGAGTGACTTTTTCGTGATTCTGTCCGGTTTTTGGATGGGGTCAGGGTTTTGGTTTCTCTTTGTTTTGATTGGTGCTGGGCTCTTGCTTTTTTGGTGGGGGTTTGGTTCTGATATTTTTCGACGGAGAGTTTGATCCTGGCTCAGGACGAACGCTGGCGGCGTGCTTAACACATGCAAGTCGAACGGTAAGGCGCCTTTTGGTGTACACGAGTGGCGAACGGGTGAGTAACACGTGAGGAACGTGCCCTTGACTTTGGTATAGCACTTGGAAACAGGTGGTAATCCCGAATATTCAGTTTCCCGGGCATCTGGGGGGTTGGAAAGCTTTTGCGGTCAGGGATCGTCTCGCGGCCTATCAGCTTGTTGGTGGGGTAGTGGCCTACCAAGGCTTTGACGGGTAGCCGGCCTGAGAGGGCGACCGGCCACATTGGGACTGAGATACGGCCCAGACTCCTACGGGAGGCAGCAGTGGGGAATATTGCACAATGGGCGGAAGCCTGATGCAGCAACGCCGCGTGCGGGATGACGGCCTTCGGGTTGTAAACCGCTTTCACCCATGACGAAGCTTTTGTGACGGTAGTGGGGGAAGAAGCACCGGCCAACTACGTGCCAGCAGCCGCGGTGATACGTAGGGTGCGAGCGTTGTCCGGAATTATTGGGCGTAAAGAGCTTGTAGGCGGTTGATCGCGTCGATAGTGAAATCCCGGGGCTTAACTTCGGGCTTGCTTTCGATACGGGTTGACTTGAGGAAGGTAGGGGAGAATGGAATTCCCGGTGGAGCGGTGGAATGCGCAGATATCGGGAGGAACACCGGTGGCGAAGGCGGTTCTCTGGACCTTTCCTGACGCTGAGAAGCGAAAGCGTGGGGAGCAAACAGGCTTAGATACCCTGGTAGTCCACGCTGTAAACGGTGGGTACTAGGTGTGGGTCACATTCCACGTGGTCCGTGCCGTAGCTAACGCATTAAGTACCCCGCCTGGGGAGTACGGCCGCAAGGCTAAAACTCAAAGGAATTGACGGGGCCCCGCACAAGCGGCGGAGCATGCGGATTAATTCGATGCAACGCGAAGAACCTTACCTGGGTTTGACATGTGCCGGAAGCATTCAGAGATGGGTGTGCCTTTTTGGCCGGTTCACAGGTGGTGCATGGCTGTCGTCAGCTCGTGTCGTGAGATGTTGGGTTAAGTCCCGCAACGAGCGCAACCCTCGTCCAATGTTGCCAGCAGTTCGGCTGGGGACTCATTGGAGACCGCCGGGGTCAACTCGGAGGAAGGTGGGGATGAGGTCAAGTCATCATGCCCCTTATGTCCAGGGCTTCACGCATGCTACAATGGCCGGTACAAAGAGTTGCGAGCCTGTGAGGGTGAGCGAATCTCAGAAAGCCGGTCTCAGTTCGGATTGGGGTCTGCAACTCGACCCCATGAAGTCGGAGTCGCTAGTAATCGCAGATCAGCAACGCTGCGGTGAATACGTTCCCGGGGCTTGTACACACCGCCCGTCAAGTCATGAAAGTCGGTAACACCCGAAGCCGGTGGCCTGTCCTTTTTTGGGGGGGAGCCGTCGAAGGTGGGACTGGTGATTAGGACTAAGTCGTAACAAGGTAGCCGTACCGGAAGGTGCGGCTGGATCACCTCCTTTCTAAGGATTCCCTGTTTCCCGTGCCTGCTGGGGGCTGCTGGGCTGTTTTGTCTGGTGGTTTTCTGGTTGGTGTGGGGCTGCTGCCCGCGTGAGTGTTGGGTGGTGGTGTGGGGTTTGTTTTGTGGAGTGCTGGGGGCACGCTGTTGGGTTGTGAGGGGGCGGCCGTGTGGTGGTTTCCTTGTGTGTGGTCGTGTGGCTGCTGGGCTGGTTGGTCTGGTGGTTGTGCGGTTGTGCTTGTTTGTTGAGAACTTCATAGTGGACGCGAGCATCTTTGTAGTTGTGATTGTCTTGTGCGTGCCTGCCGGATGGGCTGGATGGCCTGATGGTTTGGATGGCCTGATGGTTTGGATGGCCTGATGGGTTTGGCTGGTTTGTCTGGTGGGTGTGTGTTGTGTGGCAAGCTACTTAGTGCGATCGGTGGATGCCTTGGCACCAAGAGCCGATGAAGGACGTTGTAACCTGCGATAAGCCCTGGGGAGTTGGTAGACGAGCTGTGATCCGGGGATTTCCGAATAGGGAAACCTTGAAGGGAACCGGTTGTGAGGCCGGCGACTGCCCCCTGAATGTATAGGGGGGTTTGAGGGAACGTGGGGAAGTGAAACATCTCAGTACCCATAGGAAAAGAAAACAATAGTGATTCCGTGAGTAGTGGCGAGCGAAAGCGGATGAGGCCAAACCGTGCGTGTGTGAGAGCCGGCAGGTGTTGCATGTGCGGGGTTGTGGGAGTGTTCTTGCCTGAGCTGCCGTGAGGGCGGGGAGTGATAAAGCAGTGTTGAAGTGGAAGCGGTTGGGAAGCCGTACCGTAGAGGGTGATGGTCCCGTACACGTAGTGCACTGTCTTTCTTGAGCATGTCCCAAGTAGTGCGGAACCCCTGGAATTCCGCATGAATCTGGCGGGACCACCCGTTAAGCCTAAATACTCCTTGGTGACCGATAGCGGACCAGTACCGTGAGGGAAAGGTGAAAAGTACCCCGGGAGGGGAGTGAAATAGTACCTGAAACCGGTCGCATACAATCCGTCGGGGCCCTGCCTGTTTGGGTGGGGTGACGGCGTGCCTTTTGAAGAATGAGCCTGCGAGTTAGTGGTGTGTGGCGAGGTTAACCCGTGGTGGGGGAGCCGTAGCGAAAGCGAGTCCGAACAGGGCGTTTGAGTCGCATGCTCTAGACCCGAAGCGGTGTGATCTACCCATGGCCAGGGTGAAGCGTCGGTAAGACGTCGTGGAGGCCCGAACCCACCAGGGTTGCAAACCTGGGGGATGAGCTGTGGGTAGGGGTGAAAGGCCAATCAAACACTGTGATAGCTGGTTCTCCCCGAAATGCATTTAGGTGCAGCGTCGCGTGTTTCTTGTCGGAGGTAGAGCACTGGATGGTCTAGGGGGCCTATCAGCTTACCGAAATCAGCCAAACTCCGAATGCCGGCAAGCCAGAAGCGTGGCAGTGAGACGGCGGGGGATAAGCTTCGTCGTCGAGAGGGAAACAGCCCAGATCATCAGCTAAGGCCCCTAAGGGGTGGCTAAGTGGGAAAGGATGTGGAGTTGCGGTGACAACCAGGAGGTTGGCTTGGAAGCAGCCATCCTTGAAAGAGTGCGTAATAGCTCACTGGTCAAGTGATTCCGCGCCGACAATGTAGCGGGGCTCAAGCCATCCGCCGAAGCTGTGGCATCCGCGCGTGTACCCGGCATGGTCCCTTTCGGGGGGTTGTGTCCAGGTGTGTGGATGGGTAGGGGAGCGTTGTGTGTGTGGTGAAGCGCTGGGGTGACCTGGTGTGGAGTGCACGCAAGTGAGAATGCAGGCATGAGTAGCGTATGACGGGTGGGAAACCCGTCCGCCGAATATCCAAGGGTTCCGGGGTCAAGCTGATCTGCCCCGGGTGAGTCGGGTCCTAAGGCGAGGCCGACAGGCGTAGTCGATGGTTAACGGGTTGATATTCCCGTACCGGCCCAGCAACGATCCTGTTGAATCGGATGATGCTAAGCACGCGAGACGTCTTCTGTGCTCTTTGAGTGTGGGGGGTGTTGAGTCTGTGAACCGAGTCTGTAGTAGACAAGCTGCGGAGGGACGCAGGAAGGTAGCTCGACAGTCGTTATGGTAAGGCTGTTAAGTCTGTGGGGTGACTGGTAGGTAAATCCGCTGGTCGTGTGCCTGAGAGATGATGAGTGGGGCCCCGTTTCGTGGGTTCGTATTCGAGTGATCCTATGCTGCCTAGAAAAGCTTCGTGAGCGAGTTGCTGTGCCGCCCGTACCCCAAACCGACACTGGTGGATAGGTAGAGAATACCGAGGCGATCGAGATAATCGTGGTGAAGGAACTCGGCAAAATCCTCCCGTAACTTAGGGATAAGGGAGACTTGATGCGTGATGGGTCCGTGCGGCCCGGAGGCGTTGATAGTCGCAGTGAATTGACCCAAGCGACTGCTTACTAAAAGCACAGGTCCGTGCCAAGTTGCAAGACGATGTATACGGACTGACTCCTGCCCGGTGCTGGAAGGTTAAGGGGAACTGTTAGCCCTCGGGCGAAGCGGTGAACTTAAGCCCCAGTAAACGGCGGTGGTAACTATAACCATCCTAAGGTAGCGAAATTCCTTGTCGGGTAAGTTCCGACCTGCACGAATGGAGTAACGACTTGGGTACTGTCTCCACCACGAACTCGGTGAAATTGCATTACGAGTAAAGATGCTCGTTACGCGCAGCAGGACGGAAAGACCCCGGGACCTTTACTATAGTTTGGTATTGGTGATCGGTGCGACTTGTGTAGGATAGGTGGGAGACTGGGAAGCGGTCACGCTAGTGGTCGTGGAGTCGTCGTTGAAATACCACTCTGGTCGTTCTGGTTATCTAACCTAGGACCGTTATCCGGTTCAGGGACAGTGCCTGATGGGTAGTTTGACTGGGGCGGTCGCCTCCCAAAAGGTAACGGAGGCGCCCAAAGGTTCCCTCAGCCTGGTCGGCAACCAGGTGTTGAGTGTAAGTGCACAAGGGGGCTTGACTGTGAGACAGACATGTCGAGCAGGGACGAAAGTCGGGACTAGTGATCTTCTGGTGGCTTGTGGAAGCGCCAGAACTCAACGGATAAAAGGTACCCCGGGGATAACAGGCTGATCTTGCCCGAGCGCTCACAGCGACGGCATGGTTTGGCACCTCGATGTCGGCTCGTCGCATCCTGGGGCTGGAGTCGGTCCCAAGGGTTGGGCTGTTCGCCCATTAAAGCGGCACGCGAGCTGGGTTAAGAACGTCGTGAGACAGTTCGGTCCCTATCCGCTGCGCGCGTAGGAATCTTGAGAAGAGCTGTCCTTAGTACGAGAGGACCGGGACGGACTAACCTCTGGTGTGCCAGTTGTTCCTCCAGGAGCATGGCTGGTTGGCTACGTTGGGAAGTGATAACCGCTGAAAGCATCTAAGTGGGAAGCACGCTTCAAGATGAGGGTTCCCCAGTCTTTGTGCTGGTAAGGCCCCCGGTAGACCACCGGGTTGATGGGTCGGACGTGGAAGCGCCGTGAGGTGTGAAGCTGACCGATACCAAGAGGCCGAGAGGCTTGCCATCACAACCACCACCCGCCTTGTGCCCGCCAGCCGGGCACGAACACTGAAGGGGGTGGTGCACCAGATGGTCTGGCATGCATCGTGTTCGCGTCCACTGTGTTGTTCCCGGCACACAAACACAACACCCCCACCCCTCCCGCAACACCCCTCGGGGTCTTGCGGGGAGAGAAGGGGGGCTGCCACAGCCGGTCAACCCCCGGAACAGCGGGCTGACCCGGTACAACAAAATGATGATTGTGTGTTGAACACTGTTGCGGTGGTCATAGCGGAAGGGAAACACCCGGTCCCATACCGAACCCGGAAGTTAAGCCTTCCAGCGCCGATGGTACTGCACGCGCCAGCGTGTGGGAGAGTAGGAAACCGCCGCACACAACCCTTCAATGGTGCCCCCGCCAGTGATCGTGGCGGGGGCACCACCACTTAACACGGGG
>NZ_RCIV01000037.1 GCF_003666605.1 Propionibacterium australiense | reverse complement strand
TTCGTATGATGCCGATTCGCGGCTGGTCGGTGAGACCTGGCCTGCCGGTGAGCGGGCCTGGTATGCCTATGACGAGTGCGGTCGGGTCACCGCCCGGCACGTGCCGGGCTACGGCACGACCAGGTACACCTATGACGCATCGGGCAGGGTTGTGGGTCTTCAAGATCCGATGTGTGGGCGCCGCCGGTTCCGTTACGACCAGGTCGGGAATCTGGTTGAGGCGGTCTCGGGTACTGGTGGGGTGACCCGGTACGAGTACGACCAGCTCGGCGCCCTCGTCGCGGTCACCGACCCGGCCGGTGGGGTGACCCGGTACGAGCGGGACGGTCACGGCGAGGTGACCCGGCTCACTGATCCGTTGGGCAGGGTCACGACCGCTGAGTACGATGCGGCGGGCCGGCAGACATCGCAGACCGGCGCGGACGGGCACCGTATCGGGTGGGAGTATGACTGTTCGGGCCGGTTCGTCGCCCTGTCGTATGACGGTGTGGTGCATCACCGGGTGGAGCGTGACTTCGAGGCCCGGACCATGACTGTCACCGAGGCCAGTGGTGTCAGGCATGTGGTGTGCTGGGACGCCAATAACCGGCTGGTGTCGCGGTCCCGGGGCGGGCAGGCCGTGTCGTGGGGTTATGACGCTGATGGGCGCAGGGCGTGGATGCGGTCCCCGGGCGGGGCACGGACCGGCTACGAGTACGACCCGGCCGGGAGGCTGGTGCGGGTCGAGTCGTCTGTGTTCGGCACGGTGGCCTACGAGTACGACGCGTCTGGGCAGATGACCGCTGCGACCGCCGGCGGCACCCGGCAGGAATGGGAACGCGAGGGCGGGTTCATCACCAGCCACCTCGTGCGTCAGGGCGGTGTGATGTCGCACACGGCGGTGGGCCGTGACGACCAGGGCCGGGTCGCCTGGACCTCCCGGGACGGTTCCCACACCGCCTACGCCTACGACGAGGCGAACCAACTCGTCGAGGCCCGGACCGAGGACGGCACGGCCCGGTATGTCTGGGACCAGGCCGGCCGGCTGGCCGCCGAAACCACTGCCGGGGGCGGGGACATCGCCTACTCCTACGACGCGGCCGGCCAGCTCACCGGCACCAGCACGGACGGTGTGTTGTCGGCCCGGTTCTCCTATGACGCGGCCGGTCAACGGATCCGTGAGGAACACGCCGACGGCACGGTACGCACCTACCGGTGGGACGCGGGCGGCCGGCTGGAACAAGTCACCATCGACAGTGCCCTGGAGCGTTCCCGCACTAGTTTGTTCACTGATGCGATGGGTGAGCTGGCCGCCGTGGACGGGCAGGGGTTGTTCTGGGACACCGCCACCACCATCCCTGCTTTGTTGTCGGCTGGTGGGCAGGATGTGGTGTCCGTGCCCGGGTTCACCGCCACGGTCGGTGCCGGCTGGCAGACCCCCGGCTGGCGACAAGCCCCCACCACCAGCACCACAGGTGCGGACGTGTGGACCACCACCACTGCTGGTAGCCCCCTCACAGCAGGACCCGGGGGCCTGTCGTTTGGGGCCGGCGGTGAGGTCCTGCTACCCGGTGGTCTCGAAGCGTTGGGTGCTCGCGTCTACGACCCTGCCAGTCGTGGGTTCCTCACACCGGACCCCCAGGGCCCCACCACCGGCGCCGGATGGGCCGGTAACCCGTACTCGTACGCGGCGAACAACCCGGTCGGGTTCACCGACCCCACCGGCCTGCACCCCCTCAGCGACGCCGAATTCGACCAGTGGAAAGACCAGCACAAGTCCACGCTCGCCAAGGCCGGGGACTGGATCGGGGACAACTGGGAATACCTGGCCGCCGGAGCCATGGTCGTGGCCGGGGTGGCGTTGATGTTCACCGGTGTCGGTGGCGCGGCAGGGCTCGCGTTGATGAGCCTGTCCGGCGCGTTGACCTCTGGTGGGATCAGCATGGCCCAGCAGAAACACGACAACGGCAGCGTGGACCTGGGCACCCTCGGCAAAGAGATGGCCATCGGAGCCATCCCGATCCCCGGCGGCGGGGCCGCCAAAGGCGCCGGCGCCATCGGCCGTGAAGCGGCCCAGACCGCCGGCCGTGAGGTCACTGAGACCGTTGGCCGTGAAGCAGCCGAGCAGGCCGCCAGCCGTACCGGCAAACAAGAACTCAGCAACATCGGCAAGAACGCCGCGAATGATATTGGGGATGATACTGCTAGGGCTGCGCACAACGCGTGCAACGGCGGGAATTGTTTCGTGGCGGACACCCCGGTGTTGATGGCCGACGGCACGTCGAAACCGATCCAGGACGTCCAGGCAGGGGACGAGGTCGTCGCCTACGACCCCGACACTGACACCACCCAGCCTCGTACCGTCACCCGCACCTTTGTGCACGAGCAGGTCGAAACCCTCGTCGTGAGGCTCGAGGACAGCGGCAGTGTGGAGACCACCGCCGGACACCCCTTCCTCACCAGAGACCGCGGCTGGACCCCAGCAGGCCACCTCAAACCAGGCGACCAACTCCACACCCCAGACGGCACCTGGGCCACAGTGAAGAGCGTCGAGGCCACAGGACACACCCGAACCGTCTACAATCTCGAGGTCGACGGGCTCCACACCTACCACGTCCAAGCAGGGGACACATGGACAACCGTCCACAACATGTGCCAGAAGTATATCGAATTAGCCGAGCAACACATAACTGATAGTGGCACCACTGTTTTAGGTCGCTATCCAGGCTACATTGAAAAAGCGAAGAAAATGGGAGCGAGTTATTTTGATATTGGAAAAGAATGGGATGAGGTTGCCAAGCACACTGATCCGTGGGAGCTCAACCAATATTTCCTTGAAAATAGAATCGCCGCAGGAGACAGATTTGTTACATCGGTTCCAAAGAGTGAAATAGAGGCGTTAGACCCAAGTAAGTATACAGCGCGCGAGATCTCTTTTTTGAAAGAGAAGGGGTATCAATGGGTCAATCAGTGGTGTCTGAAACCTGGTGGATAACATGAAAGATGTCCTTGTTTATATAGCAGAAAACCTTCAATTTTTATGGGATAGTAACACTGAAGAAAATAATTATAAAATCACATTCTCGGTAAGTTCGCCTGGTAGTGGCTGTATCATTATTACGTCACCCCAGTTGAGGATTCAGCTGACTTCCCATCATGGTGAATTGACTATGGAAATTGAGCCTGCGTTTATACAAAGAAGGAATGGTTATATACCTTACGGTGCCGTTCCTATCGAGATTATACAGGAAGCTATTACTGGAGTTCGATCGGGGTCACTGAAACGAATTAGCGGAAAACATGCAATTTTTTTACGAGATCACCTTGGTGAAATAGTAGAATTAATGAGTCAAGAAAACTGGATCGAGTTTAAGGCTTCGACACTCCAGATAGCAAAAAATCGAGCAGACTATCTTCGCGAGAACTGATTAGTGAGGGGATGGGGGTGTAAATACTAAGTAATACCAAGAGGCTTATCCATAGGAGATTCTGCGGGAGATGAAATCCTAATCATAGCCTGATTCAGTGAAACTGGGAATACCTGGCCGCCGGGGTCATGGTCGTGGCCGGGGTGGCGTTGATGTTCACCGGTGTCGGGGGTGCGGCTGGGCTCGCGTTGATGAGTCTGTCCGGGGCGTTGACTTCTGGTGGGATCAGTATGGCCCAGCAGAAACACGAGAACGGTAGTGTGGATCTGGGCACCCTCGGTAAGGAGATGGCGATCGGCGCGATCCCGATCCCCGGCGGCGGGGCCGCCAAGGGCGCCGGCGCCATCGGCCGTGAAGCGGCCGAGACCGCCGGCCGGGAAGTCACTGAGACCGTTGGCCGTGAAGCAGCCGAGCAAGCCGCCAGCCGTACCGGCAAACAAGAACTCAGCAACATCGGTAGGAACGCCGCTGACAGTATCGGGGATGATACTGCCAGGGCCGCGCACAACGCGTGCAGCAGCGGGAACTGTTTCGTGGCCGACACCCCGGTGTTGATGGCCGACGGCACGTCGAAACCGATCCAGGACGTCCAGGTTGGGGACGAGGTGGTCGCCTACGACCCCGACACCGACACCGCCTGTGCCCGCACCGTCACCAATACTTTTGTGCATGAGCAGGTCGAAACCCTCGTCGTGAGGCTCGAGGACGGCGGCAGTGTGGAGACCACCGCCGGACACCCATTCTGGACCAGAGACCGCGGCTGGACCCCAGCAGGCCACCTCAAACCAGGCGACCAACTCCACACCCCGGACGGCACCTGGGCCACAGTCACCAGCGTCGAGGCCACAGGACACACCCGAACCGTCTACAATCTCGAGGTCGACGGGCTCCACACCTACCACGTCCGGGCTGGGGACACATGGACAACCGTCCACAACATGTGTCAGAAAGCAGGTAGTGGGGATCATAATTGGTTCCCAAGAAGAGAACTCCCAAGAGATAAAAATGGCGTTCCCGTGCCTGATAGTAATTACCCACACACTCAGCTGGGAACCAGAACTGGAAGGAATGGATCATATCCCCAAGCTCGCGAGTTCGGAGAAAATGGAGAATTGGTTAAGGATATCGATTTTACTGACCATGGACGTCCTGGGAATCATCCAAACCCCCATCAACATCGATGGTTGCCAAATGAAACAGGAGGGAGTCCAAAAAGGGGTGGCCCGGAACCTTTATCTAACCCGTAGGAGGGCGGCATGAAATTACAAGTTCCAATGTTTCACGAAGAGCAGATGGTCTCTTTTTTAGAGATATTAAGCCATATTGACGGTAGGGGGCTTTCGTGGAATGTTTCAAATTTATGGGCGCAAGCAAGGGCTGGTTCTGGATTTGATGTTTTAGAGATGGAAAGACTCGCCAAACTCAACCCGAGTCCCCTTTGGTTGACGTGGTTTCAGTTGTTGTGCTTTGGGGGTATAGTCGAGCAGGTTATTGACGGGGATTTCGCGGGGTATCTTACATCAAATAAAATTCAACAGGAGCCTGTTATTGTGATTACTGCATTCGATAGTACTGAATGGAGTATTACTACGAATGAGTCATCGCGTTGCGATTTAAGTGACTCTTTCACTGCATTCGAATTCGACGATCCCTTGAGTCGGTATAAGTGAACATGGAGGCGTGATACAAGATTGTCCTGCGTCAGGCTTTCCGGCGGGCCAGTTGTGAAAGCATAATCGGTTTCTGGGAGTGGGAGGGCGTGGCCATGGGACGACCGCCGGTGTTCGGTCCGGTGGCCAGAGTCCGGATTGGAGTGATATAGGTTTTCGGAAAGTGGTTGATGGTTGGTTTAGGCTGCTGCCTAAACCGGCAGCGTGGACCTGGGCACCCTCGGTAAGGAGATGGCGATCGGGGCGATCCTGATCCCCGGCGGCGGGGCCGCCAAGGGCGCCGGCGCCATCGGCCGTGAAGCGGCCGAGACCGCCGGCCGCCATACTGGCAGGCAAGAACTCGGCAGCATCGGTAGGAACGCCGCTGACAGTATCGGGGATGATACTGCTAGGGCCGCGCACAACGCGTGCAGTAGCGGAAACTGTTTCGTGGCGGATACTCCGGTGTTGATGGCCGATGGCGCGCGAAGCCGATTCAGGATGTCCAGGTTGGTGACGAGGTCGCCGCCTATGACCCCGACAGCGACACCACCCAGCCCCGTACCGTCACCAATACTTTTGTGCATGAGCAGGTCGAGACGCTTGTCGTGAGGCTCGAGGACGGCGGCACCGTGGAGACCACCGCCGGACACCCGTTCTTGACCAGTGACCGGGGCTGGACCCCGGCAGGCCACCTCGGGCCAGGCGACCACCTTCATGGCCCGGATGGTTCTTGGGTCACGGTCGCCACGGTCGAGGTCACCGGGAAGACCTGTACCGTTTACAATCTCGAGGTCGAGGGGCTGCACACCTACCACGTCCGGGCAGGGGACACATGGACAACCGTCCACAACATGTGCGAGAAATATATCGAATTAGCGGAACAGCATATAACTGATAGTGGCACCACTGTTTTGGATCGCTACCCAGGCTATGGCCGTCATGAAACAAGATCGGTTTCTGGTTGGGGTTTGGGGAGGTGTTCGAAGTCGTAGTCGAAGGTGCGTCCGGTGATGTACGAGGCGAATGCTCCGAAGGTTTGTTGGCTCATCCCAATCGAGGGTGTAGGAGTTGGGGTCTGAATCCGCCGGTTTCGAGGAGGCTGCGTGTGATGTAGTTGGTGAGGTTGCGGAAGCCGAGGGCGGTGCCGCGGAGGTGTTCGAGTCGTCCGTTGAGGGCT
>NZ_RCIV01000036.1 GCF_003666605.1 Propionibacterium australiense | reverse complement strand
TGCACCAGTTGGAGGACAACTGGAACAAGGCCGGGCATGAGGTGCGTCAGATCATCGCCCAGCTGATCGGTTCGATGGAGCAGTCCGACCAGATCGCCCAGACCGCCCTCCAACGAGCCGCCAGCGCCGTCCACCTGTGACCGCGCCAGCAACCAGCACCAGGTTTGGGCGGACGTGTGATGGAGCGGAGGTGACACGGTGAGTGGTTGGAAGATCAACAACGGGCAGGTGCGGGCCGTTTTGAGTGATGTGTCGGGTTGTGCGGACCGGTTCTGGGAGGGTTTGAGCGAGGAGAAGTTCGCTGATCTGTCGGGTTGTTTGACGGGTGGGGCCGTTGAGGGCTCGGCGACGGTGAACACGGTGTCTGGGGCGGTGCCCGGGGCGGTTGACGAGTTGATTGGTTCGCTGAGTGACGAGTTGGCGATGATCGCTAACCGTGTGCAGGCCGGTGTTGTTGGTGTGGCGAGCTCGACCGTGGCGTACATGCAGGGCAATGAGGAGATGGCCGGCAGGTTCCAGTCCGAGATGGCCGCGGCGGCCGGTAGCGGTGATTTCGGTTTCTTCGAGGAGAACAACGTGCTCGACCCGTGACCGGTCTGGTTGGCGGGGGCCTGGCGTGTTCGGGGCCCCCTTGAACCCTTCTTCCCTTTTCACCCCTGTAGGAGGCGTTTGGTATGTCGGAGGGCCTAGTCGACCCGGAGATGATCCCGAGGATCGACACGGGTTGTGTGACGGACGCGGCGGAGGATCTGCGAGCCATGGGCGGCTCGGTTGCCGAGAACACGGACGCGATGGTGGCGGCGTGGGCTGGTCTGCGGGCCGAGGGCGTCTATGTGGCGCCCGAGGCTGAGACGGTGTACGGCTTGTTGGATCCGGCGGTGGCCGCGGCTGGGGAGGTGGAGTCGGCTCTGGGTGGGGCGGCTGACGCGCTGGATGTGTTCGCCGAGGAGCTCGAGGAGATCAAACCCGGGTTGGAGGAGTTGCGGGCCGAGGCGGCTGCGTTCCGGGCGAGGGCGCTCAGTGGGGTGGACGAGCCGGCCTCGAAGTCCCCGGTGTTCGTTCCTTCTTATGGTGCGGGCTCGTTCCGTTCTGGTGAGGGCGCCGAGGACAAGCAGTGGTGGGAGTCCGGCCGGTTGTGTGAGGAGAACTCGAAGCTGCTCGCGCGGATCAATGATCAGGTCATCCGGATCGTCAACGCCGAGAACGCGTGCGTGAACGCCCTCCATGACCTGATCCCTGAGTGTTTCGTGCAGCAGCCGACCGATCTGACCGGTGATGTGCTTGACCAGCTCGGTGATCTGCCGTGGGGCGGGCCGAGCGAGTACCAGTCGAAGAACTGCGTCGAGTCGGCCGTGCTGGGCCTGTGCGATGCCATCGTGGACATGGTCGCCGGCGCGGGGTCGTTGGTTGCCGGTTATGACCCGCGTACCGGCGAGTTCGGGAACTGGGACGTGACCGGGCAGACCTGGGCGGGGCTGGGGAACCTGGGCCTGTCCCTGCTGGCCATGGTCCCGGCGCCTGTTCCGGCTGCTTCTGTGGCTGAGTGTGCGCGGGGCACCGGGGCTGACAACCAAGCCACCAGGTTCATCCGCGAGAAGGAGCATGACCTGTGGAACACCGTGGCGGGGATGGTGAACATTGATCCTGCGGCTGATGACCCGTTCGCGGCGTGGAAGAAGGACGGTGTGCGCTCGGCGGTGTCTGCGGGTGTGAACATCGGTACCTTCTTCGTCCCGGGCGCCGAGGTCGGTGGCGCCATGAAGGGTGCCGGTCTTGCGGGCAAGGCCGGCAGGATGGCCCTGCGTGGTCTGGGGGCCTTCGCCGACACGGCCATCCCTGGTGGTTCCTTCGCGGTGAAGGCCGGCGAGGCCGGCCTCAAGGCCGCCGATGCGGCCGCCCACGCCGCAGAGGGCGCCGGCCTGGTCTCACGGGCCGCCAGGGCCATCGAGAACGGCGCACTGCACAACCCCAGCCTCCCAGACCCGGGCCGGGCCGGTGGCCTCCCAGTCAAGGACGGCCCGGGCCTGGACCTGAGCGGCGCCAGCGCAGGCAAGGCCCCGCCGCAGGCCGATGTCGGGGCCGGCCAGACCCGGCGCGGACTCGACGGGCTCCAGGACCCCGCCGGTACGCCGGACATGCCCGACTCGGCACGAGCCGGCGCACCTGACCTGGGCGAGGGTGCTGCCCGACACGGCACCGATACTGCTGCTGGCGCGGGACGCTCGGCCGGCAACGGCCCGGAGACCGGTACCGGTGAGGTCTCGGCCCGTCACGGTGACCCGGATGCTTCAGCTGGCGGTATGCACTCCGATCCCGATGCCTACAACAGATCAGGGCGCAATGGCACAGGTACTCCTCATGAGGTGGATGCTCGTGGTCGGGATATTGGCGGTTCAGGAACCCGAGAGGACACCCCGGCCAAGCACGCTGACGGTGAGGGCAATGGCGCCAGTGATAACACTGAAGGCGATCACAGGCAAACCGACCCGGAACAGAATGCATCCAAACCCGCATACACTCGCGAGGAAGTGAGGCAGGCCCTTGAAGCTGCACCTCGTGACGAACACGGCGTTCCATTGGATCACCGGACGGGACAGCCACTACTTCTTGAGAACGTAAGAGGCGACCGCGGCTGGATCATGCACTGGGACCCCGACGCCGAAATGTGGCTGGCGGAGAACCGCGGGAATGGATACCCGAACGGGCTTCCACCCAAGGGAGAGCCGAACTCATATGGATATGATGCGAACGGGAACCGCATGCCGTATGCGAACCACCGCCCCTCATACGACCCAGGAGATCAGGCCAACGGGATACCGAGCCAGGAAGAGCGCGTCTTCAATGCAGCCAAGGACGAGAATGGCGATGTGTATGTCACACAGATAGATGAAAGCAGGAGGCGTGTTGAATGGGAGCCGGGCCAGCCGCACAATGACATGGAGAAGGGATGGGACATGGGCCACAAGCCCGGTAAAGAGTATGCTAAGATGAGAGACAAGTATCTCAACCACGAGTACAGTCCTGACCCCATCGAGAATGAAAGACTGTTCTTGGAGGACTACCGAAACCCGGATAATTACATACCCCAGGATCCGATGCGAAATCGATCTCACATGGATGAGATTCCGTGATAGGGGTTCTTGTGGTGGTTTGTGTGGGAGGTGTTTGTTGTGGCGTATGATCCGGTTGTCGCGGCTCTTTTCTCCAGGGGGACGTCGGGTTTCGAGGGGATGTATGAACCCGGTTTGGTGAATTTGTGTGAGTATGATGTGAGTCTGCTCATGCACGTGCTGTTGGAGGAGACCGATCCCGGGGCGCGCGTGTACTGGGTGGGCAGGCTGCTCGATGATGGTGCTGATCCGAGGGTGGGGCTCGCCGATGGGTATGGCGTGATTCATGCCTTGTGTGCGAACAAGGGTCTGGCCCCGGATGTGGATGCCGGGTTGATGCGCCGTCTTGTTGAGTGCGGGGCTGATGTCAACCAGCTGTCCAAACGGTGGGGCTACCCGCTGCAGGTGCTCATCACCCGGACCAATGTCAAGGATGATTTCCTCATGCCGATCTACGAGGTGTTCCTTGAACAGCCGGATTTGGATGTGCGCTCTGCCAACCGGTTCGGTGTCGGGGTTCTTGAGCAGGCGAGGATGTGGTACCCGCATCACCCGAGGCTGGCCGTCCTGCTGGAGGGCTATGAGCGGGCTCATGGCCGTGATGTGGAGCGGCCGTTGTGGTTCCTGGCGTTGTCGGGTAGCTATGACGAGTTCGTGGCCGGGTACAGTCCGGACCGGGTGAACGAGGTGACTCGTGATCGTACGCTGCTGATGGAGGCCATGGGCAATCCTGATCCTGCCGCGCGGGCCCGGATCGCCGAGCGGTTGATCGCCGACGGCGTCGATGTGAACTATGCGCACCCCGGATACGGGGTGGGCGCGGTGAACCTGCTCGTGCAGGCCCCGGACCTGGGTTCGCCAGAGAATCTCGCGTTGTTCCGGGAGCTGTTGGCGGCCGGTGTCGACCCGAACGCCGAGGACGGCAGCACGGGCCGGCCCCTGGGATACATTGCGGGTGCTAGGAAGCGGAAGAAGAAACCGGAACTGGATCTGAGTGGCTATTACGAGGTGTTGTTGGCCAGGGATGATCTCGAACTGCTGGATCCCGGTAGTCGTGGGCGTAGTGTCCTCGACGTGGTGAGGTCCAGGGATGACCAGTCAGACGGCCTGCTGGACGCGGTGACTGGCTGGCTGGTCTCGCATGGGCTGGAGGTTCCGCCCCCGCAGTCGAACCTGAAGGCATCCGCCCGCAAGAAGAAAAAGAAGAAGTAGGAAGGATTGTCATGACGTCCTCGCATGTGCCTCATGGGGAGTTCATTCCGGGCGCTGGGACCTCGTTGACGACGTACAACGTGTTGGAGCGTCGTGAGCGTATCCGGTGGATGGTCCGGGCGAACCCTCGGAACGAGGCGGACAATGGCTGGCGGGTCTTCAGTCACATCGACACGAGTGAGTATCTCGCGGATCAGGCGAACTGGGTGGTCGTTGATTTCAACACGTTGTGTGCTCTGGAGCCTGCGCTGATCGGGATCTGGAACATGCCGGTCGGTTCTGATCTTCAGATAGTCGATGACGGCCAGCGGATCCGTGTCGTGGACACCCCTACGGGCCGGGAGATCCCGCTTGAGGAGCAGTTCGACCCCACCGCCCCGCCGCCACCGGGGGGCTGGCCCCAGTACCGTGGCTACGTGGACCCGTCCGATGATTTCCTGGAGAGCTGCAAGACGATCTTCTCCGGCGCGGTCACCGAGCTGACCGTCCCCTGGCAGGAGTTGATGGTCGCTTTCTTCGTCGCGAGCCCCACCCGGTGCAAGATCAGGGCCTTGGCCGACGGCACCGAGATCACCAGCTGGCCTGCCGGCCGGTACGCCGAGGAACTCACGCAGGCCGCCGGGAAATGGCATGCCGGGACATACCGGGACGGCCGACCCGGGGCACTGTTCGGAGCAGTGAAAATGACCCGCCAGCCCCCCGAGATGAGATTCGTGTCCTACCACGACGCCCCACCCAACTATCTGGCAAGCGACTGGGAGGACGACATGTACTCAGGAGACGAAGAAATACTGAGAACCCGATTCGCACGCCACTTCAAGGACTGAAACCCAGACCCAGCCCTAGGCTCTGATGTCTTCCGGCCTAGTTATCCACCTCATGCGAGGTCAGAAATATTAGTCCAGGGTGGATGTGGTTAAATTCGCTCCCGCATGAAGAATCCATGGTGTGAGATCTTTCAAGTGAAAGGATTGGGGGCTGAGGTGGATACCCAAGAATTGCTTGAACGTTATATCGAGATCATCACTCCTGAAGTCAAGTCCATTGGAACCAATTGGGAATACATTTATATTTTCTCGGCTGTTTTCGATGGCAATGTTGCTGATTTCACCACAGGTGTCACCCCACGCGGTGAAAGCAAGCTGGGCTGGTTCTCTCGTGAGGGCAGGAGTGATCTGGGTGATTTGCTGATGAAGTGGCAGCGCGGTCTTTCGGGCGCCGGTGCGAAGGGTTTCGCATTGATCGCCAGGGTTGATCGTCAGAACGTTGAGACCAGATTCTTCTATGGTGATGACGCTGAAGAATGGGAAGTCACTCGTGAGTGGCAACATTTCATGGACAAGGCTCAGGAG
Source organism: Propionibacterium australiense (assembly GCF_003666605.1). Lineage (GTDB taxonomy): Bacteria > Actinomycetota > Actinomycetes > Propionibacteriales > Propionibacteriaceae > Propionibacterium > Propionibacterium australiense. The sequence goes on along the minus strand of NZ_RCIV01000036.1, from coordinate 914 downwards.
CTGTTTTCCTGAGGCCATATTTTAGTGATTTGGTAAACTCTTGGTCATGAAAGAGCTCCCTGTGGTTTTATTGCGTCAAGGATGCTGTGTAGGCGGCCCTCGATAGTGAGGCGCCGACCCGCCGAGGTGACCCGGATGTCTCGGCTAGAGGCGAGTCTCCCTGTCGATAATGCCGATGGTCCGGACACGGGAGAGGATGCCACGAGCAGGCACGCCAAGACATGTCCTCCCGAGGAGAAGATGACGGATGACAACAAGGAATCTCCGGTCTGCGGACCGGGGAGAGGGGTGTCGGAGTGAGTGAGACCAACGCGGGCCCCGATACCCAAGTGACAATGGTCAAGGCCCTGCGCGAGGGGCTTACCGCGTGGATGCGGGAGAACCGAGTACCTGCAGGCGGTGGTGCAGGCCGTGGGGGAACGTCACAGTGGCTGGATCCGTTCCTACCACGACAACCGGCCTTACGACAATGTGGCGCCTGCCGAGTTGTACGACCAGATGATCGCGCTGCGCGGCCTGCTGGCCCAACCCGACTCGTGCCACTTTAGTGTGGGGGCCAGGTGAGGCCGAGGGTGTCGAGGATGGTTTGGGCTGCGGGTGTGATCTGGTCGTGAGCGGGTAGGGTTTGGCCAGCGATGTTGACGTTCATTTCATGGATTGGCTCGAGTGTTTCGATGATTTTGGCGACGGATTTCCCGGTGATTGTTTGCAGGCGGTGTGAGACGGCGAGTGCGGCCATCACGATGGTGAGGTGGGCTTCGATCGCCTCGCGGGTGTGATGGAAGACCGGGCGGGCTTTCAGGTCGCTCTTCGACATCCTGAAGGATTTCTCGATTAGCCAGAGCTCGTGATAGTCGGCAATGAGTTCTGCCGCGGAGATTCGGGTGGCGGGCATGTTCGTGACGTAGCCTTTC
>NZ_RCIV01000035.1 GCF_003666605.1 Propionibacterium australiense | reverse complement strand
CGGCCACGGACTGGGCCAGCCGCCAAGCCAACAAACTCCCAGTCGTCCGCAACATCAGCAACCGCCTAGGAGCCAACACCGCCAGCGACGCTTCACAAGCAGCCACCAACGACGCCCTCAAAGCCACCCCATCACCATCCAACAACTCACTCACGCCACAAGTACCTTCGTCGGGGTTGATGGATTCCGAATCTTTCTTAGTCTCCAATGGTGCCACTATTCATTATAGCGAGACCGCAACTGCAATCGGCGATGACGTCAGAACTCTAAACAACTTCGCAAGATCGTTAGGGGCAGACGGTCTTCATGATGTCATTGTTCATGGAACCCCTGATGGGATGCCCATTCCTAATGGTTACGTAACAAATGTTCAGCAGATCGCGGATGCGATTCTGGAGAATCCAAGTTATACTGGCCAAAATATACGGCTAGTTATGTGTCATGGAGCAAATCAGGCGGCCGGAGAACTGGAGCGTATCTTGGGAGTCTCAGTGGAATCTAGTCCATTTGCTGTGGCGCTAGATGATTTTGGACAACTGTTCGAGCGGGTACCTTGATGAGTAGTTGGAAAGGATAGCATAGTGATTTTTAACCTTCAACCGCTGATTCCGTTCGCCGATAGTCCGGGGCAGCCTTGGTCTCCTCCGCCTCTCAGTAGCACGCCACATGATCCCAGTACACTCAAACGAATCATTGGTTATCTCGATAACGCTACTTTAGTTTACCCATGGATGGAGTACACGGAAGATCTTATAGGTGGGAAATTTGGTGTTCCTGGAGGATCTGCAACCATGAGCGATGGAACTTATTACTGGCGTTATGATGCTGTAGAATATCTCAAACATTATCCAATTCGGATTCCCGAAGAGGCTATTAAGCATTTTGAATCCAAGAATTGGAGACCTCTCAAACTTGATTTTAAAAGCGAGGAGTTCAAGAAATTAGAAAAAGCACTTGACTTAGTCTATAAACCACGACGCAAGGGATGATATATCTTACCGCCTTAATCACTCCCAAGTCGATTCATTGCCCACTTGAAATTAGTAGAGTTTGACTGGTGTGTGAGATACGCCAGCCAGCCTCACTCTGATCAAGCAAAACACACACATGCCATAAAATAGCAAAACGACACGAGTCTGGCGCTATAGGGCCGTCATGAAACAAGATCGACTGTTGGTTGAGCCCGGGGATATGCTTGGTTGGATTTCGTTGTGGACGTTGTCCAGTGCCACTGATCACCGCGATGATCGGGTTCGGTTCTAGCTATCATTCGGGTGTTGCGTTGGAGTTTGTTCCGTGTGCTCAGGGTTTCGGTGCAGTTCTCATCGCTGGGGCGTTTCTTGGTGGTGGGGCCAGCATCATTGATCAGGCCTGCTCCGGATATCCCATCAACTGGGGGCAGGTCGGGAAAGACTCCTTGTTCGGAATGATTGGCGGTGGTTTTGGATACGGTATTGGTAAAGGGATCCAATGGGCCGCCAAAACCCCAGTCGGTAAAGCGGCCACGGACTGGGCCAGCCGCCAAGCCAACAAGCTCCCAGTCGTCCGCAACATCAGCAACCGCCTAGGAGCCAACAGCGCCAGCGACGCTTCACAAGCAGCCACCAACGACGCCCTCAAAGCCACCCCATCACCATCCAACAACTCACCAGCGCCGCGTCCGGAATTGCCGCCAGCGCCAGCACGTCCACAGATCGAGCCTCCCACTAAGACCGGCCCCGATTTCATTGCTGATGACAAGGGAACAGTTGTCCCGACCAGTAGAACACGACTCGAAGAAGGCTTCCAATCGGCGGGACTAGACACCTTCTCAACAGATAGTCCGGGTACTGGCTATATTTTACCTGATGGCTCCAAAGTTCGAGTCATGGACGCGACGCCGTATGCACCACAAAGAGCTATGGCCGTCATGAAACGAAATCGTATTTTGATGGATTCGTGGTCTTGTTTCGGATATGATTGAGACATGCAGATCGAGGTCACCCCGGAAGAAACCGCTGTTCTGATCAGGTGGAAGAAACGCACAGACAATTACGTGCTGGTGCGGATGAAAGCCGAAGCCATTTTGTATGCCTCCGAACAAGTTGGCATCAATATCATAGCGAAAATGGTTGAGCGCAGCGAGAAAACCGTTCGAGAATGGCTGGCCGAGTGGCAGGACACGCGGATGTGTTCGGTGTTGACCGGGCATGCTGGGAACCAGAACGCGGCGAAACTCACCCGCGCCCAGAAGGAGGACCTCAAGGCTGTCCTGGCCCAGCCGCCTTCCCGGTCTGGTATCGACGCCGAGTTCTGGGACGTGCCGGCCCTGCGTGACGTGGTGAAGATTCTGTTCGACGTGGAGTACGAGTCAGAGTCTTCGTATCAGCTGCTTCTGCGGTTCTGCGGGTTGAGTTTCAAGCTGCCCGACCCGTTCGACAAGCACCGCGACGAGCAGGCCATCACCCGGCGCATGACCGAGGTGAAGGCCCAGGTCAAGGACCTGTTGGGCGCCGGTTGTGAGGTGTACGCCATCGATGAGGTCCGCCTGGAGCACGAGGCCGAGACCCGCCGCATGTGGCTGCCCAAAGGACAACGCACCAAGTTCTACGTGGACCGGCAGAAAGTATCCCAGTCCTTCTTCGGCGCCCTCTCGCTTACTGACAAGAAAATGCGGCTGTATCCGATCGAGGGGAACCAGAACACCGAACAGATCATCCTTGCTCTGGACCGGCTCCAGCGCGAAACCAAGGCCGACCGTATCGCTGTCGTACTGGACAACGCGCGGTTCCACCACGCCAAAGCCCTGACCAGCCTCTACCAGCCGGGCCAGTTGCTGGAACGTATCACACCCGTTTTCTTGCCGCCGTACGCTCCCGACCACAACCCGGTCGAGCACGTCTGGGGCACCGCCAAAAACAATATCGCGAACATCCAGCACCAGACCCCCGAACAAACCTTCGGAGCATTCGCCTCGTACATCACCGGCCGCACCTTCGACTACGACTTCGAGCACCTCCCCAAACCTCAACCAGAAACCGATCTTGTTTCATGACAGCCATAGTTTCACCAATGCGAATGATGGACCAGTCAGCCCGTTCACCGGTAAACCACCAAACCCGCCTAAGGGAATATCCAATACCAAAAAATGGAGTCGTGAGCGTACTCACATAGAACTTTCTGACGACTAGGAAGGATCCGCATGCGAGTTGATGTAATGTACCCAGGGTTCGAGGAGTGGGCGATAGACGCTCGGTGTTTATTGATTCAACGTGCTTTCATGCAGAATGAGATGCTGTTTCTCAGTGGCCCCAACTGGAACTTTCATACATGGTGCAGCATACGTGTCGTTGATGCCAAGGGTGAGTTTTTGTTTGATGATTCGTTGTCCGTTGATCTGCTTGAGGGGCCGGAGACTCCGCTTGGTGGTCTGGTGGGTCGTATGGTAGTTGAGGTGGTGCCTGATTTTGCTATGGATCTGGGAAATCTCACGTTGGTTTTGGATGATGGTGTCCGGATCGAATGTACGGATGATTCTGACTGGGAACCATGGCATTTCAGGGTCGACGATCATGATTGGTGATGATTGTATTGCACCTTGATGGTCGGTGGTGGTTGTGACGCGCACGTGCGTCTCGGACGAGGGGGTGGTTGCTGTGTTTTTTGATGGTCGGCTCGCGTCGTTGACTTATTTGATCGGGTTTCTCAATGCACCGCCTAAGAAGGTGGCGTATGCGGGTGCCCGGTATTTTATGGGCGGTCCTACGGTATGGGGGAAGGTCAGTAAGCTTACCGGTACGTTGGGGGAGAATCTGCTGAGACTTCAGCCCTTGGTTCATGAATCATGACCGCGTGTCCTGCTCACTGGAATGATATAGGTTTTTCGGACAGTGGTTACTGGTTGGTTTTAGGCTGCTGCCCTGTGTTGTTGTCTCCATTCGGTGTCGACTTGGTTGGGGGTCCGGTAGTCAATGGCCGAGTGGAGATGTTTGTGATTGTATCGTAACTCGATCCAAGCTGTCACGTCCCGGATCGCATGGTTGCGGGTCGGGTAGACCTTACGGTTGGTGAGTTCTTTCTTCAAGATCGCGTTGAAGGACTCGGCAGCGGCATTGTCAAAACAACTACCGGTCCGCCCCACGGACGGGAGAATCCCATGGCCGGTCATGAATTTCGTGTATTCGGCCGACGTGTATTGGGAGCCTCGGTCCGAGTGAAAAACCGTGACACCACGGGTTGGCGGGCAGTTCCGCACGGCCATGGCCAAGGCCTGGGTGACGAGTCCGGTGCGCATGTGACCGGCGATCGCGTGCCCGACGATCTTCTTCGAGAAACAATCCATGACCACCGCCAGATAGACGAATCCCTGCCAGGTCGGAACATACGTGATGTCGCCCACCCATTTCATTCCGGGCGCGGTCGCAGTGAAGTCTCGGCGCAACCGGTCGGGCCGATCTGGAAGGTCGGGTGCAGGGATGGTCGTCCTGGCTCGTTTCCTGGGCTGACAAGCAACGAGGCCAGCTGTGGCCATGATCTTGCGGACCGTGTCGGGTGAGACCTTGACGCCACTTCGGGCCAGCTCTGCGTGGATCCTGCGGTAGCCGTAGGTCTGTTCGGACTCGTCAAAGAACTTGACAATAATGGCAGCTAGATCTTCCCTTCGTTGGGCCGCCAGGGACTTGGGCCGGTTTCGCCAGGCGTAGTAGCCGGACTTGGATACTTTCACCCACCGGCACATGGATTGGATGGGGTAGTTGCCTTCTTCGCGGTGGATGCAACGGTATTTCGCGCTCACCCGGATTCCTGGGCGAAGAAGGCCGCCGCTTTTTTCAGGAACTCGGCCTCCATGCGAGCCTCCCGGAGTTCTGCTTTCAGACGCCTGATCTCGGCGTGTTCTTCCGCGGTGGTGCCATCAGTGCCGGGGTCGGGGTGTTCTTTCCGCCATTTCGCGACCCAGTTCCCGACCGTCTGTGCCACAAGCCCGTACGATCTGGCGACCTCGGCGATCGACTTGGACTTCTGGACAACCTCGAGAACGACTTGTTCCTTGAACTCCGCACTGTATTTCGATGCCGACATGATCTAATTCTACCTCACGATCATTTCACCCACTGTCCGAAAAACACCAAGCACTCCACACTTCCACGGCTAATGATGAGTGGACTGCTATGTTTGATGGTGACGCTTATGGTCAAGGCGTCGGTGAACTTACCGCGTACGTTGCGTATCGGTTATTGCGGGTTCGTGGCTATTTTGTGGTGTCGGCTCCGCCTGCGGGGAAGTTCGGTCAGGGGCTTGGAGGGCGGCAGTTTCGGGTGCTTGGTCCTGAGGCGACGAATGGTAGTGTCCGTTCGATTGATCTGATTGAGAATAGTCCTGGAGGGTTATTCAAAACTGTTTTTGTAGAATTCTAGTGCGATGACTGCTGTGATGGTTTGCGGGAAGGTGTCAAGGGGCCTGCGGTAACCGGCGTGCAGGATCCTCCAAGTTTTCAGGTGGGCGATTGCTCGTTCGACTGGGACTCGTAACGAATTGACGATTTTGTTGTATTGTTTCTGCCAGCCTGTGAGCCCGCCCCCTGGTGGTTTGCGTATCGGGGTCATCATGCCCAACCCGGTATAGCCCTTGTCGCCCAGTGGCGGGGTGTCCGGGAAAATGTCAAGGAAACCCGTGGACTGGATGGCTTTCGCGTCGTGGGTCGATCCGGGGGCCGGGTCGGACACCCAGACCAAGCGTCCTGTCAGGGTGCAGGCCACCTGGAGATTCAACCCGGTCCGGTGATGCTTGCCCGAGTACAGACCCGGCTGGTCTTTCCAGTCCCAGCAGGGCACGAGGGTGCCGTCCACGATCAGGGTCTGGGCCTGGTCCAGGTCGTCTGCGGTGGGCACGAGCTCTGCGAGGACCTCGACGATCCGGGGCGTCCACCGGGCGATGGCCCGGCAGATCGAGGCCTGACTGACCCCGAACGACTCGGCCAGCTCTGCTTGGGCGCGGTTGCGACGCAGATAAGCCAGGGTTGCCCTGATCTCTTCTGCCTGACTCAATGCGGGCGGGCGCCCGGTGGCCTGCGGGGTGCGGGGGTAATTGTGGACGAGGGTCTGGTAGAGGACTGTGATTGCTGCGGCGGGCAGGCCTGTTGTATGGTACATGCGAGGACCTGTTCTGAGAATACGGGATTATCGACAACCCAATTTTCTCAGTGACAGGTCCTCGCCTTTCACCCAGACACGCCCACACCAGCAGAACAAATTCCAAGGCCCTCCTCATAACAAGGGTTTTGAATAACCCTCCTGGGCGATGGCATTTTGGGACCATTGGTGAGGTTCAGCCGTTTGAGGATGTGGGGGCGTATGGGCGTCGTCGTCGGGTGGACAGGTTCACTGAGCAGATGCTTGTTGATTATGCTGGGGCGGTTGGCCTGCGACCGTGGGATGAGTCGTTCTATCGGAATCATTCGTATCTGGTCACCAATGGGCAGCGTGCCAGGAATTCCTTCACTCTTGAGCAGGCCCGCGAAAAGCTCGGTCTGGACAACTGACGCGCCCATTTCAGATGGGCCAGTGTGAAAGGGATGGCTTGCCACATGTCGACAGGAATACGGGAACGGCTCGATTCCATTCTTCCGGCGACAGTGACGGATTTCGACGTGCTTGACGACTTCGATCACGACAACACCCCCCGTTCTCCAAGTCGCAGGCATGACACTCGAAATCACTGGTCCCTTCGTGGGGCGCCAGGGCCATGAGTCACTCTGGGACGAGGTGGAACCAGAAACCCTTGCTCGGCTTCTCCAAGGCTTCGTGGGGCAGTCCCTGCTCTCGATTCAATCCGGCGAAGGCTGGCTGCACCTGGCGTTCACCGATGGGTGGCTTCGCATCGTAGCGACCGACTGGGACTCATGGATCATGGCACTGCCGGGAATCACCTGGATGGGGCACGGTCGAAGTCAGAATACTCCACAAGAAGAAACATCGGTGCTCGGAAGTGTCGTGTTACCCTGACTGCCAACACTCGGGAAGTCTCTAATTGGGAATAACAAGTTCGTTGAGGCTTATTCATGGGGTTTGTCCGGGTGGGGTTTAGCAATCTCGGATGAGGCGTGTCATTGAGTGTGAAAAGGCGGTCTGTCCCGAGATAATTAATGCGTGACCAAAAACAACCAAGGAACAGAC
>NZ_RCIV01000034.1 GCF_003666605.1 Propionibacterium australiense | reverse complement strand
GTCCTGGGCCGTGTAGGGGGGATCGAGTTGGGGTTCGCGGCTGTCCTGCCGCATTGTCATGCGGGTGCCGGTCCCGACCTCGACGACGAACTTGGCGTAGGTGAACGCGCCGGTGCCGGGTTGGGCCAGCAGGCTGCGCAGCGCGATCATCTGGTCGTACAGTTCGGCAGGCGCCACATTGTCGTAGGGCCGGTTGTCGTGGTAGGAACGGATCCAGCCGCTGTGGCGGTCGCCGACGGCCTGCACCACGGCCTGTAGGTAACTGGCCCGGTTCGCCCTCATCCACTCGACCAGCCTCTGGTACAGGGCCTTGACCTTCTCGTCCTTGGCATCAGGACCAAAACCCGGCACGGTCACACCAACACACCTTCTTTCTCTTCCCGGCCCAGGGCCGGGCCCTCCTCATCTTTGTGACAGTCCTGCATCACTGCCGACCCGTACCCGCGCCTACGCCTCATGCGGCAACGGCCTGCTCATGTCCATGCCCTCAGGCAGCACCGGCGACAGGTCCACACCGGCCTTCACGAACGGACGCAAGAGAACCTCAACAGCCCACGCAGGCAACCGGTCAGCAATACCCACGCTATACGGCGCAATGGACTTCGCACTAAGAGCTCCCCCGCGTGTATAACGATCAACAGTCTCATCATCATATTTCGGTACATGCCGATCACCCAGAGAAGACAACGCCTTTTCAACCGTGGCAGACATACTTATCTTGTGCCACTCCTTGAGGGCTTCACCATATTCATGCAAATCACGATTCTCGCGCGTCTCGCCAACCACGACCCATTGGTCGTGGGACATGGAATCCATCAGTTCAACGAACGCCTCGACCTCGCGGCCCCGCCGACCATATTTCTCCCATGGTTCGCGGACGCGTTTACCAGCCATGATTCATCACCGCGATCACTCATCGCCCGGAGAGTCGCCATCGTCGCCACGGGGCAGCGGGTGGCTTATGTCCATGCCCTCGGGCAACACCGACGACAGGTCCAAACCGGCCTTCACGAACGGGCGCAGGATCACCTCAACAGCCCACGCAGGCAGCTGGTCAGCGATACCCACGATATACGGCGCAATCGACTTGGCGTTACGAACCCCACCACGGGTATACCGGCCAACAATCTCATCATCATACTGGGGCTGGTAACGATCACCCAGAGAAGACAACGCCTTTACAACAGTGGCGGAAATGCTTATCTTCTTGCACTCCTGAAGAGCAGCCATGTATTCATCAAAAACGTTATTCTTCTCCGTCTCGCCAACAGTAACCCATTGGTCGTGGGACATGGCATCCATCAACCCAATAAAGGCTTCAACCTCGCGGCCGCGTCGGCCGTACTTCTCCCATGACTCGCGCGCTCGTTTACCGGCCATCACACATCACAGCTCACTCATCGCCCGGAGAGTCGCCATCGTCGCCGTGGGGTAGTGGGTGGCTTATGTCCATGCCTTCGGGCAGTACCGGCGACAGGTCGACACCGGCCTTCGTGAACGGACGCAGGAGGACCTCGACCGCCCACGCAGGCAACCTGTCGGCAATACCCACGATAAGCGGCGCAATGGACTTCGCATCACGGATCCCCCCGCGCGTATACCGGCCAACAGTCTCCTTGTCATACCGGGGTCGGTAACGATCACCCAGAGAAGACAACGCCTTTTTAACAGTGGCAGACATACTTATCTTCTTGCACTCCTGAAGGGCCTTAATGCTTTTATCGAGGTCGTTGTTCTTCTCTGCTTCACCCACCGCAACCCATTGATCATGGGACATGGCATCCATCAGCTCAACGAGAGCTTCAACCTCTCGACCCCTCCGGCCGTACTTCTCCCACGACTCACGGACACGTTTACCAGTCACCTCGTTTCCTCCTCCATCACGGCAGACCGGTGAAATTCGTCGTCTTGCCATTCACTAGAAACTCCGTATTCACCCGGACATCACCACGGTAAGCTTCTGGTATATCCTGGAAAGCATCACGCATGCGACGGTTGAAGTCTCCTACCGTATCGTGATTCGACCAGTGTCGGCCCATTTCTGAGTTCGCGGTGTTACCGGGGACGGTTTCAGTGCCGAAGCCGGTGAAGTTGTCCGGGTTGCCGCCGATGACCCGGTCGGGGCCGTGCAGGGCCTCATGATGCGACAGCATGTCCTTGGCCTGGGTCTTCGCCTGGTCGGCCGGCACGCCCTGCTGCTCAAGAGACTCAGCCAAGCTCCGCTCTGACTCACGACGGTACCGCGCCTTCTCCGAATCACCCCAGTTCTTGTCATCGGCCCGGGCATCCATGTTGTCCTCGCGGATGTCCTGGGTCAGGTCGTTCATCCCGTGTTCCTGGAAACCCGCCTGCCGGTAGGACTCCGCGGTCTCACGCATGGTGAAGTCCTCGGTCACCTTCTGGGTGGACCGCACCACACCCTTGTCATCAATGCTCACCACGCCCTTGTCGACAAGCTCCTGAATCTCAGGCGGAACATTCGCAGGATCATCAAGCTTGCCGTTGCGCGTCAACCCCGAGTCCGACAACCCCTTCGACGGGTCGACCGTGCCCTCGAAATCACGCCCACCACCAAGCCTGGGATCACCATAGGGCTCGAAACCACCATCAGGATACCGGTGCAAGAACGTGCCGTCCTCGAACAGCGTCGTGTACCCACCGTCAGGGGCAAGCTGAGTGACATGCGTCGTCCCATCGGCGTGCACCTTCGTGTACAGGCCATCACCGGCATCGGCAACTATCGTGCCGTCGAGTTGCCGCACGGTGGTGTCACCGTGCTGCACTGTCACGATGCCGTCGGCATCTCGGCTGATGCGCACAGGATCAGGGCCGCTGCTCTCGATCGACCAGCTGCCATCCTCGCCTCTGCGCACCGTCGTGCCCTCGGGGGCGTCGGTGAGTTCGCCGCGCTCGTTGACCGTGAAGTCCCCGTCGGCATGGTGCACCTGCAAACCCTCCGAGGAGGTCTTGATCGACGCCTCGCCATCAGCGACGGTGACGTGACCGTCGCTGCTCTTGGCGACGGTCTGGCCGCCATCGTGCGTGACCTCGACAGTGCCATCGGACATCTTTGCGTCGGGACGCTCAGGCCAGTCGGTCTTGTTGTCCCAGCCCGGCCGATCCTTCCCGGTCTCGTCCGCCAGCTTCTGCGCCTGCTCATCAGCCACCTCAGGGCGCGTCTCATCGCGCCTGGCAGGAGTGTCCTCTCGCGCGCCAGCATCGGTGTCCCGACCATGGGCATCCGCCTCACGGGAAGTACCGACCTCATCCCGCGCCGACCCGTCACGAGCGGCAGCATCAGCACTGGCATCGCCCTCACTATGGTCACCATGACGGCCTCCGCTCTCACCGGGGCGAGCCTCACCAACGTCAGCAGATCCATCCGGTTCGCCCCGGCGAGTCGGGAGCTCACCATCGCCGTGCGCCCCGCCACTAGAAGAACCAGCACCATCACCACGACCACCAGCAGCCTCCGGTCCCGCCTCGGGCACACCACCGTCGGCAGTCGTCCGCTTGGCCACTCCGGTCTCGGCGACTTCACTGACGTCCACCGGATTGCCGCCCTCAGCACGCCGAGGTGTCTCGGGGGAACCTCCAGGATTCTCCGCACCAGGACGCCCGGGTTGAGCGTCCGCAGTGATCTTGTTCGCCCCATCAGAATCAAGCCGCGGACCCTCACCGACAGAGGACGATCCGGTGGCCCCCGGGCGATCACCGGCCGAGCCACCACTGCCAGCCGAATCAGAGCCGCGCGCAGGAGTCCCCTCCCCAAGATCAGGTACTCCAGTTTTCGACGAGTTCCGCAAGCCAGGCCCACCGGTCGAGTCCCCGAGCCCGTCGAGCCCGCGCGTGGCCGAGGTGCCTCCGGCATCAGCCAGCGACGGGGCATCAACCTTGCCGACGTCAACACGGCCCAGGTCGAGACCAGAACCGTCCTTGACCGGAAGGCCATCGACCTTGCCCAGGTCATGCAGCACACTGTTCTCGATAGCGGTTGACGCCCGAGTTGCCAGGCTGACGCCCTCACCACCGTGAGCGGCCACATCAACCACCTTGACGCCGAATTCGCCGGCCGATTTCACAATGAAAGAACCACCAGGGACGATCATGTCCGCGATGGTCCCTACACCGCGCAGAGCCATGCTGCTGGCCTTCGCGGTGGTGCTCGCCCCCGCCCCGAGTTTCAGGACGCTGCCGGCATCGGCACCGGGGATGAACAAGGTGCCGATGTTCGTGGCCGAGGAGAACAATGCCCGCACGCCGTCCTTCTTCCAGGCCGCGAACGGGTCATCGGCCGTCAGGTCGATGTTCACCAGGCTCGTCACCGTGTTCGCCACAGTGAGTTCTTTCTCCTCTACGAATTGGGTGAAGGAGTTCTCGACGCCGGCAAGGCGCATTCCGCTGCTCACGAGGGAAAGCGGGGAGGCGACGACGACAAGCGACAGACCCAGGTTGCCAAGACCCGACCACGCCTGCCCAGCATGATCCCAGTCGCCCCACTGGCCGGTGCGCGGGTTGTAGCTGATGAGCGAGGCGCCGCCCTCGAGCAGGCCCTTGACGCCATCACCTATGCCCATCACTGCCGACTCGCCGCAGTTCTTCGGCTCGTACTCGGTCTTCTGACCCCAGGGCAGGTTGTCGAGCTGATCGAGCGCCTCGCCGGTGACATTGGTCGGCTGCTGCTCGAAGTTCTGGTCAGGTATCAGCCCGCGAAGGGTGTTCGCGCATTCGTTCTCGGCGTTGATGATCTTGGCGACTTGGTCGTTGATGCGGGCGAACAGCTGGGAATTCTCCTCGCAGAGCGTGGGAGAATCCCACCAATCCTTGTGCTCGGTCTTGGGGGTGTAGGTTGGCGTATAGGCGCCAGTACCGGCCGCGCCAACGGAATAAACACCGGGTGTGCAGACCGGGACGTCCACGCCCTTGAGCGCCTTCTCACGGAACTCAGCAACATCGGACCGGACTGCGTCGAGATCGGGTTTGATCTTCTCGAGAGCGTCGGCGAAGGTGTCCATCGCGTCGGCGGCGTCACTGAGGGCGGACTCCACGTCGTCGGCTGCGGTCGCTGCCGGGTCAAGCAGACTGTAGACCGTCGCCGACTCGGGCGCCTCGTAGACGCCCGCCGTCTTCAGGCCGGCCCAAGCCGTCGCCATGCCGTCCGTGCTGTCGCCGACCGAACTGCCCATGGCGCGCAGGTTCTCCGCCGCGCTTGTCACATAGCTCGTGTCAATCTTCGGGATCATCTCCGGGTCGACCAGAGCATCCGACATGCGAACCGCCTCCTACAGGGGTGAAGAGTGTTCAGGGGCTTGATGTGTGATGGTGTTCGCCCACGGATGTCGGGGCGAGACAACAGGGTCACGTGCCGAGCACGTTGTTCTGCTCGAAGAAGCTGAAATCGCCGCTCTGGGCTGCCGCGGACATTTCGGACTGGAAGGCGGCAGCCATCTCCTCGTTGCCCTGGTTGTAGGACACGGTCGCGCTCGCCACGCCGAGGATGCCGGCTTGCACGTGGTTACCAATTGTCGTGAGTTCGTCACTCAGCGAGCTGATGAGGTCCTTCACCGCCCCGGGCACCTCTCCGGTCACCGTGTTCACGGTGGCCGAGCCCTCGGTCGCCCCGCCTGTCAGGCAGTTCGACAGATCGGTGAACTTGTCCTCGCTCAGACCTGCCTGGAACTGGTCCGCATAGGTCGTCACGCTGTCCAGGACGGTCTTCACCTGCGCGCCGTTGATCATCCAGCTGCTCATCGTGTCACTTCCGTTCCATCACGCGTCCGCCCAGCCTGTGGGCCAGCTCGGCGCAGATCGCCCGACCTGCGCGAGAGCCGGCGTAGGGCAGAGCTATGTCGGTCCACACCTGCCAGGCCCGGGCGTCTTCGCAGGTCCACGCGGCCTCACGGGTCGCGATCAGGGGCCTGGGCGGCCACCAGGTGAGGATGCCGTCGTTGTTGTTGTCGCGGATCAGACAGGACCCGTCGACCAGTTCATGCAGGTCACCGCCGGGGATGACGGCAGTAGCGGCTGCCTCCCAGTCCTCCCGGGTCGGGGCGGTGCCGCTCAGCAGGACGAGTTCAACGGCCATTGCCGACCGCGCTTCCGTCCAGCCCGAGGGCATGGCTGAGGCCGGGCAGCCCGACGCTGCGGAGCACACCGCCGAGCTGCTGCCAGGGCGCGTCGTCGCCGGAGAAGGGCACGAGCACGGTCGGCAGCAGCGAGCGGCCGAGCCGGATGCCGCCGTGTCGGGTGACGATCTCGTCGACGTCGAGCCCGGACTCCTTGATCGCCCAAGGGCCCGCCATGATGCCGAGCGGGTACTCGGGGCGCCGTGCCCGCAGGTGCTGGTAACCGTCCGGGTCGTCGTCGATGAGGGTCGTCGTGGCCAGCACTGGGGTGAACGCCTCGTGTACCCGCTGCAGCACGGCCGTGGACAGGTCGACGGCCCGTTCGATAGCCTCGCCGTAGGGGCCGATAGGCACGGTGCCGCGCAGGTGCTCGCTCAGGCCGGAGGCGCCGCGCTCGTACTGAAGCGTCGCCACCGCGCCGGGTGCGGGCGCCGAGAGCCGGTAGATCGGCGAACTCGGCATGTGCCGGCGGGCGTCCATGGTGAGCGCCAGCTTGTCCCACGGGTGGTTGAGTGGCTCGGTGGAGCCCCACAGGTCGGGGGCCGGGGCTCCGAGCGCCGCGAAGACGAGCTCAGCCAGGGCGCCCACCCGCAGCTCCTCGGTGGCCCTGTGGTGCACCATGATGTCGAAGCCGACGGTGCCGGTCGCCCGCGGGTCGACGCCGGGCGTGTCGAGGCGGGGCAGGCGGCTCATGGCGATGGGGTCGTCGAGTTGCTCCAGCGCGTCCAGCTCGCGGCCGGTCAGGGCGTCCATCATGCGGCCGCCGGCGCGCATCGTGACCCACGAACCCCCTGAGGCCGCCATCTCGAAGCCGAGGAAACGACTCAGGGCGGCGTCCTCGTCGGTGACGAGGACGGGACGCAGCTGCTGCATGCTGGCGAGCAGCAGGAACTGCCCCAGCGCAGGACTCAGGTCGAGGCGCTTGCGGTAGCTGTGGTAGACCACCGCGTTCGTCGCGACCCCATCAATGACGGGCAGCTGGCCGAACCGCAGCGGCGCCTGCCCGCTTGTCACTGATGTACTCACAGGTGGACTGCGCTGGCGGCTCGTTGGAGGGCGGTCTGGGCGATCTGGTCGGACTGCTCCATCGAACCGATCAGCTGGGCGATGATCTGACGCACCTCATGCCCGGCCTTGTTCCAGTTGTCCTCCAACTGGTGCA
>NZ_RCIV01000033.1 GCF_003666605.1 Propionibacterium australiense | reverse complement strand
TACACGCGAGGACCCGTTCTGAGATTGTTGTATTCGACCACCCAATTGTCTCAACGGCAGGTCCTCACCTTTCACCCAGACACGCCAACACCGGTAGAACAGACCCCAAGATCACCCCACAAACCAAAAGTTTTGAATAACCCTCATGGCGTGATTCATTGAGGCTGCGAATAAGCCTCAATCAACGGTGACTCATGGTCATCGCTTCTACGCGATGAGCGGGCCCCGGCCGGCATCATGCCGACCCGCAGCGGAGCCGGGGCCCCTCGTCGTCTCCTTGAGCTTGCGTCGTGGGCCATGGCGTCCGGGCCCGCCGCGTGAACGATGGAGAGATTCCATCCCGCCCTCTCGTGAAAGTCCGAACGCGAGCCGCTCCGCCGCCCCAGGAAATAGCTTCCAGGGAAATAGCTTCCAGCCGCCGCAGCGCTAGTGGATAAGGCCTTCGTGATACTCGCCGGCTCACTGCACTGATGGACTCTGGCCACGAGCGCCCGCAGGCCTCCTCGGAAAGAGGGGAGACAGGGCTCGGTCATCTTGCTCCGTGCCCACGGTCAAACTCCACATGCCCTCACCTCTGAGCGCAGAGCCATGGAAGCTCGTTATCGCGTCCCCACAGTGAGAGCGCCACCTCTTCCCGCAGCGCATCTGTTTCCGTTCCGGTGCGGCACCGCATACCGTGGCACCATGCGAACGTCCACGCGTCATCCCTCGAAGCTGTCCATCGTCGGCGCCGGTGCGGTCGGCACCTCACTCGCCTACGCCGCCCTCATCCGCGACTCGGCCCAGGTCGTCGCCCTGTACGACATCGCCACCAAGAAGGTCGACGCCGAGGTCAAGGACCTCGCGCACGGCACCCAGTTCACGAACTCGGTCGTCATGGGCGGGGATGACATCTCGGTGGTCAAGGACTCGTCCATCGTCATCATGACCGCCGGCGCGAAGCAGAAACCCGGCCAGACCCGGCTCGACCTGGCAGCCACGAACGCGAAGATCCTCGCCTCGATGATGCCCCAGCTCGTCGAGCAGGCACCCGAGGCGCTCTACGTGCTCGTCACGAACCCCTGCGACGTGCTCACCGTCGTCGCGCAGAAGGTCTCCGGCCTGCCGACCGCGCAGGTGCTGTCCACCGGCACGCTGCTGGACACCTCGCGGCTGCGCTATCTCATCGCCCGCAGGGCCCAGGTGGCCCAGCCGAACGTGCACTCGATGATCGTCGGCGAGCACGGCGACTCGGAGTTCCCGCTGTGGTCGAGCGCCACGATCTCGTCGGTGCCGATCCGGGACTGGACGGTGGCCGGCGAGCGCGTCTTCACCCAGCAGGTGCTCGACGAGCTGGCGCACGAGGCGGCCTTCGCCGCCTACGAGGTCATCGAGGGCAAGGGCGCGACGAACTACGCGATCGGCCTCGCCGGCGCCCGGCTCGTCGAGGCCCTGCTGTCCCCGACGCGCAGCGTGCTGCCGGTCTCGAGCGTCCTGGACGGCTACTACGACATCTCCGGCGTCGCCCTCAGCCTGCCCACCCTGGTGAGCAAGCACGGCGTCGACCGTGTCGTCGAGGCCCCGATGAGCGCAGACGAGGTGAGCCTGCTGCACGCCTCCGCCGAGCGGATCCGCGAGACGGTGGCCTCGGTCGGTTTCTGAGCGTCCTCTCCTCTTCCCTCACGTCCTGCGTTCTTCGTGCGTCACCCCACGAAGAACGCAGGACGTGGCGGATCCCATGGACCCGGACGCCAACAAACGGCAGGACCCCCCTTGCTCCCGGTTCGTCGGCGACGATGGAGCCCCCGGCCGGCGATGTGGCCGCGCCCGAACCCAACAGGAGGGGTCAATGCAGATCACGCCCTACGGAAGCGTCCTCGCCGATGTCACCGGCGGACGGGTCGTCGGCTTCGTCGACAACGACGGCATGAAGGTCTTCCGGGGCATCCCGTACGCGGCCGCCCCCTACGGCGCCAACCGCTTCAAGGCGCCCCAGCCGGTCGTGCCGTGGGACGGCGAACGCGACGCGACGACATTCGGCCCCAGCACCTACCAGATCGAGCCGCTGTTCCGCGGCCACGGCTTCAACTACCGCGCCATCATGAGCCCGGGCTGGCGTCCCGGCGACGAGACGCTCAACCTCAACATCTGGACCCCCGGCGAGGCCGGCGACAACCTGCCCGTGCT
This sequence comes from Propionibacterium australiense, assembly GCF_003666605.1. Classification (GTDB taxonomy): domain Bacteria; phylum Actinomycetota; class Actinomycetes; order Propionibacteriales; family Propionibacteriaceae; genus Propionibacterium; species Propionibacterium australiense. The sequence goes on along the minus strand of NZ_RCIV01000033.1, from coordinate 6,194 downwards.
CGTCTACATCCACGGCGGCGCCTTCCTCACCGGAAACGGCGGCCTGCCCGCCTACGACGGCCACCACCTGGCCGAGCGCGGCGCGGTCTACGTCTCGATCCACTACCGCACCGGCACCGAGGGCTTCGGCGCCTTCGAGGGGGCCGCCACCAACCGCGGTCTGCGGGACCAGATCGCCGCCCTGACCTGGGTGCAGGAGAACATCGCCCGCTTCGGCGGCGATCCCGACCGCGTCATGGTGCACGGCGAATCGGCCGGCGGCATGAGCATCGCCCTGCTGCTGGCCAGCCCGGCGGCCGACGGCCTCTTCCACCGCGCGATCGTCCAGTCCGGCTCGTCCCCGATGGCCGACAGCCCCGAGCTGGCAGCAGACCGGGCACGCCGGATCGCCGCCGCGCTGGGGACCGAACCGACGGCCGAGGCGATCGCCGCCGTCGACCAGAAGACACTGCTCGACACCGCCCTGCCCGCGCTGGCCGAGAACCACACCGACCGGTGGGACATGCTCGCGCTCGGACCGTGGGTCGACGGCGAGATCGTCCCGGAGGACCTCGACACGGCGATGCTCGCCCGGCCCGTACGCCCGACCATCTGGGGCACCAACCGTGACGAGGGCAATCTGTTCCTCATCACGCCCGACATGATGTCCACCGCCACCGAGGAGACCCTGGCCGGCTATCTGATGGCCTCCCATGGTGCGGTCGAGCCGCTGCGCACGATGCTGCTGGAGCGCGCTCGCATCCACGAGCCCGGCATGGCGATGGCCCAGCACCTGTCCTGGACGACCTTCACCGGGCCGACGATGACGGCCGTCGACCAGCTCGCCGGGGACGGGCGCCCCACCTGGCTGTACCGCTTCGACTACGCCTCACGCGCCAACGACGGCCGCGCCCAGGCCTGCCACATGAGCGAGTTCCCGTTCGTGTGGGACAACCTCGACAGCCCCGCGCACCGCCAGATGACGGGCCCGAACCCGCCCCAGCGCCTGGCCACCGAGATGGCCGACGCCTGGGTGCGGTTCGCCGCCACCGCTGACCCGGGCTGGCCGGCCTTCACCGATCCGCAGCGGATCGGCCGCGTCTTCGACACCACCAGCCGCGACGTGCCCGGCCTCGACCAGGAGCTCTGGCGCGCCTGGACGAACCAGGGCTGACCAGGGCCCTGACCCACCAGGCGCACCTGCCCCTATTGGCAACTTTGGACAAGCGCCTGGCAACAGCCGGCAACGCACAGCATGGCGCGTCGGTTCCCGACAGAGTAGGAGGAACCACCCGACCGGGCTGCTTCGGCAGGACAACAGCGTCCCGCCCGGTGGGGCCGCTGGCCGCCGGGCATGTGCGCGTACGACCTCGACGAGGAGAATCCACCGAGCATGAGAACACTCGACCAGATCACCAGCTTCACCCAGACCGCGACTGGCTTGCGCGCCGAGATCACCGGTGGCTTCACGCTGCACCTCGACGTCCTCGACAACGACCTCGCCCGGGTGCGCGTCCTGCCCTCCGGAGGCCCGGCCGTCGCCAGCACCTGGACGATCACCCCCGGCCAGGGCGTCGACGAACGTACCGGCCTCGATCCCGACCACCTTCTGACCCCGGCCGAGGACGTGCCGTGGAGTGGGCGGGACCGCTCGGACCTGAGCGGCTTCGCCTGCCCGCCGGTCACCGTCGAGGAGGTCGAGTTGGAGACCGCCGGGTCGGACGCAACAGGCATGGGAAAGAACGCCACCGACGAGATGGCGATCTTCGACCGGCCCCGCCCGGGCCAGCACCGCATCATCGTCACAAGCGGCGACCTGCGGGCCGTCATCCAGGACATCCCCCTGCGCGTCTGCTGGCAGATCCGCGTCGACGACGGGTGGACGACCATCACCGAGGACCGGCGCACCGGCGGCTACGAGATCAACCCCGTGACCGGGCGGGTCGCCCACTACATCATGCGCGAGCCGGAGGACCACTACTACGGGCTCGGTGAGAAGGGCGGGGACCTGGAGCGCACCGGTTCGCGCTACGACATGCGCTGCCTGGACGCGATGGGCTACGACGCCGTCGAGACCGACCCGCTGTACAAGCACGTGCCGTTCATCATGACCCGCCGGGCCGGGGTCGGCGCGGTCGGCGTCCTCTACGACAACCAGAGCGCCGCCGTGCTCGACATGGGCCGCGTCAAGGACAACTACCACCGCCCCTTCATCAGCTGGACGGCCGATGGCGGCGACATCGACTACTACGTCATGTTCGGGCGGCAGCTGGCCGACCTGACCCGGTCCATCGTCCGGCTGACCGGCGACAACGCCTTCCTGCCGCGCTGGGCCCTCGGCTACTCCGGCTCGACGATGCACTACACCGACGCCCCGGATGCCGCCGACAAGCTCGTGGAGTTCCTCGACCTGCTGGGCGAGCACAAGATCCCCTGTGACTCCTTCCAGATGTCCAGCGGCTACACGAGCATCGGCCCGAAGCGCTACGTCTTCAACTGGAACCGGGACAAGTTCCCCGACCCCAGGCGCACCGCGCAGGCCTACGCGGACAAGGGCCTCCACTTGGCGGCCAACATCAAACCGGCCCTGCTCATCGATCACCCGATGTTCGAGGAGGCCGCATCGCAGGGCGTCTTCGTCGCGGACGAGGAGACCGGGGAGCCCGAGCTGAGCCTGTTCTGGGGTGACCGTGGCGCACACGTCGACTTCACCTCGCCGGCCGGGCGGGACTGGTGGAAGGACAACGTTCGCACCAAGCTGCTCGAGATGGGCATCGGCTCGACCTGGAACGACAACAACGAGTACGAGGTCTGGGACGACCGCGCGATCTGCGAGGGCTTCGGCACGAAGGTGCCGCTGGCCCTCATCCGCCCCGTCCAGAGCCTGCTCATGATGCGCGCCTCGGCCGAGGCGCAGCGCGAGTTCGCCCCCGCCGAACGCCCCTATCTCATCTCGCGTTCGGGCATGCTCGGCATGCAGCGCTACGTCCAGACCTGGAGCGGCGACAACTACACGAGCTGGAAGACGCTGAAGTACAACACCCGGATGGGCACCGGCATGTCGATGAGCGGCGTGTTCAACGTCGGCCACGACGTCGGCGGCTTCTCCGGGGCCGCCCGCCCCTCACCGGAGTTGTTCGTCCGGTGGGTGCAGAACGGTGTCATGCACCCGCGCTTCACGATCCATTCCTGGCACGACGACGGCTCGGTCAACGAGCCGTGGATGTACCCGGAGGTCACCGGCCTGATCCGCGAGGCCATCGAGCTGCGCTACCGGCTCATGCCGTACCTGTACACGGCCCTCTACCTGGGCTCCCAGCGCCGCGAACCGATCATCGCCCCGACCTTCTACGCGGACGAGTCCGACGAGTCCCTGTTCGTCGAGAACGACGACTTCCTGCTGGGCCGTGACCTGCTCGTCGCCAGTGTCGTCGAGGAGGGCGCCACGACCCGCACCGTGCGCCTGCCCGATGTGCCCGACGGCTGGTTCGAGTTCGACACCGGGATCCACCACGACGGCGGGCAGACGGTCACCGTCGACGCGCCGCTGGGGCGCCTGCCGCTGTTCGTGCGCGCCGGCGCGGGCATCCCCCTGGCCGAGCTCCCGGCCGAGGCCGACATCATCACGACGGCCTCGCTGGAGGCGACCGGACGGCGGGTCGTCCTCTACCTGCCCGAACGTGTCGTGGCGGCCAGTGGCTTCCTGTTCGAGGACGACGGCATCAGCGAGGCATACCGCGACGGCGAGGGACTGTGGCTGCGCTGGAGCGTCGACGCCGACCCCGAGCAGGTGCGCGTCCACACCGAACGCGATGGCCGGTTCGTCCCGGCCTGGGGCGAGGTCGAGTTCGTGCTGCGGCCGGGCGACGACCGCGAGATCGTCGTCGAATGAGACGCGGTGCCGTCCGCCCTACGGACGGGCGGACGGCACAGTGAGGCACGTGCCGAGGGCACCGTTAGGCTGTAGGGCGTGAATGAGCTTGTCCCGGTCAGTGCGCTGCGTGTCAGCGACGCGGATCGTGGCGCCGTCACCGAATTGCTGGCCCGGGCGCACGCCGAGGGCCGGCTCGATCTTGCGGAGCACTCCGAACGCTCGGACCGGGCCCTGTCGGCGAAGACCGTCGGCGATCTGCTCGCCCTGGTCGAGGACCTCACGCCGGCCCGCGTCGCCCAGGCCGCGCTGCCCGCAGCACCAGCCGGCTCGGGGGCGATCCGGGCGACGCTGGGCAGCACCCGCCGCACGGGCGCCTGGATGGTGCCGGAGAAGCTGCACGTCTCGGTGCTCATGGGTGAGGCCAAGATCGACATGACCGAGGCGGTCTTCACCCACCCGGTCGTGGAGCTCGACGTGAGCATCATCATGGGTGACGTGAAGGTGTACGTGCCCGCCGGAATCAACGTCATCGACGAGAGCAGCCACATCATGAGCGACTTCAAGATCAAGGGGACGCTCCAGCCCGCACCCGGCGCCCCGATGATCCTCGTCAAGGGCTCGAGCATCATGGGGGACGTGAAGATCCGGGTGCGCCCTTCCTAGACCAGAGCGCCGAGAATCCCACACGAACTCGCGAACCGATGAAACATTCCCGGACGAGGCGGCGATGACATCAGCAACAGCCCGCTGATGGACAGTTGCCGTCCACTACCGTCTCGATACTCCCCACCGCCCGACGAAACCATTGACATGTTCAGTGCATGGCGCCAGAGGTGGTGCTCGCCGCGGACTGGTTTCCTTCGATGAGGAGAGAAGCAGTAGTTGCCGTTGACCCGGCTCAGGAGAGCGTGACGGCCATGGGACCGCATCGAGAAGCCATCTCCATGTAGGATGATGTCGACGTGGGGGCCGGTGCGAGAGCTGGTGTCCCGCCGCCGCCCCGCGTGAGCGCTCGCACCCTTGTCAGAGCCATGTTCATGTTGACAAGACCATAGAGACGCCTTACGATCCTGACAAGAACGGAGGAGCACTCGCAACACGAAGCATCGCCGCTTGTCAGCCCCTACAAAATCTGGCAGCCGTTTCCCCACCTGAATAGGTGGGGCTCCATTGAGGCATGTCGAAGGAGATGCGATAAGTTTCGGCGTCTGCGTTTCCCCACCTGAATAGGTGGGGCTCCATTGAGGCCTACCACGCAGTAGCCTAGATTCTCAGCAAGTCAGGTTTCCCCACCTGAATAGGTGGGGCTCCATTGAGGCCATTCCGGCGCTTGTCAGGAGCCCGGTGATCGTGTGTTTCCCCACCTGAATAGGTGGGGCTCCATTGAGGCTCCCTGATCGTGGCTACGCGCAGCTGCGCGAGCACGTTTCCCCACCTGAATAGGTGGGGCTCCATTGAGGCATGTACATCTCCGACGAGTTGGAGGGACGGTGAATCGTTTCCCCACCTGAATAGGTGGGGCTCCATTGAGGCAGCGTCTGGATACGCTCCATCGCCTCGCGGATGTCAAGTTTCCCCACCTGAATAGGTGGGGCTCCATTGAGGCACGTCGGTGTCCTCCGAAGCCGACGTTTGCAACACGTTTCCCCACCTGAATAGGTGGGGCTCCATTGAGGCCTGCACACCTTGTCCGCGCCGTCCCTGACGGCACGACGTTTCCCCACCTGAATAGGTGGGGCTCCATTGAGGCCGGTATAGGGTCGCGTCGTGTGCTTCAACCTCCTTGTTTCCCCACCTGAATAGGTGGGGCTCCATTGAGGCGTCAGCCATTGGAGCTGGGCGAAGTTCATCACCAACAGGTTTCCCCACCTGAATAGGTGGGGCTCCATTGAGGCATGCCGCACAGGGGGGCGCCCTGGTCGAGGACGTCGCGGTTTCCCCACCTGAATAGGTGGGGCTCCATTGAGGCTTGGGATGCGTTGCCCCAGTGGCCGTAGATGTGGGCGCGTTTCCCCACCTGAATAGGTGGGGCTCCATTGAGGCTTCCGGGGCACCTGGCCGATGGATTCGCGGGGGAAAGGTTTCCCCACCTGAATAGGTGGGGCTCCATTGAGGCGTGACGGGCAGCAGCAGGCCGGGCACTTCGTCGCAGTTTCCCCACCTGAATAGGTGGGGCTCCATTGAGGCATATAATCCGGTACGGAATCGAACATGTATGGCCGTCATGAAACAAGATCGGTTTCTGGTTGGGGTTTGGGGAGGTGTTCGAAGTCGTAGTCGAAGGTGCGTCCGGTGATGTACGAGGCGAATGCTCCGAAGGTTTGTTCGGGGGTCTGGTGCT
>NZ_RCIV01000032.1 GCF_003666605.1 Propionibacterium australiense | reverse complement strand
CAAGGGCTACACCGGACTGGGCATGATCACCCCGGAACGAAAACCAGTCCACGGCGAGCTGACAGAAAACCAGAAACAGTACAACAGAACCATCAACAAGCTACGCGCCCCAGTCGAACGAGCAATCGCCAACCTCAAAACCTGGCGAATACTCCACACCGGCTACCGCAGACCCATCCACACCTTCCCACAAACCATCACAACAGTCATCGCACTAGAATTCTACAAAAACAGTTTTGCATAACCCTCACTGGATTCGCAACATACAAATGCCGACCTTTTAAGATGACATCACCCCAAGAATCATGGGTATCCCATTTCTCAACGAAACGTCCCCTCTGTTTGTCGATTGACTCATCCCAACCACGAGAGAACAGCAGGTTCAGCTCGCCCATGCGGCGGTTCGACGCGAGCTTGGCGAGCACATTGACGCTCGCGTTGTTCACAATATAGAGCATCCGGGTTCGCAACAACGAAGTATCCTGATACTCAAGCACATCATGCCACGAGGAAAGCGTCTGCCCCGTGACTCGCTGGATGCGTCCTGCATGTGGACGCTGATCCCAGGCACCCTCAAACTTTAGGCCCGGCTCTGGCCCTGAACCATCATGCCGTAGCGAGCGCTCAACAGTCTCTGGGTGATAGAGGCCACACGCCTGGATGAATGATACATTTTGTTTAACCCCATAAATGTTAACGCCAAAATTCTTCCGATGACCGATTTCGCTAAAAAGCTGCAACTCATTCGAAAACTGCCAGTGCCGTCGCAGACGCCGATAAGTCGCCTCGCGCAAAATCCCAGCCTTCTCGTCGGTGAAGTGTGTCTCGGGGTGCAGTAGCGCCGCGATGCCGCGCTCCGAGGCGTTCGCCCATACTCTGCTCATGAAGCACCGGTAGAGATCTGGCTGGAGGCCGGCGAGCACCGGGTAGTTCGTGGCATCGCCGACATAGGCAGCCAGGGCCTGCATGTCGGTAGTGCCGTCGATGAGGAGTTGTGTGGCCCCTCGCCTCAGCAGGGTTCCCGTTCGGCGTTGCTTCTTGGCGGCCTCGGATGGTTTGTTCTCGAGCATCCACCACGGATCGGCCTCGGCCAGCAGCGCCGACACGTCACTGCGAGGCCGCACCCACGGCGGGTTCCCCACTTGCAGGTCGAAGCCGCCGCGGGCGAACACGGTGGCGAAGTCGAGCTGCCAGTGGAAGAAGCCCTGCTGGGCGGCCACCTGTTCGCAGTGCCGCAGCCACGGGTGCTCGTCCAGGGCCTTGGCGACGCTCCTGGCGGTGGAACCCGACAGCACCCAACTCTCCTGCTCGGCCAGCGCCTGCCACTCATCCGAGGCCGTCAGCTGCTGGTCGGCGGGCTGGTGGCGCCGGTCGGCTCTGATCTGCACGGGGACGCCGATGAGCTGCTCGACGGTGTCGATCCACTCCTGCCAGTCCGGCAGCCTCACCTGCTCGCCGATGAGCGGCACGAACCACAGGGCGCACCAGGCGTCCATGACCCGGCGCAACCGCTGGTAGGCGCCGTCGGGGTCGGCCAGGGACTCCTCGATCTGTTCGCGGGTCACGACCGGTTCGCGCGCCTCGTCCTGCTCGGCGCCCCACAGGCCGATGGCGCGGCGGCTCTGCTGCTCGGCCACGGTGAGGCGGCGCAGCGCCATCGTCCACAGCTGCTCTGCCTGCTCGCCGAGGGCGACGAGCCGCCTTGTCTGTTTCAGGCTGGGGGCCTTCGTGAACTGCCTGCGCCAGGTCTTCACCTGCTTCACCCGCTCGGCGGCGAGCTGTTTGGCCTCCTTCGCGTCGGCTGTGGCGCCCCAGCCGGCGCCGGGCAGCAGGAAGTGCGGGATGCGCCCGTCGGCGCCGGAGGCGACGGGCTCGCCGGTGCGGGCCCGCTCGGCCATGGCCTCCAGCGGCACGTCGGTGGGCGGGCTGGTGTGCCAGCTCTTGTCGGCCACCTGGCCGGTGCTGTAGAAGCCGTGGCGGGCGCCGATGAGCGAGTTGCCGCGCCGCAGGTGCAGGCCGAACCAGGGCGCGTCGAGGCCCTTCACCATCGTGTCGAGCCACAGGGTGATCTCGGCGAACTCGACGGCCGTGGCGTTGAGGTCGACGCCGTAGACGTTGTGCAGGGCGATGAAGGCCTTCGTCCGCTGCAGCTGCGCCGGGTAGTCCTCCGGGTCGATGGCCCGACCGGTCTCCTGCTGCTTGCGGGCCAGGTACTGCTCGGCGAGCTGGCGGGTTGCCTCGATGGCGAAGGCGCCCGAGCCGAGGGCCGGCTCGCAGATGCTCATCCGCAGAATCTCGTCGGCCGGTGTGGTCCGGCCGTCCTGGTCGAGGAGTTCGGCGAGGGCCTGGGAGACGGTGAAGCGGGTGAGCACCTCGGGGGTGTAGTACGAGGCCGACTGCTGGCGTTCGCGGCCCGAGAGCCTGAAGATGAACTGGCCGGCGCGGTGGATCTTGCGGCGGTCGCCGCGTACCGGATCGTGCACCATGACGAAGTCCTTGTCGGCCAGGTCACTCGACCGGTCGACGGGCACCACCCACGAGCCCTTGGCGGGGTCGCCGTCGTGCGCCACCTCGAACATGTCGGTCTGGGCGAAGATGCCGGTGTAGCTCATGAGGCCCTCGTAGACGGCACCGAGCTGGTTGATGCCGAGCTCGGCGTAGCTGATGAAGCCGCGGTCCTTGCCCCTGCGTTCCTTGCTGAGCAGCAGCTTGCCGAGCACCTGCTGCATCGCGGCGTTGCCGAGGCCGACCTCGCCGATGAGCTCGATGGCCTCGGGCCGGAACAGGTCGGCGCGCAGCGCGTGGAAGGCCAGGGCCGCGGCCTGCTCTGGCTCGGGCACGCCGAGTTCGAGGTTGCCCTGGTCGACGAGGCGGAAGAGCACCGCCAGGGAGTCGTACAGGTGGGTGCCGTCGCGGGAGGCGCCGGTGAGTTCGACCAGCAGCAGGTCGCGCAGCCGGTCGAGGGAGTAGCCGTTCTCGTACTCGGGCGCGCCGACCGGCAGGACGCCGAGTTCGGGCGAGGCCTCGGCGTAGAGCAGGAAGAGCACCCGGTAGATGAAGCGCAGCGACTGCATGGCCAGCGGCTGGGCCTGGTCGGCGGGCAGGGCGTCGAGGCCCCTGGCGCGGCGGCGGTCGATGACCTCGTTGGCGATGATCTCGATGGACTCGCGTACGCCCTCGCGCAGGTCTTGGCTGACGCCGACGGTGTGGCGGATGGAGGCCTCGAGCACGCCGGTCCACCAGATGTCGCCGTTGGCGTCGGGGGCCAGTGACTCGGCGGCCAGGCAGACCAGCGCCGTGTGCACCTCGCCCGCCCGCCTGGTGTCGTTGCGGTCGGCGACGGTCTGCAGGTCGACGGCCAGGTAGCGGCCCTCGGGCCAGCGGGAGCGTTCGGAGACGAGGAGCCAGCGTCCGGCCATGACGAGGGCGAAGGCCGGGCCGCCGGGGCGCACCATGAGCGTGCTCACCAGGCGGGACGCCGAGCAGACCAGCTCGGAGTCGGGTGCCTCGGGGCCGGGCCGCCAGGGCTCCAGCAGGGTGCCGGCGTTCTTGTCGAGCAGGTCCTCGGGTGCGGCCACCGGTGTGGCCTCGACAACGGCCAACTGCTCGTCACCGGTACCGGCGGTGGTGAACCAGCGCACGGGCCCGTCATCGCGCACCTGGTACTGCCCGGTGCCGTAGCCGAGCACGTCGAGGACGAGCCGGTAGGTCTCGCGGGCCCGCTCCGGGTCGTTTTCCTCGTCCCCGGCGCCGCCGTCGCCGTAGAGGCCTGCGATGGCCCTGAGCAGCTCGGGGCGCGCGGCGGTGAAACGTGACAGCGGGGTGCTGCTGTCGGCGGCCCTCCACTGCTTGTGCCGGTCGAGCACCAGCTTGTGGAAGGACTCCCTGGGCGAGTCGCTGGTGAAGAAGTGCTCGCTGATCCAGTCCTCGACGACGACGAGGGCATCACTGGTGGCCATTGGTCAGTTCTCCTTGTCGTAGTCGGCGGGCACGACGACGAGCAGTGGCCGCACCAGCCGGCGGTCGGGGGCCATCTGCTCGACGAGTCGCTGGCGTTCCTCGACGCCGGCGCGGCGCTGCCGCAGGGAGCCGCGGGTGATCATGGCGTCGGCCTCGTCGCGCCACTGCGTGTTCTGCTCGTTCCAGCGGTCGATGCGTCCGGCCACGGCTTGGCGGGCCTGGCTCATCGTGAGGTCCATCTGCCTTTCGGCGGCCTCGACGGCCGGGGCGATGAGTTCCTTGAGGGCGTCGGTGCCGGTGACGGCGCCCGGGTTGCTCATCTGCTCGCTGAGGCCGGCGGCGCGCAGCATCTGCGACGAGGAGTCGTAGAGGGTGGGCAGGGCCATGGCCGGGTTGGCCGGGCTGGGGAACTCGACGCCCACCCAGCTGACCGTGACGACCTGCCCGCGCCGGTCGGTGAGGGTCCCGCACAGCAGCACGGTGGGGTTGTCGACCCGGCCGCGCACGACGTAGACCTCGTTGCGGCCGAGCATGGCCAGGGCGCGGTCGGCGGCCCAGTCGAGCACCGGGTGGAGCGGGCCGAGGTAGTGGGCCTCGGGCCAGGAGCTGTCGGAGGCGTCGGTGAGGGCGTCGCGCAGCAGCTGGGCGGCCCTGGCCTCGCTGGTGGCGAGCTTGAAGCCGTCGAGTACGCCGCGTTCGCTCAGGTAGCCCTGGGGCAGCACCTCGAGGCGCTGGCGCAGGTCGGCGGGCGGGGTGAACTCGACGACGCCCTCGCCCGGGTACTCGCGCCAGCCCACGCCGCCGGATCCTGAGGCGGCGGGTTTCGCCGCCGGGGTCGTGTAGTACTCCTCGAGGGCCTCGCGCAGGAAGGTGACCGGTTCGGCGTAGAGGGGGCTGGCCTCGGCCAGCTCGACCGCCGACAGCTCCCGCCCGGCGGCCGGGGCGCCGTTGCCGCTGATCGCGGCCATGAGGGCCGCCAGGCCGTCGCCGCCCATGACCTGGTCGGCGGTGCGGACCACCTCGTCGAAGCTCTTCTGCCCGGCGAGCACCCTGGTGAGCTCGGCCTCCTCCCTGGACTCGCTGTACTCGCCCATGAGCCCTGCCACGTCACCGAGGGCCCGGTGGGCCTCCTCCTCGCGTTTGAGCAGCCGGCTGAGGACGGCGATGTCGCCGCTGAAGCCCTCGGCGCTGGGCGACAGCAGCAGGGTGGTGATCTGCGGGCGGGAGCGCTGGCCGTAGCGGTCGATACGGCCGTTGCGCTGCTCGATGCGGATGAGCGACCACGGAATGTCGAAGTGGATGAGCTCGTGGCACTGCTGGTGCAGGTTGACGCCCTCGGAGGCGACGTCGCCGGTGACGAGCACGCGGATCGGTGAGTTCGTCTGCTTGAAGCTCTCGACGATCTCCTGCTGGTCGACGTCGGGCAGGCCGCCGTGCAGCAGCGCGACCTGCTCGGGTTTGAAACCGAAGTCCGCCGTGAGCTTCTGCTGCAGCCAGGTGAGGGTGGCGACCCGTTCGGCGAAGACGACGGCGCGGGTCTCGCTGCGCCGGCCCACTCCGATGTGGCGCAGATAGTCGACGAGCCGGTCGTACTTGGCCGAGGAGTCCCGGGTCCGCTCGTTGAGGGCGGCGAGGCGGTCGAGGGCGTCGGCCTCGGCGCGCTGGGCCGGGCTCATCGTGCCCGCCGCGGTTGCCCGGGCGGCGGCGTCGAGGCGCCTGCGGCGCTCGGTGATGGAGGCGTCGAGGGCGGCCGGGGACGACAGGAAGGCCTTGGCGAGCGTCCACGGGAACAGCTGGGTGCTGCCCGAATAGGGGGACGATCCCCCGGCCGGGTGCAGCCAGACGTCGTTGAGCTCGCAGGCGACGGCGTCCTCGGCGGGCGAGGCCGGCACGAGTTCGTTGCGCGGCGGCAGGCGCTCGGCCCAGTCCGAACCGACGACGCCGGCGACCTCGGGGCTGTTGCGGTGGCGGCGGATCACCAGGCGCCGCAGGTCGTCCTCGTTGATCTCGCCGTCGGGGCTGACGGCGGTGGGTTCGAGCAGGCGGACGAGTTCGGCGAAGGACTCCTTGCGGCCGTTGTGCGGGGTGGCCGAGGCGAGGATGAGCGCGTCGGTGGTGGCGGCCAGGTTGCGGGCCAGCGCGTTGTTCTGGGTGCTCGCGTTGGTGACGTTGTGCGACTCGTCGATGACCACGGCGTTCCAGTGGTGCTTGCGCAGGTCGTTGACGAAGTGGTCCTGCTTGAGGGTGTCCATCGAGATGATGACCCGTTTGAAGAAGGTGAACGGGTTGCGGTTGGCGGGCAGTTTCTGCTTGACGCGCTGGACGCCCACCGAGTCGAGCCGGACGAAGGGGATGTCGAAGCGCGACCACATCTCGTTCTGGGTCTGTTCCAGCACGTGTCGGGGGCAGACGATGAGGATGCGTTCGCCGCGGCCGCGGCGGATGAGTTCGGACAGGATCATGCCGATCTCGATGGTCTTGCCCAGGCCGACGGTGTCGGCGAGCAGGATGCGCGGCTGCAGGTTCGCCGGGTCGAGGGCCTTGGCGACGGCCCGGTACTGGTAGTCGAGGGTGTCGGCCAGCGCCCGGTGCGAGACGGCCAGGGCGGATTCGCCGATCGGGACGGGTGTCTTGCGCAGCGTGGCCTCCAGCCACAGCCGGGAGCGGCGGTAGTGCGGGGAGTCGTCGGCCACGGGCACCGCGTCGCGGGGGTCGAGGGATCGGATGCCGTTGCCCGAGTCACTCGGGCGGGCCTTGTCGAACTCCAGCGACTCGTAGAAGGTGGCGGTCGTGCCGCGCACCAGCGGGCTCAGGCCCTGCACGGTGACGAGCTGGTCGTCGCCGGTCTTCTCGACCGATGTGACAAGCCACTCCTCGTCACGGATGACGACCGTGGACCCCGGCGCGACATTGAGCTGCTGACCCTGAGACATGAGTCGGATTCCCCTCACTCCCCCTTGTGAGAACGTGATTGCGTCCCCTAAGGGTGGAGTCTAGTGGTTGGGGCCGACAGGAGTGCTGATTCAGCCGCTGAGCTGAGCCTTCCTCTGATGGGAGATGCCCATCACCCGGCCCACGTCACGCAAGGCTGAGAGGGCGGCAGCGCCAGAACAACCTTGAGATCTTCCTTCTGTGCACGGGTGAGCTTCGCCGCGCTCTGGGTCCCCTCTTGCTCGGCCAGCACTGAACACATCGAGGCTTATTCACAGAGGCTCAGAGAGCGATGAAATCCCTAGTCATGGGTTGATTCATTGAGGCAGTGAATAAGCCTCATCGCACTGTCCTTTCAGTCGGCCGGCCACTCCCGAACGGTTCTCTCGCTGTGCTCGACCATTTCAGCGATGAAACTCACATCGACACCACAAGAAGCGTATAGGATGGCTTCTGCTTTCATCCGCGCCAGTACGTAATTGTCTGTGCAATTCTTCCACATGGTCAGACTTAGTCAGAATAGCGGTTTCTTCCAGAGTGACCTCAACCTGCATGTCCTAATCATATCCAAAAAGCCACAAATCCATCAAAAATACAACTTTGTTTCATGACGACCATACAGAGGACGAGTCCAGTCCCTCCTTTACTCGAACGATACACACATCTCATTTCATTCATTATTATCACTATCTGGAAACCATCCAGCAAGCTGCTGATGGAACCTAAACGCTATGTCATCAAATTGAATCAAATGATTTCTTTGAAGGGTATACGTCGCTAGAGAATTAGCAAGAATATATACCGCCTCGCGAACAATAGTGGTTGCCATGAGATATGGAAGTCCTCCAGAGTCGCCAGCTTCAAGACTTTCTTGAACTGCAGCGATGCTCCATATACGTCCATGAGTAACACCAGAACCAAGACGCCACGAGAAGGACGCCCATGGTGAGCCATATTTTTTCGCCAACTCCAAGGTATTTGGCTCAAGCGTTACTTTTTTCTCCACTCCTCCTTCAGACGACTTCTTACATATACCAACAACCTTAGGACATTCAAAGATTTTGACTTCACCTTTTTCATCTAATTCGTACCCTTGTCGAATAGCCTCAGCTCTTGCAGCTTTATACTCAGTTTTATTTTGGTGGGACACCAGATGAGATGCTGTCGGATCCAAGGATTCCATAGCAAGTTGATTTTGCCGCGCCTCAGCCATAACACTTGCACATGCCTTCATAAATCGCTCATCAAAATCACCATCCAGATGATAGGCGGCCGATAATGCCATATCTAACGTTGAGCGCGCCAAGATAACTGAAGAGAGTCCTGTACGAGATTCTTTTCCATTAGGAACACCCTTTAACAAAACATGAACAGCAAAAGTAGCATCCATTATTGCAACAACTCGATCAATTATCGTTTTCCAAACTTTCTGTATATAAAACTGACACAAAGAATCATCCTTATGCTGTTTTAACTGCACAGAATCTTGCTCTTGAGGGGAATTCGGGATGAATTTGTCTGGAGTTAAAGTATTGAGACTTTGCTGTCCCAGTTCAGCAAGGGCGGCGCAAAACTCGCTGCATGCTTCGACGCGAGCCAGATCAGAGCTTGTCAAATTAATTATGTTCATATAAAGATTTTAGCACAAAATATTTTTTAGGTTAGGTAAACCTCTGACTTTAATCTCCGGCAATCTCCGGTCTCAGCGCATCAGTGCAGACAGTGAGGGGCTGCCCTGGGATAATCAAAACTGACAACACCAGAAGGGTTATTCAAAACTGATTTTGTAGAATTCTAGGGCGGTGATTGCTGTGATGGTTTACGGAAAGGTGTCAAGGGGTCTGCGGTAACCAGTGTGCAGGATCCTCCAGGTTTTGAGGTTGGCGATTGCTCGTTCGACTGGGGCGCGTAGCTTGTTGATGGTTCTGTTGTACTGTTTCTGGTTTTCTGTCAGCTCGCCGTGGACTGGTTTTCGTTCCGGGGTGATCATGCCCAGTCCGGTGTAGCCCTTG
>NZ_RCIV01000031.1 GCF_003666605.1 Propionibacterium australiense | reverse complement strand
AAGATGGCTTCGGCTTTCATCCGCACAAGTACGTAAGTGTCTGTGCGTTTCTTCCATCTGATCAGGACAGCGGTTTCTTCCGGGGTGACCTCGATCTGCATGTCTCAATCATATCCGAAACAAGACCACGAATCCATCAAAAATACGATTTCGTTTCATGACGGCCATAGATCGGTCTTCAGTTGACTCGGCGTCCTTTGCTCGCAGACAAAGCTCCTCGAATAGCCGCAGTTGGACAGCGTCATCACTTTCTCGAAGTAAATTAGTAATTTCAATGGGGATGCCTGTTGGTGGTTGAATCATCGCAACTCACCTCGATCCACTACTTCGATGTCAGGCAGCTTAATCAAAGGAGCCTCGCTCGATGTGTCACCCATTGCTGCTCCAGTACTGATCATTGTTATGAATGGGGTTGAATGATCAGAGGCAATCCATCATATTCGACTCGGGCTTCCCGGATCAGTCACGAATCCGGGGGCCAAAGACATCTCGTTCAGACACAATCTTACCGCAGTGGCAGAAGGACTATCGAGCCACCCTCCGGCTACTCACCGAGGAGAAGCCTTCCAGTAACTTCTCGTCGCTTCCACCGCTTGGCACCGTCAAATTCGGCAAAAACATCTTTGCATAACCATCAGTGATCGAAAGGGCCGCCTTCTCCTTTCCATGAACGGGGATTTCGATATAAATGTCCCCTCGTGCCTGGCAGGTACTTGCGGCGGTTTCTCTTTTGATCATCCCATGTATTTTCAATCATCTTCAGCTGGTCTGGATTCAGCTCCAATATGTCAGTAAGCCAGGTTAGCTGCTGAATGTCCAGACTATAGACAGGGCAGTCGCAATCGACTAACAGTTGCGCTGTGATAATTGTCGCGCGCGCGTATTCTTTACTACTGATGAGAGTAATGATCGCCTGGCTTGACTGCAGGCTTATTTCCGAGTAGTGCCGCATGAGCATATGCGATAAATGAAGAGGAACATCAAGTGCGCTTGCATCGATGCTATATTGCTGTCGTGGTACAAGGGATATGAGGGTGCGTAGCTCTTCTATGGCATCGGCTTCCAGAATAGTGGGATCAAGCTGTTCGAGTAGGTAAGCCTGTTCCTCTGAGAGTTCAGGGAGCACTTCTGACAGCGAATAAATCAAAGAATCGCAGGCGATTTCAAACTCTCCCGCATAAAGATCGAGAAGTATGCTTTCAACCTGCTCTCTTCCCAGGCTGTCCTGTAGCTCGCCGGCGATCAGCGTAATGGCTGCCTCGGTGCTTTCCGCGGGGGAAAGATGCGGCTTTTCTGGTTTCATGATTTAGCTATTCCTATGGTCGTCATGGAACAAAATCGTTTTCGGTTTCGAGGGGGGATTCGAAGTCGTAGCTGAAGGTGCATCCGGTGATGTATGAGGCGAATGCTGTGAAGGTCTGCTCGGGGTCTCGTGCTGGATGTTCGCGATATTGTTCTTGGCGGTGTTCCAGACATGCTCAACCGGATTGTGACCGGGAGCGTACGGCGGCAGGTCTTCCTTCTGGGCGCGTGTGAGTTTCGCGGCGTTCTGATTTCCCGTGTCCGGTCAACACCGAACAGCATCCTGCTGGTCTACCAGTCGGCAAGCCATTCCCGAACGGCTTTCTCGCTGCGCTCGACCATTTCAGCGATAATACTCACATCGACACCGCGAGAGGCATACAAGATCGCTTCGGCTTTCATCTGCACCAGCGCGTAATTATCTGTGCGTTTCCTCCACCTCATCAGAACAGCAGCGGTTTCTTCTGGGGTGACCTTGATCTGCATGCTCTCATCATATCCGAAACAAGGCCCTGAATCCATTGAAAATACGGTTTTGTTTCATGGTGGCCATAGAAACCGACAAGAACTTAAACCGGGCCATCAACAAAATAAGATGACCGATCAACAAGCCATCGCTAACCTCAAACCGGGCAAACCCTCAAAACCCGCTACAGGTGTTCCATTAACACCCCTATGCCATCACAGCAATACTATGGCTGTCATGAAACAAGATCGGTTTCTGGTTGGGGTTTGGGGAGGTGTTCGAAGTCGTAGTCGAAGGTACGACCAGTGACGTATGAAGCGAAAGCTCCGAAAGTTTGGTCCGGGGTTTCTCGCTGAATGTTCGCGATATTGTTTTTGGCGGTGTTCCAGACGTGCTCAACAGGGTTGTGGTCGGGCGCATAAGGCGGCAGGAAGATCGGGGTGATGCGTTCCAGGGGCTGGCCCGGCTCATACAGGCCGGTGAGGGCTTTGGCGTGATGGAACCGAGCATTGTCCAGCACGACCGCGATCTTCTCGGTCCGGGTTTCGCGCTGCAGCCGTTCCAAGGCGATAATGATCTGTTCAGTGTTCTGGTTCCCCTCGATCGGATACAGCTTCACCTTCTTGTTGGTGAGGGACAGGGCGCCGAAGAACGACTGGGAAACTTTCTGCTGGTCCACGTACAGTTTCGTGCGCTGACCCCGCGGGAGCCACATCCTTCTGGTCTCTGCTTCGTGTTCCAGGCGGACCTCATCGACGGCGTAGACCTCCCAGCCGGCCTCCAACAGCTGGTTGACCTGGGTCTTCACCTCGGCCATGCGCCGGATGATGACCCTCTCGTCGCGGTGCTTGTCGAACGGGTCGGGCAGTTTGAAACTCAACCCGCAGAACCGCAGCAGCAACTGATAGGAGGAGTCTGACTCGTACTCGACATCGAACAAGATCTTCACCACGTCACGCAGGGCCGGAACACCCCAGAACTCGGCGTCGATCCCGGACCGGGAGGGCGGCTGGGCCAGAACCGTCTTGAGGTCTTCCTTCTGGGTGCGGGTGAGTTTCGCCGCGTTCTGGTTCCCCGCGTGCCCGGTCAACACCGAGCACATCCTGCTGGTCTGCCAGTCGGTCAGCCATTCCCGAACGGTTTTCTCGCTGCGCTCGACCATTTTAGCGATGATTCCCAGCCCGACTCCTTCGGAGGCGTACAGGATCGCTTCGGTTTTCATCCGAACCAGTACGTAATTGTCTGTGCGTTTCTTCCACCTGATCAGGACAGCGGTTTCTTCCGGAGTGACCTCAACCTGCATGCTCCAATCATATCCGAAAACAAGACCAGAAATCCATCAAGAATACGGTTTTGTTTCATGCCAGCCATAGGAATCTATTCACCTGTACCCTATGAATAAGCTTCAAGGGTTGAGTGTAAACCTCTAGGAGAGGGTTACTGACAAGCTTCAATGCTCCCGTCAAGAAGATCGATTCTGAAGGTGCGAGGATTCCAATCCCAGTCTGCTGTCACAGTCAACTTGCCCTCTTTCGTGGAATCAATTCTGAACCCGTCATCAGCGAGCTTTGGAGTAGCCCATGCAAGTTGACCTTTTTCACCCACCGCCGCAATGTATTGAAATGAGATCAATACTAGCCTAGCTGGACATACTATAGGAATGATTTCGACTACGGGGAAAACTTGATCAATCTCCTCGGCGTCTTCGGGGGTCAAAACATCTACCAGGATGATGGTTCCCCCTTTGGCAAACAGAAATACATCTGGATTTGGTGTCGTAAATAGTCCAGAAACATAACCGAAATCACTATACGGCAGGATCATCGTGTAAGGATCTGTGTTGAGGGGTTCAACCAAGAGGGGCACGCCCCAATTCACGCCGTTGATCTTGTAATCCACAGGTCCTGAAGGTAGATCAATTCGATTGACGGTGTAATTCGCTGGGTATGCGTCATCGATGCTATTCATCGGTCCTTCTCGAATAGTCGATGCATATGGTCTCAGTTCTCTGGACTTCAGTCATTCTTGGTCCTATCACGTCATTCTCGTCGATCTATTCCTCGGATAGTCTATCAGGTTATCTCTTGTTAGTGCCGACTCGGTAAAGAATATTCTGCTGCGCCTGTTGTCGTATGGCCGTCATGAATCGAGATCGGTTTCTGGTTGGGGTTTGGGGAGGTGTTCGAAGTCGTAGGTCGAGGTGCGCCCAGTGATGTATGAGGTGAATGCTCCGAAGGTTTGGTCTGGTGTTTCGCGCTGGCTGTTTGCGATGTTGTTTTTGGCGGTGTTCCAGACGTGCTCGACCGTGTTGTGATCGGGCGTGTACGGCGGCAGGAAGATCGGATGATACGTTTCCAGCAGCTGCCCCGACTCGTCGAGGCTGGTCAGGGCTTTGGCGTGGCGAAATCGGGCATTGTCCAATACGACAGTGATACCACGTGGCGCAGGGCCGGCACGTCCCAGAACTGGGCGCCGATACCGGACCGGGAGGGCGGCTGGGCCAGAACCGTCTTGAGGTCTTGTTTCTGGGTGCGGGTGAGTTTCGCCGCGTTCTGGTTCCCCGCATGCCCGGTGAGCACTGAGCACATCCTGCTGGTCTGCCAGTCGGCCAGCCATTCCCGAACAGTTTTCTCACTGCGCTCGACCATTTCAGCGATGATACTCACGTCAACGCCACGAGAGGCGTATAGGATGGCTTCTGCTTTCATGCGCACCAGTGCGTAATTGTCTGTGCGTTTCTTCCACTTGATCAGAACTGCGGTTTCTTCCGGGGTGACTTCAACCTGCATGCCCCAATCATATCCGGAACAAGACCACAAATCCATCAAGAATACGGTTTTGTTTCATGGTTGCCAGAATAAGCCTCCTTGTTTCATGACGGCCATATCTTCAACAATTATTAAGCGATTCCGGTTGACACACGCGGTGCTGTCGATCGCCTCAAAGAAGATCTCCCACAGTTTCAAACAAGTCGTTACGCAGGCTATCTAATTTATTAGTAGCCAGCTTATCTATAACGCCATTTTTGTAAATTATTGCATCGTTGAAGCTTCCCATCCCTCCATATAATCTAAGAATTATTCTCGCCAAACTTGACTGGTCTTCAGCTGAATTTGCATCCTTTGCTCGCAAGCATAACTCTTCAAACTGTCTTAAATGGACATCATCATCATTTCCGCGAAATAAGTTGGTAATCTCTGTGAGGATACTTACTAGCCCTCGGTTCATCTCAACGCCCATTGATCGACTACTTCAACGCCAGGGATATCCCAAGGTTTTTGTACAACAATCTGCTCTGTCCCGCCCACGAAAAGATCTCCTTGGTTGGCTACGGTTCCTGTATGGATGGTGGTGCCTGCTGGAAAACGAATGGCGAAACCTGTATCAAGTGGAGCTGGTGTCCCGTCGGGCCATACATGGGGAATTGCTTTGTCTATTCTTGTTTGAATAATTCCCATTGGGGGCTCCGAGGAGAAGAATTGGCCTAGTGGACGACCTGAAGTAGAGCCTGCACTGAAGACCTGGCGGATACTCCACACCGGCTACCGCAGACCCCTGCACACCTTCCCGCAAACCATCACAGCAGTCACCGCACTAGAATTCTTCAAAAACAGTTTTGAATAACCCTCAATCTCCCATCCTGTCATGTTAGGACTGGGTTGTCAGTTATGTCGTGCAGCAAAGCCTCTCCAAGAGGCTTTCTCGACCACGCGGCAGGGGGACTCCCAGGAGGGTAGGGCTGCCTCGATGGCTGGTATGTCTGGCTCTGTGTAATCCGGTGGAGTTATTGTCATGCCGGGAACATCGAGAACGGCGAACTCGGCTTCCTCGGAGAGTATGGACAGTGACAGGTCCCACATTGCAATAATGGAGAACTCTATATCGTTTCCCCGTTTCATTGCTTGTGATTTTCCGATGGTGAATGCTCGAATCCCGTCTCGTCTGGACAGCTCGCTGGTCCACAAGAGTCTCTTAACGCCGCGGGCTACATATAATCCCGCTATCCCGTCTCGAAATTGCAGAGCTGTTCGGAATTCCAGGAGGACGCCTGCGGTTTGTCTCCGCGAGTCAACAAGAACATCAAGGAATTCGGACTCAAGGAGGGATTCTTCAGATTCGAAAGGATTGCTCTCTGTTATTAATGGCGCGTCGATCATGGACAATTGTTTAGGATAGGTCAGTAGATCACGGATCAGCATCTTAGTCTCATTTCATTGTCATGAAGGCCAAGGGTTGGGGAATTCGATGTGGCGGATGGGGTGGGTGTTTGGAAGAGTTTGTCCTGTCCCGGGGTGAATTCCTTGTTCGTCTTTATTCATATATACGGCATAACCATTCGGGTGAGGATATTTTCCTGAAGTTGTGGGCTCCATGATTCTTATCTCGGTTACCCGGTTGGATAAACCTTTTGTTCCGGCTGGTATTGGGTAACGTAACCCTTTTCCTGATTTTACAGGACTTCCTACTGCTCCTTCGGGGACTGCTGGGTACTCGACGCCTTCGATAGTCAGCGTCGTTGGGCGGGGCGGTACAGGATCCGCTGGTGTTGGTTTGAGGTGTCCGAGGATGTTTTTTCCTGCGGTGGCCAGGCCGTGGCCGGCTGCCCCGCCGACACCGCCGAGTACGCCGCCTTCGACGCCGCCGATGGCGGTGTTTGCCAGGAAGCCGCCCACCGTGTGCGGGCCGGGGCCGGTCAGGTAGCCGTAGCCGGATCCGCCGGCACCGGCTGCCGCACCCGATGTGGCGCCGGTCGTGATCGCGGTGCGCAGTGCGGTGGCCCCCAGTTTCGAGGCCAGCTGAGTGCCGCCCTTGAGGAAGGCGCCGGCCGCTGCTCCACCAGCAGCGCCGAGAAGCCCGGAGACGGCGACCTGCCCGTAGTCGACCTGGCCGGTCATGGCGCGCTGGATGATCGTGTCGGCCCCGGCGCCCATGAGCATGCCGCCCAGCGGTCCTCCTACGCCGGTGGCCATAAGGATGCCGCCGGCAAGGACCATCGCGCCGCCGATGAGATAGTCCTTGTTCTTCTTGGCCCAGCCGATCAGGCCGCCATGATCGTCCTTGTAGGCCTCCAAGTCGGCATCGGACAAAGGTTTGAGACCTGCCGGGTCGCTGAAGGACAACGGGTCGTTCGCCGCGTACGAGTAAGGATTGGCGGCCCACGGCGCCAGTGGTGACTGTTCCACCGGGTCGGGGGACAGGAACGAGAAAGTCCCGGGGTCGTAGACCCGGGCCCCGAGAAGCTCCAGACCGTCCAGGCCCACAGCGCCACCGGCGCCCAGCCAGACCCCATTGGCCTCGGTGGCCGGTGCCGGTGAAGCCCACGGATCACTTCCGTCGGCTGGGCGAACAGGCCTGTAGCTGGAGCTGACGAGGGTGTCGTTCACCGCCGTGGCCCCCGGCAGACCTGCCACCGTGTTCTCGCCGAATCCGGTCAGCGATGGCACGGGCCCGGACAGATCCCAGGTCAGATCGACCCCGCCGACGCGATTGGGCAGTCCCAAGCCGTCACGGTCGATCCGCCACGCGCGGCCGCCACGCGGGGTCTGCCGCGTCACCGCCGACAGGTGCCCCGACGGGGCCCACGAATAACTCCACTGCCCGCCCGGCCCATCCTGGCCCGTGCGACGTCCTGCGGCGTCATAGGTGAACCGGGTCAGCCCGCCGGGCCCATCCGCGCTCACCAGCTGCCCCGCGGCGTCATAGCTGAAGGCGGTGACCTCGGACTCTCCCGAGGATTTCCGCACGGTGCGTGACGTCAGATGACCGGCCCGGTCCCAGGTGAAGGACTGCTCGCCATCGGGCCCTTTCACGCCGATCAGCTGACCCGCCGGGTCGTAGCTGTAGTGGACGGTCCCTGTTGGCCCGTCCACCGCTATCACGCGCCCTGCCTCGTCGCGGCTGATGCGTCTGCTGGTGGTGATGCCGTTCTCGGTACAGCTGTGCGCGACGACACGACCGGTCTCGTCGCGATCCCAACTCTGGCTCAGCCCCGGCCCGTCCATGCTCACCAGACGCCCCGCAGCATCACGGCGGACCGCTACCGGGCCGAATGCCGTGCCCTCCACGTGGACGAGCGCTCCGGCCTCGTCGTAGGTATAGCTGGTCCGCTGCCCGCCCGGGCCGGTGAAACCGGTGCAGGCGCCATCGGGGTCCCACGACCATTCACCCACGGTTCGTCCATCGCGGACATGCCGGGTCAACCGGCCCAGCCGGTCGAAGCTGAGCTCGTCGAGGGTTCCTCCCGGCCCCGCCACGCGAAGGCCACGTCGGCTCTGCTCAGCCAGTTCGTAGCAGGTCTCGTCCGGCAGGCCCTCCTTGCCTGCGGCGATCCGCTCGACCCGTCCTGCCGCGTCCCAGTCCCAGGTCAGACGCTCGCCGGTGTCATCGGTCTGCCACAGCTGGCGACCTGCTGGGTCATAACCGGCCCGCGTGGTGCGCCCCAGCGGGTCGACAAGTGTCTCGACCCTGTCGGTGGCGGTGTACGTGCGCCGGGTCACATTGCCCAGCGGGTCCGTGACCTTCACCAGGCGTCCGCACTGGTCGTAGGCGTACTGGGTCACGCCGCCCAGCGCGTTCGTGACCGATGTGAGCTGGCCCGCGGCATCGTAGGAGAACCGCACCAGGCCCCAGGCCGTTGACCGGATCGAGCGTACCCGGCCGACCTTGTCATAGTTCCACGTAGCGTTTCCCCGCCCGGGGCTGGTCATCGATGTCACCCGGCCGCATGGATCGTAGGCGATGCGTACCGGCCCCGCTGGGCCGTCCTGCGCGATGAGGCGCGAGGCCGCGTCATAGGTCATGACCGTGCGCGAGCCGTCCGGGGCTGTCACGGCGGACAGGCGCCCGCACCGGTCCCACTCGTAACAGGTGCTCCTGCCCGCCGGGGAGAGCTCCTCCACGACGCGGCCAGCGGCATCGCGCACCAGTTTCGTCAGGCCACCATCGGAATCCAGGGCCTCGACCACCCTGCCACACAGGTCACGGACGACCACGCGCGCATCAGGGTCCTGCGGCTCGGACGCTCCCGGCGTGGGGACACTGCTCACCGAGACCGGACGTCCCAGGGCGTCCACGTCCAGTCTCTCGGCCCCCGAGGCATCGGAGACGGTCAGGGCTCCATCGCTGCTCCACGCCAGCGCCTGCCGCACCCCGGTCGGGTCCGTCATGGCAGTGGCCCGGCCCACAGAGTCGTAGTCAGTGCGCCACACCGCGCCCTCGGGATTGACGACCTCGGTCAGCCGCGACAATCCATCGTGGACGTACGACCATTGGCGCCCATCAGGCAGGCGTACCCCGGCCAGATTGCCCAGGTCGTCCCATTCCTGCTCTAGGCGCCGCCCCAGCGGGTCGATACCGGCCGTCTCCTGGCCGGCAGGACCCAACTCCACTGTCGTGCGCGCACCAGTTGGATCGATACGAGCAACAAGACGGCCTGCAGCGGAGTACTCGAACCGCCAGGTCGCCCCGTCCGGGTCCCGGCGGGAGACGAGCCGCCCGGCCCCGTCGTAGCGGAACTCAGTCTCGGAGCCACAGGGATCAACAGTCCCGATCACCCGGCCTGTCCCATCACGGACGAGCCTTGCCATGTCTCCTTCGGCGTTCATGACCGACACGAGGTCGCCGTGCTCGTCATAGCCGAAGCCGATTCGTACCCCCGTCG
>NZ_RCIV01000030.1 GCF_003666605.1 Propionibacterium australiense | reverse complement strand
ATGGCTTCGGCTTTCATCCGCACCAGCATGTAATTGTCTGTACGTTTCTTCCACCTGATCAGAACAGCGGTTTCTTCCGGGGTGACCTCAACCTGCATGCCCCAATCATATCCGAAAACAAGACCAGAAATCCATCAAGAATACGGTTTTGTTTCATGACGGCCATACTAAATTTTTCCTTGGATAGGTTTTCCCTCTCTTTGTTACAGCGTCCGGGCGTCTCGGGTTATCGGGCTGGGTACGGGCGCCGTGTCGTCGAAGGGCTCGACCCGCCCGCGCCAGCGGGTCATCTCGTCGGGCTGGATCCAGCGGTAGGGGAAGACCGCCGAGGCGCCCCTGCGCAGCAGGTCCTCCATGGGGAGCCGCCGGTTCGAGGCGAGCATGACGAGGTTCCCCATGCGGCGGCCCTTGAGGATCGCCGGTTCGGAGCTGACCGCCTGTTCGCTGAAACAGGTGGCGGCCCCGGCCAGGACGCCGCGAGCCCAGCTGAACGGCCTGGTGTCGGTGACGTTGAGCACCACGACGCCGCGCGGGGTGAGCACCCTGGCGTACTCGGCGAAGGCCTGAGCAGTGACGAGTTCACCGGGCACGGACAGGTCGGTGAAGGCGTCGACGATGATCATCTTGGCGTAGTCCGCGGGCATGGCGGCCAGGCCGGTGCGGCCGTCCTGGGCACGCACCTTGATGCCGGAGCGGGGCGGCAGCGGCAGCTTCTCGCGCACCTCGGCGGTCAGCCCGGCGTCCGGTTCGAGGACGATCTGCGGCGAGGTCGGGCGGGTGTGCGCGACGTAGCGGGCCAGTGTCATGCCCGCGCCCCCGACATGGACGACGCGGAAGCGCTCACCGGCCGGCGCCCACAGGTCGATCAGTTCGCAGATGCGTTCCATGTAGGGGAACTCGACGTGCGTGGGATCGGCCGGGTCGATGAACGAGTGCTCCACCCCGCCGCCAGCGACGACGAAGGCACCCGGCACGTAGCGGTCGGGGACGACACGCAGGACGGAATCGTCGTGCGGCTGCTCGCCCATCGCGCCCTCCCCCACTCGACGGCCCCGGCCCGGCGGGGACGTGGCCAGGCTAGCGCCGCGCTGGCGGCCGGGACGACCTGCTGGCACGATGGGGTGCGGCGGGCGCCGCCCGGCGCCCGTCTGGCCGACGAAAGGAGAACTGCATGGGTCTGGATGATCTCGCGAAGAAGGCCGGGGACGCGCTCCACAGCGATCAGGTCGAGAAGGCCAGCGACCAACTCCTCGGCAAGGCGAAGGACACGGCGAAGAAGGTCACTGGCGGCAAGTTCGACGAACAGATCGACAAGGCCGCCGAGAAGGCCGACAAGGCCATCGGCACCGAGTGACCTGCACATGACGAGGTGCCGCACCCCTGGGGTGCGGCACCTCCGCCGTGTCAGTGGGAGCCGAGACGGTTCCCGTCTCCGGGGACCTGCTTGCCCGGTGCGTCTCCGACGCGCCGGTGGGCCCCGGCCCGGCCCGCTCAGTCCCGCTGATCCTCGTCGATCGTCTCGGCGATGCGCAGCCCCGTGCCACCGTCCTGGTCGAAGCGGACGCGCTGGCCGTCGGTGACGCCGCCGGACAGCATGGCGCGGGCCAGCTGGTCCTCGACGGTGGTCTGCATGAGGCGACGCAGCGGGCGGGCGCCGTACACCGGGTCGTAGCCGGTGTCGGCCAGCCAGGCCCGGGCCGCCTCGGTGGTCTCGACCGTGATCCGGCGCTCTGCCAGCCGCCGGTTGAGCCGGTCGAGGTTGATCTCGACGATGCGGTCGAGGTCCTCGCGGCTCAGCGCGTCGAAGAGCACCATCTCGTCCAGCCTGTTGAGGAACTCGGGCCGGAAGGCGTCGCGGACGACGGCCATCACCCGGTCGCGGCGCTCCTGCTCGTTCAACGTCGGATCGGCCATGTACTGCGAGCCGAGGTTGCTGGTGAGGATGAGGATCGTGTTGCGGAAGTCGACGGTGCGCCCCTGCCCGTCGGTGAGGCGGCCGTCGTCGAGCACCTGCAGCAGGATGTTGAAGACGTCCGGGTGGGCCTTCTCGATCTCGTCGAGCAGCACCACCGAGTAGGGACGGCGCCGCACCGACTCGGTGAGCTGGCCGCCCTCCTCGTAGCCGACGTAGCCGGGCGGGGCGCCGACCAGACGCGAGACGGCGTGCTTCTCCATGTACTCGCTCATGTCGATGCGCACCATGGCGGTCTCGTCGTCGAAGAGGAACTCGGCCAGTGCCTTGGCCAGCTCTGTCTTGCCGACGCCGGTGGGGCCCAGGAACAGGAACGAGCCGGTCGGCCGGTTCGGGTCGGAGATGCCGGCCCGGGCGCGCCGGACGGCGTCGGAGACCGCCCTCACCGCGGTCTTCTGGCCCACCAGGCGGACGGCCAGCCGGTTCTCCATGTCAAGCAGTTTGGTGCTCTCGCCCTCGAGCATCTTGCCGACGGGGATGCCCGTCCAGGCCGAGATGACCTCGGCGATGTCCTCGCTGGTGACCTCCTCGGAGACCATCGCGGTGCGCTGGCCGTCCTCCTCGGCGGCGGTGGCCTCGTCGAGCTGCTTCTCCAGGGCCGGGATCTCGCCGTAGAGGATCTGGCTGGCGCGCGCGAGGTCGCCGTCGCGGGTGTAGCGCTCGGCGTCGGTGCGCAGGGCGTCGATCTGGGTCTTCAGCTCGCCGACCCTGTTGAGCCCCTCCTTCTCGGCGGCCCAGCGGGCCTCCAGGCCCCGCAGCTCCTCCTTCGCGTCGGCCAGTTCCTGGCTCAGGTGGGCCAGGCGGGCCTTGGAGGCGGGGTCGTCCTCCTTCTCGACGGCGAACTGCTCCATCGTGAGCCGGTCGACCTGGCGGCGCAGGTTGTCGATCTCCTCGGGGCTCGAGTCGATCTCCATGCGCAGCCGGCTGGCGGCCTCGTCGACGAGGTCGATGGCCTTGTCGGGCAGCTGACGGCCGGTGATGTAGCGGTGCGAGAGCTGCGCGGCGGCGACGAGTGCCGAGTCGGTGATGCGCACCTTGTGGTGGGCCTCGTAGCGTTCGCGCAGGCCGCGCAGGATGGCGACGGTGTCCTCGACGGAGGGCTCGCCGACGAACACTTGCTGGAAGCGGCGTTCCAGGGCGGGGTCCTTCTCGATGCGCTCGCGGTACTCGTCGAGGGTCGTGGCGCCGATGAGGCGGAGCTGGCCGCGGGCGAGCATGGGCTTGAGCATGTTCGAGGCGTCCATCGAGCCCTCGGAGGCGCCCGCCCCGACGACGGTGTGCAGCTCGTCGATGAAGGTGATGACCTGGCCGGAGGCCTCCTGGATCTCCTTGAGGACGGCCTTGAGGCGTTCCTCGAACTCGCCGCGGTACTTCGCGCCGGCCACCATGGAGGACAGGTCGAGCGAGACGAGGCGGCGGCCGCGCAGCGAATCGGGCACGTCGCCCTTGACGATGCGCTGGGCCAGGCCCTCGACGACGGCGGTCTTGCCGACGCCGGGTTCGCCGATGAGCACCGGGTTGTTCTTGGTGCGGCGGCTGAGCACCTGGGCGACGCGCCGGATCTCGGCGTCCCGGCCGATGACGGGGTCGAGTTTGCCGTCGGCGGCCTCCTTGGTGAGGTCGACGGAGTACTTGTCGAGCGCGCTCTCGCCGCCCTCGGCCTCGGGGTTGGTGATGCGCCGGTCGCCGCGGGACTCGTTGAAGGCCTGTTCGAGGGCCTCGGTGCCCACGCCCGCGCCGGACAGGATGGTCTGGGCCTCGCCCGCCACGGCGGTGAGGGCGATGAGCAGGTGCTCGGTGCTGACGTACTGGTCGCCCAGCTGGTCGGCCCGGTTCTCGGCGTCGGCCATGACGCGCGCGAACGCGCCGGACAGCTGGGGCTGGGAGACCGACGAGCCGCTGGTGCTGGGGAGTCGCTTGATGGCGCGCTGGGTCTCGGTGTCGATGCGCGCGGGATCCGCGCCGACGCCGCTCAGCAGCGGACCGACGGAGTTCTCCGGCACCATCAGCATGGCGTGCAGCAGGTGCACGGGCTCGGCGGTCGGGTTGCCCTCGGTGAGGGCCAGCCGCACAGCGGTCGTGACCGCGTCACGGCTCATCGTGGTGAGTTTCTCGGTGTCCATGGGTCCTTCTTGCTCGAACGAAGACTAAGTTGAGTCTACCTCACTCAACTCTGTTTCGGGTGGTGATATTCCCGCCACGCAGCCCTGAGCGACAGTGCTGTCACCCCCACGGTCCGAGGCCGGGACATCCGTCCGGATCGGCGCTGGCACAGAACCACAGCAAGGCCGACGGAGCCCCGTGGCTCGAACAGTTGAGACCTCCGACGGTGCAGCGGCCCCAGCGCGCCGGTTCCTGCCCGGGGCTGGGACCGCGGGACCGCCCGTGCCATCATGCGTTCTCACCCGCCCCGCCCGGCACCTCGTGGGATGATGACCCGAGTCCATTCCACGGACCCACGACCCCGGGAGAGTGATCGATGGTGCAGCACGGCGCGGCCCCCTCGGACTCCCGGACCACTCGCCCGACGCGCCTTCTCCTGCTGCGAGAGCCGCCCGCGTACGGAGGGCGGGCGCTGACCGGACGGGCATCTGCGCTCGTCCACGCGCTCGCGCTGGCCGAGGGGGCGCCACTGGGCCAAGGCGAGCTCGTCGCGTCCGTGTGGCCCGACGACCCTCCCGAGCACCCGCGTCAGTCCCTGCAGGTCGTCGTCTCTCGGACGCGCAGGCTGCTGGGCGAGGGGGCCCTTGTGCGCCGGGGCGATGGCTACGCGCTCACGCTGGGGGCCGGTGAGGTCGACTTCACCGATCTGCTCCGGCGCTCCGAACAGGTCTCCCATGCCCTCACCCGGCGCACGCCCTCCTCCGTGGTAGGACTCACCGAGGAGCTCCCGGCCATCCCCGATGCGGCGGCCGAGGACGCCGACTCGCCGCGCGGCCTGCTGCTCGCCCGGGCCGCAGCGGCGCTGAGGCGCTGCCACCGGGCCCGTGCCCTCGCCCTCGAGACCCTCGGCCGTTGCCGGGAGGCCGTACCGCTCCTGCTCGGGCTCGTCCCCGAACTGCCTGATGACGAGGCCGTCCTGGCGGCCCTCGTGCGCGCCGAGGCCTGGGCCGTGTCGCCGGCGGCGGCGCTGAGACGCTACGAGGACTACCGACAGCGCCTGAGTCGGATCGGCGCCGTCCCAGGCCCGCAGCTGCGCGCGGCGCACGAGGCGGCACTCGCCGCCGAGAACCCCGTGCGGCAGGGCGTGCGGACGCACCCCACGCCCCTGCTCGGCCGCGAGGCCGACATCCTCGCCGTCACGGACGCCGTGGCGACCGGCCGGCTGGTCACGATCACCGGCCCCGGCGGCGTCGGCAAGACCCGATTGGCGCAGGAGATCGCCTCCGCCGCTCCCCTGCCGGTGGTCAGGGCCCTCACCCTGACATCGGTCTGCCCGCGACCGGCCGGCGGCGACTCGCCGCGCTCGCCGGAGGATCGGCGCCCAGCAGTGGCACGGCTCGCCCGGGAACTGCTGGGCGCCATGGGCCAGGGCACCCGGGCCGGCGAGGACCCCCGGTCCGGGCTCGTCCGAGCGGTGTCGGCTCCTGGCACACTTCTCGTCCTCGACGACTGCGAGCACGTCGTCGAACCCCTGGCCGGGCTCCTCGGACAGCTGCTGGCCGCGGCACCGCGCCTTCACGTCCTCGTGACCTCCCGGCGGACACTCGATCTCGCCGGCGAGCACGTCCACCGTCTCGCCCCGCTGAGCGCCGAGGCCGCAGCCGCCCTGTTCACTCAGCGGGCGCTGGCCGCCCGGCCCCGCCAGCACGTCGACGCCGACGACCTGGACCGGCTGCTGCCCGCCCTGGAGGGCGTCCCCCTGGCCATCGAGCTCGCCGCGGCGCGGACCCGTGTCATGTCCGTCGGCCAGCTCACCGAACGTCTCGGGAACGAGCTCCCGGGCCAGGGCGGGCCCCGCGACCTGCCCGATCGGCAGCGCAGCCTCACCGCCGTCATCGACTGGTCCTGGCAGCTGCTGTCGGACGATCAGCGCCGGGCGCTCTCGCGGTGCGCGCTGCTCGCGGACGGCTTCAGGCTCGAGACGATCGAGGGCGTGCTCGGCCCGGAGGCGGCCGTCCTCGTCGACGCCCTCGTCTCCCACTCCCTCCTCGACGTCGACGCGGCCGATCCTCCCCGCCTGCACATGCTCGCCTCGGTCCGCGAGCGCGTCCTGGACCGGCTCCACGAGGGCCCGGACGCCGGCCCCGCCCACGAGTCGGTACGCCGCTGGACGCTCGGGCTGGCCGAGGAGGCCCTCGACCTGGCCCAGGGGCGGGCCGTCCCGGAGACGACGGACACGCTCCTGGCCGAGGAGCCCAGCCTGGTCGGCGAGCTCGCCAGGGCCCTGGGCGATGACGGCCGGGGCACGAGGCCCGAGGACGCCCTCGTCCTCGGGGCGGCGCTGCTGCTCTGCTGGACGTCGAGCTGGTACTACGACCGGCTCGCCACGTGGATCCCCCGCCTGCTCGAAGCCGCGACGACTCCCGCGCCGGATCCGCGCGGCAACACCGCCCGGATGCTCATCCTCCACCACGCCGCGACGAACGCCTGGCTCCTGGGTCCGCTGCCCGAGTCCGTGCGCTCACGCATCCCCGACTCCTTCCCCGGCGAGGACGCGTGGCTGTCGGGCATCCGCCGCGTCGTGCGCACGCCCCACGCCGAATGGCCCGCGCTCGTCGAGGACGCGGATCCGTGGACGGCCTGGGCGGCGTGTTCCCGGGTCGTCATGGATCTGGAGAACCGCGGTGAGCTCGACGACGGCCGTCACGCTCAACCGCACCCTCCTGGCCCGGATGCGCGCCACCGGGGCGACGCTCAGGCAACCCGTCGAGCTCGAGCTCGAACTCGACGGCCTGCGTCTGGTGCTGGAGACCGGTGACTACGCGATGGCGCGCGCCGTGTGCTCACGGCTCCTCGCCGAAGCCGAACGACTGGCCATGCGGGACGTCCACCTCGGGGCGCTGCGACTCCAGCGCGCATGCTGCGCGGTCTATCTCGACCCTAGCCCGCAGAAGGCCACTGCGCTCCTGGCCGACAGCGCCCAGCTGCGGGCGCCCGGCATGGCCGCTTTCGTGGCGGCACTGCTCAGCGGCGAGATGGAGCTGCTGCGGGGCAGGCCGCGCGAGGCTGCCCTCGCCCCAAGGGACCATCTCGAACGCGTCAGGGGCGACTCGTCCATCCCGGCGGCCAGCCCGTGGGAGATCTACGGTCTGGCCATCTGCCTGATCCTCGACACCGAACTGGACGAGCCCACCGCGGCGGAACTCGAGGCCCCGGCGATGCGGCGCAGGGGGCTGCGCGTGCTGGGACAGGTCCTGCACGACCCCGCCGCGAGCCGGTTCGACCTGCCGACGACGACGGCGCTGGCCTGTGCGGTGGGCCTGTCCTGCGCGGTGGGCCGGCCGGAGACCGGGCGGGCCGGGGCGCGGCTGCTGGCCACGGCCATGGCCTGCGGCCCCAACCAGACCTCCCGGCTGCTCTCGCTGACCGAGCTCGGGCGCCGGGCGGAGGCGCTCGATCCGGAGCTCTGGGCGGCGAGCAGGGCCGAGGCCGCGGCCCTGAACCGTGCCGAGCTCCTCACCCGCATGAGCCTGCTGGCTCACGAGCTCGCCGAAGGACTGTGAGACACCGGCGAGCCCGGCCACGTGCCCGGCAGGGCCCTCAGGCCTCGCCTTGGTAGCGACGCACGGTGAGGGGCGCGGCGACCACCACGATGACGAGGCAGCCCAGTACCGACCACCGCAGGTCCGCGGCGCCTCCCGTACCCGCCGCCCCGTCCAGGACGTAGCGCAGGGCGCTGACCGTGTACGAGACGGGGTTGTGCTCGGCGAAGACCTTCAGCCAGTGGGGCAGGGTGTCGATCGGCACCATCGCGTTGGACAGATAGCACAGCGGGAACAACAGGATCGTGTTGAAGCTCGTGACCGCCTGGGCCGACGGGAAGAGCGTGCCCAGCAGAAGGAAGAGCCAGGAGATCGCCCAGCCGCAGCCGGCCGCCAGGACGACCACCCCGAGGCCTCCCCACCAGCCGTGTTCGGGCCGGTAGCCCATGGCGACGCCGGTGACCAGGGTCAGGGAACCGCACACGCCATAGCGCAGCAGATCGGTCGCCATCGGGCCGAGCAGCGGGGCGAGCCGTGACATCGGCATGGCACGGAAGCGGTCGAACACACCCTTGTCCATGTCCTCACGAAGGTCCACCCCGACGCTCTGGCAGGTGGTGAGCACATTGGTCATGACCAGGCCGGGGACGAGGATCGGCAGATAGCTCCGCACGTCACCGCTGATGGCCCCGCCGAGCAACTGACCGAACATGACGGTGAACAGGACCGGCTGGATGAGGACGTCGAAGAACTCGGCCGGGGTGCGCATCATGGTCAGCCATGAGCGCCACGCCATGGCGGCGGTGTCGGCCACCAGACGGGACTCGGCGAAACGGCGAGCATGCGGGCGGCGGGTGCCGGTGGTGAGCGGGCTGGGTCGGGTGAGAGTGCTGCTCATGCGTTCTCCTCGGTGCCGGTGCGGCTGGCGGGGGCCTCCTGGGTGTCGGGTTCGGGGTCGTGCCGGGTCAGGGCGAGGAAGACCGAGTCGAGGCTGGGGCGATCGACGGAGACGGCCACCGGGGCGATCTCCTGCCCGCGCAGGGCCACGAGCACGTCGGTCGCCGCCGCGGAGGTGCCGGCCGCCAGAAGCACGTGCACCCGGCCGGCGGTGCGCTGGACGGGGGCGCCCCGGCCCATGATCTCGGTGACGAGCCGGACCCCGCGGTCCTCGTCCGCCGTTGAGGCGAACGTCAGGGTGAGGGTCGAGGAGCCCACGCGGTCCTTGAGTTCGTCCGCCGTCCCCTCGGCGATCATGCACCCATGGTCGATGATGCCGATCCGGTCGGCGAGGCGGTCGGCCTCGGCGAGGTACTGGGTGGTGAGCAGGACTGTCGTGCCCCGGGCGACGAGATCGGTCACGACGTCCCACATCTGCTCCCGCGTGCGCGGATCCAGCCCCGTGGTCGGCTCGTCCAGGAAGACCAGGGGCGGTGCGGCGACGAGGGAGACCGCCAGGTCGAGGCGGCGGCGCATCCCGCCGGAGTAGCCGCGTACCTGCTTGCGGGCGGCGCCGGTGAGGTCGAAGGCCGTCAGGAGTTCGTCGGCCCGGGTGCGGCAGTCGGGGCGTGACAGCCCGGTGAGGCGGGCGAACAGGAGCATGTTCTCGGCGCCGGTGAGGTTCTCGTCGACGCTCGCGTACTGGCCGGCGACGCCGATGGCGCTGCGCACCCGATGCGGTTCGCGGCGCAGGTCATGGCCCATGACGCGCGCCTCGCCGGCGGTGGGACGCAGCAGCGTGGTCAGCATCCTCACGACGGTCGACTTGCCCGCCCCGTTGGGCCCCAGGAGTCCGTAGACGGAGCCCCGGGGCACCACGAGGTCGAGTCCGTCGACGGCGGTGAACGACCCGAAACGGCGCCGCAGGCCGCGGGCCTCGATCGCCGCAGGGGCCGGGCCGTTCGACGGCCCGTCCCCGCGGCGAGTGGACGGTGGTGTTGTGCTCATGGACTCCACGGTGTCCGAGGGCGCTTTCACGGTGCTTTCATCCCGCTCTCATCGCCCCGACGAGGATCTGCCGGAGGACGGCTCGGGCTCAGTAGGCTGGGCCTGTCAGGAACAGCGTCGTCCCGCGAGAGGAGCACCGATGAGCGATTCGACACCGGACAGCACCCGGACGTCAGGTCCCGCCGCCGGAACCGGGGCGGGGGCACCCGCGCTGGTGGACGTGTCCTGGCTCGCCGAGCACCTGGGCGAGCCGGGCCTGGTGGTGCTCGACGCCACGATGGGCCCGTCGCCGTCCTCGCCGCGCATCCCGGGCGCCCGGTGGTTCGACCACGACGAGGCCATGGCCGCGCCCGGCTCGGACCTTCCCCACACACTGCCCGGCATCGAGCACTTCCAGGAGCAGGTGCGCCGGCTGGGCGTCGACGACGCCGGTCACGTCGTCGTCTACGACGGCACGGGGATCTTCTCCTCGCCGCGGGCCCGGTGGATGCTGCGGCAGGCCGGGCACGGCCGGGTCAGCGTCCTCGACGGGGGCCTGCCCGCCTGGCTGGACGCCGGCCTGCCCACCGAGCCCTGGCCCGAGGAGGCCGACCCGCGCCAGGGCCCCGAACCCGGCGACTTCACGGCGACCGGGAGCTTCGAGCCGGCCGTCGTGCCCTTGGCGGGGCTGGAAGCGCTGCTGACCGATCCGGGGTTCACCGTCGTCGACGCCCGCGCCCACGAGCGTTTCACCGGGCAGGTGCCCGAGCCGCGCCCGGGGCTGCGCTCCGGCCACATGCCCGGCGCGGTCAACCTGCCCTTCACCGAACTGCTCGTGGACGGACGCCTCATGCGTTCACCCGACGAGCTGCGCCGGATCCTCGACGCCGCGATCCCACCGGGCACCCGGCCCGTCGCGTCCTGCGGCTCGGGGGTCACGGCGACCGTCATCTTGTTCGCCCTGGAACTGGTCGGGCGCGGTGACGGGCTGCTCTACGACGGCTCCTGGTCGCAGTGGGGACGCCCCGACGGCGGGGCGGTTGTGACCGGCGAGGCCTGAGCCGGCACAGCGCAGGCACCCAGCTCTGGAATGCTTGGTGTTTTTCGGATGGTGGATGAAATAATCATGAGACATGGCGGTCATATCAGCACACGACGAGGCTTATTCATAGGGTGTAGGTGAAGATGATTCCGAGTATTGCTGTGATGGTGTCTGGGAGGGTGTTGATGGGGCGCCTGTAACCGGTTTTGGGGGTGTGCCAGGTTTTAAGGTTTGCGATGGCT
>NZ_RCIV01000003.1 GCF_003666605.1 Propionibacterium australiense | reverse complement strand
GTCAGATCGGGACGGCCGAAACCGGCCGGCGGGGTAATGTCAGGCACGTCGAGGTCTTCCAGATGGGCAGTGTGAGAACTTCCATCCTTGGAAGACCTCGACTCCCACCACTCACCGACGCGCCGACGAACCCACAGCCCGGACTACACCCTCGATTGGGAAGAGCCGGACTGATTCTGCTGGCCATCGGCCAGCAGGGGGCTGATCTGGTCAATGTGCCGGAGAGTTTTGCAAAACTCCCCGACGCATTGATCAGCATCGTCCTCGCCTCGCTGGTCATCGGGGTTCGGATCGACAGGTCGAAGATCCGCTCCTATCTGGACTACTCGTTCATCACGATGACTGCGTATGGCATGCAGATGGGGCTCGGTGTCCTGCTGGGGGCACTGCTCGCGAGATTCTGGCCGGGGCTTCCCGATGGCTGGGGTGTCATGGGGGTGTTCGCATTTCATGGTGGCCACGGAACGGCAGCTGCCGCCGGTGCCGAGTTCGAGCGGCTCGGTATCGGAGCCAACATGGCAGTTGGCATGGTGCTGTCGACGCTCGGCCTGATCATAGCGATGGCCGCAGGCATGGTCCTGGTCAACTATGGGATTCGTAAGGGCTGGGGCACGTACGTCAAGAAACCTGCCGGTCAGCCGGATTACTTCTATGGTGGTGTGCTCCCCGAGGACGTGCGGGCACCTGCAGGTATGACGGTGGTGACGGCCAACAGCATCAACCACTTGGCGCTGCAGTTCGGCTGGTTGCTGCTGGCATTGCTCATCGGGCAGAAAATATTCGGATTCCTGGGTAATTATATTTCGTTCTTCGCAACGCTTCCCGGTGTGCTCCACGGCATCTTCGGTGGGGCCATCCTCTGGTTCATCCTGGTGAAGACCAAGCTCGATCGGTACGTGGATCTTAAGACCATCAAGATGATCTCCGGATTCCTCTTGGAGATCGTCATCTTCTCGGCCATGGCAACTCTTGATCTGGAGTTCGTCAGTGTCTACATCGTCCCGATGCTGATCTACGTGGCGGTGCTCTGCTCGCTCTCCATGCTCATCATCCTGGTCCTCAGCAGGAAATGCCTGGCGCACGAGTGGTTCGAGAAGGCCTGTATGGCGATCGGAGCGGCAACCGGGAACACATCCACCGGACTGGCGCTGGTCAGGGCGCTGGATCCGGATTCTCGGTCATCCGCAGGTGACACCCACGGAATATATTCGACGGTCATGTCCTGGAAGGATGTTTTCGTCGGACTTGCGCCGGTGTGGCTGTCGGCCGGCTTGACCCTGTCGGTGGGCGTCGGCTTCATCATAATGATTGCAGCCTGTGTTTGCGCATTCATTTTCGCGGAAACGCGATGATAAAAGGAGAAAAATGAAAACGAGTCGTTTAATATCGATCATCCTGATCGCATTGGTCACGATCGGGTTGTGGAACGTGCCGGCTCCCGGTGGCCTCGACGCTGACGCGTGGCACCTCGTGGCATTGTACCTCGGCATGCTGATCGGCCTCATCACAACCCCGTTCCCGGCGCCTGTCGTCGCGCTGATCATGGTTGGTCTGGGTGCCATGTTCTACGATCGGGACGTGCTGCTGGCCGGCTATGGCAGTGACATGGCCTGGTTCATCTGCATCGTGACCATCGTCTGCACGGCATTCATCAAGACCGGATTGGGCAAGAGAATTGCCTACAATCTGCTCATGAGGGCTGGTAAGTCCACGCTCGGGCTTGGTTACATGCTGGTCCTCACCGACTTGGTGCTGAGCCCGGCGACCGGATCGAACTCTTCTCGGACGAGCATCATCTATCCAATTTTCCAGAACATCGCGGAGGGTACCGGATCTTATCCCGACAGGGAGCCGAGAAAGCTCGGCGCCTATCTGTCGATCCTCATGTACGTCAGTTCCCAGGGGACGTCGGCGCTGTTCCTGACCGGTATGGCGACCAACGCCATCACGGCATCCCTGGCGGCGGACATGCTCGGTCTTGACATCAGCTGGGGTACCTGGTTCCTGGCGTCATTCGTGCCGATCGGGCTCTTCCTGTTCTCCGCTCCCTTCGTCATCTACAAGGTGTTCCCGCCGACCCTGAAGTCGCTGGCCGAGGTCAAGCCCATTGCGGAGAAGGGTCTTGCCGAGCTGGGGCCGATCACGTCCAAGGAGAAGAGGCTGCTGGTGTTCTTCATCCTGGCCGTCCTTGGCTGGATGCTGGGCCCCAAGGTGCCCTTCGTCGATCTCAGCATGCAGGTCGTCGGGTTCGTGTTCCTGGCGCTCGTCCTGTTCTTCGGGGTCCTTGACTGGAACGATGTGATCGCGGCCAAGGGTGCCTGGAACATCTTCATCTGGTACGGCGCCTTCTACGGTCTTGCGACCGCGCTGTCCGAGGCCGGTTTCTACACCTGGCTTGCCGAGAGGCTCGGGTCGGTCCTGAACCTCGGTGCCCTGAACGGTATGCTCGTTGCCGTCATTCTGGTGTTCATCAGCCTTGCTGTCCGATACTTCTTCGTGTCCAACAGCGCTTTCGTGGCCTCCTTCTACCCGGTTCTGTTCTCACTGCTGCTGACCACCCAGGCGAATCCGATGATGGTCGCCATGCTGCTGGCGATCATGTCCCCGATCGGAGCCCTGCTCACGCACTACGGAAACGGGGCAGGCTTGATCTCCTTCGCGCCCGGCTACGTCTCACAGAAGGACTTCTGGCGGGTCGGGACGATCATGGTGCTGGTCGGGGTCGTACTGCTCTTCGTCGTCGGTGTCCCGTTCTGGAAGCTCGTCGGCATCGTCTGATGATCACCGAGATCCACTCACACCGGATGATGGACCAAGGATGGTCGGCCGGTGTTTCAAGAAGCAAATCCGCATGGCAGGAAGGAATGCAAACCCATGATGATCATCAAAAATGGTAATGTGCTGGATCCGCTCAACGGAATCAACGAGGTCCGCGATGTGGCGGTTGAGGGCAGTCGGATCACGAAGGTTGAGAAGGACATCCCGGCCGAGGTGCGGGACAATGTCATTGATGCCGGCGGATGCTATGTCGTGCCCGGCCTCATCGACCACCACGCGCATCTGCACCAGCTCTCCAGGCTGGGTCTGCCGAGCGAGGCGCAGTGCTTCGCAGCGGGCGTCACAACGGTGGCGGACGCAGGAAGCTGCGGTTCGTCCAACTTCGTCTACCGGCAGGGTGCTCTCAAGAAGATGAGGCTGGGTGTCAAGGCCTATCTCCATGTCGCGAGGACGGGTCTTGACACGCTGCCCGGCTATGTTGAGGACGTGAACCCGGAGCACTGGGATGTCGCCGGGATCAAGGAGAACTTCGAGCGCTTCGGCGACGTGCTGGTGGGGCTGAAGCTGCGGTGCGGCGCACAGATCGTGAAGGATCTCGGATACGACGTGCTGCGGGCGGCGGTGGCGCTGGCCGATGAGATCGGCGTCCCGGTCCTCGTGCACAGCACCAATCCGCCCGGACCCCTCTCCGAGCTGCTGGACATCCTGCGTCCCGGGGACATCCTCACGCACATGTACATGAACATCGGGCCGAACCTCATTGAGAATGGCCATGTGATCGAGGCGGCTCACCAGGCAAGGGAGCGTGGGGTGCTCTTCGAGGCCGCGGATGCCAGGGCTCATTTCGGGTTCGATTCCGCCGAGGTAGCCATCCGGGAAGGGTTCCTGCCCGATTTCATTGCGACAGACGGTACGCGCCTCAGCATGAATCTGCGCCCGACGACGTTCAATCTCGCCATGCAGATCGCGAAGTACACGGCGCTCGGCATCTCTTTCGAGGACGTCATCAGCTGCATGACAGTGAACCCGGCGAGAGATCTGAAGATCCTGGACCGGGCGGGGTCCCTGACGATCGGGCATCCTGCGGACATTGCGGTACTCCGCCCGGTGGAGAAGGACACCGTCCACGGGGATCGTCCCAATGGCGACCCGGATCAGCACACGCGGGTGAGCCACAAGCTGTATCAGCCGGTGCTCACGGTGAAGAACGGGGAGATGGTGTTCCGCAATCTGACCTTCTGATCCGCGTGCGGCGATCGAGCAGGTCCGCAGGGCGGATCCGTGAAGGGCCGGCTGGTCGTCGCAGAACCTCTGGGCACCAAGTGCACTGACGCCGACAATGATGCGGCCCGGGGAGGCCAGGCCTCCCCGGGCCGCATCTGCTCGTTCAGGACTGGAGCAGCGGGTTGTACTTCAGGCTGTTGTAGCGAGCCGGGCACTGCTCGTCCAGGAGGATGCCGTCCGCCAGGTGACCCTCGCGACGCAGCTCGTGGAGCCTGGGTACGAGACGGTCACGAAGATGCCAGGGGTCGATCGTGTTGAGGTAGACCTTCGTTCCGCCCTCGAAACCGGCCAGCGTGGAGACACGCCACTTGAGGTTGATGTGCCAGGGCAGCGGGACGTCCATGTCGGGGGAGCGGTGATGCCATTCCTCGTTGCAGGGCACCTCGGTGCCCGTCGCGGCGTGGATCGCGTGGAGCAGGGCCGACATGTCGGCGACCTCCTCGGGGCTGTGCAGCCACGGCTCGCAGGTGCTCGACTTCGAATAGATCTCGACCGTCGGGTAGCGGTGCCCGAACCCGGCGAAGGCGATCGCGGAGTCGTTCTCGGCGATCACCAGGTTGTGCTGCACCGCCTCGTTGAGCACGTACTGATTGAAGGCGTTGATGTTGGCGCGCAGCGTGGTGACCTCGGCGTTCGTCTGGGCGCCGTGCTCGTCCATCGCCACCAGCTGCTTGTGCAGATGGTCGATCGACGCTCCCGCCGGCTGCAGCCAGTTCTGGAAGACCGCCACGTAACGGGCGTAGCGGTTCTCCTCGTACAGGTCGTGCAGCGCCTCGATCGTGAAGGCGATGTACTGCTCGTGCTCCTCGACGCTCAGTGAACCGGAACCGGCCAGCTGACTGCTGTCGGCGGCGAAGTCCATGTAGTGCCGCCGGGCCACGATGACGTCGTGGGAGGACGCGAAGAAGGCCAGTGAGTCCTCGAGCATCTGCTCCTCGCCGACCTCGTCGATCTGGTCGGGGCTCAGCCCCGAGGCAGCCAGTTTCGAACGGCAGATGCTCAGCAGGTGCTGGCGCCCGGCCGGGTCGTTCCGGTAACGCTCGTAGGCGGCCATCACCTTCGGAGAGGGCCGGTAGTCGTAGTTGGTCTGCCAGTACCCGAAGCCGAGGATCTCGAACAGGTTCGGGATGCGCCGAAACTCGGCCACCGTGTCGGTGCGCTGGTTCGGCAGGACGCCGGAGAGGGTCTGCCAGCCGTCCGCCGTCTTCACGCGGCGCGACTTCGGCGGGGGAGTCTCTGACATCCGGCCCAGACAGAAGACGCAGGCGTGCGTGCTGTCACCTGGCTGCAGCGGGTGGACGTTCTCGGCTGGTCTCGTCAGCGGGCGGTTGCCGCGCCCTGGGACGGTCCACACCTCGACACCCGACAGGGGGTTGATCTGCTTGACGGTGCCATCTGGCATGACTCGGATCGGCTCGACATGGTCTTCATTGCCCATGCCAGCGATTCTAGGGGCTGCATCAGTGGTTGTCGGGTTTCGCCCCAATGTGGACACGGCTCCCGGCAGGGTGTCGCGCCGGAGATGTCTTGTGCCGGCGGACGAGCATGGATGCATGAGCTCCGTCCTGCCCGAACAATCCTGGTGCCACCTGCCCGACTTCGCTCGTCTCGACGCGGCGGCCTTCGACCGCATCATCCACGAGGCGATGCGGGCCCGGCGAGCGGCACTCGACGAGCTCGCTGCCGACCCTGATCCGCCGACCGCCGAGAACGTCATTCATGCCTGGGAACTCGCGGGGACGCCCCTGGCCCGGGCCCTGGGCGCGTTCACGACGGTGCGTGACGCCGACACGAGCCCAGAGCTCGACGCACTGGCTGAGCGCCTGGCCCCGCAGTTGTCGGGGCACGAGGACGCCATCGCGTTGAGCCGCCCGCTGTTCGACCGGCTGCTGGCGCTCCAGGAGGCGGCAGCCGGCGGCCGGGTCGAACTGGACGAGCAGGACACCTTCTGGCTGTCCGAACGGATCCGGCACCACCGGCGCAGCGGCGTCGGTCTCGCCCCGGACGAGCAGGAGACCCTCAGGGGACTCAACAAGGCCATCGCCACGGCCTCGGCCCGCTTCGAGCAACTCGTCGTGGCCGGGCGCAACGAGGCGGCCGTGCACATCACCGACGAGACCGAACTGGACGGCCTGTCCCCGGCTCAGCGGCAGGCCGCCGCGACCGCGGCCGCAGCACGCGGGCTCGACGGGTGGCTGCTGGAGCTGGTCAACACCACCGGGCAGGACTGGCTGGCGAGCCTGAACCGCCAGGAGGTGCGCCGCCGCGTCTTCGAGGCCTCCCTCGGGCGCGGCGCCGCTGGCGGCAACGCCACCGGCCGGACCATCATCGAGCTGGCCCGGCTGCGCGGACGCCGCGCCGAACTGCTGGGCTTCGAGTCCCATGCGGCCCTCGTCGCCGACGACGGCTGTGCCCGGAGCGTCGACGCGATCCAGGCGCTG
Source organism: Propionibacterium australiense (assembly GCF_003666605.1). GTDB lineage: Bacteria > Actinomycetota > Actinomycetes > Propionibacteriales > Propionibacteriaceae > Propionibacterium > Propionibacterium australiense. The sequence continues at coordinate 166,030 of NZ_RCIV01000003.1, read as the reverse complement.
CTCACCGGGATCGGGGAACGGGCGATGACCCAGGCCCGAGCCGACGCGCAGCGCCACCGGCAGGCCTTCGCGCGGCTGGCTCCGGGGCTGGAGTTCGGGCCCTGGGACTGGGCGTGGACCGCCGCCAGGCTGCGCGCCGCCACCGCCGTCGATGATGCCGCGCTCAGTCCCTACCTCGAGTTCTGGCAGGTGCTGCGCGAGGGCGTCTTCGCGGCCGCCCGTGAGCTCTACGGGATCACCATGACCAGGCGCGAGGACCTGGCCGGCTACACGGAGGACTGCGTCGTCCTCGAGGCCCGCGACGAGGACGGTTCCCTGCTCGGCCTGTGCATCGTCGACCCGTGGGCGCGTCCCACCAAGCAGGGCGGCGCCTGGATGACCGATCTGGTCTGCGCCAGCGCCCTGACCGGCGACCGACCCGTTGTCACGCTCAACACCAATGTGACGCGTCCTGCCGCCGGCGAGCCGGCACTGCTCACCTGGGACCAGGTCATCACCTGCTTCCACGAGTTCGGTCACTGCCTGCACGGCCTGCTCGCCGACACCCGCTACGCCTCCCTGTCGGGTACGAACACCCCGCGCGACTACGTCGAGTTCCCCAGCCAGGTCAACGAGCACTGGGCGTGGCAGCCGTCCCTCATCACCCGCTACGCCCGCCACCACGTCACCGGCGAGCCGATCCCCGACGAACTCGTCGAGCGCCTGCTCGACGGCCGTCTCGCCGACGCCGGTTTCGAGGACCTGGAGGTCCTGGCGGCGACGGGCATCGACCAGGCCTGGCACACGGCGGCGCCGGACCGGCTGCCGGACGACCCCGCGCAGATCGACGTCTTCGAGGCCACCGCCCTCCGGGACAGGGCACTCGCCCTCGATCTCGTCCCGCCGCGCTACCACAGCCGCTACTTCTCGCACATCTGGAGCGGGGGCTACGACGGCGCCTACTACGCCTACAAGTGGGCCGAGGTCTACGACGCGGACGCCTGCGCCTGGTTCGCCGAGCACGCCGCAGGCGATGACGGCGGCCTCAACCGGGCCGCCGGTGAGCGCTTCCGCCGGGAGGTGCTGGCCATCGGCGGCGCGACCGACGTCGCCGCGGCCTACCGGGCCTTCCGCGGCGCCGACCCGGACCCTGCGCACCTGACGAGACGTAGAAGCCCCAGCTGAACCGCTTCACCCTGCGTTTCTCGTGCAATGACGCACGAGAAACGCAGTTGCACGTGCTCTGATGGTCACAGGTGGGCGGCGAGCAGCTCACCCAGGCTCATCGCGGTGCGGTCGCGCAGGTCCTTCATCTGCTTGCGGCAGCTGAACCCGTCGGCCAGCAGGATCGCGTCCGGCCCTGCTGCGTCGATGGCCGGCAGCAGGTCGTGCTCGGCGACCGCGACACTGACCTCGTAGTGCCCCTTCTCGACCCCGAAGTTGCCTGCCAGGCCGCAGCAGCCGGCCAGCGCCACGACCGTCGCGCCCGTCGACTCGAGCAGTTTCCGATCGGCCTCCCAGCCGAGCACCGACGAGTGGTGGCAGTGCGGCTGGGCGACGATCGTGTGCCCGCTCAGGTCGGGAGCCTGCCAGCCCGGGGTCCTGACGAGCAGTTCGGCCAGGGTGCTCACCGCTTTGGCGACGACCTCGACGCGCTCATCGCCGTCGAGCAGTTCGGCGGCGTCGGAGCGCCACACGGCCATGCAGCTGGGCTCCAGCCCGACGATGGGGATGCCCTCGGCGGCGATCGGGTGCAGGACCTCGAGCGCATGCTGCAGGTGCCGGCGGGCCCCGTCGAGCTGGCCGGTGGTGATCCACGTCAGGCCGCAGCAGGCGTCCTGCTCGATGATCCGCGGGGCGTAGCCCGCTGCGATGAGCGTCCTCACCAGTCCCATCGCCTGGTTGCCCTCGAAGGCGTCGGAGAACGAGTCGACCCAGATCGCGACCGGCCGGCCCTCGCCCTGCGGCCGGGTGCGCAGGCTTGCCGCGGCCTCGGAACGGGCCGAGCCGCCGGTGCGGAACCGGGGCATGGGGCGACGCTGGTCGACCCGGGCGAGCCAGCGGACGAGGTGCTTCAGGCCGGGGGTCTGCAGGAACAGGTTGCCGATCGCGCCGGCGTGCAGTCTCGTGACGAGGCGTCCCCAGGTGGGCAGCCAGCCCATCGCCACGTGTGAGCGCGGACGCGCCCAGAAGCGGTGCCTGAACTTCTCGTACAGCACGCGGGACTTGTAGGCGGCCATGTCGACGCCGGTGGGGCAGTCGCGGCGGCAGCCCTTGCAGGCCAGGCAGAACTCGAGGGCCTCGCCGACCTCCGGGGAACGCCAGCCGCCGGTGAGCAGCCCGCCGTTGATCATCTCCTGCAGCACGCGGGAGCGGCCCCGGGTGGAGTCCTTCTGGTCCCCGGTGGCCTGGTAGCTCGGGCACATGACGCCGCCGGTGGCGGTCGTGTCGGCCAGGCACTTGCCGACGCCGCTGCACTGGTGGACGGCGCGGGCGAAGCCGGGGTCGGCGATGCGCAGCGGGGCGGCGATCGTTGCCGGCACGCGGATGGCCTCGTCCGTGGGATCGGGGTCGACGATCACGCCGGGGTTCATGAGGTTCTCGGGGTCGAAGATGTCCTTGACCCGGCCGAACAGGGCGATGGTCCGGTCGGAGTACATGAGCGGCAGCAGCTCGCTGCGGGCGCGGCCGTCCCCGTGCTCGCCCGACATCGAACCGCCGAAACTGGCGGCCAGGGCGCCGGCGGCCAGCATGAAGTCGTGGTAGCGCTCGACCCCGCCGGGGGTCTCGAACGGGAAGTCGATGCGGCAGTGCACGCAGCCGTCACCGAAGTGGCCGTACGGCAGGCCGCGCAGGTCGTGCTCGGCGAGCAGCTGGTTGAAGGCGGTGAGGTACTCGCCGAGTTTCTCGGGAGGGACCGCCGAGTCCTCCCAGCCGGCGTAGGCGGGGTCCGCGAGGGCGGCATCGGCCAGGCCGGCTGCATCGGAGCGAATGCCCCACAGGCTCCTGGCCTGCGCCGCGTCGTCGATCACCCAGCTCTCCAGGGCGCCGCACCCGGTGGCGACCCGCCTGGCGCGGTCGGCGAGCTCGAGGGGGTCCTCGCCGACGAGCTCGACGAAGGCCCAGGCCTTGCCGCGGGGCAGCTCCGGCACGGCCGAGGAGCCGAGCCGGTCGGCCACCAGCTGGACGAGCCGGGAGTCCAGGCCCTCGATCGCCGTCGGGCCGTACTCGAGGATCGCCGTGGTGGCGGCGCCGGTCTCCGGCATCGTCGGGTAGCCCAGGGCCACCATCGTCTTGTAGGGGGCGTCGGCGACCAGACGGACGGTGGCCCTCGTGATGAGCCCGAGGGTGCCCTCGGTGCCGGCGAAGAACCGCGCGGTGTGGCGCCCGTGCTCGGGCAGCAGGTGCTCCAGCGAATAGCCCGAGACCTCGCGGGTGAAGCGGCCGCACTCGGTGCGGATGGGGGCGAGGTTCTCGTCGACGAGGGCGGCCAGGCGCCTGGACGTCTCGCTGGAGCTGTCCTGCTCGCCCAGGTGCAGGCGCTCGCCCGTGCCGGTGATGACGTCGAGTTCGAGCGTGTTGTCGGAGCTGCGGCCGTATCCGAGGGCCCGCGGGCCGCAGGCGTTGTTGCCGATCATGCCGCCGATCGTGCAGCGGTCCGAGGTGGACGGGTCTGGGCCGAAACGCAGTGCGAAGGGTCTGGTGGCGGCCTGCAGCTCGGACTGGATCACACCGGGTTCGACGGTGGCGGTGCGCGCCTCGGGGTCGACGTCGATGATGCGGCGCAGGCGCCGGTTCATGTCGATGACCAGGCCGGGGCCGACCGCGTTGCCGGCACAGCTGGTGCCCGCGCCGCGACCGGTGATCGGTATGCCCACCTTGATGGCCGCGTCGATGAGACCCTCGAGCTCGTCGACGTCGCGGGGTGCGGCGACGGCCTGCGGCACGATGCGGTAGACCGAGGCGTCAGAGGAGTAGATGGCCCGGGCGAGCGCGGAACGGTTGAGGCAGTTGCCGGGGCCGAGGATCGCGTCGAGTTCCCTGACCCGGTCCGCGGATTCGCGGGACAGGACCCGCAGACGACTCATTCCCCGTACTGGTGCGCTCACGAGGATATAGTGTGCCACCCGGTACGGGCTGCTCCGCGGCGTGTCCCAGGCAGCCCCGCCGGCCCGCCGGTCCGCGGTGCGGCCTGGGGGCGGCGGCCCTGGCCTGGGGGAGGAGTCAGCAGTGCGCGTACGAGCTGGCGGGCAGGTCCTTGAGGACGGCCGCCATGACCCGGCCGACCGCTCTCAGGTCCTCGGGATCGGTCCGGTCGATGAAGACCTGACGGACCGACTCGACGTGGACCGGGGCCGCTGACTGCAGCAGTGCCATGCCGTCCTCGGTGAGCTCGGCGATGATGCCGCGACGGTCCTCGGGGGCCCTCTTGCGGGTGACCAGGCCTCGTTTCTCCATCCTGGAGACGGTGTGGGTCAGGCGTGAACGGGACTGATAGGTGTTCTCCGCGAGTGCGGACATGCGCAGCGCGTGGGCTTCGGATTCGGAGAGTCTCACAAGGATCTCGTACTCGTTGATGTCGAGATCGAACTCGCGCAGAGCAAGGCCCAGCTGGGCGAGGATGTAGGCGCTACCGGCCAGGCAGCTGCGCCAGATCATCTGCTGCTCGTCATCGAGCCAGCGGGGGGAGGGGACCTCTTCCATACATGACATCCTATGGGAGTTCACAGGTTTGGTTAAAGTGGAAAGTTTTTTCTTGCAACTTTCTATGAAAAGAGTCTCATAACAGTGATGGGCTCCAGGTCTGTCATGGTGGACGTGGCCTCGGTGAGGCAGCGGTACTCTGAAGGGCAGGGATCGATACCCGGACCCAGCTGAATGGAAGGCGGCCCCATGGCGGACGTTCGCGAACGGATCCTTGCCGAGTGCGAGCCCAGCTACCCGGCGATGTTCCGGGCCCGCGCGGCCATTGCCCCAGATGCCGTGGCCTACCAGGTGCCCCTCTACACCGAGCCGGAGCAGTGGGTCGACATCACCTGGCGGCAGGCCGAGCGAGAGGTCGACGAACTCGCCGCCGGTCTTGTCGCTCTCGGCCTGGGCAGTGAGGAGCGGGTGGCCATCGCGGCCATGACGCGTATCGAGTGGATCCTCGCCGATCTCGGCGTGGCCTGCGCCGGCGGCGCCACGACGACCGTCTACCCGAACACCAAGCCGGACGACGAGCTGTACATCCTGCAGGACTCCGGGTCGGTCATGGTCGTGGCCGAGAACTGGATCCAGGCCCAGAAGGTCATCGGGCTGCCAGATCTCGACGAGCAGGTCCGCCACATCATCCTCATGGACGACGACCGCCCCGTCGGCTACGCCGACGATCGTCTCGTCACCTGGGAGCGGTTGCACGAGCTGGGGCGCGAGTACCTGGCGGCCAACCCGGACGTCCTCGCCGAGCGGCTCGCGACGATGGGGCCCGAGACCCTGTCCACCCTCATCTACACCTCCGGTACCACCGGCCGTCCCAAGGGCGTCGAGCTGCCTCACCGGTGCTGGACCTACGAGGGTCATTCCATGCGCCTCATGTGGGACGGCGTCGTCGACGAGAACGACTCGCTGTACCTGTGGCTGCCGCTGTCGCACGTCTTCGGGCGCGACCTGGTCGCCGCCCAGCTGGCCATCGGTTTCCGCGTCGTGGTGGACGGGCGGATCGACCGCATCGTCGAGGGCATGCGCGAGACCGGCCCGACCATCCAGGTGGGCGTGCCGCGCATCTACGAGAAGATCCGCGCCACCGTCATGACGATGAACCCGTCCAAGGGCCTCAAGGGCCGCATCGCGCGCTGGGCCTTCGCCGTCGGCCGCGAGTCGCGGGGCTACCGCCTGGCCGGGAAGAAGCTGCCCTGGCCGGTCCGCATCCGCTACGCGCTCGCCGACCGGCTGGTGTTCCAGAAGCTCAAGCAGACCCTCGGCGGGCGGGTCCGTTTCATGATCTCGGGCTCGGCCAAGCTGTCCGAGCAGGTGCAGGAGTGGTTCTACTCGGCCGGCATCATCGTCATCGAGGGCTACGGCGCCACCGAGACCGCAGCCATCGCAGCCGTGAACGTACCCAACAAGCCCCGATTCGGCTCGGTCGGGCCCGTCACCCCGGGCATCGAGCACAAGCTGGCCGACGACGGGGAGCTGCTGCTGCGCGGGCCGACGATCGCCACCGGGTACCACAACATGCCCGAGGAGACCGCGAGGGCCTTCGCCGGCGGCTGGTTCCACACCGGTGACATCGGCGAGTTCGACGAGGACGGCTATCTGAGGATCACCGACCGCAAGAAGGACCTCATGAAGACCTCGAACGGCAAGTACGTGGCGCCGCAGAAGGTCGAGTCCACGCTGCTGGCCAACGTGCCGTACATCACCCAGGCCGTCGTGAGCGCCGAGGGACGCCCGTACGCCGTCGCGCTGCTCACCCTGGACCGTGCCGACCTGCTCAAGTGGGGCAGGAAACACGGCCACGGCGGCGACGACTACGCCACGCTGTCCCAGCTGCCCGAGATCCGGGCCTCCATCGACCGCTTCGTGCGCCGGGCCAACGCGCGGCTGGAGCGCTGGGAGACCATCAAGCGCTACGAGATCCTCGACCACGAGTTCAGCCAGGACAGCGGCGAGCTGACCCCCAGCCTCAAGGTCAAGCGCAACGTCGTGCTGGAGCGCTACGCCGACACGATCGACGCCCTGTACGAGCAGGACTCCCGGTCCGATCTCACCACCGACAGCCGCAGGGCCTGAGCCATGGCCTCCTTCACCGTCGACATCCCGTTGCGCTGGTCCGACCTCGACCCGCAGGGCCACATCAACAACGTCATGACGATCGACTTCACCCAGGAGGCCCGGGCCCGCTTCATGATGGACTCGCAGGCACCCCAGCTGCTCCTCGACGGCTGCGTCATGGTGAGCCAGCAGGTCGAGTACCTCAAGTCGATGCTCTACTCCACCGAGCCGCTCACCGTGGAGTTCGGTACCGTCGAGGTGCGCGCGGCGCGCTTCATCATGGGCTATCGCATCTGGCACGAGGGGCAGCTGCGCGGACGCGTGCGCACCTCGATGTGTCCCTTCGACTTCGAGACCCAGCGGCTGCGTCCGCTCACCGCCGACGAGCGCAGGGCCCTCACCGACATCGCCATCGAGGGTGAGACGCGCTGGCGCCCGCTGCCCAAGGCCCGGCTCAGGGGGCGTGGCGAGCCGACCAGGCTCTACGCCCGGTGGAGCGACCAGGACAGGTACGGCCACGTCAACAACGTGCGCACCATCGACTGGATCCAGCAGGCCCGCATCGAGGCGACGACGGCGATCGACCCGTCGATGGCCCGGGCCGGCATGGGGCTGGGGTCAACGGCGGGCAGGTGGGTAGTGGCCCGTCAGGAGATCGACTACGTGGAGCAGATGCAGTGGCGCCCCGAGCCGTACATCGGCTACACGGCCCCGCTGCACGTGGGCACCACCTCGGTGACACTCGGCTGCGAGATCTGCGACCCGCGGGCCGCCGACGCCCCGGTGCTCACCCGCTCACGCACCGTGCTCGTGCGCACCGGCGACGACGGCCGCCCCGCCCCGCTGCCCGAGCACACCGCGGCGGCCATGCGCACCCGCCTCGTCACCGACTGAACGAGCCTGGTCCTGCGGTTCGCGTGCAATGACGCACAAGAACCGCAGGACCAGCACGTCCCGCGGCGCTCAGCGGCCGTAGTAGCCCTGGTAGACGCAGTCGAACGGGGCGTTGCCGTGCATGCGGTGCTCGATCGCCGAGACGACGACCTGCTTGGCGGTGCGGGCGGCCTCGAGCGGCTCGGCGCCCTTGGCGATCTCGGCGGTGACGGCGGCCGCCAGCGTGCAGCCGGCCCCGGAGACCCGCTCACTGCCGATGGCCGGCACCTCGAGCACCTCCATCGTGGTGCCGTCGTAGAAGACGTCGAGTGCCGTTCCGGTGTCGAACAGGGTGCCGGCCTTCGCCAGCACGTAGGGAACGCCCTGGTCGTGGATGCGGCGGGCGCCCTCGGTGAGCTGCTCGACGGTCGTGATCTCGTCCATGCCGGAGAGCACCTGGGTCTCGAAGAGGTTCGGGGTGACCAGCGTGGCGTGGGGCAGGATCTTGGCGCGCAGGGCGTTGTCGGTGTCGAGCGCGGCGCCCGGCTCCTGGCCCTTGCAGATGAGGACCGGGTCGAGGACGATCTGGTCGAAGTCGTACTGCTCGAGGGCCTGCGCCACGACGTCGATGGTGGCCGGGGTGCCGAGCATGCCGATCTTCACGGCGTCGATGCGGCCGTGGACGGCGACGGCAGCCTCGATCTGGTCGTGGATGACCTGCGGGTCGACGGGCACGAAGCGGTGGGCCCAGTCGTTGCCGGGGTCGAACGAGACGATGCAGGTGAGGCTCGTGGCGCCGAAGACGCCCAGCTGGGCGAAGGTCTTGAGGTCGGTCTGGGCGCCGGCCCCGCCGGACGCCTCGGAGCCTGCGATGGCGAGAGCGATCTTGGTCATGGGCCCATTGTTGCCGAGACCGGGCCAGCCGGTCGGTGAGGTCCACAACGGACGCCGAGGACATGCTTTTTTCAACAGGATCTGGCCGTTTCAGGCCGAAAAAGCCCGGAAACGGCCAAATCCTGTTGGATTTAGCATCCCTGCCCGGGGTGCCCCGGGAGCGGGCTCAGTCGGATCCGGCCGTTCGAGGCCCCCGCATGTCTTGAAACGCCCGCCCCTCATCGGTGTCGGACCCCGGTTCCTCATGAACCGAGGGCTTGGCTCGGACCCGGTGTCCGATGGCTTCTCGGTGTGGTTCGGCGCCACGAAGGCGGTGAGGCGACCAGTCTCTTGGTCCCGGTTCGTGTCACTGGCGAGGTCTCGGTGCGCGCATGCATATGATTGTGCTGTCCCCGGGGTCGTGGGGTCACACGCTGAGTGAGGTGGCTGCCAGGCATGTCGACGGTTGCTGTTCCGATGTCGCGCAGCACATATCTCAAGCTGGCACCGAACGAGGACTCCATCGGTCCCGAGGGTTTCAAGGACTGGTGCGAGACGAAACTGGAAGCCCGTGCCAAGTTGGCCGTGGACCTCTTCTCAGGAGCGGGAGGTCTCAGTCTTGGCGTCGAGCAGGCTGGGTGGACGATCGCCGCCTCTGTTGACCACTACAAGGCCGCTCTGGAGACCCACCGCCACAACTTCGGCGGTATGACCCTTGACTGGGATCTTGGTGACCCTGATGCCCGGGACAAGTTCATCACCATGTTCGAGGGCATCGAGATCGACTTGGTCGCAGGGGGGCCGCCGTGTCAGCCCTTCAGCAGGGCGGGACGGAGCAAGATCCGTAGCTTGGTTCTGTCCGGTGCCCGGCCCGCTGTCGATCCACGGAAACAGATGTGGCAGGCTTTCCTCGACATCGCCCTGCGGTTGAACCCGAGGGCCGTTCTCATGGAGAACGTCCCGGACATGGGGCTGAGCGACGACTTCCATGTGCTGCGTCACATGTCGGAGACGCTCCAGGAACATGGCTACGCGACGAGCATCAACCTCGTCGACGCGTGGCGTTTCGGGGTGCCCCAGCACAGGCAGCGCATGATCCTGCTGGCTCGTCGTGACGGATTGGACTTCGCTTGGCCCGATGATGACCCGAAGGTTCTGCTTAGGGACGTGCTGAGTGATCTCCCCAACCTGAATGACGACACCGGATGCCGGGAGATGCCTTACCAGCAGGACCCCGAGAACGACTTCCAGCGTGAGATGAGACGCGGTGCAGGAGAGATCCTGACCGAGCACATGACCAGACCGGTCAGGCATGATGACCGCATCATCTTCTCAATGATGAAGCCGGACATGCTCTACTCAGAGATCCCGGCGGACCTGCGCCGTTATCGGGCGGACAGCTTCACGGACAAGTACCACAGGTTGGACCCCGATGGTCTCAGCCGTTCGATCACCGCACACATCGCGAAGGATGGCTACTGGTACATCCATCCCGAGGAGAACCGCACGCTGACAGTGCGGGAGGCCGCCCGAATCCAGACCTTCCCCGACAGGTTCCGGTTCGCGGGAACACGTTCTGACGCGTTCAGGCAGATCGGGAACGCCGTACCGCCCTCACTAGGAAGGGCGGCTGCCACTGCTCTTGGTTGCGAGGCCCCGGAGATCGGATGGCAGGATGTCAGGCAGCTGCAGGTGTCCTTGGTTGACTGGGCTCGTGAACAGGCGGTGGGCGCCATGCGCGTCTGGTTCCCGGGTCACGACGTGACACCGCTCGTGGCACTGGCAATGGCCGCGCAGTCCCGCCTGCACCTCGGGGATCAGCGGCTGGCCTCGACCATCCGGCCCCTGCTGGGCAAACAGGTCCTCTCAAGAACTCTTCTCAACCGATGCATAGGTTTGGCGAGCAGTCAGCGTCAGATGGACCTGCTCGCGAATCTCGAACGGCTGCTGAACGTGCAGGTCACCGTCGATGACGAGTTCGCGGAAGAAGTGCGGCTGCGTAACGCGGAGAAGCGACTGTTCCTCGTCCTCGGTGGTGAGGACGTCCTGCTGAGGAATCAGGCATGCTTCCGCGTAGCGGCTAGGACGTTGGGGACGGAATCGGACCAGAGGAACAAGTACTCACATGGGCTCTTGGACGTGGCTCGTCTGGTCGGTTCCGGCCCGAAGGCCCCGACCCGCATGGCGGCGATCCGGCTGCTGGGCTCACAGGTCTGCACGGCACGTGCACCACGCTGCGATGCCTGCCCGCTCGTGGCGCACTGCACCTACGCGAGGGGGACCGAGACGCTCGACCCGACCCTGGGCCTCGACCCGAACGGACACGTGGAATGACGCATGTCACCAGACCAGAACCACTGTCCGACATCGTGAGGCGGCGCATGGAGACGCAGCCCCGGACTGGGACGGAACCCGAGCTCGAGCTGCGGAAGCTCCTCTTCGCGGAGGGCCTTCGCTATCGCGTTAACTATCCGGTCCCGGGCAAACCTCGCCGGACCATCGACATCGCGTTCCCCGGAAGAAAGGTGGCCGTCTTCGTCGATGGTTGTTTCTGGCACTCCTGCCCCGAGCACGCTGTCGAACCACGTCACAACGGTGGTTGGTGGCGGGAGAAGCTGGCGCGGAACGTCGCCCGGGACGAGGAGACCACGAGGATTCTGGAGGACCAAGGGTGGTCCGTCATCAGGCTGTGGGAACACTTACCGGCGAGGGAGGCAGCCACCCTTGTCAAGGCTGCGGTCGTGGAGGGATAACGTTTCTGTCATGAATTCGGGGGGACAAGACTCACGCAGTGCCGCGTGGGACAAGGTCGAGGCCGCGATCCTGCGGCGGGTCATGGTCAAGCGAGAACCGATGGATCAAGCGGTCGATCACGTGACTCATCAGCTGAGAAAGCACGTACCGAGGGGATTCGTTCAGGAAGTCGCCGATTCGTTGAGGAACGACATGGATCGGAATCGGGTGGTCGAGAACGTCGTCGCTGATGTGAATGCGTACGAGGGTTCTCAGCCCTGCCCGACTGCGTTGATGAGTGGAGAACGATGGCAGCAGTACAGGGCCCTGCTCGAGAGCGGTGGCGCACTGGGCTTGGACGAACTCGGCCGTACGACCATGGACGTGTGCTCTCTCCTAGTCGCGCCCAGCGAGATTGGAACTCGTCGCAAGGGCCTCGTCATGGGAAATGTGCAGTCCGGCAAGACCCGCCATTTCGCTGGGCTGATCGCCCGTGCCGTTGACATGGGCTATCGCTTCGTCATCGTGCTGTCGGGACTGCACAACAACCTTCGTGAGCAGACCCAGAGTCGTCTGGACAGGGATCTCTTCACCGACGAGGAGTTCTGGCACCACCTGACCAGGGTCGACAACAACGACTTCGATCGCGGGAACGAGATGGTCTCGCTCATGGGGAGGAACAGTCGGCTCCGACTGTGTGCCGTCGTCAAGAAGAACAAGACCAGGCTGAGAAATCTTGAGGTGAGTCTTCGGGGCGTTCCCGAGGAAATACGGGAGAAGTGCCCGATCCTCATCGTCGATGACGAGGCCGATCAGGCGACCCCGAACAGCGAGCAGGCTCGTGAGAGAATCTCGGCCATCAATGCTGCACTGCGCAAGATCTGGGCCCTCGTCCCGAGTGGCTCCTACGTTGCCTACACGGCCACCCCCTTCGCCAATGTGCTCATGGACCCCGACGATGAGGAGGACCTCTTCCCCTCGGACTTTGTCTACACCCTCGATCCCGGAGACGGGTATCTCGGTGCCGAGCAGGTCTTCGGGCTCGCCGACCCCGATGTCGACAACCCCGATCCCCAGTCGGAGGGCCTCGACATTGTCAGGATCATTCCTCTTGGGGATTCCGAACTCCTGAGGCCTCCCTCGAGGAAAGCACAACGAGAAGGTTTCGACCCCGAACCGCCCAATTCCTTGGTGGATGCTGTCAAGTGGTTCGTCGTGGCCAGCGCCGTGCGGAGAGCACGCGGGCATCGAGGGCACTCGTCCATGCTGGTCCACACGACGCACTACACGGACCCGCACTTCGCCATGCAGGGACGGTTGCGGGTCGTGGTCGACGGGATGCGTCGTGACGTGGAACAACACCACGGGGAGGGACTGTCACCCTTCTACGAGTCCTGGAAGAAGGAGTACAAGAGAATCGAGGTCCCTGAGGGACAGGCCGATCCTTCCTGGGGTGCTGTCGCCGAACAGGTTCCGCAGGTGCTCAGCGACATGGAGGTCATCGTCGACAACGGGCAGTCGGAGGACAGGCTGAACTACGACGACAACCCGAGAACGGTCATCGCCGTCGGTGGCGGCACCCTGTCCCGTGGTCTGACTCTTGAGGGCCTCGTCGTCTCCTACTTCACCAGGACTTCCAACACCTACGACACCCTCATGCAGATGGGACGTTGGTTCGGCTACCGCCCGGGCTACGAGGACCTGCCCCGAATCTGGGTGGCCGACGGTCTCGACAGGGACTACGCGTTCTTGGCGCTCGTCGAGAAGGACCTCCGAGACGAGATCAGGTCCCTTGAGGGCGGTGAGTTCACCCCGCGGCAGGTCGGGGTCAAGGTGCGCAGCCACCCAGGTCGCTTGGAGATCACCGCTGCGGGGAAGATGACGAACGCCCGTGTCGTCCAGGTCAGTATGAGCGGTGTGCGCCAGCAGACCTTCATCATGGATGGCAGTCCACGGCTGACGCACGAGAACCTCAGAGCCCTCGAGAAGCTGTTGGGGGACCACGAACTGCGCCTGCTGACGGAGGGCGGTCACCGGTGGATCGCCCGCGGGCTCACCACACAAGAGGTGATCGACTTCCTCCGGGGCTACCGATTTCACCAGGACCAGAAGGTTTTCGCCGATCCCGATCTGCTCGGTTCGGCGATCGAGTGGCTCGACCGTTTCGCCCGGAGCAGCGGCTGGAACGTCGTCTTGGCCGGCAACTCAACTCGTGGGGCGGGGGAGAGCCTTGGCGAGCTTCACGTGGCAGGGGTCAGCATTCCCATGCTTCGACGCGCACCACTTCGCGGCAGCACCGTGGAGAAGCTGGACTTCAAGGCCATCATGTCCCCGGCGGACCGTCTGGCCGACATCGATCCGGGCGTCTACAAGGACCTGCCGCACAGCACGGATCCGGAGCGCATGGCCATCAGGAGGAGACTTGCCGGTGGTGATGGGCTCATCGTGGTCTACCCGATCAGTCACCTGACCGCCAAGGACCAGAAACTCGGTACGCGTGTCGACATGCCACCCGGGGTGGGTGAGGATCTCTTCGGATTCGGCATCGTCTACCCGAACGTTGCTGACGACACGGAGCAGGGGAGCTTCGTCAGCGTCAGACCCTCGAGCGACGTGGACCTGGGTGAGCCCGAGGAGGACGACGAGTGGAGGGATGAGGAATGAGCGGCTCGAGAAGGGCCTTCGGGCTGCTCTTCGCCACCTTGTACGAAGGGCACGAAAGAGACTCGGCGGCGATGGTCACCCGGCCCGTGCCGGACGGCGTCCACCCCATGCTGTACGCCGTGGACTCGAGTGCGGCGCGTCACCTGCTCGTGCCGATCGACGACGACTACGCCTTCACCGAGGTTCATGGTGACGTCCTGTCCCTGACCGACTGGGTGGACCCAAGGACAGGGCACCGCCACATGGACCTGATGTGCGGCTCGGATCAGTTCCACGAGGTGTTCTCCTCGCTCGTCGACGACATCACACGTCGTGTCCAGATCGCCGATCACGAGCCGGGATCCGTGCTTCAAGGCGTGCTCAGGGAATGGAAGCACCTGCTGCGCCCGGCCAAGGCCATGAGAAGCGAGACAAGGCGGGGGCTCTTCGGTGAACTGGAAGTGCTGAGCTGGCTGGCGAGCAGGAACGCCAACTACGCGCTGGACTCCTGGACCGGTCCCTCGGGCACGGTGCACGACGTGACGACACCACGCGCCGATCTTGAGGTCAAGGCCTCGGACAAGGAGGGGATGTCCGTCGTGGTATCAAGTCTGGAGCAGTTGGATCCCCCTGCCGACCATCCCTTGGTACTCGTACGGGTCCCGGTGCGCGAGACCTCCTCGGGGCAGACGATCCAGGATCGGGTCGAGGAACTGGTGGACCTCGGTGTATCGCGCTCTGAACTGGTCGGGAAGCTGGCGGAATACGGCTTCCTGCTCGGCGCCGACCCTGACGACGTGCGTTACGAGACCGTGGGAGCGCCGGTCGCCTGGTCCGTTGGACAGGACTTTCCGGGGCTGCGCTCTGCAGACCTTCCCGAGCACCGTCGCCATGCCATCACGAGAGTGAGGTACACACTGGATCTGGTTTCCGAGCAACCGCTCAGCGGAGAGGAACTTGGCGCCTGCTTGGACGAGATGATGAGCGAGCAGCCATGATCGAACTCGACTGGGTGCCCAAACCATTTCGTGACGGGGACATCGCTGGGGAAGGAACGAAGAAGCTCCTCGGGACGAGTCTCGAGGTGCCGAGTCTGTTACTGAGGGAGACCGCCCAGAACAGCTGGGATGCACGCGTCGGTAGCGGTGTCGTCCCGGAGTACCAGATGAGGTTCACGACCCTCGACGCGGCAAGAATGAGTGTCCTACGGGACATGGTCGTGCCACGGACCGCCCCAGACAGCCCACTGTCCGAGACCGTCAGGAAGTCAAGGCTCCCAGTCGTGGAGATCCATGACCGGGGCACTACCGGTCTCGATGGTCCGACACGCAACGACATTCAAGTGTCAAAGAGGAGTTCCACGAACTTCCGGGACTTCATACTCACCGTCGGTGCTCCGCGAGACCAGCAGTACGGTGGTGGCACCTACGGCTTCGGGAAGACCGCCTCCTTCAGGGCGAGTCAGTGCGGGACGATCCTCGTCTGGACGAGGATCAGGAATGGGGCAGGTTTCGAGGAACGATTCATCGCGGTCTCGGTCAGCCCCAACTTCAGCATGGGCGGGAAGCGTTACACCGGACAACAGTGGTGGGGTGTCAGATCGAGCAGCAAGGGTGTCGACAACGTGCAACCGATCACAGGTTCCGACGCTCATGAGCTGGGAGAGGTGCTTTTCGAACGAGGGTTTCAGCACAGTGAGACCGGCACATCCATCATGATCTTGGATCCGGTGTTCGACGACGGACGCGAGGCCTTCATCCGGGCGTGTGCAGATGCAACCATCCGCAACCTGTGGCCGAAGATGATCCCAGGTCAACCTGCTGACCGTCAGATGGCGATCAGCCTCACCAAGGATGGCGAGCAGGTGCCGCTCTCCGCTGAGCACGGCGCCCAAGAGCTGGCTGAGCGGCAACGATGCCTGACCGCGATCCGCGAGGCCCAAGCCGGGCAGGAGTCCTCTGATGTTTTCGTCCGAGTCGAGGAGATCTGGTGCATGAAACCCAAGATGCTCGTCGGCCATCTCGCCATCACTCCCTGCCTGTTCCCCGTGGAGAACGACACCACCAACACCGTCACTTTCATGCGCAACGAGGCCGAGTTGGTGGTGCGCGAGAATGATTACCCGTCCTTACGGAATGGCAGGGACAACTGGGTGGCGGTGTTCAAGCCGGTCAAGGAGTGTGACGACGCTTTTGCCGCTGCCGAACCTCCGACTCATGACGACTGGAATCCCAGTTCTCTCCAAAGACCTCAGAAGACCTACGTGAACGTCGCCCTGAAACGGATCAAGGAGGCGTTGGTGGAGTACCTGAGGCCGGCAGATGCCTCCATTGCGCTAGGCGAACACGTCTCGACCGGGGAACTTGCCGACTCGCTGCGCGTGTTGGCCATGGGAACCGACGGTGGCCATCCGAGCGGACTCCCATCCTCGAAAAGGAGGAACACGGGAGGTCTGCGCAGGAATGGGAAGAAAAAAGCTGTCGAGGTCCTGTCCAGCGACCTGCTGCCTCTGTCCCGTGACTCAGCCCCCGGGCAGGTGTCGGCCCGGATGGAGTTGCGGGCCCCGACGGGTGTGAACACGATGACGGTGATGCCCGACCTTTCGATCGTGGTGGATGGGAGCGGGCCGATCAGGGACATGGATCACGTTCGGATCGACTCATGGACCACCGCGATGGGAGAAGTCACGGGCGGGGAGTCCTTGGAAGTGCATGGAGGCGATGTCTTCTTCATCGACATCACATATCCCGAGAACGTCGCGGTGAACTGCGCCTTCCGAACCGAGGTCACCAAGTGAAACTCATGCCGTTCCGAACTGCGACCGACTTGGCGGTCGAGTGCGCTACCCCGGTGCTCAAAATCCGGGGGAAGTCATACGAGCCGGACTCCGTGATCCCGGACTGGGATTACCTCACCGAGGTGACCGTTGAGGGGGAACTCACGATCAAGAATGACCTGCTGCTCTCCTCGACCGGACTCACTCCCGAACCCGGGCTCGCCGGGGTGAGAGCGATGCTGCGCGTCGACTGCCCGGCAACGGGAGAACGATTCCTGGGGACGAGTCCTCTCGATCCTCGGGATCACCCGTTGGTACTGGTTACGCAACTGCCGGCCGGAACCGTGGCCGAGGAACTCGAGGTCCGCTACGAGATCGTCCTGGACGCCCCCGACGGCACGTCACGCGCGGACCGTGCCGCCCACCTGCGGGGGAGCAGGCTCTACGAATCAGGCAGGGCCCACCGGTTCAGGCTTGAGGGAAGCGGGTCGGTGTTCCCGATCGAGGCATTCGAGTTCAAGGGCGGTGACTTCCCAAGCGACAGCGTCTGGTCGCTGAGGTTCCAGGACGACGATCTCACGGCACCGTACCTGAGCGCGGTCCGACTGTACGTGAACACCGGGCACGAGGAGGGGGCCAAGCTGGTGGAGGGCCGGTCCGACGTCGCCAAGTCGGTGCTCGAACGGGACGTGCTGCTGCAGCTGCTCACCAAACTGGTGGTCAGGGACAGGGACGACCTGGGGCAGGAATACCCGGAGGGGAGCGCGGGAGCGGTCATCGGTTCCCTGTTCGACCTCTTCCTCGATCAGAGCCTGCAGGGCGCGGCAGAACTCATGCGTGATGACCCCGGCAGGGTCTACGCGCTTCTCCAGGGGAGCACCAGATTCCTGAGGAGCGACCAGTGAGTTTCCTGCTCATCCCGAGACTGTCGACCAGCGAGGCCCATGAACTGCTGTTGGAGCACTCCGGTGTCCTTGGCGGTGGTGCGCCTCCCGACTCCCTGGTCAGGCTCGATGTGCAGGGCACACCGAACCCCACGGGCGGCGCAGCAGCATCACCCTCGGACCTGGAACGATGGCGCCAGGGAATTGTCGAACGAGTCGGTGGCATCGACGCACGATCCCGCGAGGGACGGGACGAACTGGGCGTTCAGCTCGGGAGGGCCATCCAGGAGATCATCTGCCCCATCCCGGCAGACGCCGCACACGATGGTACGTGGTCGTACCTCGCGCTGGTCGTGTTCCCCGACGTCGTGAACCGCCGGTGGCCGGGGGAATGGGTGAACGGCCAGTTCACCCTCCCCGCCGAACGCTGGATTGGACGCCAGACGACGGGCCGTGACCGCAACTACCTGAAGCTCGCCTGGCGACGCTGGGTCGTGCTGGGTGAGGTCATGAGCGAGGCACGGCCCTTGCTGGGTGAGGACGAGTTCGGTGCCCTGCTCGAGCGCACCGCGGTTGCCAGGAACAAACGACTGGTGGTGGCTGCTGCACGGGTCATCATCCAGCGCGGACCGGGCTACCCGGGTGGGCGCATGGAGTTCGCGCGTCAGCTCATGAAGCGGATCGCCGCGAGGACGGGCCCGCTGCTGCTGGACATCCGTACCGATGACGAACTCATGGACGTGGTCATCGCCGAGGCCGATGCCTGCTTCAAATCCGTGCAGTACAGAGGCGCGCGGCGCGCAGCCGTCTGATGGGTGGGATGAAGTCCTTGAAGTAGCGCTGGCATAAGTTCCGGGCTCATGGTCTCGTCGTCAAGTGATTGTCCCAGCGTTTCGTGAACCACTGGCTGTCCAACCCGTAGTCCTACGTTTGGTTGTGCCGCAGTGCCAAGATGGCGATGTGATAGGGGTGGCTGGTCTTCATCGCGTGATTGATTTCGATTCAAGCCAACTTGTTTCAAGTGGAGGAACATCGCTGACAGCAAGGTACAGCAGTAATTATATCACATGGCTTGGTGCTCCTCCGTACGAGGCGAAGACCTGCTCTCGTGTCTTTGCTATCCGTTCAGCTATTTTTCTGATGCTCCTGCTGAGCCATTTATCTGCGGCGCTTCCTTCGTCGTAGTTTGCTTCGGCGATGCTGTTGACGCGACGCTGGTCTTCGAGTTTGGCGGCATTCTCGTAATTCTCATCCCCTGGGGCGTAAACCCCCAAGGTTTTCCCTCCCTTGCTGTTGATGAGAGAAAAGCTCGGTATATCACTCGGTCCATCCGCGATATAGATCATGTTCTGGATTGGTACGCGCCGCTGGTCTTCTGGGATCATTGTATTGACTTCGATTGAGGGGTTTTTGTTCACGCCTTTGTTAATTTCGAAAATGGCGCGAGTTTTGCTCGTATTGTCAATGGTGTATCCAACTTGCGCAACGACTTCGGATTTCATGTCGGGGAGCTGCTCAAGGAATCCGGGAGGGGCTGCTTCGGGCAATAGATCGCAGGCTCAAATTCCGTCAACTAAGTTTCCGGGAAGCCTTCCTCGATCATGGCTCGAAGCCCAGTAGAAACTATGTAATGCTCGACGGTGATGCCATGCTTGTTGAACCGATCATTGGCTTTCACAAGCTCGCGTGTTCTTTCAAAAAAATTTGGTAAGCCTGGTGCTAATTTAATATCAGCTCCCAATTCATTCAGTTTTTGATTGGTCAACCCTTCAAATTTGCCCGCGCGGACGTATGTCAATATGTGGTTGAGGTAAACCGTGTCCTTTCCGATTCTTGCAGGGCCTCCGGGGAGCTCTTTGTTGTTATAGTAGCTTTCAAGTTCGTTGACTTCTTTCCAAAACTGATTAGGATCAATGTTGAACGCATCAAATAACGGTTCCTGCATGTAGCCATGTGTAAGTGTTTTGTCAAAATCCCATATAAGTGCAATGATGTTTTGAGGGTTTATTGCAGGGGGCATCAGACCGTCTCCATCGTTCCAAAGAAAACTCTGTCGTGTTCAATCCACCAGCTCTGTAGTTCAAAATCACTTTGGTAAAGGTATTCACGGGCGAGGTTCAATGATGATCGTGGCACAAGGGCTCGGAACTTGTACGTCTTGAAGCGTGGCCATTGTGAAAGTAGTGTCCAGCTAACCTCGTTCATTCTTGCATCGATGATGAATTCAAACTGTCTTGAGTGGCTCGCGAACAGCAGGGCGAACAAGCCGGGGGCTTTATCTGTGATGTCTCTGACTTGACAGGCTTCGCCATGGATGCTCCAAGCAAAAAGTGCAGCGTCGAGTACTTGCCGGGGTGCTGAATATTTGTCTGACAATGCTTTCCTTTGGTTGTCCTGATGTTGGATAGAGTCAACACGGCATTTTAGCCCCGGAATGGTTCCGCTCTTTTGCTTGCTGCACACGGTTGGCGAGTTCTTCCGGAAGTAGTGGATATCCTCGGTGAATCATCCGGTGACAGTTCGAGCAAACCAGTGCGAGATCTGTCAGTCGGGTCGTGGTCGTGCCAGAAACATGAAGAGGTTGGCGGTGGTGAACCTCGACATAGCCGCTTCCGAGGTCTCCGTAGAACTCTTCGAAATCGAAGCCGCACACCTCGCAGGAGATGCTTCCCCGCTGTTCTCGGGTCTGTTTTATCTTATGGTTCCGGATGCGTGGGTCACGTTCCCTGCGCTGCTGCAGAACGGCGACTATGCTTCCTTCACGGACTGTCATCTCTGGATCGTGGGTTTGGATCGCTGATATCTCATCGGGTCTCACGGTCTCATTCACGATCGCATTCCTGATCATCTGCGCATGAGTGGCCATGCCCGCACTGTCAATAATGAACTTCTCGACCACCTCACTGTCCAAACGTGACGCATGTGTGGGGGCGCCTTGATAGGAGGGGTGACAGGTCCGCAGGTTCTCCAGCTTCAGGTGGACGCTTGCTCTGCTCCGGAAGCTGTCGTCGGGTTGCTCTAGGGGATGAAAGGGTGACCGGCGTAGGAGCTCTGAGAGCTCGGTAACACGTTCATCGGCCAGCCGGATTGATTCCCAGCGGTTGCGCTGGAGCTCGTCGCACACAAGGATGAGCTCATCCATGGTCCAGTTGATCGCCATGCTCTGAGCGTAATGCGAAGATCCAGTCTGGAGCCGATACTCAGGCCGAGCTGAGCCCTGTTGGGCGAGAAAGCGAGGAGGCCCCGCCATCACCGGCCGGGCCTCCTCATCAAAGAAGCGGAGAAAACCGTCCGTTCAGTCGATCTTCGTCTCGGAGCGGTCCGCGGTCCACTCGATGTGGTAGTGGCCGGGCTCGTCGACGCGCTCGTAGGTGTGCGAGCCGAAGAAGTCGCGCTGGGCCTGCGTGAGGGCCGCACTCACCCGCGGCGCGCGGGCCATGTCGTAGTAGGCCAGGGTGGCGCTGAACACCGGCGCGGGGACGCCGGATGCGGCGGCCAGGCCCACGACGCGGCGCCAGGCGTCCTGGTTGGCGGCCATCTCGGGGGCCACCGAGGAGGAGCACATGAGCGAGACCAGGTCCGGGTCGGCGGTGTACTCCTTGCGGATCCGTTCGAGCAGGGCGGCGCGGATGATGCAGCCGTCGCGCCAGACGCTCGCGGCCTGGGCCACGTCGATGTCCCAGCCGAACTCGCGGCCGCCGGTGCGGATCTCGTCGAAGCCCTGGGAGTAGGAGACGACCTTGGAGCACCACAGCGCCTTGCGGACGTCCTCGACGAAGGCATCCCGGTCGTCCACGCGGACGGTGCCGTCGGGGCCCTGGAGCGCGGCCTGGCCTGCGGCGCGCAGCTCGTCGTGGCTGGACTCGGCGCGGGCGAACACGGCCTCGGCGATGCCGTTGGCCGGGACACCGAGCTCGAGGGCGGTCTGAACTGTCCAGGTGCCGGTGCCCTTCATCTGGGCGCGGTCCTTGATGATCTCGACCAGGTCCTTGCCGGTACGCGGGTCCTTGGCGCGCAGCACCTCGGCGGTGATCTCGATGAGGTAGCTGGACAGGTCGCCGGTGTTCCACGCGGCGAAGACGTCGGCGCACTCGTCGTTCGACAGGCCGGCGCCGCGCAGCAGCTGGTAGGCCTCGCCGATGACCTGCATGTCGGAGTACTCGATGCCGTTGTGGATCATCTTGACGAAGTGGCCGGCACCGTTCGGGCCCATCCAGGCGCAGCAGGGCTCGCCCTCGTAGTGGGCCGAGATGTCCTCGAGCATCGGCCCGATGATCCGGTAGGACTCGGGGGTGCCGCCGGGCATGATGGCCGGGCCGGTCAGGGCGCCGTACTCGCCGCCGGAGATGCCGGCGCCGACGAAGTGGAAGCCCTTCGCCGAGATCTCCTGCTCACGACGGATGGTGTCGCGGAAGTAGGCGTTGCCGCCGTCCATGATGATGTCCCCGGGCGACAGCAGGGGCAGCAGGGTCTCGATGGTGGCGTCGGTCGGGCCGCCGGCCTTGACCATGAGGATGATCGAGCGGGGGGCCTGGATCGACTGCACGAACTGCTCAGCGGTCACGGCCGGGATGAAGTCGCCCTCGGACCCGTGGTTCTCGATGAGAGCCCGGGTCTTGTCGTAGCTGCGGTTGTACACGGCCACCGTGTACCCGTGGTGCGCGAGGTTGCGGGCCAGATTCGAACCCATCACTGCCATACCGACGACGCCGATGTTCGCCTTGGCGGGCTGTTCCGTCATTGAGGATCTCCTTGTGGTTGCGGGAGCCGCCGCATGGGCAGCGTTACCCGCGCACATCATGCCATCGCCGGCATCCGCCGCGCCGGTGTTGCCACCGTCTTGCCGGCGTGCTGGACACCGAGAATGACGATAAGGTTCTGCTGTGAGCGACACGCCAAGAGACGAGGGCTCCTTCGAGCTGCCCAAGCAGACGACCATCTATGACGTGGCGAAGGCCGCCGGTGTCAGCCCCTCCACGGTCTCTCGTACGTTCAGCAGACCCGGTCGGGTGTCGAACCGCACCGCCGAGCACATCCGCAGGGTCGCCGCCGAACTCGGCTACCGCACCGACCGCGTCCACCAGCAGGCCGTGCCGGCGCACACGCACATGATCGGCCTGGCCGTCACGGACGTCACGAACCCCTTCTTCTTCTCGCTGCTGCGCGGAGCCGAACAGGTCTGCACCAAGCACGGGTACGCCGTGATGCTCTTCGACGCGCAGGAGTCGGGCTCCCACGAGCGGGAGATCTTCGAGCGTGCCCTGCCCGTCCTGGACGGCGTCATCATCACCAGTTCGCGCCTGTCCGACACCGCCCTGCGCGGTTTCGCGAAGAAGGTCCCCACCGTCGTCCTCAACCGCATCGTCGCCGGCCTGCCGTGCGTCGTCAGTGACTACGAGCGCGGCGTGCGCAGGGCCCTCGAGCACCTGGCGGGGCTGGGGCACCGTCGCGTCGCCTACATCGCCGGCCCCCCGGCGTCCTGGGCCGACGGCGCCCGCTGGCGCGCCTTCCACGAGGCCGCCTCCGAACTGGGCATGGTCGACTGCAGACTCGGTCCCGTCATGCCGACCGTTCGCGGCGGGGAGCAGGCGCTGCCGCAGATCCACGAGCACAAGGTCACCGCGGTCATCGCCTACAACGACCTGATCGCCATCGGCGTCCTGCGCGGCATGGCTGCCGCCGGGGTGCGGGTACCCGATCGGCTCAGCGTCATCGGCTTCGACAACATTTTCGCCTCCGACCTGGTCACGCCGCGCCTCACCTCGATCGCCTCGCCGCTGGGCCTGGTCGGTGAGAAGGCGGCCCGGAGTGTCATCTCGCTCATCGAGCACCACGACGAGCCGGCCGACTTCATGGAGCCGCTCGTCATGCCGATGCGGCTCATCGAGCGCGCCTCCACCGGCCCGGCCCGGGCCGGGGCCTGAGCAGAACTCGGGCGCACCGGCAGAGCCCCGGGACGGGGCGCCGTCAGCCGACCGGCTGGACGCTGGTGACGGTGAAGGGGCCCTCGGCGCCGTCGATGCCACCCGAACGCAGCCGGTAGAGCACCTCGCCGGCGTCGGGGATCACGGTGACGCCCGGTCGCCTCGCCCACTCGTCGGGGTCGATCGTCGCGGGGTCCCGGTAGCCGAGGTTGACCGCCTCGCAGACCTCGCGGGGAATGCCGGTGGCCAGCGTGACCCGCACCCGGTCGGCCTCCACGCCGGTGCTGGGGTCGTAGGAACCCAGGCCGCGCAGGTGCGTCGAGTGGGCCAGGACGCCCCACGGCACCTGCCGGAAACGGTCCCACTGCTTCACGAAGTAGTCACGGCAGTGGTAGCCGATCTCGTAGATCTCGGTGTGCACCTGGCTCACCTCGGTGATGTGGGGGGCGTAGATGATGACCTCGCCGCCTGCGGCGACGGCCGGTTCCATCTTGTAGAAGCCCTTCGCGGCGGTCCAGATGTCGTGATAGCGGTCCGGTATGACGCTCAGCGCCGTCCCCATCGGCTCGTCGACGTACTCGACGTGGGTCTGCGCGCCGATCCTGGCCTGGGCGTACCAGGCGTCCTCGGGGGAACCGATCGAGACCGACTCCAGCTCGGTGGTGTGCGAACGGACGACGAAGGCGATGCAGTAGCGCTCGCCGGGGATCATCGCGGCGCCCTCGTTGATCATTGCGCGTACCGGCGTGACCGCCGGGGTGCCGATGATGTGCGAGCTGGTGATGAGCGCGCCCACCCAGTGGGTGCGCGAGATGAACTCCTCCTGGGCCACGCCGGGAATGAAGTACTTGTTGCCCCCCGACATCCCGACGACCTCGTGCGGCAGGACCGGGCCGATGACGAGCTTCACGTCGGCCTCGACGACACGCCGGTTGATGTGGACGTCCGAGCCCTCAGACAGTCGTCCGTCGCTCAGCTCGGCCATGCGCTCGCCGCTGATGCGTCCGACCCCGACGAGCATGGCGGGGTCCTTCCACTCGTGGTTGACGATCTCCATGCCCGGGTAGGCCTCGGCCAAGTCGGCGCCGGGGTCACCAGTGGTCCACTCGGCGATCTTCTCCGGGCTCATGTACTCGTGGGTGCCCAGGGCGATGACGCAGACCAGCTCGCTGGCCCGGTCGACCAGATTGCGGTGGACGATCCGCAGCAGCCGGGGCAGCGGGCACGAGCGGGTGTCATCCGGGACGACCAGGGCGACTGATCTGCCGTCCACGTCGAGTCCGGCGAGCTGCTCGGACAGGAAGGCGTCGAGCCTCTCGGGGCTGATCGTGCAGCCGGCTCCGCCGATCGTCTGACACTCCATTGCGTCGTCCTTCCCGCGTGTGGTGGGCACCGGGTCCTCCCGGCCCGGGTCCTCGTGGGGAACCCGCCCTCACGCTAGACCCAGCCGGTGGCCCAGCGCGAGTCCGCACGGCGACATCGTCGGTGAGAGGGCGGTCTTCGGGCCCCGGACGCGCAACCAATGGCAACACTTCGGCGCAATACTGGGCAACACGGGGCGGGAACGCGGCGGGGACGGCACCATTGCGCCATGGCTTCACCGTTGACCCTCCATGACGACCGCCTGTTCCCGGCCGATCCTGGGACGCGCGAGGTTGCGCGCCGGATCTACGCCACGACGCGCGAGTTGCCGATCATCTCCCCGCATGGCCACGTCCCGCCGCGCTGGCTCGCCCACGACGAGCACTTCGGCAACCCCACCAAGCTGTTGCTCACGCCCGACCACTACATCAACCGGGTCCTGCACGCGAACGGCGTCGAGCTGTCCGACCTCGGCGTCGGGCGAGGGGACCAGATGAGCGAGGCCGACAACCGCAAGGCATTCCGTCTGCTGTGCGAGCACTGGTCCGACTTCAACGGCACCGCGATGCGCTACTGGCTGGTCGACCAGCTGGTCGGCATCTTCGGTGTCGACGTGCGCCCCAGCGCCGCCACCGCCGACACGATCTACGACACCATCGCCGCCAGGATCGACGACCCGGACTTCCGTCCCCGCCGGCTCATGGACACCTTCCGGATCGAGTTCATCGCCACCACCGATGATCCCTGTGATGACCTCGGCCTGCACGCCGAGCTGGCCGCCGACACCGAGTTCAGCGCCCGGCACCGCGTCGTGCCGACCTTCCGCCCCGACCGCTACCTGGAGCCGGGACGTCCGGACTGGAACGAGCTCGTCGACGCGCTCGGCGCCGCCGCGGGCGTCGACGTCGGCACGATCGACGGCTACACCCAGGCCATGGCCGAACGCCGCCGGTACTTCAAGGACCACGGCGCGGTCAGCTCCGACCACTCGCACGCCGATCTGGTCACCCTGATCCTCGACCACGACGAGGCCGCCAGGCTCTACGACAGGGCCCGCCGCGGTGTGGCCACCACGGACGAGGCACTGGCCCTGCGCCGTCACCTGTTCACCGACCAGGCCCGCCTGGCCTGCGAGGACGGTCTCACCATGACCGTGCACCCGGCCGTCGTCCGCAACCACGACGCCGACGCCTTCGCGCGCTACGGCGCCGACGTGGGCGGTGACATCCCCGCCAAGCTCGAGGTGACCCGCGGCCTGCAGCCGCTGCTGAACGCCTACGGCAACGACCCGAACCTCAACTTCGTCATCTTCACCCTCGACGAGGACGTGTACAGCCGCGAGATCGCACCGCTGGCGGCCTGGTACCGCAGCGTCTACATCGGCGTGCCGTGGTGGTTCGTGGACGCCCCCGAGTCGATCATGCGGTTCAAGCAGGACGTCACCGAGATGGCGGGCTTCAGCCGCATCTGCGGCATGGTCGACGACACCCGTGCCTTCTGCTCGATCCCGGCGCGCCACGACATGAGCCGCCGCCTGGACGCGGCGCACCTGGCCGCCCTGGTGACCACCCACCGCCTGGACGAGGACGAGGCCGTCGAGCAGGCCAGGGCCCTCGTCGTGGACAACCCGACGAGGATCTTCAAACTGGACCAGTGAGCCGGCCCGCCCGGCCCTCGTTCGTGACGGGCCGGGCGGATCCGCATCCGGTGCGGCCCCGGATCCACCGCCGCCCTGTCGGCGGGGCCGGTCGCCTCGGCGCCCCTGGGTGCCCCTTGACGGGCAGGCTCACAGCCGCCGGCGACGGTCGCCCCGGCGCTCCTGTCCCCTGCGCCCCGGCCGGCGCGGGGCCGTGCCTCAGTCCGACGGCGAGCCGGCCGCCCCGGCCCCGAACTCCTGGGCCGCCAGCGCCCGCAGCGCCGCGTCGCGGCGCTCGGAGATCGTGTGCCGCACCGGCTCGGACAGCTCGGTCGAGGCCATCCACTCGTCGAGGCGGGCGATGAACTCGCCGGTCGCCAGCGGGGCCGGCCACAGCCAGGTGAGCACCGCGTTCGAGACGGCGTGCCCCTGGGTGGCCCACGGACCCGACTTGGAGCTGATCTGCTCGGCGACCCGCAGGTACTTCTCGGCGTAGGGGGCGAGCAGGTCCTCCTGGCCGTACTGCATGAACTGACGGCAGATGTGCAGGTGGGTGGCGTTGGGGACGCTGAGCTGCTCGGTGGCGAGCTCCCAGGCCCTGGCCTTGGCGCCCGCATCGGCCAGCGCCGAGCGGGCTCCGGCCGCGCGCTCGGCACCCGAGATCGTCCTGTCGGTCAGGGTCTCGGCCTCGATGCGCGCGTCGTCGACGGCCCCCATGCGGGCCAGGCTCGTCAGGATCGCCCAGCGGCGGTCCTGGTCGATGCTCAGGCCCAGCGGGACCTCCTCGCCGGTGAGCCAGCCGGCGATGAGGCTGGCGCCCTGGGGATTGTTGACGGAGGCCACCAGGGCGTCGGCGAAGGCCAGCTGGTGCTCGCTGCCGGGGGTCGTGTCCTTCAGCGCTGCGGCGATGCCGGCGACCAGGGCGGCGCCGTTGGTCTCGCGCTGGGCGGGCGCGGTGAAGGCCGTCGCGGCGACCAGCGCGCGGGCCAGCTGGGTGGTGACGGCCGTCATATCGGTCTCGGCGCCGGCGCCGCCGATGGCCATCGTGATGTAGTCGGCGGCGGTCAGCTGGGCGTCGCGCGTCATGTCCCAGGCCGTGTTCCACACCAGCGCGCGGGCCAGCGGGTCGGTGATCTGCGCGACGTGCTGGACGGCCGTCGCGAGGGAGTCCTCGTCCAGCCGCACCTTGGCGTAGCCCAGGTCGCGATCGTTGAGCAGGACCAGGGCCGGGCGGCTGCGGCCGGTGAGCGCCGCGATCGGCGTGGCGGGGCCGTGCACGTCCACCTCCAGCGAGTCGGTGGCCACCAGCTCGTCCGCCACGACGTCGTAGAGCCCGATGGCGATGTGGTGGGTGCGGAGCGTCTCGTGGGCCGCCGGGGCGCTCTGGGCGACCGAGAAGCCGGAGATGACACCGTCCTCGTCGGTGGTGATCTCGCACGACAGCGTGTTCACGCCGCTGGTCGACAGCCACTGCTGGGAGAACTCGGCCAGATCCTTGCCGCCGGCCCGGCCCAGTGCCTCCAGCAGGTCCGAGAACTGGGCGTTCGCGAAGGCGTGGTCGTCCAGGTACTGGCGCACCCCGGCCAGGAAGGCGTCCTGCCCGACGTAGGCGACGAGCTGCTTGAGCACCGAGGCGCCCTTGGCGTAGGTGATCCCGTCGAAGTTCTGCTCGACCGCCTCCAGGTCGACCATGTCGGCGGCGATCGGATGCGTCGTGGGCAGCTGGTCGGCGGTGTAGGCCCAGGCCTTGCGGGCGTTGGCGAAGCTCACCCACGGATCGGTGCCGCCGTACCGCGCCGCGATGCGCGACTGGCAGTGGTAGGCGCTCCACTCCGCGAAGCTCTCGTTGAGCCACAGGTCGTCCCACCAGCGCATCGTCACCAGGTCGCCGAACCACATGTGGGCCAGCTCGTGCAGGATCGTGTTGTCGCGGGTCTGGTACGAGGCGCTCGTCACCTTCGAGCGGAACAGGTACTCGTCACGGATCGTGACGGCACCGGCGTTCTCCATGGCCCCGGCGTTGTACTCCGGGACGAACAGCTGGTCGTACTTCTCGAAGGGGTAGGGGCGCCCGAAGTCCTCCTCGTAGACCTCGAAACCGCGCTGGGTCGTCGTGCGGATGCGCTCGGCATCCAGGTACGGCAGCATCGAGGCGCGGCAGATGATGTCGGCGTCCAGGGTGCCCTTGGCCGACTCGACCGTGCCGTGGTCGACGTGGTACTGGCCGGCGACGAGCGCGGTGATGTAGGTGGAGATGCGCGGGGTGGGCGCGAAGTCCCAGATCTCGGCCCCGACCGGGTCCGGGCCGAACGGCTCGGGCGTCGGGGCGTTCGAGCGCACCGTCCACCCGGCCGGGGCGCGCACGGTGAGCTGGAAGGTGGCCTTCAGGTCCGGCTGCTCGAAGCAGGCGTACATGCGGCGGGCGTCGGCCGTCTCGAACTGCGTGTACAGGTAGACATTGCCGTCGGCCGGATCGACGAAGCGGTGCAGGCCCTCTCCGGTGCGCGAGTACCGGCAGATCGCCGTGACGGTCAGCTCGTGCTCGCCGGCGGTCAGCTCCAGGGGCAGGCGCGAGTCGGCGAAACTCGCCGGGTCGAGGGGCTCGCCGTCCAGGGTCGCCGTCACGAGCTCGTCGGCGATGAGGTCGATCCAGGTGCTCGCCTCCGTGCTCGTGAACGTCACGGTGCTCGTCGACAGGAAGGTCTGTTCAGGCTCGGCGAGGCGGGAGGCCGCCACGCCATGGCCGGTGAGGTCGACGGTGACCTCGTAGGCGGTCGTGGACAGCACCTCGGCCCGGCCACGGGCCTCGTCCCTGGTGATGTTCGCCGGGTTCATCAGTGGTCTCCCAACTGTCGAAGAAATCATCGGCTCGGTTATGAGGCTAACGCGGAGCGCCATCCCAAAGCCAACATTCGGTACTCGCGCACAATCTCCTGCTCCCGCGGTGCGCGGGGAACCGCGTCTCAATTCATCCTCGCCCGCTACGAATGGGCGATGTGCCCGCGGCGCGCCGAGAACGGAGAAGTACTTGTGCAAGGGCGCCCGAGCGGGTTCAGTGGAAACATGACTGGCACCACTGATACCGCCCGGCCGCAGACCGTCGGTTTCTGGTTCGACCCCCTGTGCCCGTGGGCATGGCTGGCGAGCCGCTGGATGCTCGAGGTCGAGAAAGTACGGCCCGTGCGCACCGAGTTCCACGTGATGAGCCTGTCCGTCCTCAACGAGGGCCGCGAACTCGACCCCGGCTACCAGGCCGAGATGGACCGCGGCTGGATCGGCGTGCGTGCCGCCATCGGTGTCGAGCAGGCCTACGGCCAGGGCGCCCTGCGCGCCTTCTACACCGAACTCGGCACGCGCTACCACCTCAGGGGCGAGACCAAGGGCGAGGTCCGCGTCGTCCGCGCGGCGCTCGCCGCCCTCGCTCTGGACGCCTCGATCGCCGAGCGGGCCACCACCGGCGTCTGGGACGAGGCCCTGCGCGCCAGCCACCACGCCGGCATGGACCCGGTCGGCACCGAGGTCGGCACCCCGGTCATCCACATCAACGGCAAGGCCCTGTTCGGTCCGGTCATCAGCCCCGCACCCACGGGGGAGCAGGCCGGCCGCCTCTTCGACGGCGTCTCGCTCGTGACCGCCTACGAAGGCTTCTTCGAGCTCAAGCGCACCCGCACGGTTGGCCCCATCGTCGAGTAAGAAAATCTTGCGACGGCAGAATCCGGTCATTTCGGGCCGCCAGCGGGCTTGAAACCATGACAGGGCTGTGAGCCAGCTCTGAGAAGGCTCTCAAACCGGGCGCGACGCTGCGGATTCGGTGAGTCCGCCTTGCCAAATAAAATAGTTGTGATTTCATCATGTACAGACCTGACGGGCGCGCACCTGCAAGACCCGTTGATTCCACCCCGCCGAACCGAAAAACCGAACTGAACTGACAAGGTGACCTGAGTGAGCGCCACACTGACTTATGCGCCTGCCCGGCGGGTTCTCGAGCCTCTTGACCAATCCTTCATCGAGGCCATCGGCAGCTACTCTGCGCGCCGGGCCATGCCCAACCCCGAGACCCGCGAGGAGTGGGACGCCTTCCTCGCGCAGCTGCGGGCCGGGGACGGCGACTACGAGGCCCGCCGCAACACCCGAGGGCTGCGGGCCTTCTTCGACCGTCTCCTCGGTTTCGGCAACGGCTCGCGCGCCCAGCGCCTCGAGGTGGACGCCGACCAGCTGCTCGCCGCCGAACTCGTCCGGCTCTCTGCGCTGGATCCCCGCTGGGGTTTCATGCAGATGGCCCGCACCGAGAACGGTCTCGTCGTCCCCCAACACATGGTGGTCGGCCCCGGCGGGGTCTTCCTGCTCAGCGCCAAGAACCACCCCGGAGCCCGGCTCTTCGTCGAGGGCGACGTCTTCCGCGTCAACGGCAAGGACCGGCCCTACATCGCGACGAGCCGCCAGAACGCCTCGCGCGCGATGGACCTGATGAACCGCGACTCCGGTTTCGACCTGGGTGTCACCGGCGTCATCGTGCCGGTCAAGGACCGCCGGCTGGTGGTCCAGCAGGCCCCGGACGACGTCGCCGTCATCGAGCGCGACGGTCTTGCCGAGTGGCTGCTCGACAGGCCCGAGGAGCTGTCCGAGCACAGGGTCATCATCAGCTACAGCATCGCCAGCGAGGCCACCGGCTGGGGTGAGAGGGCGGCCGCCTGAGCCGTTCCGGGGGCGCCATTGGGCATGATTGGGTGCCATGAGCATCGATGCAGCCCACGACACCGTCCCGGCCGGTGACCCCGCCCCCGAACCAATGCAGGCCGGCCCGGCCCAGAAACGTCGCCACGCCGAGCTCGTCGGTCTCGTCGAGGACGCCCAGCAGGCCTACTACGGCCGTGACGCCCCGGTGCTCACCGACGCCGCCTACGACGCGATGATGGTCGAACTCGAACAACTCGAGAACGACTACCCGGAGCTGCGCACCCCCGACAGCCCCACGCAGCGGGTCGGCGCCGGGCGGGCGCTCACCGACTTCGCCCCGGTCGAGCACCCCCAGCGGATGCTCAGCCTCGACGACGTCTTCAGCCTCGACGAGCTGGGCGAGTGGATGTCCCGCACCATCGAGGCGCTCGGTCACGAGCCCACCTGGCTGTGCGAGGTGAAGGTCGACGGCCTGGCCGTCGACCTCCAGTACGAGGGCGGCGTGCTGAGGACCGCCGCCACCCGTGGCGACGGTTACGTCGGCGAGGACATCACGTCGAACGCCCGCACCATCGAGGCCATCCCGCACCGGCTGGCCGTCTCCGAGGCGTTCCCGCTCCCGGCCCTCGTCGAGGCCCGCGGCGAGGTCTTCTTCCCGGTCGAGGCGTTCAACGCCTTCAACGCCGAGCTGGAGCAGGCCGGCAAGCAGGTCTTCGCCAACCCGCGCAATGCCGCGGCCGGTTCCCTGCGGCAGAAGGACCCCTCGGTGACGGCCCGCCGGCCGCTGTCGATGATCTGCCACGGCATCGGTGTCCACACCGGACTCGACGTCACCCGACAGAGCGAGGTCTACGAGGCGTTCAGGGCCTGGGGTCTGCCGGTCAGCCCCTACTACGAGTGCCTCGGGGACCGCGCTGCGGTGCTCGAGTTCATCGCCCGTTTCGGTGAGCGCCGCCACGACCTGCTGCACGAGATCGACGGTGTCGTCGTCAAGGTCGACGACCTGGCCAGCCAGGATATGCTCGGCGCCACGAGCCGCGCCCCCCGCTGGGCGATCGCCTACAAGTACCCGCCCGAGGAGGTCAACACCAGGCTGCGCGACATCCGGGTCAACGTCGGGCGTACCGGGCGGGTCACTCCCTTCGGCGTCATGGACCCGGTGCGGGTGGCCGGGTCGACGGTGTCGATGGCCACCTTGCACAACGCCTCCGAGGTCAGGCGCAAGGGCGTGCTCATCGGCGACATGGTGGTCCTGCGCAAGGCCGGCGACGTCATCCCCGAGATCGTCGGGCCGGTCACCGAGATGCGCACCGGGGCGGAGACCGAGTTCGTCATGCCGACCCACTGTCCCGAGTGCGGCACCGAGCTGCGGCCCGAGCAGGAGTCCGACAAGGACATCCGCTGCCCCAACCAGCAGCACTGCCCGGCCCAGCTGCGCGAGCGGCTCTTCTCCGCGGCCTCCCGCGCCGCCTTCGACATCGAGGCGCTCGGGGTCGAGGGCGCCGCGGCCCTGCTCGGTGCCGGCGTGCTCGACAACGAGGCCCGGCTGTTCGACCTGACCGCCGAGGACCTGGTCGGGGTCGAGTTCTACACGCGCGCCGCCACGAAGAAGGAGATCGCGGGCGAGAAACCGGTGCCCGCCCCGGGCGTCGTCAACGGCCGGGTGCTGTCGGCCGTCGGCACCAAACTCCTCGCCAATCTCGACAAGGCGAAGCAGCAGCCGCTGTGGCGGGTGCTCGTGGCCCTGTCCATCCGCCACGTCGGCCCCACCGCCGCGCGGGCACTGGCCGCCCGGTTCGGCTCGCTCGAGGCCATCCGCGCCGCGAGCCCCGAGGAACTGGCCGCCACCGAGGGGGTCGGTGCGGTCATCGCCGCCTCGCTGCAGGCCTGGTTCGAGGTCGACTGGCACCAGCAGATCATCGACGCCTGGGCCGCCGCCGGTGTGCGCATGTCCGACGAGACGAGTGGTGAACCCGCCCTCGAGCAGACTCTCGCCGGGCTGACCGTCGTCGTCACCGGCACGCTCGAGGAGTTCACCCGGGACGGCGCCAAGGAGGCGATCGTCGCACGCGGCGGGAAGGCCGCCGGATCGGTCAGCAAGAAGACCGATTTCGTCGTGGTCGGCGCGAACGCCGGGTCGAAGGCAGCCAAGGCCGCCGAGCTCGGCCGCCCGGTGCTCGACGAGGCCGGTTTCCGTGTCCTGCTCGAGAAGGGCCCGCAGGGGCTGGGCTGAGGTCCGCTGGCCGGCGCGCCCGGCCCGGACGGCACGGCTGCGCCCCGCTCAGAAACAGGTGATGCCGTAGGCCGGCTCGTCGGTGGCGAACATCTCGCGCAGCGTCGCGACCGCCCGCGCCGGCCCCTCGATGAGACCGGCCGTCGCCATCGCCACCGGATCGGCCACCCCGAAGTAGAGACTGCCCAGTGTTGAGACGTCCATGCGCACGTCCGCCGGCCCCTCGGTCCCGGCAACCTCGGCGCCGTCCGGCCCGGCGTCCACGACGTAGACGCCGCCGCTGAGGCCGAGCGGGTCGAGCACCTCGATGCTCAGGCGGCCGGCGCCGTCCCAGCCCCGGACCCGCAGGGCCCCGGGCACGTCGAGGACGCGCAGCCAGGTGAGGTCCTGCCGGCCGACCAGGCCCAGGTGCCGTGGATCGGCGAGCGCCCAGGGCAGGGGAGAGGCCGGGTTCAGGTGGGGGACGCTCACCGAGCCCACCAGGTCGATCGACGCCAGGTAGTGCCACAGGGCCAGCTCGGCCCGGCCGTGCGCGGCGATCATCTCGATCACCTCGACGGTGAAGTCCGGGCCTGCGCCGGGCGCCGGACGGTACGTGAAGGTGACGACGCCGTCGGCGGAGCCGTCCTCGTCCCAGTGCGCCGCGGCCCGGACGGCCTCGGTCCGGCTGTTGGTCAGCGCCGACCAGACGCCGGTCGCATGGTCGTTGGACCAGGCCGGGCGCGCATGGGAGCCACGTGAGGCGGCGTGGAAGGCCGCGAAGACCTCGTCCATGATCGCCGGTGCGGCCTCGAGGTCGATCTCACCCATGCGGCCGGCCCCCTGCGGTGCCCGGAGGGCGAGACCGGCGCCCGTGTGCAGGCGCGCGCTGACGGTCTCGGTGGCCGGCCCGAAACCGAACCGCCGGTAGATGGTCGCCTCGCTGGCCGTGAGTGCCGCCAGGGTCAGCCCTCGTCCGGCCGCCTCGCTCAGGTCGATGCGCATGAGCTCGGTGAGCAGGCCGTTGCGGCGCACACTCGTGCGCACCGTCACGTCTGTGATGAGGTCGGCGGGCTCCAGGTTTCCGTGACCGGTGTTGATCGTGCCGTCCAGGCTCGCGAAGGTGGCGTACGGGGTGCGCTGGGCCATGCCGGGTTCGGGAGCCGACGGCCAGGCCCCGCGGAGCCGGGCGTGATCGGCGCAGACCGCCCGCCACCAGCGCTGCACGCCGTCCTCGTCGGCGGGCGGGTTGCCGAAGGACCAGTTCATGGCGTGTTCCCAGCGCCGGACCGTGTCGGTGAGCTCACCGCGGGCCTCAATGGTCTCGATGCTGTGTGCGATCATCCCGACAGGCTAGCGTGGGGCCCATTGGCCGGTCAGTGGCCGCCGGGCGAGCAGGGTCAGCCCCACAGGAGCCAGGCCAGGGTCTGGTCGCCGGGGCCGGCCGCGATGAGCCAGGCCCGGGTGGCCGCGACCAGCTCCGGCAACGACCAGGGCATCCGGGCGCCGACGTCCCAGCCCGCGGGCGCCAGTGCCAGCCCCGCGCAGCACAGGGCCGCGTCAGTGGCATGCTCCGGGGCCATCGGCCAGGGCAGGCCGCTGTGCAGGCGGGGGAGCAGGCCCCACAGCTCGTCCGGGACCCGC
The DNA here is from genome assembly GCF_003666605.1 of Propionibacterium australiense. GTDB lineage: Bacteria > Actinomycetota > Actinomycetes > Propionibacteriales > Propionibacteriaceae > Propionibacterium > Propionibacterium australiense. Next base: position 131,058 of record NZ_RCIV01000003.1, on the reverse strand, counting down.
GGCGCGTGCGTGGCGACGGCCGAGAGCACCCGGCAGAGCGGGTCGTCGCGGTCCGCCGGGGGCGCGGGCGGCGTGATCCCCGAACCGGCCAGGACCGGTGCGGCGCCCATCCAGGCAAGAAGGGCGCCCGCCGAGTCGGGCAGCGCGCCCAGCCGCCCTGCCACGGCGCCGAGCCGTGCCGGATCCGTCCCCGCCGCTGCGAGCAGCGGGGCGACGGCGAGCGGCTCGACCGGCTGGCCGGGGCGGTCCAGCAGCTCGTCGGCCCACGCAGCGAGGAAACGCATCGCCTGGTCGTGGGGGAGTTCGTGGCCGGCGTCGGCCCAGGCGATGATCGCCGCCTGGGCCGCGTCCGCGCCGCGCGGGTCGCTGCCGGCGATGAGCCGTGCCCGGCGGGCCGCCACGTCGCCGAGCGACTCGGCCCAGGCCAGCTGGAGCCGGGCGTCCACGCCCGGGCCGGCGACGGTGAAGCAGTGAATCCCCGGTTCGGCCTCGATGAGGCTCCCGCTCTCGTTGGTCGAGATCCGGCCGGGGCCGCTCACCGCCGCGTCGGGCAGGGCGATGGGCACCGGCTCGCCCGCCGGGACGTCGAGCCGGTGGGGCAGCCATCCGGGCAGGGCGGCCAGCGCAGCCGCCCGGTGGGGGTGGCGATCGATCGTCCAGGCGCTGACCCAGCTGCGGCCCGCCGCCAGGTCCAGGCCGGCCGGGGTCAGCGTCAGGCCTCGCTCGCCTGCGTCGACGTGGCCGCGTGTCTGGCCGGCCGTCACCACGAGCCCGTCACTGGGGCGCTCGTCCAGCAGGACGAGGCCGCTGCTCCCGCCAGGCCAGGACGGGCAGGAGAAGGCGCCCCGCCAGCCGACGGACGGTCCGGCCGCGAGACCGGTGACCGGCTCGTCCGCGGTGAGCACGAGCCGGGCGCTGATGGTCCGGTCGGCGGTCAGCCGCAGCTGCGCCACGGTACCTGCCGATCGCCACCGCCAGGTCGCCTCGTCCGCCTCGAGGGCGAAATCCTCAAGCCGCCACGGGGAGGCCATCGAGATGGTCGCGGTGCCGACGGGCCGGTCCTGTTCACGGTCCATCACACGCACCTCGCGCGGGGCGCACTCCAGGCGCAGGTGCTCCCACACCAGCTGGCCGGTGGCCGTCGACGCGTTCATCCCCTCACCCTATGCGCCCCGTCGGGGGCTGTGGACGGCGCGTGACCTAGAGTTGCTGGCATGACGGAGACCGGTCACAGCGCACGCGGCCATGGCCGGAGCACTCACCAGGGCGAGCACGGACACCGCAGGGGCCTGGGACGGGACGGCATCACCGTCATGGTCAACCATGAGCGGGCCCTGCGCGCCCGCGAGATCAGTCGTCCCGGCGAGGCCGCTCGCAGCGAGGCCGCTGGGGAACTGTCCGAACTGCTCGCCCGGGCCCAGGGACGCCGTGGGACCGGACGGCGCCGTCGCGACTGAGCGGGGCGTCCGGTGCCCGGCCGGGGCGGGCTGCGAGTGCGATAACCTACACTGCGTGCCCGGCGAGGGCATGCGGGGTGTGGCGCAGTTGGTAGCGCGCCTGCTTTGGGAGCAGGAAGTCGCCGGTTCGAGTCCGGTCACCCCGACCGCAGCCGCGGCTCGTCCCGCACCGCATGGCGAGGATGAAAGGCCGTCGGCGGGTCGGCTACCATGGAGATGGCCCCCGGGCCGCGCGAACGTAGCTCAATGGTAGAGCCCCAGTCTTCCAAACTGGCTACGCGGGTTCGATTCCCGTCGTTCGCTCTGACGCGCCGCAGCTGGGTCAGCGGTGCCCTCATCATCATCCCGCCTCAGCCGTAGCGGCGGTTTCTTGGTGGTCGTCGCGCAGCTGGCTAAGATTGGCGGGCGTTGTGTGCGTTCGCGCGCACTCCCAAGCATGTTTGTCGCGTCATGGCGCGCACATATCCTCACGGACAGGAGTCCCTAGTGCCGAGCACCGTCGAGCAGTTGAATCCGACCCGGGTGAAGCTCACCATCGAACTGCCTTTCAGCGACCTTCAGCCGAGGATCGACGAGGCCTACAAGCAGATCGCCCAGCAGATCAATCTGCCCGGTTTCCGCCGCGGCAAGGTGCCGCCGCGTCTGATCGACCAGCGCTTCGGACGCGGCACCGTGCTCCAGGAGGCCGTCAACAACGCCATCCCCGAGGCCTACTCCGACGCCGTGACCGAGCACAAGATCACTCCGCTGGGCAACCCGGAGATCGAACTGACCCGGCTCGAGGACGGTGACGTCGCGGAGATCACCGCCGAGGTCGACGTCCGACCGGAGTTCGACATGCCGGACTTCTCCCAGATCAGTGTCGAGGTCGACTCCCTCGAGGTCTCCGACGCCGATGTCGACGAGCGCGTCGAGCTGCTGCGCCAGCGCTTCGGCACCCTCAAGGTCGTCGACCGCGCCGCCGCCGACGGTGACGTCGTGCTCATCGACCTGGTGGCCACCCAGGACGGTGAGGCCATCGAGGACGCCGAGACCAGCGGCATGCAGTACCGCATCGGCGCCGGCGGCATGGTCGAGGGTCTCGACGAGGCCCTCATCGGCCTCAAGGCCGGCGAGAGCAAGGCTTTCACGTCCGCGCTCGTCGGCGGCCCCCACCGCGACGAGGAGGCCGACATCACGGTGACCGTCACCAAGGTCAACGAGCAGGAACTGCCCGAGCTCGACGACGAGTTCGCCCAACTCGTCTCCGAGTTCGACACCGTCGACGAGATGATCGCCGACGTCCGTGAGAACCTCGAGCGCATCGGTCGTCTCGACCAGGCCAACACGGCCCGCGACAAGGTGCTCGAGGCGGTCGTCGGCGAACTCGACTTCGAACTGCCGCAGGCCGTTCTCGACAATGAGATCGAGGCCTACCACGAGCAGATCGAGGCCCAGCTCAACGCCGCCGGGCTGACCGTGGAGCAGTACCTCGCCGATGCCGAGGACGAGGACGCCGAGACGGCCGAGGAGTTCTGGAAGCAGATCGACGAGCGCGCCGAGCGGGGCATGCGAGCCCAGATCGTCCTCGACAAGCTCGCCGAGGACCGCCAGATCGGCGTCTCCCAGGAGGAGTTCACCCAGCTGATCTTCCAGAAGGCCCAGCAGAACGGCACCTCCCCGGAGCAGGAGATCCAGCACATGACCGAGCACAACCACATGCTCGAGTGGATGGCCGAGGTCCGCCGGGGCAAGGCCCTCGGCATGATCGTCGACGAGGCCAGCGTCACCGACACCAACGGTGACCGGGTGGAGATCTCACGCCTGCAGAACGACGGCTCACTCGCCCCGGAGGCCGTGGACGAGGCCGACGCCGAGCAGCCCCAGGAGGACGAGACGGCGGCTGAGCAGGCCGAACAGGAGGCCGACGGCGAGGCCTGACCAGGGCCTCAGCCGGACACGGACGCGTGATGAGGTGCCGGCCGCACTGGGACAGTGCGGCCGGCACCTCGCGTGCGGGCAACGCCGTGACGCGGCGCACGATCACCTGCTGGCCGGGGCCGGTCTTGCTAGGCTGAGCGCTCATCCGGCCAGGGAAAGGATCAGCACATGAGTGACGTGGACGGTGCCGTCGGGGTCCCGATGTCGGCGAACGGACTGCCGAGGTTCCTGCAGATCACGTTGGGCGTCGTCCTGGTCCTGGTGGCCCTCACGATGCTGAAGACCTACTCCGGCACCTTCGGCCCGATCTTCCTGGCGCTCAACCTCATGGTGACGGCCTACCCGCTCCACACGTGGCTCGTGCGCAAGGGCTGCCCCTCGGCCCTGTCCGCGATCGTCGTCGCCCTCATGGTCTTCGTCCTGCTGCTGGCGATGGTGGCCGGCCTGGTCTGGGCCGTCAACGAGATGATCCGCATGCTCCCGCACTACACGAGTCAGTTCTCGGCCCTGTACGAGCAGCTGCTCGGCTTCGCCTCACGGCTCGGCCTGGACTCCTCCTCCCTGACGAGCGCGCTGGGCCGGATCGACCCGAATTCCCTGGTCAGCGCCGCCACGTCGCTGCTCAACGCCTCGACCGGCTTCATCGGCGGCCTGTCGATCCTGGTCTGCACCCTCGTCTTCATGGCCATGGACACCGCTGGTTTCGCCCGCCGACTGTCGATCGCGGCCTCGACCCACTCGAGGGTCGTGGCCGGTTTCCGCTCCTTCAGCCAGGGCGTCCGGTCCTATTGGATCGTCACCACCGTCTTCGGTCTCATCGTCGCCGTGCTCGACGTCGTCGCCCTGCAGCTCATCGGCGTGCCGGGCGTCATCATCTGGGGTCTGCTGAGCTTCCTCACCAACTACATACCGAACATCGGTTTCGTCATCGGCCTGATCCCCCCGGCCCTGGTCGCCCTCGTCTCCCTGGACTGGAAGCGAGCGCTCGTCGTCATCATCGTCTACTGCGTGCTCAACTTCGTGGTCCAGACGATCATCCAGCCGCGCTTCACCGGCGACGCCGTCGGTGTGACCCCCACCGTCTCGTTCCTCTCACTGCTCGTGTGGGGCGGTGTGCTCGGCGCCCTGGGGACCCTGCTGGCCCTGCCGATGACCCTGCTCATCAAGGCGCTCATCATCGACATCGATCCCCGCGCCAGGTGGGTCAACGCGCTCATCGCCTCTGACCCGCACGACGCGGACGGAGCCGCCCAGCAGCGGGAACTGGCCGGTCCCCCGGCTTCCGGCGGTGGTCCCGCCCCTAGCCGGACAGCGAGTGATCAGACATGAGTCGGGTGCGCTCAACTTTCATGCCAACAGTGAAAAGGCGAGGGCCCCGCTCCGGTTTGCCGGTGCCGGCAGGTAGGTTCGACGGTGTGAATGACATGGTCAAGAACCCCGCGCTGCCCGCGATGGCAGTCAGCAACGGTGGCGTAGGCCTGAGCGACAACGTCTACCAGTCCCTGCTGGCCAACCGCATCGTCTTCCTCGGCTCCGAGGTGAAGGACGAGAACTCCAATGCGATCTGCGCCCAGATGCTGCTGCTCAATGCCGAGGACCCCCACAAGGACATCTACCTCTACATCAACTCTCCTGGCGGTTCGATCGACTCCGGCATGGCGATCTACGACACCATGCAGTGGATCAGCAATGACGTGGCCACCGTCGCCATCGGCCTGGCCGCCTCGATGGGCCAGTTCCTGCTGTCCGGGGGCACCCCGGGCAAGCGTTACGCGCTGCCCCATGCCCGCATTCTCATGCACCAGCCCTCGGGCGGCATCGGCGGCACCGCCTCCGACATCAAGATCCAGGCCGAGCAGAGCATCCACCTCAAGCGCGAGATGGCCGAACTCATCGCCAAGCACACCGGCCAGACCGTTGAGCAGATCACGAAGGACTCCGACCGCGACCGCTGGTTCACGGCCAGTGAGGCCCTTGAGTACGGCTTCATCGATCACGTCTACGATCGCGCGTCGAAGATCTCCATGAACGACGCGCCGAACCAGTGAGGACTTCCATGACTGACGACTTCAGCCCGGTGCTGCCCCCGGCCCCCGGCGGCCTGGCCGCATCGCCCGTGGCCGAGTACTACATCCCCCAGTGGGAGGAGCGCACCAGCTACGGCGTCCGGCGCGTCGATCCCTACACCAAGCTGTTCGAGGACCGGATCATCTTCCTCGGCACGCCGATCACCGACGACATCGCCAATGCGGTCATGGCGCAGCTGCTGTGCCTGCAGTCGATGGACGCCGATCGTTCGATCTCGATCTACATCAACTCGCCGGGCGGTTCGTTCACCGCGCTGACCGCCATCTACGACACGATGCGCTACATCAAGCCCGCCGTGCAGACCATCTGCCTCGGCCAGGCCGCCTCGGCCGCTGCCGTGCTGCTGGCGGCCGGCACCAAGGGCCAGCGTCTGGCCCTGCCGAACAGCCGCATCCTGATCCACCAGCCCTCCATGGGCGGTGAGGGCAGCTACGGCCAGTCCAGCGACCTGGAGATCCAGGCCAACGAGATCCTGCGCATCCGCGATCTCATGGAGTCCATGCTCGCCGAGGCCACCGGGCAGTCCAAGGAGAAGATCAGCGCCGACGTCGAGCGCGACAAGTTCCTGACCGCCGAGGAGGCCGTCGAGTACGGCATCGTCGACGACATCCTCACCTCCCTGAAGGACTGATCCGCCAGGCTGCGGGGAGCCGGCCATGGCGGTCCCCGTCCGCGGAGCAGTCCTCGGTGCGGACGCTGCGCGGACGGGGCTAGTCTTTGTGGTCATGTCCGCCGCAACGGGTGCGGCGTGTCTGAACAGATGGTGTGCCCGACAGGCGGGCATGCTTGAATGGACTGCAGTGGGGCCAGGCCCGTTCCGGCGCCACGTGCGCCGGACCAGCGTGCATCAAGGAGGTGGCCATGCCGCGCATCGGAGAGAGCAGTGACTTGTTCAAGTGCTCGTTCTGCGGCAAGAGCCAGAAGCAGGTCAAGAAACTCATCGCCGGCCCCGGGGTCTACATCTGTGATGAGTGCATCGACCTGTGCAACGAGATCATCGAGGAGGAGCTCTCCCAGCTCGGTGAGGCAGAGGCTCCCTCGCAGCTGCCCAAGCCCGCCGAGATCCGCGAGTTCCTCGACCAGTACATCATCGGCCAGGACGACGCCAAGAAGGCGCTGGCGGTGGCCGTCTACAACCACTACAAGCGGCTCAACGCCCAGACGGAGGCCGAGGGCGCCAGGCGCGTCGCCGAGGACGTCGAACTGGGCAAGTCCAACATCCTGCTCATCGGCCCGACCGGCTGCGGCAAGACCTATCTGGCGCAGACCCTCGCCCGCATGCTCAACGTGCCGTTCGCCATGGCCGACGCCACCGCACTGACAGAGGCCGGTTACGTGGGCGAGGACGTCGAGAACATCCTGCTCAAGCTCATCCAGGCCGCCGACTTCGACGTGAAGAAGGCCGAGACCGGCATCATCTACATCGACGAGATCGACAAGGTGGCCCGCAAGTCCGAGAATCCCTCGATCACCCGCGACGTCTCGGGCGAGGGCGTCCAGCAGGCGCTGCTGAAGATCCTTGAGGGCACGGTCGCCTCGGTGCCTCCGCAGGGCGGACGCAAGCACCCGCACCAGGAGTTCATCCAGATCGACACCACCAATGTGCTGTTCATCGTGGGCGGTGCTTTCGCCGGCCTCGAGGACATCATCGCCGAGCGCGTCGGCAAGCGTTCGGTGGGTTTCACCAACGACGACTCGAAGCGCCGGCCGGCCGGCAACGACTCGTTCACCGGCGTGCGGCCGGAGGACCTGCACTCCTACGGCCTGATCCCCGAGTTCATCGGGCGCCTGCCCGTCATCGCCACCGTGCCCAAGCTCGATGAGACGGCCCTGCGCCGTATCCTCACCGAGCCCCGCAATGCCCTCGTCAAGCAGTTCACGAAACTCTTCGAACTCGATGGCGTCGACCTGGAGTTCACCTCGGACGCCGTGGCCGCCGTCGCGGAGAAGGCCATCGAACGCGGCACTGGCGCGCGCGGCCTGCGCGCCATCCTCGAGGAGACCCTCGGCGACGTCATGTTCGAGGTGCCCAGCCGCGACGACGTCACCAGGGTCGTCATCACCGGCGACGCGGTACGAGGAACCGCGCAGCCCCGGCTCATCGTCAGGGCGGGGGCCGGCGAGCCTGCCGCCTGAGGCCGATCCGTCGGCGGCGCCCGGTGCCCGCCCTCAGCCCTCCAGAACCAGCCAGTTGCCGCCACGTCGTCTGCACATGCGCGGTGCCGAGACCTCGGCGACCGTGCCGAGCAGCTCCCTGATCGCCTCGGCGCACGCCCGTGCCCGGGCGTCCTCGTCGTCCCGGCCGCCCGGGGCGATCGAGAAACGCACCGTCACCACGGGCGTCCCGCGCGGCATCGCAAGGTGCACGTCGTCGCAGTGCGCCTGCCCCGGGAGGGCCCGCCGGGCCAGGTCGAGGACCTCGGACGGGTGGTGGCCGGGCCGTGTGCCGTGCACGGGCAGCTCGACGCGGAACGACGGCATGACATGGCCTTTCTGGTCGTGGCCGGGACAGCTCGTAGTGTGCCACCGCCCAGGGCCGCCGGGGGCCAACGCGCCACGGATCCTGGTGGGCCGGTACGTGAGGCGCAGCGGCGACCGGTAGCCTGCAATCGTGCGCTATCTCTCGACTCGTGCCCTGAACACCGACGACGCCAAGCCGTTCTGCGACATCCTGCTCGAAGGTCTCGCCGCTGACGGCGGGCTCTACCTGCCCGAGCAGTATCCCCAGGTGGACGCCCAGACCCTCGAGCAGTGGCGCGAACTCCTCGCCACGGAGGGCTACGCCGCCCTGGCCGCCCGCGTGGTCGGCCTGTTCATGGACGACATCCCCGTCGAGGACCTCGAGCGCCTGACCGCGGCGGCCTACACCGACGAGAAGTTCTCCGATCCGCAGATCGTCCCGGTCAGCAGGATCGGCTCCGGGCCGCTGTGGCTCGGCCACCTGTCCAACGGCCCGACTGCGGCCTTCAAGGACATGGCCATGCAGTTGCTCGGCGAGTTCATGGAGTACGAGCTGGCCCGCCGCGGCTCCTGGCTGACGGTCGTCGGCGCCACCAGCGGCGACACCGGCAGTTCCGCCGAGTACGCGCTGCGCGGCCGCGACGGCATCGCGGTCGTCATGCTGACACCGGCCGGCCGGATGACGCCGTTCCAGCAGGCCCAGATGTTCTCGCTGCCCGACCCCAACATCGTCAACGTCGCCGTCGAGGGCGTCTTCGACGACTGCCAGGACCTTGTCAAGGCCGTTCACACCGACGCCGGGTTCAAGGCCGCCTGCCACGTGGGCGCCGTCAACTCGATCAACTGGGCGCGCCTGGTTGCCCAGGTCGTCTACTACTTCTGCTGCTGGCTGCGGGTCACCGACGGCCCGGGCGAGCAGATCAGTTTCGCCGTGCCCACCGGCAACTTCGGCGACATCTGCGCCGGCCACATCGCCCGCTCCATGGGCCTGCCGATCCGCCGCCTGATCCTGGCGACCAACGAGAACGACGTGCTCGACGAGTTCTTCCGCACCGGCGTCTACCGCCCGCGCAGCTCCGAGCAGACCTGGGCCACCAGCTCGCCGAGCATGGACATCTCCAAGGCCTCCAATTTCGAGCGTTTCATCGCCGACCTCTACGGCCGTGACGGCGCCAGGGTCCGGGAACTCTTCGGCGCCATCGCCGCGGGTGGTTCCTTCGACATCTCCGGGAGACCCGAGTTCGAGGCCGTGCGGACCAGCTACGGCTTCGTCTCCGGATCGTCGACGCACGCCGACCGGGTCGCCACCATCGGCCGGCTCTGGCGAGAGCACGGCGTCCTCATCGACCCGCACACCGCCGACGCCGTCAAGGTCGCCGAGCAGTACGTGGCGGACGAGCCCATCGTCGTCCTCGAGACCGCCCTGCCGGTGAAGTTCGCCGAGACGATCAAGGAGGCCACCGGTGAGCTGCCGCCCACGCCCGAGCGGTTCGCCCACATCGAGGACGGCCCGCGCCGTGTCGTCGGACTGCCGAACGACGTGGACGCCCTCAAGCAGCTCATCGTGAGCACCATCGAGTCACTGCCCACTCTGGTCCGCTGAGGCGGACCGCCCGCACAACGAAGGAGACGATCATGACGATGCGTGTTGGCATCCTCACCGCCGGTGGCGACAGCCCGGGCCTGAACGCCGCCATCCGGGGTTTCGGCAAGGCGGCCATCGGTACGTACGGCATGAAACTGATCGGATTCCGGGACGGCATGCGCGGCCTGGCCGAGAACCGCTTCGTCGAACTCGACTCCGCCGCGCTGTCCGGCATCCTCACCGTCGGCGGCACGATCCTGGGCACCAGCCGCGACAAGGTGCACAAGATGATGGTCGACGGCGCGCCGCGCAACATGATCGAGACGATCAAGAAGAACTACGAGAAGGACAAGCTGGACGCGCTCGTCTGCCTCGGCGGTGGCGGCACCGCCAAGAACGCCAAGCGCCTGTCCGACGCCGGGATGAACATCATCACCCTGCCCAAGACGATCGACAACGATCTGGTCGGCACCGACGAGACCTTCGGTTTCGCGACCGCTCTCGAGATCGCCACGGACGCCATCGACCGGCTGCACTCGACGGCCCACAGCCACCACCGCATCATCCTCACCGAGATCATGGGCCACCGCGCCGGCTGGCTCGCGCTCGGCGCCGGCATCGCCGGCGGCGCCGACATCATCCTGCTGCCCGAGGTGCCCTACCAGGTCGAGTCGATCGCCGAGACCATCAGGCGGCGCCGGGCCCAGGGCAGCAACTTCTCCGTCGTGGCCGTCGCCGAGGGAGCCCGTTCGGTTGCCGACGCCGCCGAACTCGCCGCCGCCGACGCGCTGGTGCGCGAGGCCGGTTCCCCGGAGAGCCGCGAGGCGGCCAAGAAGCACCGCAAGGACGTCGAGGCCTCGCACCGTGCCCACATCTTCACCCTCGCCGAACAGCTCGAGGCCGCCACCGGCCTGGAGTCGCGGGTGTCCATCCTCGGCTACGTCCAGCGCGGCGGCATCCCGTGCAGCCGGGATCGTCAGCTGGCCACCCTGCTCGGCACCGCCGGCGCCGACCTGGTCAGCCAGGGCCAGTTCGGCATCATGGTCGCCTCCAGGGGCGAGAAGGCCGTTCCCGTCCCGCTTGAGAAGGTCGCCGGGAAGATCCGCTACGTGCCCACCGATCATCCGTGGATCAAGGCCGCCAAGGAGGTCAACACCGGTTTCGGGGACTGACCGTCCCGACTCCGGTCGGCCCGGCCCTGTTGCGTGCCGCCACGGCGCGGCGTTACCGTGAAGCCATCTCCCACCGATCCCACAACGGGGTGAGTGCTGTGGACACGGAAACAGGGGATGTCATGGCACTGGCTCGCCAGCGAGCCGGTCGTGACGGGGTGGTGCGGTTGCGGCCGCTCGTCGCCGGCTCGTGGCGCCGGGCGTTCCGTGCCGGGGTCGATCCCGGCCAGGCCGTCCCGGTGGTGCGGCACGACGATCACGAGGCCGGGTCCCGTTTCGAGTCGTTGCTGCTGGCCCGGCACATGGACGTGGTCGCACCGCTGGCCGAGGCCGCCCGGGCCGGCAGCGGGCGTCTGCTGGTCATCGCCGCCGCCGACGGCGAGATCGTGCTCATGCGCGGCGGCACCGCGGCCCGGCGTCGTGGTGACAGGATCGGCATGGCACCCGGGGCCCTGTGGACCGAGAACAGTGTCGGGACCAATGCCATCGGTACGGCGATCAGCCAGCGCTGCCCGGTGCGCATCGACGGTGCCGAGCACTTCGTGAGAACCCATCACGAGTGGACCTGCGTGGCCGCGCCGATCACCGATCCCGACAGCGGCGAGCTGCTGGGCGTCATCGATCTGTCCGGGCCGGTACGCGAGTTCGGCCCCGATGCGGCCGCCCTGGTCGGCGCTGTCGGGAAGCTCATCGAGAGCCGGATCACTGCCGAGCGCAGGACCGCCGATGCGCGGCTCCTCGCCGATCTGTTCGCCCGGCCGGGAGCGGCCAGGCGGGTCGCCGCGGTCCTGTCACCATCCGGGCGCCTGGTCTGGGGACGCCGCGACCAGCAGCCGGCGGGGGAGCACGAGCACTACCAGGGGTACACCGTCATCACCACCGGTTCCGGCTCATCCACCGAGGCCGCACCGGTCCGGCTGCGTCTGCTGGGTCCGGGGCAGCCGGAGCTGAGCATGGCCGGTCGCGTCACCGGGCTCACCCAGCGCCGTGCCGACCTGCTCGCCCTCATCGCCCGCGCCCCCGACGGGATGAGCGCGGACGCCCTGGCGGAGGCGCTCTACGGCGACCGGGGCAACCCGGGCACCGTTCGCGCCGAGGTGCACCGTGCCCGGAGGCTGCTCGGCACGGCCCTCGCCGGTGACCCGTACCGCTTCACCGTTCCGGTCAGCAGTGACGCCGGTGACGTCGAGGCGTTGCTGCACGGCGGCGACGTCGGCGGCGCCGTCCGCGCCTACACCGGCTGGCTGCTGCCCCGCTCCGACGCACTGACGATCGAGCTGCTGCGCCTGGAACTGCACGAGTCGGTCCGCGCGGGTGCCCTGGCCGTCGGCGGTGCCGCGCTGCGCGAGTACTGTCTCGGCGAGCCCGGTGAGACCGACCATCATGCCTGGGCCCGCTACGCCGAGCAGTGCCCTTCCGGCTCGGCCGAACGAGCGGTCGCGGTCGCTCACCTGAGCGGTCTGTGCCGGGCGGTCGGCTGAGCCGTCCCCGGGGAACCGGACGGGGCATCCTCCGGGCCGGGCGCAGCACCGTGCAACGGGCTTGCAACGCCCGGTTCGCCACACTGGGTGACCAGCCGGCAGGGAGGTCACACCATGGTGAGTGTCGGAGTCATCGTCAACAGCGCCTCGGGTCATGATGTGCGGAGGCTGGTCAGCGCAGCCACCGTCGTCGACAACTCGGAGAAGGGCGCGATGGCCGTCCGTCTGATGGCCGGCCTCGGCGCCGCAGGGGTCGACGAGGTGCTCGCCATGCCACTGGACGACACGGTGGCCGGTCCGATGGCCAGGGCCAGGAGGGCCGTCGAGCTGGAGACCGGCGCGTCGCTGCCACCGGTTCGCTGGCTCGACATGCCGGTCGTTGGCCGGGCAGTCGACACCTGCCGCGCCCTGGAACTCATGCGCGAGGCAGCGGTCGGGGCCGTCTGCGTGCTCGGCGGGGACGGCACCCAGCGGCTGGCCGTCGGAAGGATCGGCGGCATCCCCCTCACCCCGCTGTCGACGGGTACCAACAATGCCTTCCCCGGCTGGGCGGAGGCCACCGTCGCCGGCCTGGCAACCGGCTACGTCGCCACCGGGCAGGTGAGCCGCGAGGATGCCTGCGTGCGGGAGCACGCCCTTCTCGTCCGCCACGACGGCCGTACCGAGGCGGCGCTCGTGGACGTCGCCGTGACTCGTTCGCTGTTCACCGGGGTTCGGGCCTCCTGGCGCGCCGAACACGTCGAGGAGGTGACCGCCGTGTTCACCGATCCGGCCGTCATCGGGCTCAGTTCGATCGTCGCGGCGCGGGCCGACGCGCCCCGCCACGAACCGGTCGCCGCCCGGGTCCGGGTCGGGGAGGGCACCCGGGTGCGGGCGGCCCTGGCGCCCGGGGTGGTCGAGGAGCTTGCCGTCTCGGCGCCCGAGTACCTGCGGCTGGGCGAGGTGGCCGAGATCCCGGACGGGCACGGCGCGATCAGCGTGGACGGTGAACGGCTCATCGAACGCCCCGGCGGGCTGGGCGCCGCGATGGAACTGGTGGAAGCGCTGTGGCGCGTCGACGTGGCCCGCACCATGCGTGCAACGCGGTTGCAACGCGGGCTCTCCTAGCCTCGAGACATCAACCCAATGGAGGGAGTCATGATGAGCCAGACGACTGGGATCGGCCCGGACGAGCTGCTGGGCGCCTATCGCACCATGCGGACGATCCGGGAGTTCGAGGAGCGGTTGCACAAGGAGTTCTCCACTGGCGAGATCCCCGGCTTCGTCCATCTCTACGCGGGGGAGGAGGCCGTGGCGACGGGGGTGTGTGATCTGCTCACCAAGGACGACTACATCGCCAGCACTCACCGGGGGCACGGCCATGCCATCGCGAAGGGATGCGACGTCATGGCCATGATGGCCGAGATCTACGGCAAGGCGACCGGGCTGTGCAAGGGCCGCGGTGGTTCGATGCACATCGCCGACCTGGACGTCGGCATGCTCGGCGCCAACGGCATCGTCGGTGGCGGCCCGCCGCTGGTGTGCGGCGCGGGGCTGAAGGCCAAGGTCACCGGAACCGACCAGGTGGCCGTCTCGTTCACCGGCGACGGCGGGTCGAACCAGGGCACCTTCCTGGAATCACTCAACCTGGCCTCGGTGTGGGACCTGCCGGTCGTCTTCGTGGTGGAGAACAACGGTTACGCCGAGGCGACCTCGAGCCGGTACCACCAGAAGGGCATCGACGTGGCCAAGCGCGGGGACGCCTTCGGCATCCCGGCGATGACGGTCGACGGGCAGGACTACTTCGAGGTGCGCGAGGCGGCCCAGGCGGCCATCGGGCGAGCCCGCGGCGGTGGCGGTCCGTCGCTGCTCGAGTGCAAGACGGTGCGCTACTACGGGCACTTCGAAGGAGACCAGCAGGCCTACCGTCCCGCCGACGAGGTGCCCACCGCCAGGGCCGAGCACGACCCGCTGACCCTGTTCGAGCAGCGCGTCACGGCCTCCGGCCTGCTCGATGCCGGGCAGCTCCGGGACGTCGACCGCGAGGTCGGTGAGCTGATCGACCGTTCGGTGGCGCAGGCCAAGGCCGCACCCGAACCGGGACTGGAGACGCTTACCGAGGACGTGTACGTCTCCTACTAGGTGGAAGGACGCAGAAATGGCACGCACACTGAGCTACATGAAGGCCATCAACGAGGCCCTCGCCCAGGAGATGGACCGTGACCCGTCGGTCGTCGTGTTCGGGGAGGACGTCGCCGGCGGTGCCGGGACCAGCCAGCCCATGGACGCCTGGGGCGGGGTCTTCGGCCTCACCAAGGGACTGTGGGAGAAGTTCCCCAACCGGGTCCTGGACACCCCGATCAGCGAGTCGGCGATCATGGGTGCCGCGGCCGGCGCCGCGGTCAGCGGGCTGCGCCCCGTGGCAGAACTCATGTTCATCGACTTCCTCGGGGTCTGCTTCGACCAGATCTTCAACCAGGCCGCGAAGTTCCGCTACATGTTCGGCGGCAAGGCACGGACCCCGATGGTGGTCCGCACCTGCTACGGCGCCGGGGTCGGCGCCGCCGCCCAGCACTCCCAGACGCTGTACAGCATCTTCACCAACGTCCCCGGCCTCAAGGTCGTCGTACCGAGCAGCCCCTACGACGCCAAGGGCCTGCTGACCGCGGCGATCCGCGACGACGACCCCGTCGTCTTCTGCGAGCACAAGGCGCTGTACGGCGTGCGCGGCGAGGTCCCGACCGAGTCCTACGAGGTACCGCTCGGCCAGGCCAACGTCGTGCGCGAGGGCACCGACGCGACGGTCGTCGCGCTGGGGCAGATGGTGCCGAGGGCGCAACGGGCGGCCGAGGCGCTCCATGGCGAGGGCATCGAGGTCGAGGTCGTCGACCCGCGCACCACATCCCCGCTCGACGAGGCGACGATCCTCGCCTCCGTCACGAGGACCGGGCGCTGCGTGGTCGTGGACGAGGGCAACCCGCGCTGCGGCATGGGCGCCGACCTGGTGAGCCTCGTCGCCACCCGCGGCCCGCGGCTGCAGGCGCCGATCGGGCTGGTCACCCCGCCGCACACCCCGGTGCCGTTCGCGCAGGTGCTGGAGCAGGCCTACCTGCCCGGCCCCGACGAGATCGCCGCCGCGATCCGCACCACCCTGGAACCAGTCGACGCATAGGGAGCAGACATGGCCATCACAGCGATCACCATGCCCAAGTGGGGCATGACCATGCAGGAGGGCGAGTTCACCGAGTGGAACGTCGCCGAGGGCGACACCGTCGCGGTCGAGGACAACCTCGGCGGCATCTCCAGTGACAAGATCGAGGGCGAGCTGCCCTCGCCCGCGGCCGGGGTCATCCGCCGGCTCATCGCCGAGCCGGGCCAGAGCTACGAGGTCGGTGCGCTGCTCGGCGTCATCGCCGACGCGGACACCCCCGATGCCGAGATCGAGGCATTCATCGCACAGCACGGCTGATCGATCAGCAGCCATCCGTGGGGGCGCTCCCGGGCGCCCCCACAGGCCCTCTCATCGCAGGAGCACGACCGGGCACGGCGTCGACACCGGCGCCTCGGGGGTTCTCGTCACGCGGCCTGCCCCTATGCTGGTCGTGTGCCCGCTGCTGTCGACCGCCGCCGACCGGTGCTGCGTGTCGCCGCGCTCGTCCTCGACATGGACGACACCATCAACAAGACGGGCCGGGCCATGCGCGCCGGTCTGCGTCAGGCGACCAATGCGCTGTGGCCCCGGCTCGACGAGCAGGACCGCTCCCGGCGCATCGAGGACTACGTGGCCGACAGCGCCGGATGGTTCGATCGGTTCACCAGGGGCGAGATCGATTTCGAGACGATGCGGCGCGGACGCCTGACGGACCTGGCGGCCGGCCTCGGCGAGCGGATCGACGACGAGCGCCTGCGCCACTTCGAACTGATCTACCGACGCGCCTTCGCCGAGGCGTGCACCCCGTGGCCCGACGCGCTGGGGCTCATCGACCGTGCCGACGCGGCGGGCATCCCCGTGGCGGTGCTGTCGAACTCGGCCCAGCAGATGACCGTGATGAAGGTCCGCAGGCTCGGCCTGGAGGGCCGTTTCGCCGGGGTCTTCTCCTCCGACCAGCTCGGTGTCGGCAAACCCGATCCCGCCGCGTACCGCGCGGTGTGTGCGCGGCTCGGTTCGGCGCCCGCCCTGGTCGGTTACGTCGACGACCACCTGCGCGACGCCAGGGGCGCGAGCCGGGTGGGCATGCAGTCCTTCTGGCTCGACCGGGCCGGCCGTGGCCAGGCGTCGGCGGACCAGCCGGCCGTCGTCTCGCTCGACCAGCTGCTCCTCGAGCCCGCCGGGACCTGAGGGTTTCCCGGCGGCCGCCCCGTGACGGCTGCGTCAGCCGCGCGGTTTCTTCGCCGGGGGCTCACCCAGGGCGATCTCGGCGGTGACGGTCTCGCCGCCCTCGACGAAGGCGATCGGACACGCGATGTGGCCGACGGCCGACAGGTCGTCTGCGATGAGGGCGAGGTTGGCGATCGAGGAGGCCGGGCCCGTCACGGTGATGGCCTCGATGGGGGTCCGCATGGAGACCTTGGCGTCGGACTTGGCGCCGCGCACCAGGATGAGGGCGGCGGCCATGTCGGCGACCAGCGAGACGTCACCGCCGGCGGGCAGCTCCTCGACGGCGGGCCAGGCGGCCGTGTGCACCGAACCGTCCTGCCACCAGCTCCAGACCTCCTCGGTGACGAACGGCATGAACGGGGCCAGCAGCCGCAGGACGACCGACAGGGCCAGTTGCAGGCTCGCATTCGCCGAGGCGGCGGCCTGCTCGCCGCGGGCGCCGTAGGCGCGTTCCTTGACGAGTTCGAGGTAGTCGTCGCAGAAGCTCCAGAAGAAGCTCTCGGTGGCCTCGAGCGCCGTCGTGTAGTCGAACTCGGCCAGCGCCCGGCCGGCCTTGTCGACGACCTCGCGGAGCACGGCGAGCTCGGCCAGGTCGACGGGCTCGGTGATGGCCTCGGGGCCGGTCGGGGCGCCCATGCCGAGGACGAACCGGCTGGCGTTGAGCACCTTCATGGCGAGCCGGCGGCCGACCTTCATCTGGCGTTCGTCGAAGGGGGAGTCCATGCCCGGGCGGGCCATCGCTGCGCGCCAGCGCACGGCGTCCGCGCCGTACTTGTCGATGATGTCGGTGGGCACGATGACATTGCCCCTCGACTTGCTCATCTTCTTGCGGTCCGGGTCGACGACGAAACCCGAGACCGTGGCGCGGCGCCACGGCACGGTGCCGAACTCGAAGTCGGCGCGCACGACGCGGCTGAACAGCCAGGTGCGGATGATGTCGTGGGCCTGCGGGGCCATGTCCATCGGGAAGGTCAGCCCGAACAGCTCGGGGTCGCGCTCCCAGCCGCAGACGATCTCGGGTGTCAGCGAGCTGGTGGCCCAGGTGTCCATGACGTCGGGATCGGCCATGAAACCGCCGGGGACGCCGCGCTGGCCCGGGTCGAAGCCGGGCGGGCAGTCCGAACTCGGGTCGACGGGCAGGGTCTCGGGGGCCGCCATGATCGGCTCGGCGTAGTCGGGGTCACCGTTCGCGTCGAGCCGGTACCAGACGGGGAAGGGGATGCCGAAGAAGCGCTGGCGGCTGATGAGCCAGTCGCCGTTGAGGCCCTCGACCCAGTTCGAGTAGCGGAACCTCATGTGATCGGGCACGAAGTCGATCTGCTCGCCGCGGGACAGCAGGCGGGCCTTGAGGGCCTCGTCACGGCCGCCGTTGGCGATGTACCACTGGCGGGTCGAGACGATCTCGAGGGGCTTGTCGCCCTTCTCGTAGAAGTTGGCCATGCGCTGGGTCGGTTTCGGCTCGCCGACCATCTCGCCGGTGGCCTGGAGCCTGGCGACCATGGCGGCGCGGGCGCTGAAGACGGTCTTGCCGGCCAGCTCGGCCTCGTAGAAGGACGGATCGGGCAGCCAGTCGGGCCGCTCGCGCTGCAGGCGGCCGTCGCGGCCGATCACCGTGCGCGTGGGCAGGTTCAGCTCGCGCCACCACTGGACGTCGGTGAGGTCGCCGAAGGTGCAGCACATGGCGATGCCGGCGCCCTTGTCCATCTCGGCTGTCGGGTGCGCCAGGACCGGCACCTCGACGCCGAAGACGGGCGTGGTGACCGTCTGACCGAACAGATGCCGGTAGCGGTCGTCGTCCGGGTGGGCGATGAGGGCGCAGCACGAGACGAGCAGCTCGGGGCGGGTCGTCTCGATGAAGACGTCGGTGCCGTCCTTGGCGTGGAAGCCCAGCCGGTGGTAGGCGCCGGGGTAGTCGCGGGCCTCGAGCTCGGCCTGGGCGACGGCGGTCTGGAAGGTGACGTCCCACATGGTGGGGGCCTCGCTCATGTAGGCCTCGCCGCGCTCGTAGTTGCGCAGGAAGGCCAGCTGCGAGATGCGCTGCGTCTCGGTGCCGATCGTCGTGTACAGCTGGTTCCAGTCGACCGACAGGCCGACCTTGCGCCACAGATCGGCGAACGCCTCCTCGTCCACCACGGTGAGGCGGTGGCACAGCTCGACGAAGTTGCGGCGGCTGATCGCCACCTGCTTCTTCGGGTCGGGTCTGGCCGGGGGCTCGAAGTCGGGATCGTAGGGGGTCGACGGGTCGCAGCGCACGCCGAAGTAGTTCTGGACGCGGCGTTCGGTGGGCAGGCCGTTGTCGTCCCAGCCCATCGGGTAGAAGACGTGCTTGCCCATCATGCGCTGGTAGCGGGCCACGACGTCGGTGTGGGTGTAGCTGAACACGTGGCCGACGTGCAACGAGCCCGAGACGGTGGGCGGGGGCGTGTCGATGCTGAACACCTGGCGACGGTCGCGGGGGCGCGTGAACGCGTACAGCTGGTCGGCCTCCCAGGCCGCCGACCACTTGTCCTCGAGCCCCTCGAGCACCGGACGATCGGGTACCCGCCAGCCCTGGGCGGTCGAAGCGGGTGTCGTCGGTGCGGATGTGGCAGTCATGGGGGACATCCTACTAATCGGTCACCGCGGCCCGACCCGTCACGCGGAGCCGCGGACAGGGGCGGGCGGCGCCGAGCCCCCGCCCGGGAGGGGTGGGGGCTCGGCTGGTTGGGAAGCGGGGGAGCGGCTCAGGCTGCGGCCCTGATGGCCTCCAGCACCGACTCCTCGCTCTTGATGTCGACGCCCTGGAACGACACCGGGTTCCCGTTGACCTGGAAGGTCGGGGTCGCGGTGACACCGGCGTCCATGCCGGCCTGCTCGACGTTCTCCACGAAGGACTGCGCCTGGTTCTGGTCGACGCAGCTCTGGAACCTCGTCAGGTCGTCGCCGGTGATGCCGGCCGCCTCGGCGATCTCCTCACGCAGCTGCTGGACGGGGTAGCCGTCGCCCTCCTGCGCGGGCGCGGCGGCGTAGGCGGCGTCGTGGTACTCCTGGAACCTGCCGACCTCGTCGGCGCAGACCGCCGCCATCGCGGCACGCTTGGAGGACTCCGGGGTGCCGTTGGCCGCGTTCACCTGCTCCAGGTTGCGGTCGAGGAAGATGCGGGTGCGGTACTCGATCCGGATCTTCCCGCTGGCGGCCAGCGAACGGAAGACCGGGCCGAGCTGCTGCTCGTAGGTCTGGCAGATCGGGCACTGGTAGTCCTCGTAGACGACCAGGGTCGGGGCCGAGTCGCTCGTGTTGAGCGGCGAGAGGATGCCGCTGCCGTCGTCGTTCGCGTGCGGCGGGGTGATCTGCTCGCCCAGGTTCGTCGCGGTCGGCTCGTCCTTGCCAGGGCTGAGCCGTCCGGTGGCGCCGAGCGCCACGACGACGATCACCGCGATGATGGCGACGGCGCACACGATGATGAGGGCCATGCGCACCCGCCTCTGGTGAGCGGCCTGCGCGGCCTGGGCCTGACGCAGCGCCTCTCGGCGGCTCGTGCCCGCACCGCCAGGGGGGGCCTGTTTCCTGCCTGAGTTCTTCGAGGCCATGTCAACCTTCCGGCTCGAGCGTCCTGGTCCGTGTCCGGACTGCTAGGGAAGTCTACCCGGGGTCCGGGCGCGTTCCGCCCGCTCGGAGCTCGGCGGGACACCGGGTCAGGATCCGCAACTAGTCTTGAGCGCGATGACCAGCACACCTGAGAAGAATCCCGGTCCCCCGTCCGGCCACGCCCGTATCGTCGAGTCCCTCACCTCGCGGTGGCCCGAGCATCGCATCGGCCCCACCCTGGCGCGCATCGAGGCGCTGTGCGAGCTGCTCGGCTCGCCGCAGGACGCCTGCCCGGTGATCGCCGTCACCGGCACCAACGGCAAGGGCAGCACCGCGGCCATCATCGACGCCCTCCTGCGCTCAATGGGCCTGCGCACCGGACGTTTCAGCTCCCCGCACCTGCAGGACATCACCGAACGCATCTGCATCGACGGCTCCCCGATCGAGGCGGCCCGTTTCGACGAACTCTGGGAGCAGATCAGCCCCATGGTCGGCATGGTCGACGCCGAGCGGATCGATGGCATCGCCCTCACCTTCTTCGAGGCCATGGTCGCCATGGCCTATGCGGCATTCGCCGACGCGCCCGTCGACGTGGCGATCATGGAGGTCGGCATGGGCGGGCGCTGGGACGCCACCAATGTGGCCGACGCCCAGGTCGGGGTCGTCGGGCCTGTTGACCTGGACCACATGCAGTACCTCGGCGGCACGATCGGCGAGATCGCCGCCGAGAAGGCCGGGATCATCAAGCCCGGGGCGACCGCGGTGCTGGCCGGCCAGCTGCCCGAGGCGGCAGCAGCCCTGTCCCGGCACTGCGCCCAGGTGGGGGCGACGATGGTGCGCGAGGGACCCGACTTCGCCCTGCTCGACCGGCAGCCGGCCGTCGGCGGTCAGCTGCTGCGGCTCGAGGGCACGGGCGGGCCGGTCGGGGATCTCTTCCTGCCCCTGCACGGCGCCCACATGGCCCACAACGCCGCCGTTGCCGTCGCCGCCGTCGAGGCGTTCTGCGGCGGGCGCGCCGTCGAACCAGCGGTCCTCGCCGAGGGGCTGGCCAACGTCCGGGCTCCCGGTCGGCTGGAGGCGATCCACCACGACCCGCTCGTCGTGCTCGACACCGCCCACAACCCGCACGGCGTGCGCGCCACCCTGGCCGGCCTGCGCGAGGCCTTCGCGATGCAACCCGTTGTCGGCGTGCTCGCCATGATGGCCGACAAGCAGGTCGACGCCGTGCTGGACCTGCTCGCCGCCGAACTCGACCAGGTCGTCGTCACCGCCGTCCGCGGCAGCCCGCGCGCCATGGGCGTCGCGGACCTCGCCCAGGCCGCCGTCGGATCGTTCGGCCGGGCCCGCGTGCACACCGCCCAGGACACCGCGGAGGCGCTCAACAAGGCCATGACCCTCGCCCGGGGGGCAGGCGAGGAAGCCGGTGTGCTCGTCATCGGCTCGGTGCACCTGGCCGGCGAGGCGCGCGACATCCTCGCCGACGACACCACCGGCGAGGGGGCCGTCCCGCTCACCATGTCCGTCGCCGACGACCCGGACGGCATCCGATAGCCGACGCCCGGGGCCGCCCGGGCCAGCTGGGTCGTGGACGGCCCCCGCGGCGTGCGCCGAGTCGTTAGGGTGGCGTCATGAGCATCGCCTACCCTCCGACGGTGTACCCGCCCATGCCCGCGCCCTGGCCACTGCCCCCCGAGCCTGCGCTTCCCACGACGCCGGTCCGCTACCACGGGCTGTGGCGTTCACCGCGCTGGCGGGTGTGGCGGCCGATCGTCGGCGCCCTCGTCGCCGGTGCGCTGTGGTTCGCAGCCGCGCTCGTCCTCAGCATGCTCGCCATCGCCACGACCATCGCCAGACAGGGCATCGCCGTGCAGGACTACCTCGAGCAGATCCTGACCGGCGGCGGTTTCACGCCCGAACTGTTCATCACGAACAATCTCGCGCTGGCCTGCTCGATCCCGATCGCCTGGCTCGTGGCGCGGATCCACTCCCAGCCGATCCGTTTCGTCCACTCGGTGACGGGGCGTTTCCGCTGGCGCTGGTTCGGCGGCTGCCTGCTCATGTTCCTGCCGCTCTGGGGCGTCTTCATCACGCTCTCCGTGGTCCTCTCGGACGAGGGAATGGGGGAGCTGTCCGTCAACGAGAACACGGTCGTCCTCCTGCTGGGCGTGCTGCTCACCACGCCCATCCAGTGCGCCGGCGAGGAGTGGTTCTTCCGCGGCGGCATCAACCGCCTCGTGGCCAGCTGCTTCCCGCAGCACACGCGGACACTCGGCCTCGTCTCGGCCGTCACCGGCTGCGTCGTCAGCTCCTTCTTCTTCATGCTGGCCCATGGCGCCCAGGACCCGTGGCTCAACATCTTCTACTTCGGGTTCGGCGTCGCCGCCTGCCTCATGTGCTATCGCACCGGCGGGCTGGAGGCCTCGACGGCCATGCACATCGTCAACAACATGACGGCCATGATCACGCTGCCGTTCAGCGACATCAGCCACATGATGGACCGTACCGATGGGGCCGGCAGCCCCCTGAGCCTGCTGCAGCTCGGCTTCGTCGCCCTCGCGGTGCTGCTCGTCTACTGGCGCGCCCGGGCCCGGCGACTTGCCGTGACCTGTGAACCGGCGGCCCAGCCCATGGTCGCAGGCCACTGGCCGCAGGGCGTCCAGGTTCCCCTCCCGACGATCTCCCAAGGCGGTATGCCGTACCAGCTGTCGGCCGGCCAGCCCGTACCCCAGTGGGCCGGCCAGCCCGTACCCCAGTGGGCCGGTCAGCCCGTACCCCAGTGGGCCGGTCAGCCCGTGCCGCAGCAGGGGCTTCCGCAGCAGTGGGCCGGTCAGCTGTCCGGGGCGGCGGACCGGACCGCCCGGCCCCCGGCGGAGGCCGACGTACCGACCACGACGACCGCCCGCAGCCGGCCTGCCATGAATCCTCCGGGCACCGGCACGGATGGGCCGGTCGGAGTCCTCGACGAACTGCTCGACGGCCCGAACCCTCCGGGCACCGGCGCGCATGCCGAGTGGACATCCCCTGCCGGGGACCGGCCGGCGCCCGCGCCGCAGCAGCCCTGGGGCCCGCCACCGGCTGGTGCACAGGACACGCGTGCGCAGGCCACCATGGCGCCGCCGCCCACCGAGCCCAGCGACGCCGAGTTGTTGTCGTGGGGGCCGCCCGTTGACCCGTCGCGGATCATGGAGGGGGAGCCGCCGTCCTCGGAGCGGACCGCTCCATGACAGGAGGAATGAATGACTGAGCAGCTGCGCCCCGCCCCGGCCGGGCTCCTCGACGAGCTGAGCCCGCTGCTGGCCCGGGTCTCAACGCCCGTGCAATACGTCGGCGGCGAGATCAATGCGCAGAGCCGCGAGTGGGACGACGCACAGGTGCACTGGGTGCTCATGTACCCCGACACCTACGGCGTCGGCCAGCCCAACCAGGGCCTGGCCATCCTCTACGAGGTCATCAACGAACTCGGCTGGGCGAGCGCCGAGCGCAGCTTCAGCGTCTGGCCCGATCTCGAGGAACTCATGCGCGCCCACGGCCTGCCGCAGTTCACCCTGGAGAGCCACCGCCCGGTCAGGGCCTACGACGTGCTCGGCATCAGCCTGAGCACCGAGCTCGGCTACACCAATCTGCTCAACGCCCTCGACCTGGCCGGCATCCCGATCCACAGTGCGGAGCGCACCATGGACGACCCGATCGTCCTCGTCGGCGGGCACTGCGCGTTCAACCCCGAGCCGATCGCCGACTTCGTCGACGTCGTCGTCCTCGGCGACGGCGAGGAGGCGGTCATCGAGCTGTCACGCATCGTCCGCCAGTGGCGTCTGGCCGGCTGCCCCGGTGGACGCGACGGGGTCCTCGAGACCCTGGCCGCCACCGGCAGGTTCTACGTGCCGCGCTTCTACGACGTCGCGTACGGCTCCGACGGCGCGATCACCCGCATCAGCCCGAACCGGGACGGCGTGCCCACATCGGTGGAGCGCTGGGTGCTCACCGACCTCGATGACTGGCCCTATCCGAAGGCCCCGATCGTCCCGCTCGCCGAGACCATCCACGAGCGCTACTCGGCCGAGATCTTCCGCGGCTGCACCCGCGGTTGCCGGTTCTGCCAGGCCGGGATGATCACCCGCCCGGTGCGTGAGCGTTCCCTCGCCACCATCGGCGCCATGGTCGATGGCGGCCTGCGGGCGACGGGGCACGAGGAGATCGGGCTGCTCAGCCTGTCGAGTGCCGACCACACCGAGATCACCGAGATCACCCATCAGCTGGCCGACCGCTACGAGGGCAGCAACGTCTCGCTGTCCATCCCGAGTACCCGCGTCGACGCCTTCAACGTCGATCTGGCCCGCGAGCTGTCACGGGGCGGACGCCGCTCGGGGCTGACGATCGCTCCTGAGGCCGGTTCGGAACGCATGCGGGCCGTCATCAACAAGAACGTCAGCGAGGACGACCTCATGACGACCGTCTCGGCCGCCTTCAGCCAGGGCTGGCGTTCGGTGAAGATGTACTTCATGTGCGGTCTGCCCACCGAGACCGATGAGGACATGCTCGCCATCGCCCGCCTGGCCCACCGTGTCGTCGAAACGGGCCGCGAGATCACCGGGCGGCGTGACATCTCGTGCACCGTCTCGATCGGCGGGTTCGTGCCCAAGGCACACACCCCCTTCCAGTGGGCCGAACAGGCCGATGCCGAACTCATCGACCACCGCATCGGCGTGCTGCGGGAGGCGGTGCGCTCAGACCGCGGGTTCAGCCGCGCCATCACGATCCGCTGGGCCGACGGCGAGCCGGGTCAGGTCGAGGGTCTGCTGGCCCGAGGAGACCGGCGGGTGGGCCGTGTCATCGAGGCCGTCTGGCTCGACGGGGGGCGCTTCGACGGCTGGCGCGAGCACTTCGACTACCAGCGGTGGGTCGACTGCGCGCTCATCGAGCTGGAGCCGCTCGGTGTCGACCTCGCCTGGTACACCACGCGGCCGCGGGGCGAGCACGAGGTGCTGCCCTGGGACCACCTCGACTCGGGGCTCGACCGCACCTGGCTGTGGCAGGAGCACGTCGCCGGATGCGCGGCCCGGCAGATCGAGGACTGCCGCTGGGACGACTGCAAGGACTGCGGCGTCTGCCCGCGGTTCGGTGTCGACATCGAGATGGGCCCCTCCGGGACGACCCTGCTCCCGCTGGCGCCCATGCCGCCCAGGCGGAGGAGGACCGGGGCCAGCGCGGCCTGAGGGGCCGCGTCACGGCACCGGGGTGCTCACCTCGGGTGCCCGCTCGCGTTCGGCTGAGCCCCGCCGTGCCAGCAGCGAGGCGGTGACCGTGACGGCAAGGATCGTGACGATCACCCCGAGCGAGAACGGTGTGGAGATCTCGGCGACGTGCAGCGGCTGCCCGCCGTTGATGAACGGCAGGTTGTTCTCGTGCAGGGCGTGCAGGACCAGCTTCACGCCGATGAAGGCGAGGATGCCGGCCAGGCCGTACGAGAGGTAGACGAGCCGGTCGAGCAGCCCGTCGATGAGGAAGTAGAGCTGGCGCAGCCCGAGGAGCGACATGACCGTCGCGGTGAAGGCGACGAAGGTCGACTGCGTCAGGCCGAAGATGGCCGGGATCGAGTCGAGCGCGAACAGGATGTCGGTACCGCCGATGGCCGCCATGACGACGACGAGGGGAGTGAGCGTCCGGCGGCCGTCCACGGTCGTGACGAGACGGTCGCCGTCGTAGTCGCTGCTCGTACGCAGCGACCGGCGGGCCAGCTGGATCATGACGTTCTCGCCCGCCTCGTCGCGCCCCTGCCCGCCGTGCGAGCGCAGCGTGTGGCCCGCGGTGAGGAACAGGACGATGCCGAAGATGTAGAAGATCCAGGTGAAGTGCGCGATGAGTGCCGTACCGATGAGGATGAAGCCGGTGCGGGCGATGAGCGAGACGATGATGCCGAACAGCAGCACCTTCTGCTGGGTCGCCCTGGGCACGGCGAAGCTGGACATGATGATGAGGAA
Source organism: Propionibacterium australiense (assembly GCF_003666605.1). Lineage (GTDB taxonomy): Bacteria > Actinomycetota > Actinomycetes > Propionibacteriales > Propionibacteriaceae > Propionibacterium > Propionibacterium australiense. The sequence continues at coordinate 104,993 of NZ_RCIV01000003.1, read as the reverse complement.
GACGAACAGATTGTCGACGCTGAGCGCCTTCTCGGTGATGTACCCGGCGAAGTACTCCTCACCCATCTCGGCTCCGCCCAGGACGGTCACGAGGGCTCCGAAGACGAGGGCGATGCCGATGTAGACGGCCGACCAGATCCCGGCCTCCCGCAGGGAGGGCACATGGGCCTTGCGGACGTGGAAGAAGTAGTCGAATGCCAGCAGGACGACGATCAGGATGATCGTGACGATCCAGGCGGTGGCCGGGACCAATTGTTTTCCTTTCATCGAGTCGGTGACGACACGATAGCGAGTAGTGGCGATTTCAACCACATGTGGCTCGTTGGTTCACAGCACTTTCAGGGCGGGTTCTGTTCACCGGGACAGGAAGAGCCCAGTCGATCTCGCGGCGGACGCGTCAAGGTCGGCAGTCCTGTCCGCGGGGAGACGTGTGACCGGGCCTCCCGTGCGGGCCGGACGCGGGAGAGGAAACGGGTTCCCCCTGGTGTCTGCGGGCGTCTACCATACGTGGGTGCCCCGTCGAGAACCGCCGCGTCAGCCGCCACCGGTGCAGCGCCTGCGCCTGAGCTACTCCAAGCTCGGGGTGGCCAGGTTCGCATCCCATCGTGACTTCTCCAGGGCCTTCGAGCGGGCGCTTCGACGCGCCGGCGTCCCGATGGCCTATTCCTCGGGTTTCTCGCCGCACCCGCGCATCAGCTACGCCAACTCGGCCCCCACCTCGGCCGCCTCGTACGCCGAGTACGCCGACATCGCCGTCCTCGAGAAGCTTGACCCCGGCCAGCTGCGCGAGGACCTCAACGCCGCACTGCCGGACGGTTTCCGGGTGCTCCGCGTCGTCGAGAGGCACCGTCCCGCGTTGTCGGATCTGCTCCAGGTCTCGGACTGGGCGATCGACCTCGGTGACGTCGCGAGGCCGGACCTCGAATCAGCGGTCCGGGCACTGCTCGCCGCGGACCGCGTCGAGGTCTCCCGGATCACGCGCAAGGGGGAGCGCGTCTTCGACGCGCGCCAGGCGGTCCTGTCGGCCCAGGTCGACGACGACGGTCATGTCCGGGTCCGGGTCACCCACGGCACCCCGCTCGTGCGACCCGACGACGTGCTGGCGGCGCTGCGCGTGCTGCGTCCCGGACTGGGCGGGGAGCACCCCGGACTGTTCACGCGGCTGCGGCAGGGGCCGCTGCTGTCCGACGGTTCGGTCGGCGATCCGCTGGACGTGCCCGATCCCTCGGCGGCGGAGGACTCCAGCGCCCCCGCCGGCCAGCAGGGCTGAGCGGGCCCGGCCGGCTGGGACGGACGCGGGTGGCGCGTTGGTCCTGCTCGCTTCTCTGCGCATGTGCCATACTTGGCCCCAGGTAAGGGCCACCAAGCGCCCGTGCCCGCACGCCAGATGCATCCTCACCGCGACGCGAGAGCCGACCGCGGGGGATTCCGGCGCAGCGGGAGCCGCCAGCTTTTGCCGCACACGTGCCCCATCCGGCGCGGATGCGGCTGACACGCACCCCGCACGGGTGCAAGAGGAGCCTTCATGCTCGATGACACGATGCCCGACGACGCCACGGTTTCCGACGATCTGCCGCGTCCTCCGCGCGGGCGGCGCGCCAAGACCCGCCCGGCCGGCCCGCCCCAGGCCATCGCGGAACCGGAGACGACTCCCGGTCCGGCCGACGCCGCAGCAGAATCCGCCGCCGAGGAACCGGGTGAGGACCTCAATCCGGCAGAACCCGCCGAGCAGCTCACCGAGCCCGCCGGGCAGGGCGAGGCGGTCGACGAAACCGCCGAGGCCGGTGAGCCGGAGCAGGCCCCGGCCCCCGGGACCGGGACCGAACGGTTCGACCCGGTGGCCGCCGCCATCGCCGCCGTCATGGACGAGGTGGCCGCCGACCGCGCCGCCGAACGTGCCATGCTCGAGGCCGGCCCCGAGCCCCCGGCCCTGGAGGGTGCTGCCGGCTCCCAGCGGACCCTCCCGGTGCCCGCGGAGCGATCCGCGGCCGAACAGGGAACCGGGGAGCAGAAACCGGCTCGCCGCCGCTCGTCGAGCACCAGGTCGGCCCAGGCCGAGACCGCTGCCGGGGAGCAGGGTCCCGCTGAGCCGGACAGCGGTGAGGAGCAGGACAGGACGGAACCGTCGAGCGCTCGCGGTCGTCGCCGCAGGACCGTCGCTGCGGAGGATGCGTCCGCGGCCGATCAGGTCGATGCGCTGCTGGCCGAGGCCGAGCGTGAGGCCGCGAGCCGGGCCCCCCGCCCCGGCGCAGCCGGCGAGGAGGTCGACAAGCAGGCCGTCCTCGACTCCTTGACCGCCGCGATCGCCGGCGACCAGCAGCCCCGGACCGAGACCGGGACACAGGACGGTCCCGAGGCCGAGTCCCTCGCTCCCGGTGAGCCGGAGGACGGGGCCGGGCGGAGCGGGGAGACCCAGGACGGTCCGGCCGAGGGTTCCGATGACGCCGAGGAGGAGCAGCCCGCGCGCCGCCGTCGCCGCCGCAGGGGCGGCCGTCGCCGCCATCGCGGCCCAGGGGCCGGGAGCGACGAGGACGGCTCCGAGAGCGAGTCCGACGAGAGGGCCGAGGCAGGCAGGGACGAGTCCAAGGACACCGAGACCGACGCCGCTGAAAGCGGTCAGGGCCAGCACCGTCGCCGCCGCCGTCGCCGCCGCCGCGGCGAGGACACCGGTGGTTCCGACGATGACCCGAGCGACGTCGTCGTCCGCGTCCGCGAGCCCCGCCACAGCGCCGTCGACGAGGTGACGGGCATTGAGGGCTCGACCCGCCTGGAGGCCAAGCGTCAGCGCCGCAAGGAGGGCCGCGCCGCAGGACGCCGCCGTGCGCCGATCCTGACCGAGGCCGAGTTCCTCGCCCGTCGTGAGTCCGTCAACCGCAAGATGGTCATCCGCCAGCGTGAGGAGTACACCCAGCTGGCCGTGCTCGAGGACGACGTCCTCGTCGAGCACTACGTCGACCGCAAGGCCTCGGCCTCGCTCATCGGCAACATCTACCTCGGCAAGGTCCAGAACGTCCTGCCCAGCATGGAGGCCGCCTTCATCGACATCGGCCGGGGCCGCAATGCCGTGCTCTACGCCGGCGAGGTCAACTGGGACGCCCTGGTCGACAAGAGCGCCCCGCACACCATCGAGACCGCCCTCAAGCCCGGCCAGGCCGTGCTCGTCCAGGTGAGCAAGGACCCGATCGGCGCCAAGGGCGCCCGTCTGACCGCGCACGTCTCGCTGCCCGGCCGCTACGTCGTCTACTCCCCGGACGGTCACCTGTCCGGCATCAGCCGCAAGCTGCCCGACACCGAGCGCCGTCGGCTGCGGGAGATCATCAACGAGGCCGTGGACGAGTCCAGTTCCGTCATCGTCCGCACCGCGGCCGAGGGCGTCTCGGCCGACGACCTGCGCCGCGACGTCGAACGGCTCAAGGCCCAGTGGGAGGTCATCGAGAAGAAGGTCGCCGCCGGCAATGCGCCACAGCAGCTCTACGCCGAGCCCGACCTGACCCTGCGCATCGTCCGCGACGTGTTCACCGAGGACTTCGCCGAGCTCGTCGTCGCCGGTGACGGTGGCCCGAACGACGCCTTCGACACCATCGAGGCCTACGTCGAGCACGTCGCGCCGAACCTGCGCGACCGTCTGAAGCGCTGGGACGGCGAGCAGGGCGATCCCTTCGCCGAGTACCGCATCGACGAGCAGATCTCCAAGGCGCTCGAGCGCAAGGTCTTCCTGCCCTCCGGCGGCTCCCTGGTCATCGACCGCACCGAGGCCATGACCGTCATCGACGTCAACACCGGGAAGTTCACCGGTTCGGGCGGCAACCTCGAGGAGACCGTCACCAAGAACAACCTCGAGGCCGCCGAGGAGATCGTCCGCCAGCTGCGCCTGCGCGACCTGGGCGGCATCGTCGTCATCGACTTCATCGACATGGTGCTGCCCGCCAACCGCGAACTGCTGCTGCGCCGGCTGGTCGAGTGCCTGGGGCGTGACCGCACCCGCCATCAGGTGAGCGAGGTCACCAGCCTGGGCCTGGTCCAGCTGACGCGCAAGCGCATCGGCACCGGGCTGGCCGAGGCCTTCACCGTCGAGTGCGAGGCCTGCGGCGGCCGCGGTTACATCCGGCACGACGAACCCGTCGCCAGCCAGGCCCCGGCCGACGGCGGTGAGCGTCATCGCCGTGGCCGGCGGGGCGGCGGCAAGAAGAAGAGCTCCTGAGGGCCGGATCACCGCGATGAGCTGGGGGCGCGGGCCGTACGGCCCGCGCCCCCAGCTCGCCACGTGATGCCCCGCTCAGGCCACCATGCCCGCCGCCAGGGTGCCGCCTTCCTGGGGGTGGATGAGGATGAACGAGCCGGTCGCCCGCGAGTCGGCGTAGGGATCGGGGCAGATCGGGTCGGCGAGCGTCAGGCTGATCCGTCCGATGTCGTTGAGGCCGAGTTCATCGGCCGCTTCCTCCTCGAACGAGGACAGGTCCAGGCGGCCGCCGATGGCGGTGACCATGCCGGTGACGGTTCTCGTCGTGTGCTTGACGAGCAGCCGGTCCCCGGTACGCAGGGGGCGGTCGCCCAGCCAGCAGACCAGGGCGTCCAGTCGGCGCACCGGTTCGGGAACCGGCTCGGTGGCGATGAGCTCGCCGCGGGCGATGTCGATGTCGTCCGCCAGGCGCAGCGTCACCGACTCCGAGACGCCGGCCGTTCGTCCCGAGCCGCCGCCTGGCAGGTCGACACCGGTGACCGTGGTGCGCTGCCCGCCGGGCAGGACACGGACCTCGTCGCCGACGCTGAAGGAACCCCGCTCGACCCGGCCCGCGTAGCCGCGGTAGTCGCGGAACTCCTCGCCCGCCCCCGACTGGGGGCGCAGGACGTTCTGCACGGGGAACCTGCCGGGCCCGTCCGCGCCGCCGTCGACGGGAACCGTCTCCAGGTGGGCCATGAGGCTCGGCCCGTCGTACCACTGGGTGCGGTCGGAGCGTTCTGCGACATTGTCGCCCAGCAGGGCACTGACCGGGATGACCGTCAGCTCGTCGATGCCCAGTCCGGCCCCGACCGCGCGCACCTGGTCGCAGACCTCGTCGATGACGCCACGGTCGTAGTCGACCAGGTCGATCTTGTTGACCGCCACCACCACGTGCGGGACACGCAGTAGTGCCGCCACGGCGAGGTGACGGCGGGTCTGCTCGACCACCCCGTGGCGCACGTCCACCAGGGTGATGATGACCTGCGCCGTGGAGGCGCCGGTGACCGTGTTGCGCGTGTACTGCACGTGCCCCGGGCAGTCGGCGAGAATGAACGTGCGGTTGGGCGTCGCGAAATAGCGGTAGGCCACGTCGATCGTGATGCCCTGCTCGCGTTCGGCGCGTAGCCCGTCGGTGAGCAGCGCCAGGTCTGCCTGGTCGAGCCCGCGGTCGGCGGAGGCCCGCTCCACGGCGGCGTACTGGTCGATCATGATGTTCTTCGTGTCGACCAGCAGGCGCCCCACGAGGGTGGACTTGCCGTCGTCGACGCTGCCTGCCGTTGCCAGGCGGAGCAGTTCGCTCATCAGAAGTACCCTTCCTTCTTGCGGTCCTCCATGGCGGCCTCGGAGAGCCTGTCGTCGGCGCGGGTCGCCCCGCGTTCGGTGATCGTCGTGGCCGCCACCTCCGCGAGGACCGCCGCGGCATCGGCCGCCGTCGACTCCACCGCACCGGTGCACGACATGTCGCCCACGGTCCGGTACCGCACGGTCCTCGTGACGACCTGCTCGCCGTCGTGCGGGGCGGTGACGGGGCCCACCGGCATCCACATGCCGCCCCGCCGGAACACCTGCCGTTCGTGGGCGAAGTAGAGACCGGGCAGCTCGATGTCCTCGCGCACGACGTAGCGCCACACGTCCAGTTCGGTCCAGTTCGACAGCGGGAAGACCCGCACGTGCTCGCCGGGCAGGTGGCGGGTGTTGTACAGCCCCCACAGCTCGGGCCGCTGGTTGCGCGGGTTCCACTGGCCGAAGGCGTCCCGCAGGGAGACGATCCGTTCCTTGGCGCGGGCCTTCTCCTCGTCACGGCGGCCCCCGCCGTAGACGGCGTCGAAACCGCCGGCGGCGATGGCGTGGAGCAGTGGCTGGGTCTGCAGCGGGTTGCGCGTCCCGTCGGGGCGCTCGATGAGACGGCCGTCGTCGATCCAGTCCTGGACCCTCTCGACGACCAGCCGCAGCCCGTACCGGGCCACGACCCGGTCGCGGTAGTCGAGGACCTCGGGGAAGTTGTGGCCGGTGTCGACGTGCAGCAGGCCGAATGGCAGGGGAGCGGGCCAGAATGCTTTGCGGGCGATGTGCAGCAGAACGACCGAGTCCTTGCCGCCCGAGAACAGCAGGACGGGCCGTTCTGCCTCGGCCGTGACCTCGCGGATGATGTGGATCGTCTCGTTCTCGAGCGCGTCCAGGTGGCCGCCGTCCGGGCCCGACGCCGTGCTGCCCGTCACGTCCGGGCGCAGTGCTGTGGTTGTCCAGGTGCTCATAGGTGAATCCCGCATTCGGTCTTGGTGAGGCCGGCCCAACGGCCGGACCTGGGGTCCTGGCCGGGTTCGACCCGGCTGGTGCAGACGGCGCAGCCGATGGACGGGTAGCCCTGCCCCAGCAGGGGGTTGACCGGGACGCCACGATCCTCGATGTACGCGAAGAGATCCTCCGAACTCCATGCCGCGATGGGGTTGAGCTTGACCATCGCGTGCCGCTCGTCCCACTCGACGAGCCCGGTGCTGGCGCGCAGGGCGCTGTCCTCGCGGCGGATGCCGGTGACCCACGCCTCGTAGCCGGCCAGCGCCCGGTTGAGGGGGATGACCTTGCGCAGCCGGCAGCACCGGTTCGGGTCACGCTCGTACAGCCGCGGTCCGTACTGCTCGTCCTGCTCGGCGACGCTCTGGTCTGGCACCAGCTCGACCAGGTTGATGTCCTGGAGGATCGGCAGGTCGTTCCGCAGGTCCTCGGTCTCGGGGAAGTGGTAGCCGGTCTGCAGGAAGAGCACGTCGACGCCCGGCAGTGCCCTGGCGGCCAGATCGGAGACCACCGTGTCGGCCGCCATCGAGCAGGCGACGGCCAGGGAGTGCCCGAAGCTCTGTGCTGCCCAGGCCAGTAGTTCCTCGGCGGTGTCGTCGGCGTGCTCCTGCGCGGCCCGGTCGGCGATGGCGCGTAGTTCGGCCTCGGTTCTCGTTCGTGTCATCGTGAATTCCTTCGTCGTTCGTCGTGGTCCTGGGGCTGGGCGGCGGACATCGCGCGGACCCTCGTCGCCTCGACGACCGCCCAGGTGGTCTTCTCCGCCCCGCCTGATCGCCTCGCTCCGGTGGGGCGACGTGCCCGGTGGCCTGCCGGCTCGCCCGCGGCACGGCAGGCGGCGGTCGCCGGGCGCGGCGTCATGCCGGTACGGATCGGTGCCTGCGACGGCTCGCCGGCGGGAGGCGGGGCCGCACCGAGGCGACGGGCACGGCGGGCCCGCCCCGGCCGGGGCCGTCAGGCGTGGGAGAAGAGGGAGACCAGGATCAACAGGTCGCGGTGGTGACCAGCATCAGGTCGATGTGCTGGCGGCAGGAGAGCATGACACCGATGACAGTGCTGTCGCCGAAAGTGCTCATCTGGCTCGTCCTCCGAGTTGGGGAACCCGTGACGCGGGTGCCACGATGGTAGGCACGCATTCCGTGGTGGGTCAAACAGCTCTGCGCCCCCGGCAGTTTCATGGCGCCTGCCGTCGTCGTTTGACCAGCTGCCCCAGGTGCAGGTATTCTTGCTCGTCGGTGCTCCGGCTCGATCGTCTCGAGTCGAGTGGAAGTGGTCGTCCGGGCAGGAAACCACCGATCGGGCAGAGGACCATCGGATTCGTGATGGACGAGGCTGCGCCCCCTGCCGGGCGGCGCGAGACAGGAAGTGGGTCAGGCGTGTACGCGATCGTGCGCAGTGGCGGCCGCCAGCACAAGGTGGCAGTGGGCGACATCGTCGAGATCGACAAGATCGCCGAAGAAGTGGGCGCGAGCGTCGAGCTGCAGCCCCTGCTCGTGGTGGACGGTGAGAACGTCACCTCTGACGCGAAGTCGCTCGGCAAGGTGAGCGTCACCGCTGAGGTCCTCGGCGAGTCCAAGGGCCCCAAGCTCCACGTCCTCCGCTACAAGAACAAGACCGGTTACAAGCGCCACCAGGGTCATCGTCAGCACTACACCCGGGTCAAGGTCACCGGAATCAACGCCTGAGGAGACAGACATGGCACACAAGAAGGCTGGTTCCAGCTCGCGCAACGGTCGTGACTCCAACGCTCAGCGCCTCGGCGTGAAGCGCTTCGGCGGCCAACTCGTCAACGCCGGTGAGATCCTCGTCCGCCAGCGCGGCACCCACTTCCACCCCGGCGAGGGCGTCGGGCGTGGCGGTGACGACACGTTGTTCGCCCTCGTCGCCGGTACCGTCCAGTTCGGCACCCGCCGGGGCCGTCGCGTCGTCAACGTGGAACCGGTGGAGACCACCGCCTGAGTCCTCAACAGATCATGGCAGGGGCCAGCCCTTCGGGGCTGGCCCCTGCCTGTGCGGGCACTCGACCAGATTCGGTGAGCACCGGTGCCCGGTGATCGCCCGACGCGGCCGGCAACCGTACGTCGCGCACTGCCCGTCCCCAGGATCGGCCCGTTCCGGCGAATCGGCGCCGACCGGCCGGTGCGGAGCCGAATAGACTGGTCCCACTCAGCCATCACAGGAGCATCACCCATGGCAATCCCCTCGTTCGTCGACCGAGTCCAGCTGGTCGTCTGCGCAGGCAACGGCGGGAACGGATGCGCCTCGGTGCACCGTGAGAAGTTCAAGCCGCTCGGCGGGCCGGACGGCGGCAACGGCGGCCGGGGCGGCTCGGTCATCGTCCGGGTCGATCCCCAGATGAACTCCCTGGTCGACTACCACCGCCAGTCCCAGCGCAGGGCCACCAACGGCCAGCCCGGGATGGGCGAGCACCGATCCGGCGCCAACGGCCAGGACGTCGTCCTGCCGGTCCCCGAGGGAACCGTCGTCTCCGACGCCGACACCGGCGAGGTGCTGGCCGACCTGACCGGCGGGCTGTCCGAGTGCGTGGTGGCCGAGGGCGGCCGCGGAGGCCTGGGCAACGAGGCGCTGGCCTCCAGGACACGCAAGGCCCCCGGTTTCGCCCTGCTGGGCGAGGAGGGCGAGCAGCGCACCATCTGCCTCGAGCTCAAGGTCATCGCCGACGTCGGCCTGGTGGGTTTCCCCTCGGCCGGCAAGTCCAGCATCATCGGCGCCATCAGCTCCGCCAAACCGCGCATCGCCGACTACCCGTTCACGACGCTCGTGCCCAACCTCGGAGTCGTCAAGGCCGGCGACCACAGCTACACGGTGGCCGACGTGCCCGGCCTCATCCCCGGCGCCAGCCGGGGCAAGGGCCTGGGGCACGACTTCCTGCGCCACATCGAGCGTTGCCAGGCCATCGTCCACGTCATCGACGCGGCCACCTACGAACCCGGCCGCGACCCGCTGAGCGATCTGGACGCCATCGAGGCCGAGCTCGCCGCCCACGGCGGGCTCGAGGACCGTCCCCGCATCGTCGTCATCAACAAGATCGACGTTCCGGACGGCAGGGCCATCGCAGACATGGCCAGACCCGATCTGGAGGCCCGCGGCCTGCGCGTCATCGAGACCTCCGTCAAGACGGGCGAGGGCCTCCAGGAGCTCGTCTTCACGATGAGCGAGCTCGTCAGGCAGCGCCAGCGCGAGCGCGCCGAGGCCCCGGTCCCGCGCACCGTCATCCGTCCGCGGACCGTGGCGGACACCGAGGGGTTCACCATCAAGCGTCAGGGCGACGGCGAGGGCGGTTTCGTCTGGCGCGTGCGCGGGGCCAAACCGGAGCGCTGGGTCCGCCAGACCGACTTCAGCAACGACGAGGCCGTCGGATACCTGGCCGACCGGCTCAACCGCCTCGGCGTCGAGGACGAGCTCCTCGCCGCCGGTGCCCAACCCCATGACGCCGTCGCGATCGGTGCGGGCGAGCACCCCGTCATCTTCGACTTCGCCCCCCAGGTCGAGGTGGGCGCCGAGATCCTCGCCCCCCGCGGTGAGGACCAGCGCCTGAACCGGCCCCGCGGCGCCGTCCGTCGCCGCCGTGAACGCGATGCCGCCTACCGGGCCGAACGCGAGGCCCTCATGGGGGAGGATCGCGGCGCCGACTGGCGCCAGGTGCGCGACGCCCGTCTCGACGAGGTCCGGGCCGTCTCGGCGCACGAGGCCGACGGCGACGTCGAGGTCGAATGGGTCGAGGGCGATCCCTACCGGGACGCCAGCAGCGGGACGGGGCAGGGCCATGTCTGAGCGGCGCACCCAGGGTTCCCGCCGGGACGGGGACGAGGCCGGGCTGCGCGAGACCATCGCCAAGGCCCGGCGTGTCGTCGTCAAGGTGGGCTCCTCCTCGATCTCCAGCGCCACGAACGGCATGGACACGATGCGCCTGGCCGGACTGGTCAAGGCACTGGCCGACGCCCACGACGCCGGCCGGGACGTCGTCCTGGTCAGCTCGGGGGCCATCTCGGCCGGCATGAGCCCGCTCGGCCTGGCCAGGCGCCCGCGCGACCTGGCCCACCAGCAGGCGGCCGCGGCCGTCGGTCAGGGCCTGCTCATGGAGCGCTACACCGAACTCTTCGCCGCGCGCGGCCTGCTCGCCGGGCAGCTGCTGCTCACTGTCGACGACATCACCCGCCAGGCGAGCTACCGCAACGCCTCACGCACCCTCGGCACGCTGCTGCGCATGGGGGCCGTGCCGATCGTCAACGAGAACGACACCGTCGCCACCCACGAGATCCGCTTCGGCGACAACGATCGCCTGGCCGCCCTCGTCGCCCAGGTCGTGCGCGCCGACGCCCTCATCCTGCTGTCGGACGTGAGCGCCCTCTACACGAGTCACCCCGACGAGCCCGACGCCGAACGCATCGGCTTCGTTCCCGACGTCGACGCCCTGACGGTCGACACCCACCGGGCCGGCAGCGCCGGCATCGGCTCGGGGGGGATGACCACCAAGGTGCAGGCCGTCCAGATCGCCGCGAGCTCCGGCATCCCGGTGCTCCTCACCAGCGCCTCGGCCGCCGAGCAGGCCCTGGCCGGAGCCACCGGCACGGTCTTCGCGCCGGTCGACCACATGCGTCCGCGGCGCCTCATGTGGCTGGCCTACGCCTCGCAGAGCCGCGGGCGCCTCACCCTCGACGAGGGCGCCGTCCACGCGCTGACGGTGCGCAAGGCGTCCCTGCTCGCTGCCGGCGTCACCGGTGTCAGCGGCGACTTCCTGGCCGGTGACCCGGTCGAGCTCGTCGGGCCCGACGGCGTGGTCGTCGCACGCGGCCTGGTCAACTTCTCCAGCGAGGACCTGCCCGGCATGCTCGGACGCAGCTCGACCGAACTGGCCTCGGCGCTGGGCGCCGAGTACGAGCGCGAGGTCGTGCACCGCGACATGCTGGTGCTCATGCACCACGGCGACTGAGAACGGCCCTGCGGGACGGCTCGGCGGCCTCGCCGGTACTGTGGGGGAATGCAGATCAGTGACCTTGCCGAACGCGCCAAGACAGCCTCACGCGTGCTGGCCACAGCGACCCGTGACCGCAAGGATGCGGCACTGGGGTCCATGGCCGATGCGCTCACCTCGGCCGCCGACGACGTGCTGGCGGCCAACGCCTCCGACGTCGAGGCGGCCCGTGCCGCCGGCACCGGCGAAGCCCTCATCGACCGGCTCTGCCTGACCCCGGGACGCCTGGCCGAGATGGCCCAGGGGCTGCGCGACCTGGCGCTGCTGCCCGACCCGGTCGGCGAGACGGTCCATGGCTGGAACCTTCCCAACGGCGTGCACGTCGACCAGGTGCGGGTGCCCTTCGGTGTCATCGGCATGATCTACGAGGCCCGCCCCAATGTCACCGCCGACGCCGCCGGTATCTGCCTCAAGTCCGGCAACGCCAGCCTGCTGCGCGGCTCCTCGAGCTGCCTGCGGACGAACCAGGTCGTCGTGCGGGCCCTGCGCGAGGGCCTGGAGCGGAGCGGGCTGCCCGCCGACTGCGTCAACCTCGTCGAGGGCGGCCACGAGGTGACCGGCGAGCTGATGCGTGCCCGCGGACTCGTCGACCTGCTCATCCCGCGTGGTGGCGCCGGCCTGATCCGCGCCGTCGTCGAGGGCGCCACCGTGCCGGTCATCGAGACGGGCACCGGCAACTGCCATCTGTTCGTCGACGCCTCGGCCGACCAGGCGATGGCCCTGTCGATCATGCTCAACGCCAAGACCCAGCGTCCCAGCGTGTGCAATGCGCTCGAGACGCTGCTCGTGCACCGCTCGATCGCAGCCGAGTTCCTGCCGGCGGTCCTCGATGCCCTCACCGCGGCAGGTGTCACCGTCCATGGTGACGAGGCGAGCCGCGCCCTCGATGCCCGGATCGTGCCGGCCGGCGAGCACGAGTACGAGGCCGAGTACCTCAGCCTCGACCTGGCCTGCGCCGTCGTCGACGACATCGACGCCGCCCTGGCGCACATCCGCCGCTACAGCACCGGCCATTCCGAGACCATCGTCACCGGCGACGCCGCGAATCAGCGACGCTTCACCGCCGAGGTCGATGCGGCGGTCGTCCTGGTCAATGCCTCGAGCCGTTTCACCGACGGCGGCCAGTTCGGTTTCGGGGCCGAGATCGGCATCTCGACCCAGAAGCTGCATGCCCGCGGGCCCATGGGGCTCACCGAGATGACCACCACCAAGTACCTGCTGTCCGGTGAGGGTCAGGTCCGTGCGTGAGCCTGCGCCGGGCCCGGCCGCGTCCGCGTTAGACTGACCGCCATGCCACGAGAGCGTTCGGGGTCACCGGTGACCGACGGGTCGGCGACCGCCGGCGACGGGCAGGGGATCGACCTGGGGCTGCCCCGCGCGAGCCTGGCCCGGCCCTACCGGCTGGGCATCATGGGTGGCACCTTCGACCCCATCCACCACGGTCACCTCGTGGCCGCCAGTGAGGTGGCGGCACGTTTCGAACTCGACGAGGTCGTCTTCGTGCCAACCGGCGTGCCGTGGCAGAAGGCCGGCCGGCGGGTCTCCAAGAGCGAGGACCGCTATCTCATGACAGTGGTCGCGACGGCCTCCAACCCGCGGTTCACCGTCAGCCGGGTCGACATCGACCGGCCCGGCAACACCTACACGGTCGACACCCTCAGGGACATCCGTGCCGAGCGGGGCGGGAACCTCGACCTGTTCTTCATCACAGGTGCCGATGCGCTTCGGTCCATCCTCACCTGGCGCGGCGCGGACGAGATCTTCGGGCTCGCCCGCTTCGTCGGGGTGACCCGTCCGGGCGTCGACATCTCCATGAGCGACATCAGTCACCTGCCGTCCGACAAGGTCACCCTACTGGAGGTGCCGGCCCTGGCCATCTCGTCGACCGAGTGCCGGCAGCGCGTCGCCTCGGGCCTGCCGCTGTGGTACCTGGTGCCCGACGGCGTCGTCCAGTACGTCGCCAAGCGGGGCCTGTACACCGGCGCCAACGAGTCCGACGTCCTCGTGGCCGAGCCGGTCCACCAGGACCGGCAGCATCCCGTCGAACCTGCCGGACGCCTCTCCGGCGAAGGAGCCAGATGAGCGCAACCGATCACGCACTCCATATCACCCAGGCGGCGGCGTCTGCTGCCGCGGCCAAGCTGGCCGAGAACATCGAGGCCTTCGACGTCAGCGAGCAGCTGGCCATCGCCGACGTCTTCCTCGTCCTGTCCGGGCGGACCGAGCGTCAGGTCGGCGCCATCGTCGATGCCGTCGAGGAGCGGCTCGTCGAGTGGGGTGAGCGACCGCTGCGCCGCGAGGGCTACGGGGCGAACCGCTGGGTGCTGCTCGACTACGGTGATCTCATCGTGCACGTCATGCACGTCGACGATCGTGCCACCTACGGCCTGGAGCGCCTGTGGGGCGACTGCCCGGCCATCGCCCTCGAGGCGAACCGGGCCGACGCCGCCCGGACGGTGGCCTCAGCGGTGGACGGCCAGTGATCGATCAGGGGACCCGGCTGGTTCTGTGGCGTCATGGCCGGACCGGTTTCAACGTGCGCCACCGCTTCCAGGGGCGGCAGGACGTACCGCTCGCCGAGGCCAGGGTGACCCGACAGCCGTGGCGGGCTCTCTTGCGGCCCTTCGGTTCACGGCTGCTCGTCGGGCGGGCAGGATGAGCTTGATTCCGAAGCATCCGTTTCCGCGGCACTCGGTGCAGCCCATGAATACATGCCGAGCGGGCCATCGGTGACCTGTCTTGCTGCGGAATCCGATTCGTCCGGGGTGCTCGTGTCGCCGGGCCGGGGCACCATCGATGGGTTCTCCCCGTCGGAAGAGCGAGTCTCGTCCGAGGGCGACGGGACTCCGTCCTGGCCGGCGTCTTCCGGCAGGGCCGGCGGGACGGGCAAGGAGCTGCGGGGGCTCATGAGTGGATCCGGAAGCTCGTCGTCGCAGGGGGGCTGGATGTCGAGCTCCCAGGTTCTGGGTGGGAGGGGGTCCGGGTCCTCGCCGAGGCTCCTGCGGAGCCTTTTCTTCAGCGGTCCGGGGAGCGGGACGGCGGGATTCTGGGGCTGTTCGTCCTCGGCCCGAGGTCGGGTATCCGGCTCCTTCCGTGGTGCCGTCGTGTCTGTCAGGTTCGTCATGCCGGGCAGGCTTCTGCCGTGCCCCGCGACGAGGCTGGTCGAGTCCTCGTGGCCGTCCTGACCTGGAGAGCTCCCCTCGGATCCGGGGCCGGGGGGAGAGACGGCGGCACTGTCATCGTGCTGCGGATCCGCTGGTGCGGGGGAACCGGCCTGGGGCAGGCGGTCCGTGAGGAACAGGGGCCCCGAGTCCTCCCGGTCGCAGTCGGGAAGGAGGCCTGGTGATTCCGCCGGGGTTGGCTCGGGGTCCTCCTTGTCGGCGCCTTCCGTCTGCGTGTTCTGCGGGCCGGGATCGGGAGTGGCGGAGGGAGAGGCGGCGCCCCACGTGATCTCCAGCGGGGGGAGATCACGTGGCCACAGCGGAGTGTCGATGGCCGTCAGGACGAGGCACCATGCGCCGCAGAGGGCAAGGACGAATGCGGGCCAGCCCGTGTATGCCTGAACACGGTGCCTGAATTGCTTCTTGTTCACGGGCTCGTTCTCTGTTTGGGCGGCGTCCGAACCGGAATCGATCTGGTTCTCGCGGGGTGTCTGCTGCTTGCCTGTTTCAGGATATCGTCATGCAGTGCTCCAACAGTGTGGTTTCCTCAGCGAGGCGCGGTGCTCCGCTATCCTTCTCCCATGGCGAGGAACGAGAAGAGGGAGCAGCACATCGCGGTCTTCGGGGAGAGCGGTAGCGGCAAGACGGTGCTGCTGTCCTCCTTTTACGGGGCGAGTCAGGAGCGATCCGTCCAGGCCAAGTCCTTGTTCCACCTCGTGGCCAGTGACCCCGGCCAGGGTAACAGGCTGTACAAGAACTACCTCGGTATGAGGGATCGGGCCGAGCTCCCCTCCGCCAACCGGTTCGCCTCCACCACGTACTCCTTCTCCATCAGGTTGAAGCCCGATGGTGACTCGGAAAACACGGGGAGCTCCTCCGGCGATGCCCTGGGCCTGGTGTGGCACGACTACCCCGGTGAGTGGTTCGAGCAGGACGTGAGCGGGCCGGAGGAGGCCGAACGGCGTCTTGAGACCTTCAGATCACTGCTGGACTCCGATGTCGCTCTCATCCTCGTCGACGCGCAGAAGCTGCTCGACAACGCCGGTGAGGAGGAGCGCTATCTGAAGTCGTTGTTCCACAACCTCCGGAACAGCCTGCTGGTGCTCAAGGACGATCTGCTGCCCGATGGCGGGAAACAGCTGCGGTTCCCGCGGATATGGGTGATCGCCCTGTCCAAGGCCGACCTCATGCCGGGCATCAATGTCGACGGCTTCCGGGATCTGATCATCGGTCATGCCGCAGACGAGTTGGATGATCTGCGTGGGGTCCTCGGCGGCATGATCGTGTTCGATCAGGCGCTGTCCATCGGCGAGGACTTCCTTCTGCTGTCATCGGCGAAGTTTGAACCCGATCGGATCGATCTCGCCGACCGGATCGGCGTCGAATTGGTGCTGCCCATCGCCGCCATTCTGCCCTTGGAACGCCACGTGCGGTGGCATCAGCGTATGAAGCTGCCGCGCAAGGTGGCGAACACCCTGCTCGACAGCGTGGAAGTCGTGGCCAAGGGCATCATGGGCGTGGCCATGCAGATGAAGAAGGAGAGCGGCATGGGGAAGAAGATCCTAGGGTTGGTCGGCGCCGAACTGGTCGCCGAAGCCGCGAAGGTCGCGGGGGAGCGGCTGAAAAGGCTCAACACCGCATCCATGGAGAAGGGGAACGCCATGGGTTCGGTCCTCACCGGCTTCAAGATGGACCTGGAAAGGGGAGAGAAGGACCAGGTTCTGCTCAGGAGTCAGCGATGACCATCATCTGGGCGACTAGGGGCCGGGACTGGGGGTTCACCTTCCTGAGACGCGGTGGCATCCAGGATCCCCTGGCGCCCTACGAGAAGGTGTTCTCCGCCATGGATGCCGCTCCCACCGCCTGCCGCAGGTTGGCGGGCGCCGTGGGCGTGCGCTTCCCGGACCCGCTGGGCCGCAGGGACGGTGCCGGGAGGCTCATCCCACACGAGTTCGTGCTCACCGATGAGGACGCCGTTGCCGTCACATCGGTCGACGACGCCGTACGGATCGTCTGGTCACAGGTGGCCGACGAGTACGCGCAGGTCTGGGACGCGCCGCAGCTCCCAGCCCCCTTCGACTGACTGCGGCCGTGGACCCGGCCGGTCCTTCGACGTCCGCCCACCGCCAGGTGAGATTCGCTCAGCCCTTCGGCAGCCTTTCCCCGGTGACCCTCGCCGCGCCGTCCCCGTAGACCACGCCCTCCTTCGCCTTCACGGCGGCGACCAGCACGAAACTGAGCGAGATGAGCAGGGCCCAGCTGCCGAGCTTTCCGACGTGCACCATGTGCCAGCCGTCCCGATGGGCCGGGTAACGCCAGGCATTGAGCAAGGCGCTGGCGTTCTCGGCCAGCCACAGGAAGACCCCGATGAGCACGAATGCCAGCGCGGTGGGCATCCGGTAGCGGTCTCCGCCGACGGTGAAGCGGATCGTGCTGCCCCACAGCGCCACGATGAAACCGGCGGCGATGAACCAGCGCAGATCGGGAATCGCGTGATGGGTATAGAAGTTCGCGTAGGCGGCGGCCGCCAGCCCGGTCACCGGCCATCAGCGGAAGCCGTCCACCGACAGGCCGAACCGCCGGAAGGCCTGGCAGATGTACGAGTCGACCGAGGCGTACATGAAACCCGAGAAGATCGGCGCGCCGCCCAGCCGCACAATGCCTGCATCGGGGTAGACCCACGAACCCACGTGCACCTTGAAGACTTCCGGTGCCAGCCCGACGAGGTGGAAGGCGTAGATCACCAGCAACTCGCGCCAGCTCTCGAACTTGGCCGCCACGAGGATCAACTGCACGACGACCACGGAGACGAGCAGGGCGTCGTAGCGGGTCAGGGGCATCTCGAGCGCTGCCGGAGGAGCACCGTTGCGGCCAGCCCGACGAAGACCGGGATCGGGAAGACGCAGCAGACGAGTTGGGTCGCGGCGAACTGGACGAGTCTCAGTGGTGCCAGCCGCAGCCGACTCAGGGGAGGGCGCTCACTCATCCGCAAAATATGGCAAGTCCTCGCTGCAGCCGAGCTCAGCAGTGCCGTCCTGGTTGGCGAGTCACTGGTGCCACGTAAGCTCGTGGCGTGGAGGCGGAGCCGATCATTCTTGTCAGTGCCTACCGGCACGGCGTCTCGGATGCCGCGATGCTTCATGCACTCCGTTTCCCCGTCCACCACTTCGTGCAAGATGACTCAATGACCATGTTCATCGGCCCTGATGAGACTGGTGTCCTCGTTGAGGGTCGGCGTGATCGAGTGGCATGGCGTCATCGCCATTGCTCACGCTATGCGCCCTGCTCGGAACAAGTATCTGAGGTGAACAACATGACTGGACGCTCTGTTGAAGAGATCAAGGACCGTGCTGACGCGTTCGCCGATGCCTTCGAGCGTTACGAACCGAAGCCAGGTGACCAGGACGCGCCCCTCCCGCCCATGATGGCGGTCAAGCTCGCCACTTGGCGGCGCGATGTCGCTGAGAAGGAACTCGCCGACGCGGTGCGGATGGCCCGGGAACAGAGGCTGTCCTGGCGCGAGGTGGGCGAGGCGATCGGTATCAGCGGCGAGGCCGCTCGACAACGTTACGGCGCCTCGGCCTGAGTCAAGCGTTCCAGGACCTCTGGCGGGGCTCGCCGCAGTCTCCGACTCGAAGGATCACGCTTCTGCGTCGGCCGTTCCGTCATGGTAACGGGGCAGACCCGCTGGGTCATGTGCTGCACACTCCTGCCCCGAACGCGTTCGCTACCGCTTCGCGGCCGACAGGGAGATCGGATCGTTGCCCACCACGTTCTTGACAGGCAGGTGTCCTGTGACACGTAGGCTTGCGGCATGAAGTCGGGGCCGATCACCATGGTCAGCACCCACCGGAGCGGTGCCATCAACTGCGCGCGTCGCCGGTCCTGTTCGAACCGGGTGCCGCGCCCGGCCCGCCACCCTCATCGCCTGACCGGGCACCCGGCCAGGCCCGGACCGTGCACCGAGCGCGAGCCGTCCCATCCGGATTGTCCCGATCAGGGGCACCCATGAGGGTCGGCTGGCCGGAGTACATCGGTCTGGGAGGGCTCATCAATCAGGAGCGGATGGAGGCCGATCTGACGCATCTGTAGGAGTACTCGCTGCCTATCGCACCTTCCTGCTGGCGGCCGATGGCTGGCCAAACTTCTATCACGACGTCGCGATCTTCTTCACTCGGGACCTGACTGGCGGTCCCTTGAACCTTATTCACAGGAGGCTCAGTGGGAAATGAAACCCCGAGCCATAGGCTGATTCATTGAGGCTATGAATAGGCCTCCTTGTATGAGCGCGCTCACATTGCCTTGGATATGCCGGAATGTGTGGCGGCTCTTGCCGCGGGTGGTGTCATCGCCGGGAGCACTTCCTCGTTGCCGCGTCCGAGCTGGGTGTGGACGTCTTTCTCATGGGTAGGCCCGGCACCTCAGTTGAGGGGACGGTGAGCTGGTGTGCAGCCGGCGAGGTGATCGACCGTTACGACGACTTCCGTGATTTCTACTTGGCCATGCTCGAGTACAACGAGCGCAACGTTCGCAGGTTCCGTGAAAGAAACGGACTGCCTGCAAAGTCACCTGCCCGGTGAGGACGGCTACCAGACACGGCGTATCGACGATGAGGCATGGAAAGATGCCTGGGGAACCAGCGGCACCTTCATGGAGAGCTTTAAGAGGTCCGAGGATGAGATTGCCGCGAACCCGGGAGGCTACAGGAGCATCGATATCCGTATTGAGTATGACCGGCCTCCGCAGAAGGCAGACTCCGTGATCCGTCTCAGCGCCGTGGACCCGGGTGATAGAGTACCGACCAGGTTCGCGTCTGAGTGGTTGGACGGGAATGGTGTGCCGTGGTCTTGAGGTTTCAATGGCGTCAGGTCGTAGCGGCAGGTTGCAGAGTGGAGTGTGAACAATGAGACGGTTGGACCCGGATGAGCTGTGGGAGCGTGTGGAGCACGAGTTCCGGGTTTGGTTGGATGATACTGGCGCGGACAGTGCGCATATTGAAGTCAACGGGATTGGTCGCGTGCAGGATAAGATCGCTTGGCTTGTGCGTGATGGGGTCAAGGAGTGGGCGAGGATCCCGTGGGAGTTGAGTTCCCCGCAGGGGGATCTTCGCCGCGCACAGGTGTTGCCTGGTCGTGGGGCGTGGACGTGGTGTCGGTTGTGGATGGATGCCGCCGATGGGGTGTTGCGTCAGGAGTGTGACTGGATGCGTGAGCCGGTTTTCCTTGGGCCTAACGGTGGACCTCCTGGGCCGCGGGATTGTTGGATTGAGTTGGATCTGTATCCGCGTGATGGTGAGTTCATCCCGGATTGGCTGCGCACGGGTTATGAGGCGGAGTTGAAGCGGCAGGAGCGCAATGCTCGTCGGCGTGAGAGCTACCGGCGCAAGCGCGAGCAGGAACGCGGCGACTGAGCCGTGTTGTGTGGGTACAGCTAACCGTTCTCACGGGGGTCGAGTATGGGCTCCGGGAATTGGTGAGATGGTGAGGGATGATGAGGTGTCGCGAAGGAGAGCACGCGTCACGAGCCGTCAACCCGAGGCCGGAAGAGGTCCGCCCGGACGGAGCGTCCCGGATTTGGTGGAAGCAGTGAACATGCGCGATGATCGTTGTCATGAGCGCGTCAAGGAAGTGACCCCGCGGACCGAGGAAGGACGATCCGGGTGGCGACGGAATATGGCACTGGCTCTGGTGCGGCTGGTTGGCCGGAATATATCGGGTTGAGGTGGCTTGTCAACCAGGAGCGGATGGCGGCGGACCGGACACATCTGTGGGAGTACTCGCTGCCGAAGACGAGGGCCAGTGAGGAGGATGTCGTCCGGGTTGAGGAACGGCTCGGGTTCAAACTGCCCGAATCGTACCGAACCCTCCTGCTGGCAGCCAACGGCTGGTGCAACTTCCATGAGGACGGTTGCCGAACATCACGAGGAAACGACGGGGGAATTAGGTGGGCTGCGTCATGGGAGGGGACCATATTGTGATGACCGTCACCTCAACCCGGCACATGTTCGACGCGGACAGCTTCCTGCTGCATGCTCAGCGAAAATGGCCGGGCTGTCGCGTGTTCCGATACGATTCCGAAAACAGGACCTCGGACGCCGCGGTCAACGTGCGTCCGGTCGGCGGCGTTCCATTCAATGTGATTCACTACCCAGGAGATGACATGGTCTCCACCGACGCCGAGGACGGCACGGCCGCGGAGATAGCCGCCTGGGTGCGGTCACTGCACCCGGATCCGGATCTGATCCTGTGGTACATCGACGATTCCTTCGCCGGACACGTTGATCTTTTCCCCGGGATTTCCGCCGAGCAGGTTCACGACAACTGGGTGGACCACAGGGAACACGACCCATACGCGGAATACCCGGGTTATTTCGAGTGATGGACGAGCGCGTCGCCACCCACAGGAATCTTGGTGCCACCCCGGTGGTGAGATGTCTCAGGTGGTGTCACCCGATCAGGGTATTCAGGTGATCCCGCTGTGACCGGAGCACGAAAGGCCCAGGACCGTCCCGGAGGGCCCGGACCTGCGCGATGGGCCTGACCGTAGTCCTACCGTCTACTCCTCCAACAATCGCCTCAGGATCTGCTCACGGGCATTGAGAAACAGGGAGGTGACCTGGTAGCTGTCCGTCTCCTCGTACGCGCACGGATGAATCTGGCCGTCATCGAATGTCAGTATCTCGGCATCTGGTAAACCGAGCAGGATGGGTGAATGCGTCACGATGAAGAACTGGGCGCCCGCTCTTCGGCATTGATCAATCTCACACAGCAGGGTGAGTTGCCGTTGTGGTGACAATGCTGATTCTGGTTCGTCCAGGAAGTACAGTCCATTGCCGGTGAAGTTGTTCTGAACCATTGTCAGGAAACCTTCCCCGTGCGATTTCTCGTGGAAGTGCAGGGAGTGCCCTCCCGGTTCCCTCCCGTACTCCTCCTCCTTGGTCGCGACGTTGTAGAAGCTCTCAGCTCGAAGAAAGTAGCCCCATTTCGCCTTCTGCTGGCGCGACAGGCGCACTGCGTAACACAACTCGGAGTGTGAGTCGTATGTGGAGAATGAGTAATTCCTCGTGCCGCCTTCTGGGTTGAATCCGTCGGCGATCGCCATCGCCTCCAGCAGGGTTGATTTTCCGCTGCCGTTTTCACCGACAAAGAAGGTGACCTGGCTGTTGAAGGATATCTGCTCCACGTCGCGGATGGCGGCGATCCCTCTGAGATAACTACTGGCTGCTATCCTGCTCCAATCGATGAACACGTCATCGACAAACATAATGACGCCCCTGCCTCATGTGTGCGATACGGCTCTCCGGGTGATCCGGGAACGTGTTCTCGGTCGATGCCGGCACGACGTCCACGTGGTCATTCAAGATGCCTCTCGGGACGGGTGTTCCCGGCCTCCGGTCGCTCGATCACGGCCCTCTTCACTCGCTGATACGAGGACGTGCCGAAGGCCCCCTGCCGCGGATGACTGACTTTCGTCGTGCTCTCGGCGAAACTCATCTTCCCAGTGCTCGCCGTCGTCGTGGTGGGACCCGTCGAAATTGAAGGTTACTCGTCCGGCTCAAGCGCAGCAGCCCGAGTGATGAATCCTTGGTGGAGCTAAGGGGATTCGAACCCCTGACCTCTTCCATGCCATGGAAGCGCGCTACCAACTGCGCCATAGCCCCGGACGGGTGCCGCTGCGACCCTCGGGCCGCGACGGCTCGACACACATTAGCGCACCACACCCGGGAAGCAAAATCGAGCCCCCCAGCCGGGCAACCGAGCTCACGCCGGCACGGTCAGGGCCGTGATCTGACGCCCGCCGGCGTTGGCCAGGACGATGGTCGTGTCGTTGCGGTCCTTGTCGAAGTGCACCAGGCCCTGCATCGTCTGACCGTCCCCGACGGTGCCGGACGCCATCTCGCCGGTGCCATCGACCTGACCGGTGTTGACGTTGTCGATGGTGAACACGGAGAACGACAGCGAACCGGTGGTGCTCGTGATCGTCATGTCGATCGTCAGCCCGGTCTGGTCCCAGCTCGCGCTGTTGATCTGCCAGGTGCCGGTGAAGGAGTCCGTCTCGACGGGGATCGCGCCCACCACGCTCACCGACGGGCCCGGCTCGCTCGTCGTGCTGGCGGCCGAGGGGGAGGCGCTCTGCTCGTCCTGGTTCAGGTCCGGCCTGCGCAGGGCAAGGACCGCCATGGTCACGAGGATCACGATGACGAGACCTGCGATGGCGATGACCGGGCCACGGCTGCGGCGCACCGCGTACTGGGTGATCTCATCGCTCGGTGCGGGCTGGGGCTCGGGGCGGCCGGCCTGTTTCTGCGCAGCCCCGACGGGTGCGGGGGTACTCGTGGCGCCGCTGCCCCGGTCGCCGTACGGATTGGCCCTGGGGGCGGGCGCGGGCAGCGAGCCATCCCCGGCGGCGACCTCGTCGAAACCGGGCAACTCGGCTCCTGGTGCCCAGCCGCCGACGGCAGGGGCCGGTGGGGGCGTCGTCCAGTTACCGGCCCGGTCAGGGCCTGGGGAGTCCGGGCTCGGGCCGGGACGGATGCCTCCGCTGTTCTGCTCGCTCATGATGACCCAAGCCTAGGCCAGCCTTGCTGGACCCGCCCGCCTGTGCTCGCCGAGTCTGGTCGTGGCGGCCCCCTCGGAGGCCGATGTTGTCCACAGATCCTTGCCGGGCTGAGAAGCCAGGGGCGTGGCGCACACAGTCAGGTCATGACGACCATTCCCCAGCGCTTCACCATCGGCTCGCGCGCGGATCTGCTTGCGCTCATCCCCTTTCTCATCGGTTACCGGCCCGACGAGGCGCTGCTCGTCATGGCCTGTTGCGACGGGATCATCGCGCAGTCCTCGTGCATGAGCAGAGCACTGTGCCAGGAGCCCGGGGCCCTTGCGCCCATCATCGAGTCGATGCGGGCCGCCAATCCCGGTGCGGAGTTCATCGTCGTCGGCTATGGCCCACCCGAGTGGGCCGATGCGGTCGTCATGACCGCCCGTGAGCAGCTTCGCCCAGCAGAGCAGCTCTGCTGCCTGGTGGTGGCCGGCGAACTGTTCTGGGACGTCGGTGAGGGGGACGTGCCGGGCCTGTGCCCGGGGCGGGCATTCGACCCGGACACGTCACCGGTCGCGGCCCAGGCGGTCGCCTCGGGCCTGTCGGCTCATGCCAGCCGCGACGAGATCGTCGCGATGGTCGCCGGGCCGGGTGAGCTCAAGGCGGCGGAGACCGCGGCGTGGGGCCGGGCCGGCGAGTGCCTGGGCTGGACGCCGGGACGCCAGCGGGCGTTCGTCGAGCAATGCCTGGTCGATGCCGCCGAGAAGGGTCGGCGTCTGGACCGTGAACGACTACGACGGCTGTGCGTGCTCGTGTCCGGCCCGGTGTGCCACCAGGTCATGGTCAGGACGAGCATGGGGGAGGGGGATCCGGCCGCGTACGAGCAGCTGTGGGCCGATGCCGTGGCAATCGCCCCGGACCGCTGGGCGCCCGCTGTTCTCGGCCTGCTCGGCATCGCCTCCTGGCGGCGCGGCGGGGGAGCGCTGCTCAGCGAGGTCATCGCCCGTCTCGAGGCGATCGACCCAGCCTCGGGGATGCTCCTCATCCTCGGGGAACTGCGCGCCCGCCGTCCCCCGCTCGTGCGACCCGCCGCGTGACGGGCGCGCCCTTCCGGGGTGTACCGGCTCCGCCCCAATCCTCACTGCCCGTCCGGCCAGGCCGGCATCCTGGGTCGGGGGAGGCCGGCGCCGAGAACCGGGTGCGCGCTCCGGTGCGGGTGGGTGACGGCGGTGGTGGCCGGTGCGCCCGGCGGTGATCCGCTCACGGCTCCGCTCCCGGTGAGCGATATGCTGTGCCCATGCACGGTTGTGCTGCGCTGCTCGGCCAGCTGCGGCCACCGATCCGGGGGTGCACCGGCGTCCCGGCGGGTTGGTTGTCGTAGCGCCCCTGATGCCCCGTCGGGTACAGGGGTTTTTGTCTGTCAGCGTCGGCGTGGCCGATACCCGACGGAGCCCGGAGACGAGGCACAGGAGGCACTCGAAGTGAGTCAGGTGGAGGAGACGAGCCAGGACGCGGGCCGGCCGCGCGCCGAGTACAGCGGCTACGACGCCGCTGCGGCCGAGGCGAAGTGGCAGCGGTTCTGGGCGGAGGACGAGACCTTCGTCGCTCACGACGACGACCCCCGCGAACGCCGCTACGTCCTCGACATGTTCCCGTACCCCTCCGGCGACCTCCACATGGGCCACGCCGAGGCCTATGCGATGGGTGACGTGCTCGCCCGCATCTGGCGCATGCAGGGCTACAACGTCATGCACCCGATCGGCTGGGACGCCTTCGGCCTGCCTGCGGAGAACGCGGCCATCCGCAACGACGAGCACCCGGCGCGGTGGACCTACGCGAACATCGAGACGCAGAAGAAGTCCTTCAAGCGCTACGGCCTGAGCCTGGACTGGAGCCGCGAACTCCACACCTGCGACGAGGAGTACTACCGCTGGACCCAGTGGCTGTTCCTGCAGTTCTTCGACAAGGGCCTGGCCTACCGCAAGGACGGCTACGTCAACTGGTGCCCGACCGATCAGACCGTGCTCGCCAACGAGCAGGTGAAGGAGGGGCTGTGCGACCGCTGCGGCTCGGTCGTCACCAAGCGCGAGCTCAACCAGTGGTACTTCCGCATCACCGACTACGCCCAGGAACTGCTCGACGACATGAGCCAGCTGGAGGGCAAGTGGCCCGACCGGGTGCTCGCGATGCAGCGCAACTGGATCGGCCGTTCCGAGGGCGCCTGGGTGCAGTTCGTCATCGAGGGGCGCGCCGAGCCGGTCACCGTCTTCACCACGCGCCCCGACACCCTCTACGGCGCCAGCTTCATGGTCGTCGCCCCCGATGCCCCGCTGGCGGCCGAGATCGTCTCCGAAGAGTGCCGCCCGGCCTTCGAGGCGTACCTCGAGAAGGTCAAGAAGACCAACGACATCGAGCGTCAGTCCACCGAGCACGTCAAGACCGGCGTGCCGCTGGGGGTCAGCGCCGTCAACCCGGTCAACGGCGAGCGGAT
Source organism: Propionibacterium australiense (assembly GCF_003666605.1). Taxonomy (GTDB): domain Bacteria; phylum Actinomycetota; class Actinomycetes; order Propionibacteriales; family Propionibacteriaceae; genus Propionibacterium; species Propionibacterium australiense. The sequence continues at coordinate 79,296 of NZ_RCIV01000003.1, read as the reverse complement.
CCCGGTCTGGTCCGGCGACTACGTGCTGTCCGAGTACGGTTCGGGCGCCATCATGGCCGTGCCGGCCCACGACCAGCGCGACCTCGACTTCGCCCGCACCTACGGGCTGCCCGTCCGCATGGTCATCGACACCGGCGAGCCCGACCCGGCCTCCTCCGGCATCGCCACCACCGGCGACGGCGACTACGTGAACTCCGGCCTCCTCGACGGCCTGTCCGACAAGGTCTCGGCCACGAGACGCATCATCGCCAAGCTCGAGGCGGACGGCACGGGCGAGTCCGCCGTCACCTACCGGCTGCGCGACTGGCTGCTCAGCCGCCAGCGCTTCTGGGGCTGCCCGATCCCGATCGTCCACTGCCCCGGCTGCGGTGAGGTCCCCGTCCCCGAGGACCAGCTGCCGGTCCGGTTGCCCGATCTGCGCGGCGAGGCCCTGGCCCCCAAGGGCGTCTCGCCACTGGCGGCCGCCACCGAGTGGAAACAGGTCCCGTGCCCCCGGTGCGGCGGCGAGGCCGAACGCGACACCGACACCATGGACACCTTCGTCGACTCGTCCTGGTACTTCTTCCGCTACTGCTCCCCCCGGTACGCCGAAGGCGCCTTCCGGCCCGAGCAGGTCAGGCTCTGGTCGCCGGTCGACCAGTACGTGGGGGGTGTCGAGCACGCCACGATGCACCTGCTCTACGCCCGCTTCTTCACCAAGGTGCTGCGCGACCTCGGCCTGCTCGACTTCGACGAGCCATTCACCCGCCTGCTCAACCAGGGGCAGGTCATCAACAAGGGCAAGGCCATGAGCAAGTCCCTCGGCAACGGCGTCGACCTCGGTGAGCAACTCGACGAGTTCGGCGTCGACGCGGTGCGCCTGACCGTCGTCTTCGCCGGCCCGCCCGCCGACGACATCGACTGGGCCGATCTGTCCCCGGCCAGCTCGCTGCGCTTCCTGCAGCGCGCCCACCGCCTCGCCCAGGACGTCGCCTCGCCCCCCGGCGCCGACCCGTCCACCGGCGACAGGCAGCTGCGCAGGATCACCCACCGGAGCATCGCCGAGATCACCGAGCTGATCGCCGGCGGCAGGTTCAACGTGGCCGTCGCCCGGGTCATGGAACTCGTCAACGCGACCCGCAAGGCCATCGACACGACGGCGGGCGCCGCCGACCCGGCGGTGCGCGAGGCGGTCGAGTTCACAGCCCAGGCCCTGAGCCTGTTCGCCCCGTACGTGGCCGAGGAGATGTGGGAACTGCTCGGCGGCGCCCCGTCCATCGCCAACTCCACCTGGCCGACCGCCGAGGACGCCCTGCTCGTCGCCGACGAGACGACGATGGTCGTCCAGGTGCAGGGCAAGGTCCGCGCCAAGCTGCAGGTCAGCCCCGACATCACCGAGGACGCCGCCCTCGAGATGGCCCTGGCCGACCCCAACGTCCAGCGTGCGCTGAACGGCCGGCCGATCATGAAGACGATCACCAAATTGCCGCGTATGGTGAGCATTGTTCCTGGTACGTGATGGCAAGGGAGCACTGATCGACATGCCGCGGGCGCGCCGAACCGGACCGGTTCGGCGCGCCCGCGTGCATTCACACCCGGAACGACCAGGGTTCCGCTGCCCTGCGTCACGATGAGAACAGGAGAAAGCCGTGCAGCTCGTCCTGCGCAACGTCGACGTCCTCGGCCGCGGGCCGCGCGACCTGGCCATCGACGGCGACACCCTCGTTGACCCCGCCGCCCTCGGGCCCGGTGCACGGTCCGTCGACTGCGCCGGCCTGGTCGCGCTGCCGGCCCTCGTCGACCCCCACACCCACCTGCGTGACCCGGGCAAGGGGGACGCCGAGACGATCGCCACGGGCCTGACCGCCGCCGCGGCCGGCGGTTTCGGTGCGGTCTTCGTCATGGCCAACACCGACCCGGTGGCGGACACCGCGGCCGTCGTCGAGTACGAGCGCGACACCGCCGAGGGCCTTGGCCTGTGCGATCTGTACCCGATCGGCGCGGTCACGAAGAACCTGGCCGGGCAGGAACTCGCCGCCATCGAGGAGATGGCCGCCAGCCGCGCCGCTGTGCGCATGTTCAGCGACGACGGCATGTGCGTGTGGCGTTCCGATCTCATGCGCGAGGCCCTCGAACGGATCAGCGCCGTCGGGGGAGTGCTTGCCCAGCACAGCCAGGACCCGGCGCTGACGGCCGGCGCCCAGCTCGACGAGGGCGAGTTGTCCCGCGCGCTCGGCAAGACCGGCTGGCCGGGCATGGCCGAGTCGACGATCATCGCCCGGGACGCGATCATGGCCGGCTACCTCGGCGCCCGCCTGCACGTGTGCCACATCTCCACGGCCTCGGGCGTCGAGGTCGTGCGCTGGGCCAAGGCGCAGGGCTTCCAGGTGACCGCCGAGGCCACCCCGCATCACCTCGCGCTCGACTCGGGCGCCACCGCCTCCGGCGACCCCGACTTCAAGGTCAACCCGCCGCTGCGCAGCACCGCCGACGTGGCGGCGGTACGTGAAGCGCTCCTCGACGGCACCATCGACATGGTCGGCACCGACCACGCCCCGCACCCCGAAGCCGCCAAGCGCTGCGACTGGGACCGGGCCGCCAACGGCATGCTCGGCCTGGAGACGGCACTGTCCGTCGTCGCCGACCTGTTCGTCCGCACCGGACGGATGAGCTGGGCCCGGCTGGCCGAGGCGATGTCCACCCGGCCGGCCCGCCTGCTCGGCCTCGACCACCTGTACGGCGGCGACCTGTCGGCCGGCCGCCCGGCGAGCCTGTGCCTGGTCGACCCGCAGCGCCCCTGGCAGGTCGACCCCGCCGCACTGTCGTCGATCGCCCGCAACACCCCGTACAAGGCACGCACCTACCACAGCCGGGTCGTGGCCACCGTCCTGCACGGCCGCCCGACCTTCGACCTGGACAACGTCTTCGCCCCGGCATGAGCCGGGCCGCCCCGCTCCCACACGCAGAGGAGGAACAGTGAGCAGGGATTTCGAGTACATCCGCAGGAACGGCCGCGACGTCGTGCGCATCGCCTCGCGAGGGCGCGAGGTGCTCACCCATCCGCTGACCAACTTCGGCACCGCGTTCACGAGGGAGCAGCGTGAACGGCTCGGCCTCGTCGGCCTGCTGCCGCCCGGGGTCGTCGACCTCAACGACCAGCTGAAGCGCATCTACGCCCAGTACAAGACCGAGCCCAACGACATGGCGCGGTACATCTTCCTCAACACCCTCAAGGAGCGCAACGAGATCCTGTTCTACCGGCTCGTCTCCGAACACGTCGAGCAGATGCTGCCGATCATCTACACGCCCACCATCGGTCGCGCCATCGAGGAGTACAGCCACTGGTTCCACCGCCCGCGCGGCGTCTTCATCGACATCGACCACCCCGAGGACATGACCGACGCCCTCCAGGCATACGGCTACGGCGCCGACGACGTCGACCTCATCGTCGTCACCGACTCCGAGGGCATCCTCGGCATCGGCGACCAGGGCGTCGGCGGCATCTCCATCGCGATCGGCAAGCTCGCCGTGTACACGGCGGCAGCCGGCATCCGCCCCAGCCGGGTGCTGCCAGTCGTCCTCGACACCGGCACCAACAACCTCGACCTGCTCAACGACGAGAGCTACCTCGGGGTGCGCCACTCGCGCGTGCGCGGTGAACGCTACGACGACTTCATCGACCAGTTCACCAGGACCGTCAGCGAGCTCTTCCCGCACGCGATGCTCCACTGGGAGGACTTCGGCGCGTCCAACGCCCACCGGATCCTCAACCGCTACCGCGACGAGCTGTGCACCTTCAACGATGACATCCAGGGCACGGCCGCCGTCGTGGCCGCGGCGGCCCTGGCCGGCGCCCGGCGCTCCGGTGTGCCGATCGAGGAGCAGCGGATCGTCGTCCACGGGGCCGGCACCGCCGGTGTCGGTATCTCGGACCTGCTCGTGCAGTTCATGGTGGAGCAGGGCCTGGACCCGCAGCAGGCCCGCCGCCGCTTCTGGGCGCTGGGCAGCCGCGGACTGATCGTCGAGGGCGGCCGCATGCGCGACTTCCAGGAACCCTACGCGCGGTCTGCGAGCGATGTCGCCGGGTGGCGCGCCACCCCACACGGCTACGACCTGGCCGAGGTCGTCCGGCGGGTACACCCCACGATGCTCATCGGATGCTCGGCCCAGCCCGGCGCCTTCACTCAGGAGATCGTCCGCGAGATGGCCTCCCACCAGGAGGCGCCGGTCATCATGCCGCTGTCCAACCCGACCTCGAAGTCGGAGGCCCTGCCCAGCGACCTGCTCGAGTGGACCGGTGGCCGTGCCCTCATCGCCACCGGCTCGCCCTTCGACCCGATCGTCCACAAGGGCACCCGCTACGAGATCGCCCAGGCCAACAATGCGCTGGTGTTCCCCGGCATCGGACTCGGCGTCATCACCGTCGAGGCCTCACGGGTCAGCGACGGCATGATCCTCGCCGCGGCCAAGTGCCTCGCCTCTGCCGGATCCGGCGAGGAGGGCGCGTCCCTGCTGCCCGCCATCTACCGCCTGCGGGCCATCAGCGCCAAGGTCGGCCTGGCCGTGGCGCAGCAGGCGATCGCCGAGGGTCTGGCCCGCGTCGTCCCCGACGACCCGGTGCAGGCGATCGCCGATCGCATGTGGCACGCCGACTACCCCGACGTGGAGATCGTCGACTCGCTGTGAGCACAGGGCGGCCGGCCCACAGGGTGTTGTCCGTGTGATCGGGCCGGCCCGCGCCAGCCCACACTGCGGGCATGACACACGGGTTCAGACGAGGTTCGCAGTGGGACGAGCCAGCAGCCCGCCTGCGCGTGATCACAGCCGGTTCCGGCCCGCTGCCCGGCGCACCCCGGCGGGTCCTGCCCGGCCCCGCCGAGGGCTGGGGCAGCGGAGATGAGGACAAGCCGGGCGATGAGGTCCAGCCGCCGGGCGAGCCCACCGTGCCCGCCGGGGACATCGACGAGGACTGGCCCGGGGCCGACGAGCCGAGCAGGCGGCCCGGTGCCGTCGGCGGCCTTGCGCGGGCCACCGGCCGGCTGCACGAGTTCGGCCGGGCGCACTTCGGCGTCGTCGCCGTCGTCTGCGCCGTCATCCTGGTGTTCGGCCTCACCCAGGTGCTGCGGGCCCGGGCGACGACGGTCGACGCGCCGAGCCCCAGCGTCCAGGCCGAGGCGACGGGCACGCCGCAGGCCGAGAGCGCCGGGCCGGCGCCGCAGGACCAGTCACCCGCCGCCATCCGAGTGCACGTCATCGGCGCGGTCAAGGCGCCCGGCGTCGTGCAGGTGCCGGCCGGTGCCCGCGTCGCGGACGCCATCGACGCAGCAGGTGGCTTCAGCGCCGACGCCGATCCCGGCGAACTCAACCAGGCCCAGCCGGTCAGCGACGGCTGCCAGATCGTCATCGGCACCACCGCCGCCCCGCGTGGCGAGCTGAACCCGCCGGGCGGCTCCTCGGGGCAGGCGGCCGGGGACCCGGCGGCGAGCGGCCAGGCCGGGGCCGGCCGGGACGAGCTGATCGACCTGAACTCCGCCACCGCCGCCCAGCTCGAGGAACTGTCCGGGATCGGTCCGGTGCTCGCCGAACGCATCGTCGAGTGGCGCACCGAGCACGGCCGTTTCAGCCGGGTCGAGGAACTGCAGGAGGTCAGCGGCATCGGCGAGAAGCTCTACGCGCGGATCAAGGACCATGTCCGGGTCTGATCACGGTTGCCGTCGCGCCCCGGACGCCTCCGGCGCCGCGTCCCGCCGCTCGGCCAGCCCGGTCCACGACGACGAACCGGACGGGCCGGCCGATCCCACCCCCGATCTCAGGCTCGTCGCACCCGCACTGTGCGCCTGGGCCGGTGCGCTGCTGGCACTCGGAGCACCCGCCTCGCTGCGCCTGCCGATGCTCGCGTGCTGCCTGGTCGTGCTGGCCCGCGCCTGCGCCCGCAGCAGGTGGGCCGTGGCGGGCGCCGCGCTCGTGACCGCCAGCGCCATCGCCTGCAGCACCGGCCACGTCCACGGGTGCGAGCACGGACCACTCGCCGAGGCCGCCTCGGACAAGGCGGTCGTCGAGGTCACCGCGCGGGTTGCCGGCGACCCGGTGCGGTTCGAGCAGAAGGGCTCCTTCCCGCCCGGGACCCGCGTCGTCGCCGTCGTCGACACGATCGAGCTGCGGGGCGGGAGCTGGCGGGTCCGTGGCAGGGTCGAGATCAGCGCGTCGGGCACGACGGGGGAGCGGCTCGCCCGGCTCCAGGTGGGGGAGCGGGTGCACCTGCTCGCCCGGGCCGCTCCCCCGAGGAGCCGGGGAGACGGCTACACCGCGGCCCTGCGGCCGCAGGGCGACATCGGCCACGTCGCCGACCCCGGCCCCATCGACCGGGCCGTCAACACGGTGCGCTCACGTCTGCACGAGTCGCTGCGGCACAACCCGGACGACCAGGCCGGCCTGGTGCCCTCACTCGTCGAGGGGGACCTCAGCGCTCTCGACCCCTCCCTCAAGGAGGACTTCAAGGCCGCCAGCCTCACCCATCTGACGGCGGTCTCCGGCACGAACCTGACCTTGATGCTCGCCTTCTTCCTCCTGGTCGCCAGGGCGGCCGGTGTGCGCGGCTGGTGGCTGAGGGGGCTGGCCGTGCTCGTCGTCATGGCGTTCATCGTCCTGTGCCGGGCCGAGCCGAGTGTCGTGCGTGCGGCAGCCATGGGAGTCGTCGCTCTCGCCGCCACGGGACGACGAGGCCTCGGCCCGGCTGGCCTGCGCCATCTGTCCTGCGCGGTGTGGCTGCTCATCCTCGTCGATCCGTGGCTGGCCCGCAGCTGGGGTTTCGCGCTGTCGGTCGCGGCCACCGCCGGGATCCTGCTCTGGTCCGGCCGCTGGCGCCGTGCCATGGGCGCATGGGCGCCCGACTGGCTCGCCGAGTCCGTCTGCGTGCCGGCGGCCGCCCAGCTCGCGACGCAGCCGATCATCACCGCCCTGTCGGGAAGCATCTCGATGGCGGGGGTCGCCGCCAACATGGCGGCAGGACCGTTCGTCGCGCCGGTCACCGTTCTCGGCCTCATGGCGGCCCTGGCCGGGGCGCTGTGCCCACCGCTGGGGGCGGGATTCGGGTGGTGCGCAGGCTGGTGCGTCGAACCGATCATCCTCATCGCCCGGTGGTGCGGGAGTCTGCCGGCCGGGACGCTCAGCTGGCCCGTCTCCGGCTGGTCACTGATCGTACTGACCTGCGTGTGCCTGGCCCTGGCCCAGGTCATCGGCCGGGTCGCGCACCGGCCGCTGGCCTGCGGCGCCCTCGCCGTGCTCCTCGTCGTCGGCTGCCTGTGGCGGCCCGCCACACCGGGCTGGCCGTCCGACTGGGCGATCATCAGCTGCGACGTCGACCAGGGCGACGCCACCCTGGTGCGCACCGGACGGCGCTCCGCCATCCTCATCGACGTCGGTCCGCCCGGCGACGCCGCGGCCCGCTGCCTGCGCGAACAGCACGTCGACCACGTGAGCATGCTCGTCCTGAGCCACTTCCACGACGACCACATCGGCGGCCTGGAGCAGATCGCCGGACACGTCCCCATCGACCTCGCCCTGCTCAACCCGCTGGAGTCCCCGGCCGGCGGTGCCCGTCACGTGCAGGCCCTGCTGGCCGCTGCCGGTGTCCCAACCCGGACCGCACGGGCCGGCGAGCGCATCAGCGTGGGCCGGGTCGACTGGCAGACCCTGCAGGCGGCCACACCGGAGACCTCTGGAACCGCGGACACCGGCAAGGAGAACCCGGCCGAGAACGACTCGAGCATCCTGGGCAGGGTCACGGTGCAGGGGATCGCCCTCCTCGTCACCGGCGACCTCGAGACGAGCGGCCAGGACAGGGCCGTCGCGGCCGGCCTCGACCTGCACGCCGACGTCCTCAAGGTCGCCCACCACGGCTCTGCCCGCCAGAGCCCGGAGTTCCTGGCCGCCACCGGATCACGGCTGGCCCTCATCAGCGTGGGGGCGACCAACTCCTACGGACACCCCGCCGGCAGGACCCTGACCGAGCTGAACCGGCTCGGCATGCAGGTGGCGCGCACCGACCACAACGGTGCGATCGCCGTGGCAGCCGGCACCGGTGGGGCGCTGAGGGTGGTGAGCAGACGGTGAGGCGCGCCCGGCGGGGAGAAAAAACCGGTGCCCGGTGGCACGATGGCAGGGTGAGCCCAGAATCCGTCTTCGGCACGACGACACTCATCCACGGCCCCGAGTCGCTGCTGGCTGAGCGCGCCACCGCCCGCCTCCTCAACCAGGCCCGTGCGGAGCAACCCGGTGCTCAGGTCAACGAACTCGACGCCTCCTCGACGACTGCCGCCGACTTCCTCGAGGCCACCGGCGGATCCCTGTTCGCCACTCACTGCGCGGTCGTCCTCCACGACGTGGGCAGCGCCGATGACGCCCTCGCCGCCAGGCTGCTCGACTTCGCCACGGCCCCCACCGACTCGGTCTGCCTCATCGTCGAGCACGCCGGCGGCACCAAGGGCCGGGGGCTGCTCACCAGACTCCGCAAGGCGGGTGTCAGCCAGATCGCCGCAGAACCCCTCAAGGCGTGGGAACTCACCGACTTCGTCACCAGGGAGGCGCGCGACCAGGGTATGAGCATCGACGGCCGGGCCGCCCAGGGACTCGTCGAGGCCGTCGGCAAGGACCTGCGCGCCCTGGCCGGTGCCGTGAACCAGCTCTCGTCCGACTGGCAGGGCGAACGCCTCACCGCCGAGGTCGTCAACCGCTACTTCGCCGGCCGCGTCGACATCACCGGCTACACGGTGAGCACCGACGCGCTGTCCGGGCAGCCCGGCCAGGCCCTCGAGAAACTGCGCTGGGCCCTGTCCTGCGGTGTTCACCCGGCCGCCATCACGGCGGCCTTCGCCGCCGATCTGCGCGCCCTGGGTCTCTACCTCGGCGCCCAGGGGGAGCGGATGCGTGACACCGAGATGGCCCGGGTCTGCGGGGTCGGTCCGTGGAAGGTCAAGACCCTGCGTGCCCAGGCCCGTGGCTGGCAGCCCGAGGGCGTCGCCCGGTCACTCGTCGCGGTTGCCACGGCGGACGCCGCCGTCAAGGGAGCCGCCACCGACCCGCACTTCGCCCTTGAGCAGATGCTCCTGGCCATCGACCACGCCCGCTCGGCCGGCCGCGGCGCCCGCCGCCCGTGAGCTGCTGACCGCAGGGAGCGGTCACGGCGTGAGGGTCATGACTGACTGCCCAGAACCGGCGCTCACACCGGCGGGAGGAGCGGCGTCGCGCCCGAGGCGCGAACAGACGCCCCGACCACCCAGTGGGATCGGGGCGCCTGCGTCGTATGAGGTCTGACCCGGCCGGCGTCGCGGCGGCCCAGGATCAGAGGGAATTGGCCTTGAGGGAGATGGCCGACTTGCGGTTGGCGGCCTGGTTGGCGTGGATGACGCCGGCGGACGCCGCCTTGTCGAGGGCGCGGTTGGCGACCTTGGCCAGCTCGAGCGCCTTCTCCTTGTCACCAGCGGCCGCGGCCTCGCGGAAGTGACGCACATGGGTGCGCAGCGCCGATTTCACGGCCCTGTTGCGACGACGAGCCTTCTCGTTTGTCTTGATGCGCTTCTTCTGCGACTTGATGTTTGCCACGTGTGTAAACCTCTGATGTCGATCCTGGGTGGTTCGTGCCCGGGTGGCATCCGCGATGCCGCACAGACACAGCGAATGATTCTATCATCCGAGTCCGCCCGCCCCAAAACACGTGCCGTGGGCTCGGGCCGTCGGTTGCTGCCACCCTGCCGACCGGGTGCCGCAGCTGACCGGGATCGTCGAGGAACGCGAGATGCGCGCCCAGTACCTCGACATGATGGACATCGAGCGTGAACGCGGCATCACCATCACGTCCCAGGCGGCGCGCACGGCTCTGCCGGCGGCCCCGAGGCGTTTCAGGGACGTGCGACAATGGAACCCGCCTGCCGTCCAGCCGCGCCGAGGTCCAGCGATCCGGTGCCACAGGCAGTCGTGAGCAGACGCACGATCAATCGAGGAGTCGACGAGCTTGACCGTCCAGCCCGGAGCCACCGACCCGGCCGTCATCCGCAACTTCAGCATCATCGCACACATCGACCACGGCAAGTCGACGCTGGCCGACCGGATGCTGCAGCTGACCGGGATCGTCGAGGAACGCGAGATGCGCGCCCAGTACCTCGACAAGATGGACATCGAGCGTGAACGCGGCATCACCATCAAGTCCCAGGCGGTGCGCATGCCCTGGCTCGTCGACGGCCAGGAGTTCGTCCTCAACATGATCGACACCCCCGGCCACGTCGACTTCACCTACGAGGTGAGCCGTTCACTGGCTGCTTGCGAGGGGGCCGTCCTGCTCGTCGACGCCGCCCAGGGCATCGAGGCGCAGACCCTGGCCAACCTCTACCTGGCTCTTGAGGCAGACCTGACGATCATCCCGGTGCTCAACAAGATCGACCTGCCCGGCGCCCAGCCCGACAAGTTCGCCGAGGAGGTCGCCGGCATCATCGGCTGCGAGCCCGCCGATGTCCTGCGCGTCTCGGCGAAGACCGGCGAGGGCGTCCCCGAACTGCTCACCGCGATCGTCGAGCAGGTTCCCGCCCCCACCGGCGACGCCGACGGCAGGGCCCGAGCCCTCATCTTCGACTCCGTCTACGACATCTACCGCGGCGTCGTCACCTACGTGCGGGTCGTCGACGGCCGCCTGCACCACCGCGACCGCATTCGCATGATGTCCACCGGCGCCACCCACGAGGTGCTGGAGATCGGTGTCCACTCGCCCGAACCGTCCGCCTGCGAGGCCCTGTCGGTGGGCGAGGTCGGATATCTCATCACCGGCGTGAAGGACGTGCGCCAGTCACGTGTCGGCGACACCGTCACCCTGGCCACCAGCCCGGCCGGGGAACCGCTGGCCGGCTACAAGGACCCCAAGCCGATGGTCTTCGCCGGCCTGTACCCGATCGAGGCCGGCGACTTCCCGGAGCTGCGCGAGGCGCTCGAGAAACTCCAGCTCAACGACGCCTCCCTGACCTTCGAACCCGAGACCTCCGGGGCCCTCGGCCTCGGCTTCCGTGCCGGCTTCCTCGGCCTGCTCCACATGGAGATCATCCAGGAACGCCTCGAACGCGAGTTCGGTCTCGACCTCATCAGCACGGCACCGAGCGTGAACTACCGCGTCGTAATGGAGGACGGCACCGAGCACTGGGTGCAGAACCCGTCGGAGTTCCCCGACGGCAAGATCGAGGCGGTCTACGAGCCCGTCGTGCGCGCCACGATCCTGTGCCCGGCCGAGTTCATCGGCCCCGTCATGGAACTGTGCCAGAACCGCCGCGGCACCCAGCTCGGCATGGACTACCTGTCCGAGGACCGCGTCGAGATGCGGTATGAGCTGCCGCTCGGCGAGATCGTCTTCGACTTCTTCGACGCCCTCAAGTCCCGCACCAGGGGCTACGCCAGCCTCGACTACGAGCCGGGCGGTGAGCAGCGCGCCGACATGGTCAAGGTCGACATCCTGCTGAGCGGCGACCCGGTCGACGCCTTCAGCGCAATCGTCCACCGCGACAAGGCCTTCAGCTACGGGGTCGAGATGACGAACAAGCTGCGCAAGCTCATCCCGCGCCAGCAGTTCGAGGTGCCCGTCCAGGCGGCCATCGGCGCCCGCGTCATCGCCCGCGAGACCATCCGCGCCGTCCGCAAGGACGTCCTGGCGAAGTGCTACGGCGGCGACATCACCCGCAAACGCAAGCTCCTCGAGAAGCAGAAGCAGGGCAAGAAACGCATGAAGACGGTCGGGCACGTCGAGGTCCCCCAGGAGGCCTTCGTCGCCGCCCTGACCAACGCCGACACGATCGAGAAGAAGAGATAGCGGTGCCGCCGGCGGGCCGCGCCGATGGCCCCATCGAGCCCGGGGCCCTCGCCACGGTGCCCGGGCGGGCACTGTCGTTCTACGTTCACGTGCCCTTCTGCGCGACGCGCTGCGGCTACTGCGACTTCAACACCTACACGCCGAGCCAGCTGCCGGGCATGACGACACGTGACTACGTCCGGGCGGCCCACCGCGAGATCGACCGGGCGGCGCAGGTGCTGGGCGGTGACCGCGCCGTCTCCACCGTCTTCTTCGGCGGCGGCACCCCGACGACGGCCGCCGACGACGAACTCGGCGGGCTGCTGACCCACCTGCGTCAGACCTTCGGCCTGGCGCCGGACGCCGAGGTCACCACCGAGGCGAACCCAGAGAGCCTCGACGAACGCCGCCTGGCCCGGCTCCTCGACGCCGGGTTCAACCGCCTCAGCCTGGGCATGCAGTCCGGCGACGAGCGGGTGCTCGCCACCCTCGACCGCCGGCACACACCCGGCCGCGCCGTCCAGGTGGCGCGCTGGGCGCACCGGGCGGGCTTCGGCAACGTCTCGCTCGACCTCATCTACGGCGCGCCCGGCGAGACGATCGACCAGTGGCGGGTCTCGCTCGAGACGGCGCTGGAGGCGGCCCCCGAGCACGTCAGCGCCTACAGCCTCATCGTCGAGGACGGCACCGCCCTGGCCAGACGTATCGCGCACGGCCGGCTGCCCGAACCCGACGAGGACCTCGAGGCCGACAAGTACCTGCTCGCCGAGGAGCTGCTGGGGGCGGCCGGCCTGGCGAACTACGAGATCAGCAACTGGTCCCGGCCCGGGCGCGAGGCCGCCCACAACATGGCCTACTGGCGCAGCGACGACTGGTGGGGGATCGGTCCGGGGGCCCACAGCCATGTCGGGGCGGCACGCTGGTGGAACGTGCGGCACCCGCGCCGCTACGCGGCCATACTCGCCGCCGGCACCAGCCCGCGGGCCGGCCACGAGATCCTCGACGCGCAGACCAGCCACGAGGAGACCGTCATGCTGCGGCTGCGGCTGCGCGAGGGCCTGGGGGCCGGCGAACTCACCGGGACAGAACGCGCCCGGCTGCCCGGCCTGGCCCGGCGTGGTCTGGTCGAGGTGCGCGGCGGGCGGGTGCGTCTCACACTGGCCGGCCGGCTGCTCGCCGACGCTGTCACCCTCGAGATCCTTGGCTGAGCCGGGCCGTCCAGCAGCACGGCGGGAGGCTGCTCGCGCCGGCCGACCACTAGGCTGGGGGCATGGCTGGTCGCGATCGTTACGGCACGGACGTGCTCTCTGGTGACCGGAGGCGCGGCGACAGGCCCAGGACGATCGACATGCCCCTCAAGCTCGGACTCATCGTCGAGGTCGGGGCCGACGGCTACTGCGGGGAGGTCATGGGCTGGGAGAACGGCCTGGTCATCCTCGAGGACCGGGCCGGCCGGCGCCGGGCCTTTCCCGTCGGCGAGAACGGCTACCTCGTCGAGGGCCGGCCCGTCGCGCTGCGCATACCGCCCCGCCAGGGTTCGACCCGGTACACCGCCTCCGGCTCGCTCGCCGGGCCGCGCGAGGACGCCAAGAAGGCCCTCGGCAGCCGCATCTACGTCGAGGGCCGCCACGACGCCGAACTCGTCGAGAAGATCTGGGGCGCCGATCTGCGTCACGTCGGGGTGGTCGTCGAGTACATGGGCGGCATGGACGACCTGCTCGGCATCGTCGCCGAGTTCCAGCCCGAGAAGGGGCGCCGTCTCGGCGTGCTCATCGACCACATGGTCGCCAACACCAAGGAGTCCCGCATCGCCGCCCAGGTGCGTCATGCCGGCTACGGCGACTACGTCATGATCACCGGCCACCGGTTCATCGACATCTGGCAGACCATCGACCCGCGCCTGCTCGGCTTCAGTGCCTGGCCGGAGGTGCCGCTCGACCAGGACTGGAAGAAGGGCACGCTGGCGCGCCTCGGCATCCCCAGGGGCAAGCGCTACGAGCAGATCGGCCAGGACGACGTGGGCAGGGCCTGGCAGGCCATGCTCAAGCGCGTGCGCAGCTACAAGGACCTCGACATCGACTTCGTCCGCGAGGTCGAGAAACTCATCGACTTCGTCACCCAGGATCACCTGGGCGAGCTGGACTGAGCAGGCCACGACCCCGACAGGAGACGCCATGAACCCCGACGACGTGATGACTCTGATCAAGGACATCAGCGCCCGCATCGTCGAGCCGCGCTTCCGCGCACTCGGCCGGTCCGACGTGCGTTCCAAGGGGCTGGGTGACGTCGTCACCATCGCCGACCACGAGGCCGAGACCGAGTTCATCACCCGGCTCGGGCAGGCCTGTCCCGATGCCGTCGTCATCGGGGAGGAGAGCTGCTACGCCGACCCGTCGCTGCTGGGCGCCATCGGTGCCGCCGAGCACTGCTTCGTCGTCGACCCGGTCGACGGCACCGGCAACTTCGTCCGCGGCAAGGACGACTTCGCCGTCATGGTCGCCGAGATGCGCGGCCCCCGGACCGTTGCCGGATGGATCTGGCAGCCCCGCCACGGGCGCGCCTACCAGGCCAGCGCCGGCGGGGGAGTCACCTGCAACGGGGAGCCCATCGCGCCGAGCCCCACCCATCCGCGGCCGACCGGCGCTGCCGGACAGCGGGCCTGGCGCGACTTCGACGCGGCCGGACGCATCTCGCCGGTCCGCGAGTCCACGCACTGCGCCGGGGTCGACTACCCCCACGTCATCACCGGTCGGCTCGACTTCATCGCCTACCGTCACCCCAAGCCCTGGGATCACCTGGCCGGCGGCCTCATGCTCGCCGAGCTCGGCGGCGGCATCGTCCACCTCGACGGCAGCTCCTGGGCGCCGGGCGACGAGGACGCGCCGATCATCAGCAGCCGCGACCTGGCCACCGCCAAGCGGGTCGCCGCCCTCTGGCCGAGCTACCCCCCACGTCACTGACCCGTCCCACGGGTCGCCGGCGAGCGGGCCGATGCTCCCGCCGGCGGTGACGCGCTATGCTGGCACTCGGCACCTTTGAGTGCCAGGCGGATGTGGTGTCCGAATGGTCCGGGACGCCGTGCTGCCGGTATGGCATGAGCAGGACCAGTCCGAGGCGCCGCCGGCCTCGGCCCGGCACGGACGTCCAGCAGGACAGGAGGTCCCGATGATCGACGACCGCAAGCTGGACGTGCTCAAGGCCATCGTCACCGACTACGTCTCGAGCCGCGAACCGGTCGGCTCCAAGGCCCTCGTCGAACGCCACCACATGAAGGTCTCCCCGGCCACCGTGCGCAACGACATGGCGGCCCTGGAGGAGGAGGGCTATCTCACCCAGCCGCACACCAGCGCCGGACGGATCCCCACCGACAAGGGCTACCGCCTCTTCGTCGACCGCATCGCGCAGGTCAAGCCGCTGTCGGCGGCCGAACGCCGGGCCATCTCGACGTTCCTGGACGGCGCCGTCGACCTCGACGACATCGTCTCGCGCACCGTGCGGCTGCTCGCCATGGTCACCCACCAGGTCGCCCTCGTGCAGTACCCGGCCGTCAGCTCCACCCGCGTGCGGCACGTCGAACTCGTCTCGCTGGCGCCGCGGACCATCATGGTGATCCTCATCACCTCGGTCGGCGCCATCTACCAGCGCAGCCTGCAGGTGCCCGAGCACTCGGCCGAGGACCTGACCGTGCTGCGGGAACGCATCAACGCCACGGTCGACGCCCAGCCCACCCCGGCCGCCGCCGAGGCGCTGCGCGGTCTTGACCGCCAGGGCCTGCCGGATCTCACCGAGGACATCATCACCGTCATCGCCGACATGCTCGTCGCCGACGCGGCCCCCCGCATCGCGGTCGGCGGTGTGCCGAACCTGTCGCGGTTCGGCGCCGAGTTCGAGACCACGGTCAAACCGATGCTCGAGGCCCTCGAGGAGCAGGTCGTCCTGCTCAAGCTCCTCGGGGCGGCCGCCGCCGAACTGCCCGGCGACGTCGCCGTGCGCATCGGCCAGGAGAACCCCTACGCGCCGCTCCGGACGGCATCGGTCGTGGCAAGCAGCTACGGTCCCTCCGATTCACCGGCCCATCTGGGTATCGTCGGTCCCACCCGCATGGATTACCCATCGACGATGGCCACCGTGCGAGCCGTCGCCCGTTACGTCGGACAGTTCCTGACAGAAGGTTGATCAACGTCACCGATGAGTACTGACTATTACGAGGTCCTCGGCGTCTCACGTGACGCCACCCCCGAGCAGATCAAACGCGCCTACCGCAAGAAGGCCATGAGCGTGCACCCGGACGTCACCGACGATCCGGATGCCGAGGAGAAGTTCAAGGCCGTCAACGAGGCCTACGAGGTGCTCTCCGACCCGCAGAAGAAGGCCGTCTTCGACCGCGGTGGCGACCCGATGCGCAACGGCGGCGCGGGCTACGCCGACCCCTTCGGCGGCATGGGTGGTTTCGGTGGTTTCACCAGTGCCGGCGGCTTCGACGTCGGCGACCTGCTCGGCGCCATGTTCGGCGGCGCCGGCGCCTCCAGCCGCGGGCCGCGTTCGCGTGTCCACCAGGGTTCGGACCAGCTGCTGCGCCAGCGGCTGAGCCTGGCCGAGGCCGCGTTCGGCACCACCGCCAAGCTGAACCTCGACACCTACGTCGTCTGCCCGAACTGCTCGGGCAAGGGTGCGGCGGCCGGCTCGGAGCCGGTCACCTGCTCCCAGTGCCACGGCTCCGGTTCGGTGACGCAGGTGCAGCGGTCCTTCCTGGGGGACATCCGCTCCACCACCGTCTGCCCGACCTGCGACGGCTACGGCTCGACGATCCCCAACCCCTGCCCCGAGTGTTCCGGTCAGGGCCGCGTGCGCACCCGCCGCGAGATCTCGGTGAAGGTCCCCGCCGGCGTCAGCAGCGGCAACCGCATCCATCTGCGGGGTCAGGGCGAGGTCGGCACCGGCGGCGGCCCCGCCGGCGATCTGTACGTCGAGGTCCTGGTGGCCGAGCACGAGGTCTTCCGCCGCGACGGCGACAACCTCGAGATGGTCCTGACCATCCCGATGACCGCCGCCGCACTGGGCTGCACCGTGCCGATCACCACCCTCGAGGCCGAGCTCGACGGCACCTCCGCCGAGGACGCGACGGTCGAGCTCACGATCCCGCCCGGCACCCAGGCGGCCACCCGGCTCGTCGTCAAGGGCAGGGGCGTGCCCGCTCTCCGCGGACGCGACAGGGGCCGGCGCGGCGACCTGGGGGTGACCGTCGTCGTCGAGACCCCCACGAGGCTGACCGACGAGCAGCGCGAGCTGCTGGGCCGGCTGGCACAGCTGCGTGGCGAGGACGGCGAGAACGTCGGTGTCGGGTCCGGCGCCGACAAGAGCTTCTTCGACCGGCTGCGCGACGCCTTCAACGGATGACCGACCCGCTCTTCCTCGCCGACCCGGCCGACATCGCCGCGGCGCGAGCCGGGTCCGTCATCACCGTGACCGGCGACGAGGGCCGCCACGCGGCCACCGTCCGGCGCCTGCGGGCGGGCGAGTCCGTCATGCTCGCCGATGGCGCCGGCAGTGGTGTGCGCGGAACCGTGACCGCCGTCGCCAAGTCAACGATCGAGGTGCGGATCACCGAGCTGCTGCGGGCCCCGGACGACCCCCTGGAGATCACCGCCGTCCAGGCCCTCGCCAAGGGCGCCCGCTCCGACATCGCGATCGAGGCCATGACCGAGATGGGTGTGGACCGCATCGTCGCCTGGCAGGCCGCACGGAGCATCGTGCGCTGGGACGCCAAGGCGGCCAAGGGACTCGCCAAGTGGCGGACGAGTGTCGCCAACGCCGCCAAGCAGTCACGCCGCCTGCGCATCCCGCGGATCGAACTGGCCGACACAGGGCAGGTCGCCGGGCTGCTGGCCGGCGCGGACCTGGCGCTCGTCCTGCACGAGGAGGCCGCGCAGCCGCTGCGGGCCCTCCCGGTCCCGGCTTCGGGCCGGGTCGTCCTGGTCATCGGTCCCGAGGGCGGTATCGCCCCGGCCGAGCTCGAGGCGTTCACCCGCGCCGGCGCCACCAGCGTCCTGGTCAGCGACGCGGTGCTGCGCACGTCGACGGCCGGCGTCGTTGCGCTCGCCCAGGTGAGGGCCCTGGCCGGCCGATGAATCACCTGCCCCCGGCGGGCACATCTGGTCGCCACCTCGGGCGGCCCAGCAGACGAGCCCGCCAGTGATCCTTTCTTCAGGAACTGATCATTTTTCGGGCATTGCACCCGAATCCGAGCACCCGATCCCCTCGTACCGCTAGGTTCATGCCTTCACCGTCTCTCGTCTCCTGAAGGAGTTGCCATGAAGAAGTCGAGTCTCGTCCTTGCTGCGCCCCTCGTGTTGGGCGCACTCACGCTCAGCGCATGTTCCGCCGGCCAGTCGAACGCATCGGAATCGTCCGCCACTCAGCAGTCCTCGGCCACGTCGTCGTGCCGGGTGATGGACTCATCCCTCGACTGGTTCGGCGACAACCTCACCAGGATCGACGAGATGATCGCCGAGCTGGGCGAGTGCGGCGGCTCCGGCGAGTACGCCGACGGTGCCCCGGTGGCCTTCTTCGACTGGGACAACACGGTGGTCAAGAACGACATCGGCGACGCCCAGACGTTCTGGATGCTGGCGAACGGCAAGGTCCGCCAGCCCGCCGACCGGGACTGGCGCACGGTCTCGCCGTGGATCACCGACGAGGCGGCCCGTGTCCTGTCCGGGGCCTGCGACGCGCTCGCCGAACCGGGCGAGCCGATGGACACCGCGTCCCAGGACGGTGCGGGGTGCGCCGACGAGATCCTGTCGGTCTACTCCGAGGGTGTCACCACGACCGGCGAGGAGGCCTTCACCGGGTTCAACGCGCGACGCATCGAACCCCAGTACGCCTTCGCCGCTCAGCTGCTTGCCGGCTGGACCACCGAGGAGGTCAAGGAGTTCGCCACGTCGGCGAGGGAGCAGAACCTCGACGCCGCCGAGGGCGCCACCCAGGTGGTCGGTACCACCGAGGTCACCGGGTGGGTCCGCTACTACGACCAGGTCGTCGACCTCATCGAGACGCTGCGGGCCAACGGCTTCGACGTCAGGATCATCTCGGCCTCCGCGGAACCGGTCGCCGAGGTCTGGGGTGAGGCCCTCGGCTTCGGCGCCGGCAAGGTGATGGGCGTCGTCACCTCATCCGCCGACAGCGAGAAGCTGACGACGACGCTCGCGTCCTGCGGCGGGGACGAGGCGTCGATGCCCTACATCGAGGGGAAACGCTGCCGGGTCAACGAGGAGGTCTTCGGGATCGACTCGTCGGAGGCCTTCGAGGTGGCCGATGAACCGGCGCGGGCCGCGTTCGCCGCCGGCGACTCCGACACCGACGTCTCCTTCATGTCCGACGCCACCGGGCTGCGCCTGGCGATCAACCGGAACAAGACCGAGCTCATGTGCCAGGCCTACTTCAACGCCGACGGCAAGTGGATCGTCAACCCGATGTTCATCGACCCGAAGGGGCAGCAGGCCGAACCGTACCCGTGCTCCACTCAGGGCATGATCCTGCCCGACGGCGGCACCGGGCCGCTCACCGGGGAGGACGGTCAGGCGGTGCCGGACCAGGAGGACACCGTGTTCGCAGGCTGAGCCGGGGCCGCGAACGAATCGGCTGGCGCCGCCCGGACCGGGTGCCCCTCCTCACACCCGAAGTTCGGGCGGCACCGGCATGCCGGAGGGGCGCAGGCCGGACAGGTCCTTCAGGACGACGTGGTTGCGGTCGTTCGTGGAGCCGACGGTGAACAGGGGGCCCAGGCCCATGGCCTGCCAGCGGCTGCGCATCTGCCAGGCGGCGGCGTCGTCGCCGCCGATGCGCCAGAAGTTCACCAGGTAGCCGCCCTCGTACAGGTGCAGCAGCGCGTAGCCGGCCGGGTAGGACGAGCAGGCCGCCACCTCCAGGTACTCGGAGCTCGTCCCCTGCACGTCGGCCCGGTCGCGGCGCATGCGATGGGTGTGCCCGGCATGGTGCAGGAACAGGCCGTGGGCCTTCCGTTCGGCGTGCTGCAGCTCGATGCGGTCACGCAGCCGCAGCATGAACTGCGGGCCCGAGGGGTAGGTCATGGCGGCGTCGTTGGTCGCCGGGTGGTGGGCGGTGACGATGGTGGGGTGGTCGTGGTTCTCGGCGAGCAGGGACCGGAAGCCACTCATCTGCTCCGGGGTGATCCAGCCGCCCCCGCTGCCGCGCGTGGTGTCCAGGCCGACAACGCGCAGGCCAGAGGCCGTCGTGGCCGAGCACATCGTCTGGTAATCGGTGAAGTACTCGGCGAAGGGATCGGTGCCGTCCCGCTGCGGCCTGTCGTGGTTGCCGCGCACCGCCAGCCACGACTCGTGCCGGACGCCGTAGCCGTCCAGCAGGGCACGCGCACAGGCCGCCTGCTCGACCGTGCCCTTGGACGTCACATCGCCGCCGAGCACCAGGAACGGGCGCCCGCGGCGCGAGGCGAGCTCGTCGAGCATGGTCGTGAACATCACCTGCGCATAGTCCTTCTGGCCCGGCCCCGGCTTCACCGAGGTGGGCAGCGGGCCCAGGACGATGCCCTGGCGCTTCTCGCCCAGGTGCGTGTCGTTCGCCAGCACGATCGTCTCCAGGTAACGCCCGGGCGGGGGAGTGAGCGTCATGAAGTGGTGGGTGCGCTCCGGACTGTGGCGGCGGTTCGTGATCGCCATGCCCGGCGTGGGCTGCTGGTCGCCGGACATGGCGCGGAAGTGGTACTCGCGGCCGGGCTCAAGGCCGGTCACCGTCACCTGGTGGAAGGCGGTCTTCCTGCTGCTCTCGTGGACCAGCCTCAGGTGGCTGCCGGCGGCGCCCAACCAGACCCGGGCGTCGGTGGGGTAGGGCTCGGGGACGAGCCGGCCGTGGCGTATGCGGCGCGTGATCCAGCTGATCACTGCGCTGGTGGGGGTGATGGTGAGGACCTCGAGATCGGTCGCCAGAAAGCGCTTCGGCACGGGCCGAGAGTACTGCGGGTCCACGGCATGGCGCACGCCAGCGTGCCGATCCATGCCGAACGGGGCACCAAGCTTTCCGGGCACACTGGGTCCTTCCTTGGGACATTGACGACAGCACGATGCCTGCAGACGGCGACGATGCACCGTCTGCAGGCACCCTCGACTCCGCGATCATGACGAATCGGGAGTCTGCCTGTGATGAGCCCACCCCTTTCAGGCTCATCACATGACTGTTACCTGGCGATATAAACCTCCCTTCCGTTCTCAGTGGTGCGTTCGGCCTTGATGGTCCCGGTGATGTTGTCGCCGGTGATCGTCAGCACCCCGTTGTCGTAGCTGTGGGTCACGTCGATCAGAGGAACGTTGAGGGCCTCACGATCGGCGCCGGTGAAGGTCGGAGCACCAATGATCTGGAGGTTCTGACCCGAATTGCTCAGTGTCAGGATGGTGGTGGTGAGGACCACCTTGTCCTGGTAGGCGAAGGAGCCGACATAGGCGATCTCGCCGTACTCGAGGCAACGCAGATAGGCGATACTGGTGTCGGCCTCGGCTGTGTCGATCTTCTTGATCTCCGGTCCATTGGTTTCCTCTGCCTCGGCGACCTGCTTCTCGACCTCCTCCTTCACTTGGGCGTCGATCTCATCGGGGGAGGCCGTCACGTCATCCAGAAGCAGTTCTGCAAGGGTCATACCACTGGCGTAGAAGCCGTCCTTCCAACCGGGCTTGAGTGAATCGAGCAGGACGCCGGTGGGGAAGCCCAGGGCATAGGACTCGGCATCCACGGAGATGTCGACAGTCAACCCCTCCTTGAGCAGGGGCGCCTGCTGCCGGCGCAGCTGCTCGGCGGACTGGCCCGAGTCGATCGACAGCGCCATGTACTCGATGTACCGTGCAACGCCCTCGACGATGTCATAGTGGTGGATGTCCTGTGCCTCTTGCGCGGCCTCCTTCTTCCAGGTGTCGAGCCAGTACCGGGCATGCCCCAGATGCTCCTGCTGCTTGTCCTGCTCGGTCGCCGCCAGGTAGAGACTGTTCAGCAGCATGCGACGAAGGGTTCGCGGGCGCGCCTCGAACGGGTACGGGGTGTCCCGGGTGCTCTCGGCGGTCACGTTGATCTCGCCCTGGTAGTAGAAATGGACGAGCTCGTGAGTCATGAGCCCGAAGGCGAGGGTGGCGGGATCCTTCAGGTTGGCGCCGGTCTCGTTCGAGGCGGATGAGGTGCTGGATGAGGCGTCCTCTGGTGCTGATCCATTGCTGAGGGAGGCGGTTGAGCCCAAGTTCAAGGTGATGGACGGATGACCCTCGAAGGTGATCTTGTCATAGGAGGAGGGTGGGGTGATGTCGGCGTATTCGTCGTTTCTGAGCTCTCGGTGCCCGTCGGTGGAGACCACCCAAGCCCGTGTCGCCTTGAAATCATCACCCACCTGCATGGCGACGATCCGGTGCTGGTTGTAGTCAGCGTCAGGCCACACCGATCCCATGAGCGGCCAGACGCGGGACACCCATTCGGCAAGACCGTCGACAATGGCCTCGTACTCCTCGGGCGACAGCGAGGGTGCGTTCCCGCCCAGCCCGCCGAGCTGATCCTGTAAACCGTCCGCAGAGCCGTCTCCGGGATTCTGGGCGCCGCTCGTGCCGTCACCTCCGCCGCGGGTGCAGGCGACCAGCGGGGACAGAAGTGCCGTGCCCATCATGGCCGCCAAGACGGAACGGCGCGTGAGCGAGGGTTTAGATGTGGACGTTCTCATCATGCGGGCAGGCTCCCTTTCAGAGTTAGCGGCGTCCGCAGAGGGACGACGGCAGTGCATTGGCTGGTGGACGAGAACCGGGTTCTGCGTTCACGTCGAGAAAGATTACGTTTCAAATGACTCGACAAACATCGTGCGAGACGGGGAGTTTCGCCACCATTTCTCTCCCTCCGTGCGAGGAACGCCCCAGTTCTTTGATCCTGCGCCGGGTGGAGAGCCGGCGTTGGTGTTCCATCCCAAGGCTGAGGACCGCACTGGGGGCGCCGGCCCCTGCCACAATCGTCCCTATGGCCTTTTTTGATCACTTCGGGTTCACCGTGCGCACGACCCTGTCCAACGGGAGGGGTAGGACGGGCGTGATCACCACGCCTCACGGGACGATCAGGACCCCGGCGTTCGTCGTCGTCGGCACGAAGGCCGCCGTCAAGGCCATGCTGCCCGACCAGGTCGCCGCGGTCGGCGGTCAGGCCGTGCTCGCCAACGCCTTCCACCTGTATCTCCAGCCGGGCGCGGACATCGTCGACGAGGCCGGCGGTCTCGGCTCCTTCATGGCCTGGACCGGGCCCACCTTCACCGACTCGGGCGGCTTCCAGGTGATGAGCCTCGGCTCGGGGTTCAAGAAGACCCTCGCCATGGACGTCTCCGGGCTGCAGAACGATGACGTCATCGCCGAGGGCCACGAGCGGCAGGCCCACGTCGACGATGACGGCGTGAACTTCAAGAGCCCCCTGGACGGCTCGAGGCACCGTTTCACACCCGAGGTGAGCATGCGGGTCCAGCACGGCCTGGGTGCCGACATCATGTTCGCCTTCGACGAGCTGACGACACTGTTCAACACCCGGGGGTACCAGGTCGAGGCCCTCGAACGCACCCGGCGCTGGGCCCAGCGCTGCCTCGACGAGCACGTGCGCCTGACCGGCTCTCGTCGGCACCGGCCCTACCAGGCTCTCTTCGGCGTCATCCAGGGGGCCCAGTACGAGGACCTGCGCCGCAAGGCCTGCCGTGACCTGTCCACGATGCGTTCAGCCGACGGGGACAGGCCCTTCGACGGGTACGGGATCGGCGGCGCCATGGAGAAGGCCAGGCTGGGTGAGATCGTCGGATGGTGCGCCGACGAGCTGCCCGACGACCGGCCCCGGCACCTGCTCGGCATCAGTGAGCCGGAGGACCTGTTCGCGGCCTGCGCCGCTGGGGCAGACACCTTCGACTGCGTCAACCCGAGCCGAGTGGCCCGCAATGCGGCGATCTACACGGCCGACGGCCGCTACAACGTCACCACGGCCGCCAACCGGCGTGCCTTCGTCCCCCTGGAGGACGGCTGTGACTGCTACACCTGCACGCATTGCACTCGCGCCTACCTGCACCACCTGTTCAAAGCCCGCGAGATCGATGGCAAGGTGCTCGCCACGATCCACAACGAACGCTTCACCGTCCGCCTCGTCGACCAGATCCGCCAGTCCATGGAGGACGGCAGCTTCGAGGACTTCCGCGCCGAGTGGCTGGGCCGGTACGACGCCACCGGAAGAAGAACCCGGTGAACGGCCCTGAGGACGGTTCGGCGGGCAGGGGATCGTGATCGATTGCCCGGATCGTCCCCGCAATCCCACCACGGGCGCCCTCGCCGTGGCAGGATCGGGGCATGAGTGAGATCAACGAGGATCTGACCCTCGACGAGGGTGTGGAGAACAGCGACCTGGCCCAGCTCTCCCAGGCCGATTCGCTCATCGACCGTGGTGTCGCGGATCCCCTGGACGAGGGTTTCGTCACCCCTGACCACTGGTCGGCGGCCCAGCGTTTCGGCAACACGCCCGCCGAGATGGCTCAGGGCGAGACCATCGACCAGCGGGTGGCCCAGGAGGAACCCGAACCGAGCAGCGAACCGGAACCGGACTGGAACCCCAACGGCGAGAAACGTCAGGTCGGGTCGAAGCGGGCCGGACGCCTGGTGGCCCCGGGCGACGCCATGGGTGCCGACACCGAGTCCCAGGCCGTCGCCTCGGACGTGGGCATCTCCGGGGGCGCGGCGAGCGCCGAGGAGGCCGCGATGCACATCATCAACGAGGAGGACTTGGCGCGTCACGGCGACGAGGACGACGAGCCGGTGGACACCAGGGATGGGCGCACCGACTGAATCCTGGCCAGACGAACCTGCGGCGTCCCGGCCGGCAGTGCCCTGCGGCGCGCCGGGCCGTGGCCGCCTCCTGGCCGAGCCGCGCACCAGAGCCGTCTTGAATGAAGAGACAATCGTCTTACTCCATGAGAAATTCCTAGTCTGGTGGCGTGACAACTGCATTCGACAGCACCAGAAACGCCACGGCCGGCCACAACGGCGGCAACTCGAAGTGGCGCATCATCGTCTCCTCACTGGTCGGGACGAGCATCGAGTTCTACGACTTCTACGCCTACGCGACGGCCGCCATCTCGGTCTTCCCGCTGCTGTTCTTCACGACCTCGACCGACACCGGGGCGCTCCTGGCCTCACTGGCCACCTTCGGTGTCGCCTTCGTCGCGCGGCCCATCGGATCCGTGCTCTTCGGGCACTTCGGCGACCGCGCCGGCCGCAAGGCCACCCTCGTCGCCTCGCTGCTGACCATGGGCATCGCCACCGTCATCATCGGTCTGCTGCCCACCTACGAGGCCGTCGGCATCGCCGCACCCGCCTTTCTCGCCCTCATGCGCTTCTGCCAGGGACTCGGCCTCGGCGGCGAGTGGTCGGGCGCCTCGCTGCTGGCCGGCGAGAACTCCCGCCCGGGCAAACGCGGCTTCGACTCGATGTGGCCCCAGCTGGGCGCGCCGATCGGCTTCCTCATGGCCAACGGCTTCTTCCTGTTCCTCACCGCGGTGATGGGCTACGACTCGACCACTGCCACCACCAATCACACCTTCCTGACGTGGGGCTGGCGGCTGCCCTTCCTGTTCTCGGCCGTCATCGTGGTCCTCGGCCTGTGGGTGCGCTTCAAGCTCGACGAGACCCCGAGCTTCAAGAGGACCCAGCAGCGGGGCGACGTCGTGAAGGCCCCGGTCGTCGAGGTCTTCAGGAGCTCGTGGGGGCCGCTGGTCCGCGGCACCTTCCTCATGGTCGCCACCTACACGCTCTTCTACCTGATGACCACCTGGATCCTGTCCTACTCGATCGGCAAGGTCGGCTCTGGTTTCCTGGGCATCCCGTACCACGACTTCCTCGTCGTCCAGCTCATCACGATCTGCGCCTTCGCCCTCACCATCCCCGTCTCGGGCATCCTGGGCGACCGCTGGGGCCGCAAGCGCTTCCTGACCATCGTGACCGTCGCCATCGTGCTCTTCGGCGCCACCTTCGGATTCTTCCTCAATCCCGACAAGATCGGCACCGGCACGGACGCCAACCTGGTGCGCATGACGGTCTTCATGCTCATCGGCATGGCGCTCATGGGCCTGACCTTCGGCATCCAGTCGGCCCTGCTGCCCGAACTGTTCCCGACCAACGTGCGCTACACGGGGTCCGCCATCAGCTACAACGTGGCCTCGATCCTCGGCGCCTCGGTGGCCCCCTTCATCGCCGCCTGGCTCGCCAGTCGCTTCGGCCCCGGATCGGTCGGTCTCTACCTGATCGTCATGGCCCTGTGCACCCTGGCCTCCCTGGTCACCATGAAGGAGACCAGGAGCCTCGACCTGGACACCATGAGCACCGACGACTCACTCGTCGGCGAACCCGCGACGGTCTGACCCACGGATCGGCGAACGCCCGTGCCAGGGCCCGTTCCCCCGGGCCCTGGCACGGGCACGCCGGTCACGGGGAGGGGCGCTGGGGACTGCGCGTAGGATCGGAGTCAGCACCACCGGTCGCAGACGAACCGTTCCCGTGAAAGGCCTTGTTCTGAGCAGCATGAATATCTGGCGCGACAGCGCCGACGACGTGGACAACCAGGGCGTGCGCACCATCACGGTGCCGGCCTCACTCGACATGGTGAATCTGCTCGGCCCCCGCGACGAGTTCCTGCGCCTGCTCGAGGAACGTCTCGAGGCGGGCATCATGGTCCGCGGCAATCGCATCACCATGACCGGCGCGGCCGGTGAGGTCGAGATGGCCTGGCGGGTGTTCACCGAGATGATCACGATCGCCCGCACGGGTCAGGGCCTGACCAGTGAGGCCGTCGAGCGCATCGTCGCGATGGAGTCGGACGACACCGACGTGCGGCCCTCGAAGATCCTCACCCAGGACATCCTGTCGAACCGCGGCCGCACGATCCGCCCCAAGACCCTCAACCAGAAGCGCTACGTCGATGCGATCGACACCCACACGCTCACCTTCGGCGTGGGCCCTGCTGGCACCGGCAAGACCTACCTCGCCATGGCGAAGGCCGTCCAGGCGTTGCAGTCCAAGCAGGTCAACCGGCTGATCCTGACCCGCCCGGCCATCGAGGCGGGGGAGAGGCTCGGGTTCCTGCCCGGGACCCTCTCGGACAAGATCGATCCCTATCTCCGCCCGTTGTACGACGCCCTCCACGACATGCTCGACCCGGACCGCGTGCCGAAGCTCATCACCAGCGGCGTCATCGAGGTGGCCCCGCTCGCGTACATGCGGGGACGGACGCTCAACGACGCCTTCATCGTCCTCGACGAGGCCCAGAACACGAGTTCGGAGCAGATGAAGATGTTCCTGACCCGGCTGGGCTTCAACTCGAAGATCGTCGTCACCGGCGACATCACCCAGGTCGACCTGCCCGGCGGAACCCCCAGCGGCCTGCGCCAGGTGGGGGAGATCCTCGACGGGATCGAGGACATCGCCTTCTGCAGGCTGACCAGCCACGACGTCGTCCGGCACAGGCTCGTGGGACGTATCGTCGCAGCCTACGACCGCTACGACATCACCCATCCGCCCCGCCTAGGGCGCCGTCAGGAGCAGCAGTGATCGACATCAACAACGAGTCCGGCGAACAGGTCGACACCCAGGCGCTCGTCCGCCTGGCGCGCTACGCCCTCCACGAGCTGCGCATCCATCCCCAGTCGGACCTGTCGATCCTGCTGGTCGACGAGGACACCATGGCCGCCTACCACAAGCAGTTCATGGACCTGGAGGGCCCGACCGACGTCATGAGCTTCCCCATGGACGAGCTGCGCGCGCCGGCCGCCGACGAGGAACCACCGCAGGGCCTGCTCGGGGACATCGTCATCTGCCCGGCCTTCACCGGCGCCCAGGCCCCGGAGAACGAGCGCACCAACCAGGAGGAGATGGAGTACCTGCTCATCCACGGCCTGCTCCACCTGCTCGGCCACGACCATGCCGAGCCCGAGGAGAAGGCCGTCATGTTCGGTCTCAACGACCGGATCATCGCCGGCTGGCGGGCGGCCACGTGACCTCCGGCCAGTGGATCGCGCTGGCCGTCGCCCTCGTCGCAACGGTCCTCGCCAGCCTGCTCGCCGCCGGGGAGACCGCGCTGCAGGTCATCACGCCCTCCCGCGCCCAGCACATGGTCGACGACGGCGTGCCCGGTGCCGCCCGTGTCGCCGAGATCGAGGCGGACCCGGCCCCGGCCATCAACACCGCGATGCTCCTGCGCATCGGCTGCGAGATGGTCACCGCCTGCGTCGTCTTCTGGGTGCTCTTCGCGCACCTGGACCGCACCTGGGCGCGGTTCGTCGTCCCCGTGCTCGTCCTCACCGTCATCGCCTTCATCCTCTGGGGCGTCATGCCCCGCACGCTCGGACGACAGCGCGCCGAGACCGTCGCCGTCCGCGCATCCGGGCCGCTGCGCCTGTGCACAGCGCTCCTGGGCTGGCTGACCAGCGCACTCATCCTCGTCGGCAACGCCGTCACCCCCGGCCGTGGTTACGCCGACGGGCCCTTCGCCTCGGAGGAGGAACTGCGCCAGCTCGTCGACATCGCCGAGCAGGCCGAGGCGATCGAGCACGGCGAACGCGAGATGATCCACTCGGTCTTCGAGCTGGGGGACACGCTCGTGCGCGAGGTCATGGTGCCCCGCACCGACGTGGTCTTCATCGAGTCCGGCAAGACCCTGCGCCAGGGCATGAGCCTGGCCCTGCGCTCCGGCTTCAGCAGGATTCCCGTCATCGGGGAGAACCTCGACGACGTGCGAGGCGTCATGTACATCAAGGACATCACCCAGCGCGTCTTCGACGAGCCCGGCGCCGAACGCACCGAGACCGTCGACCAGCACATGCGCCCGGCGGCCTTCTGCCCCGACTCCAAGCCGGTCGACGAACTGCTCACCGAGATGCAGGCCAGCCGCAACCACATGGTCATCGTCGTCGACGAGTTCGGCGGCTCCGCCGGACTGGCCACGATCGAGGACCTCGTGGAGGAGATCGTCGGTGAGATCACCGACGAGTACGACGCCGAACCCGACCTGGCCGAGAGCATCGAGCCAGACCGCTGGCGCGTCTCGGCCCGCATGCCGCTCGACGAGGTCGGTGACCTGTTCGACCTCGAACTCGCCGACGAGGACGTCGACACGGCCGGCGGCCTCATGGCCAAACTCCTCAACCGGGTCCCCATCCCGGGGGCGCACGTGCAGTGGCAGGGCCTGGAGTTCACCGCGGAGCGGGCCACCGGCCGGCGCCACCAGATCGACACCATCGTCGTCTCACGTCTGCCCGTGGCGGCGGGCGACGACCAGGAGCCCGCCGATGAGCAGTGAGGCAGTGATGAACTTCCCCGACGTTCCCGAGGACTTCCGCAGCGGTTTCGTGTGTTTCGTGGGGCGGCCCAACGCCGGCAAGTCGACGCTGACGAACGCCCTCGTCGGCGGAAAGATCGCCATCACCAGCTCGAAACCGCAGACCACCCGGCACACGGTGCGCGGCATCGTCCACCGCAAGGACGGGCAGCTCGTCATCATCGACACACCCGGTGTGAGCAAACCCCGCTCACTGCTGCAGACACGGCTCAACGACCTCGTCCGCGACACCTGGGCCGAGGTCGACGTCGTCGCCCTGGTACTGCCCAGCAACGAACGCATCGGTCCCGGGGACAGCTACCTGGCCAAGCAGCTGGCCGGTCTGCGCAACGGCCCCCGGATCATGGCCATCGCCACCAAGACGGACCTGGTGAGCCCCGCGCGCCTCGCGCAGCACCTGAGCCGCATCGACGCCCTGCAGGCCGAGGTCGGCATCACCTTCGAGCAGATCGTGCCGTGCTCGGCGCTCAACGGCGACCAGGTCACCGAGGTCGCCGACGTGCTGCTCGATCTCATGGAACCCGGCCCGCCGTTCTACCCCGACGGTGAGATCACCGATGAGCCGGACGAGACCCTGGCGGCCGAACTCATCCGCGAGGCGGCCCTCGAGGAGGTCCGGGACGAACTGCCGCACTCGATCACCGTGTCCATCGAGGAGATGGGACTGCGGGACGGACGCGACGAGAACCACCCGCTGCTCGACATCTACGCCAACCTCATCGTCGAACGCGACTCGCAGAAGGGCATCATGGTTGGCAGGGGTGGTGAGCGCATCAAGCGCATCGGCACCCGTGCACGCCGCCAGATCTCCTCGCTGCTCGGCACTCCCGTGCACCTCGACCTCAGGGTCAAGGTGGTCAAGGACTGGCAGCGCGACGCGAAACAACTGAACCGACTGGGATTCTGAGGGGGAGTGTCATGGCCTTTTCCGGACGTGACCGTCGTGCCGCATTCGGTACCCGGCGGATCTTCGAGCGTCTCACCAATGCACAGGGCACCACGGTGGGTGCGGTCGTGCATGATCTCGGCGCCACCAACGTCCTGACGTTCGCGGTCATGCCCATCGACGGCACACTGGTCGAGGTGAGTTCGCGCATCGAGTGCAGGAACGCCAACCCCTTCACCTGGACCCACGCCCTGACCCGGATCGACGACCGGCTCCACGACCTGGAACGCACCCCGGACATGCCCAGTCCCTGCGTGCCGGTCTGGGCCGAGTACGGCATCGCCCACTACCTCGCGGACAAGCCCGCGCACGCACCGATCAGCTGCACGATGATCGACGAGATCACCGGGGAACGCCACGAGGCGGCCTTCGCCTGGACCGAGCCCGGGATCATCACCTGGACCCTCGACGGGGTACTGCGCCGGCGCTACACGGTCGTCTCCGAGCAGATCGTCTCCAGCGAGCAGGGCGGCCTGACGGCGGTGCTCGTCACGGGTGAGGATGCCCTGCTGTCGGGCATGGACCAGGAGATCCGCTACCGTGTCATCGACTTCATCAAGGACGCGAACGAGCGATGAGCCCGATCCCCGCGAGCTCTCGTCGGGGTACGGGGCCCATCATGAGACGATGAAAAAGCACAACGCACTAGGAGGCAATCATGGCGATCTGTAAGAAGCGCGCTGCCAGGAAGGCCGAGAGGAAGGCCGCCAAGGCTGCGAAGAAGCAGGCCAAGAAGGGCTCGTTCCTCGGCCGCTGCCTGCGCAAGCTGCTCATCTGCACGGTTCTCGTCGGCGGGGCCGTCGCAGCGGTGGCCTATCTCGGGCGTCCGGGTACGGGCGACGGCGAGGGCGCCTGACCGCTCGTCCCTGGGGGTGCCGAGGATCACTTGAACTCGAACACCGCGATCGACATGTGAGGGGGCCGGCCCGTTGGGGCCGGTCCCCTCACGTTCAGCACCCCGAGCCGCATGGACGCCGGTGCCCGGCCGCCGCCTAAACGGCGGCGTCCGCCCTCGTGCCGATCGTGGTGGTGCCCGGCCGCCGCCTAAACGGCGGCGTCCGCCCACCAGGTGAGCCTTCCGTTGGACATGGTGAGGAAGACCTCGGTGCGGGCGAGCCGCTCGGGTGCGGTCTCCAGCGGATTCTCGTCGAGGACGATGAGATCGGCGTGCCCGCCCGGCACCAGCGTGCCGATGCGACCGGTCGAGGCGCGCAGCGCCTGAGCGATGCTCAGCGCCTCGCGGCGATGCCAGGCCTCCTGCCCGGGCAGCGCTCGCAGCACGGCGGTCTGGATCGTCAGCCATGGGTCGACCGGTACGACCGGGGCGTCCGTGCCGAAGACGAGCGGCACCCCGCAATCCAGCATCGAACGCAGGGGGAAGAAGCGCTCGGTCCCGGCTGGCCAGCGTTCCTCGACGAGTTCGCGGTCGGCGAGCATGTGCACGGGTTGCACGCTGGCGTGCAGGCCGAGCTCGGCCATGCGTGAGATGTCCGATGCGCTCGGCGCGGCGGCGTGCTCGATGCTGCCGGTGGCGCCGGTCTCGGCGAAACAGTCCAGCGCCATGCCGATCGCCCGGTCCCCGATGGCGTGCACCGCGGTTTGCAGGCCATGCAGCTCGCCGCGGCTCATCAAGGTGGCGAGTTCCTCGTGGGTGATGCTCGGCGCACCGTACGGGCCGGGCCCGCGACCAGGATCCCCATAGGGATGGGTGCACCAGGCGGTCTGGGCGGTGAACGAGCCGTCGCTGATGATCTTGAGCGGTCCACCGCGCAGCCAGCCCGCCTCGTCGATGGGGTGATCGGTGCGCATCCCCGACTCGATGGCCTCGTCGAGGCTGTCGGCCCAGCAGGCGATGACGACGCGCAGCAGCTGATCGGGACGGGCGGCACGGCGGCGCCAGGTCCGCACCCGCCCGGCGCCGTGCTGCATGTCGGTGACGCCGACGATGCCACGTGCTGCCGCCTGCTCCTGCGCCCGGGCGACCCAGCCGTCGAGCAGGGCCTCGTCCACGACGCTGAACCGGTCCTCCAGCATGAAGGCGTCCTTCTCACGGAGAATGCCGTCGGCGAACTCCTCACGGTCCATCTCCCAGTGGCGGCGGGCGGCACGGTTCGCCCAGGCGGTGTGCAGATTCGCCGCCACGACGACAACGGGGCGGGTCAGGCTGATCGCGTCGAGCATCGCCCCGTCCAGCTCATCGGGCCACCTCCAGTGCTGGGCGCCCATCGCGACGATCGGCTCGGCACCGGGGTCCTGCGCGTCGATACCGCCCAGCTGCGCACACAACTCCGCCGCGCTGTCCGCGGTGCCGGCGTCGGGCCAGCGGCAGGCCATGGCCCACAGGTCGACGTGCACGTGCGCGTCCCACAGGCCTGGCATGACCCAGCGGCCCTGCAGGTCGATCTCGGCTCCGTCGTCACCGGCACCCGTCGTGGTCACCTCGGAGCGGTGGAGGCGGGACCCGCTGACCACGATGTCATGGGGACGGCCCGCCACGCCCCTCGTGAGATCGAGCATCCTGGCGTTGCGAAGTCTCATGGCGACCATCAAACCTTCCCGTACAGCCGGGGGCCGCGCTGTCCGGGCTTCCCGGACAGGCTGTCGCGTCATTTCCCACCGTGGGATACCATGTGCCCGTGGCCGATGACAGTGTCGCCCGCTACGGGCTGCTACTTCTGTGCCGCAATGGGATCCGTTCCGAGTAGTCGGCCCATCCCATTGCGGAGTGCTGTCGTGCGCCGGCGCCGAGCTCAGCCTCGGAATCTTCTCCTGGACAAGGATCCCTCATGACCACTGTTTTCCCCGTACCCCACGTATGCCCGCTGACGGCCCCGGTCCAGCAGCCCAGCGGAATGAACGCCGGCCGCTACCAGGCGGCCGAGACGATCACCCTGCCGGACCGCACATGGCCAGATCAGAAGATCACCAAGGCCCCGCGCTGGCTGTCCACCGACCTGCGGGACGGCAACCAGGCCCTCATCGACCCGATGACCCCCAACCGCAAGCGCAAGATGTTCGACCTGCTCGTCCAGATGGGCTACAAGGAGATCGAGATCGGCTTCCCCTCGGCATCCCAGACCGAATGGGACTTCGTCCGGTCCCTTATCGAGGACGACGCCATCCCCGAGGACGTCACCGTCTCGGTGCTCACGCAGGCCCGCGAGGACCTCATCGAGCGCACCGCGCAGTCGCTCGTCGGCGTGCATCGCGGCGTCATCCACATGTACAATGCCATCTCGGAACTGTTCCGGCGCGTCGTCTTCCGCAACACCGAGGCGGAGACGGTCGACCTCGCCCAGCGCGGCACCGGCTGGGTGATCAACTCGATCGAGAAGTACCTGCCGAACACGCCCATCGGCTACGAGTACAGCCCCGAGATCTTCACGCAGGCACCCATCGACTTCGCCATCGAGGTCTGCGACGCCGTCACCGACGTCTGGCAGCCCGACGGTGAGCGCGAGATCATCCTCAACCTGCCGGCCACCGTCGAGGTCTCCACCCCGAACGTCTACGCCGACCGCATCGAGTACTTCAGCCGCAACATCTCCCGCCGCGAGCACGTCTGCGTCTCGATGCACTGCCACAACGACCGGGGCACCGCCGTCGCCGCCACGGAGCTGGGCATGATGGCCGGCGGCCAGCGCGTCGAGGGCTGCCTGTTCGGCCACGGCGAGCGCACCGGCAACGTCGACCTGGTCACCCTCGGCATGAACCTCTACAGCCAGGGCATCGACCCGATGATCGACTTCTCCGACATGGACCACATCCGCCGTACCGTCGAGTACTGCACCGGCATGCCGGTCCCGGCCCGCCAGCCCTACGCCGGCGACCTCGTCTACACCGCCTTCTCCGGCTCCCACCAGGACGCCATCAAGAAAGGCCTGGAGGACCTGGAGGCCAGGGGCAGGGAACAGGGCAAGACCATCCACGAGATCGACTGGCTCGCCCCCTACCTGCCCATCGACCCGCATGACGTCGGACGCACCTACGAGGCCGTCATCCGCGTCAACAGCCAGTCCGGCAAGGGCGGCATGGCCTACGTCATGAAGAACGACCGGCACCTGGACCTGCCGCGCCGTCTGCAGATGGAGTTCAGCCGCGCGGTGCAGGACCACGCCGACTCCAGCGGCCGCGAGGTCAGCTCCGACGAGCTGTGGCGGATCTTCAGCGACGAGTACCTCGAGCGCACCACCCCGATCGGGGCCCTCGACTTCACCGTGGGGGCCACGAAGGGCCGGACGAACATCGACGCGACGATCATCTTCAACGGCAAGGAACGCCGCATCAGCGGTGAGGGCAACGGCCCGCTGTCCGCCTTCATCGACGCGCTCGGCCAGGTCGGCCTGTCGGTCAAGGTGCTCGACTACACCGAGCATGCCCTCACCGAGGGCGGCGACGCCTACGCCGCCGCCTACGTCGAGGCCGAGATCGAACGCGGCACCGACTCGGTCGTCCTGTGGGGCGTCGGCATCGACCCCGACATCACCACCGCGACCCTCAAGGCCGCGGTCAGCGCCGTGAACCGCGTCTGACCAGCCGGCCGAGCGGCCCGGAAAGGACCCTCAGATCAGCCGTCGCAGGTAGTCCGCGAGGACGAGGGCGTGGTTGACCTGGGGGTCCTTCGCCGCGTAGACGAGGGTGAGCCGTTCCGCGCCGCCGGCGCGCCCGAGCAGGGCCTGCGGGGCGTCCGAGGACTCGAGCTCGGTGGTGTAGAGCTGCCCGAACTCCTCGAAGCGGTCCGCCCGGTGCCCGAACCAGGCGCGCAGCTCACTGCTGGGCGCGACGTCCTTGCACCACTCGTCGAGCTCGGCCCTGGCCTTCGACACGCCGCGCGGCCACAACCGGTCGACGAGCACCCGGTAGCCGTCCCGGGCATCAGGGCGGTCGTACACGCGTTTGACGACGAACTCCATGCACCCGGTCTAGCACGGGACAGGCCGGCGGTGCGGTGGGTCCCGCCCTGGCCAGGCCTCAGCCCACCATGGCCTCGGCGATCCCGGCCAGGACCGTCCGCAGCTCGTCCCTGACCTCGGCGGGTGCCGGAAGCTGCGGGCGCACCGGATCGCCGCACGGGTCAGACGGCAGGGCTCCTGCTCAGGCCTGGGCCCCACCGAACCGGCGGTCCCGGCGGGCGTACTGCTCCACGGCGGCCCACAGATCGCGGCGGTCCCAGTCGGGCCAGAGCTTGTCGCTGAACAGCAGCTCGGCGTAGGCGCTCTGCCACAGCAGGAAATTGCTCGTCCGCTGCTCGCCGGAGGTGCGGATGAACAGGTCCACGTCACCGGCCTCCGGGTGGTACAGGTATCGCTGCACCGTCTTCTCGCTGATCCGGTCGGGGTTGAGCCTGCCGTCCCGGACGTCGCGGCCCATGGCCGCCATCGCGTCGGCGATCTCGGCGCGTCCCCCGTAGTTGAGGCACAGCTGAAGGTTGATCACGGTGTTGCCCCTGGTCTGGGCCTCGGCGGCCTGCAGCTCGTGCAGCACGCTCGTCCACAGCTTCGGCTTGCGTCCCGCCCAGATCACCTGCACGCCCAGCTCGTCCATGAAGTCCCGGTGGGTGTGGATCATACGGCGGCTGAAGCCCATGAGGAAGCGGACCTCGTCGGGGGAGCGGCGCCAGTTCTCGGTGCTGAAGGCGTACACCGACAAGGTGCCGATACCCATCTCGATGGCGCCCTGCAGCACCTCGATAAGTACCTTCTCACCCACCTCGTGACCCTTCGTCCGGGCCATGCCGCGGGCCTTCGCCCAGCGCCCGTTGCCGTCCATGACGATCGCCACGTGGCGAGGAAGCAGCTCGGCCGGGATCTGCGGGGGCCTGGCGCCGCTCGGATGCGGATCGGGCGGGCGCGCTGGGCGAGGGGACGATGCGTTCACGAGCACCAGCCTAGTGGTGGGGCGTTCGCTGCCGCCTGAACATGCCGGCCGGCCCGGTTGCCCGGATGCGGGCGGGCGCAGCGGCACAATGGGGCCGTGCCCACGTATCGTGATGAAGCCATCGTGCTGAGGACCCACAAGTTGGGTGAGGCCGACCGCATCGTCACGCTGCTGTGCCGACGGCACGGCAAGGTGCGCGCAGTGGCCAGGGGAGTGCGGCGCACCTCCAGCAAGTTCGGCGGGCGGCTCGAACCGTTCAGCCACGTCGACGTGCAACTGGCGGTCGGCCGCAGTCTCGACGTGGTCACCCAGGCCGAGTCCCTGCATCACTACGGTGCCGCCCTCGTCGGGGACTTCACCTTGTACGCCAGTGGTGAGACGATGCTCGAGGTCGCCGACCGGCTCATGGCCGTCGAGAACGAACCCTCCCAGCGCCAGTACCTGCTGCTCCAGGGCGCCCTGCGCGTCCTGGGTCAGGGGACGAGTGACGGGCCCCGTCCGGCCTCGATGATCCTCAGCTCCTATCTGCTGCGCTCGCTGGCGGCCGCCGGATACGCGCCGGTGCTGGAATCCTGCGCGCGGTGCGGGCTGGGCGGTCCCCACGAGTGGTTCGCACCCGCCGCCGGGGGCATGGTGTGCAGTGCGTGCCGGCCGCCCGGCTCGGCCCGTCCCGACAGGGCCTGCTGGGAGCTGATGGGTGCGCTCAGCACCGGTGACTGGCCGGCGACGAGGGGGGTCGGCGCCGAGGTGGAGCACCGGACCGCCGGCCTGGTCTCGGCCTTCACCACCTGGCACATGGACCACGGCCTGCGGGCCCTCCAGATGGTCCCGTACGGGTGATCCGGGCACCGGGCGGGATGCGACCGGGCATCGTGGCGGCCCCCGGACCAACCGCCGGGCCGACGGCAGCCGATCGGCGGCGGGAGCCGTCCGGCAACTGCACGATCTCCTCCACCGGCCTCACCCAGTCGTCGTTGGTCACGACGTTGTCGGCATGGGCGTGGATGCGTGCGGCCGGGCGCTGCTCGCCGCATGCGGCGTGGCCCAGCGACTTTGTGACGTCGCCGGCGATCGCCATGCACGCAGGAGGCACCGGGTGCCGACCTCACGATCCGACACGCCACGCTGCCCGCGCGTGACGAGCTCCCCGCGTGTCGCCCTGGTGGGGGTGGGGCCACGGTTAGGGTCCCCGCTCCCACCAGTGGCGGGAAGTTCTCACTTGTCAGGACGGTATCGAGTGGTCTTCTCGGTCTGGGCGCGGGCTGGGTGAGAAATTTCCCACGATGAGTCATCTTTTACGACCTTCTCACTTGGGATACCCTGAGTCCCGGAGGTCGCTGATGTCCGAGTCCAGGATGCCGAGACGACCGAATCCCGAAGAGCTGCAGAGAGTCCTCGAGGGCTTCTCCGGAGCCACCGGGCTGGCAACGGTCGCAGTGGACACCCAGGGTGTCCCGGTGACGCAGCTGTGCGCCTTCACGGAGTTCTGCCGTGCGATGCGTTCCGACCCCCTCCGCTCCAAGGCCTGTCATGGCTGTGACGCTCACGGTGGGCTCCAGGCCCTCCTCGAGGGCACCCCCCAGGTCTACCGGTGCCATGCCGGCCTGGTCGACTTCTCGATCCCGCTCACCGACGGCGACGCCTACGTCGGTGCCATCCTCTGCGGGCAGGTCAGGATGTCCGAGCACGAGATGCCCGAGCCCCTCCTGGCCCAGTCCGACTGGCACGGTGATCCTCATCTCGAGGAGCTCTACAACAAGGTGCCGGTGGTGAGCCGCCGCAGGCTCGAGGCGGCCGCCGCGACCCTTCTCGGTCTGCACAACATCGTCGACCTGGCCATCCACAACAAGCTCGGCCTGGGCGACGTCGGGGCCGTCGGCGGTGATGAGTCGTCCAAGCGGGCACTGTCCCTCGTGCCACCTGCGCGCAGCACAGCGGCCGACGAGCGCTCCCCCGAGACCCAGCGGCACAATCCCACCGAGGTGATCACCGCCGCCATCCGACGTGAGGACCTGCGTTCGGCCTTTCTCGAGGCCGTGACGGTCCTCGATGCCGCGTACGCGCACGGCGTCCTCGACCAGGTCCGTGAGGGACGCACTCGCCTGGACGAGATGATCCTGGCCGCGGCCAAGGTCTGCTCACCTCGCATCGTCGTCCAGCTGCGTCAGCTCATGGTCCGTGAGCGGCAACGCGGTGATCTGGACCGCTACGAGGCGCAGCTGGCCGCCGAACGCTTCATCTGCATGGTCCTCGACGAGTACCAGCGTCAGCATCCGCGCCGGCACCGCGAGATCGGTGACCTGCTCAACGACATCGCCCGCCACCCGGAACAGGCGATCTCGCTCACCGAGGCCGCAAATTCCTTGCACTGGTCGCCCGGGCACTTGTCGAAGTTGTTCAAATCAGTCACCGGGTGCACATTTGTGTCGTATGTCACCGGTCGCAGGGTCGAACGGGCGAAGCTGATGCTAGCGTCGACCCAGATGCCGGTTCAGAAAATTTCTGCCGAGCTTGACTTCAGTCAGGTGAATTATTTCTCCAGGGTTTTCCGGGCGAGTACTGGAATGTCTCCGAGTGAGTACCGGCGTCATTGTCTGTCGCGCGAGGAAAGGCATGCCGGTGCTGCAGTTCCAGGTTCCAACAAGGGTCGTCTCCGGGCCTGATGCGCTCGGCGCATTGAGCACCCTGAGCGGCCGTCGTGTCCTCATCATCACCGATGCCTTCATGGCCGCGGCCCCGCTCATGGACCAGGTGCGGGCACGTCTCGGCGATGCCGAGGTGAGCGTCTTCTCCGAGGTTCATCCAGATCCCGACACCCATGCCGTCGCGGCCGGCGTCAAGGCCTTTCTCGAGTTCGACCCCGAGGCGCTCATCGGTCTCGGGGGCGGTTCGCCCATCGACACTGCCAAGGCCGTTCGTCACATGGCCCGGCAGCAGGGCAGGGAACTGCCGGCCGGTTTCATCATCATCCCGACCACCAGCGGTACCGGATCCGAGGTGACCTCCTTCTCGGTCGTCACGGATCCCGGAACCCGTACCAAGGTTCCTCTCACCGACCCGAGCATGATCGCCGACGTGGCGATCCTCGACCCCGAGGCGGTGCGTACCTGCCCGCCGAGGCTCACCGCCGACTCGGGCATGGATGCCCTCAGCCACGCCATCGAGGCGGTCGTCGCGAAGGGCCACAACGATCTGGCCGACGCCCTTGCCGAGAAGGCGGTGCGCATCGTTTTCCGTTATCTGCCCCGCAGTTATCGGGACGGCGACGACTTGGTGGCGCGCGATCACCTGCAGAACGCCGCCACCATGGCGGGCGTCGCCTTCCAGAACGCGGGCCTGGGCATCGTTCACGGCATCTCTCATTCGATCGGCGGTAGTTTCCACGTGGCCCACGGCCGGCTCAACGCGATGATCATGCCGCACGTCATGGCCTTCAACGCGGGTGACCTGTCGATCGGCGGTTCCATGTCCGAGGTGGCCCAGCGGTACTACAAGCTGGCCTTCCATGCCGGCATGCAGGCCACCAACGAGCGCAACCTCGTCCTCAAGCTGATCCGTCGCGTCGAGAGACTGCGGGAC
Organism: Propionibacterium australiense; assembly: GCF_003666605.1. Lineage (GTDB taxonomy): Bacteria > Actinomycetota > Actinomycetes > Propionibacteriales > Propionibacteriaceae > Propionibacterium > Propionibacterium australiense. The sequence goes on along the minus strand of NZ_RCIV01000003.1, from coordinate 39,694 downwards.
GAGATCGAGATGCCCGCCAGGATCACCGAGGCCGGTGTCGACAGGCGCGAATTCCTCGAGGCGATCCCCGACCTGGCCAGTGCCGCCCTGGCCGACTTCTGCAGCAGCGGGAACCCCGTCGAGCCCACCCGCGAGGACATCGTGGCGATCTTGCGCAAACTGGTCTGATGGTTCTCCGACGGGCCGCGCGGGCCCGCGCGGCCCGTCTGTCGTGGGGTCTGCCCCGATCACCCGGTGGCCGAGGTCGGCCCGAGGCCGGCAGCCCGCCCCGGCTCGTTCAGCTCAGGCGTTCCTCGAGCTCGGGGATGCCCTCCCCGGTCATGGCCGAGACGAAGAAGATCTCGGTGGCGCCGGCCTCACGCAGGTGGGCGGCCGCCATGTCGATCGCGGGTTGCTCGGCGAGGTCGATCTTCGTGACGACACCGATCGAGGGAACCGTGAAGAAGGTCGAGAAACCGGGCGGGAACTTCGCCTCGGCCACGGTGGCCGAGGCGAGCATGACGACCAGGTCACGATCGAAGGAGGCCAGGCGCAGGGCGTGCTTGTAGAAGGGCAGCTCGAGGTACTCGCCGGGAGTGTCCACGACGTTGTCCTCGGTGTTGATCGTCTCGGTCTTCTCGTAGCTGATCTCACGCCCGTGCAGGCGCTGCATGAGGGTCGTCTTGCCGCAGCCCACGCTGCCGATCATGAGCAGGCGCTTCATGTGCGGGTCAGGGGAGCGGGGGCGAATCCCAGATCGCTGCACAGGGTCTCGGTTGCCGCGCCGATCGAGGCCTCGACATCGGCGAGCCGGCCGAGAACGACCAGGGAACCGGAGAACCGGTCCACGAAGCCGAGGTCGACGCTCGAGGCCTTGGTCGCCACGTCGGCGGCGATGATCGCGGCCTCGCTCGGGGTGATCGTCATGATGCCGATCGCGCTGCCGTCGTTCGGCAGGCCGATCTTGGCGTACAGGCCGTCGTCCGGATTCGACAGGACGTGCGCGAGCGTGACCTGCTTGCCCGGGACGAACTCCTGGATGATGCGCTGCTTCTCGGCCATCATCGCCTCTCATCCGGCCGGCCCCGCCACGAGGGGGCCAGTTGTGCGGTGGACGTGTTCCCGGTGCGGCGGGTCGAGGATCCGGTGACCGGTCGGCTGCCTCGGGCGGGTACTCCGAGGCCGACCACCCGCGGTCGGCGGGACCACGCAAGAGCTTATTCTTGCGCGGCGAGGGGCGCTGCTGTCAAGCCTTCGGACATGAATCTGTCCGCACCGCCCCGAGCCGTGCGATGTGTCACGAGTTGTTGACCTTTTTGGTTCCGAGGGGGATTTTTTGGTCATCGGCCCGCGGTCGACATCGGGCCAAAATGTAGAGCGCTGAATGACCTTCTCTCTGGATTCATGCCCTAAAGTTTTTGGTATGTCCCGCCCGTGGCCGGGTGGCCAATGGCGGCTCGTATCAAGTCCAACGGAGGAGTTCAGAATGCAAGAAGCCCTTGGCATGGTGGAGACGAAGGGTTTCGTCGCCGCTGTTGAAGCCGCGGATGCAATGGTCAAGTCGGCCAACGTCGTACTCATCGGCAGCCAGCGGGTCGGTTCCGGCCTGGTGACCGTGCTCGTCCGCGGCGATGTCGGTGCCGTCAAGGCAGCCACCGACGCGGGTGCCGTCGCAGCGCAGAACGTGGGCGAGCTCGTCTCGGTCCATGTCATCCCGCGTCCCCACACCGATGTGGAGAAGATCCTCCCGTCCGTCGACCAGAAGTGAGGCGTTGACCGAAAATGGCTAACGATCAGCTCGTCGACCAGATCATGTCGGCCGTCATGAACAAGATCTCCGCTGACAAACCCGCTGCGGCGCCCACCGTCCAGCGTCAGCTCACCGTTCCCGAGGCCACCCAGTTCGTGGGGGCCACCGAGCTCGGCGACACCATCGGTCTGGTCATCCCCAACGTCGACCCGCAGCTGCACAAGCTGATGGGCATCGACCCCAAGTTCCGCTCGATCGGCATCATCGGTGACCGCACCGGTGCCGGTCCGCACATCTTCGCCGCTGACGAGGGTGTCAAGGCCACCAACACCGAGATCATCTCGATCGAGCTCCCGCGTGACACCAAGGGCGGCGCCGGCCACGGCTCGCTCATCGTCTTCGGCGCCGAGGACGTCTCCGACGCGCGCCGCGCCGTCGAGGTGACCCTCGGCGAACTCGAGCGCACCTTCGGTGACGTCTACGGCAACGATGCCGGGCACCTGGAGTTCCAGTACACGGCCCGGGCGTCCTACGCCCTGAACAAGGCCTTCGGCGCACCGCTCGGCAAGTCCTTCGGCATCACGGTCGGGGCTCCGGCGGCCATCGGCGTCGTCCTGGCCGACACCGCGGTCAAGGCCTCGACGATCGACGTCATCGGCTACTCCAGCCCGGGCAACGGCGGCACCAGCTACTCCAACGAGGTCATCTCGGCCTTCACCGGCGACTCCGGCGCCGTGCGCCAGGCCATCGTCGCCGCCCGTGAGGTCGGCCTCGGGCTGCTCGGCGCCATGGGCGATACTCCCGTGTCGACCACCACCCCGTACATCTGAGAAACGAGGCGTCTTTCGTGAGAAGCAAGCGTTTCGAGGCGCTGGACGCACGTCCAGTCAGCCAGGACGGTTATGTGAAAGAGTGGCCCGAGATGGGCCTCATCGCCATGAACTCGCCGGCCGATCCCACTCCCTCGATCAAGATCGAGAACGGTGTGGTCGTCGAGCTCGACGGCAAGAAGCGTGAAGAGTTCGACATGATCGACACCTTCATCGCCGACTACGGCATTCGTCTGGAGAACGCGGTGGAGGTCAACGCGACCCCCTCGCTGGAGCTGGCCCGCAAGATGGTCGACTTCCGCGTGCCGCGCTCCGAGGTCGTGAAGCTGACGACGGCCATGACCCCCGCCAAGATGGTCGAGGTCGTCGGGACGATGAACGTGCTCGAGATGATGATGGCCGTGACGAAGATGCGTTCACGGCTGTTCCCGGCGAACCAGGCCCACGTGACGAACGTCAAGGACAACCCGGTGCAGATCGCCGCCGACGCCGCAGAGGGCTCGCTGCGCGGCTTCGCCGAGGAGGAGACGACGGTCGGCATCGTGCGCTACGCGCCGTTCAACGCCATCGCCAACATGGTGGGTTCCCAGGTGGGTCGTCCGGGCATCCTCACCCAGTGCTCCGTCGAGGAGGCCACCGAGCTCGCCCTCGGCATGCGCGGTTTCACCGCCTACGCCGAGACCGTGTCGGTGTACGGCACCGAGCAGGTCTTCATGGACGGCGACGACACCCCGTGGTCGAAGGCCTTCCTGGCCTCCTGCTACGCGTCCCGTGGCCTGAAGATGCGGTTCACCTCGGGCACCGGTTCCGAGGTCCAGATGGGTTACGCCGAGGGCAAGTCCATGCTGTACCTCGAGGCCCGCTGCCTCTACTTCACCAAGGGCGCCGGCTCGCAGGGCATCCAGAACGGCTCGGTGTCCTGCATCGGCGTTCCGGCTGCCGTGCCCGGTGGTATTCGCGCGGTCCTGGCCGAGAACCTCATCGCGGTCAGCCTCGACCTGGAGTGCGCCTCGTCCAACGACCAGACCTTCACGCACTCGGACCTGCGCCGTGTCGCCCGCTCGCTCATGCAGTTCGTGCCCGGCACGGACTTCATCTGCTCGGGCTACTCCGCCACGCCGAACTACGACAACATGTTCGCCGGCTCCAACTGGGACGCCGACGACTTCGACGACTGGCTGGTCATCCAGCGCGATCTCAAGATCGATGGCGGCCTCGTGCCCGTCACCGAGGAGGAGGTCGTCCGGGTTCGCAACAAGGCCGCTCGTGCCATCCAGGCCATCTTCCGTGAGCTCGGCCTGACCGAGATCACCGACGAGGAGGTCGAGGCCGCCACCTACGCCCGCGGTTCCGAGGACATGCCGGTCCGCAACGTGGTCGAGGACCTCAAGGCCGCCGAGGATCTCATGAATCGTGGCCTGACCGGTGTCGACATCGTCCAGGCCCTGATCCGCGGCGGATTCGAGGACGTCGCCGAGTACGTCTACAGCATGCTGACCCAGCGCGTCGCCGGCGACTACCTGCACACCTCGGCGATCCTGGACGAGAACTTCCATGTGATCAGCGCCGTCAACTACCCCAACACCTACGCTGGTCCGCTCACGGGCTACCAGATCAGCGACGAGAAGTGGGCTCAGTTGTCGAACATCCGCCAGGCCATCAGCCCTGAGAGCATCTGAGGTGAGCACCATGGATGAGAAGACGCTCCGTAGCATCATCGAACAGGTCGTCAGCGAGTTCACCAGCGGTCAGGTCCCCGTCGCGTCCGCACCGGCCCGGGCTGCCGCTGCCACCACCGTGGCATCGGCCGAGCCGCTCGGCGACGGCGAGGAACTGGTCGTCACCGAGGATGGTCCGGCCGAGCGTGGCACCAATCCTCGTGAGGTCGTCATCGCCCTCGCGCCCGCCTTCGGCGGCGTCATGAACAAGACGATCATCGACCTGCCGCATGCCGACGTGATCCGTGAGGTCTGCGCCGGCATCGAGGAGGAGGGGCTGAGCTACCGCTTCATCCGGATCTTCCGCACGGCCGACGTGGGCTTCATCGCCCACGACGCAGCGGAGTACTCCGGTTCAGGCGTTGGCATCGGTATCCAGTCCCGCGGTACCACGGTGATCCACCAGAAGGATCTGCCTCCGCTGTCCAACCTCGAGTTGTTCAGCCAGGCGCCCCTGATCGACCTGGAGACGTTCCGTGCGATCGGCAAGAACGCCGCCCGCTACGCCAAGGGCGAGTCACCCGATCCAGTGCCGGTGCGCAATGACCAGATGGCCCGTCCGAAGTACCAGGCCATCGCAGCATTGTTCCACCTCAAGGAAGCCGGCCTCTGCGATCTGAGCAAGAAGCCCCAGGCCCTTCGGGTCGAGTACCGATAGGAGAAGCCATGGATTCGGAAGAACTGATCCGCCAGATCATGAGCGAGGTCATGGCGAACCTCAATCAGGACAACGTGACCTTCGCCAAGAAGGACACCGCCGCGGCTGTTGCGGCACCGTCCCCGGCCCGGGCCGACCGGGTCGACAAGTCCCAGTACCCGCTCGGCGAGAAAGTGCCGGAGAAGATCAAGGCCGCCAATGGTCGCCCGCTCACCGAGTTCTCGTTCGAGAAGGTGAAGAACGGCGAACTCAAGGCCGAGGACTTCCGCATCGCACCCGAGACCCTCGAGCTGCAGGCCCAGGTGGCCGAGTCCGACGGCCGTGACTCACTGGCGCGCAACATGCGGCGTGCCGCCGAGCTCATCGCCGTCCCCGACGACGAGCTGCTCGAGGTCTACAACGCGTTGCGTCCGTACCGCTCGACCAAGGCCGAGCTGTACGCCATCGCCGACAAGCTGGAGAAGGACTACGGCTGCACCATCAACGCGGCCTTCATCCGAGAGGGGGCCGACGTCTACGAGAAGCGCGGCCGCCTCAAGGACAGCGAGTGACAGCTGCTCGCCGAGGTCACCCCAACGTCACAGGAGATTCGTCCCATGGCCCTCATCGCCGGCGTCGACATCGGCAACGCCACCACGGAGGTGGCACTGGCAGAAGTCTCTGACGGTGCCACCCCGCGGTTCCTGTCCGCGTCGACCATCCCGACGACAGGGATCAAGGGCACGCCCCAGAACACCCAGGGCGTGTTCCAGGCGCTCACCGTCGCCCTCAAGAAGGCGGGTCGGGAGATCGGCGAACTCGATCTGATCCGCATCAACGAGGCCGCACCGGTGATCGGCGATGTGGCCATGGAGACGATCTCCGAGACGATCATCACCGAGTCAACCATGATCGGGCACAATCCCGCCACGCCCGGCGGGCTCGGTGTCGCGGTCGGCACGACGATCAGGGTCGATGACCTCGAACTCGCCAGGGCGGGGGAGTCGTACATCGTCGTCGCCGACCGCACCCACGGTTTCCGAGCCGTGGCCGAACTCATCAACGCGCACGCCGGTCGCGTCAGGATCACCGGTGCGATCCTGCAGCTCGACGACGGCGTCCTCGTCAACAACCGTCTCGAGCGCAAGATCCCCATCATCGACGAGGTCAGGCTCATCGACAAGGTGCCCACGGGCATGCCGGCGGCGATCGAGGTGGCCGAGGCCGGCCGCGTGATCGAGACGCTGTCGAACCCCTACGGCATCGCCACGCTCTTCGAGCTCTCCCCGTCCGAGACCGCCTCGGTCGTCCCGATGGCGCGCGCCCTGGTCGGCAACCGCTCCGCCGTGGTCATCAAGACCCCGGCCGGTGACGTTACCGAACGGCACATCCCGGCGGGCACCCTGCACTTCATCGGCGAACGCAGCACGGACGTCGACGTCGAGGCCGGTGCCGACGAGATCATGCGCGTCGGCGCTCAGGCTGGGCTCCTGCAGGACATCAAGGGTGAGCCGGGCACGAACATCGGCGGCATGATGGAGAAGGTCCGCGTCACGATGGGCCAGCTCACCGACCGCGACCCCTCCGGCGTCGAGATCACCGACCTCCTCGCCGTCGACACCCAGGTTCCCCAGTCCGTCACCGGCGGCCTGGCCGGCGAGTTCTCCCTGGAGGCCGCCGTTGGCATCGCCGTCATGGTCAAGGCCGATCGCCTGCAGATGCAGCGCATTGCCGATGACATGGCCAAGCAGTTCGGCATCCGCGTCGAGATCGGCGGGGTCGAGGCCGACATGGCCATTCGCGGTGCGCTGACCACGCCCGGCACGTCGAGGCCCATCGCCATCCTCGACATGGGTGCCGGCTCCACCGACGCCTCGGTGCTGCGCGACGGCGACAGGGCCACCTCGATCCACCTGGCCGGCGCCGGCAACATGGTGACGCTGCTCATCGCCTCCGAACTCGGGCTGGAGGGCACCGATGTCGCCGAGAACATCAAGCGCTACCCGCTGGCCCGTGTCGAGACGCTGTTCAACATCCGTCACGAGGACGGCACCGCCCAGTTCTTCGACGAGCCGCTCGCACCCGAGCTGTTCGCGCGCACCGTCATCCTTCATCCCGAGGGCATGATCCCGCTGCCCCTGCGGCAGCCGCTGGAGGTCATCCGCCAGGTTCGCATCCGCGCCAAGGAACGCGTCTTCGTGACAAATGCCCTGCGGGCCCTGGCCTCGGTGAGCCCCACTCGCAACGTGCGCGACATCGCCCATGTCGTCCTGGTCGGTGGCTCGGCCCTGGACTTCGAGATCCCGCAGCTCGTCACCAAGGCGCTCGGCGAGTACCGCGTCGTCGCAGGGCGGGCCAACATCCGTGGCACCGAGGGCCCGCGCAACGCCGTTGCCACCGGACTGGTGCTCTCCTGGGAGGACCAGTCATGAGACCCGTCGAGCAGGAGAGGCCGACCATCGGCATCAGAGCCAGTTCGAGCGCGAGCGCCGAGATCATCGAGCAGATCGGCTTCGGCATGGAGGAGGAGGGCGTCCCGCACCTGGTGACACGCGGCGAGTCCTCCGACGCCGCCGTGCTGGCCCACGAGGCCGCGCTGGCCTCCCGGCTGGGTGTGGGCGTCGGCCTCAGCACCCGGCAGATCGTCATCACGACGGAGAAACTCGACCCCGCCAGGCCCTACATCACGCTCGACGTCGACGCGGCCCGGACACACGTCCGCGACATGGGCGCGAATGCGGCACGACTCGTCAAACGCATGCCACTGATCGTGGTCACCAATGAGTGAAGGAGACACAATGCTCACGAACGCCCTGGGCGAGATCGAGGTCCTCGGTCTCCCGGCGGCCATCGAGGCCGCCGATGTCGCGGTGAAGGCCGCGGACGTCCGGCTCATCGGCTACGAGACCACGGACGGGGCCGGCATGGTCACCGTCAAGATCGAGGGCCAGGTCTCCTCCGTCCAGTCGGCCATCGCCGCTGCCCGGGCGGCCGCCGCACGGGTGTCGACGGTCTTCGCTGTCTCGGTGATCCCGCGTCCCAATCCGCAGCTCGGCGGCGTCGTGCTGTCCCCGGCCACCGTCGGCCTCGGTGCCCCCACCTCGGTGGACCAGGCCGCCAAGCAGGCCGCCAAGAGCAAGCAGGCGGCTGGGCCGGAGCCTGCTGCCGAGAGCACACCGCCCGCCGGGCCGGAGCCTGCTGCCGAACCGGAACAGGCCGCCGAGACCGGCCAGGCGCCATCGGAGCAGGCCGCCGAGCACGAGGTGGCCGCCGATGTGAAGAAGTCGCCTGCTGCGGCGGGCAAGGACGGCGCCAGGCGGACGAGCAGCCGTTCGTCCAGTCAGAGGAAGACGTCTGCCGGCGACGACAAGCCGCAGGCCGAGAAGAAATAACCAGAGGAGGGAAGAACCATGGGTGAAGCACTCGGTCTCATCGAGACCAAGGGTTACATCGGAGCCGTCGAGGCCGCCGATGCCATGACGAAGGCCGCCAATGTGACGCTGATCGGCTACCAGAAGGTCGGTGCCGGGCTGGTGACCGTGATGGTGCGCGGCGATGTCGGTGCGGTCAAGGCCGCCGTCGACGCCGGGTACACGGCAGCGACGAACGTGGGCGAGGAAGTCATCTCGCGCCACGTGATCCCGCGTCCGCACAGCGACGTGGAGAAGCTGCTGCCGAAGCAGGGCTGAGGCCGACCATCGAGGACGGATGAGAAGCCAGCCCGCCTGAGGCGGTTCAACGCAGGGGCGACCGGTGCACCGGCCGAACACGGCCGCGGTCCCACCCAACGGATCAGATGAGGCAACGATGACCACGGACACGACGGCACTGTCGGAACGAGAACGGTTGATCCAGCGGTTCGCCGAGCTCGTGCGCACGGGCGATGTCGAGGACTACGAGGGCGAGCTGCGGCTCGGCGTCGATCTCGGCACCGCCAACATCGTCGTGTCTGTGGTCGACGCCGCGGACCGTCCCGTTGCCGGGGGGTGGGTGCACTCGACGGTCGTCCGGGATGGTGTCGTCGTCGACTGGCTCGGTGCCACCAGCGCGGTGCGCGAGCTCGCCAGGGACGTGCAGGACCGTCTGGGACACCGCTTCGACAAGGCCTCGGTGTCGATCCCGCCGGGTATCGGTGCGGGTGACGTCAAGGTCTTCGAGAACGTCGTGGTCGCTGCTGACCTGGACGTCGCCGAGGTCGTCGACGAGCCGGTCGCCGCGGCCCGTGCGCTCGGCATCACCGATGGTTGCGTCATCGACATCGGTCACGGCACCACCGGGGTCTCGGTCCTGGAGCAGGGCCGGGTGAGCCTGTCCGTCGACGAGCCGACCGGCGGGCACCACATGACACTCGTGCTGTCGGGCGCCTACCAGATGCCCTATGACGAGGCCGAGGTCATGAAGAAGGACCCGTCCCGCCGTGACGAGGTGGTGGGCATCATCCGCCCCACGCTCGACAAGATGGCCTCGATCGCCGAGTGCGCCCTCGAGGGGATCGACGTGCCCATCGTCTACCTGGTGGGCGGCTCCAGTTCCTTCCCCAACGCCCCCGATGTCTTCGCCGCGCGTCTGGGCCGACCGGTCCTGCGGCCGGTCGAACCCCTGTTCGTGACCCCGCTGGGCATTCCGATGACGGCAAAGGAGATTCACTGATGAACGCCGATGATCTGCGCGCAGTCATCCGCAGCACTCTTGCCGAGCTGGTGACCCCGGCTCCCCGCCGTGCCCTCGTGCTGTTCACCGGAGCGCTGATCGGTTTCGAGAAGACGATCCCCGAACTCGCCATGCTCCTCAAGGAGGGCGTCGCGCTCGAGTTCGTCCAGACACCGAGCGCCGAACGCATCCTCGACCAGGAGCTGATCGGTGCTCTGGGGATGAGCGCCGCCACGAGGCAGCTGACCGGCAGCCACGACATGCTCATCGTGCCGACCCTCACCCAGAACATCGCGGCGAAGACGGCGCACGGCGTGGCGGACTGCCTGGGGAGCAATCTCATGAACGACTATCTGCTGGCCGGCAAGCCAGTCGTCGTCTCGTCGTCCGCCTGCGATCCGGATGACCCCGACAAGCAGCGGTGGTTCGGCGCGATTCCGGAGGGCTACGCCCAGATGATGCGGGAGAATCTCTGCACGCTCCGCAGCTTCGGCGTGCGCACCGCTCGGGCCAGCGCCCTGGCCCGCACCGTGCTTGCCGCCTACGAGCGCATCGATCACGCGAGGATCTCCCCGATCACCACGGCCTGCCGGATGAGCCGGCACGAGCTGCTGCGCCGGCTCGGCGCCTGCCCGGCACCCGCCGCCACGGCCGCCAAGCCCCCGGCGCCGACCGTCCCGGTACCCGTCTCGGCGTCCGGCGCCGTCGCAGTCCAGCAGCAGCTCATCAGCCAGCGCGTCGTCCAGCGCCTGCCCGAGGGCACGGCGCTCCGGGTCCCGGCCACCGCGAAGATCACCGCCATGGCCGCGGACATCGCTGCTGCCCGCTCCATCACGATCATCAGGGAGGCCTGACAATGTTCCTCGCCACGGTGCGCGGCACCGTCGTCTCGACCAGCAAGGACGAACGCCTGGTCGGTTTCAAACTGCTCCTGGTGCAACCCATCGACGCCGACGAGAAGCCCATCAGCCGTCCCGAGATCGCTGTCGACACCGTCGGCGCAGGCATCGGCGCCACCGTCATCGTCACCAAGGGCTCCTCGGCCCGCTTCGCGGCATCCCGCGCCGACTCGCCGATCGACTCCACGATCGTCGGCATCGTTGACACCGTCGAACTCGGGGGAGCCTGATCAGCATGCCCAACATCTACACCCGCAGCGGGGACAAGGGCATGACAGGCCTGTTCGGCGGTACCCGGGTCGCCAAGCAGTCTCCGCTCGTCGAGGCCTACGGCACCGTTGACGAGGCCAACTCCACGATCGGCGAGGCCAAGGCTGCGATGACCGATCCCGCGATCCGCGCCACGCTGCACCACATCCAGCAGCGCATGTTCACGCTGGCCGCCGAACTGGCCAGCGACGCAGCAGGCCGCGAGATCCTCGACAACAAGATCGGCGCCGACGACGTCACCGAACTCGAGCGCCTCATCGACGAGTGCCTGGCCGTCACCGGCCCCCAGCGCAACTTCGTCGTCCCCGGCCGCGACCCGATCTCCGGCATCCTCCACCGCGCCCGCACCGTCGTGCGGCGCGCCGAACGCCGCGTGCTGATAGCCACCGAGTCCGACAGCATCCGCCCCGAGATCATCACCTACCTCAATCGTCTGTCCGACGCGCTCTTCGCGCTGGCCCGCCTGGCCGAGCACCACCACGACATGGACCGTGTGGAACAGGTCGTGCTCGAGACCGTCGCGCGTGCGCTCGGTACGCCCGAGGGCGCTGCCGTCCTCGCCGGGTCCACCACCCCGGCCGGAAGCGGCACCCTGGGTCCCCACGACCTGCCGCGGTACGACCTGGCCACGCTGAAGCTCATGGCCGAGGCGGCTGAGCAGAAGGCCACCGAGATCGGTGTGCCCTGCGTCTTCGCCGGGGTCGATGCGGGCGGCAACCTGATGCTGCTGGAACGCATGGCCGGTTCGCTGCTCGTCAGCATCGAGGCGGCCCAGAACAAGGCGTTCACCGCTGCCGCCTTCGGGCAGCCCACCGCCGAACTCAAGGATCTCTCCGGACCCGGCGGGCCCATCCCAGGGATCCAGAACTTCAACGACGGTCGCGTGGTCGTCTTCGGGGGAGGCTTCCCGGTCTTCGTCGATGGCGAGCTGGCCGGGGGCATCGGCGCCTCCGGCGGCACGCCGGACCAGGACGAGTCGATCATCACGCATGCACTAGCAACAGCCCAGAAGGAGAGCCGTTCATGACCATCAGCCCTGAACTCATTTCGAAGGTCGTTCGTGAGACCGTGCAGGAGGTCGTCGCGCGGCAGGCCAGCGGGCGGATCGTCACCGGGAACTGTCTCGGCGATGGCATCTTCGCCGACATGAACGACGCCGTCGAGGCGGCCGACAAGGCCTGGCGCCAGTACCTCGACTGCTCGATGCGCGACCGCAAGTGCTACATCCAGACCATCCGCAACGTCTGCTCCGATGACGAGGCCCTCAGGTACATGGCCGAGGCCGCCGTCGAGGAGACCGGCATGGGCAACGCCCATGACAAGTACCTCAAGAACCGCTACGCCGCCCTGGAGACCCCCGGCGTCGAGGACATCGTCACCGAGGCCTGGAGCGGGGACGACGGCCTGACCACCATCGAGTTCTCGCCCTTCGGGGTCATCGGCGCGATCACCCCGACCACCAACCCGTCCGAGACGGTCATCAACAACTCGATCGGCATGCTGGCCGCCGGAAACGCCGTGGTCTTCAGTCCGCACCCGCGTGCCACCGGGCTCACCCACTGGCTGATCCGCAGGATCAACAAGGCCCTGGCCGAGGTCGGCGCCCCCGCCAATCTCATCACCACCGTCGAGAAGCCCTCGATCGAGAACACCAACGCCATGATGGCGCACCCCAAGGTGCGCCTGCTCGTCGCCACCGGTGGTCCCGGCATCGTGAAGTCGGTCCTGTCCAGTGGCAAGAAGGCCATCGGGGCGGGCGCCGGCAACCCGCCGGTCGTCGTCGACGCCACAGCCGACATCCCGCAGGCCGCCAAGGACATCGTCGACGGCGCCAGCTTCGACAACAACCTGCCCTGCACCGCCGAGAAGGAGGTCATCGCGGTCGACTCGATCGCCGATCTGCTCAAGTTCGAGATGCTCAAGCACGGTGCCGTCGAGGTCAAGGACCCCGCCGTCATCGCCAGGCTCGCCTCCTTCGTCGCCAAGGACGGCCACGCCGTCGCCAAGTGGGTGGGCAAGCCGGCCTGCGTGCTCGCCGCCGAGGCGGGCATGGAGGTGCCCGAGAGCACCCGCCTGCTCATCGCAGAGGTTCCCTTCGAGCACACCTTCGTCCAGACCGAGCTCATGATGCCGATCCTCGGCGTCGTCCGTGTCAAGAACGTCGACGAGGCCATCGACAAGGCCGTCGAGGCCGAGCACGGCAACCGCCACACCGCCATCATGCACTCGCTCGACGTCAAGGCCCTGACCAAGATGGGCAAGAGGATCCAGACCACGATCTTCGTGAAGAACGGCCCGTCCTACAACGGCATCGGCATCGGGGGTGAGGGTTACCCGACCTTCACCATCGCCGGCCCGACGGGCGAGGGCCTGACCTCGGCCCGGAACTTCGCCCGCCGCCGCCGCTGTGTTCTCAAGGGCAGCCTGTCCGTGCGCTGACCTAGACCAGCAGATTTCCACCCAGCGGGGCCTTGCCGAAACGGCAAGGCCCCGCTTGACAAGCGGACTGTTTTCCCGGTAATGCGACGGCATGCCCGCAGCATTGCCGGGTTTTTCGCGCTGCCTCGCCCATGTTCCGGATTGGACCTGCGGAAGATCGTAGGGTATATTTCCCTAATCGAGTGAGGAGGTCATTCAGAATGATTCAGCCCGGGTAACACCGGGATGCTGACAACTGTTGACAGACGATCATTCACGATAGCCCGCTGAACACACTTTCATCCTCGTGAAGGGGGCCGAGTGCGAATCGCCAGAGCCGACGGTCAGGCCGTCGCGACGAACCGGGCCGAATCCCTTGCGGGTTCGGTGTGCGTACTCGGGGAATCCCCTTGGAACTGGTTCGGTGAACGTTCCCCGATGCATTTCTGGAGTCGTTTCCGGAAGACGAGTGCACAGCGGTTTTTCCTGGTGCTCCCGGTGGGTTCGTGGCGCCATTCGCCGCGGAGTCTCGCGCCGGAGGCCGGTTCGTTCCTCCGGCGCAGCCATGCACGGCCACTCAGCCGTGGGGGGCGTCGCTGCATGCCACTCGATGGGAGGGGCGATGCAGCAGCTCGATGACGTGGTGAGCATCGGTATCGACGTCGGTACGACAACGACACAGGTGGTCCTGTCGCGGCTGACGGTCACCCAGCGTGGCCGGACGGGCGCGATTCCCCGTCTCGACGTCGGTTCCAGTGAGATCCTCTACCAGAGCGAGCCGGCGATCACTCCGCTCATCAGTCCCGAGGAAATCGATGTCGACGCGCTGCTGGGACTTGTGCGCAACGAGATATCCCGGTCCGGGATTCCTCTCGACCGGATCGAGACCGGCGCCGTCATCATCACGGGCGAGTCCGCGCGCAAGCACAATTCGGAGGCCATCCTCAGCGGCCTTGCCGATGTCGCGGGTGACTTCGTCGTCACCGTGGCCGGTCCCAATCTCGAGTCCCAGATCGCGGGGCGCGGGTCAGGGGCCTGTGACTGGTCGGCCTCGCACTACTGCGCTGTCGTCAATGTGGACATCGGCGGTGGCTCGGCCAATGCGGCCGTCTTCTCAGCCGGAAACCATGTCAGCTCCTCGGCGGCCATGGTGGGCGGCCGTCAGGTGATGCTCGATCCCGAGACCGGGACACTCGTTCACGTGGCTCCATCGGGGCGGATCATCGCCGATGCCCTGCACCTGGACGATCTCGTCGAGGGGCGTCGCCCGTCGATCCGTTCCCTGCGCAGGCTCACCGATGCGATGGCCGACGTCATCGTCGACCTCATCACCGGTGTCACGACGCCGATGGGGAACAACCTGGCCCTGAGCCCGCCCATGGAACTTCCAGATCACATCGCCGCGTACTTCCTCTCCGGGGGTGTGGGTCGTCTCTACTACGAGAAGTGCCCTGCCGAGAGTCTTGCCGACATCGCCCGGTACGGCGATGTCGGCCCCCTGCTGGCGAAATCCTTGCGGGAGAACCAGCGGCTGCAGCGGCTGGTGGTGCGAGAACCGGCGCAGACCCTGCGCGCGACGGTGCTCGGTGCGGCCAGCCAGCACGTGACCCTGTCGGGATCCACGATCTGGGCGGACCGCGCCATCCTGCCGCTGAGGAGCCTACCGGTCATCGAGCCGCACCTGGTGGATTCGGTGAGTTCATTGGCCGATGCCGGTCAGGTCGAGAACGTCTTGACCGCTGCCGTCCAGCGCTGGTCGGGTCAGGACCCGGACATTCCCTGGGCGGTGAACCTCGACCTGCCGGCGGGGCTGGACTACGCGGAGATGGTCGCTGTGGCTCAGGGCTGCGCGGATTTCGCGACCAAGCTGATCAGGACCGGTCTGCCCCTCGTTCTGGTGACGGAGCACGACTTCGCTCAGGTGATCGGTCAGACCATCAACATCAGGGCACCGGACCTGCCAGTGATCGTCGTCGACCAGGTGGACCTGGGTGAGGGCGACTTCATCGACATCGGTGAACCGATGTTCGACGGCAGGGTCGTTCCGGTCTCCGTCAAAACACTGGTGTTCTACACCGAACAGGGTGAAAAACCATGAGGAAAACAAGTCATTTTGTCAGTGCCAAGGTGGTGGGATGATGCTGCTCCGAGCCAAGTTGTTCGGCAAGTCCTATGAATTCAGCTCGATCAAGGAGCTGCTGGCGAAGGCCAACGAGAGGAAGTCGGGTGATGAGCAGGCCGGTATCGCGGCCGGCTCCGCGGCGGAACGGGTCGCGGCGAAAGAAGTCCTGGCCCAGGTTCCGCTCGGTGTTCTGAGGGAGAATCCGGTCGTCCCGTACGAGGAGGACTCGGTCACCCGGGTGATCGATGATGCCGTGAACGAGACGATTTTCGGTGAGATCAAGAACTGGACGGTCAGCGAGTTCAGGGAGTGGATTCTCTCGAATGAGACAACCGGTGCGATGATCCATCGCATCAGTAATGCGATGACGGGGGAGATCGTCTCCGCCGTCTGCAAATTGATGTCGAACATGGACCTCATCTACGCGGCGCGGAAGATCGAGGTCGTGACCCACTGCAACAACACGATGGGTCTGCGCGGCACGATCGCCTCACGGCTCCAGCCCAATCATCCGACGGACTCCGTCGACGGAATCCGTGCGGCGATCTACGACGGCCTCTCGTTCGGTTCGGGGGACTCGGTGATCGGTATCAATCCGTCCGACGACTCGGTGGGCAGTGTCAGTCGGCTGCTCGAGATGACCAAGGAAGTCATCGATGACTGGCAGATCCCGACCCAGAATTGCGTGCTGGCTCATGTGTCGACCCAGATGGAGTGCCTGCGGCGCGGGGCGCCGGTCGGGCTCGTGTTCCAGTCGATCGCCGGCTCCCAGAAGGCCATGGAGAGCTTCGGTACGAGCGTCGAGCAGCTTGACGAGGCCCACGAGCTGGCGAAGAAGTACTGCTGGGTGCCCGGGCCGAACTACATGTACTTCGAGACCGGACAGGGTTCGGCGTTGTCCGCGGATGCGAACTTCGGTGCCGACCAGCTCACCCTGGAGGCCCGTAATTACGCTTTGGCAAGGCGTTATGACCCTTATCAGGTGAACACGGTGGTCGGTTTCATCGGGCCTGAGTATCTCTACGACTCGGTCCAGATCACCAGGGCCGGCCTCGAGGACCACTTCATGGGCAAGCTCATGGGCATCTCGATGGGCTGTGACGTGTGCTACACGAATCACGCGAAGGCCGACCAGAACGACATAGAGAACCTCATGGTGCTCTTCGCCGTCGCCGGCGGCTCCTACATCATGGGCATCCCGATGGGCGACGACGCCATGCTGAGCTACCAGACCACGAGCTATCACGACATCGCATCGCTGCGCCAGGCCACGGGCTACCGTCCGCTGCCCGAGTTCGAGGCGTGGATGGAGGGCATGGGCCTGTGGAAGAACGGCCAGCTGACCGCCAAGGCGGGCGACGCGACAATCTTTCTTGGGAAATGAGGGTGGTGAACGACATGGACAACGTGGAAGAGATCGTTGCCAGGATCGTCGCGGAACTGCGGCGGCTGGATGCGGCGAATGACGTCAGCTATTCCGGCGGTGTCGCCCTGGCCCAGCAGGCCGGGAAGGCCGATTCCGATCTCGTCATCGACGTACCCGATCCGACCACACCGCAGATGCGTACCCGCTGCGGCATCGAGGACCCGGCTGATCTTGAGGGGGCGCGCAATCTGATCGCCTCGACGAACGCCCGCATCTGTGTGGGGCGTGCGGGGGCGCGCCCGCGCACCGAGACCCTGCTGCTCTTCCAGGCGGACCACGGGGTGACGCAGGACGCGATCTACGGTGTCGTCGGCGAGGAGGTCAAGGAGCAGTTCGACCTGTTCACGGTGCAGTCGGCCGCCGTCGACCGGGAGGTCTACCTGCTGCGCCCCGATCTCGGACGTCGGCTCAGCGACGAGGGACGCCGCGTGGTCGCAGAACGCTGCGCGAAGAACCCCGACGTGCAGATCGTCGTGGGGGATGGCCTGTCCGCGGCCGCCGTGACCAACAACCTGCCCAACATCCTCCCGGTGCTCAGCCAGGGGCTCGAGGCGGCAGGCCTGAGTCTTGGCACGCCGTTCTTCGTGGAGAACTGCCGGGTGGGCATCATGAACGACATCAACTCGATCATTCACGCGAAAGTGCTCGTGCTGCTGCTCGGTGAACGTCCGGGCCTTGGTATCGCCGATGCCATGAGCGCCTACATGGGTTTCGATCCGGAGCCGGGCAAGAGCGATGCGGACCGGGACCTCATCTGCATGATCACGGTGCACGGCGGCACCAACCCGCTGGAGGCGGGCGCCTACATCGTCGACTACGTCAAGCGGATGATCCAGTACTCGGCCAGTGGTATCAAGCTGCGCGAAATCGTCAACAGGTCCGGCGAGTGAGCCGACAGGAGAAACCTCATCATGGCAATTCTTGATCCAGTCAAACCAAACATTCTCGCGACGAAGGTCATCGCCAACGTCGACCGTGGTTTCGCAGAGAAACTGAACCTGCGGCCCGACCAGCGTTCCATCGCCATCGTCACCTGCGACATCGACGACGCCCTGTACACGGCCCTGGACGAGGCGACGAAGTTCGCCGAGGTCGAGGTCGTCTACGCGAAGAGCTTCTACGCCGGTTCCGGCTATCCCTCGGGGCCGTTGTCGGGCGAGATCATCGGCATCCTCGCCGGGCCCAACCCCGCCGAGGCCCGTTCGGGGCTCGACGCCTGCATCTCCTACGCGGAGCAGGAGGCCTGGTTCTACAGTGCCGACGAGACCGGTGATCTCACGTTCTTCCCGCACCTGATCTCCAGCACGGGTTCCTATCTCAGCGCTCAGGCTGGGATCCCGCAGGGCCAGCCGCTCGCCTATCTCATCGCACCTCCGCTGGAGGCCACCTACGCTCTCGATCTCGCGCTGAAGGCGGCCGAGGTCGAGATGAGGGTGTGGTACGAGCCGCCGTCGGAGACGAACTTCTCGGGTGGGCTGCTGACCGGTTCCCAGAGCGCCTGCCAGGCCGCCTGCGCCGCGTTCCAGCAGGCGGTCCTGGACGTTGCGGCAAACCCCAGGCAGTACTGAGGCGTCCGGGTGCAAAGGAGTGATGACATGACGAGACACTTCGACTCGGACCTGGTGTCCGTTCAGCAGGCCCGTGACCTGGTGACGGCCGCGAAGGAGGCCATGCGGTCGTTCCAGTACACCGCCCAGACCGACGTGGACCGGATCTGCCGGGCCATGGTCGATGCGGCGATGAAGAACGCCGCCCGCCTGGGGCAGATGGCCCACGACGAGACCGGATTCGGTTTCGCCGAGCACAAGCGACTCAAGAACGAGTTCGCGGCCCAGGGCTGCTGGGACGCCATCAAGGACGTCCAGACCTGCGGCGTCCTCCGCCACGACACAGCCAAACGGATCATCGAGGTGGGCTACCCGGTGGGCGTCGTCGCCGCGCTGGCTCCCTCGACGAATCCGACCTCGACGGCCATTTTCAAGATCCTCATCAGCGTGAAGGCGAGGGACGGCATCGTCATCGCGCCCCACCCCACGGCCATCAGGAGTACCTCCGAGGCGGTGCGCGTCATGGTCGAGGCCGGCGAGGCCGCCGGCATGCCCCATGGCCTGGTGAGCTGCATGACCGAGATCAGCCTGGCCGGCACGAATGAACTCATGCGCCACCCCGAGGTCTCGCTCATCCTCGCGACGGGCGGTCCGGGCATGGTCACCGCCGCGCACAGCTGCGGGAAACCCGCCATCGGGGTGGGACCGGGCAACAACCCGTGCTACGTCGACCGCAGCGCGGACGTGCGGCGGGCCGCCGAGATGATCGTCGAGTCGAAATCCTTCGACTGCTCGACGATCTGCGCGACCGAGCAGTCGGTGCTCGCCGACGCGCCGATCGCCGAGGAACTCAAGGCCTGCATGCAGGCCGCGGGCGCCTACTGGCTCAGTGCCGAGCAGGCCGAGGCGGTCACCGCCGGCATGTTCCGCTCCAACGGTCTCATGCACGCCAAGTTCGTCGGACGCACTCCCCAGCAGATCGCCGGCCAGGTCGGGATCGAGGTCCCGTCCGATGCGCGCATCCTCGTGGCACCGCTCACCGAGATCGGCAAGCAGCACCCGATCTCCCAGGAGAAGCTGACCACGTTGCTCGGCTTCACGACGGTCGATGGCTGGCGCGAGGGCTGTGAGAAGGCATCCGAGCTCCTGAAGTTCGGTGCCGGCCACAGCGTCTCGGTGCACGCGACCGACGAGGAGGTCGTCATGGCCTTCGCCCTGCAGAAGCCCGCCTTCCGCATGATGGTCAACACGTGGGGATCGCTCGGCGCGGTCGGTTTCACCACCGGGCTCACGCCCTCCTTCACCCTCGCCCCCGGGGGCGTCGGTGGCGCCGTGATCAGCGACAACGTCTCGGTCGAGCACCTGTTCAACGTGAAGCGGATCGCCTACCACCTCAACGACGCACCCGCAGCCGCCAGGGCCTACGGCGGCAGGGTCGACGGCGAGCTCCCGGGACTGTCCGCGGGCTTCGACGTCTCCTCGATCGACGACATCGTGTCCAGGGTGCTCAGGGAACTGGCCCGCCAGTAAGCGTGGGGGAGTCGAGAACCGATGACGACCGATCCAGGACCGCCGTCCACCGGGCTCACCGGGCAGAGGACGGGTAGACCCAGGCAGCCCGGTGAGGACGCGGCTGCGGACGGCTCGGGGGTCGTTGCGGCCGAGAAGGCCTCGGGGCAAGACCCCGGGTCCCAGGCGGCGGGAATCTCTCCGGCCGGAGGGGACCCGTCCGCGGCGCAGACGAACGAAACAGAGCAGACGACAGGGGCGGTGGGCCGCCCCTCGGCACACAGGAGAAGGAGTACCACAATGGCTGATTTCCAGATGACCGCGCTGGGCATGGTCGAGACGAAGGGCCTGATCGGAGCGATCGAGGCCGCAGACGCCATGGTCAAGGCCGCGAACGTGCGGCTCATCGGCAAGGAACGGATCGGGGCCGGTTACGTGACCGTCATGGTCCGTGGTGACGTCGGCGCGGTCAAGGCCGCCACCGATGCAGGCGCCGCCGCAGCGAGCCGCGTGGGCGAACTCGTCTCGGTCCATGTGATCCCGCGCCCGCACTCCGACGTCGAGATGATCCTCCCGCACGCCGGCGAGAAGGCCACCGAGTGATTCCATCCCCGGCCAGTGAGCGATCGGAGTGAGTGAGATGAGTCGTCACGTCATTTCCGTGCGGGAACTCGAGGGCGCCCGCGACGGACGTCTCGTCATCGGTGAGCAGGACCTCGTCACGCCCCTGGCGGCCGAGGAGGCGGCCACCAGGGGCATCAGGATCGAGCGAGTCGGCGAGCAGCGGGCGGCGCCCCCTGTCGCCGGCCCGGCGGTTCGGAAGCCATCCCCGGGCGATGACGAGTTGGTGGCCCTCGTCCGGTCCGTCGTCACGTCCGTTCTCACCCAGGGCGGAGGCGGCACCGTCCCCACCCGGGGGCGGGCCGGCCGGGTCAAGCTGTGCCGCGCGTCCGAGGCCGTCCTGGAGGACTTCCCGTTCGACGGCCCCGGCCCGGACCAGAGGGTGCAGGCCGTCGACGTGGTCACCAGCGACGACGGTCCACTCGCCGCCGGCTACATGACCCTCACCGCGGGCACCTTCCCCTGGACCCTCAGCTACGACGAGGTACAGATCGTGCTCGAGGGTGAGCTGCGCATCGGCACGGGAACGGACGTGCAGGTGGGGCATGCCGGTGACGTCCTCTACGTCCCCAAGGGCTCCGCCATCACCTTCGGCACACCATCGTGGGCCAAGTTCGTCTACGTCACCTTCCCCTCCAACTGGTCGGAGGGGCGGTGACGATCTTCGGCGGGACGGATCCTCCCTCCCCGTGTCCTGTCCCGACCATTCCCGGACCTGTCGGCCGGGAACACCGCCCACGAGGCGGTGAACGCTGCGTCGACGGCCCGCCCTCGGGGCGGCGCAGCGATCGAGGCCGCCGATTCGGTGGCGCTCGCCACCGTCCGGGCCGAGAACCCGGCAGACCTGATTCCCATCGCGACACAGATGATGTGAGGAGTGTGATGACACATGGACGCCAATGAAGTCATCGTGTGGATCCTGATGATCTGCATGCTGCTCGGCGCAATCGACCGGATGATCGGCAACAAGCTCGGCCTCGGCGAGCAGTTCGAGGAGGGTCTCAACGCAATGGGCCCGTTGTCGATCTCCATGGTCGGCATCGTGTGCCTGGCGCCTGACCTGGCGAAGATCCTGAACCCGGTGATCAACCCCGTCTTCCAGCTGTTCGGCGCGGATCCCGGCATGTTCGCCGGGACACTGCTCGCCATCGACATGGGCGGCTGGCCACTGGCGCAGGAGATGTCCGCCACTCCTGAGGTCGCCGAGTTGTCCGGCCTCATCCTCGGCTCAATGATGGGCGCGACGATCGTCTTCACGATCCCCGTGGCGCTGGGCATCATCGAGAAGGAGGACCGCGGCTATCTGTCCAAGGGCATTCTTGCCGGTGTCGTCACCGTCCCGGTCGGCGTCTTCGTCGGCGGTGTCGTCGCCGGGTACGGCCCCGTCATGATCCTGCGAAACCTGGTGCCGATCATCATCTTCGCCATCCTCATCGCCCTCGGCCTGTGGCGCTTCCCCGACAAGATGACCCGCGGGTTCGAGGTCTTCGGCAGGATCCTCGTGGTCGTCATCACCATCGGCCTGGCCATCGGCGTCTTCGAGTTCATGACCGGGGTGCAGGTCATGCCCGCGGGCTGGGAACTCACTCCCGTCACGGAGGGCTTCTCCATCGTTGCCTCGATCGCCATGATGCTCATGGGCGCCTTCCCCGCGGTGCACCTCATCATCAAGCTGCTCGGCAAACCGCTCGGCAGGATCGGCCGGCTCATCGGGATCAACGAGTCGGCGGCCGGAGGTTTCATCGCCACCCTGGCCAACAACATCCCGATGTTCCAGATCTTCAAGGACATGGATGCCCGCGGAAAGGTGGTCAATGCGGCCTTCGCAGTGAGCGCGGCCTTCATGTTCGGCGACCACCTGGGCTTCGTCGCGGGCGCGGAACGCACGATGATCGTCCCGGTCATCGTCGGCAAGGCCGTCGGCGGCATCACCGCTGTCGCCCTGGTGCTGCTCCTCTTCGGCAAGTCCCTGCCCTCGGCGGGCGGGAACCAGGACGTCGAGCAGGAAGGAACCGAGCCCGCCCCGGTGGACGACTGACCACGACGCGCGGTCTGATCGGAACGAGGTCCTCGCCGCGGTGTGTACGGAACGCCCGCCTCTCAGCTATTGAGGGGCGGGCGGATTCGTTTCGGGGATGACAAGTTTTCGCTGTCAGATCGAAAAATAGATGGTGTGCTGCGGGTGGGGGCACCCGCCCCATGTTATCGTCTAATCGTCGAAAACCTGGGGCGGGTGGGACCCGCCCGATCCGAAGGAGTCACCATGACCACCGGAGAACCACCGACACGAGCCGAACGGCTCAACCGCCTGCGCTTCTCGCCCGAGCACGGCAAGCTGCTCGTCGGATCCGGCATCGGGTGGGCCCTCGACGCGATGGACGTGGGCCTCATCAGCTACGTCATGACAGCCCTGGCCGCTCAGTGGGGGCTCTCGAACGGACAACTCAGCTGGATCGGCTCGATCGGTTTCGTCGGCATGATGATCGGTGCCTCCGTCGGCGGCCTGCTCGCCGACAGGCTGGGGCGGCGGAACGTCTTCGCCATGACCCTGCTCGTCTACGGCATCGCAACCGGTGCCGCGGCCTTCTCCACCGGCGTGGCCATGCTCATCGTCCTGCGCCTCATCGTCGGACTCGGCCTGGGCGCCGAGCTGCCCGTCGCCTCGACCCTGGTCAGCGAGTTCGCCCCGCAGCGCATCAGAGGGCGCATGGTCGTCTGGCTGGAGAGCTTCTGGGCACTGGGCTGGATCCTGGCCGCCCTGCTCGGCTACTTCCTCGTGCCGCGGAGCATCGGTGGCTGGCCCGGCTGGCGCTGGGCCCTGCTGGTGGGCATCGTCCCGACCGCCTATGCGCTCGTCGTCCGACACGGCCTGCCCGAGTCCGTGCGCTTCCTCGAGTCGGTTGGTCGCCTCGACCAGGCGGAGGCCTCGGTGCGTGTCTTCGAGCGGTCGGCCGGCGTCGAGCCCGAGACGGATGAGGCGAGGGCGATCACCGGCACGCCGCTCAGCACGTCCCCGAAGGGGGTGGGCGCCCGATCGCTGCTCGCACCGGCCCATCGCCGCTCGACGATCGCGCTGTGGCTGGTCTGGTTCTTCGTCAACCTGAGCTACTACGGCGCCTTCACCTGGATGCCGACCCTGCTCTACCGCCAGGGACATTCACTGGTCCACTCCATGGGGTACACACTGGTCATCACACTCGCCCAGCTCCCCGGCTATGCGGTGGCCTCCTGGCTCATCGAGCGCTGGGGCAGGCGCCCAACCCTCGCGAGCTTCCTCCTGGCATCGGGGATCTCGGCCGTGGCGTTCGGCCTGCAATCCGGCGCGTCTGGCATCATGATCGCCGGTTGCGCGCTCAGTTTCTTCAACCTGGGTGCCTGGGGCGCCCTGTACGCGATCGGACCCGAGATCTACCCGACCGCACTGCGCGGGGCCGGGACGGGAGCCGCTTCGGCCGTGGGCCGGGTGGCTGGCATCATCGCTCCCCTCGTCGTGCCGTTCATCCTGCAGGGCGGTTATGCACTGGTCTTCGTCGTCTTCGCGGTGAGCTTCGTCATCGCGGCCGTCTCCGCCCTGTTCCTGCCCGAGCTCAGGAGCCAGGACATGGTCGAATGACCAGTCACCACGATGGCCGGGGCCGGTGCGTTCTGCGCACCGGCCCCGGCATCTCCGGGTGCGGTCATGCGGGAACTCAGCCGGTGATGAGGCTGTGCCCCATCCAGCCGCGCACCTGAGCGGGGGAGTGACCGCAGTCGAGCCACAGCTGGGCCGCGGTGTGACGCAGGTCGACGAGGCGGCGGCCCTGCCCGGTGTGCGGCCAGTCCAGGGCGCGCAGCACCGAGGTGCGGTGCAGCTGACAGCCCCGGTCGGTCGTCATGGCCAGCTGGTCCGGGCGGGCCCCGGCAGTGAGCTCGGCCAGCGCACGGGTCGCGCACTTCGACAGCGGCACACGGCGAATCAACTCGGGACTGAACTCACGAGTACTCACGCCCTCGGGCATGGACCGGCGCACGATGAGACGGCCCTCACGCAGATGCACGTCCGAGACGAGCAGGGCGCGTGCCTCGGCCCAGCGCAGACCGGTGTGGGCCAGGACGAGCATGACCAGTGCGAGGCGGCGGTCCCGGGCCTGCCACAGCCGGAAGGCCGCGTGCAGCTCGGCTGCGGTGAACGGCATCGCCGTGGTGGTCTGCCTGGCCGGCTGATCGGATGACTGCTGGGGCATCGGCGAGCTGTCGATGACACCCTGGTTGCGCAGCCAGCTGAAGAAGGAGGACAGGCTGGCGCGGTAGCGACGCACCGAGAGTTCGCTGAGACCACGGGAACGGAAGTGCGCGAGAAGCCGGCTCACGGCCGGCTGGGTGAGGGCGCGGGGGTCCTGGCTCAGGCAGGACTGCGGGATCAGGCGGAGCAGGTCCTGATCGGTGCGGAGGGTCTTGTCGGCGACGGTTCCGGCGCGGGTGGCGAGCCAGACGTGCAGATAGCTGTCCAGGCGGTGGGACATCTGCGTGGCCGGCAGGAGATGGAGGGACGGTGCGGAACCCGACCCGCCTTCGCGGGGTTCGTCGAGTTGCCAGGTCGTGGCGCTCATGATGTCATCCTTTCGCTGCAGAGCACGGTGACATCACGGTCACCGATGCATTCGCGACAGCGGTAGAAGGGCCGGATCACCAGAGCGAGCATTCCGACTCGCCAGGGCGGAGCCTGGCTCACGGTTGCGCGTCAGCGCCGGTTTCTCACCGGCTTCCCTCGCAAAGGTGATGTGTTCTGTTGTGCTGATCTTATCCCCTTATCCCCTGGCGTCCCACGGCGGGCACGACGGCCCCATTCGGGGGCTCCCGCATCGGATGCCCCGTTGGGCGAGGGCGATCGACGGGCCCGGTTCGCTGGTGGCGCTGGTGCGCACCCAGCGGTTCACCCCGCGCCGGATTCCCGGGCGGCGCACTCGGTACAGGTGCCGAAGATCTCGACGTGGTGCTCGGGCCTGATGAAACCGTGCTCGGACGCGATCGACTCGGCCCACTTCTCGGCCGGGCCGCCGCTGACCTCGACGGTTCGGCCGCAGTCACGGCAGATCAGGTGGTGGTGGTGGCGGATCGTCAGGCAACGCCGGTAGGCCATCTCGCCCTCCGGCGTGCGCCAGGTGTCCACCTCGCCCGTGTCGGCCAGCGAGTTGAGGACACGGTAGACGGTGGCCAGCGATGCGTGCTCGCCGGCCGTGACCAGCTCGGCGTGCAGCTGCTGGGCGGTCCTGAAGTCCCGGCCCTCGCCGAGGGTCTGCTTGATGAGCCGACGCTGCCGTGTATTGCGCGGGGGCGTCTTGGTGTCCTGGGTCGTGGACCTCTCAGCGCTCATCGGCCTTTCTCTCCGTCCGCGGTGTCGTGTCACAGGTTCGGGCCCTGCTCCCAGAGTCCCGGGTCAGCGATGGATGAATGGTTCGCATGGTCTCCGTGGTGCACGCACCACATCGTGTCCGTGCTGTTCCAGCTGGTCGTGAGCTGGTGGCTGGGTCGGTGTGTCCAACGGAGTCATTGCCCATCTGCTGCTCTCACTATAAGGTCATCCTCGCTCATCAGCGACCTCCTGCGGTGCAGCCAGGTCCCGATCGGCGCGCTGACCATGAACACGACGATGGCGCTCACGACGATAGTCGCGCCGGGGGCGGTGTTCCAGTAGTAGGAGCCGATGACGCCGATTGCGCTGACCACCAGGCCGATGCCCATCGCTGCCGCCAGCGAGCGGCGGAAACCTGTCACCAGGTTGTTCGCGGCTGCAACCGGGACGACCATCATGGCGCTCACCAGGAGGAGCCCGACGGTACGCATCGAGACCGCGACGGCCACCGAGGCCATGACGACGATGCACAATTCCAGCGCCCTCACCGGCAGCCCCTGGCTGCGGGCGTACTCCTCATCGGCGCAGACGGCGAAGAGCTGGGGCGCCAGACCGAGGCAGAGCGTCACGATGATGGCCGTCATGACCGCCACCACGATGACGTCCGAGGCGCTCACCGTCGTCAGCGAGCCGAAGAGGTACTGGGAGAGCACCCCGGAACCCCTGCCCGAGATACCGGCCATGAGGACACCGGCGGCCAGGCCGCCGTAGAAGAGGATGGCCAGGCCCACATCGGCGGGTGCTCGTCCGCTCTGGCGAGCCAGTTCGATGGCCACCGCCCCGATGACGCAGACGATGATCGCCACGGGAGTGGGTGCCCAGCCGGTGACCAGGGCCAGGCCGACGCCGGCGATGGCCACGTGGCCGAGTCCGTCGCCGAGCAGTGACAGGCGCCGTTGGACGATGTAGGTGCCGACCGCGGGGCTCATGATGCCCGACAGCAGTGCTGCGAGGAGCGCGCGCTGCATGAACGCGAGGGTGATGATCGACATCTCAGCTCCTCTTCCTGGTGTCGAGCTGTCTCATGAGACTGGGGCTGAGCAGATAGGGGCCCGGCCGGGGCGTGTCGGGGTGGTGGTCGCCGCCCCCGTTGGCGCCGCTCGGCTCGAACGGGCCGTCATGCACCTTGTGACCGGCGTGGAGCATGATGCAGCGGTCGATGATCCCGGCCATCGGCCCCAGCCCGTGCAGGACGACCAGGATCGACAGGCCGTCCGAGGTGAGGGCGCCGAACAACTCCGTGAGGTTCTTCTGGGTGTCCAGGTCGAGGGCGGCCAGGGGCTCGTCCATCACCAGGAGCTCGGCCTGACTGGCTAGGGCCCGCGCGATGAGGGCCCGCTGCTGCTGACCGCCGGAGAGGATGCCGATCGGGTCACCGGCGCGGTGGAGCAGGCCGACGCGTTCCAGGGACTCGTCGATGACGGCCTTGTCGGTGGCGCTCAACCGGCGGAACGGCCTGCGATGGGCGAGCCGCCCGGTGGACACGATCTCGCGGACGGTGGCGTTGGCCACCGATGACTGTCCCCGCTGTGGCACGTAGCCGATGCGCTGCCACTGCGTGAACCCCGACAGGGGCTCGCCGAACAGCCGGACGCTGCCGGCGCTGATGGGCACGAGTCCGAGCAGCGCCTTGACGAGGGTCGACTTGCCCGATCCATTGGCGCCGAGCAGGGCCACCGCCTCGGCGCGGTGCACCTGCGCGTCGATGTCGACGAGGATCTGGTGACCGCCGAGAGTGACGCACAGGTCACGGCAGGTCAGGACCTCCTCGGTCTGAGTGGTCACGATGCCTCCTCCTGCTGAGAGCTCGCTGTCCCCGTCCGGTCCGCCGGAGAAACGGGGACAGCGTCCTGGCGGCCCACCGTGGGTGGGTGCCAGGACGCTGTGGGTGGGATCCGTGGGGTGGGTTCAGCCGCACTGGTTCGCCGTCTTGAGCGCGGTCAGGTTCGACTGCATGACCTCGATGTAGTCGTTGCCCCTCGACTCGTCGGTGATGCCCTCGAGGGGGTCGAGCACGTCGGTGGTCAGGCCCAGGTCACCGGCGATGGAGCTGGCGACCTTGTCCGAGACGAGGGCCTCGTAGAAGATCGTCGTCACGCCGTTGTCCCTGGCCAGTTGCTGCACTGCGGCGATGCGCGCGGGTGAGGGCTCCTCGTCGGGGGACAGGCCGGCGATGCTGATCTGGTTCAGACCGTAGCGGCTGGCCAGGTAGCCGAAGGCGGCATGGGTCGTCACGAAGTTCTTCTGCTGGCAGCTGCCGAGTACCGAGTAGTCGGAGTCGAGCTGCTGGAGCTTCTCGACGAGCGTCGTGGCGTTCGACGCGTACCGCTCGGCATGCTCGGTGTCCAGCTCACTGAGCCGGTCGCGCACGGCGTTCGTGATCGTGATCATGTTCTGGGGGTCGAGCCACTGGTGAGGATCCTTGGCGAAGTGATCTGCGTGGTGACTGTGGTCGTGATCTGCGTGGTCTCCGTGGTCGTGGTCTTCATCGGAGTCCTCCTCGTCTGTCGACTCGGTGGACCCGACGGGATCTTGGAGGGCCACGATCGAGGCTGCGTCGAGCGCGCTCTTCGGGGTGTTCTGCGCCACTGCTTCATCGACCGCTGACTGGAATCCGGTCTGGTAGAGCACCAGATCGGCCTGGCCGATCGAGGCGGTCTGCTGAGCCGTGAGTTCCAGATCGTGTGGCTCCGAGCCGGGCTGGGTCAGATTGGAGACCTGCACATGGTCACCTCCGACTTGTTCTGCAATGAACTGGAACGGGTAGAAGGCGGCGACGACGCTGACCGTGTCGGTGTCCGTCCCGCCTCCCGGCGAACTCGTTGAGCAGCTGGTCAGGGCGAGAGCCCCGGCCATGACGATGACGGTGGCTCGCAGGGGAGCGTGGACGAGTCGATCTTTCATGAGAACGAGTCTGAACCGATCGCCTCCAAAATGCAAATGATTCGCAAAAACTTAGGTTGTCCTCATTCTGCCCGGATTCATGACGGGAAATGGTCGGGCGTGGGCCTGCGTCCGTGCAGTGAGGCGGTGACATGGCGTGGGGGTGATTCGGGCATGATGGGGCGGGGCCAGTGGGCCCACAGTCGGTGCCAGCCAGGTATCGGCCCGCAGCCGGTCATCCGGCGTGACGAAGGAGCCATCTGTGGCAGAGAGCAAACTCGACAAGGTCATCGGCCTGTGCAAGCGACGTGGATTCGTCTTCCCCTGTGGTGAGATCTACGGCGGTACGCGCGCGGCGTGGGACTACGGCCCCCTGGGCGTCGAGCTCAAGGAGAACATCAAACGCCAGTGGTGGCGCTCCACCGTCACCAGCCGCGGGGACGTCGTGGGTCTGGACTCCTCGGTCATCCTGCCGTCGCAGACCTGGGTGGCGTCCGGTCACGTCGCCGTCTTCAACGACCCACTCGTCGAATGCCTCAGCTGCCACAAGCGGTTCCGCGCCGACCAGCTGCAGGAGGAGTATGCGAACCGCAAGGATCTCGCCGATCCCGACGCGGTCGACCTCGCCGATGTGCCCTGCCCCAACTGCGGGACCCGGGGCCAGTACACCGAGCCCCGGGACTTCAACATGATGCTCAAGACCTACCTGGGGCCGGTTCAGGACGAGTCCGGGCTGCACTACCTGCGTCCCGAGACCGCTCAGGGCATCTTCATCAACTTCAAGAACATCCTCAACACCACGCGCATGAAGCCCCCGTTCGGCGTCGCGCAGACCGGCAAGAGCTTCAGGAACGAGATCACGCCCGGCAACTTCGTCTTCCGCACTCGCGAGTTCGAGCAGATGGAGCTGGAGTTCTTCGTCGAGCCGGGTACCGACGAGGAGTGGCACCAGTACTGGATCGACCACCGCAAGGCCTGGTACACAGGCCTGGGGATCGCCGAGGAGAACCTGCGCTTCTATGAGCATCCCGCCGAGAAGCTCTCGCACTACTCCAAGCGGACCGTCGACATCGAGTACCGGTTCGGCTTCGTCGGTGGGGACTGGGGTGAGCTCGAGGGCATCGCCAACCGCACCGACTTCGATCTGGGGACCCACGCCAAGCATTCGGGAGCCGACCTGACCTTCTTCGACCAGGCCAGGAACGAGCACTATCTGCCGTACGTCATCGAGCCGTCGGCGGGCCTGACTCGTTCCCTCATGGCCTTCCTCGTCGACGCCTACACCGAGGACGAGGCGCCGAACACGAAGGGCGGTGTCGACAAGCGCGTCGTGCTGCGGCTCGACCCTCGCCTGGCCCCCGTCAAGGCCGCCGTGCTGCCCCTGAGCCGCAACGAGAAGCTCTCGCCCAAGGCGCGCTCCCTGGCCGATGAGTTGCGCGGGTACTGGAACATCGACTTCGACGACGCCCAGGCCATCGGCAAGCGCTACCGGCGCCAGGACGAGATCGGCACGCCGTACTGCGTGACCGTCGACTTCGACACCCTCGACGACGACGCGGTGACCGTGCGCGAGCGCGACAGCATGCAGCAGGAGCGCATCGCGATCTCACAGGTGAAGGACTACCTGGCCACGCGCCTGGCCGGCTGCTGAGGAACTCCCGAGGGGCGATCCCGTGCCCGGTGCTGGTGCCTGATCACCGGGCGGTACCGGTCGCGCGCCATCTGCTCACCTGGATGGTGCGCGACCGGTAGCATCTGCTTGTGTCGAGTGAGCCGTTCAGGGATGACCGAGGCGTGGCCAAGTTCCGTCACGAGGTCATCGCCGCGATCCTGCGCGTGGCGCCGGGGCAGAGTCGGCTGCAGGTGCTGACCTGGCGGCGTGCCCGTGAGCCGTTCACCGGTGAGTTGGCCCTGCCCAGTGGTCCGGTCGACGCCGCCGAGACGATGGACGCGGCCCTGGAGCGGCACCTGGCGACCAAACTCGATCTGACCCGGCTGGGTCACTGCGAACAGCTCGTGTCGCTGTCCGAACCAGAGCGCGATCCCTTCGAGCGCACCATCGCCACGGCCTACGTCGGACTGGTCGGGCCCGACGTGGAGCCGGGGGAGGGCTCGGCCGGGCAGTGGGTGCCGCTGGCGGGGCTCGGGCGCATGGCCTTCGACCATCGCCGCATCGTCGACGAGGCGCTGGACCGGGTGCGGGCGAAGATGTCGTACACCAACATCGCCTATGCGCTGGCTCCGGCCGAGTTCACGCTGGCCCAGCTGCGCGATCTGTACATCGAGGTGCTCGGTCACGACGTCGACGCGACGAACCTGGGGCGGGTCCTGAGCAGGCGTGGTCAGATCGTCGCGACGGGGCGCCTCACGACGCCGGGGGTCGGTGGTGGGCGCCCCGCCCGCACCTATAGATTTGGGTCATCCAGATACTGCGTGACGGACCCGTTTGCGGTTCTCAGACCCGGTAATCCGACCGGCTCGGCAAAATAGGTCTGCGAATCGTCCCAAAAGGTGCGCCCCAGTGCTGCGAGCCCCCGGTGAAGGGCATATGGTAAGACCAATTCATCACCCGATTGGAGTAACTCATGAGCGTCATCGAGAAGGCGCGAGGACAGGGGGACGCGGTCGTCCGGCAGAAGCTGAACCAGCATCCGTCGAACGTGACCCTGAAGCTGATCATGGCTGTCACCGGCACGATCTTCGTTCTCTTCGTCTTTGTCCACATGGTCGGTAACCTCAAGCTGTTCCTTGGCGCCGAGGACTACAACGCCTACGCGGCCTTCCTGCGCACCTTCCTCTTCCCGTTCCTGCCCTACGAGGGGCTGCTGTGGGTCATGCGCCTGGCGCTCACGACCAGCCTGGTCCTGCACGTGTGGGCCGGCCTGACGATCCACTTCCGCGGCCGCAGGGCTCGCGGCAGCTTCTCCCGCAAGGGCATGCAGAAGAAGGCGTGGTTCGCCAAGTACATGGTCATCGAGGGTGTCCTGCTCCTCGCGTTCGTCATCGTCCACCTGCTCGACCTCACGATCGGCCGCGGTCTCGCCGTCTCAGAGTTCGAGGAGGCCACGTACGAGATGGTGGGCAACCAGATGGTCGTCCACGCCCACGCGTACGAGAACCTCGTCCTCAGCTTCAACCGCCCGTGGATGGCGGCCTTCTACACGCTCCTCATGGTCGTCGCCGCCCTGCACATCGGACAGGGCGGATGGAACGCCATCAACGACTTCGGTGGTACCGGACCGCGTCTGCGCAAGATCTGGCTCGTCGCCTTCCTGCTCATTGCGCTGATCATCGTGATCTGCAATGGCGCCCTGCCCATGCTCGTCCTGTCTGGGGTGATCTCATGACCAACATCATCAAGAACGTCATCGGCGCTGTTGCGGACAAGCTTGATGTCACGGTGCCATCTGCTCCGGCCGCGGCCCCCGCTGCTCCCGCACCGTCCGGCAGTGCCTCCACTCGGCCCTTCGTCCGCCCCAACGACGCGCCGCGCAACCGCGACATCCTCGGCCCGGCCCAGAAGGCCGCCGGCTACGAGGTCGGTCCCGAGCTGGACGCCAAGGTCCCCGAGGGCGACCCGCTGACTGCCTGGGCGCGCCGCCAGGACGAGTACAAGCTCGTCAACCCGGCGAACCGCCGCAAGATGAAGGTCATCGTCGTCGGCACCGGCCTGTCCGGCTCCGGTGCTGCGGCGACCCTCGGGCAGCTCGGCTACGACGTCGACTGCTTCTCCTTCCACGACTCCCCGCGCCGCGCCCACTCGGTGGCAGCCCAGGGCGGCATCAACTCGGCCCGGGCCCGCAAGATCGACGGCGACTCGCTCAAGCGTTTCGTCAAGGACACCGTCAAGGGCGGTGACTACCGTGGTCGAGAGGCCGACGCCGTTCGTCTCGGTATCGAGTCCGTCAAGGTCATCGACCACATGTACGCCATCGGCGCCCCGTTCGCCCGTGAGTACGGCGGCCAGCTGGCCACCCGCTCGTTCGGCGGCGTGCAGGTCTCGCGTACCTACTACACGCGCGGCGAGACCGGTCAGCAGCTCGAGGTCGCCTGCTACCAGGCGCTCGAGGAGCAGATCGACGCCGGCACCGTGAAGATGCACAACCGCATGGAGATGCTCGACCTGGTCGTGGCCGACGGCCGCGCACAGGGCATCGTCACCCGCGACCTGCTCACCGGTGAGATCCGCGGCTGGACCGCCCACGTGGTCGTTCTCTGCACCGGCGGCTACGGCTCGGTCTACCACTGGTCGACGCTGGCCAAGGGCTCCAACGCCACCGCGACCTGGCGCGCGCACCGCCACGGCGCCTACTTCGCCAGCCCCTGCTTCCTGCAGTTCCACCCGACCGCTCTCCCGGTCAGCCAGCACTGGCAGTCCAAGACCACGCTGATGTCGGAGTCGCTGCGCAACGACGGGCGCATCTGGGTGCCGAAGAAGGCCGGCGACGACCGTCCCGCCAACGAGATCCCCGAGGACGAGCGCGACTACTACCTGGAGCGCAAGTACCCCTCGTTCGGCAACCTGACGCCGCGTGACGTGGCCTCCCGCAACGCCCGCACCCAGATCGATTCCGGTCATGGTGTCGGCCCGCTGCACAACTCGGTGTACCTGGACTTCAAGGACGCCATCAACCGGCTGGGCAAGGCGACGATCAAGGAGCGCTACGGCAACCTGTTCGACATGTACCTCGACTGCACGGGCGAGGACCCGTACGAGGTGCCGATGCGCATCGCCCCCGGCGCCCACTTCGCCATGGGCGGCCTGTGGGTCGACTTCGACCAGATGAGCAACATCCCCGGTCTGTTCGTCGGCGGCGAGGCATCGAACAACTACCACGGCGCGAACCGGCTCGGCGCCAACTCGCTCCTGTCGGCCAGCGTCGACGGCTGGTTCACCCTGCCGCTCTCGGTGCCGAACTACCTCGCCGGTTTCGTCGGCAAGCCCGTCCTGTCGACCGAGGCCCCCGAGGTGCGCGAGTCGATCGCCTACGTCGAGGAACGCATCAACAAGCTGATGAACAACAAGGGCACCCGCCGTCCCGAGTGGTTCCACCGCCGTCTTGGTGACATCCTCTACGAGGGCTGCGGCGTGAGCCGTGACGAGGCAGGTCTCGTCAAGGCCCTCGGCGAGATCCGCGAGCTCCGCGAGCAGTTCTGGCGCGAGGTCAAGGTCGTCGGGTCCGACAACCGGCTCAACCAGGAACTCGAGAAGGCCGGCCGGGTGGCCGACTTCCTGGAGCTGGCCGAGGTCATGGTCCTCGACGCCCTGGACCGCCGGGAGTCCTCCGGCGCGCACTTCCGTACCGAGTACGCCACGCCCGAGGGTGAGGCCAAGCGGAACGACGACGACTGGTGCGCCGTCTCCGCATGGGAGACTCGTCCCGATGGCACCCATGTCCGCCACAGCGAGCCGCTCAACTTCTCGCTGATCGATCTGCAGGTGAGGGATTACCGATGAAGGTCACACTCGATATCTGGC
This sequence comes from Propionibacterium australiense, assembly GCF_003666605.1. Taxonomy (GTDB): domain Bacteria; phylum Actinomycetota; class Actinomycetes; order Propionibacteriales; family Propionibacteriaceae; genus Propionibacterium; species Propionibacterium australiense. The sequence continues at coordinate 5,564 of NZ_RCIV01000003.1, read as the reverse complement.
GTCAGGACGGCCCCAACGCCGAGGGTTACTTCGAGACCCACGTCATGGAGGACGTCGAGCCCGAACTCAGCCTCCTCGAGATGCTCGACCAGCTCAACGACGAGATTGTTGAGGCCGGCGGCGAGCCGATCGTCTTCGAGTCGGACTGCCGCGAGGGCGTCTGTGGTTGCTGCGGCTTCCTCGTCAACGGCAAGCCGCACGGCCCGCTGGCCAACACGCCGGCCTGCCGCCAGCACCTGCGCTCGTTCCCCGAGGTCACGCACTTCACCATCGAGCCCTTCCGCTCGGCGGCCTTCCCGGTCATCCGCGACCTCGCGGTCGACCGGACGGCTCTCGACGAGCTCGTCGAGGCGGCCGGTCACGTCAACGTCATGACCGGCACCGCTCCGGACGCCGACACCGTGCCGCAGGACCACCTGACGGCCGAGCAGGCCATGGACTACGCCATCTGCATCGGCTGCGGCGCCTGCGTCGCGGCCTGCCCGAACGGCGCGGCCATGCTGTTCGCCGGTGCCAAGCTCGCCCACCTGGCCAAGATGCCGCAGGGCAAGCAGGAGCGCAGCCGCCGGGCCCGCAAGATGGTCGCCATGCTCGACGAGAACTTCGGTCCTTGCTCGGTGTACGGCGAGTGCGCGGTGTCCTGCCCCGCCGACATCTCGCTTTCCGCCATCGCCACGGTGAACAAGGAACGCTGGCGCTCGGTGCTGCGCGGCCGCCAGTCACGCGACACCTGATCGACAGTCGTCGATCATCTGAACTGAGAAGGGGCCCGGTGCGTGAGCACCGGGCCCCTTCTGCACTCGTCCCAGATGCGGTACCGGTCGCCATGTCTCATCGCCGAAGGACGCCCCCAGCGGCTGACGCGTGCCCATTCGTGTGACATGTCGGTGTCCGTCAGGGGATGTCCGCAGCGTCATGTTATGGGTTTCATAAGGGATTCCACACTTTCTTAGGTTTTTGCTGTATCAGGGGCGAAATCATTTGACAGTCAGGGTTGATTCAGGGAATCTTTGTAGGTCAGATCGATTGAAGGCTCAATTTTCCTGAAGGAGGACCGAGCATCATGCCCCCTGGATCGACAAGGTGCCTGCGAACTCATTGCCGGCTGAACTCGCGATGGAGACCGATCAGCGCCTTACCTGCATCTGCTGGGGGTGGGCGATGAGGGTCGGAACCGATTCGCTCGCCATCGGGCACGGTCCTCGTGGCGGGATCCTCGGATCGGCGCGTCGCCTCCTGACTGCTGCACTCGGCGTCATGCTCCTCGTGACCATGCTCGCCGTGCTCCCGGGACACCGAGAGCCCGCCGTCGCGGAGCAGTCCTGTGCCGGTTCGTTCTCGAACTTCGCCTGGCGCGAGGGGCCCAATGTGACCAGCAACGGCGTCTTCGAGAGCCGCCGCGGTGGGGTCGCCACGGTCACCTTCCACTGGTCGGTCAAGGAGGGATCGCGCGCAGGCGACTATTTCACCTTGGAGATACCCGCCCCCATCAGACGCGAGCAGACACTCGCCCCGTTCTGGCTGGATTCGCCCACCGGTGAGCACATCGCCTACGTGACCTGGGACGGACAGACCACGAAGTTCACCCTGACGGAATATGTCGAGAACCACAGCAATGTCTCCGGAGACGCGAACTTCAGCGTCGACTGGCAGGCCGAAACCGACCCCGGAGATTATCAGCTGAACTTCCAGGGCTGTGACGGCAGCGGCGGCACCCTGCCCGCACATCTGTTGCAGGATCCCCCGCCAGGCTACTTCCAGAAGAGCGGAAAGAACGGCTCGGTCAGCGAGGTCGACTCCAACGTCATCTGGTGGCTCGGCCTCAACAGCGCCACCGCCGGCGACGTCTACGAGCCGACCGTCATCCACGACCAAGGCGGCGACGGTTATGTGCTCAGTTGTGACGATATGACCATCGCCGATCGCACTCCCTCGCCGTATACGAGCATCGATGACGAGAACTACATCGATACCGACCGCTGGTCCTGCCAGGAGGAGAACGGCGGGGTCACCATCACCTTCAACCCGGATCGTTTCGGTCGATACATACGGTGGAACGAGACACTGCTGATCGTCATCAATGGGCGGCTGACAGCCGACTACAAGGACTTTGACCGACTGCACAATGTGGTCGACGTCGACAACAGCCCGCAGGAGGCCAGCCAGCTCGATCCGGGCACGACGACGGACCACATCGAGGGCTATGCCGAGGTGCCGCACTCAGGTGGCTCTGGAATCGGGGAGACCGTGACCTTCTCGATCATCAAGTACGCCGACGGCGACGGCCAGCCAGAGGCCGGCCAGGGGTTCGTCTTCGAGTACAAGTGCCTCGGAACCGACTTCATGCCGTTCCACTCCATCGCAGTCGGGGAAACCACCAACAAGGCATCGACGAAGTCCTCCGCCACGTGCACCATCCGCGAGAAGGACCTTCCCCCCGGAGTGACGGTGCGGTACTCCTTGGCCAATCCCGACAGCGGGGCAACCGTCACCGACAACGGCGACAACACGGCGACCCTGAGCTTCGCCCAGAACGCTCCCGCGGACGTGCAGATCTACGCCGTCAACACATTCCCCGGGAACATCCCCATCTTCACCGTCGAGAAGAAGACCTCCGAGGACAAGGCGATCATCAGCGGCGGTGACACCGAGCTGCAACGTCAGTACACGGTGACTGCCCGCAACATCGGCACCGCCGGCGGTGACTTCCCCGAGATCATCGACCATCCGGGCATCCCCACCGAGGGTTTCCGGCTGAGTGGCGTCGACGTCGACGGGCAGCCTGCTGCCCCACTCGGCGGCGACGCCTATCGACTCAGCTCGGGCGACTACCTGGATCCGGGGCAGGAGAAGCAGTACACGGTCACCGTGCGCTATGCGGTGGAGCCCAATGCGATCACCGCGAGCGGGCAGAATGCCCTCGGCAGCTGCGCCGATGGGGACGACCCGGACCCGACCAAGGGTCTCTACAACAAGGTCACCATGGAGGACGACGCCGACGGCCCGGAGAACAACGACGCCTGCACCCCCGCCGAACTCCGCGGCTCCATTTCCTGGGAGAAGGTCGACGCCGATGGCAATCTGCTGGCCGGATCGTCATGGCAGATCCAGGGCGGCTACGACACCCAGAACTGGACGACGATCGAGGACTGCACCGGCAACTGCCAGCCAGGGGGCTACGCCGACCAGGACCCCGAATCGGGCAAGTTCAGGATCGATGGGCTCGGCCTGTACTACTACTGGATCAGGGAGCTGAACGCGCCCGAGGGCTATGACAAGTTCTCCACGGCCACCTATGTCTTCCCCTCGATCAGGGTCGGCGCGCTGGGCGTGAGACTCGAACCGCGCAGCACCGGGAACAACCCGAGAATCCCGCTGGTCAATGACCAGGGGCAGATCATCAATTATCCCAAGGGCACGGTCGCGTGGAAGAAGAATGATGACTCCGGGGAGCCACTGGCCGGCTCGGTCTGGCACATCAGAGGCGGGGCGGACAGAATCTCCGTCGATGTGGCCGACTGCGTTGCGGACAGCGCCGACGAGTGCAGCAAGGAGCCCTATGCGGATCAGGATCCTGCCCCGGGCTCGTTCCTGGTGAAGGGGCTGACCGCCACGCCCTCCGTCTCCTTCTACCTGACCGAGACACGAGCGCCGTTCGGTTACGCGACCGACAAGAACGAGTACGAGTTCAGGATCGACCCTCTGACCCGCCGGTACGAGTTCAGCGATGCCTTCGTCAACAAGAAGGTCGAGGTGCCCTCCCTGCCCCTGACTGGCGGCGGCCTAGCTCGTGATCTTCTCCTGATCACCGGCGGCCTGGCCCTGGCGGGATCCTCGGCGACGGCCTTCATGAAGCACCGCAGGCGCCGACTCGGCTGAACAATGAGGTGATGGTGTCCCGCGTCAAGTTGTTGGCAGGGTTTTGGGTTCGGGAAAGGTGGGGATGGTGGGGTTGGCGTGGCCGGTGTGGACATCGGCGGGTCGGTTCCAGGCCAGGTGCTCGTGCGGTCGCTCGGTATTGAACTCAACGCGGAAAGCGTCGGATTCGCGGATGAGGTCCAGGGCGTCGTCGATGTGCTCGCGGTAGAGCCGCTCGTACTTCAGCGACCAGAAGGCGCGCTCGCGGACGCCGTTCTGCCCGGGGGTCTTCACTCGGGTGCGCACGTGCCGCAACTCGGGCTTGGAGGTGATGAAGGCACCGAACCTGAAAGACCGGAACGGGCCGCCGTTGTCGGTGACGAGCGTGATGGGGACGACCTCGCCGGTGTCCGGGTCGGTGAGGTGATCGATCAGCCGTGGACCACCGAGCAGGCGTTCGGCCTCGGCGAGGGCGAGTTCGACGGCGGTGATCGCGTCATGCTGGTTCGCCGTCGGTGACCAATGCCAGCCGAACTCGTACTTCGAGTAGTAGTCGACGAGGCCGGCGACGCGCCATGTGCCCCCGCCGGTGGTCTCATACTCCGAGAAATCGAATTGCCACACCTGGTTCGGCCCTGTTGGCGCGGCGGCGAACGCGGCCTTGCGTTGTTTGGCCATCTGTCGGCGTTCTCGCTGGTAGTCAGCCTTGAGTAGCAGGCCCTCCTCGCTCATGATCCGAAGGACCGTGGACTGCGATACCCTGTGCCCGTCATGGCGCACCATGGCCCAGATCTTCCGGTGCCCCCACGCCGGATGCGTCGCCGCCATCGCCGTCACCGCGTCGCGATGGGCGTCTCGAGCAGGTGCCGGCCACGGCCCTTTCACCGGCTGACCTGCTCGTGCTTTCGATTGCCAGCGTCGCCACGAGCGTTCCGGGATGTCAAGCATCTGGCAGAACCTCGTGGTCGACATCCCGGACTCGACCCGAATCACCTCGAGGTCCTCGAAGGGCCCAGCCTGCCCTCCGCTGACTTCTTCCACACTCGGAGCTCGACAGCGGCCTCACCCAGCGCCTGGGTCAGATCCTCGATCTGAGCCTCGAGTTGTTCCTCCCGCGTCGACGGCCTCGAACGGCCGGTCGCCATCGCGGATCTACCGGCCTCGAGAAACTCGGCTCTCCACCGGCCGATCGACTGCTCAGAAACCTTCTCCTTGCGCGCAGCCTCCGCCACGGACACCTCGCCGGCGAGCACGGCCAGCACGATCCGCGTCTTGGTCTCCGGCGAAAACTTCGGCGGTCTACCCATCCCAGCCTCCTGGAATCACACGCCGATCATGCCCTCACAACCGGCCTGCCAAAAATCATGACGCGGGACAATGGGAGCGCCGATGGGGCGTGCCCAGGGGGTCGGCAAAGTTGGTGGGTGGTTAGGGGGTTGTTAGGAGTTTGATGGCTTTGGTGGGTTTTCGGGTCATGGCTCGGGTGGCCGAGGCGATGGATTGTGTGTTGTGGTAGGCCATGCGGATCAGGCTGATGGCGAGGTTGCGCAGTGTGGCCATGACTTGTGCAGGGGGTCGGTGGAGTGCTTGGTGTTTTTCGGACAGTGGGTGAAATGATCGTGAGGTAGAATTAGATCATGTCGGCATCGAAATACAGTGCAGAGTTCACCGAACAAGTCGTTCCAGGGGTCGTCCAGAAGTCCAAG
>NZ_RCIV01000029.1 GCF_003666605.1 Propionibacterium australiense | reverse complement strand
CGCACAACCTGCTCGGGCGTATGCCGCTTCCTCTTGCTCGTCATGATCTACCCAGTCTCCCTGCCCGCAACCGCGAACGACAAGACAACTCCCAGAACCCCTGGCCCTAATCACTGGGGTCAACCCACGACGAACCCACAGCCCGGACTACACCCTCGATTGGGAAGAGCCGCATTGTCCAGCACGACAGCGATCCGGTCGGCCTTGGTTTCACGCTGTAGCCGTTCCAGAGCAAGGATGATCTGTTCGGTGTTCTGGTTCCCCTCGATCGGATACAGCCGCACTTTCTTGTCAGTAAGCGAGAGGGCGCCGAAGAACGACTGGGACACTTTCTGCCGGTCCACGTACAGTTTGGTGCGTTGTCCTTTGGGCAGCCACATGCGGCGGGTCTCGGCCTCGTGTTCCAGGCGGACCTCATCGATGGCGTACACCTCACAGCCGGCCTCCAACAGGTCGTTGACTTGGGTCTTCACCTCGGTCATGCGTCGGGTGATGGCCTGTTCGTCGCGGTGCTTGTCGAACGGGTCGGGCAGTTTGAAACTCAACCCGCAGAACCGCAGGAGCAGCTGATACGAAGATTCTGACTCGTACTCCACGTCGAACAGAATCTTCACTACGTCTCGTAGGGCCGGCACGTCCCAGAACTCGGCGTCGATCCCGGACCGAGACGGCGGCAGGGCCAGGACTGTCTTGAGGTCTTCTTTCTGGGTGCGGGTGAGTTTCGCGGCGTTCTGGTTTCCCGCGTGCCCGGTCAGCACCGAACACATCCTGCTGGCCTGCCAGTCGGCCAGCCATTCTCGAACGGTTTTCTCGCTGCGCTCAACCATTTCAGCGATAATCCCCACATCGACACCACGAGAGGCATACAAGATGGCTTCGGCTTTCATCCGCACCAGCACGTAAGTGTCTGTGCGTTTCTTCCACCTGATCAGGACAGCGGTTTCTTCCGGGGTGACCTCGATCTGCATGTCTCAATCATATTTAAAACAAGACCCCGAATCCATCAAAAATACGATTTCGTTTCACGACGGCCATAGTACGATTTCGTGGCCATGCTGAGCCGCTGTGGACTGGCAGTCATGATCTGTTGTCAATCACCGTCGCAGTACCTACGAGACGAGATTCGGGGATCGGAGATTACCGGCTCGCGTGAAGAATGAGACGGGATCCGGGTTGCGGGTGATGTTCGGATGGACATTCCTATCGGTGTCGACGGCTTGATCAGAAGGGGAGCGCACACTGGATTCCAGATAAGAATTGAGCATGACATCGCCGACACGGGAGGATATTACATACTGCTGTCGCGCGACCTGGAGGGATACGGTTCCTGGGTTGCGGATTGTGAGGATCTGGTGGCTGTGTTCGCCGAAACCGGCTGGATCGTCGACTGGGGGCTGGCTCCAGAGATTCCTCCGGGCACTCCCGGATCGTCATAGTAACGCGATCTCGATGCAGTCCTGAACCTGCTCTATATCAAGGGCGAAGCCCCTGCCCGGGTCATGTGCGCCGGTCTTGTTCGCTTCCGCCAGTGTTGGGTAGACGACAAGCAGGGTGCACATGAGACCGACCGGTATTGCACCGTCGAGCTTGGCCTTGGCGAGCTCGCCGGTGATCTGCTGGCGGAGTAGACGAATCGACTCACGGGCCCCGGGGCCCGCGTTCCGGATGGCCGTGGAGCACGTGGATAGGATCCTCGCCATTTGTTTCGAGACACTCGTGGACGTCGTGTCACCGGGCGGGTGAGGAAGGCCGGACTCGTCCCACAGTGACCCGGCAAGCACCTTCGAGCCCAACTGTTTGAAGCTGATCCTGGAGCCGGTCAATCCGGCTGCGATCGCGTCGAAGAAAGAGTCGAACGCGATCATCTCGTGCCCGGATTCGTGCCGGGGGTCGATGCTGAGAGCACCGACGAAGGAGGGCCAGTACGCCAGCAGGATCGAGCTTGCGTCGATGTCGATCTGCCCGCTGTTGCGCCATGGTCCGGCAGCCTTCGGGAAGTTGACGAGAAACATCTCCAGCAGATCTTCGTCAACACCGCCTCCCATGCGAACCTTGACCAGGAGATCAATCCCGACGTTCAGCGTCTCGTGCGAATTCATGTGGCGTCCTGCAGGCGTGGGTGGGAATGTGGAGATGTGCGTGCCCGGCAAGCCCCCTGGGATGCAAGGCGTATCGATACGATCGATGATGCCACCGCGACCCGGGGCCGGGCGTCCGAGCCGCGGATGACGGACCACATACTCGCTCAGCACGCGAGAGCGGTCGGCTCAGCCACCGGATCCGCTGTTCCCCGGTGGTGTGCCTGCCCGCGTCGTCACTCTCGACCCTCATCGTCACCCTCAACCAGCATCGTCCCTCGGGCAGCGGCGTCGTCCGTTGACGACGGACCCGACTGCCTGCCCAGGCCGGCTGTTGGGCCCTGGTGGACAATGGTCCTGCGCGCCCGCTGGAGCGCACACCCCCAGGAGAGGACCAGAAGTGGCAATGGCCGGTAAGAAGTTCGACGACGCCCTGGGCGCCTCGTACCGTCTGGTCGAGAAGGTCGGGCAGGGCGCCACGGGCGAGGTCTGGGCTGCCACCGATCTGCGCACCGGGGAACGCGTCGCCGCCAAGCTCCTCTACCCCCAGCACGCCGCCGACCGTGACCTGGTGGGCCGTTTCATCCAGGAACGATCCGTCCTCGAATCCCTCCAGCACCCCAACATCGTCGGCTTCCGCGACCTCGTCGCCGAGGGCGACAAGCTGGCGATCGTCATGGACTTCGTCGCCGGCGGGTCCCTCCGCGACCGCCTCGACACCGCTCCCACACTGCCACCGGCCATGGCCCTGACGACGATGGCCTTCGTCCTCGACGCGCTGGCCGCCTCCCACGGGCACGGTGTCCTGCACCGCGACATCAAACCCGACAACGTCCTGCTCGACCCCGCCTGGGGCCCGGGAAACCCCGGCGCCCTCAAGGTCAGCGACTTCGGCATCGCCTCGGTCATGATGGGCGACACGAAGTCTACGACCGGTCTCATCGGCACCCCCGAGTACATGAGCCCCGAGCTCATCTACTCGGGCCAGGCGGGGTTCGCCGCGGACGTCTACTCGGCCGGCATCATGGCCTACGAACTGATCGCCGGCCGCACCCCCTTCGCCGGCGCCGGCACCGACTACGCCATCGCCCACCGCCACGTGCAGTCCCGCGTGCCCGTCCTCGACGTACCCGAGCCACTGTGGGACTTGCTGTCGAGTCTGCTCGAGAAGGACCCCGCTCGGCGCCCCAGCGCCCAGGACGCGGCCGCCGCATGCCGCCGGACCGCGCCGCTGCTCGCCCAGCTGCCCGCCCTCGAACCGGTCGCCGCGCCCGAGGACTTCGAGGGCGCACACCCCATGACCGTGCTGAAGGCCCCCGAACAGCCGGCTGCGGACGACACCGACACCGAACCCGCCGACATCGCCCCGGCGCCCGAACTCGCCGCCCCCTCCGGCGCCACGCGCCTGCGCGAGGTCACCCCTTACCAGCCCGAGAAGGTCGAGCTGTCGGCACCCCAGGCCGAACCGGCCGGGCCGAAACGCCCCAGTAAACGGATGGTGCTCCTCATCATCGGCGCCGTCATGGTGCTCATCGGGGTGAGCATCTTCGCCGTCGCCAAGGGCGGCGGGCGCATCGGCTCGAAGCACAAGGGCTCCGGCACGGTCAAGGCCAGCCAGCAGGACGACGACCTGCCCACCGGTCTCGGCATCCAACGCGAGGCCACCTACGACGACGCGACCCAGAGCATCAACCTGACCATCACCTACCAGGCGCAGAAGGCCCCGCTGGAGGGACCCTTCCTCGAGGTGATCCCCGGGGTCTCCGAGGACGCCGACTGCCCGGACGTCACCTGGCTCAACGGTGCCGAGGCCCGCCACAATCTGACGACGACCAGCGGACTGAGCGTCGAATGCGGCTGGGCCGTCGACCCCGGCGCGATCTCCGCCGGCCAGCGCCTTCAGGTGCAGGCCCAGATCACCATGGCGCTCGACGGGGGTGACGCCGAGTCGGCCCTGCAGACCTGGCTCACCCAGGTCGCTGCCGCGACGACGGAGGCCGTCACCGACTCCACCGTGAAGTCCACCCACTACCCGGTCCAGCGGCTGCAGGACATCACCGTCAAGACCCCCGACCGGGTCGTCAACCAGTCCGACCTGGAGATCTCGCTGCTGCCGGTGTGGCCCAGTGGCGAGGACGACCTCAACCCGCTGTACCGCAGCCCGTCAACCGGGCAGCCCAGCTCCATGCTCCAAGCCATCGCAGGAGGGGAGACGGGGGTGCGCTTCTCGGACGGCTGCGCCGGCGCGCTGACCGTCACCAGCAACGGCCTGCACGTGGCGGCCCAGCAACTGGCCGACTCGTGCGTCGTCAACGCCCAGGTCGGCAACTTCACGGACCTGTCGAGCAACAGCTTCCAGATCACCGGCCACGAGAGCTGACCCGAGATCCCGCGTCCGGGACGGCAGCCACGCGATCTGGTGGTCTCGCCGGCCGCCATGTCTGAGACCGTGCGCGGGCCGGCGACTTCCACGACGGGACTCTCGACGCGGCCAGCAGCCTGAGATCCTGCGTCCGGTCGGCGGCCGGTTCGCCCCCGCGGCAGCCTGTGCGCCGACCGATCCCGTGTGTGACGGGCCCAGTGCTTCGCCACGGCCCACCTGACGCTGTCCGCCTGGCCGCCGTCGGCAGCGGGAACCTGGTGGCGCCACACCCGTGCACCCTCCTGCACCGTCTCACTGTGAGGACGCTGGGAATAATCCGTGATGACCTCGTAAACTCGCAGAGGTACTTCTTTCAGGCTCGCGCTCGGACGCGCAGGCCTCACCCCTGGAAGGAATGCAATGGGCAAGCAGATCCGTCTGTCACGGAAGATGCGTGTGTGCAGTGCAGCGGCTGTGGCCGTCGCGGTCTTCGCCGGCGCCGCCATCACGTCGGACCCGGCGCTGGGGCGGGACGATTCCCTGCTGCGCGCCGTCGACGTCACCATGTCCGGCGACGGCACGGTGACGGCGGTCAAGGCCACGAGCATCACGACGAAGGCCAGCCAGAACGCCAGCTCCTCCACCGAGGACGAGTACTCGCCGAACAAGGTCGTCAACGACCTGCCGGTGCGCATCGTCACCAGCTACCGCACCGAGGACTCGGCCGGTTCCGACCTGTCCGAACTCAACGGCTACACCGGCAGGGTCGTCATCGACGTCCAGGTCGAGAACCTCACGCTCGACTCCCGGCGGGTCAGCTACGACATGAACGGCAACGGCTACACCACCAGCGCGCTCGTCGGCGCGCCGATGACCGTCATCGCCTCGGCCTCGCTCGGTGACACGGCTGCCTCCACCGTCGTCGTCGAGGGCTCCGATGACACGACGAACGGCCTGGTCAGCCTTGATGCCGAGGGCAACACCCAGGTGCAGTGGGGGAGCCTGATCGCCCCGCCGATGCTGCCCGCCACCGCCGATCTGCGGCTGGTCGTCGACGCGAAGAACTTCTCCAGCCCCGACTTCAACATCTCGGTGCAGCCCGGCCTGGCGACCGACTCCTCGTCGAGCGCCCTGCTGGACGCCTCGGCGCAGGTCAACTCCCAGATCGACCTTGAGGAACGCACCATCGCGGCCGCGGCACAGGTGAGCGAGATGCTCGCACAGACCTCCCAGACCATCCAGGACGTGCGCTCCAGCCTCGACACCTCGGCCGGCACGATCGGCAACCAGACCCTGTCGGACATGCAGGCCAGCACGCAGAGCCTGACGGACACGATGTCCTCGGTGGGCAGCCAGCTCGACGGGCTCAAGAGTTCGCTGCAGAGCGCCTCGGAGCAGAGCTCCTCGCAGACCCTCACGCAGCTGGCCAGCAGCGTCGAGTCCATGCGTGCGATGCTCGGCGACACGAGCGGGGCGTCCTCCGACGGCCAGAGCGTCTACGCCACCGTACAGAACGTCGCCGACCAGCTGCAGGCCTACGCCGACGCCGGCGACGAGCAGCGGGAGGGATTGAGCAGCTCACTGGCGGCGGCCATCGGCCCAGAGAACCCGAGCGAGGAGAACTGCCAGCCGGTCGGCGCCGCCACCGGGACGGCTGATGGCGGTGGCAGCACCGGCACAGACGGCTCCACACCGACGGGCCAGCAGGCGGCCCGGGGAACCGGCGGCGAGGCCGAGGCAGCCGACACCGGAACCGAAGATGATCGGACCCCCGACGGCGCCGCTGAGGGCGAGGCATCCGACAGTGAGGCCCGGGCCGATGCCCCCTCGGACGCGGCGAGGGGCCGGCAGGCCGATGACCAGGCAGCCGGGGACACCGGGGGCTCCGACGTCCGAGCCTCGGGCGGCACGGCACCTTCGGGGACCAGCACGGACGGGGACGCGACCGGGCAGCCGTCTGCCACCTGCGCGCTCTACCAGGGCCAGCAGTCGCTCAACGCGGCGATCGACCAGTTCACCTCCGCGGCCCAGGAAGCCATCGACGGTCTGAGCAGCCAGGCTGCGAAGACCGCCGACGGGGCCTCGGGACTGGCGGCGTCGGCCGCGGGGCTCCAGGAACTGGCCAGCACGGTGAACACCAACGCCCAGGACGTGAAGAAGAACCTCGCCGGCGGCTCCGAGACCCCAGGCGGGCAGGACCTCGACTCCCTGGGCTCGGACATCAACGCACTGGGCGACCGGATCACCGCTCTCACCGAAGCCATCGACGCCGCCAAGACCCAGGCCGATGAAGGTAAGACCTACAACGAGACGGTCGTCAGCAAACAGCTGGAGAAGACCATCGAACAGGTCTGCGCCATGAACAGCGAGGACCAGGCCAGGCTCATGCCCCTGCTCAGCGTCAAGGACTGCGCCGACCAGGCCCAGAACGGCGACGCCGAGACGGCATCGGTGCAGGCGCTCCTCGCCGAGGAGAACGCCAAGTGGCAGGCCCTCAGCGACTCCCTCGACAGGAACGACCCCACCGACGGCATCGGCAAGGCCCTGAGCGAGTACGACAAGGCCTACCAGGCCCTGAAGGCCGCTCACGACAAGGCCAAGGCCGCTGCAGACACGGACAAGAACACTGACGATCCCGGTGCCGCCGGACAGCAGGACGCCACGGGCGCCGTGCCCGAGGAGGCCGGTGACGCCAGGGACGACGAGGCCAGCGGGGACACCGCGGATCTGGACCAAGCGGTGAACGAACTGGTCACCAACGCGGCGGCGATGCAGGAGCAGTCCGAGAACCTGGCCCAGCAGGCCACGACCCTCAGCAATGACGCCGCGGCGCTCAACGAGAGCGTCAATGGCGCCGGTGACGGGCAGGGCAGCAAGCTCCAGCAGGCCGTCTCGGCGGCCGAGGTCGCCCGGCGGAACAGCGAGTCGATCGACACCCAGATCCGTCAGATCACCCAGGCGTCGAGGAACTCCCAGCAGAGCCTGTTCGACCAGTCGGCCCTTAGCCAGTCCGCCCAGCAGATGACCGAGCAGGCCAAGTCGTCCATCGACGCCGAGAACCAGGCGCTGGCCGACAGCTACGCCCAGGCCCAGCAGTCCATGGAAGCCGACACCCAGCAGGCCCAGCAGGCGGTCGCCGACTCCATCGACCGGTCCGCCGCCGACCTGGCCGGCGCGAACGCGCTGCTCGGCAGCGACATGGCCAAGCTGCTGGCCGACATCGGCGACCCGAGTGTCGCAGGTTCCGGCCTGCTCGGCGCGCTCGGCACGAACGCCGCCCTCGCCGGAACGGCGGACACCCAGCTGGCTGTCGCCAGCGGCGCCATGACCGGCTACGCCAATGTGCGCAGCACCGACCTGGGCGGCCTGCTGCTGCGCCAGGCCCAGATGAGCGCCGCACTGGAGCAGCTCGACGAGCTGCCGCTGTTCCAGATGCGCAAGCCCAGCGGAGGCACGACCAACTCGGTGTACGTCTTCTCGATCGAGGGCTCCCGGTGAGCGCCCGCACGCGCCTGGCCGGCCGGGTCGCCGCCCTGGCCATGGCCCTGGTACTCACCGTGAGCGGCTGCGGCGGAGACGATTCGACAAACGGAGGCGGCTCCGACAACACCCCCGCCGAGTCCACGGAGCTGGCGCTGCGCATCTCCGGGGTCCCCTCGCACCTCAACGTGGGTGTCATCGTCAGCCTCGGAACGGGCGAGACGGAGGGCTCGCAGTGGGCCGACAACGCCAACGGCATCCAGGTCGCCGCCTACCGGCTCGGCCTGGCGGGCACCGAGGTCGAGTTCACCACCATCGACGACCGCGGCGACTCGGCCGAGGCCGTCAACGCCGTGCAGGCGCTGTCCGAGGCGGGCGTGGCCGGCATCGTCATGGCCACCAGCGGCGACCACGTCGACGCGGCCCTGGCCAGGGCCAACGAACTCGGCGTGCCCGTCATCGCCCCCTACGTGCAGGACACCGGGGCACTCGGCGAGACCGCGTGGATCACCGGGCCCAGCACCGACCAGGTGCGCCGCAAGCTCGGCGACGCCCTCGCCTCCCAGAAGGCCACGGCGCCGCTACTGGTCGACGCCGGATCGGGCGAGGTCTCCGGTATCGCCTACGTCGGCCGCGCCGACGCCTCGGCAGGGGACTTCGCCACGACGATCCAGTCCCAGATCGAATCGGCCGGCGCCGACTCGGTCATCGTCTCCGGCCCCGCCACCCGTCTCGGGGCGGCCGTCGCAGGCCTGCAGAACGCCGGCGTGCAGGTGCCGATCATCTGCACGCCCGACGCGCTCAGCGCCCAGTTCTCCCAGTCCCTCGTCGACAACAACGCCTCGCTGTCGGCCCCGCTGCTCAGCGTGGGCACCAATACGAGCGACGCGGCGGCCCTGACGAGCGGGGCGGACGGCAACGCCATCTCGGCCTATCTGTCCGGGGTGCGTGTCATGGCGGCCCAGAACAAGCACGCGGACCTGTCCGGTGAGCGCACCTTCAGCGAGGTCGCCCAGGCGGCCGACATCGCCTCGCACGACGCCCTCGTCGTCCTCGCCGACGCCGCCGCGGAGGCCGGCAGCACGAAACCGGCCAAGATCACCGAGGCCATGGGCGAGCTCGTGCTCGGTCACGACGACGGCCTGGCCGGGGCCCCGCTCGACCTGCGCAAGCACGCCGGCCTGCCCGACGGTCCGATGGCCGTGCTCAGCGCCTCCTCGCAGGACCTCGGGCTGCGGCCGAGCACCACGACCAGAACCCTCGTCTGGTTCACGACCGCGAGCAGCTGAGGTCGCAGCACAGGCATTCCCGGCACGATGGGTCTGCATGGACACGGTCGAAGCGGTCGGTGACGGTGTCACGGAAGGATCGGAGAGCACATGAGGCTGATCGTCGCTGCGGGCCCGAACGGACGGGAGATCGACCTCGGCAAGTTCGCGCCCGACGCCAGCCTGGGCGACCTCGTCGAGTCGACGGGCCAGCCGCGCCCCGGTGACGACGAGACGATCTGGGTCGACGACACGCGGTACCACGCGTCCGACCTGGTCTCGGACATCGTGCTGCTCGAAGGCTGCACGATCGGCACCGAGCCCGTCGAGCCGCCGGCCAACCTCGACGGCTGGACGGCGACCCTGTCCGGCGGCATGCACGCCGGACAGATCGTGCCGGTGCCGGCTCGCCGCTGGCTCGTCATCGGCCGTGCCCCGCAGGCCGACATCGTCATCGACTCACCCAGCGCCTCATGGGAACACGCCCGGATCGTCCGCGACGGCGAGGGGCTGCGCGTCACCGACTGCTCGTCGACCAACGGCACCTATGTCGACGGCATCCGGCTGGAGAGCGGCGAGGGCGTCCTCGTCGAACGGGACGCGCTGGTCACCGTCGGCGGCGCCACCGTGCTGCTGCGCAAGGACGGCTCCGAGCAGCTCGCGCCGCGCCCCGGCTCGCTGCACAACCAGACCCGCGTCGGCACAGTCCCGTTCAACCGGCCGCCCCGCCCGGGCCAGCCCGCCCCGCCGGAGAAACTCGTCCCGCCCGAACGAAAGAACATCTCCAGCAGCAACAAGTTCTCGATCGCCAGCATCCTGGGGCCGATCGTCGTCGCGATGGGCATGGTCGTCGTCATGGGCAGCCCCCGCTACGCGATGATCGCGATGCTCAGCCCGGTCATGGCCATCTTCCAGTGGTTCGAGCAGAAGCGCCGCACCAAACGGGAGAAGAAGGAGGAGAACGAGCGCTTCACCAAGGCCTGCGAGGACTTCACCGCCGATCTGACCAGCACCGCCAGGGACGAACGCGAACGCCTGCGCAGCGTCTCACCGGACCCCGCCACCCTCGCCCGCGTCGCCGAGCTGCCGTCCACGACGCTGTGGCAGCGCCGCCCCGGGCACCCCGACTTCCTCAACCTGCACGCCGGCACCGGGACCGTCGACTGGACGGTGCCCGTCGACCGCAACACCAGCAGCCGCCTCGACGACGACGTGAAGGCCATGATCAACGCCAGCCGCATCACCGCCGGGCCGATCCTCGTCGACCTGGCCGCCTCGGGCGTCGTCGGCGTCGTGGGGGAGCGCGAGGACGCCCTGGCGGTGGCCCGCTCGCTCGTCATCCAGGCGGCTGTGCAGTCCGGTCCCGCCGACCTGGCCATCGGCGTCTACTGCGACCCGGGCCGCCAGCAGGCCTGGGAGTGGACCCCTTGGCTGCCGCACACCCGCCGTCTGGGCGGCGCCGAGGACCGCTGGCTGTCCTGCGAACGCAGCCGCTCGGAGACCCAGCTGCGGTCCCTGCGCGACGAGATCGACAGCTACCCGGTGCCCGAGGCGCTGCTCGTCATCGACTCCGACGTGCTGCTGGAGGGCCGCGAGGCGCCCGCCCGCGAGCTGCTGGGCCGGGCCCGCGGCGTCGCCACCGACCGCGACGGCAAACCCGTCAACCACGTGCCCGGCATCGTCATCGCCTCCGCCGTCGAGCAGCTGCCCGCGGCCTGTTCGACGATCATCGAGGTGCGGGAGGACGGCGCCGGTGTCGTCACCTACCCCAGCACGAGGACCACCATCTCCGACGCGGTGCTGGCCGGCATCGACATCGAGACCGCCCACCGGGTCGCCGTGGCCCTGTCACGCTTCGAGGACCCCGAATTGGTCGTGCCGGGCGCGGCCCTGCCCTCGCTCATCCGGCTGCCACCGCTGCTGGGCATCAACGAGATCACCCCCGAGAAGATTGAGGAGCTCTGGGCGCACTCGCGGGGCACCTCCACGCCGGTCGGTGTCGGCGAGAACGGCTCCTTCGAACTCGACTTGGTGCGCGACGGCCCGCACGGCCTGGTCGGCGGCACGACCGGCTCGGGCAAGTCCGAGTTCCTCCGCTCGCTCGTCGCGGGCCTGGCGGCCCGCAACGACCCGACGAAACTCACCTTCATCCTCATCGACTTCAAGGGCGGCGCCGCGTTCAAACCCCTCGAGGCGTTGCCGCACACCATCGGCACCATCTCGAACCTGGACGAGCAGCTCGCCGACCGCGCGCTGCGCGCCCTGGAGGCCGAGATGGACTACCGCCAGCGCATGTTCGCCGCGGCGGGGGAGGGCGTCGACAACCTCGACGCCTACCTGGCCACCAACCCGGCCGAACCCATGCCGCGGCTGCTGCTCGTCGTCGACGAGTTCGCCATGCTCGCCAAGGACTTCCCCGACGTGCTCACCTCACTCGTCTCGATCGGCGCCGTCGGCCGCACCCTCGGCGTCCACATGGTGCTCGCCACCCAGCGCCCCGCCGGCGTCGTCAACGACGACATCCTCGCCAACACGAACCTGCGGGTGGCTCTGCGCGTGCAGAGCAAGGAGGACTCCAACAACGTCATCGGCGTGCCGCACGCTGCGGCGATCAGCCGGTCCCAGAAGGGCCGCTCCTGGGTCAAGCTCGGCCAGGAGGACATCACCCCGGTGCAGACCGCGCTGGTCACCGGCCGGGCCGAGTCCGTCGACGCCGTCCTGGTCGAGTACAGCGACGTCGTCTTCGGCGGTCCCGGCGAGACCGTCTCCTTCGGCGGCACCAAGGGCGCGGAGGTCACCGACGCCGACATGGACCTCATGATCGAGGCCATCATCGAGGCCTCCGACCACCTGGGTATCGCCCCGCCCCGCCCGGTGTGGCCGACACCGCTCGGCGCGCGCGTCGACCTGGCCGGTTTCACCGGCGAGGACGGGCTCGACCCGGAGGGGGCGCCCGGCGCCGAGGCCGCCGAGGACGAGGAACCCCAGCCGGTCGTCACCGGCACCGACGGGACCCGCGTCGCCCTGGGCCTGTCCGACGACCCGGAGCACCAGCGCCAGGTCTTCACCTACTGGGACACCAGCCGCGGCAACGCCCTGTTCGTCGGCATCCCCGGCAGCGGCACCACCACCGCCTTGGCGACCGTCGCCCTCACCCTCGCCGACGCGCTGCCGCCCGACGAGATGGACCTGATCGTCCTCGACATGGGTGCCGGCGACCTGGCGCCGCTCGGGAAACTGCCGCACGCCATCGGCTACGCGGGCTCGGGTTCTGGGGCCCGCGAGCAGCAGACTCGCCTGCTGCGCTACCTCAAGAACGAACTCGACCGTCGCAAGGCGAACCCGGCCGGACACTACCGGCGCACCGTCTTCCTGCTCGACGGGCTGGGCACCCTGCGCGACGAGTACCAGGACATCGACGGCATGGCGTTGCTCGACAGCCTCTACCGCATCTACGCCGACGGCCCCGAGCTGGGCATCTGGACGGCGGTGACGACCAGCCGCGCCAAGGCGATCCCGGCTGCCGTCGACGAGGTCACCACCCAGCGCTGGCTGTTCCACCTTGCCGACCGCTACGACTACTCGATGAGCGGCATCAAGGCCATCGAGGCGCCCCCGCCCGTCCCTGGCCGCTGCGTCGGCGCCGAGACGAAACTGCAGACCCACATCGCCACCCCGCACGGCACCGTCGAGGCCGCCGTCGACCTGCTCTGCGAGCGGTGGGGACGCCCCGAACCGAAACACAGCGTCGTGGCGACCCTGCCCTCGGAGGTCGACATCGCCGACTGCCTCGAGGACGCCCGCCTCACCGGGGAACCCTGGCGCCTGCCGATCGGCCTGCGCGGCTCCGACCTGGCGGTCGGCGCCCTGGAGACCTACGAGGGCGAGCACATGCTCATCGCCGGACCCGCCCGCAGCGGCAAGTCCACCGTGCTGCTGGCCGCCGCCCAGGCCGCCAGGGCCGCGGCAGCCCGCGACGGCGTCGACCTGTCGGTGTGGGGCCTGTGCATGCGCCGCTCCCCGCTCATCGACTCGCCCCTGCTCGACCAGGTGTCCGTCGGCTCCGACGAGGTGGCGGCCGTCACATCCCAGCTGCGCCTGGCCACCGGGCAGGTGCTGCTGCTCATCGACGACGCCGAACAGTTCGACGACGGCGACAAGTCCATCAACTCACTCGTCGAGTCGGGCATGCCTAACCTGCACATCGTCGCCGCCGGCCGCTCCGACGACCTGCGCAGCCTCTACTCGCACTGGACGAAGACCCTGCGCAAGTCCCGCTGCGGTGTCCTGCTGCAACCCAACGTCGACTACGACGGCGACCTGCTGGGTGCCCGGCTGCCGCGTAGGGCGACCGTCCCGATGAGTGTCGGGCGTGGCTACATGTGTATGAGCGGCACCGTCGAACTCGTCCAGACCGCCGGGCCGAGCAGCCACTGACCCGCCGCGCCCCTCTCATCATGTGAAAGCGCTGTCGACAAAAAGCGCTGTCGACAAGGTGTGATCGTTCTAGACTGGCGGGGTTGCCTCATCCACCCCCTTGGAGGAATCCGCAATGAGTGATGGCCTGAGCCTTGACGACCTTCATGCGGCGTCTGATGTTGTGTGGGATT
>NZ_RCIV01000028.1 GCF_003666605.1 Propionibacterium australiense | reverse complement strand
CAAACGTCTCCACTCGGCCATTGACTACCGGACCCCCAACCAAGTCGACACCGAATGGAGACAACAACACAGGGCAGCAGCCTAAAACCAACCAGTAACCACTGTCCGAAAAACCTATATCACTCCAGTTCTGGGTGCTGTAGAGGCTCGCGACGAGCGAGAAACGCGCGCTGCGCCCCATGGCCTGCGGAGTGGAGGGTTGAACCGTCAGGGGGGCTCGGTCATCCATGACGAGTTCTCCTAGTCCTGGAGGGTTATGCGTCGACTCTTCACAATGACCATGACCATAGACGATATGGTTAGATGAGGCAAGCCTTATTTTTAGTGCGAATGAGTGTTATCTGGGTGATCGCAAGCAGCGCGTTGAGTATGTGCGCATGGCCCGGTGGGGTCGGCGTCGTGGATGCCCAGGTGCCGGGTTGGCTGCACGGAGTGGGCTGAGTGCGTCTCAGCTGCCGCCGCCTCGGCTTCGCCCCATGGTACGGCCCTGTACCCAATAGGCCTGAACGGTTGTGTGGTCCTTGGGGAATCCCATGACCGATTTCAGTACCGGGCGCAGTCGTCTCAGTGAGGACGCCTCGGTCAGGGCCTGCACATGCCAACCTCTCCAGTCGCGGATGTCGATGGCGTCGGCCAGGGACCTCGCGCCCGAGCGCGGCACCCACCGATGCTGAAGCTGTGGGTGTGTCGCGACGGGCAGGGATGCATCGAGGGGGTTGGACTGTTCCAAGTACAACTCGATCGGTACCTCGTCCGGTATGGCGTCGATGATCGAGTTGAGCGCGGGTAGAGAGGCCGGGTCGCCGATCAACAGCATGCCTTCCGGTGTCGGATCTGGTAGCTCGAACGGCGTGGTTCCATAGATCGTCGCCCCGAGCCGTTGTCAGGCTGCGGCATGCCGCGCCCACTTCGATGCGGGACCGGCGGGTTCGTGGAGCAGGAAATCGATGGACAGTGCCCCGGTGGAGCGACACATGCGGATGGGGGTGTAACCCCGCTGGTGCTCGACGCCGGGACGCGTCGGATCCGGGAACCAGCAGCGGATGTAGGTGGCTGGTCCTTCCGACAGATCGTCGAACAGGCTTGGACTGTGGAAGCCGATGCGCCTCACGTGGGAGGTCAGCGGTTCCACCCCGGTGACGGTCAGGAGGTGATCCTGACCACCCAGCATGCGCAACAAAGCACCGGTCACGCCACGACGGGCCGTGGGGATTCTCCGATCGTCGATGTTCGACATGACGGCATTCTAGCCACATAGACAAGGCTTACCTATATTCAAATAGTTGAGCGCTTATTCAATTAGTTGGACGTTGTGAATGATTGGGTTCCCAGTGCTGTAGAGGCTCGCGGGAAGTGTAAGCCTCAGCCCATGATCTGGGCTGCTGCACTGGAAGCACGGGGTTCTGCAGGCAATGGGGTTGGCCGTCGAAGTGTTCTCCTGTCGCGGAAGTACTGCGCCAAAGCGAGCGGTGGCGACAACCACAGACAACGTTGTAGGTTAGCCACACCTAATCACCTCACGTCCCAATTGCCCAGAGAACCGGAGTGGTGTTTCATGTCTGATCCCGTGCAGGAGAGTGGGCGGCAGCGCATCGCCAGGATGATCGGCCGGCGCAAGGGACCGCTGATCGCCAGCGCATTCCTGTCCATCGCCGGAGCGCTGTTCGGTCTGGCCCCCTATCTGATCGTCTACCTCGTCGCCACTGAGCTGTTCCTCAGCCGGCACCCGGATCGTGCGCGCCTGCTCATGCTCGCCGCGTGGGCGGTGGCCGCAGTCGTCGCCAAGATCGTGTTCAAGGCCTTGGCCAACGCCGTCTCGCACAACGCCGCCTATCGCATCCTCGCCGATCTGCGCGTCGCGCTGGCCGATCGGCTGGCACTGATGCCGCTGGGTCGGGTCCGTGCCCGCAGCTCCGGGCACATCAAGAAGGTCTTGCAGGACGACGTCGAACAACTCGAACTCGGCCTCTCGCACGCCATCCCCGATATCGCCGCGGCGATCGCCGTGCCGGTGGCGAGCATCATCGCGATGTTCGTCATGAGCTGGCGGGCCGGGCTGGCTGCGGTGGCACTCGTGATCCTGGCCGTCGCCATGGTCGCCTGGGCCGTCAGCCGATCCTCCGGCTTCGCCGAGAAGGAGTCGAGCATCAAGGCCGATCTCAACACCACCGTCGTCACCTATCTTCGCGGTATGCGCGTGCTGCGCGGCTTCCTCGCCGGGCACATGGGCCATGCCGCGACCGACACCGCCATCGGGGCGACCCTGGACGTCGAGAATCTCAAGGAGGACCGCGGCAAGTGGCAGGCCGTCGCCGGCACCGCGCTGGTGTCCAACCCGCTCCTGCTGATCCTGCCGGTCGGCCTGTGGTGCACCGCGCAGGGCATCGTCAGCCCCGCCACACTCGTGTTCTTCCTGCTCGTCGGATCGGGATTCGCCCAGCCCCTGTCCGGTCTGCTCATTTCCATGGCCGTGCTCCAGTACCAGGTCGAGGCCGGCCTGAGGAACATCGCGGAGATCCTTGACGAGCCCGATCTGCCGGTACCGGACGAGGCCCGGCAGCCGGCCGGTTTCGCGGTGGAGCTGTGTGGCGTGCACTTCCGCTATGGCGAGGACGGCCCGGACGTGCTCAACGGCGTGAGCCTGCAGATCCCCGAGAGGTCCTCGCTGGCCCTGGTCGGCCCGTCCGGCGGGGGCAAGTCGACCCTGCTCGGCCTGCTCGCTCGTTTCCACGACGTCACCGAGGGCTCGGTGCGTTTGGGCGGGGTCGACCTGCGGGACATGGACCCGGTCGAGCTGATGCGTCGTGTGGCCTACGTGCAGCAGGACGACTACCTGTTCGCCGACACCCTCATGGAGAACATCCGCATGGCCCGCCCCGATGCCACGGATGATGAGGTGATCGCCGCGGCCGACCGGGCACGGGTCAGCGAGTTCGTCGACGAACTGCCCGAGGGCTGGGCCACCGTCCTGCCGGCCGGCGGCGGCCGGCTGTCGGGCGGCCAGCGGCAGCGGATCTCGGTGGCCCGTGCCCTGCTCAAGGGCGCCCAGATCGTCCTGTTGGACGAGGCGACCGCCTTCCTCGACACGGAGAGCGAGTTCGCCGTGAACGCCGCGCTCGGCGAGCTGCGGGCCGATGCGACAGTGATCACCGTCGCCCACCGCCTCGGCACCATCGCCGGCCACGACCGCATCGCCTATGTCCAGGACGGGGGCATCCTGCACTGCGACGGCCATGACGCGATGCTGCGTGACTGCCCCGAGTACGCGCAGTTGTGGTCCGACTACCTTGACGCCCAGGGCTGGAAGCTCACCGGCGGCAGTGAATCCGCCGCCTCTTCCACGCGGGCCGAAGCAGCCGCAAGGCCCCCTCGGATCGCCGAGGACGTCCGCAGCCGGGAGCTCGCCGAGGAACTGGGCGAGACGCCCCGGGTCCGTGGCCTGGGCTCGATGAATCCGGTGCGTCAATGGCTCGCCATGGTGGGCCACCAGCGTCGTGACCTGTGGCGCGGCGGACTGTGGCTCATCATCGCCGAGGGCATGCTGACCAGCGCGCCGGTCGTCGTTGTCGTGCTCGCCCTGCTCGACGTGTTCGGCGGGGCGCCGTCCGCCGGGGCCTGGTGGCGCTACGGGCTCGCACTGCTGAGCATCTTCCTGGTCCGTTGGGGCGTCGGTGTGGGGCTGGCCAGCACCTGGTGGCGGAAGGCCAACCGTTCCCTGATGCAGCTGCGGCGCTCGGTGCTGGGGCACCTGCGGCGCATCCCGCTCGGGGAGTACGACCGTCTGGACGTGGGCCGTACCGCCACGCTCGTAGTCTCGGACCTGTCCCTCATCGACTTCATCAATCTGCCCGGGAAGATCATCGTCGGCCTGCTCCAGCCCCTGCTCGCAGCCGTCGTGCTGTTCGTCTTCGACTGGCGGCTCGCGCTGGCGGCCCTGCTCGGGGTGCCGGTGTTCTGGTTGCTGCTGTGGGTCTCCGACGGCGCCGAGAAGAAGGTGCTCGGCCGTGTCATGCGGATGCGGTCGAGGGCCAGCAGCGATCTCCTCGAGTTCGTCCAGGGCACTGCCGTGATCCGCGCCAATCCTGATGCCCCGCAGGCCAGCAGGTACCGCGACACGGTCGAGGAGCTGCGCCGCAGCAGCGTCGCCATGGCCGTGCGGACCAGCCCTCTGACGTCCGCTGCCTCGGGCGTCCTGGAACTCGGTTTCGCCATGCTCATCTGGGTTGTCTGCCTGCGTCACCTCGACGCGGGGCTGCCCCAGTCGGTCGCGCTGCTGATGCTCGTCGTGTCACTGAGCCTGTACCGGCCCTACCAGGAGCTGCTGGAGCTGTCGAGCTACCGGCACCTGCAGTCGCGGATCGCCAGGCAGGTCGGTGAACTGTGGGACCTCGAACCGCTGCCCGAGGGCGAGCTTGACGGGCCCGCCCAGGCCGGGAATGGCGTGACCGTGGAGTTGCGCGACGTCGCCTTCTCCTACCGCGGCCGGCGCCGGGTGCTCGATCATGCGAGCATGACCGCCCGCCCGGACCAGGTGACGGCCCTGGTGGGCCCCTCCGGTTCGGGCAAGTCCACCGTCGCCAATCTCGTCGCCCGCTTCTGGGACGTCGACGAGGGCGCGGTGCTGCTCGCCGGCACGGACGTACGCGATCTGAGCCCCGCCGGTCTTGCCGGGCAGGTGACCACGGTCTACCAGGATGTCTACCTGTTCCCCGCCACCGTGCGGGAGAACCTCACCATGGGCGCCGACATCGGCGACGACGAGCTGTGGCGCGTGCTCGAGCTGGCCCAGGCGCGCGACTTCGTCGAGGCGATGCCGGACGGGCTCGATGCGATGGTCGACGAGGCCGGCGGCAATCTCTCCGGAGGCCAGCGGCAGCGCCTGTCGATCGCGCGGGCCCTGGTGAAGGACGCCCCGGTACTGCTGCTCGACGAGGCCGTCGCGTCGGTAGACCCGCGCACCGAGGTACGCATCCAGCGCGCCCTGTCCTCGCTCGTCTCGGGACGAACCGTGATGGTCATCGCGCACCGGCTGAACACCATCAGCGCCTGCGAGAACATCGTGGTGCTCGGCGACCGGGGCATCGAGTCGGCCGGCAGCCACGAGGAACTACTGACCGCCAGCCCCACCTACCAGCGCCTGTGGGCCGTGCACGAGCGGGCAGCCGCCTCGTCCGGCCCGCCCTGACGGATCGGCGCGAGCCGGTCATGCCCGTGTTCCCGGGGCCACCCGAGGGGGACCCGCCGGCCGAGACGCGCTGCGATGCGGCTACTGATGTTCCGTATCGGTGCCCGCGGGTAGCCTTGGCCAGGTGAATCACGAGCCCAGGCGCGTCGATCGGGACGCGGCCGCAGAGCACGACGCCGGCGAGGACTTCCCCCCGGCGGTGCCCGTGGACGTCTCGTCGGGCGGGGGAGCCGGGAACCCTGCCGGCCCCGCGGTTGACGACGAATCGGCTGCCGAACAGGAGAAGGACTGGTGGGACGATCCCGCCATGCCCTGGCGGCACAAGCCCGGCAGGTCCGACATCGCCTGCCTGGCCTGGATGGGTGTCCTGGGCGCCGTCAGTCTCGCCATCCTGCCGCTGCGGGCCTGGCTGCTGGGCGCCGCCAGCCGCATCCCCGTGCTGGTGGCCGTCACCGGTTCGCGCACGGGCGCCGCCACGTTCGGCGCCCTCATGCGCGAGGGCGACTACCACGCGGCCATCCCCTGGGTGCTCGTCCTGGTGGCCGGCACCATCATGAGCTGCAAGTTCGACTGGGTCTACTGGTGGGCCGGCAAGCTGTGGGGCCGCGGCATGATCGAGGTCTGGGCCGGCCGCTCCGAACGCGCCAGGCGCCGCTACGAGAAGGTCGAGCGCTGGGCGGACAGGGCCGGCTGGTTCGGCATGTTCCTCGCCTACGTGCCCATCCCGCTGCCGCTCATGGCCGTCGTCTTCGTCCTGGCCGGGGCCAACCGGATGAGCGTGCGGCGCTTCGTCGCCATGAACTGCACCGTCTGCCTCATCTGGCTGCTCGGCTGCACCGGGATCGGCTACCTGGTGGGCGCGCCCATCACCGCGGTGCTCGAGGTCTACTCCAGGATCGCCAACTACGTCGCGATCGCCCTCGTCGTGGTCGTCTTCGTCGTCGCATTCAGCAGTTCTTGGCGCAAGAACAATCAGGCTGCGCGGGCCTGATCCCCTGGGGCGGCCCGATCCCCTCAACCCTGCACTGCTGCCAGCGCTCGCGCATAGCCCTCGTACGCCTCGTCGCCGAACGCGACGAGGAGCGCGGTGCGCACCCGTGTGGGCGTCGCGGTGAGCGTGTCCACCGCGATGCGGGTCGCATCGGCCACCGGCCAGCCGTAGACGCCGGCCGAGATCGTGGGGAAGGCGATGCTGTCGGCGCCCAGCCCGTCGGCCACCGCCAGGCAGTTGCGGTAGCAGTCCGCGAGGACCTGCGAGCGGTCCTGGGTGCGGGAGAAGACCGGTCCGGCCGTGTGGATCACCCATCGGGCGGGCAGCCGCCCGGCCGTCGTCGCCACGGCCTGCCCGCGCGGCAGCCCCTCGGGCAGGCTCGTCGCCCGCAGCTCGCGGCAGGCCTCGAGCACGGCGGGCCCGCCGGCCCGGTGGATCGCCCCGTCCACGCCGCCCCCGCCCAGCAATGAGGGATTCGCGGCGTTGACGATCGCGTCGGCCGCTACGGTGGTGATGTCTGCGCGCACGATCCGGATGTCCATGACGTCATTGTGACGCGAAGAGCTCGACCGGTCACGGCACCGGTCGGTAATAATGTTGGGCCAGAGCGTCACGATGGGAGCGTCATGAACCTGGAAAAAGTCGTCTTCGGCTTCTTCGTCACCCTTGCTGCCGCACTGAACCTCGGCTTCTTCCTGGGCCGGATCGACGACCCCGCCCAGCACAACGGCTACGAGCTGGCGGCGGCACTGGTCGTCAGTCTCATCACCACGGTGCTGAAGTTCGGTGACCGCACCCAGCTGGGCGCCGTGCACCTGGCCACCTCGCTGGTGGCCGACCTGCAGCTGGCCGTCGCCGCGATCATCTGGGTGTGGGCCACGCAGATCGCGGCGACGACGATGACGCCCGAGCACATCTCCCTCATCGTCTCGATGTCGGGCGGTGCGCTATTGGCCAATCTCATCTCGGTCGTCCTCATGATCAGCGAGATCATCCAGATCAGGCGCTGAACTCGCCATGCCCGCAAGCTCAACGCGGAGGCGACGCCAGGGGGCGTTGACCGACGTCTTCTTCCTCATCCTGCGAAGGATGAGGTTCCCGCTGATCCTGCTCGTCGGGATCTACGCGGTGTGTACCTTCGGGCTGAGCCTCATCCCCGGTGTCGACGCCCAGGGCAATCCCACCGAGCCGATGGACATGTTCACGGCCTTCTACGTCGTGAGCTTCACCGGCACGACGATCGGCCTCGGGGAGATCCCGGAGGCCTACTCCACCGCCCAGCGCCTGTGGATGCTCGGCACGATCTACGCGACGGTCATCGGCTGGTACTACTCGCTGGTGAACATCCTGGCCCTGCTCCAGGAGAACTCCTTCCAGAACGCCGTGCGCCAGTCCCGCGGCGTCCGCAAGATCTACTCGATCCGCGAGCCCTTCTACATCGTCGTCGGCGCCGGCGAGACGGGCACGCTCGTCTGCCACGGCCTCGACCGGCTCAACCTGCGTTTCGTCGTCATCGAACGCGACGAGGACCGCCTAGCCCGGCTGCGGCTGGAGGAGTTCCACCAGGACCCGCCGCTCATCGCCGCCGACGCCTCCCAGCCCCAGGTGCTGTCGAACGCCGGCCTGCTCGCCCCGCACTGCCGCGGCGTCATGGCCCTGACCGACGACGACGAGAAGAACCAGTCGATCGCCGTCACCACCCGGCTGCTCGCCCCGCGCGTCGCCGTCCTGGCGCGCATCCGCAACCGGGACGCCGAGACCCACGTCGGTGTCTTCGGCGGCGACCTCGTCGTCAACCCCTTCGAACGGTTCGCCCGCCAGCTCACCGCCGCCATCACCGCGCCCGAGCGCTACCGGCTCCGCGAGACCCTCATCGGCCTCAAGGGCGAACCGATGCCAGAACCCAGCCAGCCCCCGCGTGGCAAGTGGATCATGTGCGGATTCGGGCGCTTCGGTCACGCCGTCGTCGAGGAGCTGCGTGGCTCGGGCATCGAGGTGTCGGTCATCGACGTCGCCCACTACGACGAGGGCGGCGTGGACGTGCGCGGTTCGGGCATCGACTCCGAGTCGCTGCTCGCCGCCGGCGTCAAGGAGGCCGACGGTCTCGTCGCCGGCAACGCCTCCGACACGAAGAATCTCGCCATCGCCGTGACGGCCCGCGACCTGAATCCCGACATCTTCATCGTCACCCGCCAGAACCAGACGGCCAACACCCCGCTGTTCGACGCCTTCACCGACGACCTGTCCATGGTGCCGAGCCACATCGTGGCCCAGGAGTTCCTGGCCCGCATCACCACGCCCCTGCTCGGCCAGTACCTCAAACGCATCAGCCAGTACTCCGAGAAGGACTGCAAGCTGCTGTGCGACCGGCTGGCCCGTTACGGGCGCGGGCGTATCCCCGAGCTGTGGGACGTCGTGCTGCGTCATCACGGCGCCGAGGCGGTCTGTGAGGCGCTGGGGCAGGGGCGCACCGTCACTGTGGAGCACCTGCTCACCGACCCGGCCTCCCGCGGCTGGCGCAGCGAGGCCGTCATCCTCATGATCCGCCGCGGCGCCAAGACGATCGACCGGCCGGGCCCCGGGTTCGAGCTGAAGACCGGCGACCGGCTGCTCGTCGCCGGTTCGGTGCGCGGACGCGTCGACGTCGAGGTCGTGCTGCGCAATCCCAATGCGCTCAGCTACGTGCAGACCGGGCAGGAGGGCACCGGCGGCGCCCTGTGGCGCAGGATCAGCCAGGCCCGCCGCAGACGCTCGGCCGGCCGTTAGGACGCCACCGCTCACCGAGCCTCCCGCAGGCCCTCGGACAGGGGCCAGTGGAGGAGGTCACTGCTGCGCTGCGGCGTCCTCCGCAGGCTCCTGCCGGCCGAGGCGCCGGTACAGCCTGGCCAGTGGTCGGGGTGCCCACCAGTTCCACTGGCCGAGTACCGTCATCGTCGCGGGCACGAGCAGCAGCCTCACGAGGGTGGCGTCGGCCGTGACCATGATGGCCAGGCCCACCCCGATCTGCTTGACGGCGATCATCTCGCCCGAGACGAAGCCGAGGAAGACGGCGATGATGATGGCGGCCGCGGAGGTGATGATGCGGCCCGAGCGCTGCAGGCCGCGGGCGACTGCCTCGTCGTTGTCGTAGCCGGCCTGCCAGTACTCGGTGATGCGGGCCAGCAGGAAGACCTCGTAGTCCATCGCCAGGCCGAAACCGAATGCCATGAGGCAGGCCACGATGAAGGTCTCCAGGCCGGCGGTCCGCGGCAGTCCCAGGTGGCCGCCCTCGAACAGCCACGCCGTCGCCCCGAGTGAGGCGACCAGCGAGAAGGTGTTGATGAGGAGGGCCTTCAGCGGGACGACGAACGAGCCGGTCATGCAGAACAGCAGCACGAGGACTGCCGCGATGACGATGAGCGCCGCCCAGGGCGCGCCCTGGGCGATCGAGTCGGTGAAGTCGGTCTGCTGCGCGGCCTGGCCGCCTACCCAGACCTGGTAGCCGGGGTCGATGGCGCGGATCTGGTCGACGGTGTCGCTGGCCTGGGGGCCGACCGGGTCGTCGACGTCCATGAGGACGCTGATGAGCGTCATGTGCTCGTGGTCGGCCAGTTCGGTGGCGGTGACGTGGGTGACGTCGTCCATGGCCTGTATGCCGGACACGAATCCGGCCACGGCGGTCGGATCGGTCTGCGCGACGATGCTGATCGTGGGTGTGGCCAGCGCCGGGTAGTCGCCCTGGAGGATGTCGTATCCGGCGCGCACGGGGGAATCCGCGGGCATGTACTCGGCGAAGTTGGTGCGCAGGCGCAGCGAGCCGATGGGCGCGGCCATGACGGCCAGGAGGGCGACGACGAGGAGCATGACGATCCACGGGTGCGCCACGACGCGGCGCGACAGGCGGCTGAACACGCCGTCGTCGGACGATGTGTCGCCCACCGCGGCGAGGACACGCCGCAGCCCCGGCACCCGACTCAGGGCGCTGGGGCGTACGAGGTGGGCGCCGAGCAGCGTGATGATCGCCGGCACGAGCGTGAGTGTGCACGCCACGGCGAGCAGGGTGACGATGACCGCGCCGGCGCCGATGGTCCTGAGGATGGGGGAGCGCATGACGAACAGACCGCAGATGGAACAGGCGATGGTCAGCGCCGAGAACGAGACCGTGCGGCCGGCGGTGGCGACCGTGCGCACGACGGTGCCCCGCACGAGATCCCTCATGGCATCCCCGACGGGCAGCGTGCCGTCACGCCAGCCGTCCCTGGCAAGCTGGGCGGCGGTCTCCTCGCGGTAGCGGCTGACGAGCAGCAGGCCGTAGTCGATCGACAGGGCCAGGCCGATGATCGAGATGACGTTGAGGATGAACGAGTTGACGTCCAGGGCGAAGGTCAGGCACCACAGCGCGCCCATGCCGATCAGGATCGACACGATCGCCCCGGCCAGCGGCAGCCCCGCGGCGAGCAGACCGCCGAAGACGATCACCAGCAGGACGAGCGCCACCGGCAGGCTCACCGACTCCCCGCGCACCAGGTCCTTCTGCACCAGGCCGGTGATGGAGTCGGCGATGAGCGTGGTCGACACGACGTGCGCGCTCGCCGTGGCGCCGTACTCGTGCAGGGCGTCGAGCCATGCCCCCTGGGCCGCCTCGACCACCCGCTCGTTGGCGTCCTGTGACGCGTGGTCGCTGAGCCCCTCGTCGAGCGTGACGAGTTCGACGAAGCCATCGCCGTCGCTCGACAGCAGGGCCAGGGCCTCCTGAGAGGTGGGGTCCGGCAGCATGAAGGCGTCCCGGACGGAGGCGACGTCGTCGAGTTCGGCCAGTTCGCCGCGGGCCGCGGTGGCGGCCGCCGCGACACCCTGCCAGTCGCCCGCCACGTCGACACCGCTGGCGATGACGATGATCGTCTCGCCGTTGTCGTCGTCGGAGAGGGTCATCGAGTAGACGACCTCCGAGTCGCTGTCGGGCGTCGTGGCCTCCGTGCTCGCCAGCCGGTCGAAGAGGCCGCCGGCGCCCAGCCCCTGGAAGGCCAGGACGGCCATGACCGCCAGCAGCACCGCCCACCCGACGACGAAGCCCACTGGGTGACGGGACACGACACGGCCGATACGGGTGAACATGGAGGCTCCCTTGTCTCGCTACTCGAGCATTATCGCAGCGGCCCCCGACACGGGATCGCTGGCGCCGGGGTTTCGCCGTAGGCGGTGCCGGGAGGACTCCAGCCGTGGCGGCCGTGCGGTGGCCCGAGCCCTGTCATGGCCTGCCGGATCGAGGTGCCGGCGGCGCCATGGCGTACTGCTGGCAGAGGGCCGCTGTCGTCCTGTCTCCCAGCCGTGGGTGTCATCTGAGGGCCGGGCCGGCGATCCCGGATGGCCGGCGGCCTCGGATGACAGGTCGTCACTGCGCGGTCGCCGGTTCACGGTGGGCGCCGGGAAGCGGGCGTACCGAGGCCCCGTTCGTGCCGCGCACCCTCCACCGTGGAGCCCCCGGAGGGAGTCGAACCCTCGACCCTTCGCTTACAAGGCGAATGCTCTGGCCGCTGAGCTACGGAGGCGTCGCCGGCCCGGCCGGCGGCTCGTGCGGCACCACCGCCGAGCAAGAACCATTGTGCCGTCCGGGGGGCCGATCCGGCCAATCGCCGCGGCGGGCCGTGCCCGTTCCCGCTCAGTCGATCTCGCCGGAGGCGGCGACGAAGGCCAGGCAGTCACCGTGCAGGCGGATCTGCTCGTCGGCCTCGAAGAAGACCGACTGCCCCTGGTGGATCTCGCCGAGATCACCGCCCTGCCCGTCCTGGATCTGGACGTGTCCCTCGATGACGAGCAGGATTCGTGCGCGCCCGGCGCCGGGCAGCTCGGCCGGGCGGCCCAGCTCCAGTTCGGCGCGCCACAGGGCGAACTCGGGTTCGTCGGTGGGGTAGTAGGAGATGCCGGCCCCGATCGGTACGGGCGTGACGACGTCGGGCTCGGCCGGTAGGAAGCGCAGCAGCGAGACGAGGGCGTCGACGTCGATGTGCTTCGGGGTCAGGCCGCCGCGCACGACGTTGTCCGAACTCGCCATGATCTCGATCCCGGTGCCGCTCAGGTACGCGTGCAGGACACCGGCCGGGACATGCAGCCCCTGCCCGGCCTCCAGGTGCACATGGTTGAGCAGGAGAGCCGCCAGGATCGACGGGTCACTGGGGTAGAACTCGTCCAGGCGAATGGCCAGCCGCGCGAAGTCTCCCATCTCTCCCCCGGCGTCGGCGTGGTGGAGCGCCGCGCTGAGCACGCCGTTGATCATGGCCCGGTGCGCCTCGTCGGGGCACAGGCACTCCAGGAAGACCTCGGCCAGGCCGGCCTCGGCGCCGCGATGGCGCAGCGGGCCGATCAGCGGCTCGAGCGACTCGCGCGGCTTGAGGGCGTCGAAGAGCTCGGCCGTCCTGAGCGGGTCGCGGAAACCCCACAGGGCCTCGAAGGGGCCGAGTGCAACGAGCAACTCGGGCTTTGGCCAGGTGTCCTTGTAGGTCCGTGTGGGATCGTCGATCGGGATCCCCAGGGCCTCCTCGGCGGCGAAGCCGGCGAGCGCCTGCTCCAGGGAGGGATGTGCCTGCAGGCTCAGCGGGCGGGCCGCCGCCAGGATCTTCAGCAGATAGGGGAACTGGCCGTCGAAACGCTCACGGGCCGCCCCGAGCACCTCGGGGCGGGCGGCGACGAGCCGGTCGAGCGTCGTGTCCTCGATGGCCGCCGGGCTGGAGGGGTGAGCGCCGAGCCAGTACTCGGCCTGAGGCATCCCGTCCGACTCCGTGCAGAGGATCGCCGGGATGGCGTCAGGAGAACCCCAGGCGTAGTTCTTCACGACGCCCGTCAGTGGTCGCATGAGTGGTCCTTCCTTGTGTGGCGCGCAGTCACAGAGCTACCGACCCTCCTGGACCGCCTGTGTCAGGTGCTTCCTGAATATAGTGTCATGGACCCGCGTTCTTCGCCATGCCGAGCGCATCTGTCGAGGGGCACTTCCCCGCGCGGGCAACGAATCACAACGGTGTCATTCGGTGGGCTAGAATCGGGGCATGCCCCAGGTGATGCAGCAGATCGACGCAGCCGGCGTCCTGTCCGAGCGCGATGCCGCCATCCTCGACTTCGAGAAGTCCTGGTGGACGGCCCGCTCCTCCAAGGAGCAGGAGATCCGCGAGCGCTTCGATCTGTCATCGGCGCGCTACTACCAGATCCTCAACACCCTCATCGACCGCCCCGAGGCCCTGGAGTACGACCCCCTGCTCGTCAAGCGGCTGCGCCGCCTGCGCGAGCAGCGGCACCGCGACCGTTCGGCCCATCGCCTGGCCCGCTGACGGCCCCGGCTGATCCGCCGAGGATTGAGCCGGATACGCTCAATTTCGAGGCACAGACCTTTTGCACTCGCCATGTTCGAGTGCTAAAAATGTGGTCAGCACTCGGTGTGGCTGAGTGCCACCCGGGGATCGGGGGTGAGGCTCGTAGGAGCCGTCCGTCGCGGGCATCGTCGATCCGTCTCACATTGACAACGAAGCGCCGGCCCCGCCGACGCGGACAAGAAAGCGCCGGGCGACCGGCGCGGGAGGATTCCCACCGAACATGGCAAAGCTCATTGAATTCGACAGCGGGGCCCGCCGCGGCCTCGAGGAGGGCATGAACACCCTCGCCAACGCGGTGAAGGTCACGCTCGGCCCCAAGGGCCGCAACGTCGTCCTGGAGAAGTCGTGGGGCGCCCCCACGATCACCAACGACGGCGTCTCCATCGCCAAGGAGATCGAACTCTCCGATCCCTACGAGAAGATCGGCGCCGAGCTGGTGAAGGAGGTCGCCAAGAAGACGGACGACATCGCCGGCGACGGCACCACCACCGCCACCGTCATCGCCCAGGCCATGGTGCACGAGGGCCTGCGCAACGTCACCGCAGGTGCCAACCCGATCGAGCTCAAGCGCGGCATCGAGAAGGCCACCGCGGTCATCTCCGCCGAGCTGAGCAAGCTGGCCATCGACGTCGAGACGCGCGACCAGATCGCCCAGACCGCCTCCATCTCCGCGGGTGATCCCGCCGTCGGCGAGCAGATCGCCGAGGCCATGGACAAGGTCGGCAAGGAAGGCGTCATCACCGTCGAGGACTCCAACACCTTCGGCCTCGAGCTCGAGCTCACCGAGGGCATGAACTTCGACAAGGGCTACATCAGCCCCTACTTCGTCACCGACACCGAGCGCATGGAGGCCGTCCTCGACGATCCCTACGTGCTCATCGTCGACGGCAAGGTCTCGTCCCTCAAGGACCTGCTGCCCATCCTCGAGAAGGTGCAGCAGACCGGCAAGCCGCTCCTGGTGATCGCCGAGGACGTCGACGGCGAGGCCCTCGCCGGCCTGGTCGTCAACAAGATCCGCGGCACCTTCAAGTCCGTCGCCGTCAAGGCTCCGGCCTTCGGTGACCGCCGTCGCGCGATGCTGGGCGACATCGCCACCCTCACCGGTGGCCAGGTCGTCTCCGACACCGTCGGCCTCTCGCTCGACACCCTGCCGATCGAGATGCTCGGCCGGGCCCGCTCCGTCAACGTCACCAAGGACGCCACGACCATCGTCGACGGCGCCGGCGACAAGGACCAGATCCAGGGACGCATCAAGCAGATCCGCGTCGAGATCGAGAACTCCGACTCCGACTACGACCGCGAGAAGCTCCAGGAGCGTCTGGCCAAGCTCGCCGGCGGCGTCGCCGTCATCAAGGTCGGTGCCGCCACCGAGGTCGAGGCCTCCGAGCTCAAGCACCGCATCGAGGACGCGGTCCGCAACGCCAAGGCCGCCGTGGAGGAGGGCATCCTTCCCGGTGGTGGCGTCGCCCTCATCCAGGCCGCCGCATCCGCTGGGCTCCCTGAGGGTCTCACGACCGACGAGGCGATCGGAGCCCAGATCGTCTTCACCGCCGTCGAGGCCCCGCTGAAGCAGATCGCCGTGAACGCCGGCCTCGAGGGCGGCGTCGTGGCCGAGAAGGTCAAGGGCCTCCCCAAGGGGCAGGGCCTCAACGCCGCCACGGACGAGTACGTCGACATGGTCGAGGCCGGCATCATCGATCCGGCCAAGGTGACGCGCTCCGCGCTGCAGAACGCCGCCTCCATCGCCGGTCTCTTCCTGACGACCGAGGCAGTCATCGCCATCAAGCCCGAGCCGAAGCCGGCCACTCCGGCCCCCGACGACGGCATGGGTGGCATGTACTGATCCACCCTGGTGGGGCGACTCACTGATCCCTGTGAGGGGTCGGCCTTCACGGCCGGCCCCTCACCTTTTGTTCGGAGCGCTCCATCCTGCACCCCGAGTCGCTCGGTGGAATGACCC
The DNA here is from genome assembly GCF_003666605.1 of Propionibacterium australiense. GTDB lineage: Bacteria > Actinomycetota > Actinomycetes > Propionibacteriales > Propionibacteriaceae > Propionibacterium > Propionibacterium australiense. The sequence goes on along the minus strand of NZ_RCIV01000028.1, from coordinate 786 downwards.
GGCTCTCACCTCTGTTCGGGCGGCCGATGGTACACGCGGAGCCTGCGGCGCCTTGCCCGCCCCCGCGTCTGTTCGGAGCGGTCTCCACAGCTTGCGCCCCTGAGCCGCTCGTTCCCCGGCCGGCTCGGGGTGCTGCCACGTCGGGGCGGAACGCTTCGCAGCCCTGTTTCCTGTCGCTCCAGCCCCAGACTTCTCCTGGGTCGAGTGGAGCCGGGCTAGCGGCTCGCTCGCCTTTTGGGGCTGTCCGGCCTGGGGCCGCCCCTACCGACCGTACCGGTGGGGCTCTACGCACAGGATTCAGCCTGTCACAGAGGACAGCGCCACATAGGCGTGCAGGGTGGGTCCCCGCGGCCGGTGTTCGGCCATCTCGTCACGTCATGGTCGGCCGCTCCTGCTTCCACCAACACGTAAAAAGCCATTGACAAGGTCATTCATTGGCTTGTTGGCGTGGATCCGATCGAGTTGGAGGACCCGACTTGCGTCGCTGGCGCGAACAGGGTAATGTTTCTCGAGCTGCCGCAAGGCAGTTCGACAACTGAAGAGGGACTCCTGGCAAGGGGTTCGGTGCTCGCTAGGGCAGTGATCTCGGTCTGGATGTCCCGACCGCCCTGAGGGTGGGATTTTGATTCCGATCTCAGGTGGTCTATAATAAACGGGCTGCCGTCCATGGTGTGGGTTTTGGCTTGTGCTGTGGTTGTGTGGTTGTTTCTTGATAACTCAACAGCGTGCTTCTAGTTTTTTTGTTTTGTCTGTGCCAGTTTTTGCTGGTGCGGGTTTCTTTGAGTG
>NZ_RCIV01000027.1 GCF_003666605.1 Propionibacterium australiense | reverse complement strand
GCGAGAAACCCCGGACCAAACTTTCGGAGCTTTCGCTTCATACGTCACTGGTCGTACCTTCGACTACGACTTCGAACACCTCCCCAAACCCCAACCAGAAACCGATCTTGTTTCATGACGGCCATATTCATGGTGATGAGCGTTCTTTTCTCCTTGAATGTGGCCAAGCTCATGTCAGCCCAGCGCCACATCCAAAATCATCATCAGTACAAAGCCCAGCGAGAAGGCGACTGTCCCTGCATTGGAATGTGTGTTCGATGACATCTCCGGGATCAGCTCCTCGACTACTACATAAATCATTGCTCCAGCGGCAAAAGCCAGCATATACGGCAATACGATGACAACCGTACTCGCGGTGACGATGGTCGCCGCTGCAGCAATCGGTTCCACAGCCCCAGAGAGGACGCCGTACCAAAAAGTTTTCATTTTCGGCATCCCCTCTGCCCTGAGCGGCATGGATACGATGGCCCCCTCAGGGAAATTTTGAATGGCGATGCCAAGTGACAGGACCAGTGCGGCGGCCTGGCTGATTCCGGTTTCTCCGGACAGCCATCCGGCATAGACTACACCAACGGCCATCCCCTCAGGTATGTTATGCAGAGTGACGGCCAAGATGAGCTTGCTCTTCCGCCTCAATCCACTTATCGGCTCTCCGGCTTTCTCGTCCATGTGCATTATGCGGCGCAGAAAGACCCAGGAACAGAAGAAGCCAATGCCGATCAGAAAACCAACGGCTGCAGGGATGAATGAAAGTCTTCCCATGTGGTCAGAGCTGTCCAAGGCGGGCTGCAGTAGGCTCCAGAAGGAGGCTGCCATCATAACACCGGCCGCAAATCCGATTAAGATTCGTCGCGTGGCGTCGGAAATACCCTCTCGTAAAAAGAATACGGTTGCCGCGCCTAGGCTGGTTCCAAGAAACGGTATGAAGATCCCCTGTATCAACTGGATATTCACGGGAAACACCTCTATCATTTGTTCTATCCTCTCGCCTGTGGCGAGTAGTGCTTGCTCATATGTTCCATGGAGACGTCTTCTGTGATCCCAGGCCTTCTGTTTTGCCTCGCCATCCGACTTCTCCTGGCTGGAGAGAACATCTCTAGGACTCAGAATATTCCCCGGGGGCAAACCATGGCAGCACTGAACCAAGGCCGTATTATTGGTGGATTCTGAGTCTCGGTTGGGTGTGATCTGAATATGCAGATCGAGGACGCCCCGGAAGAAACAGCTGTCCTGGTCGGATGGAAGAAGCGTTCCAATGCCCATGCGCCGGTGTGAACGAAGACGGAAGCGATCTTGCATGCCGCTCGTGATGTCGATGTGAGTATTCTCGCTGCAAGGATCGAACGCGGCGAGAAAACCATTCGAGAATGACTGGCCGACTGGCGGGCCACAGATAGCTTTCGTGCTGGACGACGCCAGATTCCACCCTGCCACCTCGACCGGCCTCTACGGGCCAGGTCGGCTACTGGAGTGCAGCCCCCTCGTTTCCTGCCGCCATACGCTCCCGGCCACAACCCCATCGAGCACGTCTGGAACACCGCCAACATTCACCACGAAACCCCGGATCAAACCTTCGGGGCATTCGCCTCGTACATCACCGTGAAGAACTCGCGGCAGTCCTCCTCGGTGCGGTCGTCGGCGGTTTCCAGCGGGCGGCTCTCTGGCTATAGCCGGGGTTCACGCTGGTTCGTTTTCGCCCATGCCCTGTCCGGCCTGGTCATGACCGGGTGGATCGCCGGTGAGTGCCTCATCATTGACGCCTTCGGCTGGCCGCATGCGCTGTGGGGAGGGCTGGCGTGTGCTGCCGGCTCGTGACCTCGCTGGCCCGCGGGCACAAGTCATCGGCATCATCCACCAGGATGCTGCGGGTGTCGGACGGTTCCAAGGCCTCGGATGCAGCACCCCCGGGGAGTCTTCTCGCTGCGATCCCCCGATAAGCGGCGGTGAAGTTGACGAACTATTCTTGGCGGCCCTGCGGGGCGCCCGCCCGACGGGTTCGGCCGTGGCGAGGTGATCCCTCATAGACTCGCGTCTGTGTCTGACACCGCTGTGACGACATTCCGCGAGCTCTTCGACGTGCTATCGGCCACGACCGAGTCGCCAGGATGGTGGCCGGGCGAGGGCCGGTTCGAGATGATGGCCGGCGCGGTGCTCGTGCAGAACACGAACTGGGCCAACGTGGAACGCTCCCTCGACGCCCTGCGCACCGGTGGCCTGCTGGACGCCGAACGGGTGCGGGCGATCGACCGGGAGGAGCTGGCCGAGGCCATCCGGCCGTCCGGCTTCATGACCGCCAAGAGCCGCAGCCTGAAGGAGCTGGCGGACTGGTTCGCGCGTCACGACGAGCAGGCCGCGGCCTGGGCCGACGAGGAGCTGCGGGCCGCACTGCTCGCGGTGCGGGGCGTCGGGGCCGAGACCGCCGACGCGATCAGCCTGTACGCCTACCGCCGTCCGGTGTTCATCTTCGACAGCTACGCCCGCAGGCTGCTCGCCGTGGCCGGTCTCGGCGACCACCCCGACTACGGCAGGGCCCGTGCCGCGCTCAACGAACGGGTTCACGCCGAGGGTTTCACCGTGGACGAGTTCGGCGCCTTCCACGGCCTCATCATCAGCGCCGGCCAGGAGGCCCGGGCCGCGGGCGGCTGGCAGACCCACTGGCCCCGGCTGCTGGCCGCAGCTCGCACACCATGACGTACTCCTCGGCCGTCTCACGGACGGGTCGGAAACCGCACCGGCTGTACAGCCGGTGCGCCGCGTTCTGCTTCTGCACCGACAGCGAAACCTTCTCGTAGCCCTTTACCCGCAGCAGGCCGAGCATGGCCTCCAGCAGAGCCGTGCCGATCCCGCGGCCGCGGTACTGCTCGTACAGCGCAATGGACAGCGACGGCACGTCCGGGGCGACGTGGCCGAAATCGTCCATGATGCGCACCCAGACCGCCCCGACGACTCCTCCGTCGACCTCGGCGACGAGGCAGTGGTCGTCCTCGTGGCCGAAGTCCTCGGTGTAGACCCGCAGCTGCGGGTGCTCGATGATGGACCGGGGCGGTGCCTCGACACCCTCGGGAACGAAGATCGCCTCGTAGAGGAAGTCGTCCAGCAGATCGTGCTCGCTGTCCCTCAGATGCCTGATCGTGTAATGCACGGGACCTCCCTCAACGAACCATATCGGCCTCGTCCTGCGTCTTTCGTGCGTCACATGACACGCAGGCTGAACGACTTTCGCAGGCCGGACCGAGGAACGGGCCGGGCCCGTCCCACCGGCTCGCCTGCCCTAGGCTGATCCCGCGGTCCGCCGTCGCCCGGCGGCGGACGACAAGCACCGGGAGCCGTCATGACCACTCCGAAGATCGCGCAGCGGGCCCTGTCCGCCCAGCCGTTCCACGCCATGAGCATCGGGGCGCGCGCCCGCGAGCTCGAGTCGGAGGGCATCGGCATCGCCAAGCTGAGTCTTGGTGAACCCTCGTTCGGGGCGCCGCCCGGCGTGCACGAGGCGATGCGGCAGGCCATGGACGGCCGCCCCCTGCCGTACACCCCGGCGGCGGGGCTGCCTGCGCTGCGCGAGGCCGTGGCCGGGTTCTACCGGCAGCGCCACGGCCTCGACCTCGACCCCCGCCGTATCCTCATCACCGCCGGCGCCTCGGCGGGCCTGCTCCTGGCGACCGCACTCACGACCGGCCACGGCGACGACGTCGTCATGGCCGATCCGTGCTATCCGTGCAACCGGGAACTCGTCGACGCCTTCGGGGGCCGGGTCGTGCTCGCGCCGACGACACCCGCCACCCGCTACCAGCTCGACCGGGCCACCATGGAGGCGGTCTGGACCGACCGCACCGCCGCCGTGCAGCTGGCGACGCCGTCGAACCCTACGGGCACCACCATCGGCTTCGACGAGCTCGCCGCGATCTGCGCTGCCGCCCGCGAACGCGGCGCCTGGCGGGTCGTCGACGAGATCTACCTGGCGCTGGCAGACCCGGCCGCCGACGGCTCGCCGGCGCGCACGGCCCTCGAGACCGACCCGGACGCCATCATCGTGTCCTCGTTCTCCAAGTACTTCGGCATGACCGGCTGGCGCCTGGGCTGGCTGGTCCTGCCCGAGGAGCTCATCGAACCGGCCGACAACGTGGCCGTCAACTTCTTCCTCTGCGCGGCCATGCCGACGCAGATCGCCGCGATGGCCTGCTTCACTCCCGAGGCGATCGCTGCCTGCGAGGACCGCAGGCTCGAACTGCTGGCGCGTCGCGGCATCGTCCTGGACGGGCTCGACCGGATCGGTCTGCCGGTGCCCGTCCGGCCAGACGGCGCCTTCTACGTCTACTTCGACGTCAGCGGCACGGGGCTCGACGCGTGGACCTTCTGCGAGCGCGCTCTGGAGGAGGCGCACGTGGCGCTCACCCCCGGCCTCGACTTCGGCCCGGCGACCGGTGACACGCACGTGCGGCTGTCCTACGCGGCCGGCCGCGACGAGCTGGCCGAGGGCCTGGAGCGGCTTGGTGGTTTCGTCGCCGGGCTGTGAGGGCTCCGGGACGGTCCCAGAGTCAGACGAACTCACGGTGCGAATCGGTTGACTCGATGGTCGTGCAGGATACGGCGAAATATTCAGACGGCGATGATGGTGACAAGTCCTTCGAGGCCGAGGAAGTCGTCGGGGTTCCGCGTGACGAGCGGCAGGTCTTCGGCGAGGGCGACTGAGGCGATGAGGAGATCTGCCATGCGCCGGCGGGGCTTCCGGCCAGCGTCCACGACTGCTGAATAAATACGCCCGAATGCTCGTGCCGCTTCAATGCCGAAGGGGATGGGATCGAACGTTGATTCGACGCGTTGCAGACGATCCTGTCTTCTGGCTCGTTCGGCTGAGTCCGTGGCAGCGGCAGGGCCCGCGGCCAGCTCCGCCATCGTGACCGCTGATATCGCAAGCCGGGCAGGCATCGCGTCTTTGTCGAGCAATTTCTCGAGGTCGATGACTGCCGAGGTGTCGAGGAGACCTGCGGGCGGGGCGACGTCATTCACGGGGTTCGACGTCCTGGTCGAGGATGTCATCGACGTCGTGCCTGAAGGCCTTGGCATCGATGGCCTGGGCCCCCTTGAAAACCTCACGCACGACCTGCTTCTCGACGAGTCGGTGACGTCTCAAGGGCCGTAGCTCTCCGATCGGCTGGTTGTTGCGTGTCACGACGAAGGTGCTCCCCTTGTCCAGCTCTCGCATGATGCGCCCGCTGTTGTTGCGGAGTTCCCGCTGGCTGATCACCTCACCCATGCGGCCACTGTAGTGCTTTGTGCTACGAATGATGTGCTTGGTGCTACGGATGGTGTGCTTTGTGCTACGGATGAGGGTGTGTGGATCACGGATCGAGGCTGAGATGGCAGCGCGAACCGGAGTGGGTAGGGAAGAAGACCTAGCCCAAGGGTCCTTGCTGTTGACTGTTGGAGCCTCTCGCCGGTTCCTGGCGCATTGAGTCACGTACGCGGTACTCCCAGGGGGTAAGGCCCACGGAACCACTGCTCAGCGCCCCCCTTCGATCTCTGCGATGTCCGGTGGCAGCGTGGCCTGGTCCCTGTCCTTGGTCCACTCCCCGTCGACCTGCACCACGCGGGAGTTGCCGATGTCGCTGGACAGCAGCCACAGCACGTCGGCGTCCTCCTGCCAGATCACCCCGACCGGGTGCGCGCTCTGCAGATAGCGCTCGTCGTCGCTCCACACGACGATGCCCGCCCGGTCCTTGATCACCGGGTACACGAGGTGCTGCCCGTCGCTGTCCTCGGAGAAGAACTCGGCCGTGTACTGGCCCGACGAGGAGGTCCTGCTCTCCCCGTCCACCAGCACCGCCGCATCTGGCCCCGGAGCGGTCGCCACGGCGACGGCGATGACCACCGCCAGCACCACGACCGCGACCCCAGCCAGTATCGCCCCCACCGTGATCACTCGTCTCATCCCAGCAGCACCTGCTTCCAGAAGATCGAGGCCATGCCGGTGGGTGCCCGCCATGGTCTGTCGCCTCGTCCGCATGAGACCGCCCTCTCCGTTCTCGACAGCGCCTTGGGTACCAACGGTACGAGGTCCCGGGCCGCCCCGGGATTGGTTTTGTCGTTGCCGCATGAGAACGACCCGGGGGAGAGCTCACCAGCCACGTCGCCATCACCGCCGAGGCAGGCCCCCGCCTTCGCAACAGGCGTCGGGATCAGTGCCGGCATCTCGGCAGGATGCCTTCCGAGGGTCGGTGCCTCCGGGCCAGTAGATCGAAATTCGGGCCCTGGCTACACTTGGCGGCGACGAGCCCGTGTGCGTGTCGCATTCTCCAAGGAGGATCCTGCTGCAATGACGATCTGATCTCCACTCAGCCTGGCTGAGACGCTGCCCAGTTCCTGCGTCCCGGAGATCATCATGCCTGCCGTCATTGTCGACGATGTTTCCTTCTCCTACTCGTCCCTCCCGCTGCTGGACCACGTCAGCCTTCACGTCGGCGACGGTGAGCGTGCCTGCCTGATCGGCCCGAACGGCTGCGGCAAGACGACGCTGCTCCGGATCGCAGCGGGTGAGATAACGCCCGAGCAAGGTGCGGTCACATGCGACGGGGCCGGTGCCGGGCCGCATCTCGTGCCGGACGTCGAGAACTCCACCGGAAGCGTCGGAGAATACCTCGACGGCGCGCTCGGGCCCGTGCGGGCGCTCACCGTGCGTTTTGAGGAGGTCACGGCGCAGATCGCCGAGAACGACAGCGGCGATGACCTTGCTCGGGAGTACGACCGGCTGCTCGCCCAGATGACGACCCGTGGTGCGTGGTCACTCGACGCGCGGATGGATGACGTCCTCGCTGGTCTTGGCCTACTGAACCTCACCGGTTCGGGGCGCCTCAGAAGCCTGGCGTCGTTGTCCCCTGGTCAGCGCGGGCGGCTCCGGCTCGCGGCCACGCTCATCGTGCTCCCCGAGGTGCTGATCCTGGACGAGCCGACCAATCACCTCGACGCCGAGGCGGTGGATTTCTTGACGCAGATCATCAGTGGATGGGACGGGCCGGTGCTGATGGCCAGCCACAATCGCGCCTTCATCGAGAGCACCGCCACGGTCATCTATGACATGGACATCGAGGTCTGGCGGGCACTCGCCACAGCCGAAGGGGCCGATGAACTCCCTGGGCTCCACCGCTGTGCGGGTAACTACTCCGACTATCTGCTCGCGAAGAGGCAGGCCCGCGCCAGGCATGCTGAACTGCATGCCGCCCAGCAGTCCGAGAAACGCGGATTGCGGGAGCATCGGCAATCCAGTGGCAGGATCGCTCGCGGCGGCGTCCGACTGGCCGCTGCCGAGGGCATGGCCAGGAAGTTCTACGCCGACCGCGCCGCGGCAACAGCCACCCGTCGAACCCGAAGCGATGACCGGAGGCTGGAATCCCTCGCGCGCCACGAGGTGCGCAAACCCCGCACCTACGGATTGTCATTTCCGTTCAATTCCGCGCCGGTTCGCTCAGGACTCGCGATATCGGCACGGCGAGCCGGTGTCGAGCATCGGCTGGCGCCGACCAGCTTCGATCTCTCCTATGGCGAGCACCTGCTCGTGACGGGCGCCAACGGGGCCGGGAAATCCACACTGCTCAACTGGATCGCTACCGGGAAGCCACCCGTCAATGCTCAGGCAGGTGGAACGATCACAAGCGACCGATCCATCGGATTCGTTCCCCAACGCCTGCCATGCGAGGGCGAACCGGGGTTTCCAGAAGAGATCTGGCGCGAGGGAATCGGTGGACTCGGCAGGGGAGTCCTCCACCCATCGATGTGGACCACCCCCATTCAGGAGCTGTCTGCGGGTAATCAGCGACGCGCTCAGCTCGCAATGGCGCTCGCCGGACGCCCTGCCGTCCTCGTGATCGACGAGCCGACCAACTACCTCGACCTCGACACCATGCAGGCGCTGGAGGAAGCACTCCACAGGTGGACCGGGACGCTGGTCATCGCCAGCCACGACCGTTGGCTCATCGACCACTGGCAGGGGCGCCGCTTTCGTCTCGAACCAGCCTGACGTGCCGGCTTGTCTCAGTTCGTGCTTTTCCTCTCTCACAGCTCCAATCGGGATGCACAACGGGGTCTCGCTCACTGCCTCGTGCTCTGATGCTGATCGGTTCCCCGGCCACGACAAGTGGTCATCTTCTCTGCCCCAGAGGGCGAGCCGCCGATTCCACCGAGGCGAGGACGAGTTGAGCGACCGCTCGTGAAGCAGCAAATCGGATGGGAACGAGTCCCTCTGCAGAACTGGAGCGGGCGACGGGAATCGAACCCGCGTGTCCAGCTTGGGAAGCTGGCGCTCTACCATTGAGCTACGCCCGCGAAGCCGTTGCGGCTGGGCCATACTCTAGCGCATCCGCCCGGATCCTCACACCACGGTCGCCACGAGCCGTCCCTGCGGCCGGGGCAGGGCCGTCAGTCGTCCCAGTGCTCCTCCACCTCGGACGCCACCAGGTCGAATCGTTCCTTGTCGAGCCGGCCGGCCAGGCGTCGCACGTTGCCGGGGGCGACGCGGATGATGCGGTCGGTGCGCACCTCGGATTCGCGCCCCTGCTGGTCCCACTCGCCTGAACCGATGTTGCACCACCAGCGGCCCTCGAGGTGCTCGTCCCGGGCCCGGTCGTCGTGGTCCTTGCTGCTCAGCATGAGCCCCAGTAGCCAGTCGTCGTCACGGCCGATGATGAGCACCGGCCGGTCCTTGCCCAGCGCGTAGTTCTCCTCGAAGGGCACCCAGGTCCACACGACCTCGCCCGGATCGGCCATCCGGTCGGGATGGGGGTCATAGGTCAGCGTGGGCTTGCGGGTGTAGTCGCCGGGGTAGTTCTTCGTCGGGTGAGGCGCCGGACGCCCACCGGCATCACTATGCCGGGAGTGGTCCTGCCCCCGCGCATCGTGCAGGGAGACCCCCGAGGGCCTCCTCGCGTCCCTGCGTGCCTTCTTCTCGGCCTCCCGCAGGGATGTGCGCAGCACGTCCCGGGCGATACGACCGAGCGCGCCCCACACCTGGTTCTTCGCCACGATGACCCACTCCTCACTGGAATCGGGGCAGACGCCCGTAGAAGACTCTCCTGCCCGTGGCCTCGGCCTCGTGCACCGGCGCGCGCAGCGCCTCCCAGGCATCGAAGTAGCTCGTCACCCCGCTGGAGCGCGACAGCGCAACGCCGACGGCCGCCAGCGGGACCGCGAGGCACGCCAGCGGGTTGAACAGCGCGCCGAGGAACGCGACCCCCAGCGCGACGAGTGACAGCGTCTGCGCGAAACGCTCACCCGTCCACGCCTGGTAGGCGGCGACGGCGGGCGCACCCACCATGACGACGACGAGCAGCGCCAGCACGATGACGAGCACGATGGATCCGGCGCTGCCGGGTCGCGGATCGAGCAGGCCGACGACCCACGCCGAGCGGTCGAAGTTCTCCACGTGCATGGCCCGCCACCAGTACAGGGCGTAGCCCAGCCCGCTGGCAACGGCGGCGGCGTACAGGCAGCACTGCAGCGCGACGAGTGCGCCCGTGCGCCGCGGCTCGCCGGTGCGTGGTGACACGGGCACGCCGCGGTGCATCTCCTCCAGCGGGGGCAGCGTCTCGACGTGGTGCGCGGGGGCCCGGCCGATGCCCTGCGCTTCCCCCGGGGCGGCGGGGTTCGGTGCTGGGACGTCCTGAGCCGCGATGACATCGGCGGCGGACGGCAGCGCCTCGTCGGGCAGCGCTCGACGGTTCGTGCGGGTGGGTTCGTCCAGTGAGTCCCGGCTCATGCTGATGCGACGTGCTTCGGGGACGGTGTCCTGCTCGCCCGGCGGTACGCCCTTGCCGTTCGGGTCGGAACTCATGCTGCGGGCTCACCTCATCTGCCTCGTCGGTTGCGTCGGGTCGCTCGGTTCCCGCCAAGCCTACTGCCCCTGGACCGCGACGACCCCGACGATCGGCCGGGTGGAGCAGGACGAAAGCGCCATAGACTCGCCTACGTGAGCTCAACGGCGCCGTACGAACTCGTCCTGTTCGACCTGGACGGGACCCTCATCAACTCGATCGACCTCATCGTCGCCACCTGGCAGTACCTGGGACGTGAGGTCCTGGACCGGCCGCTGAGCCGCGAGGAGGTCACCCCGCTCATCGGGCTGCCCCTGCGCCAGGCCGTCGCCAGCGTCGTGCCGGACCGCCCCGATGAGGTCGCCCGCCTCTACCACGAGTGGAACGTCGCTCACCACGACGAGTACGTCACCGCCTACTCCGGCATGGTCGATCTCGTCGCCGGCCTGCGGGACGCGGGGCTGCGCGTCGGGGTCGTCACCGCCAAGATGCGGTCCCTGGCCGAGCACGGCCTGGGGGTGTGCGGCTACGAGGGACTCATCGAGGTGGCGTGCGGTGTCGAGGACACCACCAGGCACAAGCCCGATCCCGAGCCGCTGCTGGCCGGGCTGGCCCGCATGGGCGGTTCCCTGGGCTCGGTCGCCTACGTCGGCGACTCGGTCTGGGACCTGCGGGCCGCCCAGGCCGCAGGCATGCCCGGGATCGGCGTCACCTGGGGCGCCGGGGATCCGGGCGAACTGCGCGCCGAGCAGTCCCTCGCCGTCGTCGACACCCCGGACCAGCTGGCCGCCCGGCTGCTCGGCTGAACACGCCTGACCGGCCGAGCGGGGACCGCACGTTCCTTCGGCCCGGTTGCCTCACAGGACACGGCCTGCTGCCTGGCACGTTCCCTCGAGCAGGGGTTCGGCTGTCGCTGCGAGGGCCAGGCCGGGAAAGGCTCCGGTGCGGGAGAGGGCATGAGAGACCATGTGCCCTGGACCGGGGCGGAGGCCCACGGTCACGCCCGGCAGACGATGAGGGTGCCACCCGTTTGAAAAGAAGAGGCGTGGTTCGGGCGGCTTCACCCGAACGCCGATCAGATGACGAACTCGTGTTGGACGCCACGGTGCGGCGACTCCAGGCCCGGGCGCCAGTGAGGGGGCCATCCGCGTGAAGAGGCGCGGCATGGGCAGCTTTGCCCGAGTATCGATCAGATGACGAACTCGCACTGGACGCCGCGACGCGGCGGTTTCACGTCCCCAAACGCCAGTGAGGGGCCGCCCGAAGGCGGCCCCTCACCGGCGTCCAGACGGATCAGCTCAGCTTCATCGTGCCGTTCTCGAGGAAGTTGCGATGGAAGTCGTAGCTGCGGGCCAGGTCGTGCGGCGTGTGCTTGGCCTTCGAGGCCTTCAGCGCGGCCTCGTAGTAGTCGGTGAGCTGGGCCCTGTAGTCGGGATGGGCGCAGTTCTCGATGATCTTCTTGGCGCGCTGACGCGGGGCCAGGCCACGCAGATCGGCGAGGCCCTGCTCGGTGATGATCACCATGACGTCGTGCTCGGTGTGGTCGACGTGGCTGACCATCGGAGTGATCGCCGAGATGGCGCCGTCCTTGGCGATCGACGGCGAGACGAACGCCGAGATGTAGGCGTTGCGCGTGAAGTCGCCCGAGCCGCCGATGCCGTTCATCATGCGGGTGCCGGCGACGTGGGTGGAGTTCACGTTGCCGTAGATGTCGGCCTCGATCATGCCGTTGCAGCTCAGCACGCCGAGCCGGCGGATCACCTCGGGGTGGTTCGAGATCTCCTGGGAACGCAGGATGATCGAGTTGCGGTACCTGGCCGCCTCGTCGTTCATCTTGTGGGCGTAGTCGGGGCTCAGCGAGAAGGCCGTGGCCGAGGCGACGGTCAGCTTGCCGGCGTCGATGAGGTCGACCATGCCGTCCTGGATGACCTCGGTGTAGCTGGTGAGGTTCTCCAGATCGGAGTTGAGCAGGCCGTCGAGCACGGCGTTCGGGATATTGCCGACGCCGGACTGCAGCGGCAGCAGGTTCTTCGGCAGGCGGCCGTGTTTGACCTCGTTGTCGTAGAAGTCGAGCAGATAGCCGGCGATGGCGCGCGAGTCGTCGTCGATCGGTTTGAATGGCGTGTTGCGGTCTGGGTCGTTGGTCTCGATGACGGCGACGACCTTGTTCGGGTCGATCGTCAAGAAGGTGTCACCGATGCGGTTCCCGGGCTTGGTGATCGGGATGATCGGGCGGTTGGGAGGGGTGAGGTAGCCGTTCCAGATGTCGTGCATGCCCTCCAGGTCGAGGGACTGCCAGGAGTTGACCTCGATGATGATCTTCTCGGCGCAGTCGAGGTAGGTCTTGTTGTTGCCGACCGAGGAGGTCGGGATGATACTGCCGTCCTCGGTGATGCGGGTGGCCTCGACGACGGCGAAGTCGAGCTTGCCGTAGAAGCCCTCGGCCACCACCTGGGCGGAGTGGGAGAGATGGGTGTCGATGTAGTACGACGTGCCGTCGTTGATCTTGGCACGCATGTGGGGGTCGGACTGGTACGGGGTGCGCAGGCCGATGCCGTTGACGTCGGCGAGTACGCCGTCGAGCTCGGGCGCGGTGGAAGCGCCGGTGAAGGCGTTCACGGTGAAGTCCTCGCCGGCCTCGTGAGCAGCCGTGATGCGTGCGGCGAGAGCCTTGGGGAGCTCCTTGGGGTAACCGGATCCGGTGAATCCGCCGAAGCCGATCTGGGCCCCGGCCGGGATGAGGGCGGCAGCCTCGTCCGCGCTCATCACCTTGCCGCGCAACTGTGCGTTGGCAATGCGGTCAGTCATGTTTCCTCTCCTGGTCCGTGGCCGCGCACGCCCATGTCACGGCCATTGTCAAATTTTATCGTGACGCCCTTCTCGAACCCGACGGCAGGGCGGTGCTTCCGGCCGGGCCGCAGGCTCGTGGGCGGCCCGAGCCTGCGCGGGATCCGGGCCGCCCACGAGCCGATCGGCTTCGTGCGGTTCAGCTCAGCGGGGCGGTGGGGCGCAGGACGAAACCGGTGCGCAGCTTCGGGGTGAAGAAGGTCGACTTCGGCGGCATGAGCAGGCCCTCGCGGGCGGTGCGCATGATCTCGTCCAGGCTGGTCGGGCGGATCAGGATGCCGGCGGTGTGTTCCGGGACGGCCGCACGCATCTCGTCCAGGCCGTGCTGGTAGCTGAAGACGACACTCGTGTCGCCCAGGGCCTTCTCCAGCCAGGCGCCGTCGAGCGAGCGGACGTCGTCGAAGACACCGGGCCGGGCGGACAGCCAGCTGGCCTGCCCGTCGGGGGAGAGCAGCACGAGGCTGCCCTCGGCGACCATGCGGGCCAGGGTGGTGGGGCTGAGCTCCTCGTCGAGGGGCTCGATGGTGAAGAAGCGCTCCAGCGCGGCGACCAGGTCGTCCCAGGCGATGCCGTCGACGAGGCGGTGGATGGCCTCGATCGACAGTTGGTCCTCCACCAGCTCGTTGACGAAGGTCAAGGTGAGTTCGGCGTCGGTGTCGGTGCGGCCGGTGGCGGCGCGCACCTCGTCGCGGTAGGTGCGCGAGATGGAGTAGCGGTGGTGGCCGTCGGCGATGAGGACGTCGTCGGAACCGATGATGGCGCCGATCTCGGCGATGCGCTCCGGGTCGGTGACGCGCTCGACGCTGTGCCGGACGCCTTCGACGGTGATCTCGCCGACCGGCTCGGCCGGCGCCTGGAGGGCCTCGGTGAGGCCCGGCGCCAGGGACAGGCCCCACACGGGCGAGCCGTTGGTGGCGGTGGCGCGGGTCAGGTCGAGGCGGTCGGTGACGGCCTTCTTGGTGGTGCGCTCGTGGGGGAGCACGCCACCGGCTCCCTCGTCGACGACTTCCAGGCCACCGAGCACGCCGGAGATGACGCGGCCGGCTCCGGTGGCGTCGGTGAAGGCCATGCGGTAGATCGTGAAGCTCGGTGTGGCATCGGGCACCATGACACCCTCGGCGATCCACTGCCTGAGGGTCTGATTGGCCTTCTCGTAGCGGTCCTCGTCACCGCGTGGATCGTCGATCCAGGCGATGTTGTGCGGATCGCGGGCCTCCAGCTCGTCGATGTCGGCGTCGCTCAGTACGTCATAGGGCGGCGCGATGACGGCGTCAAGGTCGGTCTGCGGTGCATAGTGCAGTGCGGGAAAGGGCTCGAAACGCGGCATGGACCAAGGCTAGCGGGGCACCTGTTCCGCTTCGGCGCCGGCCGTGGGACTCGCTCGGGCCGCACCGCCCGTGTCGGGGAAAGGGGCGGCGCACGGGCTGGCGTCATGGGTGGGCCGGGGTCATGCGGTGTCCGTAGGTACGTGACCGGCCGTGGGACTCGCTCGGGCGGTACCACCCGAGCCGGGGAAGGGCACGGCGCACGGGCTGGCGTCATGGGTGGGCCGAGGTCTTGCGGTGCCGCAGGGACGTGTCGCTGATTATTGCTGACCGCTGTGATCAGCTTAGGGTCTTGCGGTGCCGCAGGGACGTGTCGGGTCACGGCCGATGTCGCCCGGCCCACTGCCGAGCCGGGCGACATCGGCTGGCCGCGTTGGCTCGCCGCGAACCAGGATGGTTGCCCTGGGCGGCACGGATCAGGGCTGCTTGGTCCACTGCACCTCGTCGGGGTGGCTGCCCTGGCGCTCATCCCGGTTGAGGGCGCTGATCGCGTCCATCTGGGCCGGCGAGAGCGTGAAGTCGAACAGCTGGGCGTTCTCGACCATGCGTTCACGGTGCATCGACTTGGGGAAGACGATGTCGCCGCGCTGCAGGTGCCAGCGCAGGACGACCTGCGAGGCGCTGCGGCCGAGCTCGTCGCCGATCGCCTTGATTGCCGGGTCGTCCGCCACCTTGCCGCGGGCGAGCGGTGACCAGGCCTCGGTGGCGATGCCCATCTGGGCGTGCAGGGCGCGCAGCGGCTCCTGCGTCAGATAGGGGCTGATCTCGACCTGATTGACGGCCGGGGCGATACCCGTGGCGTCGGTGATCGTACGCAGATGGTCGGCCTGGTAGTTCGATACGCCGATCGCGCGGACCCGTCCGGACTGCAGGATCTCGATCATGGCCTGCCAGGTCTCGACGAGGTTCGTCGCC
Source organism: Propionibacterium australiense (assembly GCF_003666605.1). GTDB lineage: Bacteria > Actinomycetota > Actinomycetes > Propionibacteriales > Propionibacteriaceae > Propionibacterium > Propionibacterium australiense. Next base: position 13,033 of record NZ_RCIV01000027.1, on the reverse strand, counting down.
ACGGCCATCGGCCAGTGGACGAGGAACAGGTCGAGCCGTTCGAGTCGGAGATCCTCAAGGGTCTGGTCGAAGGAGCGAAGCGCCTTGTCGCGGGCGTGGTTGCCGTTGTTGAGCTTGCTCGTGATGAACAGATCGTCACGGTCGATGCCGCTGGCGGCGATCGCGCGGCCCACGCCGGCCTCGTTCGCGTACATCTGCGCGGTGTCGATGTGACGGTAGCCGACCTCGAGCGCCTCACTCACGACGCGTTCGGCCTCGGCGGGCGGCACCTTGTAGGTACCGAAACCCAGCTGCGGAATCTCGACTGTGCCATTGGTGGCGTTGCTGAGCCGAATCATTTGTGTGGGAACAGCTGTCATGTCCCCACCGTAGTCGTACGTGGAAGGCTCGGAGCCTCGCCAAGGAGGCCCGGCCTGCATTCGGTGGGGTGTGCGTCCTGCGGTTGTTGCGAAAAGACGCACGAGAATCGCAGGGGCTGCGCATGGCGCAGGGCTACCGCGAAACGCAGGGGCAGGATCGGCTGCGTCGTGGCGGGTGGACGTCCTGCGGTTGTTGCGAAAAGACGCACAAGAATCGCAGGGGCTGCGCATGGCGCAGGGCTACCGCGAAACGCAGGGGCAGGATCGGCTGCGTCGTGGCGGGTGGACGTCCTGCGGTTGTGGTGAAAAGACGCACAAGAATCGCAGGGTTACCGCGGGGCGCTCGGCGTGGGCGGGGGCAGCGCTCAGAGCAGCGAGCAGGCTATGGCGAACGTGCTGAGGATGATCTCGACGACGCCCAGCGTCCCCGGACGGAAGGGGAAGCCGTTGTTCTGCATGCGCTTCATGACCGTCGTGCGGGTCAGGGCCACGGCGAAGAAGACGATCCACCAGGGCGAGCCGAGACCGAGCCAGGGGCCGCACAGGACGATCGCCGCGGCGAGCCAGGCCGTGTGCCACAGCGTCGAATTACGGGCCGCCGCCGGGTTGTTCTTCTCGCGGATGAAGGATTTCACGTGGAAGACCGTTCCGGCGAAGTAGCCGTACAACAGTAGGCCTGTCATGGCGTCATGCAGGCCGGGATTGAGCGGTGGCCAGCCGCCGCAGCGCACGACGTAGAACATGAGGCAGGCGGCCGCGACCGTCGTCATGCCCGAGGTGACCGAGCGCTCCTCATGATTGCGGACCAGGGCGAACGCCGTTACGACGAGGGGCGTGAAACCGATGAGCCAGACAGCCAGGCCCGCACCGCCCAGGGCCAGGATCGCCAGGCCGCAGAGCACACAGACGACGAAGTAGGTGATGATCGGCGTGCGCAACTCGCCGCGGCGCCGGGTCGGTGTCTTCAGCCAGCTGACGCACTGGGCGAACAGGCAGTAGCCGACGAGCCATATGACGGCCAGCGGAATCCACCACAGCGGCAGCCCGGCAGCGCGGTGACGGGTCAGGGCGCCGACGAGGAACGGTACGGCGAGCATCGCCCAGGCGCCGTGCTGATTCGGCAGCCACCTCTTCTTCCAGCTTCTCGCCGCGGCCATGCCCGCACGATAATGGCAACCCCGGCGCGACGGGGAGTCTCAAAACTGGGAGAATCCGGTGAATTTCGCCCAGGGTATCCCGGTGTCATTCCGGGCAGGAGGGCAGCGGTCCCCCGTGTAGTGCACTTCCGGGAACGGGAAGCGTCACATCCTGGTGGGATGAAGGCGGCCGAGCATGTTCAGCGGGCGATCGAACGAGTGACGGTGTAGAAGGGGTTCTGCCTCACGACGGTGGTCTGGCCGATCCTCACGTTCAGGCGTTTGCGCCACGGCAGGTGCGAGTTGTAGACGCACCACAGCTCCCCGCCGGGGCGCAGCAGGCGGGCGGCGTCGTCGAACATGGCCAGGGCGGGCTCGGAGTCCTTCGCGATGCCGCGGTGGAAGGGCGGGTTCGTGACGATGACGTCGAGGCTGTCCGGCTCCCAGTCGTCGAGCCGGGACGCCCAGTGCACCTGGACGTCCTTGCCGTTGGCCTCGGCGGTCAGCCGGGTCGACTCGACGGCTGCGCGGCTCACATCGACGGCGTGCACCCGCGCGCCGGGGTTTGCGCAGGCCAGCAGGGTGGCCAGGATGCCCGAGCCACAGCCCAGGTCGAGCAGGTCGTCGCCGTGGATGTCGCCGCACAGCTCGGCGAGCAGGCGGGTCCCGTCGTCCACCTCGTTCGTGGCGAAGACCTCGCCATGCGCGATGACGCCGATGCCCAGTTCGGGGTGCGTCTTCTCGCGCGGCCAGCGCAGCCGGCGTTTCCTCGGCTCCGCGGCCCGCAGGGCGCGGCACTTGGCGACGCCCAGGGACGCGGAGACCTCACCGAAGTGACGCCTCAGGACGTCGTTCATCGAGTGCGTCATGTTCTTCTGGCGTCCGGCGGCGATCAGGCGCATCTCGGGCGCAGCCCAGACGGCGAGGCGTTCGGTGTAGTCGTCGAGGGCGGACAGGGCCTTGGGCAGGCGCAGCCACACCAGGTCGACGCCGGCGAGGGAGGGCTCGTCGAGGGCGTCCAGCAGCAGGCCGGCGGGTACCTCGTCGGCCTCGCGCCGGTCGTCGCACCACACGCTCACCCGCGGCGCGATCCGCTGCGCGACCTCGGCCAGGCCCGGGCAGTTGATGACGAGCACGTGCTCGGCGTGCTCGGGTGACTCGGCGACGATGAGGCGCTCAACGGGATCCATGGGCCCAACCTATCCACCGAGGCGGAACAGCCGACGTGGATCGGTGGGGATGGTGAGCGGGCCAGGCGTTCCCGGAGCCGGTGAGATGCGTCGTGCGGTGCAGGAACGCCGGTCAGGTGAGCCGCAGTGCGCCAGCCGGTAACCGTGCACCCGACACGATCAGCGCGAGTCACGTGCGCCACAGCGAGCGGGCCGGTTCGATGCGCGGATTCCGTGTCGTGCAGGAACGCCTACGATTGCGAGCCAGGCGCACAGTCTTGCTTAGCGGATTTCGTGTCGTGCGGGAACGCCGGAGGCGGTCACCGCGTGGGTGACCGCCTCCGGATGATCTCGGCCCGGGGACAGGCCAGACGGGCCGGCACCGTGAGCCACCGCGTCAGCGACGGGACCGTCGACGCCGGCCGGCCGGTCCACCGGATCAGACCAGGCCGAAGTCGAGCATCGCGTCGGCCACCTTGGTGAAGCCTGCGATGTTGGCGCCGACGACGTAGTCATTGGGGCAGCCGTATTCCTCGGCCGTCGCCTGGCAGGTGTCGTGGATGGAGTCCATGATCGCGTGCAGCTCGCTGTCGGCCTTCTCGAAGGTCCAAGAGTCGCGGGCGGCGTTCTGGGCCATCTCGAGGCCGCTGGTGGCGACGCCGCCGGCGTTCGATGCCTTGCCGGGCGCGTAGAGCACGCCGGCCTCCTGGAACGCGTGGAAGGCATCGGGCGTGCAGGGCATGTTGGCGCCCTCGGCTACGGCCTTCACCCCGTTGGCGATGAGGGTCTTCGCGTCGTCCAGGTCCAGCTCGTTCTGGGTGGCGCAGGGCAGGGCGACGTCCGCCGCGATCTGCCAGATGCTGCCCTTGCCGACCGGCGTGAACGTGGCGGAGGCGCCGCGCTCCTCGGCGTAGGTGCTGATCCGGGCCCGGCGCTGCTCCTTGACCGACTGGAGCAGGGCGACGTCGATGCCCTTCTCGTCGACGACGAAGCCCGAGGAGTCGGAGCAGGCCACGACGGTGGCGCCGAGCTCCTGGGCCTTGGCGATGGCGTAGATGGCCACGTTGCCCGAGCCCGACACGACGACGCGCTTGCCGTCGAAGGATTCGTTCTTGGTGCCGAGCATGCGGTCGGTGAAGTACACGGCGCCGAAGCCGGTGGCCTCGGTGCGGGCGAGCGAGCCGCCCCAGGCGAGGCCCTTGCCGGTGAGGACGCCGGCGTCGAAACGGTTGGTGATGCGCTTGTACTGGCCGAACAGGTAGCCGATCTCGCGGCCGCCCACACCGATGTCACCGGCCGGGACGTCGGTGTTGAGGCCGATGTGGCGGTACAGCTCGGTCATGAAGGACTGGCAGAAGCGCATGACCTCGGCGTCGGACTTGCCGTGCGGGTCGAAGTCGGAGCCGCCCTTGCCGCCGCCCATGGACAGGCCGGTGAGCGAGTTCTTGAAGATCTGCTCGAAGCCGAGGAACTTGATGATGGACAGGTCGACGTTCTCGCGGAACCGCAGGCCGCCCTTGTAGGGGCCGAGCGCCGAGTTGAACTCGACGCGGTAGCCTCGGTTGACCTGGATCTTCCCGGAGTCGTCGACCCAGGGGACGCGGAACATGATCTGACGCTCCGGCTCGACGATGCGCTCGAGGATGGCGGCGTCGAGGTACTCGGGCTTGCGCTCCAACGCGGGCTCGACGCTCTCGAAGACTTCCCTGACGGCCTGCTGGAACTCGGGCTGACCAGGGTTGCGGGCGAGGACCCCGTCATAGATGGACTGAACGGCTTCGCGCATTGCTTGGCTCCTTGTCACTTCGATTTCCTCCCGGTCTGCGCCGGGGACATCTTGAATATGGCACTGCGACCGGCACGAAATGAAGCCATCTCATGTCTTGACGTCAAGATATTTGTAACGATTGTGTTTCGCGCCCATGAGCGGGGCGGTGGGGGACAGCCGTGGCCGCTACCGGGCCGTCCTCGTGCTTGGCCGAGCGGGGGCGGTCCGAGCCGAATTCGCGCCAGTGCTCATGGCGGAACCGTGCTTCGCCCGAGGGGGCGGCCCACGTGGGAGAGACGTTGGGGTACGCGCTGTGGGAGGACGCCGTGCTCGACGCGGGCGGTCCACGTGGAAGAGGCGTTGGGCGAGCCGGTCGAGCCGTGCTTGGCCGAGTGAGGGCAGTGGCTGCGGGGCGGTAGGTGCGGCCGGGCGCCACGTTCGGCCCCCATGGGCGTGGCGGCAGGTGGTGGCGGCAGGGCATCCTGCAGGGGCGCACTATCGGTCCCCATCGCAGAGGCGGCAGGTGAGCGGCGCACAGAACTCCGCTATGAGCTTGTCCCGTGCCCACTGCCGCGGCGGCGGGGTAGCCTCATTGCTCGTGGCGCTGTGGACGAGGACCGACCGTGACCTGCTGGCACTGGCCCTGCCCACCTTCGCGACCCTCGTCTCCCAACCCCTGCTCGTCATGGCCGACACCGCCTTCATCGGGCACGTCGGCGCCGTCCCGCTGGCTGGCCTCGGGCTGGGCGGCAATGTGCTGGGCGTCATCACCGGCATGTGCGTCTTCCTGGCCTACTCGACGACCAGCGTCGTCGCCCACCGGCTCGGCGCCGGCCGCGAACTGGCGGCCTACGAGGCAGGGCGTGACGGCATGGCCCTGGGCGGGGTGCTCGGGGTGGTGCTCGCGGCGCTGCTCGCCTGGCTGGCCCCGACCGTCGTCGGCTGGTACGGCCCGGCGTCGGACGTGGCCGAGGCGGCCGTCACCTATCTGCGGATCGTCGCGCTCGGCCTGCCCTTCCAGCTCGTCGTGCACGCCTCCACCGGCCTGCTGCGCGGCCTGCAGGACACCCGTACCCCCATGGCGGTGGCGATCGGCGTCAACGTGACGAACATCGGCCTGGACGCCCTGCTCATCTACGGCTTCGGCCTGGGTATCGCCGGCTCTGCCGTCGCCACCGCCACCGCCCAGGGGCTGTCGTGCCTCGTTCTCGCCTCCGTCATCATCCGGCGCTGCAGCGGGCTCGGCATGCGGCTACGCCCGAGCCCGCGCGGCATGGCCGCCTCGGCCTCGTCCGGCGGCTGGCTCGTGCTGCGCACCGCCACCTTGTGGTTCTCGCTCACCGCGACCACCGTCGTCGCCACCGGGCTGGGCTCGCTGACCCTGGCCGCCCACCAGGTGACGAACTCGCTGTACGCCGTCCTCACCTACGCCCTCGACTCGCTGGCCATCGCCTGCCAGGCCCTCATCGGACGCCACCTCGGGGCCGGTGAGGTGACCGTGGCGCGGACGGTCATGGCGCGGGCCCTGGGCTGGGGCTGCGTGCAGGCCGTCGTCATTGGGCTGCTGCTCGTCGCGGTCAGGCCCCAGCTGGTGCGGCTGTTCACCTCCGACGCGGCGGTGCAGCAGCTGGCCATGCACTCCTTCGTCATGCTCGCCGTCATCATGCCGCTGGCCGCGCTCGTCTTCGTGCTCGACGGGGTGCTCATCGGTGCCGGCGACACCCGCTACCTGGCGCTGGCCGGGATGTTCGTCGCGGCCTGCCACCTGCCGATGCTCGTGGCGGTGGCGCACTGGTGCACCGGCGGGCCCGCCGGCCTGGTCTGGCTGTGGGTGGCCTACTCTGGTTTCCTCGCTGCCCGGGCTTTGACCCTCACCCTGCGCGCCCGGACCGGTCGCTGGCTGCGCACGGGCGCCGAGTAGACGGCTCGTGAACCTGGTGTTCAGGGGAGGGGAACACATGAGCAAGTACGACGCACTGTGGCGGCACGTGCAGGAAGACGGCCGCTCGTCGTTCCAGCTGAGTTTCGAGCAGATCGGCGACATCGCCGGTGTACCGATCGACCACTCCTTCCTGACCTACAAGAAGGAACTGCTCGACTTCGGCTACCGGGTCGACAAGATATCCCTGAAGAACCAGACGGTCGCATTCCGCAGGATCGCCGGGCCGGACGGGCAAGAGGAATAGGAAACGCCGGGCTCCTCCTGGGGCGCGCTGTGGCACCATGGAATGGTCCCCTTCGACACCATTCGGTATTCCTCGGGAAGGGACGAGACCAGCCCATGTTGAACAGGATCGCCCTGTCGCGCCGGGGTTTCGCGGCGCTGCTCACCGGGGCCGCCTCCGCGACACTCGTCGCCTCGGCAGGCTGCGGCCGCGGTAGCGGCGGCGCCGACGACGCACCCGCCACCGGGCAGTCCTCTCCCACGGGCTCGTCCACCGCACGACACGACGAGGAGGACGGCATGCTCACCCTGTCCATAGACGGCCGCGACGTCGACGTCGCGTGGGAGGACAACGAGACGGTCCGCGCGCTGGCCGACGCCGCCACGGACGAGCCGGTGACCGTGCAGATGTCGAGGTACGGCGGTTTCGAGCAGGTCGGGGGCCTCGGCTTCGACCTACCCCACGACGACGAGCGGATCACCACGGCAGCCGGCGACATCGTCCTGTACACGGGCGACCAGATCGTCGTGTTCTACGGCTCCAACACCTGGGAGTACACGAGGCTGGGAAGGATCCAGGGCATGAGCGACGACGAACTGGGCGCGCTGCTCGGATCGGGCGATGTGCGCATGACCTTCTCGGTCTCCTAGGAGGTGCTGCGGTGGTCGTCCATGTCGGCGTCGCCCCTGAGCTGCTCCGCTGGGCGGTCGAGCGGGCCGGCTGGACCCTTGATGCGGATTCCGCGCGCAGGGCAGCAACGTCACGTAACGCAAGACCCGACAGCTGATTGACGGTCGAGATCGTCATGACGGTCCGACCCCATCCGCCAGCGATGCGTCGAAAGCTCACCAGGCCCGCCACAATGCCACCTGCTTGCGGCAACGTCCCCAGTAGGATCCGGGGCCATGCCTGATCTTGACTTCTACGCCCTCGCCTCCGGGTCGGTACCAAAACCCTTCGAGGACGATTTTCTCTACCCCGCCAAGACCATCGGGCTCGCCGTGACCGACCTGGGAATGCTTCGGGTGCCCTCGGGGCGGCTGGAGGCCTGCGACCCCTACGACACCCTGGGCGACGGTCCGTCCATCGCCATCGATCCTGGCGACTACCCGGTCCGGGTCACAGTAGCCGACGTCTCGAAGGCGCAGGACGGTTCGCGCCTGCACGAGGCCTACTTGTCCGTCATTCTCGCCGGCGGCGAGGCAGCCTCCGTCGAGCCCGCCCGGCCGGTGGAAGGCGGGGAGGCAATTGTTGCCGTCGAGGCCGGCACGGTTGCTTTCGTCGACCATGAGGCCATCGCCACCGCCATGCCGCCCAACAAACTCCAGTGGGACGACGAGATCTTCCAATCCAGCGAGCCTGACTCGTGGTTCAGTCTCATGGAAGATCCCGGACACTACCGCGAAGGCTCGGCCAACATCGTCATGCCGCTCGCCTCGAACGGGGAGAACGTCGTGATCTCGAACTCCGGCTGGGGCGACGGCGTCTATCCGGTCGTGCTCACCCGCGACGCCGACGGCGTGCCGCTGGGGCTGCACATCGACCTCATGGTTGTGGGCAGCCAGGCCGCGTCGCAGTGACGCTGAGGCCCGCGGTCCCGTGCGGGGCCTCGGCAGCCGGCCACCGATGGTGGTGACGCCCCGTGCGCCAACCCCTCGATACGCTTTGCGTCGCCCGCGCCACGCTTGAACCTGCGCCGTGATGTCGGACCCTTCCGATAGGGTGACGTCGTCGCACGACGACTGTGCGAACCAAGCCAAGGGATGCGATGACCACCGAACAGCTCAACACGTCCACGCCCACAGGGCCTGTCTCTGTGCCAGAACCCGGCCAGGTCGTCCAGGTCCGTGGCGCCACCTGGGCGGTCACCGACGTCCGTGAGCAGGGCCTGTCCCGCAGCCCCGCCGACGAGTCACGTGCCGGCCTGGAACACCTGGTCGCGTTGCAGTCACTCGCCGAGGACCGCATGGGCGAGGAACTCACCGTCGTCTGGGAGCTCGAGGTCGGCACCTCGATCGTCCCCGACCGCGGCCTGCCCGAGACGATCGACGCATCCTCGTTCGACGAGCCGGACACGCTCGGCGCCTTCGTCGACGCCGTCCGCTGGGGCGCGGTGACCTCGGCCGACCCGAAGGCCTTCCAGGCGCCCTTCCGCTCGGGAGCCACCCTGGAGCCCTACCAGCTCGAACCGCTGCGCCGAGCCCTGGAGGCCCCGCGCACCAATCTGCTGCTCGCCGACGACGTCGGCCTGGGCAAGACCATCGAGGCGGGCCTGGTCATCGAGGAGTTGCTGCTACGCCACCGGGCCCGCTCGGTCATCATCGTCTGCCCGCCGAGCCTCGCCCAGAAGTGGCGCGACGAGATGCGCGAGAAGTTCGGCCTGGAGTTCGTCATCGTCGACTCGGCCAGGATCGCCACCGACCGGCGCACCTACGGCCTGGCCGCCAACCCGAAAGCGGCCTGACATACACACAACAATCGCCTGTCCAAAAACACCCACCATGACCAAGGAAATACCACCATGTCCATCCTCCTGACTGGCGTGTGCCAGGCCTACTCGGGCTTCGAGTTGCGCGACGTGTCCTTCGAGGTCTCCACCGGCGAGATCGTCGGTTTCTTGGGGCCCAACGGCTCGGGAAAGTCCACCACGTTGCGTATTTTGCTGGGTCTGGAGCGCCCGGCTCGGGGCACGGCCCTTATTGAGGGGACCCCTTACGCGAGGCTGCCTCAGCCGATGCGCACCGTCGGCTCCATCCTCGACGCCCAGTGGATTGCCGGGGGCCAGACGGTGACGCAGTACCTGACCTGGCTGGCCATCGCCGGGGGCCTGGACCGCTCCCGCATCCCCCTACTGCTGGAGCAGGTCGACTTGGCCTACGCCGCCAAACGACGTGTCTCACGCCTGTCCCTGGGCATGCGCCAGCGCCTGGGCCTGGCCGGGGCGCTGCTGGGCGATCCGCGCTACCTCGTGCTGGATGAGCCGCTCAACGGGCTGGATCCTGAGGGCATCCGCTGGTTCCGTGACCTGCTGCGGCAGTTGCGGGACCAGGGCCGGGGCATTCTCTTGTCTTCCCATATCTTGTCCGAGGTCTCTGCGGTGGCTGATCGCGTGGTCATGATCTCCAGTGGGCGCGTTACCGGCAGTGGCAGCCTGAGTGACTTCGAGGCGGAAGGCAGCCTGGAAGACGCTTTCTTCAAGCACCTCGCCCCTAAGGAGCGGTGATGGTGATGCGACTGCTTATCAGCGAGTTCTACAAGCTCTACGTCTACCGGTGGCCGGTCCTGCTGCTGGCCGGGACGCTGGCCGCCTGCGCCCTCCTGGACATCTACCTCGCCCTGGCGTACTCCTCCTCCGCCGGCTCCTACGTGAGCACGGCACTGAGTTTCAACGAGCTCGTTTGCCGCCTGGCCTGGTTCACCCTGCCCGTGGTGGTGCTGGCCGGTGACGTACGTGAGGGCATGCTGGCCAGTGTCATTCTGGTCCGTCCGCGTCCGCGTGAGATCCTGGCCGCCAAGCTCGTCTCCTGCCTTGTTGCCGCCCAGGTCAGCGCCCTGGGGATCCTGGCCCTCATCGCGGCCCTCATGCCGCTGGGAGGGTGGCCCGACGCCGCCTCCGCTCTGGCCGTCTTCGCCCCGAAGGCCGCTCGCATGATGGTGCTGCCCCCGCTGGCAGTGTGCTTCGGCTTTGCCGTCGCCGTCCTGGCCAACATGAGGTCGCTGCCGTGGGTGGCGATGGGACTGGTCCTCTGGAGCCAGGTGGTCGAGAAGCTCCTGTTCACCGTCGTGGGCAACCTGGTGCCTGCGTCCGTCGGGGCGGTCCTCGCACCGTATTCGGCCGCTGTCACGTGGTTCTACGGCGCCTGGGGCGAGATGGGCCTGCCTGCCTTTGACACCTGGGGCTTTCTGCCGCTGCTGGTTCTGGCCACCCTGACCTGTGCGGCCGCCGTCGTCCTCCTGATGCGTACCGACGACCCGGCCGGACGACCCTGGGGCCTGCCCACCGTCGCCCTGACCACTGAGGCCGCATCCACCACGACCGCCTTCGCGCCTACCAGTTCGGTGGCAGCGGCCCCGGCGCGCCCGGCAGCGGCTGGCGGCGCTGCCCGCTCCCACCTGGCAGGAGCACCTGCCCCGACCACTGGTGCCAGGTCCCGCGGGGGCCTGTTGGCCGATGTCCGGGCCTGGCTCTGGGCCAGCATGAGCGCCCACGGCGCGCTGCGGCGCACACTGCTCCTGACCCTGTTCACCGCTGTCGCGAACGCTGCCATCACTGTCGGCCTGGTGGTCATCCTCGGGGTCTCCCTGACCTCCTCCGGTGCTCTCAGTGACACCGAGTCCGCGATCGGGGCCGTCATCGGCGGCTGGGGCATGCTCTGCCTGCCGCTGACCGTCCTGACCGGCTCGTGGACCTACCTGCGTCTGGTCCAGACCCGCGAGCTGGCCCTGGTCTACACGGCCCTTCCGCGTCGCGGCGCCGTCATCACCGCCAGCGCCGTCCACGCCGGCCTCCAGGCAGCGGTGGCGAGCCTGGTGTCCATCGCGGCGGGTCTTGCCGTCCTGGCCACTGCCACCTCCGTCAGCGCCGTCCTTGCCAGCGCCGGCCTGACCCGGATGCTGGTCACCGCTCCCCTGGGCGCCGTTCTCGCCCAGTTCAGCGTCATCGGGGTCGCCGTCCTCATCCGCCGGCCCATCCCCGCCCTGGCGGGCGTGGCCGGCTGGCTCCTGCTGGCCGAACCTCTCCTCCAGAGCAGCAGCCCGGTCCTGGAGCGTGTTGTCGGCAGGCGCACGATAAGCGCCCTGGTCAACAACCTCGTCGATTCCAGTTCCGTCGCCGACGAGACCCTGAGCACCCCCTCGACCCTCATGTGGCTCATTGCGCTTGCCACCGTCCTCGTCACCGCGGCGGTCGTCGTCGAGCGACGGCGCCCAGGAGTCATCGGGAACTGACCTGGACGGAGCACCACCCGCGCATCCTCTCAGGGGGTGGTCCTGGCCGGCGACAACCTCACCGGCCAGGACAACCGACCAGCCCGCCTCAGGCAGGCCCGACGCAAACAAGGCGGCCAGCGGCACACCCGCCCGCGAGCTACCTCCCAGCGCGAGGCCACCATGCCCGAGTAACTACACGAGCAGCCCTCCGAGCAGCCAGGATACGACCGGGCCAAGGCCACCTCTCCGTCCGGACTGCTGACAGAGTTCACCGTGCAGCGCCCTTGACTCACGCCAGTTCCTGCCCCTCCTGTACTGCGTCATGGCCTCGGAGACCTCCTGCGAGCGGGCCAACCGTTTCCTCGACCGCCGTTTCGTCGTGCCGCTGCCCGGCGACTGGGCCGGCCTCGCCTTCTTCGGTGACCCCCGTGGATGAGGACGAGCGAGCGGCCATCGTCGAGCTCGGGGCCGCGCTCAGCGGGGCCCAGGCCAGCAGCATCGTGGCGAGCCTGGAGGCGGGGGAGACCCTCACCCAGGCGCTCGGGGTGGTCGAGCAGTCCAGCCGCCGGCGGCTTCGTGACCTCATGAGCCGGGCCGGCCTCGGCGTGCTCGACCAGGCCCGGACCATCGCTGTGCTGCGCGCCATCGAGGGCGCCCACGCGCACCCGACCTCCATCACGCCGGTGTGGACGGTGCCCGGCGGGCCCGGCTCCCTCGGCGTGAGCGGGCACCTCACCGGCCTCACCCATGCCTTGGTGGCCGGCGTCTACAGCTCGGTCACCTGCTCCACCTACAACATCGCCCGCTCGTCCGCGTTGTGGGAGGCGCTGAAACAGGCCGCGGCGCGGCCGCAGGTGAGCGTGCGCCTCTACCTGGACACCGACGTCGCCGACGCCGACCCGGTGCCGTGGAGCCCGACGACCCGGCAGGTGGCCGAGGAACTGCCGGGCGCCGTCGTCTGGCGCACGCGGGCCGACGAGACCGGGGCGCGGCCCCGCAACCATGCGAAGTTCGTCATCATCGACCACCAGATCGTCGTGGTGACCAGCGCGAACGTCTCCTACAGCGCCGAACAGCGCAACGTCGAACTCGGCCTGCGCCTGGACGAGCCCCTGCTCGCCCGCAGCATCGAGGACCAGACGCGCGCCCTCGAACCATCCGTGTACGAGCGGGTGGGCGGCGGCCAAGTCGCCTGAGGGGTGCCGGCCCAGGCGACGAATCCGCCACGACGCCAGTGGACCATGCCACTTGTGCACCGGATCCCCCACTCTTGTCAGACCCTCGTGACAGCCTGAAGAAGGGTGAGAATCGTCGGCATCACCCCCACGCCCTGACCAGCCGGCGAGAATCGAGGCAACCACGGGTGTGCGCAAGGACGTTTGGGTTGACCCCAGTGATTAGGGCCAGGGGTTCTGGGAGTTGTCTTGTCGTTCGCGGTTGCGGGCAGGGAGACTGGGTAGATCATGACGAGCAAGAGGAAGCGGCATACGCCCGAGCAGGTTGTGCG
>NZ_RCIV01000026.1 GCF_003666605.1 Propionibacterium australiense | reverse complement strand
ATTTCAGCGATAATCCCCACATCGACACCACGAGAGGCATACAAGATGGCTTCGGCTTTCATCCGCACCAGCACGTAATTGTCTGTGCGTTTCTTCCACCTGATCAGAACAGCGGTTTCTTCCGGGGCGACCTCGATCTGCATGTCTCAATCATATCCGAAACAAGACCCCGAATCCATCAAAAATACGATTTCGTTTCATGACGGCCATAGATCTTCTCATCGTACAGTTCACGTGAGGTCTTGCCGTCTGGGCTCGTCCGGCACGGGTACCCCCACACGTCGAGAGTCCGCACGCTGTTCGCGCCAGTGATGGTGAAGAAGTTCTCGAGGTCCTCACCGTTCCACACGCCTGTGACCATGAGGTGCCTGCCAGATTTTCCCTTCTGCCATTCTGTGAGGCGGACCCTTGTCCATTGCCCGTGAGGGGTCAGGCTGCGGAATCTCTGGAGAACTTGATTCTGGGTGACGACATTGCCGGGGCCGGTCGAGATCTCGGGATGGTTGTCGCGGACGATGTCACCATGTCCCTTCCTCACGTCATCGCGGATCAGGGCGCTGCGGAACTGACTGTTTTTGCCGTCAAGGATCTCCACAGCCAGACTTCTGTCAGTGGTCGTACAGACACGGCCGGGAAAAAGATTGTTAGCTGCTGCGGGATCCGCCCGATAGGTCAGCCGCTGGGAGTGGTCGTTCTTGCTCCCCCGGAGCCCGGACGTGTTCTCGACGGCGCCGAAGACGCGGAACCGCGAGCAGGTGAGGATCTCGAAGGCCCGCGAGATCATGCCCTTGACCATCGTCGGCGGGACCACGAGCTTGTCGTCCACCATCGGGAGACTGATCTCGCCTTCATCTTGCTCGCCGAAGACCAGGGGTGTGCGGACAGTCATCTCCAGGTCGATCGATCCCGACCAGCGATCGGCAGCCAGGTGGTCGTGGCCGGTGGCCGGGCCATCGCTGAAGAGATCCTTCGGCAACAGACCCTTGCCCGCCATCTGCTGACTCGGTTGGCGCAGCACGGGAATCCTGTTGACCGCCGAGTGGAACGGTTCGTATTCACCCATCTCAGGCCCACCTTCCCGTCATCAGCTCGTCGGCGAAGACGACATTGCCGTAGCCGTCCTCCTGCACGAACACCTCGACGCCCGTCATCCTCGGTTTCATGTCCAGATCCGCTATGTCACTGTGCTGCAGATAGCTGTTGGTGCGGTACCAGCAGTCCTGCCCGACACCCGCTGCGCCTTCGTGCACGGAGATCTCCGCCGAGCCCGAGCCGTTGAGCCACCTCAGTTCACGGGCCTTCGCCCCGTCAAGCGCCTGCTGTCCCACGGCCCACAGCCGCAGCTCGTAGACGGTGCCCAGTGGTACCTCGTGGTCGGCCCCATCCAGCCTGGTCATCAGGGCCCCGGCAGAGGCCGCACGCACGGAGCGGGCCCCGGCCGTCGTGAAGGCGATGCCCTGCCACTGTGGCGCGGCGCCGGTGAGTCGCGCCAGGGCCTCGCCCAGCGAGTCCTTGGGGAAGGACGTGGAGGCCAGACGGCCCCCCTCCAGCAGGGCCGGTTCGGCTTTCTCGGTGCTGGACATCATGCGTCTTCCCCCTCGACGAGATAGGACGACCAGCCGGTCCAGCCGTCGTCGCCGGCGGCCGGGTTCGGCTCGATCTGGACTTGCCTCAGCCGGGCCAGGATCTGCTCCGGCAGGGGCTCGGAGCCCTCGTCGTGAAGATCCCAGGGCTCTCCGACGATCCCCGGCCCGCCCTCGACACTGATCCGGGTGACCCGCACCTGCCCCAGGCCCCGCGTGCCACGACTGCCCAGCGGCAGGGTGCCCGCCGCGAGTTCGGCCAGCGTCAGACCCAGCAGGCACCACGCGGCCCTGCGACGGTTCAGGTCGGCTTCCTCTGGGAGCATGCCCGGATCCAGTTCGAGTTCGATGCTGTTCCAGTCGACGTCGTGCACCTCCTCGCTGTACAGGGCGCCCTCGGCGGCACCGCCGGTCCACCGGTCCCCGGCATTGTGCGTGATCCTCCGTCCGGAAACGTGCCCGGCGGCGAGGGTGTCGAGGACGGTGAGGGCGCCGCGGTGCTCGGTGCTGCCGAACAGGTCGCGCACGAGCACGGGATCATTGGCGAGCTGATCATGGACGCCGGTCTCGGACCAGTCGAGCTGGTCACCCAGCATGTCCCGGGCGGCGAGCACTGTGCGGGCGATCCGTGAGGCCCGCGACCGCAGCGCCCCGCGCACCGAGCTGCCGGGCAGCACCAGCGGATCGTTCTTGCCGGGGCCGCAGCGCAGCGGCCTGGTCGGCTCGGTCTCATTCGAGGACGGCTCCCCGTCCGCTGGTTGCCGGTCGGCTTCCTCAGTGGGCTCATTGGCCTTCTTCTCGCGGGGTTCGGCGACGAGGATCCCGCTCGGGCTGTCCCAGCCGATGTTGATCCGCACCCGCTCGTCACCCGAGCAGTCCGCGGGCCTGATGCGTTCGGTGATGTTCTGCCCGCCTGCCAGCCACGTCAAGAGCCCCTCGCGGGAACCGAGCTCGCTCCTGGTCAGCAGCCAGGGCCTGTTGTCGTCGAGCTCGACGCGGCCCCAGCCGGCGTTGCGGCGCCCACCGAAACCAACGTGCCCGGCCTTGAAGAGGCCCAGGATGAGACCGAACAACTGCTCGACCTGCTCAGGGCTCGCCGCTTGCTGCGGGGCACCGCCTCCGACGGGCGATACCCCATCGGGCGTGCCGGCCTGTGCGGTGATCGTGAGCTCGAGGCTCCTGCCGGCCGGCACGTACTCGTGGGCGAAGAGCGCCGTGTCCCCGGCGGTGCCCCAGTACCGGTCGACGGCGATACCGGTGCGTCGTGCGAGCGGGCTCCGGCCCTCGTCGCCCTCGGCGTCCGCCGGATCCGTGGAGACCGCGGTCTTGTCGAGTTCGATGGCGTGGAAGGTCAGGGCAGCGGCGCGGTCCTGGTTCCCCCACAACAGCCCGAGGCCCCCGATCCGGTCATCGGTCAGTCGCTCGCAGGCCGCCCGCAGGGCGCCCTTGACCGATCGGCCCGTGATGACCGGGTTCCCGTGCCCGTCACGGGCGAAACACCGGGGTTCCGCCTCCCGGTCGGATCCGCTGCGGGAACGATCCACCGGCACGTCGACGCCGCCCGAGTGCAGCGGCGAACGGGTCACCAGGTGAACGGTCAACTCGTAGCGTGTCCTCATCGCAGGCCTCCTTCAGCTGTCGGGCCGGCCTTCTGGTCGTTGCCGTCACCGCTCAGAAGGTGCTGCTGGGAAAGCCGGGTCAGGCCGAAGTCCTGCCGGCCCAGCAGCTCGTGCCCGAGGACGAATCGACCGAAACCCTGCGCTGTCAACTCCCCGAAACCGGTCACCGAGAGCCGGGCCAGCGCGGCAATCACCGCGCCGGGGTCAGCGCCGGGAACCGGCTGCACCCGCAGCACGGAACCGGCCCGGGCCGCCACGCGAGTTGCGCGCGGCTGCTGGTCGGCGGCGGACCAGGAGTCCACGCGGCGGTGCCGCACCCCGGCGGCGAGCGCGCCCTCGGCCCTGGCGAGTTCCACGTCGGCGCCCCCGCGGCCAAGGGCGGCGAGCAGATCGGACACGGTGCCGCCCGGCCCGAGGGCCCCGGATCTGGCGAGGACGTCAGAGGTGAACCACAGCGTCGTCGCGCCGTCCCCGTCCCAGGCCGGCCGGTCAGGACGGGCCGGGACGAAGCCTCCCGCCCGGCACTCCACGCGGCCGTAGGAGCCGCCCATCCGCCGGGAGCCCAGCCAGGCCGTCACCGGCTCACGTGGCGGGAACGCCTCGTGCAGGCGTTCCCCGAGATGCTCGAACAGCCGCTGCGACACGAGGACGGACGCCCCCATCCGCAGCCCGGCGGGCAGCGCCCGCACCAGGAACAACCGGCCCTGGCTCGCGGCGCCGGTGGCCGGGTCGTGGGCCGTGGACTGGCGCCCCACCAGGGCGGGCGCACCGAGGGAACCCGCCGGGGCCTCCTCACCGGTGCTGGGGATGTCTGCTGGGACGAAGCCAGGGAAGACATAACCCGAACGGACCGGCACCTGCGCCCCGTCCGCGTCCCCTGCGGCGGGTGGTGAGGCGCCGAACAGCGGGTTGCGCATCGGCAGGGCCGCGGAGCGCTGGTCGGGGGTCTTCGGCCTGGTCAGGACGAGCGGTGCCGGCAGACCCCGCACGCCCCCGGCCATCGCGGTGGCGTCGGAGACGAGCAGGTCACCGGCGACGACGGCGTCACGCACCATCTCGTCGTCGGGGAAGGCCCGCCGCAACCGGCGGTGCACCCAGGGCAGGAGCACCGTGCCGCGCAGGAAGTCCAGGGAGCGCACCTCGTTGAACAGCGGCACCTCGTAGGAGACCACCGGGGTGAGGAGTCTCAACTCCAGGTCTGCGCGAACGAAACCCGGATCACCCGCCGCGGCGACCCGCCCCGGGGCGAGGAGCGGGGCGGTGAACCTCTGGTCAGCGGCCGGCGGGGTGGGTGCGGGCCCCGTCCACGCCCCGAGCCTGGCGCGGCACCACTCCCGGGCCCGCGGGGCGTCCATGGCGTCCCCGATGAGCACGTCGCACAGGCCGTCCCCGTCGGAACGGTTGGAGCCGATGCCCCGCACCAGGAGCCCAGCCAGGGCCAGGACGAGCAGGGCGCCGTCGCGCTGCTCGGCGTCCCAGACGAGGGGACGGCCGTGCAGATCGGTCTGGACCAGGCTCACCCGGCCGTGGAGGGTGCAGGCGGCCGTCCGCTCGAAGAAACGCAGGAACTCGGGTTTGGCGGTGCCGGTGTCCTCGTCGATCGACAACGAGACCACCTCGTGCACGGCGACGTCCGGGGCGTCGTCCGGGACGGTCGCGTCGGTGAAGCTCACCAGCCGCGGCGACTCGGGCGTGCCGAAGAGGGCTGTGACGAAGTCGTGCCATGGCCCCCGGGGGGCCTCGTCCAGGGCGCGTGCCGCGGTGGCGGCCTGCTCGCGCACCACGCCGGCCAGGGCCGTGCCGCGCACCACCGGCCGGCCGTTCGCGTCCTTCTCGACGACCGAGCTCACCCCGCCGGCGATGCCGGTGCCCGTGCCCACACCCCAGTCCGAACGGAAGACGATGGTGACGGGGAACTCCAGTGCCCCCTGCCGCGCGGGCGCTGACATGCGGCTCATGCCTGGCCCTCCTCACCGGTCGAGGAATCTGCGGCCGATGGCCTCTGGGGCTCGGAAGGAGGCGGGGACGCCGTGCCCAGCGGCTCCTTCAGGTACGAGGCGGGGAGCAGGTCGGTCAGCTCCATGAGGTCGAACATGGTCTGCTTCCCGCCGAGGCGCTTCGCGTCCGGGAAGCAGGCCTCGGCATCACGCCACTCGTTCTCGGCCTGTTCCAGCAGCCGGTCGCGTTCGGCGGTGTTCCCGGCGAGTTCTGCCTGGGCGGCGTCGGACATCATCGTGCGGATGCGCGCGGCCCGGGTGCGGGGGAAGCCGTCCTGCCGGTCGTCATCGTTCCGCGAGATCGCGCCCGTGAAGAGGCGGACCCGCTCGCAGACGCTCGGCCAGGCGGCATGCCCGGCGAGACCCTGCGATGGCGCGGCAGCACCGGAGCCGAGAACGAAGGGCCGGTTGCTGAGCCGCTCGTAGGCGGCGAGCAGTTCCTCGGGGTCGAGCACGGTGGTGTCGAGCAGTACGTGGTAGGTCAGCGTGGAGACCGACGGGGAACAGGCCTTGCCGACCTCCTTGGCCTCGTCGACGAGGCGTTCGGCCAGGTCGTAGG
The DNA here is from genome assembly GCF_003666605.1 of Propionibacterium australiense. Lineage (GTDB taxonomy): Bacteria > Actinomycetota > Actinomycetes > Propionibacteriales > Propionibacteriaceae > Propionibacterium > Propionibacterium australiense. Next base: position 28,317 of record NZ_RCIV01000026.1, on the reverse strand, counting down.
CGAGGTGGAAGGGGAATTTGAAACGGACCACGGCCACGCCGGCGGCCGCCGTCATCGGCCCGGCCTGGCCGTCGGGGTGGTCACCGAGGTGCCTGAGCAGCGGGTCCGCGGCGGTGGCCTGCTCGTAGTGGCGCAGATAAGCGGCGGCGAACGGCAGGGCGTAGTCGCCGCTCGTGATGACAGTGACGTCATCACCACCGAGCAGCACGGGTACGACGGGGATGGCCTTGTACTCCCTGCCAGCCGTGACGGCGTCCTTCTCGGCCCAGTCGGCGACATCGCGCCAGGCCAGCCGGCAGGCCTGGCGCACGGCGCGGTCCAGGTTCTCGTTGACGGCGAGGGTGAACTTCCGCAGGGCGTCGGCGTCACCGGGTGTGCACTTGACGGCCTGCGTGAAGTCCTCGTGGGGGACGCGGCGCATGGCGGCGGCGAGATCACGCATGATCGCCCCGACGCCGTTGCCGTCGATGTGGACGATGGCGACCTTCGACAGGCCGCCCTGGGGGTCGGCCTCGTTGTCGGGCTGGAGCATCCGCTCCAGCCTGGTCGGGTCACGGGCGAGTTTCTCGTCCTTACCCGTGGGGGCCAGGTCGTCGAGCAGCTCCGAGCGCGCCGTGTACGCGGTGAGCCTCTTGTGCCGTGAGGGCAGCGAGTAGGGTTCCTTCTTGTCCTCGTCGGGCTCATCGTCCTGGTTCAGCGGGGGAGCGGCCGGCAGGGCCGAGTCGCCGGCCCCGGCGAGGAAGGGCATCCGGGCGAACCGGCCGTCGGCGGGAGGCCGCCGCAGGGCGTACTCGGCGGCGGCCTCGTTGAGGGCCCGCAGGTCGTCCGCCCCGAAGTACTCAGAACCCGTCTTCACGTAGACGCCACTGACGTCCATTCCCGGTGCCTCGCCGAGGGCCCGCAGGGTGACGTCGCGGATGACGTTCCGGGCGGCTGCCTCGTCGTCAACGGTGACGATGACCCTGCCCGAGGAACGGGACACCCATTGATGATTATCGGGTTCACACCGATCATCGGTATCCGGTGTTTTCGAGAGAGCATGGGCGACCCAGCACCCGAGACGGGTGATCTGGTGCGAGGCGCCGATGCTCTCCCGCAGCCGCGGGGACTCGAAGATGAAGCGCTGCTTGCTGTTGACGTCGAGGAGGACGGCGTACATGGTTCTCGCCTCGATGCTCAGGACTGTTCGGTGGACTCGGGTGCGAGGACCTCCTTGATGACACCGCCGGCCCGGGCTGTGCTCACGCCCAGCGCGGGGACGTAGTGTGCCGTGCTCTTGTCGTATTCGTAGACGGTGAAGGTGAGCGTGTTGACCAACCGGCCGATGAGGAAGGCCACCGCGAACGGGCATCGCAGGAAGAGGTGCACATGAGGGGTTCCGTGGGCGCCGCAGATGGCACGAATGTGGTCGGCGATCTGTCTCGCGATCGCAGCCCCGTCCCGAGGATCTATCCAGTCGGGTTGTGCCAGCCGCAGATGACTCCATGCGCGCAGGCGCCCCTGCATCGTGTCGAGGAAGTCATTGAAGGCCTTGTCGCTCGCATCCTTACGCAGGTCGACGTAGACGGCGAGCTCGCCAGGGTCAGACGTGCTGCCTCCGCCAGAGGCCACTTCGGTGACGAATTCACCGGTACCGGCGGGTTCGCTGGGCCAGACCTTGTTCCAGTTGTCGGTGGCTTCCGCGCGCCCGATCAGGGTTTCCGGAAACTGAGCGCCCAAGGCAAATGCGACAGACAGGTGCGCGTGTCCGCTCACCTTCAACAGTGAGGCGCCTTGGTTCGCGATGGCACCACGGACGATCCCCAGCACGGCTTGAAGGTCTTCCAAGCTCTGACGGCGGATGGTCCCATCTTCTGAATCGGGCAGGATCATGTCGAAATGGTGCTTGGCCCGTGACGAGTTCGGCGAACCGGCGGGTCGTGTCTCGATGTTCAGTTCGATCGCGTCGGTGTCGGCTGCGAGCGCCGTGACGTGATCCTTGACGTATGCAGTGATGAACTTCTTCTGATCTGACTCCGACAGGCCATCGAGAGTCGCCGGGAACTGCACGATCTTTTTCGCCACCCTCTTTGAGATGTCGAGTACTCTTCCCGGCGCCTCCGGGTCGAGCTGTTTACCATTGGATACTTGATTATGCTGTGGCGGTTGGTCAGCGACCGTGGGCGGCGCTTTCAGATCGAGCTGGTCGCCATAGGGCAGGGCATTGATGATGGTCAGCGAGAACTTCGGGTTGTTCTTGAGAAGATTGAGCAGGCCGGTGGCCTCCACCGTCTGAATGATCTCACTGTTCTCGACGTCGGGAGTCACGACGAGGACGCCACCAGACAGTCCCTTGCCCATCGCCTCCTCGATACGGGCCTCGATGGATCCGGTGGTGAGGTCCTCCTCGTCACGCCAGACCGGTATGCCCGCTGCGCGCAGCAGCCAGGCCAGACGATCGGCGATCCTCATCCCATCAGAGTGACGGTACGAGATGAACACCGGCCCTCGCGGGTCGTACTTGGGTGTGACAGTGGGCATGTGTCCTCCTGGGGCGCGGGCCCGGGTCGGGAGCCCGCGGTGGATCGGTGGTCGTATCGGGCCCCGCTTCACGGTGGTCACCGGTGACCATGCAGTGTGCGAGGCGGTTGGGGATGTCTCGTGTCGGACTCTACCGTTGCTGGCTGCTCAGGGAGGCCGTATCACCAAATGGTCTTGGTGCTTGTGGGGAGCGGTCACAAGCCGAGGGTCGATCTCTCGGGTGCGGAGAAGAGTGGACCCCGCGCAGCCGTGTGGAACCGTCGGTATGGGGTCCTGGCCAGCTTGGTCGTCGTGCCCGCCGGGTTGGAGGCAGAGCACGTCAGGGCCGGATACGGCTGCCCACCTCACCTCAGACGGTGGAACCGTGTGAGGGGGTCGGCCCGGGGAGTCGAGCCATTTCTTCGGGAACGACACAGCGCGTCTGCTCGCCCGGCGATTGCGGTCCATGCCAGCGCGGGCGATGCCGAGCCAGGAATTCGGTGTCATCCCAACTGACCGATGCCTCGAGCAGGCGGTGCAGGGCCAAGCTGCGCCGACGCGAACGACTGGAGGCCGCGGGGCTTCAGGGGTCGATGACTGTCAGATCTGCGCCCAGACTCACCCCATCACGTGGCGTGGGTGTACGGGGCACGACCAGGCCGATGTCCCTCAGCCCGAGGGCGTTCAGGTAGCGAGCACGGGTACGCAGGGGACGTCACCACCGGCTTCACGGGCTTCCATCTGGGACACTGAGACGGCCGATACCCCGAGCCTTCGTGCCGGCTCGCTCTGCGCGACACCAGGTGTGATCCGGGCCTCCTGGATCGTCGTCATGGGGTTGATCCATGAATTGATCCATGGTGGGGCAAGGTCACGCGACGATGAGATGGTCTTCAGATGTGCACAGCCAGGACGTCACGCGTCTGCCCGGGCGTCTCGCCTATCGTTGGGGCAGGGCCCGCGTGCCGGATGCGGGCCGGACAGAGCGAGGAGAACTCGGAGCGTGAACGAGATCGCCGCCGGCGTCGTCGAGATCTACCTGGTGCGGCACGGCCAGACGTGGTTCAACAAGCGCGACCGCGTGCAGGGCTGGTGCGACTCCCCGCTGACCGAGGCCGGCCACGAACTCGCCGCGGCACTCGGGCGCGGACTGGCCGCGGGCGGGATCGTCCTCGACGCGGCCTACAGCGGCGACATGGCCCGCCACCACGAGACCGCCCAGGACATCCTCGACGCCATGGGCTCACCCCTGCCCGTCACCCAGCTCAAGGCGCTGCGCGAGATGTCCTTCGGCGGCTGGGAGGGCGGCCTCAACACCGACATGTGGCGGGCCTGCTGGGACAATCTCGGCGTCAGCACCGACGAGGAGGCCTTCGCCAAGGGCCTCACCCTCGTCGACGTCTACAACGGCATCAGCATCTGCAATCCCGACCCCGACTACCCGACCGAGGGCACGGCGGCCGTCGCCGACCGGGCAGTGGCCGTCCTCGAAGACATCGCCGACGCCGAGGCCGGCCTGCGTGAGCACTCCCGCGTCCTCGTCGTGACGAGCGGCATCACCATCGTCTGCCTGCTCACGGCGCTCGGCTTCCCGCCACGGGACCGGGTGCGCAACGGCGCAGTCGCCCTGCTGCGCCGTGACGCCTCGGGCTGGACTGCCGTGAGGATCAACGACATGAGCTGGGCCGAGAACGGCCGCGCCACCTGAACCCCACGGGGCGGTCCTGGAGCGCCGGGCCGCTCCGGACTGGAACCGGCGCTCGGGGAACATACGGGCGCCCGGGGCGCCGGCGAAGAAAGGCTCACACATGACCGAGGCCAAGGGCCCCGTCGAGATCTACCTGGTGCGCCACGGCGAGACCTGGTTCAACAAACTCGACCGCGTGCAGGGCTGGTGCGGCACCCCGCTGACACCCAGGGGCTTCGCCGTCGCCCAGGCGATCGGCCGGGCCTTCGCCAGCGCCGGTATCGACTTCACTGCCGCCTACTGCGGCGACATGCTGCGCCACCACGAGACGATGACCTCGCTGCTCGCCGGCATGGGCTCCGGCCTGCAGCCGATCTCGCGGTTCGGCCTGCGCGAGATGTCCTTCGGCGCCTGGGAGGGCATGCCGAACAAGCTCATGTGGGAGGCCGCGTTCCGGGAGCTGGGCGTCGCCTCGGTGCAGGAGGCCCTCGACGCCGGCCACACCCTCCTCGACATCTACGACGTCTTCAGCCGCACCAACCCGGACACCGACTACCCGTCGGACAATGTCAGGCAGGCGGCCGACCGGGCCCTGGCGACCCTCGACGAGATCGCCGCCGCGGAGGCCGTGCCGGCCGCCACACCCAGGGTGCTGGTCGTGAGCAGCGGCGTGACGATCGCCTGCATCCTCGACCGGCTGGGCGCCGAGCTCACCGCCCCGATCCACAACGGCGGCGTGAGCCGCCTGCTGCGCGGGGAGCACGGCGACTGGGCCGTGCTCGACCACGACGACGTCAGCTGGGCCGAGCGGGGCGGCTGGCAGGGCTGAGGGATCTCAGCGGATGGCGTAGAGCCTGCGGCTGGAGGTTGGCCGGGCATAGGACGTCAATTCGACGTGCACGAGGACGGCCCCGGGGGCTGCGAGGACCGTCGCGTACTGGAAGTACGGGAACTGCGTGTCCGGCCGGTTGCTCCGGTTGGCCCTGTACAGATCCTCGAACTCGTCGTCGGTGACCGCCACGTCAGCGGTCACCGGGCCATCGGGGGAGGTCATGTGCACCTGCAGCACGCGTTCACGGCGCGCCTGGTCACTGGTGACGTCGAGCCTGGCGGTGTCGACCGTCGTGGACCGCTCGGCGGGGCTCGTGGTACGGGTGACCGGGTCGAAGACGGTGGCGGGTCGTGTCGAACGAGTGACGCTGCTGTCCAGGGCGGTTGCGACGAGGCTCGTGCGTGACCGGCGGTAGTCCGGGCCGGTGGTCTGTCCGAGGTCGATCCTCTGGGCGCCGTCGGTGCCTCCTGCTGCCGCCACCTCGTCGATGTTGATGGCGACTGCCGGGCCGCCGTCGTCGTACGTCGGCTCCTCGGTGTACTGGATCGTCCAGCCGTCGATGACCAGAGGGGAGAAGTAGTGGTCGTTGAGGCTCACATTCTCCATGACTGTCCTGCGGTTCGGGTCGTCCTGGGGTGCCAGGACGATGGACGCGGCGAGGACCGACCTGTCCACCTCCTTGCCCAGGATGAACGTCGAGTGGCCTGCCGGGCCGGCGTAGTCGGGGGCGTCTTCTGATTCGGGCAGTGTCCACAGGGTCTTTCCGGTGGTCAGGTCGATGGCCTCGGTGCCGATGAGGACCGCGGTGTCGGTGAGCTGAACCGGTCCCAGCTCGTAGACCGACTTGCGCGTGACGAGGCGTTCTGCCACGACCCGCCCGGTGAGGGTGTCGAGGACGGTGACCGGTGCCCGCTCCACGGCTTTCACAAGGCCGCCGGCGCTGCTCCCAGGAGTCTCGGTGACGAATGCGGCGTAGCGGTGGTCGGGGCCGGTGATGATCTTCCCGTGGTCTCCCAGGCTGAGGAGTTCGGCGTTGGGACGGTGGTAGGTCCATCGGGTCGACCCGTCGGCGGGGTCGAGTCCGCGGATCTCGGCGCCGGTGACGAGGACGGGGCCGGCAGCGCCGACCGTGATCGTGTCGATGTCCTCGTCGAGGTCGATGGCCCAGGCGGGTTCGCCGGCCACCGTGGCGGGGACGGCGGGGATCTGCGACGGCTCGGGCGCTGTCCGCTGGATCGGCCGGGCCGCCCAGACGGGGGTGAGTGCCACGGCCAGGGCCAGGGTGAGGGTGATGAGGCCCGTCAGGGCGGTCGCGGTACGGGAGGTGTCCGCGGAGGGGAGCGGGCGCCAGCGGGCGATGTCGTGCGCGCTTCTCCGGTGGCGTGCCGGGTGGGTGCGCAGCAGCAGGTCCGTGATTGCGAGGGCGCCGAAGCTAAGGCAGGCGGCTCCGATGGCGACCGGGTGGCCAAGGAGAAAACCGGACTCGGACGCCAGCTCCACCGAGCTGCAGATGCAGGCGCCCAGCGCCACGACTGACAGCACGGCGATGATGGCCGGTGCGGTCACCCGGTTGCCTTGGTGCCCCGAGCTGAGTTCCTGGGAACGGAGGACCACGCCGATGGCCCAGACGACGAGCGTGAGAAGGACAAACCAGGCGATGGTCGCGAGGGGATCACCCGAGACGATGATGTCCTTGGTAAGGAACCGCGCGGCCAGCGCAACCAGCGCGATGGTGGCGAGGAGTGCACCGGTGCGGGTGCCGCGCAGCACGTCGACCCGGGTTCTGGTCATTGGGGCCGTGGGTCTGCGGGGCCGACCGGCCATCGTGCCGGCGGGTTGCCGGCTCCCGTGATCGTCGGGAGCGGAGATGGCCATGGTATGTCCTCACTGCCGTGCCGGTCCTGTTCCGAACCCGGAACTTCGGCAGGCTTGCGCAGTTCGTTCAGGTCGTCCACAGGCCCCCGCGATCCCCACGGGCACGTCGCATCTCCTGTTTGCCAACCGGGCCGCACAGAACTCCGAGGACATGCCCACGTGAGCTGCCGGGCACATCCAAGGAGGTTACTCAAGAACCATGCCGTGGTGAGGCCTTTCACGAGATGCAGGGGTAAATCCGGGGTTGGTTGGCCGCACCCGGCAAGACGGCCTGTGTTGTCCAAGAGCGCTGGGCTAGGCAGCGCCCTGGAGGGCGGCCCGTGCCGCCTCGATCGAGACGACGGCCTCGGCCAGCTCCCGCTCGTAGCGCGGCTCGAAGTGCCCCTCGACCGGCCGGCCCGCCCACAGGGCCCGGAAACCCCAGGCTGCACCGACGAAGGCGCCGCCCAGGATCGCCATCGAGTCGGAGTCGCCGCCGGTGTGCACCAGCCGGCGCACCGCGTCGGCCGGGTCACCGGCGTCGACGGCCCGCTGTGTCACGGCCGTCGCGGTGACCAGCGCCTCGTCGGCCACCCAGCCCTGCCCGAAGAACAGGCAGGGGTCACCCCTGTCCGCGGCGAACTCGCCCCACAGCGACCGCACCCGGGCCAGGCGCGCGGCCAGCTCGTCGCAGGCGGCGGCGACGCCCGCCCGCTCGGCGCCCGAGCCGAGCCCGGCCAGCGGCCGCACCACCTCGATGGCCTGCTCGGCCGCCCCGACCAGCCCGAGGTCCCGGAGCCGGGCCGTGTCGTCCAGCGCCAGGCAGCGCTGGGTGAGTAGGGCGACGACCGCCGCCGCGACCCAGCCCATCGGGTGGTCGTGGGTGATCTGCGACTGGGCGAACGAGACCGCCGCGGTGACCGGCTCCGGCAGCCCGAGCAGCCCGGTCCACGGGGCGCGCATCGTCGTGCCGCAGCCCTTCGAGTCGTTGCCGAGCGCGCCCTCGCGCCAGCTCCGTGCGCTGCCCGCGGCGGCCAGCAGCTCCAGCCTGCCGGTGGCCGCCAGGCACGCCCTGCCCGGAGCCCGGTCGTTGTCCGGGTCGGAGCGCCAGGCGATGTACCGGTGGGCGAAGGCCTCGCGCACGAGATCCCAGCCCTGGCCGGCGGGCAGGGCGAGCAGCGCGCGACGCCCCTCGTCGGAGGCGATGAGGCCGGTGAGCGCGGTGTTCGTCGCCAGGCACATCTGGGTGTCGTCCGAGACGACCAGCGGATCGCTCGGGGCGGGGTCGGCCTGCTCGATCTGCTCGAAGCTCCAGAACTCGGTGGGGCGCCCCCAGGCGTCACCCCAGGCGGAGCCGAGGACGGCCCCGCGGATACGGTCGTGCAGCGCGGCGACGGTGCTCATGGCGACGTGACCTCCTTCGGCTGGTGCGCCCCAGCGTAGAACAGGTCGTCAGCCCGCAGGCCCTGGCCGGCGGCGGGCGCGTCGCCTCCACGCCCGGCTCACCGCTGACGTCGACCGGGACGCCGGGTCGGTTGGGCCCGTCGCTGCGTGGCCGGCCGTCGATGAGGGCAGGCGTGCGCCATCTACGGGCGCGGCCCCGGGCGCCCCATTCTTCGCTGATACGTGGAGCACACCAGTGCGTCGCCCGCCGGCGCGCCCACAAGACGAGGGCCGGTGGTGTCGGACAGCCGGTTGGCCTGCTCCGCGGTGGCGCGGCCACGAGACGAGGGCCGGTGGCGAGGCCGTGGCGCGCCCATGGGCGGGGTGCAGGTGGCCCCTGGGGTGCCACTCGCCGCCCCGGTACGGTGGGAGCCATCGCGACCAAGGAGGCAGCATGGCTGAGGGCAGGGGAGCGGCGCGCAGGGCCGGCAGGCCGACGGTGCTGCTCGGTATCAGCGCGAGCATCGCCGCGTTCAAGGCGGCCGGGCTGGCCAGTGCCCTGACGAAGGCCGGTGTCACCGTGCAGGCGGTCATGACACCGCGCGCCACCGACTTCATCGCCCCGCTCACCCTGGAGGCCCTCACCGGTAACCCGTGCCCGGTCGAGAACATCCCCTCCGGCCCGGGTAGCGCGATGGAGCACATCGACCTCGCCAGGGCCGCCGATCTCGTGCTCGTCGCCCCGGCGAGCGCCGACGTCATCGGCCGGATCGCGAACGGCCTGGCGGACGACCTGCTCACCACGGCGATCCTCGCCTGCACCTGCCCCGTGCTCATCGCCCCGGCCATGAACACCCACATGTTCGCCAACCCCGCCGTGCAGGCCAATCTGACGCGCCTGACCGGCCTGGGCTACGAGGTGCTCGCCCCCGACAGCGGCCGCCTGGCCTGCGGTGACGTCGGCCCCGGCAGGATGCCCGACGAGCAGGTGCTCGTGGCGCGGGTGCTGAAACGCCTCGGCCTGCCCGCGGATCCGGTCGAACCGTGCCCGGACGGCGCCGCCGCAGCCGATGGCGGCCTCGACCGCCTCGACCCCAGCGGCACTGAGGCGCCCGCCCCGGCGGGCGGCACCGCCCGTGCCGACGGATCCGTGGGCGAATGCCCTGGCGATCCCGCCCCGGTGGACGGACCCGCCGGCCCGGCCGAAGTACCGTCCGAGCCCGGGCCTCCGCCCCAGGGTGACGGCGACCTGGCAGGTCTGCGGGTCCTCGTCACGGCCGGCGCCACCATCGAACGCATCGACCCGGTGCGCTACATCACCAACCACTCCACCGGCCGGATGGGTTTCGCGCTCGCCAAGGCGGCCCGCGACCGCGGCGCCCACGTCACGCTCGTGGCCGGCAGCACCGCGTCCCCGCCGCCCGAGATGGACCGCGTCGTGCGGGTCGAGTCGGCCGAGCAGATGTTCGAGGCGGTCACCGGTCAGGCGCAGGAGGCCGATGTCGTCATCATGGCCGCGGCCGTCGCCGACTACCGGCCCCGCCACGTCGCCGAGCAGAAGATCAAGAAGGACGACGGGCCGGCGGTGCTGGAACTGGAACGCACCCGCGACATCCTCGCCTGGCTGGGCGAGCACCGGCGCCCCGGCCAGACGCTGTGCGGCTTCTCGATGGAGACCACCGAACTCGTCGAGAACTCGCGGCGCAAGCTGGAGCGCAAGGGCGTCGACCTCATCGTCGCCAACGACCTGTCGACGCCCGGCGCCGGCTTCGGCGGTGACACCAACGTCGTGACGATCATCACCCCCGCCGGGCAGACCCAGCTGCCCCTGGCCGGCAAGCGGGAAGTCGCCGACCAGGTGCTGTCGGCCATCGTGCAGGCCCGCTCCGGGCGCTGAGCGGGCTTCACCCTGCGTGTCTCGTGCGTCATTTCACGAGGAACGCAGGCTGATCGCCCGGTAGGGCCGGCCGGTTCAGGCCAGCGCATCCCGCAGCGCCGCCAGCGCCCTGCCGGCGTCGGCGTCCACCACGATCGAGCGGCCTGCAAGCTCGTCCGGCACGAACACCTCGCCGAGGTTCAGCTGCGCGTACGTGGCCTGCGGGTTGGTGGCGACCGCCTGCCAGAAGGGGTACTTGATGATGCCCGGGGTGTTTCCGCCGACTCCCACTTCGAGGTAGACGATCCTGCCCTCGGAGTGCTCACGGCGGTACGCGGCGTAGCGATCGGCGGCCGCGTCCCAGCCGGCGTCCTGGACGAAGGTGTCGTCGGCCCGCAGGTTCATGCTCATCGGTCGCTCGCACACCGGGCAGTGCGGCACCAGTTCCGGGGGCACCCGCAGGTCGCGCTGTTGCTCGACCATCGCGGCGACGGTCTCGTAGTTGTCGTAGGTGCCCCGGTGGCAGGGCAGCGAGCACTGCCACAGCCCGTAGTCGCCCTGCGTGTAGAACAGCCGCGCCCGGTCGAAGCCGGCCCGCTGGAACTGGTGGTCGACGTTCGTCGTGAGGACGAAGTGGTCCCGACCGCGAACGATCTCGAGCAGGGCCAGGTACGGCCGCCCCACCGGGCAGTCGTAGCGGTTGACCCAGATGTGACGGCTCCACCACGCCCAGTAGGTCTCCGGGTCGGGGAACCGGTGGAAGCCGCCCGAGTACATGTCGGTGATGCCGAAGCGCTCGGCGAAGTCGGCGAAGTGCCGTTCGAAACGCTCACCGGAGTAGGACAGTCCGGCCGCCGTCGACAGGCCCGCCCCGGCCCCGACGAGCACGGCCTCCGCCTCCGCGATCATCCCGGCGAGACGGCCGATGCCCGCCTCGAAGACGTCATTCGATCCAGTGGTCCGGTCGCCACTCACGACATGCTCCTCCGTTCCATCAGGGTGTTGTCAGGGTGTCGGGACGTCCCCTCCGGTCTACCCGCCACCTCTACAATCCAGCCGTGTCCTGTGCCTACCACCCCGCGGTGCAGGCCGATCTTCTCTGCGATGCTCATCCGCATGCTGCTCCTCGAACGCAAGATCCGCAGCCTCCAGGCGATGCCCGCCGAGCAGCTCGTTGTAGAGCCGCAGGTCCAGGTCGGTGAAGACATTGAGGACCACTTTGAGGGCTGAGCCCGCCCGCTCCTTGTAGTCGCGGATCGCGCCCAGCGCAACGGCGGCCGCCGCGTCGTTGGGGAAGCCGAACTCGCCCGTCGAAACGCAGCAGAAGGCGATGCTGGCCAGACCGCTCTCGTCCGCCAGGGCCAGTGCCGAACGGTAGCAGGAGGCCAGCAGCTCGCGGTGCTCGGCGGTGAGTGGGCCGGTGACGACGGGCCCGACGGTGTGGATCACGTGGTGGGCCGGCAGGTTGAAACCCGGGGTGATCTTCGCCGTACCGGTCGGCTCGTCGTGCCCCTGCGCGCGCATCAGCTCGGCGCAGGCCACCCGCAGCTGCACGCCCGCGGAACTGTGGATCGCGTTGTCGACGCAGCGGTGGTTGGATACGAAGCAGCCCAGCAGCTTGTTGTTCGCCGCGTTGACGATCGCGTCGACCCCGAGCGTGGTGATGTCGCCCTGCCAGCAGAACAGGTCGGGGTCGTGCGGGGCCGGCGTCAGCTCGTCGAGGCTCGTGACGCCCTTGCCCGCGGTCAACTCACGCAGGTAGGCGTCCTGCACGGCGAGGAAGTCCTCGCTCACCGGGGCTGGCATGCGCACGTTCATGAGCCCGCGCAGCAGCCGCTGCTGGTCGTGCCGTCCGGCCGGCACCTCGAGCCGGGCGTACTCGGGGTCCTCCGCGAGCAGCGCATCAAGCAGCCAGCGCCTGCGCTCGGCCTGGCTCATCGCCTGTGAATCGGTCGTCACGGCGCCAGACTGCCGCTGTCCGCATGGGTGCGCAAGACGGCACATCGAAGTGCGATGGGCACCCGCAGGTGACCAACCGGGATGATGAGCGTCTGCCCAGGCGCCTGTCCAGCTGCGATGTGGCATCGTCGTGACCGTGGCGTGCAGGATGCAGCGCGCGTGCGCTCCGCGCGCGGCTCCGGTGACTGTCTCATGCGCGATCCCTCGCGCCTCGTGCGCGTTCTCCCTTGTGCGCGCGGCGGTGTATGCCTACGCGGCCCGGTCCCAGCGCCCCGACAGCGTTCTTTCGTGCGCGCGGCGCTGGGGTGGTGGGAGTCCTCTGCTGCGGGGACGTGACGTCAGCTCGCCACCCGCTTCTTGTACTCCTCGCCCCACTCCCGCATGGCGTCGAGGATCGGCTGCAGGCTGCGCCCGAGCTCGGTGAGCGAGTACTCCACGCGCGGTGGCACCTCGGCGTAGACCGTGCGGTCGACCAGGCCGTTCGCCTCCATCGCGCGAAGCTGCTGGGTGAGCACCTTCTGTGAGATGCGGCCGATCGAGCGCTGTAGCTGGCTGAAACGCCGGGTGCCGTCGGCCAGGTCACGCAGGACGAGGACGACCCACTTGTTCCCGATGAGTGTCAAGGTGGTCTCCACTGGGCAGGCAGGCAGCTCGTCGGGGACTGCCCTGGTTCTCGGCATTGCTTGTCAACTCCAATAGTTTCTTATAGGTATCTACAGCACAAAATAGTGCCTTCTTCCCAGAAAGCATGAACCATCCTAGTCTCCTGGTATCAGCCGCGAACCCCACGGGGCGCGGACACCACCACAGGAAGCAGGAGAACCATGACCAAGAGGATCGCCGTCGTCGCGGCCAACGGCAAGGCCGGCCGGCTCATCGTCGAAGAGGCCGTCCGGCGTGACCACGACGTCACCGCTGTGACCCGATCGGCCAACCAGACGGTGGCCCCCAGCGGCCTCGTCAAGGACATCTTCGACCTGACCGCCAAGGAGCTGGCCGGTTTCGACGCCGTCGTGGACGCCTTCGGCGCTTGGGCGCCCGAGACCCTGCCGCAGCACTCGACCACGCTCGCCCACCTGTGCGACGTGCTGTCCGGTACGCCGACGCGCCTCGTCGTCGTCGGTGGCGCGGGCTCGCTCTACACCAACCCGGAGCACACCGCCCAGGTCTGCGACGGGCCGGACTTCCCGGAGTCCTTCAAGCCGCTTGCGGCGGCGATGGGCGCCGCACTGGCCGACCTGCGGAAGCGCTCGGACGTGGACTGGGTCTACGTCTCACCGGCCGCCGACTTCCAGGCCGACGGAGAGCGCAGCGGCAAGTACATCGTGGGCGGCGAGGAACTCACCCTCAACGAGCGCGGCGAGTCGGTCATCTCGTACGCCGACTACGCGATCGCCGTGGTCGACGAGATCGAGTCGGGCACGCACAGCCGCGAGCGCATCAGCGTCGTTCGCAAGTGACCCAGGAGCAGCTCGGCCGAGTGGTCGCGGTCACCTGGTGCCGTGTTCTCGTTACTCGTCGGTAGCCCCGACGGCCGAGGTTCTGGCTGCGGGCCCGGCGCGACTCAGTGCACCTGCCGTTGATGATCCGGGGTGTTGTCATCGAGTGCTGGTGGCATGCGTTGATTGGTGAGCAGGACTCAGGGTCCGCTGAGGGTCGCCGGCCGCGCCCGGGCCCGCCGTGGGGCTCGCTCAGGACGGGTCCCGCGGTGGGCCCTGCTGTGTGCTCGGAGCATGCTCTGCGAGCTCAGGGTGATTCCGTGGACAGGTTCGGGGTTGTCCTGGTAATTCCCAGTTTCACAAGGTGAATCACTGCCTTGGTGGGATCCGGGGAGGGGTGCTCGCCTCGTGAGCGGGTTGGTGGGTGCTTCTTCCCATGTCCCCGAATCTGTGGGAACCTCTTTGTGCCCATCCCCAATGGGAATACCTACGATCACAAGGAGTTTTCTCGTGAAGAAGTCCATCCCCGCCGCCCTTGCGTGCGCAACGGCGGCCCTGCTCATCCCCTCCACCGCCTCGGCGTGTCCTGCGGGCTGCGACTGGTCGGCCGACCACACCAAGGTCGACGTGAAGAACCACGCGAGCACGAAGACCGACACGTGGATGGCCCAGAAGGAAGTCGATCATGCCCGGAGCTTCAAGGACGCCAACGCGCACCTGAGCCAGTCCGAGCGCGACTGCTTCCTCGGCAAGGTGCTCCAGGGCTCCTACTACGACAAGGGCAGCCGCACCATCCGCACCGACCACAGCGCGCGGGTCAACAAGAGCACCGAACTCGATCACTTCTCGCACGGCGGCTTCAAGGCCTCCGAGTTCTCCTACTGGCTCTACGAGCACGAGGACAGCTGGTGGAGCAGCGGCTCCCACAGCTACCAGGTCGGCGACGTGCTCTCCTTCTCCAAGAAGGGGCAGTTCGCCACGCACCAGAGCAGCGCCGAGTTCTTCTCAACCGTCACGGTCGTGGCCATCTACGTCGGTGACGGACGGGTCATCTACTGCGCCAACGACGGGTCCAGCACGCAGATCAAGGAGGAGAGCATCGCCGTCCTGGAGGCCGAGCTGAACGTCACCATCTCGCTCGTCTCGCGTCCCTGCGACAACGGCGACTCGTCCTCGAAGCCGGACAAGACGCCGAGTGAGCAGCCCTCCTCGACCCCCACGAAGGAGTCTGAGAAGAGCGACGGCACGTCGGGATGCGATGACAACGACTGGCCCGAGTGTGATGACTGGTGGGAGTGAGTTGTCGAGTGCCCCGTGCCCGCTGAAGCGATGGTCGGAGTTGTTCTCGCACACCATCCCAGGGTGGTAAGACCAGAGGATGAATCGGGCCATCTCCGGTCTGATGGTTCTCTAGCCCGGGTCTGATTCCGAGGCGCGAGTCGAGGAGGGGTGTGTGAAGGGCCGGCCAATCGGAGACGGCTCACCTCATTTTCTGTGTCTCTTGCCGTAGAGCTGTCGCGAACCGTGGCCGACTCCAGGGCCCCGTCCCGAATTCGGGGCGGGGCCCTGGTCCTGACCCCCAACTGGTCGTTCACTAGCGTGCATGGTGTCTCGTGGCCTCCTCGGATGCGTTGTGACGGGACCGCCATGGCTTGGTTCCCCGCGCGCTCGCGCCGATGGCAAGTTCTGGACAGGCGATGGACCATGCCCTTGCTTCCCCCTACAATCGAGTTCTGCCCCCCTTAGTGGAGCGCCTATACCCCAAGGAGCTTTCTACATGAAGAAGTCGATCCCTGCTGCCCTCGTGTGTGCAGCAGCCCTGCTCATTCCCTCCACCGCCTACGCATGCCCAACGGACTGCAGCGCATCGGGCGGGGGCGACAACACCACCCAGCTCGATGTGAAGGACCACGCGAGTACGCAGGTTGACACCGAGGCGGCCCAGAAGGAGGTGGACCGCGCCAGAAGCTTCATGGACGCCAGCGCTGACCTGAGTCAGTCCGAGCGCGACTGCTTCCTCGGTAAGGTCCTCGAGGGCTCGTACTACGACAAGGACAGCCGCAGCGTGCGTACCGACACCAGTGCGCGGGTGAGCGAGAACGTGGAGTCCTCGCAGCACAGCAGCGAGTCCTACGCGGCCCAGCTCGCCCGCTGGCTCTACGAGCACGAGGACACCTGGCAGGACATCGCTCAGGACTATCAGCTGGGTGACGTGCTGTCCTTCTCCAAGAAGGGGCAGTTCGCCACGAACCAGAGCAGCGCCGAGTTCTTCGCGAGTATCGAGGTCGTTGCCGTCTACGTCGGTGACGGACGGGTCATCTACTGCGCCAAGGACGGGTCCAGCACGCAGGTCAAGGAGGAGAGCGTCACCGTTCTGGAGGCCGAACTGAACGTCACCGTCTCGCTCGTCTCGCGCCCCTGTGATCTCGGCGACTCCTCGGCTGCGCCCTCGGCCGCACCGTCCGAGTCTGCGGCCGACCAGTCGTGCCAGCGCACCTGCCAGTCCGAGAGCTCGAACCAGCCCGAGAGCTCGACGTCCTCGTCCGAGTCCACCAACGCCTCCAATGAGACCTCGCAGGATTCTTCACAGTCCTCCTCGGTGAGCACCTCGTCCGAGTCCACCGAGTCCTCGTCCACGTCGTCGGAGTCCACGAACGTCTCGAACGAATCGTCGAGTTCGTCCTCGGACGTCTCCAGCACCTCGTCGGAGTCCACGAATACAACGTCGGAGTCCGCATCGTCCACGGAGTCCTCGAACCAGTCCGAGAGTTCGACGTCCTCGACCTCCTCCGACTCGGCCACGTCGTCCGAGCCCTCGAGCACGTCTTCTGACAACTCGAGCTCGCAGAGCTCGACCGAGTCCTCGGATGACTCCTCCTCTTCGGTGGCGGCTCCGGAGCAGAGCAGCAGCACGACGGCCCCGTCCTCGTCCTCCAGCTCCAGCAGCTCCACGAAGTCCTCGTCCGCGCGGCCCAGCAGCCTGCCCCGGACCGGCGCCGGTGCAGTCCTGCCCATCGCCGGCATCGCGGTCATCGCTGCAGCGGCCAGCGGCTCGATCCTGGCCAGGCGCCGCAACCGCGTCTGAGTCGACATCGACGAACGCCTGAACGAGAAGAAGGTCTCCGCCACCTGTCCTGTGGCGGAGACCTTCTCGTGTCCCTGCCCACGACTCATTGCCGGACCGCAGGGTGCGACGCGCCGTCAGCAGCGCCGGTTGTCCTGCGGTTCTCGTTGGTCTTCTCGCATGATGCGCAGGACAAGGGGTAGCGTTGAATCGTCCCCTCACCCCTGTTCCTGAGTCAGTGACGATTCAGTGGAGCGCAGCGGATTGGAGTCACCATGACTGACGGAAACCCGGTTCCCGGTACTGGCGGGAACACCTACCTGCCCTATGACCAGCGCGACGGCAACGAGTCCGTCGTCTACTTCACCCGCGACCTGTCCGCCACCGGGCTGCGCAGGGCCTACGCCCGGGTCGCCGGCGCCATCACCGGCAAGGTCGGCGTCAAGGTACACACCGGCGAGAAGGACGGCCCGAACATCCTCCCACGGCCCTGGGCGCAGGAACTCGTCGAGCAGGACCTGCCCAGGGCCAACCTGGTCGAGACGAACACCTACTACGCAGGCAGCCGCTTCACCACCGAGCAGCACCGCGAGACCCTGGAGGTCAACGGCTGGACCTTCGCGCCCGTGGACATCCTCGACGAGTACGGCACCGCCCTGCTGCCGGTGCGCGGCGGCACGTGGTTCAACGCGATGTCGGTGGGCGCCAATCTGCTCAACTACGACTCGCTGGTCGCCCTGACCCACTTCAAGGGGCACGCCCAGGGCGGTTTCGGCGGCTCGAACAAGAACATCGGCATCGGCTGCGCCGACGGCCGGATCGGCAAGGCCTGGATCCACGCCACACCTGGTGGTGATCAGTGGGGGATCAGCGAGGAGGAGTTCATGGAACGCATGGCCGAGTCCTCCAAGGCCGTCATCGACCACTTCGGGCACCGCATCACCTTCGTCAACGTCATGCGGAACATGTCGGTCTCCTGCGACTGCGAGGGCGTGGGAGCCGAACCGGTCGTCACCCCCGACGTCGGCATCCTCGCCTCGGTGGACATGCTCGCCGTCGACCAGGCCTGCATCGACCTCGTCTACGCCATGCCGGCCGACGACAACCGCGCCCTGACCGAGCGCATCGAGTCGAGGCACGGCCTGCGCCAGCTCAGCCATATGAAGGAGCTGGGCATGGGCAACGACCGCTACGTGCTCGTCGACATCGACAACGACGATGTGCGCATCACCGCGGCCGATGCCGTCGAGGGGATCGTGCCATTCGGCAGCTGACTTCATCGCTGGCCCTGCGTTTCTTGTGCGTCTTTTCACGACGAACGCAGGGCCAAGCGGAAAGTGTGGAGCATAGGGGACTCGAACCCCTGACCTACGGCTTGCAAAGCCGTCGCTCTACCAACTGAGCTAATGCCCCGTCGCCTGCCGGGCCACCCCAGCCGGGCAGCCACGCGGAACGGCGCCTCACAGTGTAGCGGCTGGGCCCGCCCCGCGCCGAACCCGCTGGCCGGTGCGATGCCGCGTAGCCCCTGGCTCTCATGCGGGCTGCGCCCGCGTCCCACCCCTGTGCGCGATCCTTCGGTCCGGCGTGACGTCCTGCGACACCAGGTCCCTTGGCACAGCCCGTCCAGTTACTCTTGGAGGCATGCGGACACAACGTCAGGTGGTGAGTTACGCGTTGCAGCGCCGGGCCACGCTCGAGGCGATGCGGCGCCCCAACGCCACCATGATGGAGTCCGACCCGTGTGACGCGGACCCGCTGCTCATCCGGTCGGCCCTTCATCACGGCGTTCCGTCCGACGCCGAGTGCCCGGTCTGTGCCGGCGAACGCATGAACGTACTGCACTATGTGTTCGGCGACCAGCTCGGACAGTTCTCGGGGCGCATCAAGCAGCCCGCCGAGCTGGACGAGATGGAGACCGAGTTCGGCGAGTTCACCGTCCGCGAGGTCGAGGTCTGCCCCGACTGCGGATGGAACTACATGATCTCGGCCTACAAGCTGGGTGATGGCCGCCGACGCCGCCCGCCGCGGCATCAGCAGACAGTTGAGGACATCTATGGCTAACAAGAAGAGCATTCCCCGCCGTCAAGCCAAGCCCCGCAAGGGCGGCAAGAAACGCATCGCCGCCATCGCCGGCATGGTCCTGGCCGGGATCGTCGTCCTCGCCCTCATCGCGTCGGGCATCTTCTACGCCTCCGTCAAGCTGCCCGAGCCCAACGAGGACTACACGACGCAGACGACGAGCATCTACTACCGCGACGGCACGACCCTGATCGGCGAGCTCTCGGTGCAGAACCGCACCGAGGTCGAGTCCTCCGCCATGTCCGAGAACATCAAGAACGCGGTCATCGCGGCCGAGGACCGCTCCTTCTGGACCAACCACGGCATCTCGCCGAAGGGCATGATCCGCTCACTGTGGGCCATCGCCCGTGGCCAGGACCTGCAGAGCGGTTCGACGATCACCCAGCAGTACATCAAGATCCGCTACCTCACCAGCGCCCAGACGATGAGCCGCAAGCTCAAGGAACTGGCGCTGGCGGTCAAGATCAACAAGACGGTCTCCAAGGAGGAGATCCTCACCGGCTACCTGAACACCGTCTACTTCGGGCGCGGCGCCTACGGTGTCGAGCAGGCCGCCCAGACCTGGTTCGACACCAACGCGGCCGCCCTGGACCCGGCCCAGTCCGCGATGCTGTCTGCTCTCATCAACAGCCCCTCCGCGCTCGACCCGTCCAACGGCGACGAGGCCGCGGCCCAGCTGCTCGAGCGCTACCAGTACGTGCTCGACGGCATGCTCGAGGCCGGCAGCATCAGCCAGGCCGACCACGACGCCGCCTACGACGCCCTGCCAGAGACGGCGCCGGTCGCCGCCGACGACACCTACGGCGGCCCCAGCGGCTTCCTCATGACGATGGTCCAGAGCGAACTGCTCGAGGCCGGTCTCACCGAAGAGCAGATCTCCGGGGGCGGCCTGAAGGTCACCACGACGTTCGACTCGACCATGCAGAACGCCGCCGTCGAGACCGCCCAGAACTACACGACCCGGGCCGTGGCGAACGCCGCCACCCCGGGGCTGTCCGAGGCCGATCTGCACGTCGCCATCGCCTCGGTGGCGGTCGGCACCGGCGAGGTCTACGCGCTCTACGGCGGCCCCGACTACCTGACCTCGCAGATCAACTGGGCGACCACCGCCCGCCCGGCGGCGTCCACCTTCAAGGCCTGGGCGCTGCTCGCCGGCCTGGAACAGGGCTACGGGCTGGGCACGTCCCTCAACGGCAGCACCTTCACCCCCGTCGGCGATCCGGTGGTCGTCCACAACGACTCCAACGTCAACTACGGCAACGTCTCCCTCATGCAGGCCACCTCCTACTCGATGAACACCGCCTTCACCGACCTGGTGACGACCATGGAGGACGGCCCGCAGTCGGTCATCGACATGGCCAACGCGGCGGGCATCCCCACCGGCGAGGGCTGGGACATCAACAACCGCATCGCCCTGGGCACGGCCCAGGTCAGCCCGCTGGCCAACGCCACCGGTTTCGCGACGATCGCCAACGACGGCAAGGCCAACACCACCCACGTCGTGCAGAGTGTCACCGACACCACCGGCGAGACGCTCTACACCGGTGACACGTCGGGCACCCAGAAGATCGACGAGAACGTCGCCCAGAACGCCCAGACCGCCCTCAAGTCGGTCGTCACGAGCGGCACCGGCACGACGGCCGGGCAGCTCGGGCGCGACGTCATCGCCAAGACCGGCACCAAGGACGACAACGAGTCCGAGACCATCTCGGCCTGGTTCGTCGGCGCCACCAAGCAGGTCTCGACAGCTGTCATGTACGTCGCCGGCGACGGCAACGCCGACCTCAACCCGTACTCGCCGTACGGCTCCTTCAGCTCCGGTCTCTACCCGGCCGACACCTGGGAGGACTACATGGAGGTGGCCACCAGCGGCATGGGCTACGAGTACTTCTCGGGGCTGAACAACATCGGCGCCGGCTCCGGCAACAACGCCACCTACGCGCCGTCGAGCCAGCAGAGCTACTACTACCCGACCACGGTGCCCGAGGAGTCGACCGTGCCGCAGACCGCTCAGCCCACGCAGGGCACGGCTCAAGGCGAGGCGAACGGCGGCACCGGTGGGGCCGGTGACCAGAACGGCAGTGGTGGCAGTGACAGCGGTGGCGGCGGGACCGATCCCGGAAACTCGAACAACAATGACAACAACCAGGGCGGCTCGAACAACGGCGGTGGCGCTCAAGGCGGTGCAGCCGGAGGTGGTCAAATCGGCGGCTGACCGCTGACGGAAGGCATCGGCTGCTGACCTGGAGGCGTGCTGGCTCAGGACGAGACCGCAGTATCGTCCCTTGTTGTGGTCGTTGACGGTTCCTACTGGTGTCGGCTGGCAGGATGGGGCCGTGAACGGATCAGTACGCCTCTCGGAGCGCATCGGCGGCCCGGTGGGCAGGCACGCGCGCCCGTGGGGCCTCTGGTTCGACCCGCTGCCGTGGTCGATCCTCGTCGCGGGCCTGTCCTGGGTGGCCCTCATGCTGCGCCAGGCCCCCTGCCAGCAGACCAGCTACGGCGACACCGTCAACACGTACGCCCGCCTGTGCTACTCCGACATCCCCCTCGTCTACCAGGGCAACGGGATCGCCACGGGCGCCGGGCTCTACTCCGAGGCCGGCCTGCCCTATCCGCCGCTGGTCGGCCTGGTCGTCGCGGTCTGCCGGTGGCTCACCGGACTGCTCGGCGCCAACGTCAGCCCCTCGGCGACCGGCCAGGAGCAGCTCGACGCCTCCTATCTGTTCTTCGTCCTGACCGCCATCGTCCTGTTCATCGCCTTCCTCGTGGTCGTCGTGGCCCAGGCCCGGCTCGGGGCCGGCTCGGCAAGCCAGGCCACCCAGGGCGTCCAGACCCGCAGCTTCGACGCGCTGCTCGTCGCAGTGGCCCCCGTCGTCATCGCGTCCGGCCTCATCGGCTGGGACATGCTGGCGGTCGCGCTCGTCTCGCTCTCCGTCCTCGCCTGGGCCAGGCGACGGCCCCTGCTCGCCGGCGCCGCGCTGGGCGCCGCCTTCTCGGCCACGTTCTTCCCCGTCCTCGTCCTCATCGCCCTGGCCCTCGTGTGCCGGCGCGGCGGGCGCCTGCGCGCCTGGGCCGTGAGCCTCGGAGGGTTCGCCGGCTCCTGGGCGCTCCTCAACGCGCCGCTGCTCCTCACCGACCCGGGCGGCTGGTCGGCGTACTGGACGAGCAACATCCAGCGTCCCACCGGCCTCGGCTCGCTGTGGTACGTCCTGGAGCTCATGGGCCTGAAGATCCCGGCCGTCGCCGTGATCAGCGCCGTCCTCACGGTCGTCGGCATCGGCCTCGTCGCCGTCCTCGTGACGGTGGCCCCGCGCCGCCCGCGCGCCGCCCAGGTGATCCTGCTCGTCCTCATCGTCTTCACCGTGTGCGGCAAGGTCTACTCGCCGCAGTACGCCCTGTGGCTGCTGCCCTTCGTCGTCCTGGCGCGGCCGAGGGTCCGGGACTGGGCCGAGTGGAACATCACTGAGCTGTGCTACTACTTCGCCGTCTGGGCCTTCCTCGACGGCGTGATGGGCCCGGGCACCGGGGCCGATTCCCTCTACTGGATCGCCACATTCCTGCGCGTCGGCGGCCAGCTGTGGCTGGCGTCCTCGGTGGTGCACGACATCCTCAATCCCTGGGACGACCCGGCCCGGGTCGGTCATCTCGACGACCTCACCGGCGGCGTGCTCGATCACGCCGCCGATGCGCCGCTCGTCCGGACCGGGGCCTGGGGCGGTGCCCGGCCGGCACCGGGCCAGGCCCTCGCGCCGGTCGGGGTGCACGGACACGGGCGGGTCGGCGGCGTCCCGGGGGTCCCTGCGCAGGGCGGCGCCGCGCCCGGGCAGCCCATGACCCCACGACCGGACGGGGAGGCCCCCCGGTGAGCCGGCGCACCGGGAGCAGCCGCACCGTCGTCATGGTGTGGCTCTGCACCCGCGCCCTGCTCGCCGGGACGCTGCTGCACACCGTCAGCACCAACGACACGACGATCGGCCAGGCCCTGGGCAACTGGGACGTCCAGCACTACCTGGCCATCGCCACCGACGGCTACACCGACCGGCTGGACATGGCCTTCTTCCCCGGCATCCCGCTGGTCATGCACTGGGCCATGCAGCTCGGCCTGCCCGCCGTCGAGACGATCGCCGCCGTCAGCACGCTCGCCTCGCTCGCCGCCGCCCTCGCCATGGAACGGCTCGGCGGGCAGTGGGCGGCCATCGCCTGGCTGCTCGCGCCCATGGCCGTCTTCACCGTCGTCGGCTACACCGAGGCCCTGTTCTGCGCCCTCGGCCTGTGGGCCTGGGTGCTCGCCCGCAGGGGCCACTGGTGGGGGTCCGCCCTGCTCGCCGCCCTCGCCTGCACCACCCGCATATCCGGCGTCTTCCTCGTCGCCGGGCTCGTCCTACTGGCCCTGGCCGGCGGCGAACCCACCGTCGAGGGCGCCGTGGACTGCAAACGCACCGCCTCACCACTCGCCCGCGTCCGGCACGCCGCCATCGCCGCGCTGCCACTGCTCGTCGTGCTCGCCTTCTTCGCCCATCTGCACGGCCTCACCGGAAACTGGGACGCCTGGTTCAACGCCCAGCGCGCCGGCTGGGACCGCAGCTGGACGACCCCCTGGCAGAGCCTGCAGAACACCCTGTTCGCCACCGACCCGGCCGCCTGGCCGGACGAGCCGTCCCGCGCCTGGATCTTCCGCTTCGAGATCGTCTCCGCCGCCATCGGCCTCGTCACGGTGATCGTCACCCTCGCCCGCCGGGCCTGGGCGCAGGCCGGCTACATGATCGTCCAGCTCCTCGCCCTGACCACCGCCACCTGGTTCCTGTCGGTCAACCGCGGCGACCTGCTGTGGTTCCCACTGTTCATCGGCATCGGCCGGCTCATCGCGCACCGCCCCGCCTCGAAGGGCGCCGACCCGGTGCGCGCCGTCGCCCTGCTGCTCGTCACCCTGGCCGACCTGGCGCTGATGGCCTGGTGGGCGCGACTGTTCTTCCTGGGACACTGGGCCAGCTGAGTGCCCGCCCGACGCCGCCCGATGGCCGTAGAGTGGGGTCACGAGGCGTCGCCTGGCGCCCGCCGGGGAGGAGCCTGCGATGACCAGCTGGAGCGACGACACGATCTGGTGGGCCGTTTACCCGCTCGGCTTCCTCGGCGCATCCACCCGCCCGGCCACCGGCCGTCGGCCCCTGGAACACCGTCTGCCCGCCCTCGAGGGCTGGCTCGACTACCTGCTGTCGATCGGCTGCAACGGCCTGGCCCTCGGACCGATCTTCGAGTCGGTCTCGCACGGCTACGACACCCTCGACTACTTCCGCGTCGACCCCCGCCTGGGCGACGCGGACGACCTCGCGCACCTGGTCCAGGCCTGCCACGCACGCGGCATCCACGTGGCCCTGGACGGCGTCTTCAACCACGTCAGCGCCGCATACCCCGACCTGCTCGCCGCCCTGGACGGCGGCCCGCAGGCCCCGACCGCCGACATGTTCCACATCGACTGGTCCACGACCCCGCCCACCCGCCTCAACTTCGAGGGCAGCGACGACCTCGTCCGGCTCAACCACGAGTCCGCTGCCGTGCGCGAACTCGTCACCCGCGTCATGAACCACTGGCTCGAGTTCGGCGTCGACGCCTGGCGCCTCGACGCCGCCTACGCCGTACCGCCCGCCTTCTGGGCCCCGGTGCTCGCCGACGTGCGCGCAGCCCACCCGCAGGTCTTCGTCTGGGGCGAGGTCATCCACGGCGACTACGCCCAGATCGTCGCCGACTCGACGATGGACTCGCTCACCGAGTACGAGCTGTGGAAGGCCACCTGGAGCAGTCTCGCCGACGAGAACTTCTACGAACTCGACTGGACGCTGGGCAGGCACAACGAGTTCTGCGAGAGCTTCACCCCGCTCACCTTCCTCGGCAACCATGACACCACCCGCATCGCCAGCAAGGTGGGCGGGGCCAAGGCCGTCCTGGCCGCCACGGTGCTCTTCACCGTAGGCGGCACACCGAGCATCTACTACGGCGACGAGCAGGGTTTCCACGGCATCAAGTACGACCGTGCCTGGGGCGACGACGAGGTGCGCCCCGCGGTACCCGCCGACCCGCAGGAACTCTCGGCCCTCGGCGCCGGCACGCTGCGCTGCTACCAGCAGCTCATCTCGGTCAGGCGCCGCAACCCCTGGCTGGTGCGGGCCCGCACCACCGTCACGCAGCTGGCCAACGACCGCATCAGCTACGAGGCGTGCGACCGGGCCGACGAGACCCGGCGCCTGTACGTCACGCTGAGCGTGGGGGAGACCGCCACGGCGCGCATCGTCGACGACGAGGGCGAACTCTTCGCGTTCGAGGGCTGAAACCGGGCCGCGCACCGGACCGGGAGGGGGAGTGGTGCGCGGACAGCGACGTTGATGCCCGCGCACCACGACAGGGGTGGGCCGCAGCACCGCTGGGGCCCGTGCGCCCGGTCAAACCGATAGGCAACCGCCGTTCTCCGTGATCTTCTGGGCGTCGATGTCGTCGAACCACTGGCCGCCGGCGCCGAGGTACCTGAAGTGGATGACAGTGCCGGCGGGCACGATGACCGTCGTCGAGGCGCTGCCGTCGGGACGCACCCGGAGGGGATTGCGCAGGGGCTGCCAGTCGTTGAAGGAGCCGACGACGCTCACCGGCCTGGCCGGGTGGTCGGCGGGCAGGGTGAATGTGACGGCGACGCGATTCTCCGACATCGCTTCCGTGCGGATCATGGCCAACCTCCGCGGCAAAACCCGGGTTGCGGGCAGGATGGTGCGGTCCGGCCGGGAGCGAGAAGGGGTGTCCGGCAGGCCCTCTGCTCTCAGAGTAGGGCCGCCCGATCCGTCCGGGAAGCGGCGTCTCACAAAAAGAAACAGCCTTCCGCACAGGCGGCCGACAGCAGCCCGTGCGGACCGGGGGAGGCGAGGGCGGGCGGGTCCTCGCACTCGCCCCGGCAGGGGGAGTCGGTGCGGATCAGTTCGGTGCGCCGCCGGCCGGGGATTCGACCAGATCGGCGGCGCCCTCGAGCCGGTCGTCCACCACGCCGACCGCCTGCATCATCGCGTACACCGTGGTCGGGCCGACGAAGACGAAACCCTCGGCGCGCAGCGCCTTTGCGAGCGCCTCGGACTGCGGGGTGCGGGCCGGGACCTCGGCCGTGCTCGTGGGCCGCGGGCGGGCCGGCGGGCGGAAGGACCAGACGAGCCGGGGCAGGCCGCCGCGGTCGCGCAGCGTCCTCGTCGCGCGGGCGTTCGTGATGGCCGCCTCGATCTTGCGCCGGTTCCGTACGATGGCCTCGTCGGCCAGCAGCCGCTCGACGTCCGCCGGGCCGAAGCAGGCGACCCGGTCGACGTCGAAGCCGGCGAAGGCGCGGCGGAAGGCGGGGCGTTTGCGCAGGATCGTCACCCAGCTCAGGCCCGCCTGGAAGGCCTCCAGGCACAGGCGCTCGTACAGGCCCCGCTCGTCGGTGACGGGGGCGCCCCACTCGTGGTCGTAGTAGTCGCGCAGCAGCGGGTCGTGGGCCGCCCAGGCCGGGCGGACGCGCCCGTCCTCTCCGGTGACCAGCTCAGTGCCCATGGCGTTCCTCCAGGTCCAGCAGGTAGGTCTTCATGGCGGCCCCGCCCCGATAGTTCCCCACGCCCCCGCCGGCGGGAAGCACCCGGTGGCACGGCACGACGAGCGGTACCGGGTTGTGCGCGCAGGCGCCGCCGACGGCCCGCGCGGCGCCCGCGGGGGCCCCGGCCATGCGGGCCAGGCGGCCGTAGCTGACGGTCCGGCCGTAGCCGATGGTGAGCATCGCGCGCTGCACCCGTTCCCGGAACGGGCTCGACAGCCGCAGGTCGACGGGCACGTCGAAGCGCCTGCGGGTCCCGGCGAAGTACTCGCGCAGTTCCCCGGTGGTCTCGCGCAGGTGCGCCGCCGACCGCTCTGGCGGCGAACCGCTGGCGCGGGCCAGCCCGGCCAGGATCGCGTCGTGATCCTCGGCGGGCAGGCCGATGCGCAGCACCCCGCTGTCGGTGACGGCGACGAGGAGCGTGCCCAGTGGTGACCCGGTGGTGTCCCAGTGCACCGGCCCCCACTCCCGGGGGCGGGTGCCGGCGGGCGGTGCGGGGCGGCCGCTGTCGTCGGTCATGGCTGGTTCCTGAGGTAGCGGCCGAAGTGCGGCACGGTGAACGCGATCTTGCCGCGTTCGCTGGAGTAGATGAGGCCCTTCTTCATGAGGGCGTCCCGGGCCGGCGACAGCGACTGCGGTTTGCGTCCCAGCTGGCCGGCCACCTCGGAGCTGGAGACCTCGGCGTCGTCGATACCGAGCTCGGCCATCGCCCGCAGGTAGTCCCGCTCGGCGGGGGTCGCGCGCTCGAAGCGGCTGCCGAAGAAGCCGACCGCCAGTTCGCTCTCGGCCTCGGGGGTACCCATGCGCACGTCGTCGGCGGTGATCGGGCTTGCGGCGGCGACGTCCCAGACGGCCTTCCCGTAGGCCTGGATGAAGTACGGGTAGCCGCCGGTCGCCTCGTACATGGCGTCCAGGGCGTCGGGCCCCCAGTCGGCGTCCTCGTCCTGCGCCGGCACCTGGAGGGCCTTGTCGGCCTCGGCCCGGTCGAGCCGGTCGATGTTCTGGTAGCTGAACAGCCGCTCGGAGTAGCTCTTGGACGCCGACAGCAGCGCCGGCAGGTGGGGCAGGCCGGCGCCGACGATGATGAGCGGGAGCCGCTGCTGGCTGATCTCGTGGCAGGCCGCGCACAGCGCCGAGACGTCATCGGGCCCGAGGTCCTGCATCTCGTCGATGAAGACGCCGACGCCCACCCCCATGTCGGCCGCCAGCCCGCCGAGGTCGCTGAACAGTTCGACGAGGTCGATCTCGATGTCGCCGGAGTCGGCGCGGCCCTTCGTCGCGGGGACGCGGATGCCGGGGTTCCAGCGTTCGGCCAGTTTGGCGCCGGGCTTGGCGTCGCGCTCGATGAAGGCGCGGATCTCACCGAGGATCTGGTCGGTGTCGGGGTGCCCGAGTTCGCGGACGGCCATGTGCAGGGCGGCGCCGAGGGGGCGGCGCAGGGTCTGGTCGGGCCGGGCCTCGAGCTTGCCCGTGCCCCAGCGGGCGCGGACCGCCTGGCCGCGCAGCGCGTTGAGCAGGACCGTCTTGCCGACGCCGCGCAGCCCGGTGAGGATCAGTGAGCGTTCGGGACGGTTGCGGGCCACTCGTTCCAGCACCACGTCGAAGTGGGCGAGCTGCTCGCCGCGTCCGGCGAGTTCGGGTGGCCGCTGGCCTGCGCCGGGCGCGTACGGGTTGCGGATGGGGTCCATGGGACCACACTATGACAGTGTCTAGGAGACGGCCTAGATGCAGGTTATCGACATACCGGTGGGGCCTGTCTGGCTGTCGGTGTCGGCGATGGTTTCTGCGGTGTGAAACCGGTTGTGTCCTGGCCCGGATCGCGGTGTCCCCCGAAACGGGTGGCGCGAACGGGAAACGGGCGCCGGGAAGCCTGCCGGGCCGCCGGTCGCTCGCGGTCGTTACAGGGCGTGATGGCCGGTACCAGGGTTCTTTGGGTGTGCCGGTTGCTTGGGCGATGAGTTCCAGGTGTGTCCACATGTGGCAGGGGTCGAGCCGGTTGACTTCTTCTGGGCCGCCCAGTAGCAGGAGTGGTATGTAGGCGAAGCAGT
>NZ_RCIV01000025.1 GCF_003666605.1 Propionibacterium australiense | reverse complement strand
GCGGTGGTGCCATCAGTGCTGGGATCGGGGTGTTCTTTCCGCCATTTCGCGACCCAGTTCCCGACTGTCTGCGCCACAAGCCCGTACGACCTGGCGACCTCACCCGAATCGGCTTGGACTTCTGGACGACCTCTGGAACGACTTGTTCGGTGAACTCCGCACTGTATTTCGGTGCCGACATGATCTAATTCTACCTCACGATCATTTCACCCACTGTCCGAAAAACACCAAGCACTCCATAGCTTGTTGATGGCGTGGTTGTATTGTTTCTGCCAGCCTGTGAGCCCGCTCCCTGGTGGTTTGCGTATCGGGGTCATCATGCCCAGCCCGGTGTAGCCCTTGTCACCCAATGGCGGGGTGTCTGGGAAGTTTTCAAGGAAACCCGTGGACTGGATGGCTTTCGCGTCGTGGGTCGATCCGGGGGCCGGGTCGGACACCCAGACCAAGCGTCCTGTCAGGGTGCAGGCCACCTGAAGGTTCAACCCGGTCCGGTGGTGCTTGCCCGAGTACAGGCCCGGTTCGTGTTTCCAGTCCCAGCAGGGTACGAGGGTGCCGTCCACGATCAGGGTCTGGGTCTGGTCCAGGTCGTCTGCGGTGGGTACGAGGTCTGCGAGGACCTCGGCGATGCGAGCCGTCCACCGGGCGATGGCTCGGCTGATCGAGGCTTGGCTGACCCCGAACGACTCGGCCAGCTCGGCTTGGGCGCGGTTGCGTCGCAGGTAGGCCAGGGTTGCCCTGATTTCTTCTGCCTGACTCAGTGCTGGTGGCCGCCCGGTGGCCTGCGGGGTGCGGGGGTAATTGTGGACGAGGGTCTGGTAGAGGACTGTGATTGCTTCGGCGGGCAGGCCTGTTGTATGGTACATGCGAGGACCTGTTCTGGGAATACGGGATTATCGACAACCCAATTTTCTCAGTGACAGGTCCTCGCCTTTCACCCAGACACGCCCACACCGGCAGAACAGATTCCAAGGCCCTCCTCATAACAAGGGTTTTGAATAACCCTCTTGATATCTCTCATCGATACCGGCAGTACTGGGCGGATGACGCTTTTTTAGATCTTGAAGAATTTTGTCGGGAAGACGAGGGGGTGGCGTTGGAAATGCTTCTCACGGAGCTCTACGAGGATGAGATTGAGCCGAC
Source organism: Propionibacterium australiense (assembly GCF_003666605.1). Taxonomy (GTDB): domain Bacteria; phylum Actinomycetota; class Actinomycetes; order Propionibacteriales; family Propionibacteriaceae; genus Propionibacterium; species Propionibacterium australiense. The sequence continues at coordinate 33,508 of NZ_RCIV01000025.1, read as the reverse complement.
TGAGGAGGAGAAACAAACTCTGATCGACTTGGCGACGGGGATGGGGATGTCAAGGGAAGGAATACTTTTCTGGCCTGAACCGCCTGAGCGCTGAAAGGTTTACTTGCGGAACTCGAGTGGAGAAATAGGCTTATCAACAGGAGTCTCCTTCGACAATGTCATTCCTTGCCCTTTACATATACTCTGATGCTTGAATACGCCTCAAGGTTTCCATTCAGCGTGGCTTGATACCTTACTCCTTGTTTGGTATGGCGGGCGGGGCTTTGAGCTATAGTGCCGGTAAAGGAATCTAATGGGCCGCTAAGACACCAGTCGGTAAAGCAGCCACGGACTGGGCCAGCCGCCAGGCAAACAGACTCCCAGTCGTCCGCAACATCAGCAATCGCTTGGGAGCCAACAGCGCCAGCGACGCTTCAAGAGCAGCCAGTAACGACGCCCTCAAAGCCACACCATCACCATCCAACAACTCACCAGCGCCGCGCCCGGAATTACCGGCTGCGCCAACGCGTCCACAGATTGAGCCTCCCACTAAGACAGGGCCCGATTTCATTGCTGATGACAAGGGAACAGTTGTCCCGACCAGTAGAACACGACTCGAAGAAGGCTTCCAATCGGCGGGGCTAGACACCTTCACGACGAAGAGTCCGGGCACTGGATACATTTTACCAGATGGCTCCAAAGTTCGAGTCATGGAGCCGACTAAGTATGCACCACAAAGAGCTAGCTTCACCAATGCTAATGGTGGACCAGTCAGCCCGTTCACGGGCAAACCGCCACAACCACCTAAGGGGATGCCCGACAGGAATCAATGGATTAGTGAACGTACCCATATAGATCTTTTTGATGACTAGGAGGTCTCTTCATGCGAGGCGATGAAATATACCCCGGGTTTGAGAAGTGGGCGACTGGCGTGCCTCCCTTGTTGATTTCGCGTGCTTACGTGCAGAATGAGATGCTGTTCCTCAGTGGTCCTGATTGGAGTTTTTTACTTGGTGCAGTATGCGTGGTGTTGATGCCAAGGGTGAGCTCTTGTTTGATAATTCACTGTCCATCGAGTTGCCTGGGGGGGCGGAGGCTCCGCTTGGTGGCCTGGTGGGTCGTACGGTCGTTGAGGTGGTGCCAGATTTTGCTATGGATCTAGCAAATCTCACACTGGTCTTGGATGATGGCGTCCGGATCGAGTGCACGGATGATACTGACTGGGAACCGTGGCGCCTCAGAATTGGAGAAGATGATTGGGGATGATTTCAGTCTCCCAGATGGTCAACGATTAAGGTGTTGCGCGCGTGTGTCTCGGACGAGGGGGTGGTGGTTCCTGTGCTTTTTGATGGTCGGCTTGCGCCGTTGACTTATTCGATCGGGTTTCTCAACGCGCCGCCTAAGAAGGTGGCGCGTGCGGTTGCCCGGTATTTTATGGGTGGCCCTACGATATGGGGGAAGGTCAGTAAGCTTACCGGTACATTGGAGGAGAATCTGCTGAGGCTTCAACCTTTGGTTCATGAATCGTGGCCGCGTGTCCTACTCACTTCCACAGCTAATGATGAGTGGACTGCAATGTTTGATGGTGACGCTTATGGTCAAGGCGTCGGTGAACTTACTGCGTACGTTGCGTATCGGTTATTGCGGGTTCGTGGCTATTTTGTGGTGTCTGCTCCGCCTGCGGGGAAGCCCGGGCAGGGGCTTGGTGGGCGGCAGTTTCGGGTGCTAGGTCCTGAGGCGGCGAATGGTAGTGTCCGTTCGATTGATCTGATTGAGAGCAGCCCTGGGCGGTGGCATTTTGAGATGCGTGGTGAGGCTCAGTCGTTTGAGGATGTGGGGGCGTATGGGCGTCGTCGTCGGGTGGACAGGTTCACTGAGCGGATGCTTGTTGAGTATGCTGCTGCGGTTGGTCTGCGGCCGTGGGATGAGTCGTTCTACCGGAATCCTTCGTATCTGGTCACCAATGGGCGGCGTGCCAGGAATGTATTCACCCTTGAGCAGGCCCGCGAAAACCTGGGCCTGGACAACTGACGCGCCCAATTTCTGGTAGACCCGTGTGAAAGGATGGATCACCACATGACGACAAGAATACGAGAAGGAATCGATGCCATTCTTCCGGCGACAGTAACGGATTTCGATGTGCTTGACGACTTCGATCATGACAACATCCCCGTCCTCCAAGTCGTAGGCATGACACTCGAGATCACTGGCCCCTTCGTGGGACGTCAAGGCCATGAGTCACTCTGGGACGAAGTGGAACCAGAAGCCCTTTCTCGGCTTCTTCAAGGCTTCGTGGGGCAGTCCCTGCTCGCGATTCAATCCGGCGAAGGCTGGCTGCACTTGGCGTTCACCAACGGCTGGCTTCGTGTCGTAGCGACCGACTGGGACTCATGGATCATGACGCTGCCGGAAGTCACCTGGATGGGACACGGTCGAAGTCGGGGTACTCCACAAGATGAAACATGGGTGCATGGAAGCATCGTGCTACCCTGACGACCAGCGTGATGATCTTGAAGAAGAAGCCTACCGGAAGGCATTCGAGGCGTGGGGCGTGCTCGAAATCATCAACGCCACCCTCCTCGACGAGGATCGGCCTCCCGCGCCTCAGGAGAAGCAGGACGTCAACAGATTGCTCGACGAGTTCTGTCAAGCGCTGGCAACCGGTCTCAAGGAATAGATGCCCATGCCGATGGCCGGCTCTCAGACGCGGATCAAGACGGCATGCCCTGCTGCAAAGGGCCTTGCTGCTCTGCTGGGAGCCCAGCCGTCCGGGAACAACGGATTGCCCGCCGATCAGAGGATCGGCGGGCAACCGCATCTCGGTGAGAGGGAATCAGTCGAAGCTCGGGACGGCCTTCTTCCTTCCCGACCTGAACCAGAGGACAGCCAGCAGGATGAACCACACCGGTGTCAGGTACAGGGCGATGCGCGTCTGCGCGTCAAGGGCCAGGACCGCGACCATGAAGCAGAAGAACACCAGCAGGACCCACGGCATGAAGGAGGCGCCGGGAACCTTGAACGCCGACTCCTTGTGGTCCTGCGGGAACTTCCTACGGTACATGATGTACGCCACCGTGATGAGCCCCCAGATGAACAGCACCAGGATCGACGACACCGACGAGACCATCTGGAACGCCGCCATCACCGTGCCGCCGATCTTCAGCACCGGGAAGGCGATGCAGATCAGCGCGACCGACAGCACCAGCGCGTTGGCCGGCACGTGCCGGCTCGACAGCCGGGCGAACAGCTTCGAGGCGTAGCCCGTGTCCGCCAGGCCGTAGAGCATCCGCGAGGTCGAGAAGATCCCCGAGTTCGAACTCGACGAGGCCGAGGTCAGCACCACGAAGTTCATGACACTGGCCGCAGCCGTCAGACCGGCGAGGTTGAACACGTTGACGAAGGGGCTCATCTCCGAGTCCACCTTGTCCCAGGGCGTGACCGACATGATGGCCGCGAGCGCCAGGACGTAGAAGATCACGATCCTCACCGGAATCGCGTTGATCGCCTTGGGCAGGGTCCGGTGCGGGTCCGCCGTCTCGGCCGCCGCCGTGCCGATCAACTCGGTGCCGATGAACGAGAAGATCGCCAGCTGGAAGGCCGCGAGGAAGCCGGTCAGGCCGGTGGGGAAGACCCCGCCGCGGTTCCACAGGTAGGCGACCGAGGCCACCGTGCCGTCCGGCGAGGTGAACCGGGTCACCACCATGTACGCGCCCACCAGGATCAGGGCGATGATCGCGATGATCTTGATGAGGGCGAACCAGAACTCGAGCTCGCCGAACAGCTTCACCGTCAGCAGGTTCGAGCCCAGCAGCGCCGCCAGCAGCACCGCCGTGCAGACCATCGAGACGTTCAGGTTCTGGATCCAGAAGTCGAAGTACCCGACGATGACGATCATCTCCGCCGCGGCGGTGACCACCCACAGGATCCAGTAGGTCCAGCCGCAGAAGAAACCTGCCCACGGCCCGATCATCACCCGCGAGAAGTCCTGGAACGACTTGTACCGCAAATCGTGCAGGAACATCTCGCCCATCGCCCGCATCATGAAGAACAGCATGGTCCCGATGATGAGATAGGACAGCAGCAGGGACGGCCCGGCGAGGCTGATCGCCTTGCCCGAGCCCATGAACAGGCCGGTGCCGATGGCCCCGCCGATGGCGATCAGCTGGATGTGCCGATTGGACAGCTCCCGGTTGAGGGTCTCCTCACCCGGCGCCTGGCCATCCTGCGCCCCTGTTGAGGGGTCTTGAGGGGGCCTCTCATTCGATGACATGGGATTCTCCTGAATCTCATCAAGCCAGGATGCTGTCCAGCGGCGTGACCTCCATGCCGAAGGCCTCACCGACACCGGCGATGGTCAGCTTGCCGGCGTGGGTGTTCAGGCCCAGCGCCAGGGCGTGGTCGTCCTTGAGGGCCTGCTTCCAGCCCTTGTCGGCGAGCTGGATCGCGTACGGCAGGGTGGCGTTCGCCAGGGCCTGGGTGGAGGTGTTCGGGACGGCGCCAGGCATGTTGGCGACGCAGTAGAACACCGAGTCGTGCACCCGGAAGGTGGGCTCGGCGTGCGTCGTCGGGTGGCTGTCCTCGAAGCAGCCGCCCTGGTCGATGGCGACGTCCACGAGCACCGAGCCGGGCTTCATGGCGGCGACCATCTCGTTGGTGACGAGCTTGGGGGCCTTCGCGCCCGGGATGAGGACGGTGCCGATGACCAGGTCGGCGGCGAGCACCTGCTCGCGGACCGCCAGGGCGGTGCTGGCGAGCCCCTGGATGCGGTTGTCGAAGTCCCAGATGATGCGGTGCAGCTTGCGCAGGTCGACGTCGAGGACCGTGACGTCGGCGCCCATGCCGAGCGCGATGCGGGCCGCGTTCTGGCCGGCAGTGCCGGCGCCGAGCACGACGACCTTGGCCTTCTGTACGCCTCCGACGCAGCCGAACAGGACGCCTCGTCCGCCCGCGGCCTTCATGAGATGGGCGGCACCGACCTGCGGCGCCAGGCAGCCGGCGACCTCGGACATCGGGGACAGCAGCGGCAGCGAGCGGTCCTCGCGCTGGACGGTCTCGTAGGCGATGGCCGTGGTACCGGCGTTCAGCAGGGCCTCGGTCTGGGGACGATCGGCCGCCAGGTGCAGATAGGTGAACAGCACCTGGTCGCTGGACAGGAAGCCGTACTCGCTCTCGATGGGTTCCTTCACCTTGAGCACCAGATCGCCGGAGGCCCAGGTGGCCTCGGCGCCATCGACGATGGTCGCGCCCTGGGCCGCGTACTCCTCGTCAGTGAAGGATGAACCAAGCCCAGCTCCGGACTGGACTGACACCTCGTGGCCTCGGCGGGTCAACTCATGCACGCCGACTGGGGTGATGGCGACGCGGAACTCGTTGTTCTTGACCTCGGCGGGGACAGCAATGCGCATGATCTACTCCTCGTTGAGCGCAGGAACGATGGCGGGGAACCACCGTGGCTTCACCGTAAGGACAGAAAATCTTTTTGTAAAGCCGGGGGGTGCAGGATTTTTTGAATCATCCAGATCAATTCCGTGCATATGTGCAATATCCCAGCAGATCGGTCGGAACCTGCGTATGACGGCAGGAAACCAGTTATCCTCGACCGCTCCTGAGCCCCCGGCAGGAGCCCAGCCGGCGGGTCGCCGCGGCACCTGGGCCGTGTGGCGCCTGGCCCCGACGGGGGTTGGCTCCGGTGCACCCGCGACGGATGTGCCGCCCGGCGGCCCAGGGCTCCGGGAGACCCCGCGGCAGGGCCGGCGTCCGGATCGGTAGATTTGTCCTCGTAGCCCACGATCGGAGGATCATGTACGACATCGGACGCAGCAAGCGTGCGCCGAAGGCTTTCTCACTGGATGATGTGGCGATCGTGCCCTCGCGGCGCACCCGGGACCCCGAGCTGGTGGATCTGTCCTGGAAGATCGACGCCGTCGAGTTCGACTTCCCGCTCGTGGCCGGCCCCATGGACTCGGTGATGAGCCCGGCCACCGCCATCGCCTTCGGCAAGCTGGGGGGTCTCGGCGCCCTCAACCTCGAGGGCCTGTGGACCCGCTACAAGGACCCCGAGCCGCTCTTCGCCGAACTGGCCGCCATGAACGACGACGTCCAGGCGACCCGCCGCATGCAGCAGATCTACGCCGAACCGATCAAGGCCGAGCTCGTCAAGGCCCGGCTCGACGAGATCCGCGCCGCCGGTGTGCCGGTCGGCGGCGCCCTGTCGCCCCAGCGCGCCGCCGAGTTCTCCTCGATCGTCGAGAGCGCCGCCGTCGACTTCTTCATCATCCGCGGCACGGCCGTCTCCGCCGAGCACGTCAGTGACCAGGGCGAACCCCTCAACCTCAAGAAGTTCATCTACAACCTCGATGTGCCCGTCATCGTCGGCGGCTGCGCCAGCTACCAGACGGCGCTGCACCTCATGCGCACCGGGGCCGCAGGCGTCCTCGTCGGCTTCGGAGGGGCCGCCACGAGCACGACCCAGCAGGTGCTCGGCATCGAGGTGCCGATGGCCTCGGCCATCGCCGACGTGGCCGAGGCCCGCCGCGACTACCTCGACGAGTCCGGCGGCCGCTACGTCCACCTCATCGCCGATGGCGCCATGGGCGACTCCGGGCACATCGTCAAGGCCATCGCGGCCGGCGCCGACGCCGCCATGATCGGCGGCCCCCTCGCCCGGGCCGTCGAGGCCCCGGGCAAGGGCTGGCACTGGGGCGCCGAGGCCTGGCACGCCACACTGCCCCGGGGCCGTCGCGTCCGCTACGACTCGGTCGGCACCCTCGAGGAGGTGCTCCTCGGCCCCAGCACCGTCACCGACGGCACGATGAACCTCGTCGGTGCCCTGCGCCGCGCCCTGGCCACCACCGGCTACCAGGACCTCAAGGAGTTCCAGCGCATCGACCTCGTCATCCGCTGACCAGCGCATCGCCCCACCTGCACACCGACGACGGGTGCGGGTGGGGCTGCTTCCTGCCCGATGAGGGGATCTGCCCGATGGGTGAGGACCCCGGACAGGGCGGCGCCAGTGCCGTTAGGCTCACAACAGCCGCGTGACACAGGAGAAACCCATGAGCGACGAACCCGACCAGGCCACGACCGTCCCGCCCGAGCTCGCCAGCCTGCGCGGCTCCATCGACAACATCGATGCGGCCGTGATCCACATCATGGCCGAACGCTTCAAGATCACCCAGCGGGTCGGCGAGCTCAAGGCAGAGCTGGGACTTCCCGCCTCCGACCCGGGACGCGAGCGGGAGCAGATAACGCGCCTGCGCCGGCTCGCCGCCGAGTCGCACCTCGACCCGGAGTTCGCCGAGAAACTGCTGAACTTCATCGTCTCCGAGGTCGTGCGGCACCACACCGAGATCGCGAACCGGGCCTGACCGGCGCCCACCCGAGCACGGGGTCAGCCCTTCCCGGCCGGATGGGACGGGTCAGAGCGCCGGCGCCGGGATTGGCGGGGCGGCAGACGGCTCACTCGCCCATGACGTCGGCGAACAGGGGCGTGGACAGATAGCGCTCCCCGAAGTCGCAGACGATGGCGACGATCGTCCGTCCGGCGAACTCGGGGCGCGCGGCGACCTCGAGGGCGGCCGCGACCGAGGCGCCCGAGGAGATGCCGCAGACGATGCCCTCGTCAGTGCCCAGCCGGCGGGCCATGTCGAGGGCGCGCGGGGTGCTCACCGTCAGCACCTCGTCGACGACCTCGGCGTCGTAGGTGGCCGGGACGAAGTTGGCGCCGATGCCCTGGATGCCGTGGCCGCCGGCCTGGCCAGTGGTGAGCAGCGGCGACTCGCCGGGTTCGACGGCGAACACGGCGATGTCGGGGTTCTGCTCCTTGAGGTACCTGCCGGTGCCGCTGATCGTGCCGCCGGTGCCCACACCGTCGACCACCGCGTCGACCCGGCCCTCGGTGTCGGCCCAGATCTCGGGGCCGGTCGTGGCGTAGTGCTTCGCCGGGTTGGCAGGGTTGTCGAACTGGCGGGCCAGGACGCCGCCGCGCTCGGCGGCGATCCGCTCGGCCGCCGCGACCGAGCCCCGCATGCCCTCGGCCGCCGGGGTGAGGACGAGTTCCGCGCCGAACGCCCGCAGCATGGCGCGACGCTCCCGGCTCATCGACTCGGGCATCGTCAACACGACGTGATAGCCGCGGGCCGCCCCCACCATGGCCAGGGCGATGCCGGTGTTGCCGCTGGTGCCCTCGACGATCGTGCCGCCGGGCTCGAGCTCCCCGCTCGCCTCGGCGGCGTCGACGATGGCCACCCCGATGCGGTCCTTCACCGAGTTGGTGGGGTTGTAGTACTCGAGTTTCGCCAGGACGGTCGCGCCGGTATCGTTGACCCGTCTGAGACGCACGAGGGGAGTGCGGCCGACGAGCTCCGTCACGTCGTTGTAGATCATGGCTGAACCTTAGTGCGTGCCGGCCCGCCGTGGCCCCTGTCCCACGGCGCGCGGGGCCACCCGGCCCTGCTCCCACGCCCGCTCCGTGCGGGGCCCTGGCCCACCGGCGCGCGGGATCACCGTGTGGGAACCGCAAGACCGGGCCTCCCATGCCCTGTCCACTGAGGGCCAGGGCCATCCGACGCCGCCCTATGTTGAGGCCCCGCCGAGGATTCCCGCCCCGCCGTGCGCCGGATCACCGGGTTCACCGGCAAGCGCCCGGATCAGGCCTGGGGCACTAGAATCCACCGCATGCCCACGAGTCATGATCTCGTGCTGGTCGTCGATTACGGCGCGCAGTACGCGCAGTTGATCGCCCGGCGCGTCCGCGAAGCACACGTCTACTCCGAGATCGTCCCGCATGCCACCCCGGTGAGTGAGATCGTCGCGAAGAAGCCGGCGGCCGTCATCCTGTCCGGCGGGCCGGCCTCGGTGTACTCCGACGGCGCCCCTGGTCTCGACCCGGCGCTGCTCGATGCCGGCGTCCCGGTCTTCGGCATCTGCTACGGCTTCCAGGCGATGAGCGAGGCCATGGGCGGCAGGGTCGAGCACACCGGCGACTCCGAGTACGGCCGTACCGCAATCCAGATCGTCGAGCCGGGCTGCCTGCTGAACGGCATGGCCCTCGACGCCTCGGTGTGGATGAGCCACGGCGATTCCGTCACCAGGGCCCCGGACGGTTTCACCGAACTGGCCCGCACCGCCGGCGCCCCCGTCGCCGCCATCGAGGACCTGGACAGGAGGATGGCCGGCGTCCAGTGGCACCCCGAGGTGCTGCACTCGCAGTTCGGCCAGCAGGTGCTCGAGCACTTCCTGTACGACATCGCTGGCTGCCGCCGCACCTGGGACAGCTCCTCGATCGTCGACGAGCAGGTGCGGGCCATCCGCGAACGGATCGGCGACAGGCGCGTCCTGTGCGGGCTTTCCGGCGGTGTCGACTCGGCCGTCGCCGCCGCACTCGTCCAGCGCGCCATCGGCGACCAGCTCACCTGCGTCTTCGTCGACCACGGCCTGCTGCGCAAGGGCGAGGCCGAGCAGGTGCGCACCGACTTCGTCGCGGCCACCGGCGTCAACCTCGTCGTCATGGAGGAATCCGAGCGCTTCCTCACCGCCCTGGCCGGGGTGACCGAGCCCGAGGCCAAGCGCAAGATCATCGGCCGCGAGTTCATCCGCTCCTTCGAGACGGCGGCCCGCCGGATCGCCGGTGACCGCGGCGTCGACTTCCTGTGCCAGGGCACCCTGTACCCCGACGTCGTCGAGTCCGGGGGCGGCGACGGCGCCTCCAACATCAAGAGCCACCACAACGTGGGTGGCCTGCCCGACGACCTGCAGTTCGAGCTCATCGAGCCGCTGCGCACCCTGTTCAAGGACGAGGTGCGCGCCGTCGGCACCGAACTGGGCCTGCCCGAGGCCATGGTGTGGCGCCAGCCGTTCCCCGGGCCCGGCCTGGGCATCCGCGTCATCGGCGAGGTGACCCGTGAACGGCTCGACCTGCTGCGCGAGGCCGACGCCATCGCCCGCGCCGAACTGACCGCCGCCGGACTGGACCGCGAGGTCTGGCAGATGCCCGTCGTCCTGCTCGCCGACGTGCGATCGGTGGGTGTGCAGGGAGACCACCGCACCTACGGTCATCCCGTCGTGCTGCGCCCGGTGAGCAGCGAGGACGCGATGACGGCCGACTGGTCACGTCTGCCGTACGAGGTGATCGAGCGCATCAGCACCCGGATCACCAACGAGTGCCCGCAGGTGAACCGCGTCGTGCTGGACTGCACGTCCAAGCCGCCGGGCACCATCGAATGGGAGTGAGAATTGGGAATACAATTCCCAAAATTGACCGGCCTTGTGGTTCGTGGGACACTGCCCCGGTGAGAGGGGGGCGTTGCCGTGTACATTCCACGCGAGGTCGAAGGCACGATCGACTCCATGCTGGCCCAGGGCAAGGTGCTCCTTGTGACGGGAGCCCGCCAGGTGGGCAAGACCACCGTGCTCAGGGAGCACCTCGGATCGGCGTTCGATTACGTCTCCCTTGAGAATCCCATCGACTACACCGCGGCAAGGAGCGACGCGCTGCTCTTCTTCGAGGGCCACGACATGCCGCTCATCATTGATGAGGTGCGGCGCGTCCCCGAGCTGTTCGGCACCGTCAAGTTCCTCGTGGACCAGTCCGACAGGCGCGGCCAGCTCGTCCTGACGGGCTCGCAGACGTACCACCTCATGAAGGGCGTGAGCGAGTCCCTCGCCGGCCGTGTCAGGGTGATCGAGATGGCAGGTCTGTCCCTGCGGGAGCTCACGGGTGCTGTTGGGGCGGGGCGTACATCCCGAGAAGACTGGGGAGGAAGGATGTGCCGGCAGTTCCGGAGGGCTTCGATCCTTGGGGGCACATCCACGGCGGTTCCATGCCCGAGATGCAGAACGGCTCCCAGGACTGGGACTCCTTCTACACGGACTACGTCAGAACCTATCTCGAGCGCGATGTTCGTGACCTCATCAACGTCAGGGACGAGATGAAGTTCTACAACTTCATGGTTGCCTGTGCTGCACGCTCCGGACAGTTGTTCAATGCATCCGATGTTGCCCAGGTGGCCGAGGTCAGCCACAAAACTGTGCGGGCGTGGCTTTCCGTGCTCCAGGCCTCGGGTGTCATCCGTGTCCTCCAGCCGTTCTGGTCCAATGTTGACAAACGGCTCACCAAGACTCCGAAGATCTACTTCATGGACACTGGTTTGGTCTGCCACCTCACGCGTTGGACAACCCCAGAAGCGCTGCGCAACGGTGCCGCCGCGGGGCATGTCTTCGAGACGTTCGTGGTGTCTGAGGTCCTGAAGAGCTACATGAACGCCGGCGCGAATCCCCGGGACGTGTGGTTCTACCGTGACCAGAAGAAACGCGAGATCGATCTGGTGGTCCAGAAGGGGCACGTGCTGCACCCCGTGGAGATCACGATGGGTGTCCAGATCGGCGTGGACGCGACCAAGAACTTCTCGTCTCTGGAAGACATCCCGGGCTACGAGCTCGGGTTCGGGCACGTGATCTGCCAGACGAGGGAGCCCTACCTCATCACGCGTGACGTTCAGGCGGCGCCCGTCTGGGCGATTTGACGATCGAGGTCGGGGCGCTCATGTTCGGCCTGTGGAAGTTCGACGGCATGGCCCAGGAGAGGATACGCGTTGACAGGGGCCGTTCAGGGGGCGATGAGGAACAGCCAGAATGATGTGCTCAAGGGCTGTCTCTGCGCTGTGGGGTGCGAGACGCTCTACGGGCTGAGCTACGTCCTCACGAAGACCGCGACGAACACCGCGAGCCCGTTCGCCCTGCTCGGCTGGCGGTTCCTCGTCGCGGTGGCCGTCATGAGCCTGTGCGTCGTCCTCGGCCTCGTCAGGATCGACCTGAGGGGCAAGCCGGCAGGGCCGCTGCTGCTCGTGGCGCTGTTCAACCCCTGCATCTACTTCCTCGGTGAGACCCTGGGGATCAGCCGCACGACGGCGTCCGAGAGCGGTGTCATCCTCGCCTGCATCCCGGTCGTCTCACTGCTGGCCTCCACGGTTGTCCTGAGGAAGAAACCGTCACGACGACAGGTCGCCGGGATCCTGGTGACCCTGGCCGGGGTGGTGGTGACGGTGTGCGCCGTCGGTGCGGCCTCGAGCCTGTCGATCGTCGGCTACGCATTCCTGCTGACAGCAGTCGTGTCCTACGCGCTCTACAGTGTGTTCGTCGAGAAGGCATCCGAGCACACGGCGGCCGAGGTCACCTACGTCATGCTGGTGGCGGGGGCCGTCGTCTTCGTGGGACTCGCGGTGTTCGAGGCACTGACCACGGGGGACGTCGCAGGGCTGATGGTGCTGCCGTTCAGGGACGGGGCCTTCACGGTCGCTGTGCTCTTCCAGGGGATCGGCTGTTCGATTGCCGCGTTCTTCCTGGCGAACATGGCGATCGCCAGGATCGGCGTCAACCGCGCGTCCTCCTTCATCGGGCTCGCAACCGTCGTGTCCATCCTGGCCGGGGCGTTGCTGCTCAAGGAGACGTTCACGGCGCATCAAGCCGTGGGTGCCTGCGTGATCGTCATGGGCGTCTACGTGGCCAACACCGGGAAACGCTCGCAGCGACCGCTTCCCGCGCCGTGAGGGCCTCGCTCGCGCGCTACGCATCCGCGACACGTTCTTGCCCGGTCGGATCACTCGGCCGACAGCTGTCGAGCTGGCCTGCGGTTCCGTCCCGGATCATGATCGTTGTCGGCATGGCGGGTCGGTCCGGGCGAGCTGGGCTGTCGTCAGCTCAGGTGCTTGCGCAGGGCGGCGAACGCGGCGAGAAGCCCCATGGCGCCCGCGGCCGAGAGCACGAATGACGCGATCGAGCCCGTCACGAGCGGCGTGGGCTGGGCCTCACCGAGGACATCATAGGCGTGGTAGACCACGATCGTGAACACCGCCGTGCCGACCGAACCGCCGATCTGCTGCAGCGTGTTGTTGAGCGACGAGCCATCCGGGTACTCGCGGGTGTTCAGGCTCCCCAGCCCGTTCGTCGTCAACGCGGTCATGGCGAACGGCAACGCCCCCGAGTAGATCGCGCAGAAGACCACGAACGCCGCGGGTTTCGGCGCGCCCGCCATGCAGGCCGCGATGCCGAGGTAACCCACTGCCGACCCGATGAGCCCGAAGGGCACGGCCCTCGTGCCGAAACGGTCGTAGATCATCCCCGCCAGAAGATTCGCGACAGCGGTCACCACGCCACCGGGAAGCATGATCAATCCCGCCTGGGATGCGCTGTACCCCCAGGCGGATTGCAGGAACAGCGGGGCCACCAGGATCGTGCCGAACAGGATCATCTGCACGAGCACGATCATGACGAGGCTGGTGCGGTACCGCCTGTTCGCGAGGATCCTCAGATTGAGCAGGGGAGTGCGCGCCCTCAGCTGCCGGCGTGCGTAGACGACGATCGCGACGGCACCCACCGCCAGCGGAACCAGCGTGCTGGGGGCGAGGAAACCGGCCGAGGCGGCGTTGCCCACGGCGAACACGGCACCGCCGAACCCGATGATGGACAGCGCCACCGACAGGGCATCGACCGTCACGTCCTTCGGTTCCAGTACCTCCTTCAGCAGGACTGCGGCGCAGAGGATGATCGCGACGAGCAGGGGAACCATGCACAGGAACGTCCAGCGCAGCCCGATCGTGGACAGGATCACGCCGGAGATCGTCGGACTCAGTGCCGGAGCCGCCATGAGCACGAGCATCATGAGCCCGTTGTAGGTGCCGAGCTTGTCTCGCGGCGCCACCGTGATGACCACCGCCATCATGACGGGGATGAAGAAGGCCGCGCCGAGCGCCTGGAGCAGTCTCCCAGCCAGCAGGACGGGGAACGACGACGAGGTGGCGGACACCAGGATGCCGACGAGGAGAATCCCCAGGGAGCCGAGGACGCATCGCCGTGAGCCGAAGCGACCCATGGCGAATGCCGACAGCGGCATGAACGTGCCCGTCACGAGCATGTAACCCGTCGTGAGCCATTGTGTGACGGTGACGGGCACACCGTAGATCTGGCTGACGGTGGGCAGGGCGATGTTCATCTCCGCCTCGTTGAAGATGCAGAGGAATCCGGCGAGCACCAGGAGCGCAACTGTCACGGTGCTCGTTGTCCCACGCTGCGCCGTGGCGCTCTTTCTCGTGTCTGTCATGGTGTGTTCTCGGCGATGATGTGTGGGCATGAACTTATGAGTTCTGGGTCAGGTTCTTCTTCATGAGGCTGACGAGGCGGCGTGCCTCTGCGCGGTCCCGATCACTGAGCCCGGCGAAGATGCGCTCGTCCACCAGTGCGATGCACTCGTCGGCTTTCCGCATCGCCTCGATGCCGTCCGGGGTGATGGACACGTTGTGGCGGCGGCGGTCCGCCGGGTCGACGGTCACCTGCACCAACTCCTTGGCCTCGAGGCGCTTGACGATGCCCGATGCCGCCGGGTTGGAGATACCGAAGTGCCGTTCGATCTGGCGCTGGGAGACGCCGCGATCTCGATGCTCGTTCAGGAACTGCAGGACCCCTGCCTGGCCATAGGGGACGGGGCCGGCCGCGAGCGCCTGGGACATCGCCTTGCCCAGCGCGATGTCGAGCGCCTTGAGTTCGCCCGACATGCTCCGATTCGTCATGTGGCTCCTTAGACTGAGACCACCGACAAACATATAACATGTTATATATTAATGTCAAGACGAGGTCTCCCTGGAGGTCAGTCTGCGTGCTGAACTCCAAACGGTGCTTGACCGCGGTTGAGGGAGAGGAAGGGCTTGTCCAGCCTGCCCATCTCAGTCAGACAGTCCCCTGCTCTGCGGTCCATGCCAACCTCCGGTCGTGGTCGCCGGGAGTGAAGAATCCGAAACGGATGCTGCCGGTGAAGCGCGGTATCATTAAAGCTTATTCACAGAGGCTCAGAGAGTGATGAAATCCCTAGCCATGACCTCATTCATTGAGGCTGTGAATAAGCCTCATTCCTGCTGACATGGATGCGTATCCCGGGCGATTCCCGGCGCACCTGAGCTGCTCGCGATTGTGCAGCTGGTTCTGGTCCGTCCGATGCGTGTGTCCTGCTCCCTGCCCAAGGGTGCGCGACGCGCGACCGGCCCTGGCGCCCACCTGGCGCCGGGTCTGTGAGACTGACGGGCCAGGGAAACAGATCGTTGCTTGACGGTGCAACATGCCCGCGCTTTTCTTGTGTCAGCGGTTGGTCGAGGGGCCGCCGGGAAGGAGAACGAGATGTCCATCGGAGAGGTCATCAGCCAGGTTCGGGAGTCACGGGGGCTGACCCAGAGCGAGCTGGCGGACAGGGTCATGGTGACCCGGCAGGCGGTCTCGCGCTGGGAGACCGGGGCCACCACCCCGGGCATCGACATGTGCAAGCTCTTGGCGTCTGCGCTCGACGTTCCGGTGACCCGGCTGCTGGAGGCGCCGCCCGGCCCGCACTGCCAGAGCTGTGGCATGCCCATCCCGGGGCAGGAGCAGCACGGCCTCGAGGCCGATGGGACCAGGTCCGAGGATTACTGCGCCTGGTGCTACGAGGACGGGGCCTTCGTCGGCCCGGAGACCCTGGATGAGCTCATCGAGCACAGCGCGCCGTACATGGCCGAGGGTGTCCACATCTCGCAGGACGAGGCCATCTCCTACATGACTGCCGTCCTGCCCCAGCTGCGCCGCTGGAGGGATCAGTAGTCTCGTCGTCACGGCGGATGGGGTGGCTGGATGCGGTCTGCTTCCGGGCCCCCTCGTGCCGCCCCCGGCGCGGTCGGCTGGGGCGGGCCGGGGACCAGTGCGGCGAGTAGGAGGCCACCGCGCCTGCGGGCATCCGGTTAGACTGCGACCGGTGAGCAGCGAGGACGCCATGGCTGCAGACTGGACGCACCTGCTTCATGACGGGCTGGCCCGCATCACCAACGCCGTCCCGGAGGTCAACCGGGTGGTGCCCGTCACCGGCAGGCCCGGGCGCCACTGGGTGGGGGTGGGCCGCACAACGTTTGTCCCCGTGGGCGGCGGTACCGTGACCGACCCCTCACCGAGGAAAGAGACTTCCATGAACCTCAACTCCAACAAGCGCCCCGACGACATGGAGCGGATCACCACACCCGAGCTGGCGGATGCCTTCATCGCCGAGGCCG
This sequence comes from Propionibacterium australiense, assembly GCF_003666605.1. Lineage (GTDB taxonomy): Bacteria > Actinomycetota > Actinomycetes > Propionibacteriales > Propionibacteriaceae > Propionibacterium > Propionibacterium australiense. The sequence goes on along the minus strand of NZ_RCIV01000025.1, from coordinate 17,471 downwards.
TCGAGGCCGTTCGCGCGCAGGTCGGTGACGGCAGGGTGCTGCTGGCCCTGTCCGGCGGTGTCGACTCCTCCGTCGTCGCCGCCCTGCTCATCAAGGCGATCGGCAGGCAGTTGGTGTGCGTCCACGTCAACCACGGCCTCATGCGCAAGGGCGAGTCCGAGCAGGTTGTCGAGGTCTTCAGGGATGGGTTCGACGCGAACCTCGTTCACGTCGACGCCGCCGACCGTTTCCTCGGCCTGCTGGAGGGCGTGGCCGAGCCCGAGGCCAAGCGCAAGATCATCGGCAACGAGTTCATCAACGTGTTCGCCGAGGAGGCCGCCAAGCTCGAGGGCATCGGCTTCCTGGGGCAGGGCACCATCTACCCCGACATCCTCGAGTCCGCCAGGGGAGTCAAGGCCCACCACAACGTCGGCGGCCTGCCCGAGGGCATGGACTTCGAACTCGTCGAGCCCGTCAAGCTGCTCTACAAGGACGAGGTACGCGTCGTCGGGCGTCGGCTCGGCCTGCCCGAGGCCATGGTGGAGCGCCAGCCCTTCCCGGGCCCCGGCCTGGGGGTGCGCTGCCTCGGCGCGATCACCCGCGACCGGCTGGAGGCGCTGCGCGAGGCCGACGCCATCGTCCGTGAGGAGATCGAGGCCGCCGGACTGGACATCTGGCAGTACTTCTGCGTCGTGCCCGACATGCGCGCCACCGGCGTGCGCGACGGTAGGCGCGCCTTCGACTGGCCCGTCATCATCCGCTGCGTCAACACGGTCGACGCGATGACCGCCGAGGTGCCCGAACTCGACTGGCCGCTCATGAAACAGATCACCGCTCGCATCCTGGCCGAGGTGCCCGGCGTGTGCCGTGTGGCCTACGACCTCACCCCCAAGCCCGTGGGCACCATCGAATGGGAGTGACAGCCAGCGGCTTTCTGGGTGCTGACTAACGCTAACATATTGTTATGTTTTGCACCGTATTGCTTATATGATGTGTCTTAGTGGGAGGAGGCATCTCATGGCAACGAGGCAGATAGCCACGAGAGTTGACGCGGAGCAGGCGGAGCTCTTCAAGGAGACCACGAGGAGGCTCGGCACCACCCCGGCGGATGCGCTACGCATGTTCGTGACCGCCTTCAACAGCCACCGTGGTTTCCCCTATGATGTGCGCCTCTCTGAGGATGTCGAGCCGTTCGCCACCGAGGAGGATGCCACCAGGTTCGCAACCGACCTCTCCCTGAAGGCGATCAATGAAGCGCGGTGAGGTATGGACGCTGCGGGACGACGCGTATGCGAGCAAGGCACGACCCGTCGTTGTCGTGCAGAGCGAGGAGTTCCCGGGATTCGGCTCGGTCGTCCTCTGCCTCTTCACTGGCTTCGACTCGAGCGGCATCCCGACGTGAGTCCTCGTCAAACCGAGTGAGGGCAACGGACTTGCGAAGCCGAGCTACGTGATGACTGACAAGATCGTGACCGTGGACAAACAGCTTCTCGGAAAGCGAGTTGGCATCCTGGACAAGGAGGACATGGCCGAAGTCTCGCGGCAGCTCATCGCTGTCCTGGGCTTGGGGCAGGCCTGAGTTGCAACGTGCCCGAGCTCGACTGGCTGTTGCGGACTGTCCTGACGGCCAACTGACGCAACCAATACGGTCCAACTCGCGCAACGAAAACGGTCCAACTGACGCAATGGGTGGTAAATTTGCGTAAGTCATCTTGAGGTGACAAGGGCGTTCAACAGGAGGCTGGCGATGCCCATTCGGTACCTGAAACGAGTGGCCGACGAGATGCTCGCCGCGGCTCTCACGGCGAATGGCGCCGTGCAGGTCAAGGGCCCCAAGTGGTGCGGCAAGACGGCGACGTCACTGCAGCAGGCCAACAGCGTCGTCTACCTTCAGGACCCCGATCGCAGCGAGTCCTACCTCGCGCTCGCCGATGCCAAGCCCTCCGCGCTTCTTGAAGGCGCGACGCCGCGACTCATCGACGAGTGGCAGATGGCGCCCCAGCTGTGGGACGCCGTCCGTTTCGCGGTGGATCGCCGGGGCGAGCCGGGGCAGTTCATCCTCACCGGTTCGTCGACCCCGACAGTCGAGGGTGCGCACTCGGGTGTCGGGAGAATCGCCGGGCTCGTCATGCGGACCATGACCCTCTCCGAGTCGCTGGAATCCAGCAACCAGGTCTCCCTGCAGGCGCTCTTCGACGGTGACACGGATGTCGCCGGCATGTCCCCGCTCGACGTCGAGGACATCGCCCGGGTCCTGTGCCGGGGCGGCTGGCCCGCCGCTGTCACTGCCGCCGTTCCGGCCGGGCGCCTCGCGCGGACCTATGTCGAGGGACTCATCGACTCCGACGTCGCGCGCATGGATGGCGTCTCGCGCAGTGCGACCCGCATGCGTGCGCTCATGCGCGCCTATGCCCGGCACATCGCCACCCAGGCCTCGCAGGCGACGATCGCCGCGGACCTCGCCGTCGATGATGCCGCCATGGCGCCCAACACAGTGAGCGACTATCTCGATGCGCTCGCCCGGGCGTACGTGATCGAGGACCTGCCGTCCTGGAACCCTGCGCTGCGTTCCCGCACCGCGCTCCGTACGAGCCCCACCCGGCATTTCGTCGACCCGTCGATCGGTGCCGCGGTCATGCGGTGGGCGCCGGCCGATCTGCTGCGGGACTTCGAGACCTTCGGGTTGCAGTTCGAGTCGCTGTGTGTGCGCGATCTGCGGGTCTACGCCGAGGCCATCGACGGGACGCTCTTCCACTACCGTGACAAGACCGGCCTGGAGGCCGACGCCGTCGTCGTCCTCGCGGACGGCCGCTGGGCCCCGTTCGAGGTCAAACTCGGCTCGCGCCAGCTCGATGAGGCCGCCGCGCACCTGAGACGACTGCGCGACCGCGTCGATGTCGACCGCATGGGGGAGCCCTCCTTCCTCGCCGTGATCACCGCTGGGGCGACCGCCTACCGCCGCGACGACGGTGTTCTCGTCATACCCCTGGCCTGCCTGTGCCGGTGACCGGTGGCACGCGTTCGGGCATCGGTGACAGGTGCATTTGATCGGGGGAATCCCCCGTGCGTCGTGGCGCCACATCAAGGGCTGAGAAGGCGCCACATGCCCGGTTAGAATGACGCCAAATGCCGGGTTCTGCGTGACGACGGGAGAAGACCATGGGGGATGTGAGCTATCGTCCCCGCGTCGTCGACGCACTTGTCGACGATGTCCTGGGCTACTCGGGCGGCCTGCTCATCGAAGGAGTGCGCGCCTGCGGGAAGACCATGACGGGCCGGCAACACGCGGCCTCTGAGGTCGCCCTGGACTCCGGCCTGCCGCAGGTTCGTGCCGCTCTGGAACTCGATCCCGTATTGCTACTGGAGGGCGATACCCCCAGGCTCATCGACGAGTGGCAACTCGCGCCGGTTCTGTGGAACACGGTGCGCCGGGAGATCGACGCCAGGCGGCGCCCCGGGCAGTTCATCCTCACCGGCTCCTCCGTACCCGCAGAGGATGCCGCGCGCCATTCCGGGGCCCACCGCATCTCAAGGGTGCGGTTGCGGCCCATGACCCTGTTCGAACGCGGCCTGGGCAGCGGAGACGTCTCACTGGCGGCGCTGTTCGACGGTGAGGAACCGTCACCCGTGATCGACTCCGGTACGAGCGTCCGGGAGGCCCTGGACGCGTTGGTCCACGGCGGTTGGCCGGGTGATCTCGACGCCTCTACCGCTCAGGCGCAGCGACATCTGCGCGACTACGTCGAAGACCTCGTCACCATCGACGTGGGACGACTCGACGGGGAGCCCCGGCGTGACCCGATCCGGTTGCGCGCGCTCCTGCGTTCACTGGCGCGCCATGTCGCCACAGAGGCCTCGTTCACCACCATCGCACGGGACGTGAGCGCACGGACGCTGAGCGCGGAAACCGCCGTCGGCTATGTCAATGCGCTCAAACGCCTCTTCATCGTCGAGGAGCAACCGGCCTGGGCACCGCACCTGCGGTCGCGCTACGCCGTGCGCACCTCGTCGAAGCTGCACTTCGTGGATCCGGCCCTGGCCGCGGCCATCACCGCGACCTCTGCCGAACGCCTCATGCAGGACCTGGAGACGGCGGGCCTGTGGTTCGAGTCCCTGGTCGTCCAGCACCTGCAGACCTTCGCCGAACTGCGGGGCGGGCGGGTCTACCACTACCGCGACAAGTCGGGCAAGGAGGCCGACGCCGTCGTTGAGTTCGACGACGGCCACTGGGCCGCTTTCGAGGTCAAGCTCGGTCAGCGGCAGATCCCGAAGGCACAGGCCTCGCTCGCCGCCTTCGTGGCGGACATCGACGTCGACCGCACATCTCCGCCGGTTTTCACCGCCGTCGTGACCGCGGACGGACCGACGATGCGCCTGCCGGACGGTACGCTCACCTTCCCGCTCGGCGCGCTGTGCCCGTAGCGGTGTGCTCGTCCTGGCGCCGACCTCGGTGATCATTGAAGAGGGCGCTCGTCAAAAACCTGTGAGGCCGCGGGGCGCCCACTAAGAAGGCTTGTATCCGTCGGGCTGTTGACCACGACCTTCCCCGGACCGTACGATCCCCTCCCAAGACGACGTGAGACCTGCGACATGGTCGTGGCAGACCGACTCGCCGGACCCGGCTTCGTCCGAAGCCGACGCCGTGCTGGGCCGGTGGCCGGGGCCCTGCGCGTGGCCTGCTTCACCCGGCAGGAGGAGACATGGAGTACACCAGGCTCGGCGCCACGGACATCACGATCCCGCGGCTGTGCATCGGCGGCATGAGTTTCGGGAAGGTCTTCCCCGACTTCCACCAGTGGGTCATCGACCAGCCCGCCACGCAGGCCGTCATCGCCCGCGCCCTGGAACTGGGGGTGAACTTCTTCGACACCGCCAACGTCTACGCCCACGGCACGAGCGAGGAGTTCATCGGACAGTCGCTGAAGAACCTGGGCGTCGACCGCGAGGACGTCGTGCTCGCCTCGAAGGTCTACTTCAACGAGGGGCACCTATCGCGGGAGGCCATCGAACGCGAGATCGCCGGAACACTCGAACGCCTGGGCACCGACTACCTCGACCTGTACATCATCCACCGCTTCGACTACGACACGCCCGTCGAGGAGACCATGGCGGCCCTCGACGCCCTCGTGCAGGACGGCCGGGTCCGCGCCCTCGGGGCGAGCGCCATGTACGCCTACCAGCTGCACACCATGCAGGTGGTCGCCGACCAGAACGGCTGGACCAGATTCTCCAGCATGCAGAACCACTACAACCTGCTCTACCGTGAGGACGAGCGGGAGATGATCCCGGTGTGCCGCCAGTACGGCATGTCCCTCACCCCGTACAGCCCGCTCGCCTCGGGACACCTGACCCGCCCCACCTGGGACTCCGACAGCGTCCGCTCCACCACCGATGCCACGATGCGCAGCAAGTACGACCGCGACCGCGAGACCGACATGCCCATCGTCACCCGCGTCGCCGAACTCGCCGAGCGGCACCAGGTGCCGATGTCCGACATCGCGCTGGCCTGGCACTGGGCCAGGGGCGTCGCCGCCCCCATCGTCGGCTGCTCGAAGCCGAGCAGGGTCGACGACGCGGTGCGAGCCCTCGACGTGCAGCTCACCGCCGACGAGGTGGCCTACCTCGAGGAGCCCTATCTGCCGCACGAACTCGTCGGGCCGCTCGCCCGCCCCGGCGAGGAAGCCCTGGCCGGGGGCCTCCAGGAGCCGCCGCGGCGTTCGTGAGGGTCGATCGTCGTTTCCGCCGCGCGCACGGGGAAGGTGTTCTTCAGCACGACCACCCCGGGCGCGGGAGGGGCGAGAACCTGGCCGGCAGGCCAGCGCGGTCACAGCGAGGCGCTCGACCGGGAGCGCCCGAGGGCGAGACCGGTCACCAGGACGGCCACCGCGAACAGGGCACACACCCCGCAGTCGGCCAGCGGCGGAGCCAGCGATCCGGTGGCTGTCGACACCGAATCGGCGGCACCGGTGATGGCCTGATTGACCCAGTAGCAGGGCGTGAACCGGGACGCCGAGATGACCGCACTGGGCATGTAGTCCACCGGGACCCAGGTGCCGGACAGGAAGGACAGGGTCATGCCCGCGATGTTCGCGACGGCGTTCGATGCGTTCTCTCCCAGACCGAGTTGGCCCAGCAGGAAACCCACCGCCGACGCCACGAGCACATAGGCCAGCAGGGCCAGGGCGACGATGCCCAGCAGCGGCGCGGAGCCGGACGCGTTCTCCGGGCCGAACACGGTGAGGCCCAGGCCGACGATCCAGGCCCAGCCCACGACGCCGACGACCAGGCAGGCGCACAGCACGCCCGTGCTCCGCGTCAGGCCACTGACCGGTGCCGCGTCGATGCGTGAGCGCATCGGCCGGCGGCCCAGCGCGGTCGTCAGCGTCGAGACGGCCACGACGGCGAAGGCGAACAGCGGGTAGGTGGAGAACTTGGCGAAGACGACGAGGGGGTCCGGCAGGGGCGTGCTGTCGGGGGTGATCAGCTCGGCCTGCGCCTCCCGGGTCATCGCCTCCTCGGCGAGCGCGACGGCCCGTCCGGGCCCGTCAGTGCCGGATGACAGATAGGCGTAGACCTGGTTGAGCCAGGCGCGGGCACGCACGTCCATGAGCGAACCGGACGCCGACTCGTAGCTGACGATGGTGTCCAGCACCGGGGCGTCCCGGCCCTGGCGGGCCGCATCGCAGAACTCCTCCTCGTAGCCTTTCGGGATGATGAGGATGTACTGGATGCGGTTCTGGGCGGTGGCGTCCTGCATGGCCCGCCTGTCGTCGTCCAGGGGCGCCGGATCGCCCGAGGACTCGACGTAGGTGCCCAGCCCCCGGGACAGCTGCGAGCCGTCCCGGTCGATGACCGCCACCGTGGGTACCTCGTCGAGGACCTGCACGGCGTCCTGCCCGCTGGAGGAACCCGTGAGCACGCCCAGCATGCTCAGCAGGAACAGGTAGATGAGGATGTAGCCGCGGTGCGCGGCGATGATCCTCAGCGAGCACTTAAAGATGCTCATGGCTCATCCTCCTCATCCGGATCAGGGCGATCGCCAGAAACAGGCACGTCATGGCTGCCATGACGGCGCAGCTGCGCGCGAAGGGTGCGAGACTGTCGTAGTAGAGCAGCGAGAAGAAGCAGTGCGCCGCCTGCCACAGGGGGTTGAGCTGCGCCAGTAGGGGCAGGGACTGCTGCACCGTGTCGGCGAGCTGCTGGGCAGCCGTGCCGTACAGGCCGGTGAACAGCGACAGCAGGCAGGTGATGCCCGAGACGATGCCAGCTCTCAGCCCGCGGACGGTCCCCAGGGCGGCGCCCGCGGCGCAGGACAGCAGGCTGGAGACGGCGATCGCCAGGTGACACAGCCCGGTGTGCGTCCCGAAGTCGATGCCCACGACGAGACGGATGAACCAGAAGGCGGCGAGCAGGCAGGCGAGGATGCACAGCCATGAGGCCCCGAGCGTGCCCGTCAGCACCTTCCACCGCGGGATCCCGGCGAGCGTGCGGCGCGCGCCGAGCGGTGAGGACCCGGCCACGATTTCCTGCACCGCGAGCATCGAGATGTTCATGCCCATACCGCTGGCGAAGGCGAGCAGCGAGAAGTAGTACCGCACCGTCGAGCGGCTGGGGGACGCGGTGATCTGCGCGCGCTGGGTGGAGACGTGCTGCACCTGCGCGGCGGCGATCTGCTCGGGGTCGGCGCCCTGCGCCATGAGTGTGGCGTACTGGGCCGCGCTCTGCGCATAGGAGTCGAGGGCCGCGCGCAGCACCGGGATCGTGTTCGCCGTGGTCTCGCTCGGCAGGACGTGCAGCACCGGCACGCCGTCCTCGACGGCGATGAAGCCGGCCGTGTCGCCGTTCTTCGCGGCCGCCTCGGCCTCGTGCGCCGCGGCGAACCGGTGGGTGTTGATGAAGTGGGTCTCGCCCCGCTCGGACGAGATGGCGCCGATGAAGGCGTCGAATCCCTCGGCGGCCTCATAGGCGCTGTCCTGGACGATGCCCATCTCGATCGGGTCCGCCTCGTAGGAGCCGTCGAGTTTCGAGAACGCGGCCATGAAGATCAGCGACATGATGACGGGGAAGGCCAGTGTCCACACGAGCAGGACCTTGTCGCGCAGCAGCCGCAGTACCTGGTATCTGCCGACGGTGAGCATCTCAGGCCGCCTCGTCCCGCAGTGCCCGGCCGGTGATCTCGAGGAAGACGTCGTTGAGGGTCGGCGGCTCGGAGGTGACCCGCCCGTAGCCGACGCCCCGGTCGGCCAGCACACCGAGCACATCGGACAGATTGTGTGCCCCGGAGGTGCACTCGACGAGCAGTTCAGGGGGCTCGTAGTCGGCGGTGCGCACGTGATCGAGGCGCCGCACCTGCTCGATGACGCCCTCGGCGAGGGGCTCGGTGCCGATGATCTCCACCCGGATGCGCTCGCCCGTGCCGATCATCGACTTGAGTTCGTCATTCGTGCCGATCGCCAGCCGCCTGCCCTCGTCCATGATCATGATGCGGGTGCACAGCTGCTCGACCTCCTCCATGTAGTGGCTCGTGTAGATGATCGTCGCGCCCTGCTCGTTGAGGCCCCGGATGCCGTCGAGGATCGCGTTGCGGCTCTGCGGGTCGACGGCCACCGTCGGCTCGTCGAGGATGATCAGCTCGGGCCTGTGGGCGATGCCGCAGGCGATGTTGAGCCTGCGCAGCAGGCCGCCGGACAGCTTCTTGGGCCGGAACCTCGTGAACCCGCCGAGGCCGACGAAGTCGATGGCATCCGCGACGAGAGCCCTGCGGCGCCTGCGGTCGGGGACGTAGAGGGCGCAGAAGGCGTCGATGTTCTCGGCGACGGTGAGCTCGTCGAAGACCGCCACGTCCTGGGGCACGACACCGATGCGCCGTTTGAGTTCGTAGGAGGTCGCCGTCATCGGCCGGCCGAAGACGGCGACCTCACCCCGGTCGTAGCTCAGCAACTGCAGGATGCAGTTGATCGTGGTGGTCTTGCCCGAGCCATTCGGCCCGAGCAGGCCGAAGATCTCCCCGGTCCGGATGTGCAGCGAGAGATTGTCCACCGCGACCATCTCCCCGTAGCGCTTGACCAGCCCCTTGACGGACACCGCCTCGTCGGACATGCCGGCTCCTTCCTGTCGGATCGTCGCGATGATCATCCCGTGCCGCGTGCGGCGCGCAGAAGTGAGTGCTGTCACGCGATGGGTCAGGGCCCATGACTTCTGTCACGAGTCCAGACAGCGGACCAGCAAGGCGCCGTCGTGCCGGATAATCACCCCCATGAGGGTTCTGGCGGACAAGGGCGTCATCGGGTGCGGGTGCATCGTCATGGCGCTGCTGCCCGGCCCGCCCGGTGCCGCCGGGATCGCGTGGCTGCTCGGCGCGGTGGCGGTGAGCGGCGCGTGCATGCTCACCGAGAGCACACGGGCGGCGGTCGTCGCACCGGCCACCTACCTGGTCCTGGCGGCCCTGTCGCCGTGGTCGCTGTCCGGTGCGCCCCTGCTCGTCCACGACCTGTTCCGTGCCGTCACGGTCCGGTCACGCGGTGCATGGCTGCTCCCGGCATGCTGCATCCCCGTCCTCTCGGCCGTGACGAGGCATGCTCTTTCACCGCCTGCCGCCGGGCTGTGCGCCGTCGTCTGTGCGCTGGCCGCCGTCCTTGCCGTGCGTACCGCGCAGGGCGAGGCGACGCGGCAACGCCTGTACGCCCTGCGGGACGACCTGCAGGAGAGGGTCGGCGAACTGCGGGCCTCGAACGCCCGGCTGCTCGAGAGCCAGGACCACGAGACGAGGGCCGCCACCTTGTCCGAGCGCACCAGGATCGCCCGCGAGATCCACGACACCGTCGGGCACCTGCTCACCCGGCTCGTTCTCCAGACGAAGGCGCTGCAGCTCGCCCACCGGGGCGAACCGGCCGTCATGGCGGAGCTGGGCGAGGTGAACGCCACACTCAACGAGGCGCTGGACTCGATGCGCCGCAGCGTCCACGCCCTGTCGGCCGAGGGCGAGGACCTGGCGACATCCCTCAACGTGCTGGGCTCGCGCTGCGGCATCGAGAACGTGACCGTGGACTGCACCCTGGACCGGGAGCCACCGCCCGCCGTCTCGCGCTGTCTCGTCGCGGTCACCCGTGAGGCGCTGACCAACGCCGCCCGGCACGGCCGGGCCGATTCGGCCCGGGTCGTCCTCACCGAGTACCCGGTGTTCTGGCAGATCACCATCGGCAACGACGGAGACCCACCCACCCCCGAGCAGCTGCACGGCGCCACCGGCATGGGCCTGCGCTCGATGCGGGAACGCATCGAGTCGCTCGGGGGCGTGCTGAGGATCACCACCAGCCCCCGGTTCACGGTGTTCGCCACCCTCCCGAAGGAGAACGCATGAGAGTGCTCATCGTCGATGACGACGCCATCGTCGCCGGCTCACTCGCCACCATCCTGGCCGCAGAGGACGACATCGAGGTCATCGGAACCGGCGGCAGCGGCCCCGAGGCCGTCGAGCTCTATGCTCGCGAGCAGCCGGACATCCTGCTCATGGACATCCAGATGCCCCGGGCGACGGACTGGCGGCCGCCGAGTTGATCCTGGCCGCCGACGAGCGGGCACGCATCGTCTTCCTCACCACCTTCTCCGACGACGAGTACATCGTGCGGGCACTGCGGATGGGCGCCCGTGGGTACCTCATCAAGCAGGATGTCGCGCGGATCGCCCCGGCCCTGCGTGGCGTCATGGCAGGGATGAGGGTGCTCGAGGACGAGGTCCTCGAACGCACCACCGCCCTGAGCGCCAAGAACACGGCCGGTGCGGCGAGGAGCGGAGCGTTCAGCGCTCTCACCGACCGCGAGTACGAGGTCATCGAGGCGGTCTGCGAGGGCCTGGACAATGCCGAGATCGCCGAGCGGCTCTTCATGAGCGAGGGCACCGTGCGCAACCACATCAGCGCAGTGCTGGCCAAACTCGGGCTGCGCAACCGCACCCAGATCGCCGTGCTCTACTACCGGGCGGGTTCCTGACGGTTCGGCCGTGCCTCTCGGTCCCGGAGGGGACCCCACCATCCGTGAGCCCCTGGCGGCCGGAGAGCGTCACTGCTCGGCTGCGGTCAGAGAGGAGCGCAGCTGGGCCAGGAAGCGTTCGGCGATGGGGGAGAAGACCTGGTGCCTGCGCCAGATGAGGTGCATCGTCGTGGTGAGCGCGGGGGCCAGCGGCCGGAACACGAGGCCGGTGCCCTCACCCGTGCCGACGAGCCGGTCGAAGGTGAGCAGGCAGCCCAGCCCCTCACGGACGAAGACGGCGCCGTTGTAGGCGAGCCGGAAGGTGCCCTCCAAGTGCAGCTGGGGCATACGCTCGGCGGCCCAGAGGGGGATGTCCCTCCGCCACGACTGCTCGGAGCAGAACAGCGGCACGCCGACCAGGTCGTCCAGGGTCACGGCGCTCCTGCTCGCCAGCTCGTGATCATCCCGCACCACCACACCCCACACGTCGGCGCCGGGGAACGTGAGGTGCCCGTACTTCTCATCGTCGGGCTCCTCGACCAGGGCGGCGAAGTCCAGGACGCCCCGGTCGAGTTTCTCCGTCACCTGCTCGGTGTCGCCACTCGTGATGTGATAACGCAGCCCCGGGCATGCCCGTTTGAGACGCCGGATCTCGCGGGCGATGAGGCTCACCTGGTGCGACTCGGCGAGCCCGAGGTGCAGATCGCCGCCGGTGACGTCATCGAGCGCCGAGAACTCGCGTTCGATGCGGTCGGCCATGCGGACGAGGTCATCGGCGCGGTCGCGCAGCAGTCTCCCCTCGTCGGTGAGCCCGACGCTGGAGCTGTGGCGGACGAAGAGCCTCTGGCCCAGCTCCCGTTCAAGGGTCTTCATCTGCTTGGACAGCGTGGGCTGCGTCAGGTGCAGCTGTTCCGCGGCCCGGGTCATGCTCCCCTCACGGGCGATCGCGAGAAAGGAACGCAGCGTGCGGATCTCCATGGACGAGGCCTCCTCACCCAACGACGTGACATGCCTTATGAGCATATCTGACATGCGAACTTGCCATTAGAGAAATAACTCAGAGTTGGCGAGAATCGGTTCCAGAGGCCCCGAGGATCGCGCCGTGGCGGCACCGAGCCGCCCCTGGCGTGCCGCAGGAGCGGGGCCGCGGAAGAAGACGAGGACCATGCAGAACGAACAACTCGACCTGACACAGGAGTGGGACAAGGTCTTCCCGCTCAGCGATGCCGTGGATCACGAGAAGGTCACCTTCCACAACCGCTTCGGCATCACCCTGGCGGCCGATCTCTACAAGCCGAAGAGGGCCGAGGGGGCGCTTCCCGCGCTCGCCGTGTGCGGGCCCTTCGGCGCCGTGAAGGAGCAGGTCAGCGGCCTGTACGCCCAGACCATGGCCGAGCGCGGCTTCCTCACGATTGCGTTCGATCCCAGCTTCACCGGCGAGTCCGGCGGCCGGCCCCGCTTCATGAACTCGCCCGACATCAACATCGAGGACTTCCAGGCGGCCGTCGACTTCCTGTCCGTGCGCGGCGACGTCGATGCCGAGCGTATCGGCATCATCGGCGTCTGCGGCTGGGGCGGCATGGCGCTGGCCGCCGCGGCGGCCGACCCGCGGATCAAGGCGACCGTCTCCTCGACCATGTACGACATGAGCCGCGTCGCCGCCAAGGGATACTTCGACGCGGCCAACAGCGCCGAGGAACGCAACCGGACGCGGGCGTCCGTGGCCGCGCAGCGCACCATTGACTACCGCTCCGGCAGCTACGCCATGGCCGGTGGCGTGGTCGATCCGCTGCCCGAGGACGCGCCGTTCTTCGTCAGGGACTACTACGCCTACTACAAGACGCCCCGCGGCTACCACCCTCGCTCGCTGAACTCCAACGACGGCTGGACCGTCATCGGCGGGTCCTCGCTGATGAATGCGACCCTGCTGGGCTACATCGAGGAGATCGAGAACGCCGTCATGATCGTTCACGGCGAGGCGGCCCACTCCTACTACATGGGCAAGGACGCCTTCGCCCGGTTGAAGGGGGACAACAAGGAGTTCGTCTCCATCCCCGGCGCCTCCCACACCGACCTGTACGACGGCGGTGAGGAGGATGCGATCCCGTGGGAGCGGATCACCGCGTTCCTCACGACGCACCTGGTCTGATCACCAGCGGTCGACCCGCACCGCAGGGGCTCGCGCACGAGGTTGCGCGGGCCCCTGCGTGCCTGGACCGGAGGATTCCTCATGGCCGGGGGTTCTGCGTTCAGCAGCTCAGTCCCACCACAGGCCGAGGATGGGGGAGAGGTCCCGGAAATCGATGTACGACTCAAGGTCGCGGAAGCTGCTCTGCTCGTAGTCGTCCGGGCAGACCCGGTAGACCTCCGCGAGCAGGTCCATGAGCTCGGGGCCGGTGAGGCCCTGCGGTGGGAACTGGAGCTTGAGCATGTCGAAGCCGATACCCACCAGGGTGAGGTGGTAACGCTCCTGCCACGAGGCCGCGATACGCGCGATGGCCTCGCCCTCGAGAGCGTAGTTGGTCGGCCCCAGCCAGCCCAGCCCGCTCAGCACCCCGGCCGGCGAGGTGGCCGGAACGAGGCCCAGGGCCAGCGGGTCGGTCCCGTCCCAGGGAACGATGAGCTCATCCGCGCCGGCCGGTGGAGCGGCGACCGGGCCGCCGAGCCGGTGCACCGTGGCGATGGGGGCGATGGTCTCCAGGTAGGCCGCCACCTCGGGATCAGCGAGGTCCTGCGGATCGGTGGGGGAGAGCAGGAAGTCCTCGACGTCGAAGTCGCTGTTTCTGCCCGGCCCGAGCAGCTCGCCGCTGCGCCAGGGATTCCCCAGGTCGTCAAAATGACCGGCAAGGGCAACCGGCCAGAGCCCGGTCTGCCCGAAAACGGCGGCGAGTCGGCGCATCCATCCCAAGAGGGGCTCCGGCTCGACGGGTTCGGCGGTCATCCAGGCCAGCGGCACGATCCCGCCGTCCTCGATGGGGCCAGCGTGGACACCGGCTGGCAGATCGATTCCGCAGAGCCGGAGGGGTCCCTCGGGCGGGACGGTTCCTGGTGACGGCGAACGCAATGGCATGTCCCCGATCCTAGGGGCAGGGTTTCCGCGTCCGCAGCACATGAAGGGCCCCGGCTCAGCCATGGCTGAGCCGGGGCCCTTGCGGTCAGTCGCTACTCAGTGCGTCAGCGACGGCGCAGTGCGAGAGCGCCACCGGCAGTCGCGACGAGCAGGAGCCCAACCGCGAGGCCGGCCGAATCGGCGCCCGTCTTCGGTAGGCGTCCCGGACGCTTGCCGGAGGTGGTGCTTTCAGCAGCCGGTGCGGTGCTGCTGTCGGTCGCCTCTGGAGAGCTACTGCTCGGAACATCAGAGGGCGAACTCGCAGCAGGGCTGCTGGGCTCGGGAGTCGGGCTGCTGGGCTCGGGAGTCGGGCTGCTGGGCTCGGGAGTCGGGCTGCTGGGCTCGGGAGTCGGGCTGCTGGGCTCCGGGGTCGGGCTGCTGGACGACGTGGGGGTGTGGACGTTCGTGAGAGTGAAACCGTTCGTCGCATCCCCTGAGGGCCTGGTCTCGTAGCCCTCGACGGGGTCCTCGGTCACTGAGTACGCGATCGGGCTGCCGTCGTCCGTGTACACGGGCAGGCCGTCGAAGGAACCGGTCCAGTCGTCCTTGGCCGTCAGCGTGAGGCTTTCCCCAGTGTCCCGGTCATCCGCGTAGAGATGGACGGTGACCGAGCTCGGGCGCAGACCGTCCTCGTCGTCCGCATCGTCCCAGGCCTTCGTCACCTGGACGGACGTGGTGATGAGCTTGTTGTCGAACACCATGTCACCGGAAGGCTCGCCATCCTTGGTGATGACCGGATCACACTCCAGCACCCCGTCACCGTCCTCGTCGGTCGGGGTCACGGTCACGGTGTAGACCGTCGTGTCGGCCGTGTATCCCTGTGTCTCCTGATCCGGGCTCTCCCGGACCGTGTAGCTGTGGGTGACACCGATGTCCTCGCTGCCGTAGCTGATCGGGGCGAAGGAGACGGTGCCGTCCTCGGCGTTCCGCGCGGTCTGCAGAACACCGCCCTGGGCGTCGAGCAGATCGAAGGAGAAGACCTTGTCGCCGGGTGCTTCCCCGTCAACGGTCTTCGTGGCGGTGAGGGGGAGCGAACCGGTGACCTTCGTCGTCTTGGTCGTGTTGCCGCCGACAGAGTTCTCGATGGTCGTCCCAGCGGGCACCTCGGTGAAGTCCGTCACGATGGTGACCGTCTGTATCGAGCTGGCGGGGATGGCCTCGATGTTCGTGATGCGCACCGTGTTCGTGGCCTCGTCGTAGCTCAGCGAGAAGTGGCTCGAGGCGTAGGAGTCGACGTACTTGACTCTGGAGTCGAGCTTGTCGGTGAGGTTGATCTCGCCGACGGCGAAGGCCTGGTCGTTCTCGAAGGTGATGGTGTAGGTGACCGTCTGGTCCTCCGGGTCATCGCTGATCTCGGTCTTGTCGACGCTCTTGTAGCCGAGCGAGCTGCTGTAACCGGACATGGGCTTGAGCGTGAAGGACGAGGTCTCGACGTCCGGGCCATTCGGGCCCGCGTAGGTGATGCTCGAATTGTTCGTGAGCTTGATCATCGTGCCGGCCGGCACCGTCGCGTCGTAGTAGATGCGGTAGTACTTCGCGCCGTCGAGCCGGTCACCGAAGTCGAACGTCATGGTGTTGCCCGAGATCGAGACGATCTGCGCGACCTCATCGGCGGGAAGATCCGGGCCGGTCTGGTCACCGGGGTATTCGGTCACGATCCTGATCGAGGACGGGTCGAGCACCATCTCCGCGGGCAGCGTGTCGGTCACGACGACCCCGGTCATGACGCTCATCCGGGGATCGACCTCGATGGCATAGGTGACGGTCACGTCCCTGTTCTGGTCGTACACGCCAGAACTCGAGGTGTCCTGCGTGTAGCCGTCACCCTCGTACCCCCACTTGATGATGCCGCGTGTCTCCGGCCCCACGCCGCCGCCGTGGCTGCCGGCGCCCACGGTGATCGTCTTGGAGGCGTCACCGACGGTCACCGTGGCCGTCGTGGCCGAATCAGAGTTGTTGTTCCCGAAGGCCGAGATCGAGAACGACCCGGAGATGCCGTTCGGTGCGTTCTCGTTGAAGATGAGCCGATACTGGCCACCTCCCAGGTCCTCCACGCCGGAGAAGACCTGCTGGCTTACGGCGAACGAGACATTCCTCAGCGTCTCCGGGATGGTGACGGTCACGTAGTCACCAGCATTGATCTGGCCACGGTCGAGCGTGTACGAGACGGTGAACGCCGCGTACTGGCCATTCGCGATGGACTCGTTCTGCGTCGTAATCGTTGCATGGAAGTGCGCGGCGGCATCGCTGCCATCGGCGTTCGCCGTGGTCACGCTGCCGAACGTGGTGAGTCCCACCAGGAGGAGCAGTATTCCTGCGAGCCGGCCCAGCCGTCTTCTCATCATTGGTTCCTTCACTCGTGCTGCCAGGGGTTGGGAATGGGTGAAAAATCAGGGGTGCTCAGGGTTAATGTACCTGTTCCCCCGGCCATCCCCGTGCTACACACGCGCACCACCGCACCCGCTTCGAGGCGCGACCCGCGGGACGCGGTGTCATCGTGGAGCCCAGCCTCGCCCAGCCCATTCCCCGCGACCGGCCCGGACGGCTGACACTTCGCCGGCGGGACACCGGCAGTGTCTGGCGTCTGGCAGCAGATCTGCTCGTGCTCGCTGCCCAGATCATCAACACCGTCATCGTGGAGGGCGGTCGTGATTCACGGCCAGGGTTCAGGACAGGAGTATCGGGCGCGCTCCGAACGGTCTCTGGCTCGGCCTCCGGTTCTCTCCATGTCTATCGTGTAACACCCATGTGGCAGGGGTCTTCGCTGGTTCGTGGGCTTGACTGGACCGATCAGCGGCTGGTGTTCTGATGCGGTGAGGTCATTGACGGGGGCCTCGACCCGGACGGCGGGGGAGGGCCGCGAGACTGTTGGAGAGCATCATGAGCCGACGGGCGGCTGAACGAGCCGGGGGAGGGGCTGAGGACCCCGGCACGAGCTACCTGGGCCGGGCATGGTGAGCCTGGGCCCTGCTCTGAGGGGGAGGGCGAGGCTGGTGCCCGATCCAGCAGGGGGATGCGTCATCGTCCTCCGTCGCTCGGTCCACGCCAGGATCGCCGTCTTCGGAGTTCTCGTCGTGGTGTTCGGTCTCCTGGCGGCCCTGGGCGTGCATGCTCTCCGCTCGCCGAGTGATCGGGATGCCCGGGTCTTCTTCGTCATGGGTGCCGTCTTCATCGTTGTCCCCGTCGCACTGTGGGCGGTCAATGTGGCGCGGTGCCGGACCGTCCTGAGCTGGCATGGCATCGAGCTGTGCCGGATGATCCGTACACAATGGCGCCCCTGGCCCGCGACGCGCTCTGGTTTCTCCGTTTCGGCTCGCATCTTCAACAATGAACATGGACTGCGCGATTTCGAGCGGTACCGCTTGGTCCTGCACAACGGGACGTCCGACGAGCCCATCAGGATGCCGGGGGGGGGG
>NZ_RCIV01000024.1 GCF_003666605.1 Propionibacterium australiense | reverse complement strand
AGATTGTCGAGTGTTTGGTAACCCAATTATCTCTGTGGCAGGCCCTCACCTTTTATCATGACACGCCCATACTGGTGAAATAGCCTCCAAGATCACCCCTCAAACCAAGAGTTTTGAATAACCCTCAGTGTATAAGCAACCCAATTCGACGGCTAAGAATGATTGGTCCTTAGTTGATCTTGAAAGATTGCCTCCAGATTTTGTTCCGGCTGCTTCATATGCGCTGGTCGGTGATCGTATGGCCTTCGGTACAAGCTACACTCGCTGGGCTCATAAATCAGCGTGTGAATATTATCGTTTAGCAAGCATGGCGTGCCATGGCGGATAGTGCCAATGAACGGACTTTGATGGCTGCAATAATACCGGTGGGTGCCATGCATATTAATGGAGTCTTCAGTATCGGTGGGATCTCTTGGCCCCGTCTTGTGCAGGTCGGAGCGTTCACATCATCACTACTCCTTGACTTCTCCGTCCGGGCTGCCCCTAAGAGCGGCATCTATCAAAGTGTGTTTGATCGACTTCCAGCGCCTGATCCTGATCACCCCTTGGCCTCAGAGCTATTGCTCCGCGCTTTGCGTCTCAATTGCGCCACCACTGCTTATACTGATCTCTGGTCTGCTTGTTGGCGTCCCAAGTTCACCCTGGACTCATGGGCACTGACGGTGAATTCCGGTGTCAAGCTCGGCGACGTGACACCTGAGTGGAAGTCAAGCACCTTCCTGCGCCGTGCTATCGACCGCCGCCAAGCCCTCGTCGAGATCGACGCCCTCGTTGCCCTCATGCTCGGCGTCACAGCCGATGAGCTGTGCACGATCTACCGCACCCAGTTCGCCGTCCTCTACGGCTACGACCACGACAAATACTTCTACGACGCCAACGGTCGCCTCGTCCCCAACGACGTGCTCACCACATGGCGGAAAGTGGGGGACTCCATCACATGGGAGGAGCGCACAGCCACGAACGCGTCGGGCAATACCTACACGTACGAACTGCCCTTCCGTACCTACGACCGCGAAGCAGATATGCGTGCGGCCTACGCCGAGTTCGAGCGGCGCATGGCCGCATCGGAAAGTCGAGGCTGATCGTGCAAGGATCGCTCCAGGCGCTCACCGATGTCTTCGAGGGCAAGGACAGGTGCCTCGTCATCCCCGTCTACCAGCGCAACTACGACTGGAAGAAGGGCAACTGCGCTCGTCTCTTCGACGACCTGCTCGACGTCATCGAGAACTCCCGCCCGAACCACTTCTTCGGCTCCATCGTCTACAAGATCGAGGGCGCCATCGGCGAGATGACCATCATCGACGGTCAGCAGCGTCTCACCACGGTGAATCTGCTCTTTCTCGCGCTCCACAACTGCCTGGCCGACGGCACACTTGAACCTGACCCCGATCTTGCCGAGTGGATCCGTGACGACTTCCTCAACTCCAAGCACGCGGCCAACGGTCGCAAGCTCAAACTGAAGCCGGTGAAGGCCGATGCCAGCGCCTACGAGAAGCTGTTCGCAGACGGGCTTGACCTTGACGAGACATCCAACCTCACGGCGAACTACCGCTACTTCGTCGAACGCCTCGGCCGACGCGAAGCCGAGCCCCGGCAGCTCTTCGACGCCATCCGCAAACTTCAGGTGATGCGCCTACAGCTGGAGGAGAGCGACGACGCCCAACTCATCTTCGAGAGCCTCAACTCCACCGGCCTCGACCTCACCCAGGCCGACATGATCCGCAACTTCGTGCTCATGGGGCAGAACCCACAAGACCAGGAAGAACTCTACGAGCAGTACTGGAACCCCATGGAGCAAGACGTCGACTACGACAGCTCCGAGTTCATCCGCCACTGGCTCACCGCTCGGCTCGGCCGCACACCCAAGAAGGACCGTCTCTACGAGGAGTTCCGAGCCTACGTTCGTGCTTCCGAGCGCCTAGTGCGCGACATCCTCGCGCAGATGCGCACTCATGCCCGGCATTACCGAGACCTGCGGAAGGCGATGGTCGGTGAGCAGCGCGTCGACCGTCTGCTGCGCCGCTTCAACCTGGTGGACCGGACGGTCACCATGCCCCTCCTGCTCCCCGTCATGGACGCCTACCGGAGGGGAGACTTCACTGCCGATGAGCTGCTGAAGGTGCTGGCCGTGGTCGACACCTACCTCACCCGCAGGTGGGTGTGCGGGTTGCCGACCAACGCCCTTAACAAGGTGTTCGCACTGGTCTGGCGTGAAGCCGTGAAGAAACACGAGGACGGTGACTCGCTGCCCGAGATCATCGTGTACCTGCTGGCGAGCAGACAGGGCACGGCGATCTTCCCGGGCGACCAGATGTTCGGCGTGGCCCTCGCGGAGAAGGATTTCTACCACATCTCGGCCGCCCAGAGGAACTACTTCTGGGAGTGCCTGGAGAACGGCGCCTCGAAAGACACCCGGGACATCGCGGGAGCGCTGGCAGCCGGTGACATCAGCGTCGAGCACATCATGCCGCAGACACTGAACCAAGAATGGATCGATAGTCTCGGCGGCGGCGCACACGTGCACGACACCTGGCTCCACAGGCTGGGCAACCTCACGGTGACCGGGTACAACGCGAACTACTCCAACGCCTCCTTCCGGCACAAACGCGACTGCGAGCAGGGATTCAGAGACTCCCCGTACCGCATCAACAACATGCTCCGCGACATCGACACGTGGGGCGAGGAACAGATGCGTTCACGTGGCGCCGAACTCTCTGCCCTCGCAATGGCGTGCTGGCCCGAGCCGGCCGTTCACTACAGCCCTCCTCGTGACACGCGCGACGTGGTGCCGATGGGCGAGGAAGACAGCTTTACCGGGCGCACCCTCCGCGGCTGGGAGTACGACGGTGCCACGTACCCCGTGACCACGTGGCGGCAGATGCTCACCGGTGTCATCGCCATACTTGCCCGGCAGGACCCCGCCGCCGTGCGCAGTCATGCAGCGACGACAACGCAATTCCGCATTCGGGCGGTGCAGAGCGAACCGGAGGACGGCTACGTCGAAGTGGCTCCCGGCGTGGACGTGTCCGTGTGGAACAGTACGAGCGGGAAGATGAGGATTCTTCGCGGCCTCTTCCACACGATGGGCTTGGACACCGACGACCTGGTCTTCCACCTCGAGCCGAAGACCACCGGCAACGAATCAGGCGAGGACAAGGACTGAACCATGACCGAACTCTGCCCGTCACTGGTCGCCGGCGACCTGCGCCGCTCGCTGACCGACTACCTCGTCACCACCTTCGCGCTGTCCGACGACGACGCCCAGGCGAGCCTGCGCGCCTTCCTCACCGACCCGACCGACGGCATCTTCAAGGGGCCGTTCCTGCGCACGAGCATGCCCTTCGCGCCCGCGCCCCGGCACGCCGAGCACGCGCTCGCCTGGATGCCCGCCGGCTTCCAGCCCTACACACACCAGGCCGCCGCGTTCGAGCGGCTCGACTCGGCGCGGCCGGGTGGCCCCCGGCCCACCCTCGTCGTCACCGGCACCGGCTCGGGCAAGACCGAGTCCTTCCTCATCCCCGTCCTCGACCACGTGATCCGCGCCAACGAGGCCGGGGCCACCGGCGTCAAGGCGCTCATCCTCTACCCGATGAACGCCCTCGCCGACGACCAGGCCGGCCGCCTCGCCCGCCTCATCACCACCGAACCCGCCCTTCGCCGGGTCAGGGCCGGCATCTACACCGGCGACAACGACTCGGGTACCGGCACGCGCACGGTGGTGAGCGAACGCGGACTCATCACCGACCGGCAGATCATGCGGGCCGACCCGCCCGACATCCTGCTCACCAACTACAAGATGCTCGACCAGCTGCTGCTGCGCGGCGACGACCAGCACATCTGGGCCGCCTCCGCCGACTCCCTGCAGTACCTCGTGCTCGACGAGTTCCACACCTACGACGGCGCCCAGGGCACCGACGTGGCGATGCTGCTGCGCCGCCTCGCCTGGACCCTCGACGCCCAGCGCACCCGGCCCAGGGGCGACGGCCCCCACCCGCTGCGCCCGATCACACCCGTCGGCACCTCCGCCACCCTCGGCAGCGACGACGACTCCGACCAGGCCATGCGCGAGTTCGCCCGGCAGGTCTTCGGCGAGGACTTCGACGGCGACTCCGTCGTCCGCGAGAAACGACTCGAACAGGACCAGTGGGCAGACGGCGCGGACGCCGAGATCGCCCGCATGCGGCTGCGGCCCATCCCCATCAACTCCGTCACGGCCGCCCGGCTCGCCGACGAGGTGCACGGCATGGACGTCGCCGACCTGTGCCGGCGGCTCCTCGCCGGCATGTACGAGTACGTCGACCCCAACGTGCAGGAAAGGCGCTACCAGTACACCGACGAGCAGCAGCTGCTGCTCGCCAAGGCCCACCCCTTCATCGCCGAATACCTGCGCCAGACCGCCAAGGCCACTGCGGCGACCGAACTCGCCGACCGGATGCTGCCGGGCGACCCGGACACCGCCGAGGCGCGCACCGAGTTCATCCTCGACCTGCACGCCGCCCTCGCCCACCTGCGCACCGCGCTCGGCCGCCAGGCCCCCAGCACCGAGACCCACCTGTGGATCCGCGAGCTCACCCGCATCGACCGCGAGGCCACCGCCGTGCCCCAGTTCACCTGGAGCGACGACGGGGCGCGCGAACAGTCCGCCGCGGCCTTCCCCGCCGTCTACTGCCGCCGCTGCGGGCGCAGCGGCTGGGGCGTGCTGCTGGCCGCCACCGGAACCGACCTGGCCGCCGCCGACAAGGACAAGAACATCCGCGGCAACCACGCCCGCCGCGAAGGCCGCTTCCGCGCCCTCATCAGCGCGCCCCGCGAGGGCGCCCTCGACGTCAGCAACCAGGCGAAGACCCCCGGCGTGGCCTGGTTCGACCCCGCCAACCGCACCTTCACCACCACCCCCGAACCGGACGACCCCGCCTACCTCGACGCCCAGCTGCTGCCCGTGCTCATGCTCACCGGACCCGACGCCGACCAGCTGTCCGCCAAGGACCAGTGCCCCAGCTGCGGCGCCGACGACGCCATCAGATTCCAGGGCTCGGCCATCGCCACCCTGCTGTCGGTGAGCCTGTCCACCCTGTTCGGCGAGCAGCACCTCGACCGGGCCGAGAAGAAGGCGCTCGTGTTCACCGACTCGGTGCAGGACGCCGCCCACCGCGCCGGCTTCGTCACCGCCCGCTCCCGCTCCCTCGCCCTGCGCACCATGCTGCGCTCGGGGCTCGCCGCCCGGCCCTGCACCCTCGACCAGCTCGTCGACACCATCATCGACGCCGCCGGGGACGACCCAGCCGCCCGCTACCGGCTGCTGCCGCCGGCCATGGCCGACGACGACACGTTCAAGCCCTACTGGTCGGCCACGACCGCGCCCGCCCGGCTCGCCGCCACGGTGCGCTCGCGGCTGCTGCTCGACGCCTCACTCGAGTTCGGCCTCGTCTCGCGCTACGGGCGCACCCTGGAACAGACCGGCTCGGCCTGGGCCGAGGTGGACGCCGGCCCCGCGGCCCAGGTCGCCGCCCTCGCCCGCCGGGTGCTCGCCGGGTCGGCGCAGCAGCAGCTCGGCGGCGCCCTCGCCGGCACCGACGCCCCCACCCGCGTCCGCTGGGTGCGGGGCGTGCTCGAACGCATGCGCATGCAGGGCGCCATCGACCACGAGTGGTTCGCCCGGTTCATGGAACGCGACGGCGCACCCTACGAGATCTGGGGCGGACGCCACCCCAAGAACGCCATGCCTGCCTTCACCCCGTGGCGCTCCCGGCCCGCCTTCCCCCGCACCGGCCGGCCCGGAGCCAAGAGCCTGCTCGACCCCGTCACCGTCGCCCAGTCCTGGTACGCCCGGTGGACCAGCCGGGTGCTAGGCGTCGACGCCGGCCACGGCGGCGCGCTCATGCGGGCCCTGCTCGGCGCCCTCGAGGAGGCCGGAATCCTCACCGGGCACGCCATCGACGGCGGCGGCGCCTCCGAACGGGTCTTCGCCATCCCCACCCACCGCATCAAGGTGGCCGCCACCAGTGACCGCCAGACCGGCCAGGTGATGCTGCGCTGCGACGTCTGCCACACCCGGCACGCGGCCGGCCCCGACAGCGTGCGCGAACTCGACGGCGGCCCCTGCCTGGTGGGCCGCTGCACCGGGCGCCTGTCGGTCGAGGCCATCGACCCGGGCAACTTCTACCGCCAGATGTACACCGGCGGCCAGATGGAACGGGTCATCGCCAAGGAGCACACCTCACTGGTCGAGACCTCCCAGCGCAAACGCTACGAACGCGAGTTCAAGGACGGTGCGGGCGAGCCGGCCGCTCCGAACGTGCTCGTCGCCACACCCACCCTCGAAATGGGTATCGACATCGGCGACCTGTCCGCCGTGTTCCTGTCCTCGCTGCCGCGCCGCGTCGCCAACTACGTGCAGCGCGTCGGACGGGCGGGCCGCGCCAACGGCAACACCCTCGACGTGGCGCTGGCCACCGGCCGCGGAGAGCACCTGCCGCGGCTCAACGACCCCACCTCACTCATCAACGGCGCCGTGCGCCCGCCCGCCACCTACCTGAGCGCCGTCGAGATCGTGCGCCGCCAGCTCATCGCCTCGATCGCCGACGCCCGCGCCCGCGAGACCGGCAGCAGCCCCGGCACCGCAGGCCAGGTGATGCGGCTGGAGTCCAACAGCCTGCTCGCCGACGTCATCGAACGCGCCGAGGCCGAGCCCGACCGGCTGGTCGACCACTTCGCGGCGGGCTTCAACGGCATCTTCGACGACTCCTTCATCCAGGAACTCCGCGGCTGGGTCCGGCCCGCCGCCGGGCCGGCGACCAGCGGCCTCGCCCGGTACGTCAGGCGGGCCGTCGACCGCTGGAGCGCCGAACTCGACGACCTCGACCACCGCCGCGCCGACATCGAGGAGGCCCTGCCGCACCTGCGCGACCTCGCCGCCGGGGCCAGCGAGGGCAGCGACGAACTCACCGCCGTCCACGAGGCCGAGGCCGCCCTGGCCCACCTGAAGCGGCGGATCGCCGAACAGGGCAGCGAGTACTGGATCCAGCCGCTGGAGCTGTACGGGCTGTTCCCCAACTACACGCTCATCGACGACCAGGTCGAACTCGACGTGCAGGTCACCTGGTTCGACGAGGACGCCCGCGAGTTCAGGAACGAGCCCCACACCTACACCCGCGGCTCCGCCCGCGCCCTGCGCGAGTTCGCGCCCGGCGCCACCTTCTACGTCGACGGCCGCCGCATCGAGGTGGACAGCGTCGACCTCGGCAGCCAGGGCCAGCACCTGCGCACCTGGGCGCTGTGCCCCGAGTGCGGCTACCGCGAGGACGTCACCGGCGGCCGGGCGCAGCCGGCCCGCTGCCCGCGCTGCACGAGCGCCGGCATCGCCGACACCGGCCAGCAGTACCAGGTGGTGGAGCTGTCCCAGGCCTCCGCGCAGGTGAGCCGCGACGGCTCACGCATCGACGACACCGACGAGGACCGGGCCAAGGCGAGCTTCACCATCGTGCCGATGGCCGACATCGACCCCCAGTACGTCACCGAACGCTGGTACACCGAGGACGTCGGCCTCGGCATCACCTACGCCCAGCGGCTCGACCTCGCCTGGCTCAACCTGGGCCCCCGCCGGCCCGGCCCCACGCAGCAGATCGGCGGGCACCGGGTCGAGGCGCCCCTGTTCCGCGTCTGCGAGCACTGCGGGCACCTCGACCAGGACCCCAACGCGAACTCCGCCAGGGAACACCACCCCTGGTGCCGGCACCGCAACGACCTCGACGAGCACGCCCGCCAGATCATCCTCAGCCGCTCACTGACCACCCAGGGAGTCCTCATGACCCTGCCCTGGCAGACCGCAGCCGGCGACCTCTACGCCATCCCCAGCCTGCGCGCCGCCCTGCGGCTCGGCATGCAGAAGGCCTTCGGCGGCTCACCCGACCACCTCGGCGTTGCCAGCGTCAAGGCGTCGGCCGCGCTCGGCCAGCCGGTCACCGACGGCCTACTCATCCACGACCTCGTGCCCGGCGGCACCGGCTACCTGGCCGACGTGGCACGCCCCGAAAAGCTCTGGCAGATCCTCACCCAGGCCTACACGAGCGTCCGCGACTGCGACTGCCGCACCGAGGGGCGCCTGGCCTGCCACCGCTGCCTGCTGCCATTCGCCGACTACCAGGACCTCGACCAGGTGTCGCGCATCAGCGCCGAACGCAGCCTGCGCGAACTGCTCGGCGGCGACACCGAGGCCGGCTCGCAGCCCGCCTGGCGGGTCACCGACCAGGCCCCGCACACCGACCGGGACGACGAGTCCTTCCTCGAACAACGCTTCCGCCGGGCCTTCACCCGGATGGTCGAGGCGGCCGGCGGCAGCTGCCACGAGCAGGTGAGCGGCAGGGGCAACATCATCACCGCCGGTTTCGGCTCGCTGAGCTGGCGGCTCGAACCCCAGGTCAACCTGCTCGACAGCCGCCCCGACTTCGTGCTCAGCGGCGCCGGCATGCCCCAGCTCGCGGTCTTCACCGACGGCTTCGCCTACCACGCCACCGCGGCCGCCAACCGGCTCGCCGACGACGCCGCCAAACGACAGCACCTGCGCGAGGCCGGCATCGCGGTGCTCGCCGTCACCATGGACGACATCACGGCCTTCGAGCAGGCCCTGGACCACAAGGCCCCGCCCGAACGGCCCTTCTGGTTCGTCGAGCAGGTCATGGACGGTGCGAAGAACCTGCCCGAGTTCAGCTTCAGCCAGAACACCCAGCAGGCCGTGCTCGACGGGCCCTTCGGCATCCTGCGCTACTGGATGACCGCGCACGCCGAGGCCCGGGACAACCTCGAGGCCTTCGGCTCGGTCGTCCCCATGTGCTTCACCCCGACCGGGGCGCAGTGCTCGGTCGACGCAGGGGAGGCCATGGTGCGGGCCGCCCGCGGGCTGCTCGACGGCGAACCCGCGCAGGGGCTGGTGCCCAACGCCTGGTGGTGGCACGACGGCCCGCTCGGCGTGCTCGTGCGCGCCGCAGGGAAACAGCAGGTGCGCATCGACGTCGCCCTCGTCCTCGACGACGACCCGGCCGGCCTCGGGCAGCCGGAGTTCAAGGACGCCTGGCAGCGCTGGCTCGGCTTCTCGAACGCCCTGGTGCTGCGCGGAAGCCCGCACCGGACCTGGATCGCCACGACGAGCAGCCTGACCGGGACGGCGGCACCGGCCCTGGCCGAGAGCCCCGCCCAGCTGGAAGACTTGGCCCCGGAATGGCTCGACATCCAGCAGGAGCTGGGCGCCGAGGTCGCGTTCTCGCCCGAGTTCTTCACCCGGCTCGCCGACGCGGACCTGCCCCTGCCCGAGGTGGGCGAGGAACTCGGCCCGGGCATCCCCGTCGACCTGTCATGGCCGCAGCAGCGCGTGGCCGTCACGATCGAGCCCGACGAGAAGGACATTACCGACCTCGCCGCCGAGGGCTGGCGGCTCCTGCCCGCCGACGCCGACACGATCCTCGACGCAATGGAGGCGCATCATGGCTGAGTCGTTCATCGTCATGAGCAAGCAGGCCAACAAGCTCGACAACTCGCTCAAGCAGAAGGCCTACTCGTTCCTCGAGAAACTCGGGGCCAACGACGAGACCCCCGGCCTGCACGTCGAACGGATCGAACGCGCCGCAGACCCGCGCGTGCGCACCGGGCGGGTCGACAGGCAGTACCGGGCGGTGCTCTTCCGCCTCGACAACGACGGCCAGCGCTACTACGTCGTGCACGGCATCTACAACCACGACGAGGCGATCGACATCGCCCTGCGGACCAGGCTGACCCTCAACCCCGTCAACGGCATGCCCAACTTCGACATGGTCGACCAGCAGCAGGCCC
Source organism: Propionibacterium australiense (assembly GCF_003666605.1). Classification (GTDB taxonomy): domain Bacteria; phylum Actinomycetota; class Actinomycetes; order Propionibacteriales; family Propionibacteriaceae; genus Propionibacterium; species Propionibacterium australiense. Next base: position 25,185 of record NZ_RCIV01000024.1, on the reverse strand, counting down.
CCGTCCAGTCGGCCCAGACACAGGCATCCTCGCACGGTGGCGGCGCCACCGCACCGGCCCCCGTGCCGGCTGCCCCAGTGACGCCAGTAGCCGAGGAGGAGCGGCCTCCTGCGATCATCGCCACCGTCGACGAACTCGTGACGGGTCTTGGTTTCAGCCCCGAGCTCGCCGCCCGCGCCGTCGCCCTGCCCGACGAGGACGCCCTGCTGGCCCTGGCGGAGGAACTGGAGGGCTGGCGGGGCAGCGCGCTGCTCGACCTGCACATCGGCAAGTCGATCGACAGCATCCGCGAAGAGCTCGGACTCACCCAGCGCGCCACCGCGGCCGAGGAGGCCGGCGCGGACAGCGACGAGGCGATCATCGGCAGCTTCCAGGCCCCGGCCGCCCGCATGGAGTTCGCCGTCATCGAGGGCGCCGATGCGCTGCGCGCCGTCATCGACGGCGGCGACTTCGGCGCCTGGCGCGTCTTCCTGCACCCCACCCAGCGCCGCTGGGTCGAGGGCCGGTGGAACGGCCCGGCCCGGCTGACCGGCGGCGCCGGGACGGGCAAGACCGTCGTCGTGCTGCACCGCGCCGACTCGCTGCTGCGGCAGCACCCGAAGGCCCGCGTCATCGCCACCACCTTCACCCGCAACCTCGCCGACGAACTCGACCGCGGCCTGCGTCAGCTCAACCCCGAACTACCCTTCGCCAGGGGGCTCGGCCGCCCCGGCGCCTACGTGTCGGGCATCGACGCGCTCGCCACCGCCGTGCTCAGGAACGCGGGGGAGGGCCTGGACGAGGCGACGGCCGCCGTGCTCGGCACGGGACGAACGGACCTGTCCCGGCGCACCAGGGAGCAGAGCGCCTGGCGCGACGCGCTGGACGCAGCCGGTGGGGCACTGGCCCCGCGCCTGCGCAACACGGCGTTCCTGCAGAGCGAGTACGAGCAGGTCATCCTGCCGAACCTCATCGCCACCGAGACCGACTATCTCAGGGCGCGCCGCGACGGGCGCGGGGTGCGGCTCAACCGCGCGGCCCGCAAGGCGGTCTGGCAGGTCGTGGAGCGCTACCGCGCCGACACCCGCCTGGCCGGGACGATCAGCCACGCCGAGGCGGCCGCGATCGCCGCCGCCTACCTGGAGCAGGACCGCCCGATCACCGACCACGTGCTCGTCGACGAGGGCCAGGACCTGTCGGCCTGCCACTGGCGGCTCGTGCGCGCCCTCGTGGCCGACGGGCCCGACGACATCTTCATCGCCGAGGACTCCCACCAGCGTATCTACGGGGCCCGGCTCGTGCTGTCGCGCTACGGCATCAACACCCGCGGCAGGTCACGCCGCCTCACACTGAACTACCGCACGACGGCCCAGATCCTCGGCTGGGCCACCGGGGTGCTCGAAGGGGGCGACTACGTCGACCTGGACGAGGGCCGGGACAGCGTCGAGGGCTACCGCTCGGCACGCAGCGGCCCCCGCGTGCGGCTCATCAGGGCCGACTCGATGAGCGGCGAGCTCGACAGGGCCGCCCAGACCCTCAGCGCCTGGCTGGCCGCCGGCGACACGGCGCCCGAGACCCTCGCCGTGCTCGTCCGTGCCCGCGCCACCCGCGATCTCGTCGTCGTCGGCCTGGCCGAGCGCGGCGTCCCGGTGACGCCGGTCGACAAGGGCGGGGTGCGACAGGGCAGACCGGTCGTCATGACGATGCACCGGGCCAAGGGCACCGAGTTCGCCAAGGTACTGCTCTTCGACGTCTCGCAGGGCTCGATCCCCGCCGCGATGCGCGTCTACGACTACGACGAGGCCGAGCACGAGGACGCCATGCTGCGCGAGCGCTCCCTGCTCTACGTCGCGGCGTCCAGGGCCCGCGACGAGCTGGCCGTCACCTGGAACGGCGAGGCCAGTGAGCTGCTGGGGAGTGAAACGCGGTGTTGAACATCGGTCATGATTGCCAACCGTGTGCGGTAGGCCAGCAGCTCAAGGTCACTACCCAAGGACGCAGCCCCGTTCCCGGAGCCTGCGGTTTCGCCGTTTCCACCAGGTGAGTTGACAGATTGATGCCCGACTGTATATCCCCCATTGTCATCAATGACAATGGGGGATATATTCCATGGGTGAGGCCGCAACGGGTGAAGGACGTGATGAGAGTCTTGCGTGCCCAGGGCTGGCGTCGCCTCCGCGATGCGAGAGGCAGCCATGAGATCTGGGTCGATGCTGAGGGCCGTGCCAAGGTCTCGGTGCCGACCGGGCACCGCTACGTCTCGCCAGGGGTTCTTGCCCAGCTGGAACGGGCGGGATTGTCCATCCCGGAGGAGTGGAGATGACGAGGACAACTGATTACGAGGTGATTGTTCACCGCGAGGTGTACCCGGAGGGGTCCTGGTGGGTGTTCGACATTCCCGCGCTCGGCGCCGCCGGGCAGACGACACGTCTCGCCGATGTCGCCCCGGAATCGCGTTCCATCATCGCCATGTGGGATGAGGACGGTCCCGATGAGGCGGATGTGCACGTGACGGTGCGCCTGGAGGGCGAGGCAGAGGCGCGGCGGATCTGGGAACAGAGCGAGGCCGAGGAACGTGCCGCACGTGCGGCTCTTGACCGTGCCGCGGCACGCAGGCGCGAGGCCGTCGCCCTGCTCCGCGACAAGCAGCATTACAGCGCTGCCGATGCCGCCCGTGTGCTGGGGGTGAGCAGGCAGCGAATCTACCAGCTCTCACGGTGATCGTCGGACTTGTTGATCGGGGCCTGTTCAGCACGTCGAATGCGCAAGACGGCTCGTGCTAGCTTCCCCACAAGGCGTGTTGCGTCGAATCCGGACGATCACCGCAGAGGAGGAGCAGGATGCCCATTCACGACCCGAAGGACTACCCCCAAGTCCTCGCGCGGATCAAGGACAAGATCGCGCGGCAGGGGATCGAGCTGGGGCCGGTACTCACCGAGGCCGAGATCGCCGCCTTCGAGCGGGAGTGCCGGACGAGACTGCCCGAGGGCTACCGCCTCTTCCTGCAGCAGATCGGCGACGGCTGTGCGGCGATGATCGACGGTTTCCCGCTCACCCGGCTCGCCGACGCCGAGCGCAAGGACCTGTCCGCCCCGTTCCGGTTCGTGGAGTACTTCGTCTGGGAGGCCGAGGGCTCGCTCACCGATGACGAGTTGGACACCGAGGTGAACTTCGCGCTGGGGCTCCAGGGCGCCGACCGGGTGCACGTGGACCGCCGCAAGCTCGACGAGTGGATCGAATGGGCCATGGGAAACCAGGGGCTCCAACTGATCCATGTCGGCTGCGGCCGGACGTTCGAACTCATCACGGCCGGCCCGTGCGCCGGCGAGGTGTGGGACTTCGCCGACGTCGGCGTCGAGCCCTGCTGCGAACGCCAGGACTTCCTCGGCTGGTTCGAGCTGTGGCTGGACGACCGGGACGACGTGGACTACCAGAAGGACTTCGTCTACCGTCCGATCCACACGAAGGATGACAGCGCCGGGGTCACGTGAGCAACCAGAAGGACTTCACTCAAGAGTGAGGGGTGAGGCGGTGACCGAGCGTCGCCGCCTCATCCTGATTAGGCTCTGGCGAGTAGATATAGCATTTGCTATATTACGAGCCATGGTGACGGACCTGGCACGGATCGCCCGCGAGACGGACGAGGCGATCCGGCAGGCGCGTGTCCGACTGGTCGAAGCCGTTCGCAAGGCAGCTTCCGAGGGGATCTCTCAGGGTGAGATCGCACGGCAGATCGGACGCAGCCAGCCCGAGGTGTCACGACTCATCCACTTCCACGGCACCACGCCACGTGCGCGCAGACTCCGCAAGTCCCGCAGAGCCGTCATCGACCTCATCGAGAAGGCGGGTGGCTCGAACGTCCGTGTCTTCGGCTCGGTGGCTACCGGTCGAGAGCGCGAGGATTCCGATATCGACCTGCTGTTCCACATGGAACGGCCTCTAGGCCTCATGGACCTTGCCGGACTCGAGATCGAGTTGGAGGAACTACTCGGAGACAGTGTCGACCTTGTTCCTGACACCGCCATCCGTCCCGCCATGCGGGAACGCATTCTTGGCGAGGCGGTCCCACTGTGAGTCGGCAGAACCGAACTACTGAAGAACTCATCGCTGAGGCGCTTGAGCATTTCGATCATGCGGTGGAGTACTCCAAACGAGATCTGTCCGACCAGCTGACGCTCGATGCCATCGCCATGAGACTCTCAGCAGGGATTGACTCCCTCATGCATGTGGAGGATGGTGTCCTGACCTCGATCCTGGGCGATCAATGGCCGAAGATGAGAGGGATGAGGAACCGGATGGCACATGGTTATGCATTCGTGAACAGTGTGATCATCGTGGAAACCGTTGAGGGTAACTTGCCTCCGGTTGTTGATGTCTTGCGAGCCCGGCTTGGTGAGAATTGACCTTGGGGTGCCACTATGTGCTCGTCCAACATCGTGTCGTAAGACGAAGGGTCCGGTCCCTTGGATCAGAATTCACGGTGCCTGTCCACGGACGTCACGGGCACGGTGATCACGAGGGTCGTGGCGATCTCGTGATAAGGATCCCCGCTGACGACGACCACGGGGCGTCTGCCCGTCTGCTCGCGCCCGACCCCGGGATCGGGCCTGGCCCAGTGGACCTGGCCGGCCGCGAGATTCACCATCGGTCGCTCTGCCATTCCTCGAGTTCATCGAAATAGGACTGGTCCGGCGGATTCGCGGCGATCTGCTCGCGGAACTTCCGCAGGCGGGCTCCGCGTCCCTCCTCTACGAGCATGGCGTCGATCTGCTCGCCCAGTGTGCGGCGGTGCCTGGCGGCGGCTGCCTTGAGCCGGTCGCGCGTTGCGCTGCCGATCTTGATGGTCGTCATCATCATACTTAAAGTATGACCCGCGGTACGGGGCATTCGCACCGAGCTGGACCTGTGTCGTTGAAGAGCCCGCCGCGGTGAGCGCGGGGACCCGGACGAAGACCGGATCGCAAGTGCCGGAGAAGGGACTCGAACCCTCACGCTGCGAAGCACAGGAACCTAAATCCTGCGTGTCTACCAGTTCCACCACTCCGGCTGGGCCCGTTCAGTCTAACCACCCCGGCCCGCGTGCGCAGTGCGGCGGTGGGCTCCACCAGGGCAGGATTCCATCGAGGCGGGGGAGGATCGTCCCGGAAGAGCCGGGAATCCCACGCCAACAGGGGATGATGCCCTCCGCAATCAGGCGTGTCCTGATGCCGGACGAGCAGGCCCACTCGTCCGGGTGTCTGCCGCTCGGTGGGGTCGTCCCCGGGCCGGTAGGGTGCGGTCATGCCGCAGCAGAACCAGCCCGCCGCCCCCGAGCCCAGCATCGACGACCTGGCACGCGAGTACGGCCCGGATCATCCGCGCGTCATCGCGGCCCGGCTCGACGAGGCCGACGACATCGGCGAGGCCGGCGACCCTGCCCGCGCGGCGGCGCTCTACGAGGAACTCATCGCCGACTGCACCCGCATCGGCGGGCCCGACCACCAAGTCACCCTCGTGGCCCGCAACGACCACGCCAACTGGGTCGGCAAGTCCGGCGACGGACCCCGGGCGGCCGCCCTGTTCGCCGCGCTCGCCACCGACATGGCCCGCGTCTACGGCCCGGAGGACCCCAACACGCTCGCCGTCCGCGCCGGGGCCGGCGGCTGGCACCTGCAAGCCGGCCAGACGAGGCAGGCCGCCCAGGTCTACGGCGAGCTCGTCCCGGTCCTGGTGCGGGTGTTCGGCGACGACGACCCGCAGGTGCTCGACGCCCGCTCGGCCCTGGCCGCCGCGCTGCGCGACCAGGACCGGTTGGCCGAGGCCATCGACGTCTACGAGCAGCTGCTGCCCGCCCAGCTGCGCGTGCTCGGCGCCGACTCGCCGCTGCTCATGGCGGCCCGCGAGACCTACGCCGCGGTCCTCGGGCGCCTCGGCCGCGCCGACGCCGCCCTGCAGGTCTACCAGGGCCTGGCCGCCGACGAGAGCCGCCTGCGCGGCCCGCGGGAGCCCGAGACGATGACCGTGCGCCACGAACTGGCCTACTGGCAGCTGCGCACCGGTCACCTGGACGAGGCCACCGCCGGATTCACCGCCGTCGCCGACGACCGTGAACAGGTGCTCGGGGCCGGCCACCCGGACACCCTCACCAGCCTCGAATGGCTCGGCCAGGCCTACGCGCTGGCCGACCGGGCCGCCGAGACCGCCGCCGTCTACGAGAGGGTCGTCGCCGCCCGCACCCGGGCGGATGGCCCCGACAACCCCGAGACGCTGCGCTGCCGCAGCGTGCTCGCCGTCTGGCGGCTGCTCGCGGGCGCGGCCGAGCAGGGCCTCGACGAGCTGGAACGACTCATCGCCGACGACGAGCGGGTCTTCGGGCCCGACGACCCGCAGACCCTCCGCGACCGCTACAACCACGCCTACCAGCTCGGCTACCACGGTGCCGAGCTGCGCGCCAAGGAGCTGTTCTGGGCCCTCATCGCCGACCAGAGCCGCCTGTTCGGCGCCACCGACCCGGCCACGCTGCTGTCCCGCCACGAGTACGCCCGCCTCGTCGGTGCCCTCGGCGACCGTGGGCAGGCCATCGGGCTCATGGAGTCGGTACTCGCCGACAAGGAGCAGGCACTCGGCCCCGACGACGAGAGCACCGCCGCCACGCGCAGTCAACTGGAGACACTACGCGCGGGTGAACCGCAGGGTTGACCGTACCCTGAATGGCCACGGAACAGCCGACCCCGGCTCAACGCCCTGGCTAAGCTCGACTTGTCGTTAGTTCATCCCCAAGGGGCTGTCGTGTCCCGCCCGAGAATCGCCGTGCCCCGCGCAGGGGCCGAGCCCAGCGAAAGGACGTTCCCATGGGCCTCATAAGTTTTCTCCTGCTCGGCCTCATCGCCGGCTCCATCGCCAAGCGCATCATGAAGGGCCAGGGAAGCGACAGCTGGTTCGTCACCATGCTCCTCGGCGCCGCGGGCGCCCTCGTTGGCGGCTGGCTCGGCAGCGCGCTGTTCGGCGTGAGCCTCAGATCGTTCTTCTCCCCGACCACCTGGCTGCTGGCCATCGGCGGCTCGGTCCTCGTGCTGTTCGTCCACGGCCTCATCACCGACCGGAAGTAGGCCGCAGGCTCGGCATCGTCTCGTGCGCGTCCATCCCCTCGGGTGGGCGCGCATTGTCGCGTCCAGGGGCTGTTCGCACCCGTGCAGACCGCCGGTCCGGCCCCGAACCCACCCCGGGCCTGCCGGGCGTGTCGGCGCGGGTACCGCGATCTGCGACACTTGGACCTGCCGGGCCCGCACCGGCGCCACGACGGGCCAGGACCCGGGACCACAGGGACAGGAAGGCGATGCACCGATGACGTCCGAGCAGATCAGCGCGCTGGAGCAGACGATCATCAACCAGACCCGCGAGCTCGGCAAGGACCACCCGACGGTGCTGTCCAGCCGCGCCAACCTGGCAGCCCAGGTGGGGGAGGGCGGCGACCCCGCCCGGGCCGCCCGCCTCTACGAGCAGCTGCTGCCCGACCTGGAGCGCGTCCTCGGCGCCGACAGCGCCGACGTGCTGTTGGGCCGCAGCAACCACGCCCACTGGATCGGCAGCGCCGGGAACCCGGCCAGGGCCGCCGAACTCAACAAGGAACTCGCCGCCGACATGGAGCGCCTGCTCGGCCGCAACCACCTCAACACGCTCACCACCCGCGCCAACTACGCCGGCTGGCTCGGTGAGGCAGGTGAACCGGCCAGGGCCGCCGAACTGTACGCCGAGTTCGTCGCCGACCAGACCGCCGTGCTCGGCAAGGACAACGCCGATGTGCTCGTCAGCCGCGCCAACCACGCCGACATGCTGCGCCGCGCGGGCCACAGCGACGAGGCCGCCACCGAACTGGAGACGCTCGTCGCCGACCAGAGCCGCGTGCTGGGCGCCGACCGTCCCGACACCCTGGCCCTGCGCGCCAACCTCGCCGAGTGCCTGCTCGAGTCCGAGCAGCCCGCCCGCGCCGCCGAGGTCTACGAACAGCTCATCCCCGACGAGGCCCGGGTGCTGGGCGCCGACCACCCCGACGCCCTCGTCACCCGCGCCAACTACGCCGAGCTGCTCGGCAAGATCGGACGCGCCGACGAGGCCATCACTGAATTCGGGCGGCTCGCCGACGAGGTGGGTCCCACCATGGGCGCGGCCCACCCGTTCACGCTGGCGGTGCGCGGCAACAGGGGAAACCTGCTCGCCCAGCAGGGTCGGGTCGCCGAGTCCCTGCAGGTCTTCGAGGCGATCCTGGCCGACATCGAACCCGAGTTCGGGCCGGACGACCCCAACACCGTCACGGCCCGCACCTCAGTCGACTACCTGCGCGAGCAGCTGCGCCAGCAGGGTCCCACGGCCCGCGACCTGTGATCCCTGGGCGTATCGTCCCGCTCCCGGGCTCGCGCCCGGGGGTCTGCTGAGCCCGCTGACGCCCAGGGGCCCTGACGCTCGGGTTCCCAGTGCGGGCGTGGGGCCGAGGGCGTGCACGTGCAGTCCCTCGGTGAAGACGCCAGGCGGTGTTCTCGGCTCCGGGCAGTGCCGCGTCGGCAGCGCTCAGCCGGTGCCGAGTGCTCAGCCGATGCCGAGCTCGCGGGCGATGCGCTCGGCGTGCCCCGTGGCCCGCACGTTGTACATCGCCCTACGGACAGTGCCTGTCCCGTCGGCGTCCACGTCGATGATGAAGGTGGAGCGGATCAGGCCGGTGATCTTCTTACCGTAGATCATCCGCTCGCCCCACACCCCGTAGGCGTCGATCGCCTCGTGCCCGGGGTCGGCCAGCAGTGTCACCGCGAGCTTCTTGCGTTCGCGGAACTCGACGAGCCTGTCGGGGGTGTCCGGGGAGACACCGATGATGTCGACGCCCGCCTCGGCGAAGGCCTCGACCTGGCCGGTGAAGTCGATCGCCTGTGTCGTGCAGCCGGGCGTGAGGGCCGCCGGGTAGAAGTACAGGACGACCGTGCGGGAACGGTGATCGGACAGGCGCACCGTCTGCCCGTCCGCGTCGGGCAGGGCGAACTCGGGGGCCGGGGCTCCATCAGTCAGCTGAGTCATGGCCCCAACCATAGAGGGCCTGGGCGAATCCTGGAGGACGATCAGTGCTCCTCATGCCATGGCCGCGGTCATGGGGGACTCGGGGAGCTTCATCGATCCGGGCCGTCCGACACGGATAGCTGCCTGCCCGGCCCCGATTGCTCATCGGGGGTGGTGGTGGGAATAGGCTGTAGGGCAGTATCGCTGGCGGACCCGCACCGTGAGGCGCACAGGCCCGCAGCGGTCCCAACGATGGTCCCCGCGCCCGTGGCCGGTGCGGGTCTGAGCAACTGGAGGAAGTCGTGGCCAAGTCCGAGACCAACATCGACCAGATCAGGGCACGCATCGCGGCCTCGCGCCGCCAGGTGGCCGGCAGCGTGCAGGGCCTGACAGCGACGGTGCACCCCACGGCCATGAAGAACCAGGCCGTCTACGAGGCCAAGACTTTCGCCAGCGACAGCTACGAGAGCGCCAAGAGCGCCTTCGTCGACGAGTCCGGCCCCCGCTGGGACCGTATCGGCACCATCGCCCTTGCCGTCGTCGGTGTCGCCGTCTTCGGCCTGTCCGTGCGCGGCGTCGTGCGAGCCATCCGTGGCTGACGAGCAGACCCCTGCCCCCGGGCCCGAGCTGCCCATCCGCATGCTCCACGAGCGCATCCTCGTGAGCGTCGACGAGGACAAGGCGGAGCGCCGCTCCGAGGGCGGGATCCTCATCCCGTCCACGGTGCAGATCGCCCACCGCCTGGCGTGGGCCCGCGTCGTCGCCGTCGGGCCCAGCGTCCGGGCGGTCTCGGTGGGCGACAAGGTGCTGTTCGACCCCCAGGACCGCGCCGAGGTCGAGGTGCGCAACAAGGCCTACGTACTGCTGCGCGAACGCGATCTGCACGCCGTCGCCGACGAGAACCTGGTCGAGGGGCAGACCGGTCTGTACCTGTGAGACAGCCGGCGATTTGCGCGATCGAGCGGAAAGACCTATAGTTCCTTGACGCACGCGCTGCTAGCTCAATTGGCAGAGCAACTGACTCTTAATCAGTGGGTTCAGGGTTCGAGTCCCTGGCGGCGCACAACGAGAGGATCCCCACCGCCGAAGCGGTGGGGATCTTTCATGCCGCGGCCCGCCGGGAATCCGGGGTCAGCGGCAGGAATGTGTGGATAGTGGTGCAACGTGTCATGGTGGCCAGTGGCCGGCCCGGCCTCGGCGGAGTCGGGTAGCTGTTGGTGCCAGGAATGTGCGGATAGGGGCTCGGCGTGTCATGTCGCCAGCGGCCAGCCCAGCCTTCCAGGATGCGGTTTTCGTCTTCCCAGGAGAACGCGGTGCCTGGCCATGGGTCGGGTTCGTCGGTGGGGGTGCGGGTTGGTTTCGTGGATCTCCGGCGCTCGGTGCGGGCCGGAGCCTTCTGCGCGCCCACCGGTCAGGGCGTGAGGGTGTGTCGGCGCCGGCCGAGGAGCGGCGGGACGGCCGGAGGCCCGCGGCAGCGAGCCCGGTGGATGGGGGAGGCGCATCGCGTGGCGCGACACCCCGGCTGGCCGGAGACCTCACTCGCTGCCGACGGTCTTCGTGAGCTCCTTGTCGGCCTCACTGCGCAGCCGCTCGGGGTCCATCACCCCGGCATGGTGCAGCGGCCGGTCGCTCAGCGCGTGCTCGGTCTGGAAGACCGCCTCGGTGATGAGGCGGCGGGCGTGCTCGTCGGTGAGCGAGTAGAACATCTGGGTGCCCTGGCGGCGGGTCTTCACCATGTGACCCAGCCGCAGCTTGGCCAGGTGCTGCGAGACGGTCGCCGGCGCCTTCCCGACGATCTCGGCGAGGGCGTTCACCGGCAGTTCGTGATCGCGCAGGGCGAGGATGATCTGGATGCGCGTCGCGTCGGCCATGAGCGCGAACACCTCGACCGCGAGCTCCACGAAGGAGCTGTCGATGTCGAAGGTGCAGGTCTTCTCGTCGCGGCTCATGAGGCAAGGATAGGTGCCGGGTTCGTCGTCGCCCCGCCCCGCCCCGTCCACGGCGGTCCTGCCACCAGGTCCGCCCACATCAGGTGCCTTCGGCAGGGAAGTGGTCGCCGTGCTGCTGGTTCGCCCGGCCCGCCGGGATGAGGCGCGCCGAGTTCAGGATGAACGCCGCCTCACTGCCCACATGGACGATCGCCGCGGCGACCGGTCCGAGCAGCCCGAACCCGGCCAGCACCATGCCCACGAGGTCGACGATGATCGTCCCGGCGAAGTTGAACAGGACGATCCTGCGCGCCCGGCGTGCCGTGCGGATCGAAGCGGTCAGGTCGTCCAGGTCGGAGCTGATGAGGACGACGTCGGCGCTGGCCCGGGCCACCTCGGTGCCGCTGCCCATAGCGATGCCCACGTCGGCGGCGGTCAGCGCGGGGGCGTCGTTGACGCCGTCACCGACCATCGCCACGCGGCGACCGGCGGCGGCGAGTCGCTTCACGAATTCGCATTTCTCGTGCGGCAGCAGACCGGCACGGATCTCGTCCACGCCGAGCGGCTCGCAGACTGCCTCTGCCGAGGCCGACGAGTCACCGGTGACGACCACGACCCGCAGCCCCATGGCGTGCAGCGCCTGCACACAACCCGCTGCCGTGTCGCGCACCGTGTCGGCCAGCAGGATCGAGCCGAGGTAGCGGCCGTCCACATCAACGTGGACACAGGTCGCCGTCACCTGCTCGTCGGTGCCCTGGGCGGCGGGCACCAGGGCCCTGTTGCCGACACGGACGGTGCGCCCGGCCAGCCGGGCGGTGAGCCCTTGGCCCGGCTCGTAGTCGACGCCGGTGGGCTCCGCCGGGCTCAGGCCGCGCGCGGTGGCCTCGGCGACGATGGCCCTGCCGAGCGGGTGCTCGCTGAACAGCTCCGCACCAGCGGCGGCGGCCAGCAGCCCGTCGCCAGTGACGCCCGGGGCGGGCTTCAGGGCCGAGACGGCCGGGCGACCTGCGGTGAGCGTGCCGGTCTTGTCGAAGACGACCGTGTCGACCGCCGACAGGCGCTCCAGGTGCACGCCGCCCTTGGCGAACGCGCCGGTGCGGGCCACGCGGGCCATGGCGGCCAGTACCGCCAGGGGAGTGCCGGCCGCGATCCCGCAGGCCCCTGCGACGATGACGACCGAGATGGTGGCGCGCAGGTCACTGGTGAGCAGCCACGTGAGGGCGGCGCCGCCGAGGGCGATGTAGACGAGGTAGCCGGCCAGCCGGTCGGCGAGCCGCTGTGCGGGGGCAGGCGTCTGCTGGGCTGCGCGGACCGTCTCGACGATGCGCCCGTACGAGGAGTCGGCGCCCACCTGCTCGGCCTCGACCTCGAGCACCCCGAGCTGGTTCACCGAGCCGGCGTAGACGCGATCCCCGATGGTGCGCTCGACGGGCAGTGGTTCGCCGGTGATGCGCGACTGGTCGACACTTGAGTGTCCCGCCACGACCAGCCCATCGACCGGGATCGGGCCGCCCGGTGGCACGACGACGATCCCGCCTTCGCGCACCTCGGCGAGCCCCACCTCGACGAGGCCGCCAGGGGTGCGCACCTGCACCCGGTCGGGCAGGAAGGCCATGAGATCGGTCAGCGCGTCACGGCCTCGGTTCATCGACAGGTCCTCGAGGATCTCGGCGGCCAGGACGAACACGGTGATGAGCAGGGCGGTCAGCCATTCCCCGATGGCAGTCGCGGCGATGATCGCGATGAGCATCGACAATTCCATGCTCATGCGCCGGGCCCGAAGATCCTCGACGGCCTCGACGACGACCGGCCAGCAGCCGACGACGACACCGATCGCGGCGACCAGCGGTAGCCGGGGCCCCGGCCAGTCCAGGCCGAGCGCCAGGGCGATCGTGCAGGCCAGCACGAACAGGGCGCGCGCCGCCTCGGCCCGGTCCACGCGGTGCAGCAGGGATTCTTCGCGCAGGGGCGCGGGGGAGTGGGGGCTGGTGGGTGTCGTGACGGGATCCTGCACACTCATGGCGGTGCGGCCTCCAGACGATCGGGAAGGGCCCAGCGGACCCTTGAGACATCAGAAACTGCACGAATTCATATCTTCGTACATGCGAAGATAGTAGGGAATGTGATGATCCTTGGCCACCCATTCCACGTGACGTCTCAGGACCTGACATCACCCGTGACGGGGGCGAGGTCGTGGCCGGTGCGGATCACGAGACGTGGGTCCGGCCACGCGGGGCGGAAGCCTCTACATAGGCGGCAGCAACACCCGCGAAGAAGGTGGGTCCGGCCACGCGGGGCGGAAGCGGCCGACACGGCTGTCTGGCAGCGGTAGAGCGGGCGAGGCCCACGAGGGAATGGCCCAGGAGCCTCACGTGAGGCCGGACAGTGGCACGGTCGGGCGGTCCACGCTCACTGGCGTTCGCCGAGCCACCGGGTGTCCTCGGCGAGGTTCTTCGAGTGGCGCACCACGTTGATGCGCTGGCGGCGCAGCTCGTCGAGCTCGGCGTTGAGCCGGGCATGGGGCAGGGGCCCGAGCTGGGTGTCGAGCGCCAGCTCGAGCAGGTGGTCGGCCAGCTCAGGATTGCGCGGCAGGTTCGGCCCGTGCGGGTACGAGCCGATCACCTTGCCCTGGACGGCGCCCTCGGTGCCGTCCCCACAGTTGCCGACCCCCAGCTCGACCTGCGCGAATGGTCTGGCGTCCGGGCCGAGCCGGGTGTGGCCGCCGTGGTTCTCGAAGCCGGTGATGAGGCTCTCGGTGCCGTCCGGCCGCGTCCAGCGGGTGAGGATCTCGCCGACGGCCCGCTGCGGGGCGCGGCGGGTGGTGACGTCGAGCAGGCCGAGGCCCTCCATGACCTCGTCGTGGTCGCCGACGGTGAAGCTCGTGCCGCAGATCTGGTAGCCGGCGCAGACGGCGAACAGCACGGCGCCCTTGTCCAGGGCACGGAACAGCCCGCCGTCGGCCTTCAGCTCACGCACGGCGGTGACCTGGGCCAGGTCCTCGCCGCCGCCCAGCAGGTAGACGGCGCCGTCGTCGGGCACCGGCTGGCCGGGCTCGACGGTGACGAGCCGGGCATCGATGCCGCGCCAGGTCAGCCGCTTGGTGAGCACCGTCCCGTTGCCCTGGTCGCCGTAGATGCCCAGCAGGCTCTGGTAGACGACGACGATCTTGACTGGCTCGTTCACCACTCGACACCACCCATCTTGCAGAGATTGAGGAAGGCCGTGTATGTGGCCAGGACGTCGACGGTGCCCTCGTAGGGGCGGGCCATCGCCTCACTGATCGAGTTGACGACCTCGTGGTCCACCTCGGCGTAGGACAGGCGCACCGCCAGGTCCTGGGCGCGCGGCCCGGTGCAGATGACGTGCTTGCCCGCGAGTTTCTCGAACTCGACGTCCCACAGCCAGCTGACGTCGGTGCCGTCGGCGATCGCCGAGTCGATGGCCAGGACGACCGGGTCGGAGTCCATGACGAGCAGCGACTCGGCCCAGCCGGCTGGGTTCTTCGCCAGCAGCAGCCGGGCCTTGTTGTCGCCGAAGGTGCCGACCGAGAAGCGGCCCGCCGGGGCCTTGACCGTGCTCATCGCCTGAAGGGCGATCTGCGGATCGATGCCCATCTCGACCGCGGCGGCCAGCGCGCAGGTGGCGTTGCCGCGGTTGAAACGCCCCGGCACCTGCAGGTCGAACGTCCAGTGGGCCCCGCCGGGGCCGGTGACCTCGTCGCCGCGCACCGTGTAGTCGGCCCGGTGCTGGCCCAGCTCGCAGCCGGGGCAGTTCCACGAGCCATCGGCGTCGTAGTCGAGGATCGTGCCGCAGCTCGGGCACAGGGCCGCGTCGGCCGTCCATCCGCCCAGGCCCATGTCGACCCAGATGACCTTCCCGGCGGCCTCTGCCGACCAGGTGACGAGCGGGTCGTGGACGTTGGCGACGACGGTCGGGGCCTTCTCGCCGGCCGTGGTCAGGGCGGTGCGCCACTTCCTGCCCAGGGAGGCGATCTCGTGGTGCCGGTCGAGCTGGTCGCGGCTGAAGTTCAGCATGATGAGCACCTCGGGCCGGCCCTTGGCGATGAGGTCGGGGACGATCTGCTCGTCCGCCTCGAGGATCGCGATGGGTGCCTTGACGTTCTGCGACAGCGCCGAGGCGATGCCCTCGCGCAGATTCGCGCCGTCGGCGTTCGTCACGACCTGTCGGCTGCCCCAGGCGGCCTCGGCGGCGGCGGTCAGCAGGTGCGTCGTGGTGGTCTTGCCGTTCGTGCCCGAGACGGCGGCGATGCGTCGTCCTGCGATGAGCTCGGTGAACATCATCGGGTACAGCCGGGTGATGACCTGGCCCCTGATCGAGGCGCCGCTGCCGCGTCCGGCCCTGCGGGAGGCCCATGCCACGAGGTTCCCGATCCCGATCGCCGTGTCGCGCCAGAGCCGGCGGGGCAGTGCCGGATCGATCGGGCGCCCGTGGGGGATCTGAGCTGACGGTTGTGAGGCCATGGCTCCTATTGTGGCAGCACCACGCGACAGGCACGCGCAGGCCGGCGGTGGCGAACATCCGGAGCCCGCGGCGCGCTCAGGCGGCGCCCAAACCCGCCCGTGCCCCGGTCACCACGTCGTACCTGACCGGGCGGGGTCGGCGCCGCGTCGTCAGCCCTGCGCCGGACCGTAGGGATTCTGCGGCTGGCCGTACGGGTTGTTGGGCTGGGCCCAGGCGTTCTGGTCGGGGCTCTGCTCAGCCGGATCCTGGGTGTCTTGCTGGGGGGCCTGTTCCTGCGGCTGGTTGCCATACTGTTGCTGATAGCCATACTGCGGGGCCTGCTGCTCCTGGGGCTGGTAGCCGGGTTGACCGCCGTACTGCTCCCGGGGCAGGTACCCGTACTGCTGGGGCTGGGTATCAGGCTGCTGGTTCTGCTGTTCCGGGGGTTGGTAGCCGGGCTGGCTCCCGTACTGCGGCTGGTAGCCGTACTGCGGGGCCTGTGCAGGCTGCTCCGGCATCGGCTGCTGCGCGGCAGGCTGCTGGATCTGCTCGTAAGGCTGCTGGACATGGCTGATCGGCGTCACCTGGTTGGACGCGGCCTTGATAGCGGCGTAGACGAGCAGAAATACCCCCGCGAAGAACAATACATTGGAGACGATCAGATTGATGATGAAGGGTGCTTCGCTGAAACTGGTGAAGAATCCCCTTGTCATCTGGTAATAGACGAGGTTCCACACGCGGTCCACGAGCAGGAAGCCGACACCGAGACTGGCGAGGGTGCGGGGCTGGCCCGGACGTATCTTGACCATGACAAGGACGAGCAAAGCGATCAGCACGATGACAGCGAGCACTGACACGAGTACGTTCATCAGAGGGTAGATAGTCATGGGGCGCACTTTATGAGATGACGGCCCCCACGGGGTACCCTTCTCACGCTCAACCGGTGGTCTCAGCAGCGGGTGAGGTCCGCATAGTACAGGGTGATGTCGGCGTAGTCGCCGCTGTCGTGGCGGAACCCGCCGGGGACCTGGCCGATCTCGACGAAGCCGAGCCGCTCGTACAGTGCCCTGGCCGAATGGTTCGTCGAGACCACCGCGTTGAACTGGAGGATGCGGAAGCCCAGCCGCGCCGCCGTGCCCATGCTGTGCCGCACCAGCTGCTCCCCGACGCCCTGGCCGCGGCTGGCCCGAGCCACCGCGTAGCTGGCATTGGCGATGTGGCCGCACCGGCCGACGTTGTTGGGGTGGAGGATGTAGACGCCCAGCACTCGGCCGCTGCTGGTGTCCCTGGCGACGCCGGTTAAGGACTGGTCGGCGAAGAAGCCGGCGGCCTCCTCAGGGCCCAGCTGGTCGGTCTGCGGGAACGCGTCGCCGGCAGCGACGACTTCGTTCCACACGGCGCGAGCGTCCTCGACGTCCTGGTCCGTGAGCTGCTCGACGGTGATGCTCATTGTTGCCTTTCCCGTGGTCACCGGTGTCTCGATCCTCTGGTCGGAGCCCTGCTCCGTTGTCGCCACGTGACGCGTGGAACTCTGCGCGCCGATGCCTTCGGGCTCGACAATCTCGCTTTCGCGCTGCCCCACTAAGCGCCTCGTGGACTCATCGTATCCACCCTGCTGGCGCTTCACCTGACCGGTTTTCTCACGAGGCCTGGTCGATGTCGACGAAGCGTTGAACGAGGCCGAGTGCCTCTCCCCAGTTCGGCCGGGGTGCCGCAGCACGACGAGTTCAGTGCGGCGCTGTGAGTCCTGCTGGCAGCAGCCGTGGAAGGGCAGTGCCTGGTCGTGGAAGAGGCCGCCGAGGCATCACTCTCCGAATTCTCGGGCCAGATGCTGAACGAGCCCCGATCCGTACCGATCGGGGCTCTTGTCGGGGTGGATGACGAGACTTGAACTCGCGACCACCTGGACCACAACCAGGGGCTCTGCCAACTGAGCTACATCCACCATTGCCGCCTGCGAGCAGGCAGCCAGGACATAGTAGCCGACCAGGGGGTCCTGCCCCAAATCGGGCCACGCGCAGGGCTGCTGGGGCAGTTCACTCGGCCGTGCGGCCGAAGCCGGTGATCCGGCCCTGGCACCTGGCGGCGATCGCCCTGGCCTCGTCTGCGGTGGGGCCGGGCTCTGGCACCATGACGGCGCCGCGGTAGTACATGAGCTCCTCGATCGACTCCATGATGTCGGCCAGGGCCCGGTGGTTGCCGTTCTTGGCCGGGGCGTTGAAGAAGGTGCGGGGGTACCAGCGGCGGGCCAGCTCCTTGATCGAGCTGACGTCGACGTTGCGGTAGTGCACGTAGCCCTCCAGCTCGGGCATGTCCTTGGCCAGGAAGGTGCGGTCGGTGCCGATGGTGTTGCCGGCCAGCGGCGCCTTGCGCGGCTCGGGCACGTACTGCTTGATGTAGGCGAGCACCTGTTCCTCGGCCTCGCGCATCGTCGTCGTGCAGGTCTTCAGCTCCTCGAGCAGCCCCGACGTGGTGTGCATCTCGGTGACGAACTCACCCATGTTGGCCATCGCCGCGTCACTGGGCTTGATGAGCACGTCGACGCCCTCGCCCTGGATGGTGAGCTCGCCGTCGGTGACCAGGCAGGCCACCTCGATGAGCTCGTCGTGGGCCAGGTCGAGCCCGGTCATCTCGCAGTCGATCCACACCAGCATGTTGTTGTTCACGTCGGCCAACTCTAGCCCCGGCGCCCCAGCCGGGTCCGACGACGCGGGGGCCGGGATCGTGGAGGTTCAAGTCCTCTCTCGTGCCCGGTCGCCCCGGACCATGCGGTCCGCCCGGTTCTCAGCCCTCGACCGCGCGCGGCACGTGAC
Organism: Propionibacterium australiense; assembly: GCF_003666605.1. GTDB lineage: Bacteria > Actinomycetota > Actinomycetes > Propionibacteriales > Propionibacteriaceae > Propionibacterium > Propionibacterium australiense. The sequence continues at coordinate 6,983 of NZ_RCIV01000024.1, read as the reverse complement.
GGGAGAGCCACCAGGTGCCGAGCAGCCCGATCGCGCCCACCGTCAGGGCGCTCACGGGGAGCCCGGCGAGGGCGGCGACGGCGCTCACGACGAGGGGTCCGAGCGCGTTGCCGGAGTCGGCGAACAGGCGCCACCCGGCCAGGAACTGGGCGCGGCCCCACGCCGGTGAGGCGTCGGCGCCGAGCGTGACGATGATGCCGGACGAGACGCCGTTGCCCAGCCCGAGCAGCGCGGCGACGAGCGCGATCGTCACCACGTGATGAGTCAGGGGAAGGACGAGCAGGCCGATGCTCATCGTGAGAATCGCAGGAAGCGTCACCCAGCGGCGGCCGAGCCGGTCCATGATGAAGCCGCCGGGGAAGAACAGCAGGACGTCGCAGCCCATCGACATCGAGTAGACGAGGCTCGTCGTGGCGGCCGAGACGCCGTGCGCCTCGCACCACAGCGGAACGATCGTCTGGCGCACCGCGCGGACCAGCTGAAGGGCCAGGCACCCGACGCCGAGGGTCAGCAGGACGTGCCGGTTCCTGCGCAGCACCGAGAGGGTGCGGGCGTGCTCGCCCCGGTTGCGCTGCCTGATGCCGGCCAGACCCGATTCCTCGCCGGGCAGGCCCGGCATCGTCAATGTGACGGCCGCCGCGACGAGCGACATGGCGGCGGCGAAGGCGAACGCCGCCGTCAGCCCCCAGTGGTTGACGATGGCGGCGGCAGCCAGCGGGCCGATGAACCAGCCGATGCGCATGACACCGCCGAGCGTGGACATGGCGCGGGCACGCCAGCCCAGTGGGACACGCTCGGTCAGGTAGGTCTGCCGGGCCAGGCCGAAGACCGATCCGGTGAGCCCGTGGCAGAACACGGCCAGGGCCAGTACGACGAGCGAGCCGGAGCAGAAGACGACGGCCATCGCGGCGGCATCGACGAGGCAGGCCAGGACGATCGCGTACTTCTCGCCGATCCGGTCGGTGATGGTGCCCGCCGGCAGGTCACCGATCACCTGGGCGATACCGGTGAGGGCCGTGACGAACGCGGCCATCCCCACGCTCGCGCCGAGCGCCCTGGCCTGGATGGCGATCAGCGGGATGACGGCGCCGAAACCGATCGAGGCGAGAACGGTGGGCCCGTAGACCGCGGCGAGTGTGCGGGCCATGGACTGGTGCGTTCGTTCTGCTGCCACCACGTCATGGTCCCACCATCAGGGGCGTTCCGGCAGGGTGTGTCAGAGTCGCTGCTCAGGCGATGCGATTCGTGACGGGCCGGGACCGGTTCGTGTGCCGTCTAGAATGCATCACAGCGGGGCCCGGTAGCTCAGCGGATAGAGCAGCAGCCTTCTAATCTGTCGCGCGTGGGTTCGATTCCCACCCGGGCCGCTCGGTAGGGGCGGGGCGCCAGGGGTGGGTGCGCCGCCCCTACCTCCATCTCTCCCCTGAACCGTCCCGGGGGATGCCGACCGGCGCGTGCTCAGTCAGGGGGCCTTCGATGGCCCCGGGGTACTCTTGCCGCGTGTCAACGCAACCGCCCGCACCGATCGAGCACCGGGACGACTCGTCGACGGCCCGCCGGGAGCGCCGTGCCCGCAGGATCGCCGGGCTGCCGCGCCCGGTCGAGCCGGGCATGACCCGCTGGCAGCGTTTCCGCCGCAGCCCGCTCAACTGGCTGACGATCGCGTTCTTCCCGTTCTGCGGCTTCCTGCTGTGGCTCACCTACCTCATGTACGTCGGCACCATCACCAAGGCGGTCGGTGACTACACCGAGCAGCAGGCCGGCACCCGGTCGGCCCCCACCCTCGCCCAGTTCAACGAGGCGCTGTGGACGTGCACGAAGCTGGCGCTCGTCACGCTCGCCATCGGCCTCGTCGCCTACTTCCTCATCGACCGGCTGCGGCCCACGACGCTGCGGCTCAAGACCGTCGCGCTGGCATGGGGCGGGGCGGTCGCGGTCTACGCCTCCGCCATGGTCAACACATGGGCCTCTGCCATGGTCACGGCCGACGAGGCCGACGAGATGGGCAGCGTCCGCGCCGCCATCTTCATCGCGCCCTTCGTCGAGGAGGCCGCCAAGGCGACGGTGCTGTTCCTGCTGGCCATCCTCGTGCGGCACAGGTTCTTGTCGGTCATCCAGATGATCACGATGGCCGGCCTGTCGGCCATCGGCTTCGCCGTGGTCGAGGACATCGTCTACTACATCCGCATGTACCTGTACGGCTCGCTCGTCTACGGCGTCGACGCCGACGACGCGCTGCGGCAGATCTTCTACCTGCGTGGCCTGCTCACCTTCTGGGGCCACCCGCTGTTCGCCACCTTCACCGCCGTCGGCGTCGGCGTCGCCCTGCGCAACCGCAGCAAGCTCGTCCGCGTCCTCGCGCCACTGGCCGGGTACTGCTTCGCCGTGTGCGCCCACATGGCGTTCAACGGCTCCCAGTCGGTCGGTATCGACACGAAGACGACGGTCACCATCGGCGCCTTCATCATCCTCTTCCTGCTGGTGCGCTACATCCGCCTGGCCCTGGCTGAGTCCCGCCAGATGCGGGCCCGCCTGGAGGACTTCGTCGCGAACGGCTGGCTCGGCAAGGACGACCCGATCATGTTCAGCCGCTACCGTTCGCGGCTCAAGCTGATCTGCGCCGCCACGCTGCGCGGCCCTCGCCGCATGATCGCCACCGTCCGCCTCATCCACGACATGTCCGAGCTCGCCCACCTGCGCATGGGCGTCATCAACGGGCTCATCGACGACGCCGCCATCGGCAGGGAGCGAGAACTCCTCTTCCACATCCGCTCCCTGCGCGGCCTGGCCCTCGACACGACCAAGGGCCTCACCGTCAAACCACCCAACTGGACCCGGCAGAACGCCAAGCGCTGGATCCGAGCCCACCTGCCGCGCCGCCGCCCCAGGCCGCCCGCCTTCGCGCCGCCGCAGGCCCAGATTCCGGTCGGGGCTGCCCAGCGATAGCCTGGAAGCCCGCCGCGCCTCGTCGGCGCACGCGGTGAACTCGACTCCAGCGACGGTGCCGCGGTCCTGTCCTCCGCACCGATCCGGCCTGGCCCGCAGCGGCAGGGCGGAGGAAAGGAATCTGCATGGGTGCCACTGAACTCGCCGGTGCGCTGAGAAACCTGCGGAGCGCACTCGAGTCCGTCCGTCTGCCCCTGCCCGGCCCGTCGGTCGAGCAGAGCAGGTCCCAGTGCCGCGCCCTGCTCGACCAGCTCGACGACTACGTGCTCCCGCGCCTGGCCAACCTCGACGCGCCGCTGCTCGCCGTCGTCGGCGGATCCACCGGCGCCGGCAAGTCCACGCTGGTGAACTCGCTCATCGGCCGCGTGGTGTCCCGCGCCGGGGTCATCCGTCCCACGACGACGAGTCCGGTCCTCATCTTCAACCCCGCCGAGCAGGGCTGGTTCGATGATGAGCGCATCCTGCCGGGCCTGGCCCGCACGACCGTCAGCACGACCGGCACCGGTTCCATCCAGCTCGTGCCCGAGCCGAGCCTGCCCCGGGACCTGGCGCTGCTCGACGCGCCCGACATCGACTCGGTCTCCCAGGCCAACCGCCGGCTCGCCGCGCAGCTCCTCCAGGCCGCCGACCTGTGGCTGTTCGTCACCTCCGCAGCCCGCTACGCCGACGCCGTGCCGTGGCAGTTCCTCACCTCCGCCGCCGAGCGGGGCGCGGCCGTCGCCGTGGTCTGCGACCGGATCCCCCCGGCCGGCATGCAGCTCGTGCCCGCCGACCTGGCCCGTCTCATGAGCGACCGCGGCCTTGCCGAGTCGCCGCTGTTCGCCGTGCCCGAGACACTCACCGACGAAACCGGCTTGCTGCCCGACGCCGCAGTGGCGCCGATCCGCACCTACCTGGCCACCCTGGCCGCCGACAACCAGCGCCGTGATGCCGTCATAGCCCAGACCCTCGACGGTGCCGTCCGCGCCATCACCGAGCAGTCCCGCGAGCTCGCCAGTGCCCTGCGCGGCCAGGCCGACGTCCTCAGCCAGCTGCGCCGGGACGCCGAGTCGGCCTTCGACGAGGCAGCCCGTGCCGTCGGCGTCCGCTCCGCCGACGGCACCCTGCTGCGCGGCGAGGTCCTCACCCGGTGGCAGGACTACGTCGGCACGAGCGAGTTCACCAGGGCCATCGACAACAGGATCAGCTGGCTGCGCGACCGTCTCACCTCCATGATCCGGGGCGAGCCGTCGCAGGCCGTCCAGGCATCCGCGGCCGCCGGATCCGGTCTCGAGGCCCTCATCATCGAACAGGGCCAGGCCGCCGCCGAACGCGCCGGAATCGCCTGGCGCGCCAACCCGGCCGGCCGCGAGATCATCGCAGCCCACCCCGACCTGGCGAGGGTCTCCGAGGGCTTCGAGGAACGCGCCCGGGGCGTCATCCGCGACTGGCAGGCCGACGTGCTCCAGCTCGTCACCGAGCAGGGCAAGGGGAAACGGACCCAGGCCCGCCTGGTGGCCGCGGGCGTCAACGGCGTCGGGGCCGCTCTCATGATCGTCATCTTCGCCCACACCGCCGGCCTGTCGGGTGCCGAGATCGGTGTCGCCGGCGGCACCACCGTCGTGGCCCAACGCCTGCTCGAGTCGATCTTCGGGGACGACGCGGTGCGGCGCCTGGCCAAGACCGCCAAGGAGCATCTCGATACCCGAGTGGGGGAGCTCATGGCGAGTGAGGCCCAGCGCTACCAGCATCTGCTCGCAGACCTCGCCGTGGACGAGACCATGGCGGCCCGCCTCGACGAGGCCATCGCGGCGGTCGAGGCCGCCCGCGCCGGCCGGACGCCCGTTCCGGCCGAGCTCACCGCCGGCGACCAGGCCGGCAGGCAACTGGGCGGAGTCCCGCGTGAGGCCGTTGAGATCCAGCGGGTCGAGGCGGACGGGGTCGGGGCCGTCATCGACGCCGAGATCATCGACGAGGCGGGGGAGCGCGCATGAACATCGGGGCGGACCGCAGACGCCGCGCCGCGTTGACGAAACTGAGCAGGCGCATCGGCGCCCTGTCCGAGGCGGTGTCCCTGAGCGAGGGGCGCGTCGAGGGCGAGGTCCTCGACTACGCGCGAGGCATCACCCGGCGCGCCGACCAGCGGCTCGCCTTCAGCGGCGACAACACGATCGTCGCCCTGGCCGGCGCCACCGGCTCGGGCAAGTCGAGCCTGTTCAATGCCCTGGCCGGCGCCCAGCTCGCCCGCAGCGGGGTGCAGCGCCCCACGACGAGACGGGCCATGGCCGCGTGCTGGGGCGCCGCCAACCCCGACGATCTGCTCGACTGGCTCGACGTGCCGGTGCGCACGAACATGGGATCCGGCAGGGGCCTCGACGGTCTGGTGCTGCTCGACCTGCCCGACCACGACTCCACCGAGCGCGAGAACAGGCTCGAGGCCGACCGCCTGGTCGCCCTGGTCGACATGCTCGTGTGGGTCGTCGACCCGCAGAAGTACGCCGACGCCGCCCTCCACGAGGACTACCTGCGGCCCATGGCGGGCCACGCCGACGTCATGGTCGTCGTCCTCAACCAGGCCGACCGCCTGACCGGCCCGCAACTGGGCCAGGCCACCGACGACCTGCGCAGGCTCCTCGACTCCGAGGGACTGTCCGAGGTGCCGCTGCTGTGCACCTCGGCGCTCACCGGCACGGGCGTCGACGAGCTGAGCGGCAAGCTGGCCGAGACCGTCAGGGCCAAGCGGGCCAGCTCTGCCAGGTTGAACGCCGATATCGACGCGGCCGCCACCGCCCTGACGAGGGCCATCGGCGAGGACGTGCCCGCCCGGGTCAGCCCCGACCGCGTCGAGCAGCTGGACGCCGCACTCGCCCTGGCGGCCGGTGTCGGACGCGTCGGCGAGGCCGTCTTCACCTCGACGAGCAGGCGGGGACAGGCCGCCACCGGCTGGCCCTTCGTCTCGTGGGTGCAGAGCTTGCGGCCCGACCCGCTGCGCAATCTGCGCCTCGACCGGGCGCATGGCAGGAGGAAGGAACTCGACGACGACCCGTCGGGGCCGACCGCGATCGAGCGCACCAGCCTGCAGACCACCACGGGCGGGGTCGAGCAGGCCCGCATCGGCACGGCGCTGCGGGCCATCAGCGACGATTCCTCGCGCGGGCTGCCGCAGGGCTGGGCCGATGCCGTGCGGGCCGCCTCGAAGGGGCGCCTCGAGCAGCTGCCGGCTCTGCTCGACAGGGCCGTCGCAACCACCGACCTGCGCTTCGGCAGGGGTCAGTGGTGGTGGAGGATCGTGCGTTTCCTGCAATGGCTGCTCATGGCCGCCGTCATCGCCGGCCTGGGCTGGCTGGGTGTCAATCTGCTGCTCAAGCACCTGGCGATGAGTACGCTCCCCACACCCGACTGGTGGAACATTCCGGCGCCCGTCGTCCTGGCCGGCGGCGGCGTGATCGCCGGCATCCTGCTCGGCGTGCTCTCCCGTTTCGGCGTCATCGCCGGGGCCCGCGCGGCGAGGCGCAGGGCCGTCGATGCCCTCACCGAGGCCATCTCGAAGGTCTCGGACGAGGCAGTCATCGACCCCATCGAGACCGAGCTGCAGCGCCATCACGACGCGCTCGCCTCGGTCCGCAGGGCGGCGGTCGGCTCCTGACCGATGTTAACCGGGCAGGTCAGCCTCCTCGTCCAAGGGGGCAGGTCTGCGGATTCCCGGGAGAGTGGGGCGGTCCCCGGTTTGTGTCGATGACCGCTGGGCGCACTGAAACCTCATCGGGGACCATTCCCGCCGATCGGTGCGTCTCCCGACTCGACTGCGATCCGGGGGACATCCGTCACGCGGAGCAGGCGACCTCATGGCTCAGGGCGCGTCCCGGTTCTCCACAGGTTCGGGTGGGGTCTTTCGGTTGTGGGTGGGGTGGTGTGACCATGGTGGGGTCACTGTGGAGTGATATAGGTTTTTCGGACAGTGGTTACTGGTTGGTTTTAGGCTGCTGCCCTGTGTTGTTGTCTCCATTCGGTGTCGACTTGGTTGGGGGTCCGGTAGTCAATGGCCGAGTGGAGACGTT
>NZ_RCIV01000023.1 GCF_003666605.1 Propionibacterium australiense | reverse complement strand
CACTCAAAGAAACCCGCACCAGCAAAAACTGGCACAGACAAAACAAAAAAACTAGAAGCACGCTGTTGAGTTATCAAGAAACAACCACACAACCACAGCACAAGCCAAAACCCACACCATGGACGGCGATGCCAGATGGTTTGCCGAGGCCCAGCAGGAGCCGGAATCACTCGGTGTCTCCGATCTGTCACCACCTTGCGGCAGCTCGATCAACTTTAGTGGGTTGATCGGCGGAAGTCAAACCGACCTCCTCATCGTCCAGAACCGATCTGCTGCGGGAGCAGCTGGCGGTCCGTTCTGATGACCCCGAACTCACCAGCCCTTTACCGGACTGCCTCGTTCGGAGGCGAAAAAGAACAATACCCCCGGACCAGCGACCGCGCAAGTCCGGGGGTCCTGGACTCCCAGGGGAACTCGTCCTGGCTTGTCAAGCCACGATGACCCCGCCGACGGTGCGTTTGCCGCGGCGGACCAGGGCATACCGACCGGCGAGCAGGTCGTCCTCGCTCAGGCGCGCATCGACATCGGTGACCTTCTGGTTGTTCAGATAGGCCCCGCCCTCGGTGATGGCACGGCGAGCCGCGGACTTCGAGGAGACTGCCCCGCTGGCGGCGAGCGCATCGACGACTAGCGGTAACCGGCCATCGACGGGCGGCAGTTCGACGGCCCCCACCTCGGCCATGACTGCCGCGAGGGTCTGCTGGTCCAGGGCGCGCAACTCGCCGCGGCCGAACAGTGCCGCAGCAGCGGCCTCGGCGTTCCTGCGTGCCTCGGCCCCGTGGACGAGATCGGTGACATCGTTGGCCAGCGCCCGCTGGGCGGCCCTCTTGAAGGGCGACTGACGGGTCTGGGCGTCGAGTTCGCTGATCTCGTCGCGGGTGCGGCCGGAGAAGATCTTGAGATAGTCGATCACCTTGGCGTCCTCGGCATTCAGCCAGAACTGGTGGAAGGCGTAGGGCGAGGTGCGGTCGGGATCGATCCACACTGCGCCGCCCTCGGTCTTGCCGAACTTCGTGCCATCGGTCTTCGTGAGCAGGGGCGTCACCAGCCCGTGGACGACGTCCCCGGTGGTACGGCGGATGTAGTCGATGCCGGCGGTGATGTTGCCCCACTGGTCCTGGGCCCCGGTCTGGAGGGTGCAGCCGTACCGCTCGTGCAGGGCCGCGTAGTCGAGGGACTGGAGCAGGACGTAGCTGAACTCCGTGTAGCTGATGCCGTCGTTGAGACGCCGGGCGACGACGTCGCGGGCCAGCATCCTGTTGACGCTGAAGTGCTTGCCGATGTCGCGCAGGAAGTCCAGGGCGGACAACGAGGCCGTCCAGTCGAGGTTGTTGACGATCAGGGAGGCGTTCTCGCCCTCGAAGCTGACGAAGCGGCTGACCTGGGCGCGCAGGGCCTCGACCCACTCGGCCACGGTCTCCTTGGTGTTCATGACGCGCTCGCCCGTCATCTTCGGATCTCCGATGAGACCCGTCGCACCGCCCACGAGCAGGAGCGGGCGGTGGCCGGCCTGCTGGAACCGCCGGGCGAGGATCAGCTGCATGAGGTGACCGATGTGAAGGCTGGGGGCCGTGGGATCGAAGCCCACATAACTCGTGACCATTCCCTCGTCGAGGTGAGCGGCGAGAGCCGCCTTGTCCGTGGTCGTCGCGATGAAACCACGCCATGTCAGGTCATCGAGCAGTGCATTCATCCGGCCAGTGTAGGGCAGCGGCCGATGGTGAGCGGTGAGGGGCACACCGGGCGAGGAGTCCGACCGAGGCCGGCGACTCCTGGATTGCAGCCGGGCGCGCCAGGCGACCCGAACCCGGCGTACCTGGGAGGGCGTGCCGAAACTGACAGGATGTGGCCGTTCTGGGTCTGTTCGGGTCAAGAACGGCCACATCCTGTGAGAAAAAGCATGCCTTCGTGGCGCCACCCCCGGTCCGTGCGGGCCAGGTTCAGGCGCGACCGCCCCACCCGATGGCGGCCGTCACCGCGGCCTCGACGGCGGCCAGCTGTTCGGCGACCCGCTCCGGCGCGGTGCCGCCGCGACCGGTACGGGAGGCGACCGAGCCGTCGACCGTGAGCACGTCACGAACGCCCGGCGTCAGATGCTCGTCGATGCCCACGAGCTGTTCATCACTGAGCTCGGACAACTCCAGCCCGCCCGCCTCGCAGAACCGGACCGCACGGCCGGTGATGTCGTGGGCCCGGGCGAAGGGGACGCCCTGACGCACGAGCCAGTCGGCCATGTCCGTGGCGAGGGAGAAAGCCCGCGGGGCGGCCTGCGCCAGACGGGCCTCGTCGAATCCGAGGGTGGCGACCAGGCCGGCGACGGCCGGCAGCAGGACGTGGAGCTGGTCGATGCCGTCGAACAGCGGCTCCTTGTCCTCCTGCAGGTCGCGGTCGTAGGCAGTGGGCAGGCCCTTGAAGGTGGCCAGCAGGCCGGTGAGATTGCCGATCAGCCGCCCTGCCTTGCCCCTGGCCAGCTCCGCCACGTCGGGGTTCTTCTTCTGCGGCATGATGCTCGAGCCCGTGCTCCAGGCATCGTCGAGCCTGGCGAACCCGAACTCCGGGGTGGTCCAGGCGATGAGGTCCTCGGCCAGCCGTGAGAGGTCGACGCCGATCTGGGCCAGGACGTAGGCGCTCTCGCTCACCAGGTCGCGGGCGGCGGTGCCGTCGATGGAGTTCATCACCGAGTCGTCGAAGCCAAGTTCGTGGGCGACCTGCTCGGGGTCGAGGCCGAGCGAGGTGCCGGCCAGGGCGGCCGAGCCGTAGGGGCTGACGGCCAGCCGGCGGTCGAGGTCGCGGAAGCGTTCGATGTCGCGCAGCAGCGGCCAGGCGTGCGCGAGCAGCTGGTGGGCCAGCAGGACGGGCTGGGCGGTCTGCATGTGGGTGCGTCCGGGCATGATGGCCGACGGGTGGGCGTGGGCCTGGGAGCACAGGGCGGAGACGACGTCGCACACGTCGAGCGTCAGGGCGCGGATCTCCCGGCGCAGGTACATGCGGATGAGGGTGGCGATCTGGTCGTTCCGGCTGCGCCCGGCACGCAGCCGTCCGCCCAGCTCGGGACCGATCCGCTCGGTCAGGATCCGCTCGAGGGCGCCGTGGACGTCCTCGTCGGTGGGCGCGGGGCCCAGTTCGCCGCTGGCGACCTGCTCGGCCATCTCGGCGAGCGCGGCCTGCATGGTGGCGTGCTCGTCCTCGCTCAGCAGGCCGGCGGCGCGCAGGGCACGGGCATGGGCGCGGGAACCTGCGATGTCCTCGGGGGCGAGGCGCCAGTCGAACTGGGTGGAGACCGACAGGGCGAACATCGCCTCGGCCGGGCAGCCGGCGAAACGGCCTCCCCACAGAAAACCCTGCTGGTGGTCCTGGCTCATGCCGCACCTCTCCTGTCGTTCGTGTGCTCGTCGTGGTCAGGGGACGTCCCCGATGGCGGCCGCCCGCCGGCCCGGCTGCCGTCTGCGGTCACTTCTCGTCCACGGGACGCCCGGTCCGTGCCATCGCCAGGAAGTACGCGGCGAGGGCCTCTCCCCCGTCGGGCTCACGCGAGATGGCCATGACGGTGTCGTCCCCCGCGATGGTACCGAGAATCGCCGGCAGCGACACCCGGTCGATGGCCGAGGCGAAGTACTGGGCGGCACCCGGCGGGGTCTTGATGACGAGCAGATTGGCCGAGGCCTCCGCGGAGACGAGCACCTCGGCACAGATCCGGGCCAGCCGCTGCTCGCGCATGGCGCGGTCGGAGACCACATCGGCGCTCGGCGGCGCGTAGACCAGGACGCCTGTGGCGGCGCGCACGCGGACCGCGCCGATGTCGAGCAGGTCCTTGCTGAGGGTGCCCTGGCTGACCCTGATCCCCTGCTCGGCCAGGATGTCGGCCAGCTCGTTCTGGGACGCGATCTCACGGGCCTGGATCAGTTCCAGGATGAGCGCCTGGCGCGCGACCCTGCTGGAACCCGCTCGCTCCGACGCGGAGGCGTTCGTCGTCATGCCCGTCCCTGGGCGGTGTCCAGCAGCCCGGGCAGTGCGGCCACGAAGCCGTCCAGCTGCCCGGCCGTGATGATGAGCGGCGGGGCGATGCGCAGCACCTGCGGGCGGGGCGCGTTGATGATCCACCCGGCGTCGAGAGCCAGCTCGGCCACCTCGGGGGCGATCGGCCGGTCCAGGACGATGCCGCGCAGCAGCCCCTGGCCGCGGACCGTGTCGATGCGCGGGTCACCGAGGGCCATGACCGCCTCGGCCAGATGGGCCCCGAGCTCGGTCGAACGTTCAGCGAGCCCCTCGGTCTCCATCACCTGGAGCACGGCGCCGCCTGCGGCGCAGGCGACCGGATTGCCTCCGAAGGTCGTGCCGTGCTGGCCGGGTCCGAACAGCTCGGCCGCCTCACCGAGCGCGATGCAGGCGCCGATCGGGTAGCCGTTGGCCAGCCCCTTGGCGACGGTGATGATGTCGGGAATGACGTCGTACTGCTGGTGGACGAACCAGCTGCCGCAGCGGCACAGGCCGGTCTGGACCTCGTCGACCCACAGCAGCGCACCGTGCTCGGCGGTGAGGCGCCGCGCCGCGGGCAGGAACTCGGCTCCTGGCTCGACGACCCCGCTCTCGCCCTGGATGGGCTCGAGCACGACGGCGGCGACCGTCTCGTCGACGGCCCGGGCGAGAGCCTCGACGTCGCCGTAGGGCACCCAGATGATCTCACCGGGCAGGGGTTCGAAGGGGGTGCGGTAGTGCTCGTTGTGGGTGATGGCCAGGGCTCCCATCGTGCGGCCGTGGAAAGAGCCCTCCATCGCGACGATCCTGTTTCGCCCGGTCAGGCGGCTCAGCTTGAAGGCCGCCTCGTTGGCCTCGGTGCCCGAGTTCGTGAAGAAGACGCGGGCCGGGGTCCCCGGCGCGCCCAGCGTCGCCAGCCGGACGAGTCGCTCCCCGAGCCTGATCTGGGGCGGGGAGGCGAAGAAGTTCGAGATGTGCCCGAGCGTGGCGGCCTGCTCGGCGATCGCCTCGACGACGGCCGGGTGGGCGTGGCCGAGCGCGTGCACGGCCAGGCCGGCGAGCAGATCGGTGTAATGGTTGCCGTCGGCGTCCCAGACGTCGGCCCCCCGTCCGCGCACCAGCACCCGCTTGGGGTGGCCGAAGGTGTTCATCATGGTCGTGTCGTAACGCTCGCCCCAGCTCTGCTGGTCGATGGCCTGATCGCTCACAGTTCGTCGTCCTCCTCGGCCCGGACCATCGTGCCGATGCCGTCGTCGGTGAAGATCTCCAACAGCAGCGCGTGCTCGACGCGACCGTCGATGACGGTGGCGCGACTCACCCCGCCCTGCACGGCCCGCAGGCAGGCCTCCATCTTGGGTCGCATGCCCGAGACCAGCCCGGGCAGCATCTCCTTCAGTTCGCGCGCGCTGATCTGGGTGATGACGTCCTCGCTGTTGGGCCAGTCGGAGTACAGCCCGGCCACGTCGGTGAGCATGACGAGACGTTCCGCTCCGAGCGCGACGGCCAGCGCAGCGGCCGCAGTGTCCGCATTGACGTTGAAGACCTCCTCGTGCTCGCCGGGGGCGACCGTGGCGACGACCGGGATGCGGCCGGCAGCCATGAGGTCCTGGAGGGCCTGGGGCTGCACAGCGGTGACCTCACCGACCTGGCCGAGTTCCATCGGGACCCCGTCGACCATGACCTTCTTCGGCGCCGCGGTGAACAGCCGGGCGTCCTCGCCGGACAGGCCGACCGCGTAGGGGCCGTGGTCGTTGATGAGGTTGACGAGTTCACGACCCACCTGACCGACCAGCACCATGCGGACGACGTCCATGGCCTCGGGGGTGGTGACGCGCAGCCCCCCGCGGAACTCGCTGTGGATGTCGAGGCGCTTGAGCATGCGGCTGATCTGGGGGCCGCCGCCGTGGACGACGACGGGCCTGACGCCGCAGCGGCGCATGAAGACGATGTCCTGGGCGAAGGCGCGTTTGAGGGCGTCGTCGATCATGGCGTTGCCGCCGTACTTGATGACGACCGTCCGGCCCGCGTACTGCTCGAGCCAGGGCAGGGCCTCGATGAGGGTACTCGCCTTGCTGATGGCCGCGTCACGGTCGAGACTGCGCACCCTGCTCATGTGGAGTACTCCGCGTTCTCCTTGACGTAGTCGTACGTCAGGTCGTTGGTCCAGACCATGGCCTGCTCTCTTCCGGCGTGCAGATCGACGACGACGCTGACCCGGCGCGGGCTCAGATCGACCAGTGAGCGGTCCTCGCCGATCGCCCCGCCCCGGCACACCATGACGCCGTTGAACGAGACGTCCAGCTCGTCGGGGTCGAAGACGGCCTTCGTCGTGCCGACCGTGGACAGCACGCGCCCCCAGTTGGGGTCGTTGCCGAAGATGGCGCACTTGAACAGATTCGAGCGGGCGATCGCACGGCCCACCTCCAGGGCGTCGGCCTGGCCGGCCGCCCCCTTGACGAGGATCTCGATGTCATGGGAACTGCCCTCGGCGTCGCCGAGCAGCTGGGCGCCGAGATCGAGGCAGACGGTGGTGAGTGCCGCGGTGAACGTCCTGGTGTCGAGCTCGACGCCGGAGGCCCCCGAGCTGAGCAGCAGGACGGTGTCATTCGTCGACTGGCAGCCGTCGGAGTCGAGGCGGTTGAACGACACCTCGGTGGCGGCGCGCAGGGCCGTGTTCGCCTGTTCGGCGGTGAGGACCGCATCGGTGGTGATGACGACGAGCATCGTGGCCATGGCCGGGGCCAGCATGCCGGCGCCCTTGGCCATGGCTCCGATCGACCAGCCGTTGCCGTTGAAGACCGCGGTCTTGGGGCGCGTGTCGGTGGTCATGATGGCCCGGGCCGCATCGGCGCCGCCGCTCACGGAGAGGCCTTCGACAGCGGTACCGACACCGGCCAGGAGCGGGGCCATGGGCAGGCGCTCACCGATCAGGCCGGTGGAGCAGACGGCCACGTCGTGACAGGCGACGCCGAGCAGGCCGGCCAGCCCGTCGGCCGTGGCGGCCGAGTCGGCCAGACCCTCCTCGCCGGTGCAGGCGTTGGCGCCTCCCGAGTTGAGGACGACGGCCCGCAGCACGCCGTCTGCCAGCGCCTCGCGGGACCAGATGACCGGCGCCGCGCAGACCCGGTTCGAGGTGAAGACGCCGGCTGCCACATCGGCGGGACCGTCGTTGACGACGACGGCCAGGTCGAGGCCGCCCCCGCCCTTGATGCCGGCGGCGACACCGGCGGCGCGGAAGCCCTTGGGTTCGGTGACGGTCACGGTGCGACTCCGATCGTGGACAGACCCGTCGTCTCGTCCAGGCCCAGTGCGAGATTCATGGACTGCACGGCGCTGCCGGCAGTGCCCTTGGTGAGATTGTCGAGGACCGCCACGGCGACGAGCCGCCCTGCCGCCCGGTCGACGGTCGCATTGACGACGACCGAGTTCGAGCCGAGCACCGACTGGCTGGCCGGCCAGACGCCCTCGGGGAGCACCTGGACGAAGGGCTCGTCCACATAGGCCTCCAAGTAGGCCTGCCGCACCTGCTCCGGCGTGACCGACGGGTCGACCGGCGCGGTGATGACGGCCAGGATGCCGCGCTGCATCGGGGCGAGCAGCGGGGTGAAACTGATCGACGGCGATTCTGCGCCCAGCGCCTCGAGGTTCTGCACGATCTCGGGAATGTGGCGATGCGTGCCACCCACCCCGTAGGCGCTGACCGAGCCGGCGGTCTCGGAGCCGAGCAGGTTCGGCTTGGGACTGCGGCCGCCACCACTCGTACCGGAGGCAGCGGCAATGGTGATGTCATGGCCATCGACGAGCCCGCCGGTGATCGCCGGCAGCAGGCCGAGGGTGCTGGTTGCGACGTAGCAGCCGCACACGGCGACCCGCCGCGCGCCCTTCAGCAGCTCGCGCTGCCCGGGCATCTCGGGCAGGCCGTAGGGCCAGGAACCGGCGTAGGGGGTCCCGTAGAATGCGTTCCAGCGCTCGGCGCTCGTGAGACGGTGATCCGCACCGCAGTCGATGACGAGGGTCTCGGCGGGCAGCTGGGCGGCGAGAGCCGCCGAGGCGCCGTGTGGCAGGGCCAGGAAGACGACGTCGTGACCGGCTAGGTGCTCCGCAGTGGTCTCGCCCACGCGTCGGTCGTACAGGCTGATCAGATTGGGATGGTGCTCACCCAGGACGGTTCCCGCATTGGAACCGGCGGTGAGTGCGCCGATCTCGATCTGCGGGTGCCCGGCGAGGAGCCGCAGGATCTCCCCTCCGGCATATCCGGTACACCCGGCGACTGCAGCTGTGTACGACATGAGCATAAGTATGCCATGGGGAAAATAAATATGGCATTTTCCTCGTTCTCCCGCGGGCTAGGGTTGTTCCCGGTGCGTGATGACTATTCGAGAGGTGTTCCAATGACCAGCTACACACAGGCTTCCCGGTTACGTGGCGTGCGCTACGACGTGCGCGGCAAGAACATGGTCGAGGCCCAGCGCATGGAGGCGGCCGGGCAGCGCATCCTCAAGCTCAACATCGGCAACCTCGCCCCCTTCGGTTTCGAGACGCCCGACTCGGTGGTCCGCTCCATGGTCGCGCATCTTCCCGAGTCGGAGGGCTATTCCGACGCGCACGGCGTCTACTCGGCACGTACCGCCGTGGCGAACTACTACCAGTCCAAGGGCCTGGACGTCGATGTCGACCAGGTGATGCTCGGCAACGGCGTCAGCGAGCTCATCTCGATCGTCCTTCAGGCCCTGCTGAACACCGACGACGAGGTCCTCATCCCCAGCCCCGACTACCCGCTGTGGACCGCGCAGGTGACCCTGTGCGGCGGCCGTGCCGTGCACTACCTGGCGGACGAGTCCAACGGCTGGAACCCCGACCTGGACGACATCGCCGCCCGGATCACCCCCCGGACCAGGGCGATCGTCATCATCAACCCGAACAACCCGACCGGCGCCGTCTTCAGCGCCGATGTCGTCCGGGGCATCGTCGAGCTGGCCCGTGAGCACGGGCTCATCGTCCTGTCGGACGAGATCTACGAGAAGATCATCTACGCCGGCAACCACGTCCACTCCGCAGCCCTAGCCGGCGACGACGTGCTGTGCCTGACCTTCTCGGGCCTGTCCAAGGCCTACCGGGCCTGTGGTTTCCGGGCCGGCTGGCTGGCCATCACCGGCCCGCTCGCCGCGGCCGAGGATCTTCGTGAGGGCCTGGACCTGCTCGCCAATATGCGCATGTGCGCGAACGTGCCGGGCCAGCACGCCATCCAGACCTGCCTCGGCGGCCATCAGTCGATCGACGAACTGGTGGCCCCGGGAGGCCGTTTCCACGACCAGATCATGCTGTCGGCACGGCTCCTCAACGAGATCGAGGGTGTCAGCTGCGTGCCGGCCAGCGGCGCGCTCTACCTGTTCCCCCGGCTCGATCCGGAGCGCTTCCCCATCGAGGACGACGAGGAGTGGGCGCTCGGCCTGCTGCGCCACAAGAAGATCCTGGTCAGCCACGGGCGCGGCTTCAACTGGCCTGATCCCGACCACTTCCGTCTGGTGGCACTGCCCGAGGAGAAGGTGCTGCGCGAGGCCATCGCCCGCCTGGCCGAGTACTGCGAGGAGACCCGCCGGGACTGAGCCCGGAACGGTTCACGTCCTGGGCTCGCCCCAGAGCATGGTCCGGCGCGCCAGCAGGTAGCCGAGCAGCAGCGCGTCGGTCAGCACCCACGACAGCGGGTACAGCGTAGCCACGCGCGTGACGGTCCCGAAGATCCGCGGCAGCGCCATGAGGAGCACCACTCTCAGGCCGCACAGGGCGCTGACGATGATGATCATCGGCGGCAGGGCGTGACCGGCGCCGCGGATCGAGGACGAGAGCACCTCCATGAGCGCGAAGAGCAGATAGCAGGGTCCGATGACTCTCGCGATGCTCGTTGCCAGCGCGATGACCTGCGGGTCGGCGGTGAACATGCCGAGGATCGGGCGTGAGGCCAGGAGCAGGGCGACGGCCAGGGTCACCGTCACGGTCACGCCGATGAGGCAGCAGACGCGCACGGCCCTGCGGGTGCGGGGCCGGTCCTCGGCGCCGAGGTTCTGGGCCACGCTGGTCGAGGCCGCCTGACCGAGGGCCATGATCGGCATGTACAGGAAGTTCTCGACGCGGAACCACACGGTGAAGGCCGCGATGTCGGGGATGCCCAGCCCGTTGATGCGGTACTGGACTGCCACGTTGCTCAGCGTGATGACGAGGGCCTGGGTGCCGGCCGGCAGGCCGATGGCGAGGATCTCGCGCAGGGTGACCCGGTGCAGGTGGATCCGCGCCAGGCGCAGCCGGTAGCGGTCGTCGAGGCGGCGCAGGCTGCCCAGCACGAGGACTGCGCAGAGCGTCTGCGAGGTGAGCGTCGCCACGGCGACGCCGACGACCCCCCACCGGAAGACGATGATGAACAGCGCGTCGGCCAGGACGTTCACCACCCCGCCCAGCAGCTGGCAGAGCATCGGCGTGAGCGAGTCCCCCAGGGCACGCAGGATGCCCGCCCCCATGTTGAACAGGACGACGCTCACCAGCCCGAGCAGATAGATGCGCACGTAGACGACGGCCAGCGCCAGGATCGATGCTGGTGTGTTGAGCCAGGCGAGCAGAGTGGGGGCGGCGGCGATCATGACGGGAAGGAGTGCTGCCCCGCCGGCCAGTCCGAAGGCGAGGGCGGTGTGCATGACGCGTTCGATCTGGCTGTGCCGTCCGGCCCCGAAGTGCCGGGCGACGAGCACGCCCGTGCCGGTGCCGAGCCCGGTGAACATGCCGATGAGGCAGGTGACGATGAGGCCGCTGGCACCGACCGCGGCGGCCGCCTCGGTGCCCAGGGTGTGGCCGATGAACATGAGGTCGACCGTGCTGTAGAGCAGCTGGACGAGCGCGGCGCCGAGCAGCGGCAGGGCGAAGGCGATGATCCCACGACCCAGGGGGCCGGTGGTCAGATCAGTGGTAGGGCTTCGCCTGCGGCGCCCGTCCGCCCTCCGGGCAGCAGTCATCGGCTCCCCGCGGAAGAAGGCTTCATATCCGTGGGGGCCACGAGGTGCCCCGGAGAGAGCTCGACGAGTGATGCATCCTCGTGATCATCGGCCCACCACCCCGGCTGGGACTCGCAGGCGCTGTCGGCCGTCGGCCGCTCGAGTCGGCCGTCCCGGTTGCGGGGGTCGAGCACGGAGTCCAGCAGCATCCGGGTGTAGGGGTGCCGGGCCTGCGTGACGAGCTCGTCGGCGGGCAGCTGCTCGACGACTCGTCCGCGGTACATGACGACGATCGTCTGCGCGAAGTGGGTGACCAGCGCCAGGTCGTGGCAGACGAAGCCGATGGCGATGCCGCGCTCTGCCTGCAGGCGTGCGAGTAGGGCGATGATCTCGGCCTGGGCGCTGACGTCCAGGGCGCTGGTGGCCTCGTCGCACAGGAGTACCTTCGGGTCGAGGGTGAGCGCCCGGGCGATGGCGCAGCGCTGGAGCTGGCCGCCGGACAGCTGGTGGGGATAGCGCACCACGAAGTGGCCGGGCAGCCCGACCAGGTGGAGCATCTCACGGGCCTTGGGGAGCGCCTCGCCGCGGCCGATGATGTCGTATCCGATGAGCGGCGCGCAGATCGCCTCGGCCATCCGCATGCGCGGGGCGAAGGAGCCCAGCGGGTCCTGGAAGACCATCTGCACCTGGCGACGCACCTCGCGCAGGGGCGCGCCTCTGAGTCCCTGGATCGGCCGGTCGCCGAGGAGGACCCGCCCGCTGGTGGGCTTCTCGAGGCCGATGAGCATGCGCAGCAGGGTGCTCTTGCCCGAGCCGGACTCGCCGACGACGGCGACCGTCTGTCCCCTGGGCAGGGTGACGGTGACGTCCCGGCAGGCCGTCAGCCGGCTGCCGTCGGGCAGCCGGAAGATCTTGGTGAGCCCCTCCGCCCTCATCACCGGTGCGGTCACATTCGCTCCTCACAGCGAGGGCATGCTGGCCAGCAGCGATGCCGTGTACTCGTGGGCTGGGTGGTCGATGACCCGGTCGGTCGGGCCGAGTTCCAGGACGCGGCCGGCACGCATGACCATGATCGTGTCGGCCATGTGGGCCGCCACGCCGAGGTTGTGGGTGACGATCATGATCGCCGTGCCCTCCTGGCGGCGCAGCGCGAGCATCTGGCGGACGATCTCGGCCTGCATGGTCACGTCCAGGGCGCTGGTCGGCTCGTCGGCCAGTAGCAGGGCCGGATTGAAGGTCATCGCCATGGCGATGCCGACCCGCTGGCGCATGCCGCCGGACAGTTCGAAGGCGTAGGAGTCCATGACGCGGCGTGGGTCGGGCAGCGCCATGCGGTCGAGCATGGTCTCGGCGCGTCCGCGGGCCTGCTCCCTGGTCGAGCCGGGATCGGCCGTGCGGATGTACTCGACGAACTGGCTGCCGATGCGCCGCACGGGGTTGAGCATGGCGCCGGTGTCCTGGAAGACCATCGACATGCGGTGGCGGCGCAGGTCGAGCCACTGCGCCCGGTCCAGGTCGAGCAGCGAGCGGTCCTCGAAGCAGATGTCGCCGCTGCTGACCTGCCCGCTCGACGGCAGCAGACCGAGGATGGCGCGGATGACCGTCGTCTTGCCCGAACCGGACTCCCCGACGATCGCCACGACCTCGCCCGGGGTCACGTCCAGGCTGACGTCGCGGACGGCGGGGGTGCCGTCATAGCTGACGGTCATCCGCCGGACGCTGAGCAGGCATGTACCGTCCGCCTGGTCCTGCCCGGGGAGCCCG
This sequence comes from Propionibacterium australiense, assembly GCF_003666605.1. Lineage (GTDB taxonomy): Bacteria > Actinomycetota > Actinomycetes > Propionibacteriales > Propionibacteriaceae > Propionibacterium > Propionibacterium australiense. The sequence goes on along the minus strand of NZ_RCIV01000023.1, from coordinate 25,803 downwards.
TCTCGCGCCGGTCCGCTGTTCGTCATCGTCATCCCCAGTTCACTGCGCCGGCTTGATGGCGCTCGTGATCCAGTAGTAGTCCGCCGTGGCCACGGTGGCGCCGGTCACGGTCTTCGCGTTGGAGCACATATTGCTGTTGTAGTAGCCGTGGACGAGGACCGCCGCGTCGTCGATGAGGATCTGCTGAAGGCGAACGAAGATCTTCTTGCGCTCGGCGGTGTCCAGCTCGGTCTCCAGCTGCTCGTAGAGCGCGTCGTACTCATCGTTCCGGTAGCCGCAGTAGTTGGCGTCGCTCTTGGAGTACCAGTTGGCCAGGTAGCTGAAGGGGTCGCCTTCCTGGGTCGTCATCCAGTTGCTGGAGTTCATGTCGTAGTCGCCGGCGACGAGCCGGTCCCACTCGGTGTCGGCGTCGACATTCTCGACCGTCGCCTGGATTCCGATCTCGGCGAGCTGGGTGGACACGGCCTCGGCCATGACCGACAGATTCCGCGAGTCGTAGGTGACGTAGGCCAGGTCGATCTTCTTGCCGTCCAGTTCCCGGAAGCCGTCGCCGTCGGAGTCGACGACGCCGGCCTCGTCGAGGATCTTCTTCGCCCGCTCCTTGTCGTAGGGGGTGGCGTCGGTCAGCTGCTCGTAGCCGAAGTCGAGCGAGGAGGGGACGACCGAGTGGCCGGCGGTGTAGAGGCCGCCGACCGTGGTCTCGGTGATCGTCGTTTCGTCGATCGCCATGCAGATGGCGGTCCGCAGGGCCTTGTTCGCCAGCGGGCGGCCCTCGGCGGCGTTGAGATAGGAGAAGCCCGTGCGCATGCTGATGGTCTGCGAGACCGAGTAGTCCGGGTCGTTCCCGAGCGTCTCCAGGTCGGCAGCGGCCGTGATGTTCTCTGTGACATCGACGTCGCCGGACTGCAGCGCCAGCGACTTGGTCAGGCTCGATGCGTCGTCGATGAAGATGACGTCCACGCTCTCGAAGGGAACCTCGCCGTTCCAGTAGTGCTCGTTGCGCGTGAGCCTGACGTTCTGGCCGCTGTTGAACTCGCTCACCGCGTAGGGGCCGGTGCCGATCGGTTTCTCGTCGATGTTCTCGCTGCCTGCGATGTCAAGGACCTCGAACAGGGGATTGGCCAGGGCGGCCGGCAGATCGGCGTAGGGCACCTTGGTGACGATCGTGACGGTACGGGCGGCGTCGTCGGCCGTGATCGAGTCCGGCTTCATGAAGTTCGACGGCGAGGAGGAGCCCTCGACGCCCTCCTTGTCGTACATGCGCTGCAGGGACTCGGCGACCTTGGTCGCGGTGACCTCGGTACCGGTGGAGAACATCAGGCCCTCCCTGATGTGGAACTGCCAGTTCGTGTGCTCCTCGTCGACCGTGAAGCTGTCGGACAGATTCGGCTGGGCGACCATGTGCTCGTCGAACTTGAACAACGACTCCCCCACGCCGTAGCGCATGCAGGCCCAAGCCGCGTTCGTCTGATTCGACGGGTCGAGTGACTCCTTGGAGAAGTTCGTGCAGCCGAACTTCAGCTCGGTACTGGAACCACCCGAACCGGAACCGGAGGAACATCCGGCCATGCCGAGGCCGGCAACAGCGGCTCCGGCGGCGGAGGCGGTCAGCAGACCGCGGCGGGTGAGGATGATTCGATGCATTGTTCGTGCTCACTTTCCTTGTGGTCGGGGTGCGGGGGGTCTGTGGGGCTCAGGACAGAGGGGCCGGGACGAGCTCGATGACGTCCTCGTCCTGGCCGGCATGACGGGGGTCGAGAACATCACGGAGAGCGTCGCCCAGCAGGTTGAAGACGATGACGGTGATGCAGATCGCCGCGCCGGGGAAGATCATGAGCCACGGCGAGTCGAGCAGATAGGCGCGGCCCTCGTTGAGCATGAGGCCCCATTCGGCCTGGGGCGGCTGGGCACCGAAACCTAGGAATGACAGGCCGGCCAGTTCGAGCATCATCGTACCGATGTCGGTGGCGGCCGTGATGACGAGTGTCGGGAGGGCGCTCGGCAGCAGATAGCGGCGCATGAGCCGGCCGGGGCGGGTGCCGTTGAGCTCGGCGGCCGTCACGAAATCGGCATGACGGATCTTGAGGACCAGGCTGCGTGCCAGGCGCGCGTACTTGGTCCAGCTGACGACTGCGAGGGCGATGATCGCATTGCGGATGCTCGCCCCGAGCAGGCCGGCCACGGCGATGGCCAGGACGATGCCGGGGAAGGAGATCATCATGTCGGAGATGCGCATGATGGCAGCGTCGACGAGACCACCGAAGTAGCCGGCGATGACGCCGAGGAACGAGCCGACGACGGAGATCACGAGGACGAGGATCATCGCCGAGGTGAGTGAGATGCGGGTGCCGTAGACGATGCGCGAGGCGATGTCACGGCCGAGCTTGTCGGTGCCGAACCAGTGCTCGGCGCTCGGCGGCTGGAAGGCATCGGCCAGGTTCGCGGCGTAGGGATCCATCGGCGCGATCTGCCGGGCGAAGACCGCGACGAGGGCGATGACGAGGACCAGCGCGAGGTGGACGCCGAAGGCCCTGCGCCCGCCGATCGCGCGGCGGATGGTCCTCCAGATGCCGTGCAGTGTGCTCATGAGTGGGCTCCTCGTCGCACGCGGGGGTCCAGCCGGGCGTAGGAGACGTCGACGAGCAGGTTGATGACCATGTAGATCAGGGCGATCCACAGCACATAGGTCTGCACGAGCGGGTAGTCGTAGGAGGTGACCGCCGAGACGGCCATGTTGCCCAGGCCGGGATAGGAGAAGACCACCTCGACGACGGCCGTGCCGCCCAGCAGCGAGCCGAGAGAGAGTCCGAGCAGGGTGAGCAGCGGCAGCTGCGCATTCGGCAGCACGTGCCGCCACAGGATGGTCCGTTCGGACATGCCGCGGGCGCGGGCGCCCGTGACGTAGTCCTGCCTGAGCTCCTCGAGGACGGCGGTGCGGACCTGGCGGGTGTACTTTCCGATCATCGCGAAGGCCAGTGTGATGGCCGGCATGATGAGCTGCTCGAAACCCTTCCCCGACGAGATGACCGGGAGCAGACCGAGCTTGAGGGCGACGGCCCAGACGAGCAGCAGGCCGAACCAGAAGTTCGGCATCGAGACGCCGAGGAAGCTGACGCCGCGCGCGAGATGGTCGATGACGCCGCCCTGACGCACCGCGGCCGCCATGCCCAGGGGGACGGCGATGACGAGCATGAGGACCAGGGAGGCCAGCGCGAGCCTGATGGTCGGCCACAGGCGGGCGAGCATGAGGTCGGTGACGGGCTTGTGCAGCGAGTATGACGTGCCGAAGTCGCCGTGCAGGCAGTTGCCGAGCCAGGTGACGTACTGGACCAGGAAGGGCTTGTCGAGGCCGAGCCGGGCACGCATCTCCTCGACCATCTCGGGGGTCGGCGTGATGCCCTGGCTCGTGTAGATGGCCTGCGCCGGGTCGCCCGGAGCGAGCCAGACAAGGACGAAGGTGATGAAGCTGATACCCACCAGCACGATCAGGATCTGGCCCAGCCGACGGGCCAGCCACCGAGCATCCACGAGCCGATCACCTCACGTTCATGACGAATACCGTTCGTCACAACCGGATTCTTGCGACCCTGCTCGGACCTCATGGCCGCCAGATGCCGCGGCGGCGCGTAAGAGAACTCCCAGGCAGGTCTTCTGACTCGCGTCCACAGGGCAGTGCCCCTATGGATCCTCGACCTTCCCGGTTGCCCAGTGGCAGGCTTGCGCCGATGAGGATCCGGACGCTCACAGCGGCGGTCCCGTCCGCGATTCGCACGCGGTTCCCTGTTCCCCCGATCAGCCGATCGACCGACCGGGCACCTGGGATGCTGCACGCGCGTCACGCACAGCGTCCTCGCTTCGCTGGGAGCATAGCAGAGCACTGTCCCGAGCGAAGCGCCCTCATGCGGTTTTTCCCAGTGAAGGCTCACCTTCGAAGATTAACCCACTGAACCGCGTGTCAGACACGCCCGGCGTTCGATCGGGCATGCGCCGTGACGACGTGGATTCAGGCCTCACGCAGGATCGCGTCGAACCGCTCGACGGCGAGCCGCACGGCATTGCCCCGAGCGGCGGCGACATCGGCCTGGGTGAGTGTCCGGTCGGCGCCACGGAAGCGCAGGTTGTAGGCGAGCGACTTGCGCCCCTCGCCGATCTGCGTGCCACGGAAGATGTCGAACAACACGATCGACTCGAGCAGATCACCTGCGCCCTCGGCGAGAGCGGCCTCGACATCGGACGCGGCGACCTTCTCACTGACGATGAGAGCGACGTCCTCCTTGGCGAGGGGGAAGGCACTCAGCGCCGAGACCTGGCCGCCATCGGGGGCGCAGGACACGAGCAGGTCGAGGTTGATCTCGACGGCACAGCTGCGGTCGGGCAGCCCGTAGGCCTTGACGACCTCGGGGTGCAGCTCACCTGCGGCGCCGATGACGACCGGCTCGCCGGCGGTGCCGCGGACCGACAGCTCGGCGCAGCGGCCAGGGTGCCAGGGCGCGATCGCGGCGGCCCTGCGCTCCAGGTCGAGACCGAGCGCCTGCGCGGCGGTCTGGGCGAAGTACACCGCATGGGTCCAGTCGGCCCGGACGGCGGCGCGGTTCCAGGTGGCCGGCAGCCACTGGCCGGTGAGCACGGCGGCGATCATGCGGGGCTGGTCGGGCAGGGACTCCTCGATCGCGGCGATCTCGGCGTCACTGGGGCGGTGGGTCACATCGGGCATCGGGGCGGCCGACGCCGGCCGGGCCCAGAAGACCGAGCCGGCCTCGAAGAGGGCCAGGTCGTCATGGCCGCGCGAGGTGTTGCGCGTGACGGCGGAGAACAGGCCCGGAAGCAGACCGGTGCGCAGGTACGGAGCGGTGTCGGCCAGCGGATTGGCCAGCCGGACCAGCCGGCGTTGGTCGCAGTCCGCGGGCAGGCCGAGCCGGTCGGGCTCCTCGGCCGCGATGAATGGCAGCGTGATGACCTCGACGAAACCGGCCTGGGCCACCGCCGCGTTGACCGCCCGGCGGGCGCGCTGGGCCGGGCTGAGACCACGACCTGCGGCGGCACGCGGCACCCTGGCCTCGACGATGTCCAGGCCGAGTTTGCGGCCGATCTCCTCGACGTAGTCGTAGGGATCGCGCAGGTCGGTGCGCCAGGTGGGCGGGGTCAGTTCCAGCAGCTCGTTCTTGCGTTTGACCGTGATACCTGCCTTCTCGAACACCTCGACGACCCGGTCGGTGTCGATCCGGGCGCCCAGGATGCGGGCAGGCAGATTGGCGTCGATCGTCAGGGACGGCGGTACCGGCACCTGACCGGCCACGGTGGTGCCGTCGACGATCGTGCCGCCGGCGTGTTCGGCGAACAGGCGGGCGGCCATCCGGGCCGCGGCGCAGGCCACACCTGGGTCCACCGTGCGTTCGAAACGCTTGGATGCCTCTGAGGGCAGCTTGTGGAGACGGTAGGTGCGGCCGATCGTACCCGGCGAGAAGTGAGCCGCCTCGATGACCACGTTCGTCGTCGTCTCGCTCAGCTCGGTGGTCTGGCCGCCCATGACGCCGGCCAGGCCGATGGGGCCGGAGTCGTCGGTGATGAGCAGGTCGTCGGCGGACAGCGTGCGCTCGACGTCGTCGAGTGTGGTGAGCCTCTCGCCGGCAGCGGCCTTGCGCACGACGATAGGGCCGAGGAGGCTGTCGGCGTCGTAGCCGTGCAGCGGCTGACCGGACTCGAGCATCACGTAGTTCGTGATGTCGACCGGCAGGCTGATCGAGCGCATGCCACTGGCCTCGAGACGGTGGCGCATCCACATCGGGGTGGGGGCCTTCGGGTCGATCCCGTTGACGCACAGGTTGACGAACAACTGGCAGTCCTGCGAGTCGATGCGCACCGGGTAGGCGCCCTGGGCCTGGGCGGGGACACGGCGGGAGTAGAGGTCGTTGTACGGCACGTCGAAGGCCTGCGCGGCCTCGCGGGCCAGCCCGCGCATCGACAGCGCGTAGCCCAGGTCAGGTGTCACTTCGATGTCGAGGACGTCGTCGGGTACGCCGAGCAGCGGCAGCGCGTCGGACCCGAGACCGGCCCTGGCTGCCTCGACGGGCGGCAGGACGATGATGCCGCTGTGGTCCTCGCCGGTGCCGAGCTCGTCGGCGGCGCAGATCATCCCGTCACTCATGTGCCCGTAGGTCCTGCGGGCGCTGATCTCGAAACCGCCCGCCAGAACGGCGCCGGGCAGCGAGACCACGACGTAGTCGCCCTTGGCGAAGTTGGTGGCGCCGCAGACGATGCCCCGGGCATCGGTGAGCTCTGAATTGACCTCGGAGTCGTTCAGTGGCCCCACGTCGACACGGCACCAGCGGATGGTCTTGCCGTTCTTCTGCGATTCCTCGACGAAGTCCAGGACCCGGCCGACGACGATCGGCCCGGCGAGCTCGGCGCCGACGGTCTCGACGTGCTCGACCTGCAGACCCCTGCGGGTGAAGGCGTCCGCCACCTGGGACGTGGTCACGCCATGCGGGAACTCCACGAGGTCGCGGAGCCAGCTCATCGGCACTCTCATCGTGCACCTCCCAGCAGCGAACGGCTGAACCTGACGTCGCCCTCGACGAAGTCACGCAGGTCGGGGGCGTTGTTGCGGAACATGACGGTGCGGTCGACGCCGATGCCGAAGGCGAAGCCGGAGTAGACGTTCGTGTTGATGCCGGCGGCGGCCAGCACGCGCGGGTTGACGACGCCGCACCCGACCCACTCGATCCAGCCCTCGCTGCGACAGGTGCGGCAGGGGCGGTCGGGATTGCCGACCGAGTCGCCGTGGCAGACGAAGCACTCCAGGTCGACCTCGGCACTCGGCTCGGTGAACGGGAAGTAGTGCGGCCGCAAGCGGGTCCGGGTGTCGCCGAACATGGCCTTGGCCAGGTGGTCGAGGGTGCCCTTGAGGTCGCCCATGGTGATGCCCTTGTCGACGGCCAGGCCCTCCAGCTGGTGGAAGACCGGCAGGTGGGTGGCGTCGTACTCGTCGGCGCGGAAGACCTTGCCGGGGCTGACGACGTAGACCGGCAGCTCGCGTTCGAGCAGGGTCCGCACCTGGACCGGTGAGGTCTGGGTGCGCATGATCTTGTGATCGCCGGGCGGGTCGACGAAGAGGGTGTCGCTCATGAACCGCGCCGGATGGTCCGGGGTGAAGTTGAGCGCGTCGAAGTTGAGCCACTCGGCCTCGAGTTCGGGCCCCTCGGCGACCTCCCAGCCCATGGCGACGAAGACGTCGCACATGCGGTTGATGAGAGCGGTCAGCGGATGCTCGGCGCCGACCGGGTGCTCGGCCACCGGCAGGGTCACGTCGACGCGCTCGGCCTCGAGGCGGGCGGCCAGCTCGGCGGCCTCGAGTTCGGCGGCGCGGGCGGCGAGGGCCTGGTTGACGCGGCCGCGGGCCTGGCCGACGAGTTTGCCGGCCTCCTTGCGCTGGTCCTTCGGCATCGTGCCGATACGCCGGTTGGCGAGCGCGAGCGGTGACTTGTCGGCGGCGTGCGCCTGGCGCACGGCCTTGAGCTCGGCCGAGCTGGCCGCGGCCGCGATGGCCTCGAGGGCATCGCTCACCATCTGCTCGACCTGCCCCTGGTCCAGCGGTCCGCTGGTGCTGTCTGGCCCTGACATGGACTCCCCTCTTTCGCTCTGCCGGGGCCGGCCCGCGGCCGGCCCCACCCGACAAGTCTAGGGGCCTGCCTGCCTGGCCCCGGTCCGAGCATCAGCAGACGGGATTCGGCGGGGCGGACCGTCGGCCACCAGCCCCTGGCACGGCACGAGGGACGGGCTCACGGTAGTCACGTCTCCGCCTCCGGTGCCGGATCACTGCCCCTGTGGGTTCCCGGGCCGTCCACCGCTGTCCGGGCCGGCGCCCGGCTGCCGCCGCGACTGCCGGTGGCCGAGCCAGAACAACCCGCCTGCGGCGATGGCGGCAGCGATGATGAGCACGATGAGGAGGGCGTCGACGGCCGTGTTCATTGTTCCGGTGACCTCCGCTGGGCACTGGCCGAGGCGTACAGGCAGATCGCCGCCGCGGTCGACAGGTTGAGGCTCTCCGCCCGCCCCCACATCGGCACTGCCGCCACCTGGTCGGCCGCCGCGAGATGCTCAGCGGGCAGCCCCCACGCCTCGTTGCCCATCAGCCACGCCGTGGGGCGGGCCAGCTCGCCCCGGGCGTCGAGTTCGTCGAGGGGGACCCCTCCGCCATCGGCGGCGAGCACCGTCATGTTCTGGGCGTGGGCCCACTCGATCGTCTCGCCGAGATCGACGTCCGTGACGACGGGCAGGTGGAAGAGACTGCCGACCGTGGCGCGGACGGTCTTGGGGTTGGTGACGTCGACCGAGCCACGGGTGAGGACCACGGCGTCCGCACCGAAGGCGTCGGCACATCGCACGACCGTGCCCGCGTTGCCCGGGTCCCGCACCTGGGCGCAGATGACGACGAGGCGCGGGTTCTGCACCGCCGCCAGGCGCGCCCGGGGCCAGCGGCAGACCGCTACGACGCCCTGCGGCGTGACCGTGTCGCACAGGGCGCGCAGGTCTTCGGGGCGGGCGCGTACCACCTCGACGCCGGCAGCCACCGGTATGAGTTCGCCATGGCGTTGCGGATCGTCGACGACGAGCCTGACGACCACTCCCGGACACCTCAGGGCCTCACGCACCACCTGCGCGCCCTCGGCGAGGAACAGGCCCGTCTCGGCACGAGCCTTCCGTCGCCGCAGACGACGAGCCGAACCCAGCGCCCTGCCAGAGATGAGAGGGACGTCCGGGTTCGGCTGGTCCTTCATGCTTCTCGCGCCACAGCGGCCTGGGTCAGGCCGCGTTGGCGGCGGGCTGGTTCTCCTTGGCGACCTTCACCAGGGCCGAGAACGCGGTGGGATCGCTCACGGCGAGCTCGGCGAGGATCTTGCGGTCGACCTCGACGCCGGCGTTCTTCAGGCCGCTGATGAAACGGTTGTAGGTCATGCCCTCGGCGCGGGTCGCAGCATTGATGCGCTGGATCCACAGCGAGCGGAAATCGCCCTTCCTGGCCTTGCGGTCGCGGAAGGCGTAGGTGCCCGAGTGCAGCACCTGCTCCTTGGCCTTGCGGTAGAGACGGGACCGCTGACCGCGGTAGCCCGACGCCTGCTCGAGGATCTCGCGACGCTTCTTCTTCGCATTCACTGCGCGCTTGACGCGTGCCATGGTTTGTACTCCTTGGTTTGAACGATCGATGAGGAAAAACGCCGGCTCAGATGCCGAGCATCCTGCGGGCCTTCTTGGCGTCTGCCTTGTTGAGCGGGGCGTCCACCGAGAGACGACGGGTGCGCCGGGTGGGCTTGTGCTCGTTCAGGTGTGCCTTGCCGGCGCGGGCGTGCATGAGCTTGCCGCTGCCGGTCACCTTGAAACGCTTCTTGGCACCGGAGTGCGTCTTCATCTTGGGCATCTGTCGCTCCATTCACTATCGTCCGACGTCCACCGACGTCAGCTGGTTGTCGAGGCCTCCTGCGAGCCGTGGCTCACAGATCGACATCGGGGTCCATGTTGTCGGCCGGACCACGCTTCTTCTTCTTGGGCTGCTTCCTGGCCTCCTCACGGAGGCGGGCCTCCTCGGCCTTCTCAGCAGCGGCCTCATCGGCACGGCGGGCCAGCTTGCGGGCCTTCTCGGCCTCCTGCTCGGTGCGGGCCTCGCTCTTCTTGCGGGTGGGGGTCAGCACCATGTGCATGTTGCGCCCCTCCTGCTTGGGATTCTGCTCGACGACGCCGTCCTCGATGACATCGTCGGCCAGGCGCTTGAGCAGGTTGAGGCCGAGTTCGGGGCGCGACTGCTCGCGGCCCCGGAACATGATGGTGATCTTCACCTTGTCGCCGCCGCGCAGGAAACGAACGACATGACCCTTCTTGGTCTCGTAGTCGTGCTCGTCGATCTTGGGTCGGAGCTTCATCTCCTTGACGACGGTGTTGGACTGGTTGCGGCGGGACTCGCGGGCCTTCTGGGCGTTCTCGTACTTGAACTTGCCGTAGTCCATGAGTTTGCAGACGGGCGGGCGCGCATTCGCCGCGACCTCGACGAGATCGAGGTCCTGTTCACGGGCGAGCTGCATCGCCTGCTCGACGCGGACGATGCCGATCTGCTCGCCGTTGGGTCCGACGAGGCGAACCTCGGGAACACGGATGCGCTCGTTGATGCGCAGTTCGTTGCTGATTATGTCCTCCAATGACGTGGCCGTCGTGACCGGCAGACGGAAAAGGCCTTCACCCGCGGGTGAAGGCCTGGCGATGTCCGGACCGGACGACGACGGGGACAAGGAGCCCCCGCGCGGCTGCTCAGGCAGCCACGCGTCCTGCACAAACTGACCCGTCGCGCGAGGCGCGGCAAGGTGGGAGTCAGGCCTCCACTTGCGTGCTGATGGCGGCACCGGGACGATGACCCGACGCCGGTCAACTCCTCAAGTTTAGACGACGGGAACCGGCGAACGAAATCGGCCCGGCGCCGCACCGGGAGCGGGCGTGGCCGGTGTTCATGTGACAGTCTTGAGTCATGAATGCCCAGACCCTGGCTCTCGTCGTCACCGCCGCACTGGTCGCTCTCGGGCTGCTCTACGCGGTCCTGGGGTGGCGACGTCGCCGCAGCGCCCGCGCCCTCCTGCACGGCATCGCCTTCTCGGTCTTCTTCGTCGGCGCCTGGCTGACCGATGTGATGGTTCTCCTTGCCGATGCCGCACGGGGCCTCGTGAGCTGGGCCCGAGAGCAGAGCCTGGACACCAGGATGTGGGCGGGCATCATCTGCGCCGGCCTGGGCCTGCTCCTCTACGTCATCGCCTCGTTCATGGATGGTGTGAGCCGGGCCGAGGGCAAGCAGCGCCGGGAGGCCGCGATGCAGAAGCGTCTGGGGGTCAGTGGCGCCTCGAGCCCCGCAGCCGGCCGGCCCGAGCCCGCTGCGAGCAAGGGCCCTGTCACCGATGACCTGGACGAGACGGAGATCACCACGATCCTGCAGCGCCGCGGCATCGACTGATCCTTCTGCCTCAGGATCTCAGCCCCGGGAAAGGGGCCCGACCTCGGCCTGCTCAGAGCCGGCAGGCCCCGAGTTCGGTCACGAGGATCGCGCGAGCACCGAGATCCCACAGCTCGTCCATGAGCCGCTGGGCATCGCCGCGGCGCACCATGGCGCGCACGGCGACCCAGTCCGGCCGGGCCAGCTCGGTGATGGTCGGTGCGGCGTAGCCCGGGGTCAGCACCGTGGCCTCCTCGAGCACCGCGGTCGGGCAGTCGTAGTCCATGAGGACGTAGTCCCGGGCCACCAGGACGCTCGAGAGGCGGCGGGTGAAGTGGTCGAGCGCGATGGCGTCGATCTCGCCGGAGTTGCGGCGGATCAGGATGCCCTCGCTCTTGAGGATCGGCTCGCCGAAGAGCTCGAGACCGGCCTTGCGCAGTGTCGTGCCGGTCTCGACGACATCGGCGATCGCATCGGCGACACCGAGGGCGATGCTCGACTCGACGGCGCCGTCGAGGTGGACGAGGCGGGCGTCGATGCCGTGCTCGGCAAGGTAGCGGCGCAGCAGGCCGGGGTAGCTGGTGGCGATCCGCTTGCCGTTCAGGTCGGCCAGCTGGTAACCGGCCTCCTTCGGGGCCGCGAAACGGAAACGGCTCACGCCGAAACCCAGCGAGAGGATCTCGCTGGCGGCAGCGCCGGAGTCGACGAGCATGTCCCGGCCGGTGATACCCAGGTCGAGAGTGCCCTCACCCACGTAGACGGCGATGTCGCGCGGCCGCAGATAGTAGAACTCGACGCCGTTCTCCTCGTCGGCCAGGACGAGTTCCTTCGAGTCGGTGCGCTGCGCATAGCCCGCCTCGTGCAGCATCTGGGCGGCGGCGGCGGCCAGGGCGCCCTTGTTGGGCACGGCGATACGCATCAGTGTGTCTTCACTCACGACGAGCTTCCTTCGACGGTCTGCGCGGCCCGGCAGGCCGCGGGAGGGGTCTGGCGAGCAGGGCTGTCACAGGTGACGGTAGACGTCTTCCAGGGCGAGCCCCTTGTCGATCATCATGACCTGCGCCCAGTACAGGAGCTGGCTGATCTCGACGGCCAGCTGTTCCCGGGACTGGTACTCGGCGGCCATCCAGACCTCGGACGCCTCCTCGACGACCTTCTTGCCGATGGCGTGGGTGCCCTCGTCCAGTTTTGCGACGGTACCGGACCCGGCCGGGCGCTCGGCCGCCGTCCGGGTCAGTTCGGCGAACAGCTGATCGAAACTCTTGCTCACCGCGCCAGCCTAGCCCACCCGGGAGCACCCCGGATCGGACGCGGCGCCGAGCCGGGCGGGGCACTGGCGACGGCCCGCCCCTGAGCACCCCGGATCGGGCACCGATGCGTCGGATGCTCGCGGGCGCGGCACCGGCCGGGTTCGCGCCGAGGAGAGGCCCGCCGGGCGCCGGCGACGGGAATTTGTCTGCTGAGGCACCTACTATCGATATGCACTGCACAGGAGGTGTTCATGGCACGAGAGTCGTCGCCCTCACCGGAACGCACCGGCCGGTCCGGTCTGAGTGGCCTGTCCACACAGGACCCTCCGCGCGACAAGGACACGGCCCGGAAGAAGTGGCGCAGCGAGGCCCCCTCCGGCCCCCCGCCGCTCGACTCGCCCAAGCCCTGGCACACCGAGGGCCTGCCCGGCGATGACGACAAGCGCCCCAAGCGGCCGCTGTGGGCTCGGATCGTGCCGTGGATCATCCTGCTCGCCATCATGCTGGCCGCCGTCAGCTGGTACAACGAGTCGCGCAAGCCGCCGCAGATCAGCTACAACGAGTTCGTCACGCAGGTCAAGACGGACAACGTCGAGGTCGTCCACGCGACCGGCGACACGATCGACGGCAAGCTGAAGGAAGAGCGCACCGTCCCGGACGACTCTGAGACCAAGGCCGGCCAGAAGTACACTCAGTTCACCACCGAACGTCCCACTTGGGCGCAGGACAATCTGCTCGCTCTGCTCAATGCGCATGGCGTCACCGTCTCGGCGAGTTCCACCGTCGAATCCATGAGCCCCCTGGCGAGCATCCTGCTGGCCTTCGGCCCGTGGCTGCTCATCATCGGCGCCTACATGTGGTTCATGAACCGCATGTCCAAGGGCGGCGGCCTGGGTGGGCTCGGCGGCATCAACCGTGACGTGAAACCGGTCCGCAAGGACGTCGTCCGGGTGAACTTCTCCGACGTCGCCGGCATCGACGAGGTCCAGGAGGAGGTCAGCCAGATCGTCGACTTCCTGCGCAACCCCGAGAAGTACCGCAGGGTCGGCGCACGCGCCCCCAAGGGCGTTCTACTCGAGGGCGAGCCAGGCACCGGCAAGACGCTACTGGCCCGCGCCACGGCCGGTGAGGCCGATGTGCCCTTCTACTCGGCCTCGGCCTCGGAGTTCATCGAGATGATCGTCGGCGTGGGCGCCCAGCGCGTACGCCAGCTGTTCGACGAGGCCCGCAAGACGGCTCCCTCGATCATCTTCATCGACGAGATCGACGCGATCGGCCGCTCCCGCGCCTCCAGCCGTTCCATGGGCGGCAACGACGAGCGCGAGCAGACGCTGAACCAGATCCTCACCGAGATGGACGGCTTCGACGGAACCGAGGGGGTCATCGTCATGGGGGCCACCAACCGCGCCGATGTGCTCGATTCGGCGCTCACCCGTCCGGGCCGTTTCGATCGGGTCATCACGGTCAGCGCGCCCGACCAGAAGGGCCGCGAGTCGATCCTCAAGGTGCACACCCGCGAGATCCCGATGGCCTCCGACGTCGACCTGACGCAGATCGCCGCCTCGACGCCGGGCATGACCGGCGCCGACCTGGCGAACCTCGCCAACGAGGCGGCCCTCCAGGCGGCACGGCGGGCCGACCAGGCCGTCTACCAGCGCGACTTCACCAATGCACTCGAGCAGATCCAGCTCGGCGTCGCCCGCTCGGTGGTCATCCCCGACGAGGAGAAGCGTCGCACCGCCTACCACGAGGGCGGTCACGCCCTGCTCGGCATGCTCCAGAAGGGCGCCGACCCGGTGCGCAAGGTCTCGATCATCCCACGCGGCCAGGCACTCGGCGTCACGCTGTCAACGCCCGACACCGACAAGTACGGTTACGACGAGGAGTACCTGCGCGGCCGTATCGTCGGGGCCCTGGGTGGCATGGCGGCCGAGGACGCGGTCTTCGGCGTCATCACCACCGGAGCCGAGTCCGACCTCACCCAGGCCACCAACATCGCCCGCCAGATGGTCGGGCGCTGGGGCATGAGCAAGAAGGTCGGCCCGGTCACGGTCCTCCCGCACGACGCCGACCCGCACCAGCTCGGCATCTCCGACGCGACGCTCGCAACGGTCGACGAAGAGGTGCGCCGCATCATCGAGGAGTGCCACGAGCAGGCCGTCACGTTGTTGCGCGAGCACCGCTCGCAGCTCGACGCGATCGCGCAGCGGTTGCTCCTGAAGGAGACCCTCGACGAGGCAGAGGTCTACGAGGTGGCCGGTATCGAACGCCCCACGAAGGACGAGACGGCTGCGGGGGAGCCGACCGACGATGACCTGGCGACACTCCCCCCGCCGCAGTCCACCGGCAATCCTGAACCCGACGCCCCAGGCTACGGGCGGCACCCGCTGCCGCCGATCGGCTGACAGAGCGCCGTGTGGGCCCGACCTCCCTTGGGGTCGGACCCACACGTATCGCCGCCCGGCATGTCCTGTCGGCACCATCGCCCGGCGCGCCGGACCCGCTCTCACCGGCCGCCGCACGGGACCGGCTCGCCGCGTCAGCGGATCAGGGCGACACCGAGCAGGGCATCGACGGCCGCGGCCACCTGCCCGGGGGCCTCCTCGTCCTGCCCGTCGCCGGCCAGGACCGCGGAACTCCACTCGTCGACGACCGCGAGAGCGGTCGGGACATCCAGGTCGTTGCGCAGCGCACGGCGCAGATCGGCGATGACCGGTACGGCGCTCGTGCCGCGGTCGGCTCGGGCAGCGGCGCGCCAGGCGTCCAGGCGACGCTGGGCCGTGCCGAGCTGCTCAGCGCTCCACTCCCAGTCACCGCGGTAGTGGTGGGTGAGCAGCGCGAGGCGGACCGCCATCGGATCGGCGCCACCGGCAGTCAGCCGACTGACGAGCTCGAGGTTGCCGAGTGACTTGCTCATCTTCTCGCCGTCCATGCCGACCATGCCGACGTGCGCGTAGGCCGCGGCGAACGGCTCGCCGGTGGCGGCGATGGCCTCGGCAGCGCACATCTCATGGTGCGGGAAGGTCAGGTCGCGGCCGCCGCCCTGGACGGCGAAGGCCGTGCCGAGGCGGTTGAGGGCGGTGACGGTGCACTCGATGTGCCAGCCGGGACGACCGCGCCCGAGCGAGGACTCCCATGCGGGCTCACCGGGGCGCTCCAGACGCCAGACCAGGCAGTCGAGGGCGTCCTTCTTGCCGGGGCGATCGGGGTCGCCGCCGTGTTCGGCGAACTCGACGAGCATGGCCTCGCGGCCGAGGTGGCTCTCGGCGCCGAACCCGGGGGCCTCGGTGGTACGGAAGTACCAGTCGGGATACTCGGGGTCGTCGACCTGATAGACGAGCCCGGACCCGGCGAGCCTTTCCACCAGTTCGACGACCTCAGGGATGACAGAGGTGGCCGGAACGTACCAGTCCGGCGGGAGGACACGCAGCGCGGTCATGTCGGAGCGGAACAGGTCGACCTGCTCGTCGGCCAGCTCACGCCAGTCGACGCCGGTGGCGGCGGCGCGTTCGAGCAGCGGGTCGTCGACGTCGGTGACGTTCTGGGCGTACTGGACCGTGAGACCGGTGTCGCGCCAGGCCCGGTTCAGCACGTCGAACGTCACATAGGTGAACGCATGCCCGAGATGGGTCGCATCGTACGGGGTGATGCCGCACACGTACAGACCCGCGACACCGCGTTCCGGTCCGACCGGGGTCAGTGCCCTGTCGTTCGTGGTGACCAGGCTCACCCGCTCAGGCACCTGGTAGCTGCTCGGGGTGTCAGGGATCGTGGGGACCTCAACGGTTGGCCATGCTCGCATGCACTCAAAATACCCGCGACCACTAGGCTTGCGCCCGGGAGCACATACGACGGGCACCAGCCAGGCCCGCGGGGCAGGAGAATTCGGTGAAGACGCGCACGGTGGGCGACTCCGGGCTGGAGGTCAGCAGGCTAGGGCTCGGCACCATGACCTGGGGCGGCGACACCGATCTGCGCACGGCCGAGAGCCTCGTCGAACGGTTCACCGAGTCAGGCGGAACCCTCATCGACACTGCACCGGCCTACGGCGGTGGAGCGGCGGAGAAGATGATCGGCCGGATCACCCGCACCCACGTCCGGCGCGATGACCTGGTCATCGCGACCAAGGCCGGTTTCGGGTTCCGTGACGGAAGCCAGGTCATCGACACCTCGCGCAAGGCGATGCTCGACGACCTGGCCGGTTCCCTACGCCGCCTCCACACCGACCACGTCGACCTGTGGCAGGTGCACGCCTGGGGGCACACCCCCTACGAGGAGACGCTGACCGCCCTCGACACCGCCGTAAGCTCCGGCATGGCGCGCTACGTCGGCGTCTGCAACTTCATCGGCTGGCAGGTGGGCACCGCCGCCGCCTGGCAGAAGGCCCTTCCCGGGCGCGCCAGCCTGGTGAGCGGGCAGGTCGAGTACTCGCTGCTGGCCCGGCGGGCCGAGGTCGAGGTGATTCCGGCGCTTGCCGCGCACGGCATGGGGCTCTTCGCCTGGTCACCCATCGGGCGGGGCGTGCTCACCGGGAAATACCGCAGGGGCCTGCCCCGGGACTCCCGGGGAGCCAAGGATCACTTCAGTTGGTTCGTCGAACCCTACCTGGAGTCACGCAGCCGCGCCGTCGTCGATGCCGTTGCCCGGGCCGCCGACGGCCTGGGCCTCACCCCGGCACAGACCGCGCTGCTGTGGGTACGCGACGCCCCGGGCGTCACCGCTCCCCTGCTCGGCGCGCGCACGGTCGACCAACTCGAGCCCTATCTCGATCTCGACTCGGTCACCCTGCCCGAGCCGATCATCGCCGCCCTCGACGACGTGACCGGCGGCCCGAACCAGGCCAGAACGCAGCCGGGCGCGTCGGGCTGAGAGCCGTCCGGACGGGACCCGGCGCCCCATCTGGCGGATTGGCCGTGTCCCGGACCCGCTGCCCCGACCATGGCAGCGCCGGACCAGCGGCCGGGCCCCTCACACGAACACGGTGAGGCGGGCCCGGATGATCTTGCGTCGCAGCCAGGCCTCACGCGAACCATCCCGATAGCGGCGCAGCCGCCACAGCTCCCACCCGTTGTGCTGTGCCTGCTCGGTGAGGATGCGCCGCGCCTGGTTGCGGGTGACCCAGCGGGCGAGCCTGATCCGCTGCACCTCGTACTCGATCCCGCCGCGCATCTGCCGGGTCAGCTGCACCGAGGTGATGTGGTCCGTTCCGCCGTTCACGTATGTCTCCTGTCCGCTCTCGGACCACGATGCCCCGATCCGGTTCGCCGGTCAATGCCGCGTCTCGCCGCAGACTGAAAGCAATGACCCTGATTCGCGTTATCCCCCGAGACTCTGCTACCATCACTATCTGTTGCGGTCAGCCGCAGCGATGTCCGGGTGGCGGAATTGGTAGACGCGCTAGCTTGAGGTGCTAGTGGCCGCTTTTAGGCCATGGAGGTTCAAGTCCTCTCTCGGACACCAGACGAAAACCCTTGGCCACATCTGATTGGCCAGGGGTTTTGTGCCATCCCCGGGGGATTGCCGAACCGGGCAGCATCACACCGAGTCACGCCATTTTCGGTGCACGGGACGGCACGGACCCGGCCTCTGATCCGGCGCACACCATGTCGTCTGCACGACGCAGGGGGACGTCTCGCTCGAGCCGGTGGACGATTCGTCGTGGCACGCCCGGTGATCACGTCGTCGGTGGCCGCCCAGGCCTGCGAGGGTTCTTCCCGAGCCACGCCTCGACCGCCGACCCCACCATCAACGGCCCCTGCTCCGTCTCGATGCCAGGCCGCGGGAACGACTTCTTCTGCACCCACTGGCACACCCCTCTGACGACTCACCACCGGCGACAGCGCCGCCCGCAGCAGATGCACTCCACGCGCATCCCCGTCGCCGCAGCCGAATCCCTTCTGGATGACCCTGAGGCCCCTCGACATCATTCCCCTCCGTCACGAAGCTGTGAAGCGACTCACAGCTCCAAGCCCCCCGACCGCCCTGTTCCCATGATGATCACAGAAAATTTTACGAAATTTTTTTCCGTTGAACCCGACTGGCACCGGCATCCTTCCAGCTCACCCCAGGGAATGACCCTGATCATCGAGAGATTTACCCCTATTCATCCCTAAGGCCCGCACCCCCGGCTGGCTTTCAGTGAAAGGATCGTCTACACTGCTTCCTGTGGTTTTCGTTAGAAAGTCACAACGCAGAGCTGTGAACGGTGCTTGGCATTGCGCCACCCACCCCCACATCTGTCGCGCATGGGTCTGAGAGGAACCGGCGCCCGACGGTTCACCGCAGCGCTGGTCAGGTAACACCCCCGCGACAGGCGCCCGCCCCTCGGTGAACGATCGGGATCCTCCAGAAGCCCACCCCCAGCGACAGACTGGCTTGGCCCACCCCCGCGCCAAGCACTGTTCACAGCTGGAGCCTCCCCGTACACCCCCATGCGGGTTTGAGGATAATCGGCCCGGGCGGCGCAGTCATTGCGTCCCCGGGCCGATTGGCTCGGGCAGGCTAGGCTTTGGACGGCCCGGCCGGTACACCGGCACCCCGATACGCAAAGGCATCCATGAATCTTCTGCACGCAATCCTGCTCGGTATCGTCGAAGGCATCACTGAATTCCTGCCCGTCTCAAGCACAGGCCATCTCCGGATCGTCGAGAAATTGCTTGGTTATGACATCCAGGGCGCCGGCATCACCGCCTTCACCGCCATCATCCAGGTGGGTGCGATCCTCGCAGCGATCGTCTACTTCTGGAAGGACATCGTCCGGATCATCGCGGCCTGGTTCCGCGGTCTCTCCAGCAGGGACAGCCGCGAGGACCCCGATTACACGCTCGGCTGGGGCATCATCATCGGATCCATCCCCGTCGCCGTCGTCGGCCTGCTGTGCAAGGACCTCATCGAGGGGGTCCTGAGCTCGCTGTGGGTCATCGCCGGCGCCCTGCTGCTGTGGAGCATCGCCATGGCCGCTGCCGACCGGCGCAAGGACCTGACCCGCGAGATGAAGGACGTCGGCATCAAGGACGCCCTCGTCATCGGCCTGTTCCAGGCCCTCGCCCCCCTGTTCCCGGGTATCTCCCGTTCCGGTGCGACGATCTCGGCCGGCCTGTTCCGCGGGTACACCCGTGAGACAGCGACTCGCCTGTCGTTCTACATGGGCATCCCCGCCCTGGTGGCTGCCGGGATCTACGAGGCCATCACCGAGGCCTCCAACATCACGGCCGCCCCGGCCGGCGGTACGGCCATCGGCTGGGCACCCACCATCGTGGCCACTCTCGTCTCGCTCGTCGTTGCCTACTTCTCGATCGCCTGGCTGCTGAAGTTCGTCTCGAGCAACAAGTTCACCGGCTTCATCGTCTACCGCGTCATCCTGGCCGCCGTGATCATCGTCCTGCTCATGCTGGGCGTGGTCACCCCCTGACCCTCGCGCAGAGGAGGGCCCGCCCAGGTGCTGGGCGGGCCCTCCTCGTCATGCGGGAAACGCTGTCCCGCAGGCGGGTTCAGGCGTCCTGGTCCAAGGCCCCGACGACCGCCACCACGGCCTGCTCGGGAGCCATGTCGGCGGGAACATCGACGACGACTGCCAGCCCCAGCTTGTTGAGCGTGTTCACCATGGGCGGGCCCATGTGGGCTGCGGCAGCGACCTCGACGCCGTTGTCGCGCATGAAACGCACGATGCGGGCATGGTGCTGCCCGTGCTCGCCCTGATCGTGGAGGACGTCCCAGCTGGTCTCCTCGACGCGCCAGTCGACGAGCCGGCCATCCTCGACGGTGGCGACGGCCATGCGCGGGGCACGGCCGAGACCGCAGGGTGTGCCATCGGCACCCAGGGCGAGGGACACGACATGACGGTTCGTACTGATCTCGGTCATGGCTCAGAACTTACCGTCGTAGGCCGCCAGGTCCAGGACGCCGTTGCCGGAGACGCCGATGACGATGACCTCACCGTCCCGGACCTCGTCGCTGACGGCATGGTCCAGGGCACCTGCGATGGCGTGCGTGGACTCGGGGGCCGGGATGATGCCCTCGGTGCGGGCGAAGGTGATGCCCGCCTCGAAGGAGCGGTCCTGCTCGACGGCGGCCGGCTCGATGAGCCCGAGGTGGACGGCATGGCTGATCATCGGGCTCATGCCGTGGTAGCGCAGGCCACCGGCGTGGATGGCCGGGGGCACGAAGTCGGTGCCGAGGGTGTACATCTTGAGTTTGGGGGTCATCCCGGCGACATCGCCGAAGTCGTAGCGGTACTCGCCCTGGGTCATCGACGGGCAGGCGGCCGGCTCGACGGCGACGAAACGCGTCGTCGAGCCCTCGCGCAGGTTCTGGCCGAGCAGGGGGAAGATGATGCCAGCAGCGTTCGAGCCGCCACCGGCGCAGGCGAAGACGACGTCGGCCTGGTCCTCGCCGAGTTCCTTGAGCTGGTCGAGCAGTTCGAGACCGATGACGCTCTGGTGGATCATGACGTGGTTGAGCACGCTGCCGAGCGCGTAGTGGGTACCGGGATCGTTCGCGGCGACCTCGACGGCCTCGGAGATCGCCATCCCGAGCGAGCCGGTGGTGTCGGGGAACTGCTCACGGAGCCGGCGACCCGACTCGGTCAGCTCGGACGGGGAGGAGTAGCACTGCGAACCGTAGACACCCATCTGGATGTGCCGGTAGGGCTTCTGCTCGTACGAGGTGCGGACCTGCCAGGTCTGGGAGGTCATGCCGAACAGGGCGCAGGCGAAGGCCAGCGAGGCGCCCCACTGGCCGGCACCGGTCTCGGTGGTCAGCCGCTCGATGCCCTCGATC
The DNA here is from genome assembly GCF_003666605.1 of Propionibacterium australiense. Taxonomy (GTDB): domain Bacteria; phylum Actinomycetota; class Actinomycetes; order Propionibacteriales; family Propionibacteriaceae; genus Propionibacterium; species Propionibacterium australiense. The sequence continues at coordinate 4,809 of NZ_RCIV01000023.1, read as the reverse complement.
TTGTTGAAGTAGGCCTGCGGGACGGAACTGTTCGGCTTGTGCGAGCCGCAGGGGCTCACGCCCTCGTACTTGTAGTAGATTTTCGCCTTGGTGCCCAGGGCGCGCTCCAGGCGGACGGCGCGGCGCAACGGGCTGGGACGCCACAGGGCATAGACCTCGCGGACCGGCTGCGGAATCTCTAGGTAACGCTCGGTGCTGAGTTCCTGGGCGATGAGGGACCTGGCGAACAGCGGCTCGAGGTCGCCCGGCTGGATGGGCTCGTCGGTGGCCGGGTTGAGAGCCGGTGGCAGGGGCTCGGGGAAATCGGCGTTCATGTTGTACCAGTGCGTCGGCACCTGCGAGGGAACCTCGATGCCGAGGCTGGGCACGGCGTCGGGATTGACTCCAGTGGCCTGTTCGGTGTTCTGACTCACGTGGCACTCCTTCTGGTCACCCATCGACCGGAACCGTAGGGCTTGGACTTCGTCGTCCGGGTGCGGCGCTGCGCGCCCGTCAGCTCATCTTAACCAGTGGGCTGCTCCCGCCTCCCCGGTGTCCAGGAGGCGTACCAGGCCGCCGCGACTCGGCAGGATCGGCAGGACCGGGCTCTTCGCCGGCAGGTCGTGCGGGGGCCATGGGCTGGGCGGGCCGGCGCTGGCCGCACGGGCCGTTGCTCATCGGCGGGGTCTGCTGAGCCTCCACCGCCCCGGCGCCGACTGCCCGACCAGGCCGAGCAGTTCCAGTTCGATGAGCGCGCCGGCGCACGTGGCACTGGTGCACCGGGCCCTCGCGGCCAGCTCGTCGACGGTGAGGCTGCCCCGCCCCGGCAACGCCTCACGGACGGCGAGCAACTGCGGATCGAGTCCATCGAGCAGCCGGGAGGGCGTGGCGGACAGCATCTCGGGCTGCTCACCCGGCTCGCAGAGCAGCGCCCTCACGTCATCGGCCCCTGCGACGAGTTCGGCCTCATGATCGCGGATGAGCCGGTGCGGGGTCTCGCTCATGCCCGACGTGACCGGCCCGGGAACGGCCATGACGATCCTCCCGAGAGATCCCGCCCAGCGCGCCGTGTTGACCGCCCCCGAGCGGGCAGCGGCCTCGACGACGACAACACCCATGGCCAGGGCGGCGATGAGCCGGTTCCGGGCGAGGAAACCCGGGCGGGTGGGCCGCATTCCGGGCGGCAACTCGGAGATGACCGCCCACTCGTCGACGATCTGCTCGAAGACTCGGGTGTTTCCTCTCGGATACCACTCGTCGAGTCCGCCGGCCATGATGGCGATGGTTGGCGCACCCACGCCGAGGGCACCCCGGTGAGCGGCGATGTCGATGCCGTAGGCGCCGCCGCTGACGATGGGGAACTGCCCGGCCAGCTGCGATGCCAGATCGGTGGCCGCGAGCTGCCCGTACCGCGTGCAGGCCCGGGCGCCGACGACGGCCAGCGCTCTCCGGCCGGCCGGCAGGATCTCGTCGAGCCTGCTCCTGCCCCTCACCCACAGCGCCAGCGGCGCACCGCACATGCCGCCGACCGGTTCGATGCGCTCCAGCCCGGCCAGGTCCGGGGGCCACTCGTCGTCGCCGGGGATGATCAGCCGCGCGTCCATGCCCTCTGCCCGGGCGATGAGGGCGTCGAGGTCGAGGCAGCGGGCACGCCGGGTCCATGCTGCGCCGCTGCTCGCGTTGCGGAGTGCCTCGACGACGGCGGGGGCGCCCTGCTCGGCGACGAGCCGGGAAAGATCCGGTTTGCCCGGCTCGCAGATGAACGTGAGCGCGGCCCTGGCGCGACGCTCAGGGGTCCAGTCTGAGTTCGTCGTGGCGCTCATGCCGCCGCCCCCGCCCAGAGTTCACCGCTGCGCAGGCCCATGGCAGTGGTGAGGTCGGCGCGCCTGACCCTGTCGTGACCTCTCAGATCTGCGACGGTCCAGGCGATGCGCAGGACCTTGTCGACACCGCGAGCCGTGAGGAGGCCCCGGGCCAGTGCCTGGTCGATGAGTTCAGCGCCCTCGGCCGGCGGCAGCTCGCGGCGCAGATGGGGACCGGGGACGTGGGCGTTGAGCGCCCACGGCGTTCCCGCCAGGCGCCGGGACTGGCGCCGGCGCGCCTCGGTGACGCGTTCCCGGACGCACGCGGAGCTCTCACCCCTCAGCCCGTCACGACCGGCCGCGAGGAATACGGCGTCCTCACCGGTCATCTGGACGTGCACGTCGATGCGGTCGAGCACTGGGCCGCTGATCCGCTGGGCGTACCGGCGCACCGCCATGGGCGTGCACCGGCAGTCGGCGCCCTGGACCCCGAAGTTGCCGCACGGGCAGGGATTGGCGGCCAGGACCAGCTGGAATCGCGCCGGGTAGGTGACCGACGTCACCGAGCGGGCGATGGTGATGCGCCCGGACTCCAGGGGCGTGCGCAGGGCGTCGAGCACCTGCGGGGAGAACTCCGGGGCCTCGTCGAGGAAGAGGACTCCCCGGTGTGCCAGCGAGATCGCTCCCGGCCGTGCAACGCGCGTTCCCCCGCCGACCATGGCGGCGACGGTTGCGCCGTGATGCGGATCGGCGAACGGGGCTCGCCGGATGAGGCCGCCGGCGAGATCCTCACCGGCGAGGGAGTGGATGGCCGAGACCTCGAGGGCCTGCTCGTCGTCGAGTGGGGGCAGGATGCTCGGCAGGCAGCTGGCGAGCATCGTCTTGCCGGTACCCGGCGGCCCGTGGAAGAGCGCGTGGTGTCCTCCGGCCGCCGCGACCTCGAGGGCCCAGCGGGCCTGCCCCTGGCCGAGGACGTCGGCCAGATCGGGCTGCCCGACGGGCTCGCCGGTGACCGGCGGACACGCCTCGATCGGCACCGGACGCCCGTGCAGCACCTCGACGAGATCGGCCAGGTCACGCACGCCCCAGACGGTCATGCCGGTGACGAGCCCGGCCTCACCGACCTGGCCGGCCGGGACGACGGCTCGCTCGATGCCCGCTGAACGCGCCGCCAGAAGCGCCGGCAGGACGCCTCGCACGGCCCGGACGCGGCCGTCCAAGCCCAGCTCCCCGAGAAGCACCGACGACGAGGCGATCGTGCGGGGAACCAGCTCGGAACAGGCCAGCACCGCCGCGACGATCGCCAGGTCGTAGTGACTGCCCGACTTGGGCAGGCTGGCGGGGATGAGGTTGATCGTCAGGAGCCTGTCGGGCCAGGGCAGGCCGGCTCCCGCGACGGCGGCCCGGCAGCGGTCACGGGCCTCGTACAGGGCGGTGTCGGGCAGGCCCACGAGCACGGTGCGGGGCAGACCTGCCCCGAGCGCCGCCTCGACCTCGACCGGGGTGCCCTGGACGCCGATGAGGGCGACGGACCATGCCGATGCGGTGCTCATGCCAGCCCCCGCACGTGGGTGAACTCCGCGCGCCGGCCGGGCGTCTTGACGATACCGAGGGCATCGACGCGCACCCTCGTGCCGGCGGCTAGCCCCGCCCGGTGCCCGCGCAGCCAGGCGCCGCAGACGGCCCGCAGATGCCTGCGCTTGGTGTGCGTGATGGCCTCGAGCGGAGAGCCGTAGCCGGTACCGGTGCGGTACTTCACCTCGACGAGGACGACGGCGTCCTCACCGGGGTCGTGGGCGACGAGATCGACCTCGCCGGCGCTGCACCGCCAGTTCCGGTCGAGGATGCGCCACCCCAGCCGCTCAAGATAATCCGCTGCGAGGTCCTCGCCCCGTCGCCCCAGTGATCTCGTGTCCGCCGATCCGGTGCTCATCGCCACCACCTCCGATCGGAGTGTGGCCGGCACGAACCGCCCCGGTCAGTTGTCCACAGAGCGACGAGCAACCGGCATGCTCCGTCCCGACTGCCCTGCGAACCGGAAGAAAGAACTGGCTCCGAACCATGCAGACCTGTCATTCGGCCGATGTGCCGAGTTTCCGACGTCACGGACCCTTCGCGAATCTCTTCTCAGGCAGTGACATCACTAATTAGCAAAGGCTAAGCTTTGAGGCTTATTCGCAGAGGCTCAGAGAGTGATGAAACCCCTAGTCATAGCTTGATTCATTGAGGCTATGAATAAGCCTCTTTGAAACGATCGCCATCCAGTCACCGTTCAACCCATCGAAAGGAACCACGAATCCATGCCTCGCAAGGTCTTCCTGGCAACGATTGCCACAGGACTGGCCCTCTCCATGACGATGCTGGGCGGCTGCAGCTCATCCGACACGTCATCGGATGATGGCTCAGCAAACGCATCAGCAACGGCCACTTCCACGCACACGGCGCTGCCCGAGGGGTGGGCGTGGGTTGAAGGCACCGACGTCCCCAGCGTCACCGCGGACCCGCAGCTTCCCACAACCGTCACCGATGGCACCGGTACGAGCGTCACCGTCACCGACATCTCGAAGGTGATCGTCGGCGGCGAGGACATCGCTGACATCATGGCCGCAATGGGCCTCTCGGACGATGTCTACGCTGCACCGACGAACAGCGTCGCCGAGGCGGCCACCAACGCACCGGTCCAGTACGAGTACAGCCAGAAGACCGGCACGGAGGGCCTGCTGTCCGTCGACGGTTCGCTCTTCATCGGCAACCAACTGCAGCGCCACTCCGACGTGGCCAGCCAGTTCCGGGATGCCGGGGTCCCCGCGGTCGTCGTCGACCACAAGCTGCCCATCCCGGACAAGATCCGGGCCGTCGGCAGCTACGTCGGGTACGCCGAGGCGGCCGATGAGCTCGCCAGGCTCTTCACAATCCAGGGTGTAGGTGTTGTCTGAATCCGCCGGTTTCGAGGAGGCTTCGGGTGATGTAGTGGGTGAGGTTGCGGAAGCCGAGGGCGGTGCCGCGGAGGTGTTCGAGGCGTCCGTTG
>NZ_RCIV01000022.1 GCF_003666605.1 Propionibacterium australiense | reverse complement strand
GAGATTGTCGAGTGTTTGGTAACCCAATTATCTCTGTGGCAGGCCCTCACCTTTTATCATGACACGCCCATACTGGTGAAATAGCCTCCAAGATCACCCCTCAAACCAAGAGTTTTGAATAACCCTCCTAGACTGGCGCTGAGAGTATCCTTCCTCACCATCGCACACTCGTGAGGCATCCATGGTTGACCGTGATCAGCTCTCTCTCCTGCTGCAGGTGGCGCGCGCCTACTGGATCGACGACCGCAGCCAGGCCGACATCGCCGCCGAGATCGGCTACTCCCGCTCGATGGTCTCCCGCATGCTGCGACAGGCCCGCGAGCTCGGCATCATCCGGTTCACCGTCGGGCACCCGCTCGAACGCGCCTTCGAGCTCGAACAGGCGCTCACCGACGGCTTCGGTCTCAGCCAGGTGCGCGTCTCGGTCGAGGACGCCGGGCAGGACGTCTCGGACGTCTCCCAGCTGGCGGCCGGCCTGCTCGGCGAGGCCATCAGCCCCGACTGCGTGCTGGCCATCACCAATGGCAACTCGGTGCCCCACGTCGTGCACGCGATGGCCCCGCTGCACCGGCCGGACGCGACGATAGTCCAGGCCATCGGCACGATCGCGCAGGACAACAACTCGGTGGACTCCCCCGAGATCTGCCGGCAGCTGGCCCAGCACCTGAAGGCCTCCTACCGGCTGCTGCCGGCGCCACTGGTCGTCCGCTCCCCCAGGGTCGCCGTCGCACTGCGCCGCGAGGAATCGGTGTCGATGACACTGGCCATGGCCGGGCACGCCGACGTCATGCTCACCGGCATCGGCGCCACCACGCGCAGCCACGACGGCGTGATCTTCGACAGCTACATCACCGCCGCCGAGCACGACGAACTGCTCAGGGCCGGTTCGGTGGGGCACATCTGCGGCCACCACATCGACGCGCAGGGGCACCACGTGGACTCGCACTTCTGCCAGCGCCTGCTCGCGGTCCCCTTCGAACGGCTGAAGGGCATCTCGAACGTCATCGCGGTGGCGTGGGGCCGGACCAAGGCCCCGGCCATCCTGGGCTGCCTGCGCGGCGGACTCATGTCGGCCCTCGTGACGGACGTGCCCACCGCTCAGGCCGTGCTGGCGCTGGCCGGCGGCTGAGGCCCGATCGGCGCCGTGCTACCACGCATTCGCCGACCGTGAGCCTGCGATGCGGAGAGCGGGGAAGCGCCCGGGCCGGGTCGTCCGCGATCCGGAACAGTCCTCACGTGGTGGAGGGGCGGGCGTCGTCGCCGACCGTGATGACGAACGTCTCGTCACCGATCGTGATCGGCCCGGCGGTGATGGGTGCTGCGGTGTCGGCGGTGGCGGGGAGGACCATCCGGCGACCGATGACGCGCTGAAGGTTCGTCAGCATCTCGTCCGGCGCGCCGTTCCCGGGCGGTGTCACGTGCAGGCGCGCGGGGGCATGGTGTGAGCGGGCCGTGTAGGTGACGGTGCAGTCGTAGTCGTCGCGAAGCGTCTGGATGATCGCGTCGAGTGTCGGCTGGACGCCGCAGGAGTCGCAGTACCAGGCCTCGTCGCGGCGGACGGTGGGCAGACCGCACTGGTGGCACTCGGGGTTCCCCCGTCGTGCCTGCCAATCGATGAAGCCGTTCCAGGCGTGCCGCTCGGCGTGGAGCTGGCGTGCGTCGGCACCCACCAATGCCCGCAACGTGCGGACGACCTGCTGGGCGACGAATGTGTCCAGGTCGCGGCACACGTCCTTCGGGTCGAGAGAGCCTTCGCTGTCGCTGGCCTGGACGTGGGGATCGGGGAGCAGATCGCCGACCCGGAACAATGTGTCGCCCCGGTACAAGCCGCGGAGCGGGTCCTCGATCTCGAGCGCGACCCACGGGCTGTACCTGCTGACGACGCTGTCCTCGTCTTCCACGATCTGGTACGTCATCATGCCGGGGGCGTAGTACGCCTCCAAGGCACCGATGACGTGCACGACGTCCCGGACGTTGGTGGTGAGCGCCGGTTCGTCGCCGAACGCCTCGTCGAGCACCATCCTGAGTTCGTCCCAGCTCGGGTTGGGGAACGGCACGATCTGCCGCGCCGAGACGATGACGAGCTGGGGGAAGTCGCGTTCGGCCCCCTCGACGGCCTGCGCGACCGTCTCGGCCTCCCGGAGGATCGTCGCCGGGAGGTCGAGGTGGGCGTGCCGTCCCCCGCGCTGTCGACACGGGAGGAGGAACTCCCGGAGGAGCGTCGTCTGGGTGTCGGGTTCGGGGTCGAACGCGATCTCATAGGTGTTCATGCCGATTCCTCTGGCCATGATTCATCGTGGTGGTCATTGTCGCACCGGCCCCAGATGGCGCTCGGTGCCGCGTCGAGCAGCTCCACGCCGCGGCCGGGCGCGATGCGGTCACCGGTTCTCCGGTGAGCGCACCGCTCGCGGACAAGGCCCCGCCTGGCCCGTGCCGGCGCCGGCCAGTGACTGCGGGCCCGGCCGGTGACCAGGACGCAGCAGGGGCCCCGCACCATCGCGGTGCGGAGCCCCTGCTCGTGGCGAACGGGCGGCCGGGCCACCCTCACGCGATCAACGCGCGGCGGAACCCTCGACGTAGTCCTTGTCGATGTCCTCGCTCCAGCTGAAGAGCGAGCGGATCTGCTTGCCGACGGTCTCGATCGGGTGGGCCTCGCCCTCGGCGCGGAGCCTGTTGAACTCCGGGGCGCCGGCGGCCTGGTCGTCCATGAAGCGCTTGGCGAAGGTGCCGTCCTGGATGTCGGCCAGGACCTCCTTCATGCGCTCCTTGACCTCCGGGCCGATGACCCGCGGCCCGGAGACGTAGTCTCCGTACTCGGCGGTGTCGGAGCAGGACCAGCGCTGCTTGGAGATGCCGCCCTCGTTGATGAGGTCGACGATCAGCTTCATCTCGTGGCAGACCTCGAAGTAGGCCATCTCGGGCTGGTAGCCGGCCTCGACGAGCACCTCGAAACCGGTCTGGATCAGCTTGGACAGGCCGCCGCACAGGACGCTCTGCTCACCGAACAGGTCGGTCTCGGTCTCCTCGCGGAAGGTCGTCTTGATGGCGCCGGCACGGGTACCGCCGATGGCCTTGGCGTACGACAGGACCAGCGGCCAGGCCTGTCCGGAGGCGTCCTGCTCGACGCAGACGAGGACGGGGACGCCACGGCCGGCCTCGTACTCGCGGCGCACGGTGTGGCCGGGGCCCTTGGGGGCGACCATGACGACGTCGTGGTCGGCGGCCGGCTTGATGTAGCCGAAATTGATGTTGAAACCGTGAGCGAACAGCAGGGCAGCGCCGGCCTTCAGGTTGGGCTCGATCTGCTCGGTGTAGATCGTGGACTGGACCTGGTCGGGGGCCAGGATGACGATGACGTCGCCCTCCTTGACGGCGTCCTCGACCGACTTGACGGTCAGCCCGGCCTCCTCCGCCTTGGCGACGGAGCCGGATCCGGCGCGCAGGCCGACGATGACGTTGACGCCCGAGTCGCGCAGGTTGAGCGCATGAGCGTGACCCTGCGAGCCGTAACCGATGACGGCCACCGTCTTGGACTGGATCACCGAGAGGTCGGCGTCGTCCTCATGGAACATTTCTGCCATTGCTACTCCTGTTGTGTGTGGTTCCCGCGTGTTGTGTGTGGTTCCCGCGCTCAGCCCTTGTGCTTGGCCAGAGCCGGACGTTTCTTCTCGTTGATGCTCCTGCTCCCACGACCCAGGGCGACCTGGCCGGACTGCACCATCTCGATGATGCCGTAGGAGGAGACCATCGCGCTGAAGGAGGCGATCTTCTGCTGCCCCCCGGTGACCTCAATGGTCACAGAGTCCGGGCTCACATCGACGATGTGTCCGCGGAACAGATTGGTGATGTCGATCACGGCCGAACGAGTCGAGTCGGTGCAACTCACCTTGACGAGCAGCATCTCGTGGTTGACCGCATTGGCCTCGAGCTCGACGATCTTGTAGACCTCGATGAGCTTGTTCAGCTGCTTGACGACCTGCTCGATGACGCGCTCGTCCTCGACGGCCATGACGATGGTCATCCGCGAGACCTCCGGGTGCTCGGTGGTGCCCACGGACAGGGAATCGATGTTGAAACCGCGCCTGGAGATCAGGCCCACGACGCGCGCGAGCACGCCCGGCTTGTTGCTCACCAGAACACTGAGCGTATGAGTTCTCACAGCTCGTCCTCCCCCCAGTTCGGCGCCATGTCGCGCGCGATCTTGATGTCATCATTGCTGGTGCCCGCGGCGACCATCGGCCAGACCATGGCGTCCTTCTCACAGACGAACTCCATGACGACCGGTGCGTCGTTGATGGCGGCAGCCTTGGCTAGGACCTCGTCGACCTCGTCCTCGGTCCTCGCCCGCAGCCCGACCGCACCCATGGCCTCGGCCAGCTTCGGGATGTCCGGCAGCTGGTCCGAGTGCAGATCGGTGTGCGAGTAGCGCTCGTTGTAGAACAGTGACTGCCACTGCCGCACCATGCCGAGCGCGCTGTTGTTGATCACCGCGATCTTCACCGGGATGTGGTTGAGCGCGCAGGTGACGATCTCCTGGTTCGTCATCTGGAAGCAACCGTCGCCGTCGACACCGATGACCACCTTGTCCGGCGCACCGACCTTGGCGCCCATCGCCGCCGGCACGCAGTAGCCCATCGTTCCGGCGCCACCGCTGGTCAGGAAGTGGTTGGGCTGGTCGACCGGCAGCAGGTGCGCGGCCCACATCTGGTGCTGGCCGACGCCGGTGGCGTAGATCGCCTCGGGACCGAACTTCTCGCCGATGCGCTCGATCACCCACTGCGGGCTGAGCGTGCCGTCGGCCGAGCGCTCCTTGGCCACCTGGTAGCGGTCCTTGAGGCCCTGAAGGTACTCGTGCCAGGAACTCAGGTCCTGGCGCTTCTTGCTCTCCAGCCGGTCGGCGAGACCGGCGAGCACCTTGCGGGCGTCGCCGACGATCGGCACGTCGGCGTTGATGTTCTTGCTGATCTCGGCCGGGTCGATGTCGGCGTGGATCACGGTGGCGTGCGGGGCGAAGGTCGACAGCTCGCCGGTGACCCGGTCGTCGAAGCGCATGCCGACGGCGAGCACCACGTCGGCGCGCTGGATCGCGCCGACGGCCGCCACCGTGCCGTGCATGCCGGGCATGCCCAGGTAGAGCGGATCGGTGCTGGGGAAGACACCCTTGGCGGTCAGCGTGGTGGCCACCGGGATCCCCATGAGCTCGACGAAGGCCTTGAGCTCCTTCGCCGCCCTGGCGCGGATGACGCCGCCGCCGGCGATGAGCACGGGGCGTTCGGCCGCGGCCAGCACACGCGCGGCGGACGACATCTGCTTGGCGTGGGGCGTCACGGTGGGCTTGTAGCCGGGCAGCGCGATCTTCTCGGGCCACACGAAGGGCACGACCTGTCGCAGGGCGTCACCCGCGACGTCGACGAGGACCGGCCCCGGACGGCCCGTCCGGGCGATGTGGTAGGCCTCGGCCAGCGCTGCGGGAATGTCCTCGGCGTGGGTGATGAGGAAGTTGTGCTTGGTGATCGGGGTCGTGATGCCCCTGATGTCGGCCTCCTGGAAGGCGTCGGTGCCGATGGCTGTCGACTTCACCTGGCCGGTGATGGCGATGAGCGGCACCGAGTCCATGTAGGCGTCGCCAATGGGGGTCACGAGGTTGGTGGCGCCCGGACCCGAGGTGGCGATGCAGACGCCGACCCGGCCGGTTGCGACGGCGTAGCCCTCGGCCGCGTGGCCGGCGGCCTGCTCGTGGCGGACCAGGACATGGCGGATGTCTGAGTCGAACAGGGGATCGTACAGCGGGAGGATCGCGCCGCCGGGAAGACCGAATACGGTGTCGATCCCGAGTTTCTCGAGGGACTTCAGCAGCGCTTGGGCGCCGGTGAGCTCAGTCGCGCCGGTCTCGCGCGACGTCGGTTCGCCTGCCATGGCGTTCTCCTTCTCGGCTCGTGAGCCTGCGGCTCACTCGTGGCAGCGCCGCCCCTCAGCGACGCCAGGTCCGTGCCCGCCGCTCGTGGTGCTGGCACGAGCGAGGCGATTGTCCTGACCAACAAAAAACCCCCGCTGCCTGCTGGCACACGAGGGAGCGCTTCGTCGGAACGAGCGAAGCGCTAGGCGAGTACGAGGATTCGACTTGCGAGCACGCGGTCATTATTGCACGACCCGTTCACCTGATGACACGGGGTGTCCACGCAGTGGCCGCCTGGGCGCGTCCCAGGCCTGCGATGTCACGGTCATGACCCCGGTTTCACAGGCGCACCGGGAAGCCCGCGCGGTCGAGTTCCTGCTTGACCTGCTCGACGGTGAGCACGCCGTAGTGGAAGACGGAGGCGGCCAGTACGGCGTCGGCGCCGGCACGCACGGCCTCGACGAAGTCCTCCGCCCTGCCGGCGCCCCCGGAGGCGATGAGCGGCACGTCGACGGCCTCGCGGACGGCGGCCGTCATCTCGGTGTCGAAGCCGTCCTGGGTTCCGTCGGCGTCCATGGAGTTGAGGAGGACCTCGCCGCAGCCGCGGGAGACGGCCTCCACGACCCATTCGATGGCGTCCAGACCGGCCGAGCGGCTGCCCCCGTGGGTGGTGACGCCGTAACCGGACGGCATGCCGGGTTCGCGGCGGGCGTCGAGGCTGAGGACGAGCACCTGGTTGCCGAAGCGTCCGGTGATCTCGTCGATGACCTGGGGGTTCGCGATGGCGCCGGTGTTGATGCTCACCTTGTCGGCGCCGCAGCGCAGCAGGACGTCGACGTCCTCGACGGTGCGCACTCCCCCGCCGACGGTGAGCGGGATGAAGACCGTCGAGGCGCATCGGGTGACCATCTCGCGTGTCGTGGCGCGGCCCTGGGAGCTGGCCGAGATGTCGAGGAAGGTGAGTTCGTCGGCGCCGGCCGCCCCGTAGGTGTGAGCCAGTTCGACGGGGTCACCGGCGTCCCGCAGGCGGGTGAAGTTCACGCCCTTGACCACCCGCCCGTCGGTGACGTCCAGGCAGGGGATCACGCGAATGGCCACGCTCATGCGCCAAGCCTACCGGGCGCCGCGGTGACGACGGCGCGGCACGGCCGCCGCTGGCCGGGCTCACTCGCCAGGCATGGTGATCTCGCCGAGCGGGGCCCAGCCCTGCTGCTCGGTCGAGACCGAGACCACCTGCGGGCGGCGGCTGGCGTACTGGCCGAGGGTTGCCATGGCCTTGCTGAAGTGATCGGACTCCACGTGCGCCGTGCCGGCCGCGGCGTCCCGGTAGGCCTCGATGAGGATGTACTGGTCGGGATTCTCGACCGACCTGGACCACTCGAACCACAGGCAGCCCGGCTCGGCGCGGCAGGCCTGGGTGAACTCCCGGGTCAGGTCCATGAAGTCGTCGACGTACTCGGGTTTGACGTCCCACTTGACGGTGATGGCGATCATGGGTCCATTCTTCCCGACCGGCACGGCCCCTGTCAGCAACCAGGGGCGGCCGGTCAGTCCAGGCCGGCCTGGTCGACATCGACGATGTCGCGTCGCAGCGCGCCGACCACGCCCCGGCAGGCGACGACGAGACCGGCCGGGCCCAGGACCTCGACCCCGGGCGCGTTCGAGACCTGGGTGGCCAGGTCGATGACCTGCCGGGCCCAGCGGACGAAGTCACCCGCCGTCAGCTCGGACTCGTCGAGCACCTGCGCGAGGCTCGCACCGAGAGCCCACAGGTGGAGGGGCGCGGCGAAACCCATGTCGAGGTTGCGGGAACGTTCGACACGATGGTCGCGCTCGACGAGCCTGACCTGACGCCAGACGCTGCGCAGGGCCTGCTGGGCCTGCTCGCTGGCCTCGGCGGGCATGCGGGACAGCCCCGGGCCGCCGACCCGCGACTCGTAGACGAGGGTGCTCAGCACGGCGGCCAGCGCCGGCGCGGACAGGCCGGCCAGGACACCGGCGCGGATGGCCTCGGCGATCACCAGGTCGAGCTCGCTGTAGATGCGGGCGAGCATGGCACCGGCCCGGGTGATCTCGTCGGGGTGCTCGGGGTCGAGGTAGCCGAGGGCGTCGAGGACGGCGCAGATGCGGTCGAACTGGGCGGCGATGGAGTGACGGGACTCCCCCGCCGGGCGGTCGCCCTCGGCGATCGAGCGCTCCAGGCGCAGGGCCCGTTCGGCCGCCCGGGCGTGCCGTTCGCGGTCGGGGCAGTCATGGCAGGGGTGCGCCGCCAGCTGGGCGCGCAGCCCCTCGACCTCGGCCGTCAGCTCGGCATCGGGCCTGGGTCTGGCCACCCCGCGCGGCCCCGCGCCGAGGCCGGCGACCCGGGTGTCGAAGGAGCGGGCCAGGGCGCGCCGGTCGGCCGCGGAGTGCCGGTCGAAGCGCTTGGGCACCCGCACCCTGCTGACGGCGGACACGGGCGCGCTGACGTCACGGGCGGCGAGCCTCAGGAGCTGGTGATCGGGCGTCATGATGAGCGGGTTCGGTTCGGGCGAGCCGGGTCGAGCGGGTTCGACGACGAGCACCCAGCCGTCGTGCCTGCCGGCGGTCAGCCAGCAGACGTCGCCGGGCCCGAGGGCCTCGAGCGAATCGGTGATCTCCGCGCGCCCCTCGGCCCGGCGGTTCCGCGAGATCTCCTTCTCCAGCACGCCGATGCGTTCCCGGCCGCGGGCGTACTGGACGAAGTCTCCCCGCCGGCAGGCGGCCCGTGCCCAGGCCTGCTCGATCTCGGCCGCGACGGCGCCGGCCCGGCGAGAACGCGCCACGACCCGACGGTCGGTCTGGAACTGGGCGAAGCTCTGCTCCAGGAGGGCCCGGGCCCGTACCCGTCCGACGGTGCGCACGAGGTTGACCGCCATGTTGTAGTTCGGCGCGAAGCTGGACCGCAGCGGATAGGTGCGTCTGCTGGCCAGCCCGGCGACGGCGCGCGGATCCATGCCGGGCTGCCACAGCACGACGGCGTGGCCCTCGTCGTCGATGCCGCGGCGGCCGGCCCGGCCGGTCAGCTGGGTGTACTCCCCCGGCGTGATGTCGGCGTGGGTCTGGCCGTTGTACTTCACCAGGCGTTCCAGGACGACGGTCCTGGCCGGCATGTTGATGCCCAGCGCGAGGGTCTCGGTGGCGAAGACGACCTTGAGCAGGCCCCGGGTGAAGGCCTCCTCGACGATCGCCTTGAAGGCCGGCAGCAGGCCCGCGTGGTGGGCCGCGATGCCCCGGCGCAGCGCCTCGACGAAGGCCCCCCAGCGCAGGGCCCGACGGTCCTCGTCGTCCAGTCCGACGCCGTGCCGGTGGGCGATGCGTTCGAGCTCGGCCGCCTCGTCGTTGCTGGTGAGACGGATGTTGGAGTTGAGCAGCTGACGGACCGCCCCGTCGCAGCCCGAACGACTGAAGACGAAGAAGATGGCCGGCAGCAGATGGGCCCGTTCGAGCCCGATGACGACCGCGGCCCGGCTCGGCGTCAGGGAGCTCCGGCCGGAGCGCTTGGCCGCGTACGCGTGGCTGGTGGCGCCGCCGAATCTGCCGGAGCCGTAGCTGATGGTCTTCTTGCCGCGTCCGCTGCGCCCGCGGGGGCGGCGTGAGTCGTCGCGCATCCGGCGGGCCTCGCTCCGGGCCAGCTGCACCAGGCGGGGGTTGACCCGGCCGCCCGGCCCGTCGAAGAGCTCGATGATCTCGTGTCCGGCCATGACGTGCTGCTGCAGCGGCACCGGCCGCTGCTCCGACACGACGACGTCGACGTGTCCGCGGACGGTGTCGAGCCACTCGCCGAACTCCTCGGCGTTGCTGACCGTGGCCGACAGGGAGACGATCTGCACCGACGCGGCGAGGCCGAGGATGACCTCCTCCCAGACGGCGCCGCGGAAGTGATCGGACAGGTAGTGCACCTCGTCGAGGACGACATAGGAGAGGGCGTCGAGGGAGCGCGAGGCCGCGTAGAGCATGTTGCGCAGCACCTCGGTGGTCATGACGACGATGGGGGCCTCGCCGTTGACGCTGACGTCCCCGGTGAGCAGGCCGACGTTGGCGGAGCCGTGACGGGCCACGAGGTCGTGGTACTTCTGGTTGCTCAGGGCCTTGATCGGCGTGGTGTAGAAGCAGCGCCGCCCCTCGGCCAGCGCCACGTGACAGGCGTACTCGCCGACGACGGTCTTGCCGGAGCCGGTGGGGGCTGCGACGAGCACGCTGTGCCCGGCGTCGATGCTGGCGCAGGCCTCCCGCTGGAAGGGGTCGAAGGTGAAACCGTAGCCGGCCATGAACGCTGCCAGTCGTGCACTGGGAGCAGGGGACTGGGTCTCGCGTGATTGCTCGTCACTCACGTACCCAGCCTAGAATGGTCAGTGGCCGCCCAGCAGGACGTGACGGCCCGATGCGCGTGGGCCGGTCGGCTCGGGCGCCGTGAGAGGATCAGGTGATGAGCGCAGACGACTTCCCTCCCCGTGGCCTTCCCCCGGCGTCCGAGCGCCGTTCGATCCGCGCCGTCATGTCCGATCTGGACGGCACCCTGCTCGATCCGACGTCCTGGGTCAGTGCGCACACCCACCGCACGCTGGAGTCCCTGCACGAGGCCGGTATCCCGTTCGGCATCGCCTCGGGACGCGATGCCGTCTCGATCGAGCGGCTCATGGAGCAGTGGGGCATCACCGAGCTGGTCGACTTCGTCTCTGGCCTGAACGGCTCGGAGTTCCAGGACCGCCGCACCGGCGAGGTGAGCCGGGGGCATCTGCTCGAGGCGGGTCTGTTCCGTGAGGTCATGGACTTCTTCTCCGGCCTGCCCGTGGCGTTCTCGATCATCGAGGACGGCGTCTTCCTCACCCCGGAGGCGACCGAGCTGATGGATGAGATGACGGCGTGGGCGCGCGTGAGGGTGCACGAGGATCCGGACTTCGACCGTCTCCTGGACTCCCCGCAGGCCAAGCTCCACATCTTCTGCGACCCGCCCCAGATGGATCTGCTGTACGAACGCGCGGTCCAGTGGGACGACCCGCGCGTGAGCTGGCTGCGGACCGGGCCCAACCTCATCGAGTTCATGGCGCCCGGCGTCGACAAGATCCTCGGCCTGGACGCCATGGCGCAGGCCCTCGACCTGGACGTCGAGTCCGTCATGGCCTTCGGCGACGCCGAGAACGACACGAGAATGGTCGAGCAGGCCGGGGTGGGGGTGGCGATGACCAATGGCTGCGCGCAGACCCGCGAGGCGGCGGACTACATCGCACCGCCGAACGACGAGGACGGTTTCGCCAGGTTCACGAGCACCTGGTTCGGCCTCGCCCGCCCCTGAGCGGAGCCTGCTGCGCACCGGCCGGGCACGTGGGCCGGTCGGCTGCGAGGCAAGGCTCCGTGGTCAGCCGGTGCCGGCCTCGAGCTGGCGTGCCCGCCGCTTGTCGTTGCGCTTGCAGATGACCTCGGCGACGACGTACAGACCCGACATGGGCAGGGCCAGGACCGCCATGGAGATCGGGTCGGTCGAGGGCGTCGCCACCGCCGCGAACAGGAAGCAGCCGAAGACGGCGATGGAGCGGTACTTGCCCAGGGCCGCCCCGGTGATGATGCCGAACTTGTCGAGCATGACGAGGACGACCGGCAGCAGGAAGCTCAGGCCGAAGACGAGCAGCAGGGTGATCTCGAAGGTGAGGAACTCGTTGGCGTCGTTGAGGTTCGTCACCCCTGACGGGTTGAACTCCAGCAGGACGGCGAAGCCCTTGGGGCAGACCCAGTACCCGAGCACGATACCGGCCAGGAACAGCGGGATGGACGGCCCGAGGAAGTTCAGCGCCGCCCTGCGCTCGTTGGCGAGCAGGCCGGGAGCGATGAAGCGCCACAGCTGGTAGAGCCAGACGGGACACGACAAGATGAAACCGGCGACGACGGGGATCTTCATCCACAACGTGAAGCCGCCGGTGATGTTCGAGGTGGTGATGGCCACCTGGGCGTCGGGATTGTTCGCCTGGTAGGTGGCGATCGCGGTGTTGATCGGGTGGAAGAAGACGGCGATCAGCTGGTCGAAGAAGATGAAGCAGCACAGGGCGGCGACGATGAGGGCCACGATCGACACGAGGATGCGGTAACGCAGCTCCCGCAGATGATCGACGAGCTCCATCGAGCCGTCCTCGGAGATCTCGGGAGGACGCCAGGACGCGGGCAGGATGTGACGGCGTCTGCGTCTGGGCCGCGCAGCACCGCCCGGCTGCTCCTGGTCGGTCGTGGTGGCCATGTCGCCGGGCGCGGATCAGGCGTTGTCGGTGGTCGGGTCGACGACCTCGCCCTCCACCGGCTGCTGCGGCTGCGGCTGGGCCGGCTGCTGCGGCTGGGCGGGGGCCTGTGTCACGGCGGCGGCCTCGTCGGCCTTCTTCTTGGCGCTGAGGCCCTCGGTCTCCTCCTTGAACTCGCGGATGGCCTTGCCAGAGGCACGGCCGAGCCCAGCCAGCTTGGTGCCGCCGAAGAGCAGGACGGCGAGGACCAGGACGATGAGGAGTTCCTGCCAGCCGAGATTCATGTCACGTCTCCTTGAGTAGGGCGCCGGCGGGGCGGCGCGTGTTCTGCCGCCGAGCCCGGCGGCGTCTGTGTCCATCGGCACTGGGCCGAGCCCTGTCGATCGCTGCGCGCAGTACCTGCAGGACAGATTACGCGGGATCACCAAAGAGCATCGCGTTCAACTCCAGTGCTGCGGACGCCCTGTCCCTGGCGCCGCGCACGGCAGTGGCCGGTTCGACGGCCAGCACCTGGTCACCCAGGCGCAGCAGCATGCCGTCGACCCAGCCGGGGTCGCCGACGGGGAAGACGGCGCGCACCGCCCCGTCGGCCAGTTCCTCGACGTGCGAGGTCGGGTGGTACTCGATGATCCAGCGGGCGTGTGCCGCAAGATCGAGGGTGACGGTCTGCTGGGCATCGTCGAACCAGGGTCGCTGCACGGGCGGGTCACCATGGTCGGCGGCGGCCTCCCCGGTCGGCTCGATCTCGTTGACGCGGTCGAGCCGGTAGGTGCGCCAGCCCTCCCGGGCCTCGCCGTGGCCGTCGACCGGGTCGTCCTCGGCCAGGGACCACGCGTGCAGATAGGCGGCGCCCTCGCGCACCTCGATGACGGCCGGGTCGACGAGCGGACGTGTCGTGCGGCCGCGGCTGGCGTTGTCGTAGACCAGCCGCACCCGTTGGCCCGTCTCGATGGCCTGGCCGAGCCGCTCCCTCACGGTCTCGTCGCCCGTCGACAGGCGCAGGTCGACCCGGTCGCCCGGGGTCTCGGCGACCAGGGTCTCGAGCGTCCGGCCGGCCCGGCCGGCGGCGTCGGCCAGCGCGCCGGTGGCAAGCTCGGCGACGGCCCTCAGGGCGACGACCAGGCTCGCCGCCTCGTCCGGGGTGAAGCGCATCGGGCGCGAGAGGTAGTCGGCGTTGCTGAGGCGGATGACGCCGGCGTCCTTGACGGTGTCCATGTCGATCTCGATGAGGTCTCCCCCGCCCTGGCCGGGCAACCCGCACATCCACAGGGCCTGGAGGTCCCTGCCGAGCTGGGCGGGGGTGATGCCGAAGGTCCTGGCGACCTCGTCGACGGTGGCGCCGGGATTGCTCATCAGATAGGGGACCTCGGCGAGCATCCGCTGGACCTGTTCGGCGCTCGTACTCATGCCTGCCTCCCCGCGCTGATCCGGAGCAGCCGTACGACCTCGGCACGCAGCTCGGCCGGCTCGAGGACGACGGCGTCGGGTCCGGCAGCGGCGATCTGAGCGGCGAGGTCATCGCCGGCCGCGTGGTCGATCCGCCAGCACTGGAAATCCTCGGGCAGGTCGACGTCGCTGTCCACGGGCGTACCGCGCCGGGTCAGCCAGGGCTGGCACCCGCCCCGCACGGCGACGAGGGCGCTCGTATCGGGCCCTGCGGGTTCGAGGGAGCGGGAGAGAGCGTCCACGTCGGTGCCGTCGGGGACGGTGAAGGCACCGGGGCCGCCGACGGTGTCCGGACCGGAGCTGATGCGCCCCAGCTTGAACATGCGCGGGGCCTGCCTGCCCTCGTCGAACCCGAGCAGGTACCAGCTGCCGCGCCGCCAGGTGAGCCTCCACGGCTGGACGGTGCGCAGCTCGTCGGCGCCGCGGTAACCGAAGTTGATGCGGGTGCGGTCGAGGGTGGCCTGCCAGCACACGTCGAAGGCCGGTTCGCTGGCGCTGATGCGCGGCGCGAGGGCCTCGAACCGGCGGGAGTCCACCTGGGCGCCGGCCGCGCGCAGTTTCGCGATGGCGCTGATCGTGTCGGAGGCGACGCTCGCCTCGCGCCAGACGCGGGAGGCCAGTGCCAGGGCCGACAGCTCGTCCGGGTCGAAGGTGACCGGCGGCAGCTCGAAGTCGTGGCGGATGATGCGGTAGCCCGGTTCGTCCTTGAAGTAGCCGTCGTCGCTGCCGGTGGCGATCGGCACCCCCAGGGACCGCAGCGCCCTCTTGTCGCGTTCGAACATGCGGTCGAAGTTGGCCGGGCTCATCTCCCGGTAGTCGGTGACGAGCTCGCGCAGTTGCTCCTTGCTCACCCAGTGGCGTGCGCTGAGCAGGGCGATCGTCAGGTTGACGAGCCGTTCGGATGTTCGTTGCGCCACACCGTGAACGGTACCAGCGCCCATCGCCCCACGGCCGGACGCCTGCGCCGCGCACCGGGTGCGTGCCACCCGCCGTGCCACCATGGTCTGGTGAACGATTCCAGTCACCGTGGTGCGGGACGTTTCGCCCCCTCCCCGACCTGCGACCTGCACCTGGGCAATCTGCGCACGGCACTGCTGGCCTGGCTCTTCGCCCGCGCCGACGGGCTGAACTTCATCGTGCGCATCGAGGACCTCGACCGCGCCCGGGTGGCCGCCGCACCGGGAGTCGCCGACCAGCAGTTGCGTGACCTGGAGGCCATCGGCCTGGACTGGGACGGTCCGGTCGTGCGCCAGAGCGAGCGGCTGGACCTGTACCGGGACGCCACGGCCGGCCTGGACGGCTACGAGTGCTTCTGCACCCGCCGCGAGATCGCCGAGGCGTCCAGCGCACCGCACGCCGGCCAGCGCCCCTATCCCGGCACGTGCGCGAACCTGAACGAGGCAGAGCGCAGGATCAGGCGGGCCAGGCGCCCGGCGGCCCTCCGCGTGCGGGCCGGTGGAGCCGTCCAGCGGGTGGCGGATCGTTTCGCCGGTACCGTCACGGGTCAGGTGGACGACTTCGTCCTGTGGCGCAACGACGGGGCGCCCGCCTACAACTTGGCGGTCGTCGTGGACGACATGGCGCAGGGCATCACCCAGGTGACGCGGGGAGCCGACCTGCTCGCCTCGGCCCCTCGCCAGGCGTGGCTCACCGAACGGCTCGGCGGCAGGGCCCCGCAGTACGCCCACGTCGGTCTCGTCGTGAACGCCCGCGGTGAACGCCTGGCCAAGCGCGACGGCGCCGTGACGCTCACCGAGCTGGTGGCCTCCGGCACGAGCGCCCGGCAGGTCTTCTGGCTGCTGTGCGACTCCTGCGCCCTGCCACGCGCCGACTGTCCCCGCGCCCTGCTGGGGATGCTGGCCGACGACGCCGGTGCGCTCACCGACCCGGCGCTGGCGCAGCCGTGGGTCGCTCCTGTTCCCGTCGCGCCCTGACGGCTCAGGCGGTCTGCTGGAACAGGATGTCGACGACGAAGACGAGGGTCGCGTTCGGGTCGATCGCCGGGCTCTCGTTGCCGTCCGGGTAGGCCAGTGAGCCGGGGACGACGAGGAGGACGCGGCTGCCGACCGTCTGCCCGACGAGGCCCTGCTGCCAGCCGTCGATGAGCGAGTTCAGGGCGCCGCTCTCCGGGGCCGGGTCGCCATCGTTGTAGGTCGACTCGATGACGTGCCCGTCGGAGTAGGCCACCTCCAGGTAGTTGACGGTGAGCGTCGCGCTGGTGTCGGCGATCTCGGGGCCGTCGCCCTTGATGAGGGTCTGCACCTTGAGCTCGTTCGGGGCGTCGACGCCGGAGCGGATCGACACGGACGGCTTGTTGATGCCGTCGTCCCAGGTGACGGTGGGCAGGTTCGCGTCGTCGACGGTGACCGTGGCGCCGGCCGGTTCGGACAGGACGGTCGAGACGATGTCGACGACGAAGAAGAGCGTGTCGCCCACCTCGATGCCGGCGCTCGCCGCACCGCCGGCGGAGTCGTAGCCGTCAGAGCCGGGGACGCCGATGAGCACCCGGTCGCCCACGTGCTTGCCGGCCAGGCCCTTCGAGAAGCCGGCGATGACCTGGTCGAGCGAGAAGGTGGTGGTCTTGCCGGAGCCGTAGTTCTCGTCGAAGACGACGCCGGTCCGCCCGTTGACGCCGTGGTACTTGACCTCGACCGTCCCGCCCTCGGGGACCTCGGCGCCGTCACCCTGCGTGAGGACCGTGCTCATGGTCTCGTCCACGCCCAGCGGCCACTCGGCGCTGACGGTCGGGGCCTGCCCGGCCTCGCCCTCGACCTTGATCTTGTCGAGGCTGTCGATGATCGTCGCCGGGGCCTGGCTGGTCGACTCGCTGGGCTCGGCGCTCGCGGCCGGGGACGACGAGGCGTCCGAGGTCTCCTCGTCGTTGCCGCACCCGGACGCCCCCATGAGGACGAGCGGGATGAGCAGGGCCGCGGCGAGCCGTCGGAGGGCCCGTGCGCGGCGTGGGTCAGATCCGCTGGGATGAACTAGCACGCGGTCATGCTACTAGCCGCTGGTGTGAGAGTCGCCGACCAGCACGCCAGCTGGGGCCGGCCCCTCACATGCCGATGATGTCGAGCAGCGTCCCCAGTTCCTCGCGTGTCAGCTCACGGGTGTCTCCGCTGGCCAGGTCGCCGAGGCGGACCGGGCCGATCCCGATGCGGGCCAGCCGGCGCACCGGGTGGCCGACCGAGTCCATCATGCGCCGCACGATACGGTTCCGGCCCGAGTGCAGGGTGATCTGGACGAGGGTGCGGGAGGGGCCGCGCGAGACGAGCTTCACCCGGTCGGGCCTGATCGGCCCGTCCTC
Source organism: Propionibacterium australiense (assembly GCF_003666605.1). GTDB lineage: Bacteria > Actinomycetota > Actinomycetes > Propionibacteriales > Propionibacteriaceae > Propionibacterium > Propionibacterium australiense. The sequence continues at coordinate 21,972 of NZ_RCIV01000022.1, read as the reverse complement.
CAGGCGCAGGCCCTTCTCGAGGCGGTGCAGGGTCTTGTTGTCCATGACCCCCTCGGCCTCGACGAGATAGGTCTTGCGCACCTCGTAGCTGGGGTGGGCGAGTCGATGGGCGAACTCGCCGTCGTTGGTCAGGATGATGAGGCCCTCGGTGTCGGTGTCGAGCCGCCCCACGTGGTAGAGCCGCTGGTGGCGGGGCACGTACTGGGCGAGCGTCCGGCGGTCCTGAGACTCGTCCATGGTCGAGACGACGCCGCGTGGCTTGTTGAGCAGCAGGTACATGTGGCGGCGGGGGGCAGGGATGCGGGCGCCGTCGACGCGGATCGTGTCACGTTCGGGGTCGACGCGCATGCCCTGCTCGGTCACGATGCGCCCGTTGACCTCGACGCGACCCTCGTCGATCATGATCTCGCTGGCCCGGCGCGACGCGACGCCGGCCTGCGAGAGCACCTTCTGCAGCCGGATTCCCTCACCCGTCTCACGGCTGTTGGTCTGGCTCATCGTCCGTCCGCTCCTCGTCGTCTTCTGTGCGTTCCTCGGCATCGCCCGGCTCACTCCCCGTGGTTCCGTCGGCCCGGCCCTCGTGCCCGCCCTGCTCGCCGGGTCGTGCGAGGTGTGCGAGCTCCGCCTCGAGCACGGAGGCCTCCGGCAGCAGCGGGGCGATGTCGGGCAGCTGCTCCAGGCTGTCCAAGCCTAGCCGGGCGAGGAAGTAGTCGGTGGTCACGAGCAGACCGGCGCCGGTAGTGGCGTCGGCCCCCTGCTCGTCGACGAGGCCGCGGGCGAGCAGCGTACGGACGACGCCGTCGACGTTGACGCCCCGCACGGCCGAGACCCGCGAGCGGGGCACCGGCTGCAGATAGGCGATGACGGCGAGCGTCTCCATGGATGCCTGGGTGAGCCGGTTCTGGCCGCCGGCACGCACCCAGGCCGCGATCGTGTCGTGGTGCTCGGGGCGGGTGTGGTAACGCCATCCCCCGCCGACGCGCCGCAGCTGGAAGCCCCGGCCGCTCTCGTCGTAGAAGCGGGCGAGCCCGTCGAGCGCCTCCCGGACGACCTCGGCCGGGGCTCCGACGGCCTCGGCGAGTGCCGCCTCGTCGGCTGGTTCCTCGCTCATGAGGAGCAGTGCCTCGAGCAGCCCACGGATCTCCTCGGCACGGGGCACGTGGCCGGGTCCGGCAACCGCCCCGGGTTCAGCCGGGACGGCGCCCCGCTGTTGCGCCGCTGCGGGCATCGACGGTTCCTCGTCACTCATGGGCGTGCTCCTGACTGTTCTACGGGGTCTTCGTCGCCGGCCCCGGCGTCTCGTCCCCGGCCTGCCGGCGACTCGGCCGGCTCCTGATCGGCAGCCGGCCCGGCCTGTTCTCCGGGCTCGGTCGGTTCCTCACCGGCAGGCTCGTCGAACTCGTCGCTGATGGTCAGTTCCCCGTCGGCCTGACCGGTCCACCGCACGGTCAGCTCACCCAGGGGCGTCAGTTGCTCGAAGGCCACCGCGGCCTGCCGGAAGAGCTCGAGCAGGGCCAGGAAACGCGCGACGACTGTCATCCGGTCGACGCCGGCGGTCAGCGACCGGAAGCTCGCCTGGCCGAGGCGGCGCAGCCTGTCGACGAGAACCTGGGCCTGCTCGCCGACGTTGACGGTCACGACGTGCAGCTGCTCCAGCGGCATCGTCACGACCTCGGGCGGGGAGAAGGCCCGGACGGCCAGGCGGGCCAGACGCTCCACGCCGCCTGGGATCGTCACATCGGGCAGCAGCCCGCGGAAGTCGTCCTCCAGCCCGCCGGGCCTGGCGAACCGGCGCGCCTCGGCGTCCATGAGGGCGGCGAACCGGACCGAGACCTGTTTGAAGGCGCGGTACTGCAGCAGCCGGGCGAACAGCAGGTCGCGGGCCTCGAGCAGGGCGAGGTCCTCGGGGTCGTCCACCTCCCCGCTGGGCAGCAGGCGGGCGGCCTTCAGGTCGAGCAGGGTTGCGGCGACGACGAGGAAACTGCTCGTGCGTTCCAGGTCCCAGCGCTGGCCTGCCGCCCTGACCTGGGCGATGAACTCGTCGGTCACCCGGGACAGGGCGACCTCGGTGATGTCGAGCTGGTGCTTGTTGATCAGCTGCAGGAGCAGGTCGAAGGGGCCGTCGAAGTTGTCGAGGCTCACGTGGAAGTCGTGCTCGCCGCCGGGATCGGCCCTCTGGTTCGGCACGTCATCGGGGGCCCGGGTCATCCCTCAGCCCTTCAGCCGCTTGACCAACTGGGAGGCCTCGCCGTTGGCGGCGAGGTCGGCCAGTGCGATGGCGATGGCCTCACGGACGACACGGCCCCTGTCCGCCGCGGCACCGTACTCGGCGCGCAGGCTCAGCCGGGCCTGCTCCAGTTCGAGGAGTTCGGCCCCTGACAGGTAGATCGTGATCTTCTCGTCGTGACGCACCCGCCCGCTCGTGCCCGAGGTCTCCTCGGGCGCAGGAGGGGAAGAGGCCGCCCCCTGGGTGGGGCGGAAGAACTCCTCCGCCCCGGGCAGGCTCACCCTTCGTGGCACCGGACCAGCACCTCCTTGGCGAGCGTGCGGTAGGCGGCGGCGCCCGGTGAACTCGAGGCGTAGGTGGTGATGGGTTCGCCGGCGACGGTGGTCTCGGGGAAGCGGATCGTGCGGCGGATGACGGTGTGGAAGACGTCGTCGCCGAAGACCTCCATGACCCGGTCGAGCACCTCGCGGGTGTGCACGGTACGGCCGTCGAACATGGTGGCCAGGACGCCGAGCACCCGCAGCTCCGGGTTGAGCCGGTCGATGACCTTGTTGATCGTGTCGGACAGCAGCGCGACGCCGCGCAGGGCGAAGTACTCGCACTCGAGCGGGATGATGACGCGGTCGGAGGCGGTCAGCGCGTTGATGGTGAGCAGCCCCAGGGAGGGGGCGCAGTCGATGAGGATGAAGTCGTAGCGGTCGCGCACCGGGTCGAGGAGGCGTTTGAGGGTCTGCTCGCGGGCGACCTCGCCGACGAGCTGAACCTCGGCGGCCGACAGGTCGATGTTGGCGGGCATGAGGTCCAGGCCGGGGACGTTGGTGTGCAGGACGACGTCGTCGAAGGTGTCCCGGTCGCTCAGCAGCAGGTTGTAGATGCTCTTGTCGAGGGTGTGCGGGTGCACGCCGAGGCCGAGGGAGGCCGAGCCCTGGGGATCGAAGTCGACGAGCAGCACCGTGCGGTCCAGCTCGGCCAGCGCCGCACCGAGATTGATCGTCGTGGTCGTCTTGCCGACGCCGCCCTTCTGGTTGCAGAGGGCGATGACCATCGCCCGGCCGGGGCCATCGGGCTGCTCGGGCACGACGAGTTCCGGCATCGGCCGGCCCATCGCGTCGAACTCCTCGGTCTGGTCGGCGGCTTCATCCAGTCCGGGCAGATTCTCCGATGTCATCAGTAGGCTCCTCGTGACGCTCTTGGGCCCAGAGTAGCGGCGCCGGGTGAGGGCGCGCACAACCCTCAAGCAGCGGGTGAACCTGTGCCGCGCGGCAGCCACTGCCGGGTGCCGCCGACGGCCCCGCCCGGGCGTGCCGGGATCAGGCCCGGCCCAGTGCCGTGGCGATCAGCTCGAGGATCTCCTGTTCGGCCGTCCTCAGCGCCTCGCCGTGGAAGCCGTGGCCTGCTCCCGGGATCGGCACCAGGCGGGCATGGGGGTAATGGCCGACGGCACGCTCGGAGTACCTGATCGGGACGAACTCGTCCTGCTCGCCGTGGACGATGAGGACCCCTCCCGCGTAACCGACCAGGTCCCGGGCCGGATCGAGGCCCCAGGCATCCACGTAGTAGCGCCGCCCGACCGGCACGCCGAACAGCACCGGGTCCTCTGGCACCTCGTCCAGGCTCGCGTACCGCTCGTGGGCGTCGTCGGGAATGACCAGCGCCGGGTAGAGCATGACCAGTCCGCGTACCGCGTGCGGGTGCCGTGCGGCGACGATCCCCGAGACGTAGCCGCCCTGGCTGGCTCCCACAAGGAAGACCTCGTCGGGGCGGACGAGCGGCTGGGTCCGGATCCCGCCGAGGACGGCCTCCAGGTCGGCGACCTCGGTGAGCACCGACTGGTCGCGCAGGCTCCCGTCGCTGCGACTGTGGCGGGATCCGCCGCAGAAGTCGAACAGGTAGCAGGCGACGCCGTGGGCGGTCAGGAATCGCGCATAGGGTTCGCAGCGTGCGCTGGTCGCCCCGAAACCGTGGCTGCAGATGGCGGCTGGGAACGGGCCGTCTCCGGCGGGCAGGTGGAGCTCGCCGCGGATGCGCAGCCCGTCGCGCTCGAAGCTGAGCGCACGCACCGACTGGTCGGCGCTCATCGTGGCGCCGTCTCGTCGGTGACAGGGCCCGGTTGAGCCGCCGCTCCCCGGACGCGACCGCGGTCGAGGTCGTCGTCAATGACCCGGACGACGCGGGCGGGCACCCCGGCGACGATCACGTTGGTTCCGATCGTGACCCCGGGCATTACGGCCACGTTGGCACCCATCCACACGTCATCGCCGATCGTCACCGGCTCACCCCTGGCCAGTTTCGCACGGCGGCCCGCCGGTGAGAGCGGGTGGCCGACGGTGGAGATCGTCGTGCCAGGACCGATCATGCAGTGGTCACCGATGTGCACCGGCATGATGTCGAGGATCGTCACGTTGTAGTTCGTGAGAAAGGCCTCGCCGACGTGGATGTTCTGGCCGTTGTCGCAGCGGAACCCCGGTTGCAGGTACACGTGCTCCCCGGTAGAGCCGAGCAGCCGCTTGGCGACGGCTTCCTGGGCCGGAAAGTCACTGACGTCCACCTGTTCGAGTTCTTGGCACAGGCGCAGGGCGTTCTCCTTGCGCGCGGCCACCTCGGCATCCAGGAAGTTGTACTCCAGTCCAGCGTCCAGTTTCTCCAGTTCCGTCATCTCGTGTCCGTTCCCGTGCGTCGTTGCGGTGGGACCGACCCCGTCTCGCCGCATCTGGCCAGGGTGCCGTGACCTGCCACGAGGAGCCGGTCACGGCACCCGCCGTACCGGTCAGATCGCGGTGTAGCCGCCGTCGACCGGGATGGCAGTGCCGTTGACGTAGCTGGAGGCCGGGGAGGCCAGGAAGAGCGCCGCCGTGTCGAGTTCCCCGGTCTCACCGTAGCGCTGGGCCGGGATCGTGACCCTGGCGTGCTGCTGGAAGAAGTCACTGTCCAGCGTCTCGGTGGTCAGGTCGGTGTAGAAGTAGCCCGGGCAGATCGCGTTCACGGTGATGCCGTGCTTGCCCCACTCGGCGGCCAAGGCCCTCGTCAGATTGACCACGCCGCCCTTTGCCGCGTGGTACGGGGCCGAGCCAGCGACCATGTTGCCGACCAGCCCGTACATCGAGGCGATGTTGATGATGCGCCCGTAGCCGGCCGGGATCATCGCCTTCTTCGCCACGGCCCGGGCGACCCGGAAGGTGCCGAACAGGTCGACCTCGAGCTCATGGTCGAACTGCTCGTCGGTGATGTCCTCGGCGTTGCCGATGGCGCCGGTGCCGGCGTTGTTGACGAGGACGTCGATCCGGCCGAAACGCTCCACCACCTCGTCGACCATCGTCTCGACGTCGGTGGTGCTCGTGATGTCGCAGCGGATCGGCATCGTCTCGACACCGAATTCTGCGGTGATCCGCTCGGCGACGGAGTTGATGAGCTCGGTGCGCCGGGCAACGGGAACGATCGTCGCACCGGATGCGGCAAGGGCCTCGGCCATCTGCACGCCGAGACCGGTCGAACAGCCGGTGACGAGCGCGACACGCTCGCTCAGGTCGAAGTAGTTCCTGTCCATGAATAGCTCCTGTCTCCGCGGGGGCCGCGGGATCATCATCGTTCACGGATGTGCCATGGTGACATGTGCATCCGGTCCAGTCGGCATGTGCATCCATCCCATCGTCACAGCACCGGGACGATCCACAACCGGACCGCGGAGCAATGCCCTGCGGTCCACTGGAACGCTACCGCAGGCATGACCCGTCGACCACTGGGATACATGGACCGAGAACCATGCCCATGTGACCACCGTGGACGGGCACATGCCCCATGCCCTGGGCGTCTACCAGGTCTGCCAGTGCACGTTCTTGTCGACGGACACCTCCACCTGGCGGGGCGTCTCGGCGCCCGCCGCGGGATGGCCCAGCACGACGAGCGCTGGCAGCCGCCAGGGCTCGGGGATGCCCAGGAACTCGTGGATCTCCGCCGGCTCCTTCCTCACCGGAATGTGCACGCCCGAGCTCAGCCCTTCCGCGGTGGCGGCGAGGAGCATGTTCTCGATGAGCGCCCATGCCGCGCCGTAGTCGTTCAGGCCCCAGCCGCCGCCCTCCTCGCTGATGGGGTACTTGCAGTGGAACGTGGGCACGATGACGCAGGCGGCCTCGGCGACCATGCTCCGCTGGCGCGGGTAGGAGATCTGCATCATCTCCTGCTGGGGGCTTCTCGCCTCCTTGAACCGGCGGGGCATGTTGCGGATGTGTCTGGAGAGTTCGACGATGCGGTCCTTCTCGGTGAGCACCACGAGCTGCCAGCGGCGCTGGTGGTTCGAGGAGGGCGCCGCCAGGCCCGCCTCGACGATGCGTTCGATGGTCTCGCGGGCAATGGGTCTGTCCTCGAACTGGCGGATGCTGCGCCGCTTGTGGACGGCCTCGTAGAACTCCATGGGCTCATTCCTCCTCGTCCCGGTATCCCAACGGTTCGCGCTCGATGAGTTCGGTCAGGTTCTTGGTGAATCGGCGCTGCAGGTCGACGAGCCGTTCCTGCTCGTCGGGCGCCAGGAGCGACATCGCCTTGTCCTCGGCCCAGGTGATGTGGCGTATCTCGCGCTCGTAGCGCTCGCGTCCCGCCGCGGTGAGCGCCACGAGTTTCTCGCGCCCGTCACCCTCGGCGCGCTCGACCACGACGTGCTCTGCCGCGAGGAGTTTCTTCACGATGAGGTTCACGGTCTGCTTGGACTGGAAGGTCTGCGCGGCGATGTCGCGCTGCGTGATGCCTTCCTTCGCGTAGAAGACGGCGTTGACCACGAGCAGCGTGCTCACGAGCATGCCGTGACGCTTGGCGTAGGCGTCATAGAGCGCGAACTGCTCGTCACGCAGTGTGCAGTACCGGAATGCGTTTCTCCTGGCTCGCCTGTCCATGCCGTCCCGCCGATTCCCCTGAGCGGTCAATATATTTACCATTTGAGGTTAGCAGAGAGATTCGGTCGTCACCCAATCGCCCCAGCAGCGGACGGCCCACCAGGCGAGCCGGGCACCACCTCGACCAACAGGACCTCGGCGGACGCCCGCGGCGTTATCGTGAGAGCCATGCGCCGCCCGGCGCAACAACACGGAAGAGGAACGACACGTTGATCCTGTTCACCAATGACTACAACCACGGAGCCCATCCGGCGATCCTGCAGGCGATCCTCGATTCGAACGAGTCGACTTTCCCCGGCTACGGCACCGACGTGACCTGTGCCCGCGCCGCGGAGCTGATCCGGGCGGAACTGGGCGGGGCCGCTGCCGACGTGCACTTCCTGGTGGGCGGCACACAGGTGAACTTCACGGTCATCGCCGCCGCGCTGCGGCCCTGGCAGAGCGTCCTCAGCGCAGAGACCGGCCACATCGCCCAGCGCGAGGCCGGCGCCGTCGAGCACACCGGCCACAAGGTGGAGATCGTTCCCGGGGTCGATGGCAAGCTGAGCGCCGCCCAGGTCGAGCGCGCCGCCCTCGACGCCCAGCAGAGCATCGTTGCCGAGCACATCAGCCAGCCGGCGCTGGTGTACCTCTCCCAGCCCACCGAGTTCGGCACCCTGTACTCCCGGGGCGAACTGGCCGCGATCTCCCGGACCGCCCACGAGCACGGGCTGCTCCTGTTCGTCGACGGAGCCCGCATGGCCTATGCCCTCGGCTCGCCGGACAACGACGTCCAACTGGCCGACATGGCCGAGCTGACTGACGCCTTCACGATCGGCGGCACCAAGTGCGGGGCTCTGTTCGGTGAGGCCGCTGTGCTCGTCAACCCGGTCCTGCGCACCGGTTTCCGGAACCTGATGAAGCAGAACGGCGCCATGCTGGCCAAGGGCTGGCTGCTGGGCGTGCAGTTCGAGACGCTGTTCTCCGGCGACCTCTACCGGCGTATCGGGGTCGGGGCGAACATCAAGGCCCAGCGCATCGCGCAGCTCTTCACCGATGCAGGAATCCCTGCGTTCATGACCAGCCCGACCAATCAGCAGTTCGTCGTGCTCACCACGGCACAGCTGGAGGCACTGTCCACCGGCTTCGCCGTCAAGTACTGGCAGCGCGTGGGCGAGGACCGCCACTGCACACGTTTCTGCACCAGCTGGAGCACCAGCGACCGGGATGTCGACGCCTTGGCCGCAGCGGTGGCCGAGCTGCCCCGGACTGACCCGGGCCGGCGCGGGATCAGCGGACCGGCATGAACGACCGCAGTCACCGGGACAGCACCCGCGACCCTGGCCCGGCCCTGGAAGAGGACAAGGGGAAGACCCTGATGCATCGCCGCCCCGCAGGGGCCATTCCGCACCAAACCGGCTCTGCCTGAGAGAATGGACACCCTTAATTTTTCTCAGGGTTGCTGGTAGAATTTGGCGCGGATCACCCCACTGGAGCATCGATTGGCGGACCCTATGAACTCGACTGGTCGCTGGCTCGCGGCGGTCACTCGTTCGTGGACCGCGCGCGTCAGCATCGCCGCCATTGTCATGCTCTCATGCCTGCTCGGGCTGAGTGTCCCGGCCGCCATGGCCGACTCCTCCGAGGCGATCTACACCGGTGCGAACGCCAACACGGCCGCCCTCGTCGATGGCGCCCTCACGCACACCACGTACTTCACCGCGACGAACCGAGGCGGCGACACCGAGGAGTCCAATCACTCCACCGCCGGATCGCCACCGGCCCTGTCGATCATCGACGTCGACACCTACTCCGATCTCAATGCCGTGATCGAACTGTCGAACGACACGGATGAGCCGATCGAAGACCTCAAGCAGGTCGTGGCACTGCCCTCCGCGCAGGCCGCCGAGGCGGGCGTCCCGCAGCTGCGCGTCGATCCCTCACGGGTCCGAGCAGGCGAGGACGGCCTCGCCCCGGAGTCGGAAGCCGGCGGTATCACGATCGCCTACGGCTCTTCCGTCGGCGCGTACCTTCCCCATGCAGAGTGGTCCGCCTCGGTCGGCGGTGACTGGTCGACGCTGCAGGCACTCGAGCTCACGGGCTCCCTCGAACCCGGTGAGACGTTCAGGCTGACCATCGCGCTGACGCTCATCAACAAGGACGAGCTGGACCTGTCCGGCTCCGTGTGGGTCGGCATCGAGGAGAACATCCTCTCCCCCGCCACTGCCGGCGCGTCGACGCGCATTCGCTTCGCCCGCCGGGTGACCGGCAACGAGCAGGGCACGAGCCCGCTGTCCGGCAACGGCCAGTACCGCGCGTCCTCCAACGCTCCCGAGATCATCCAGTCCCGCATGCCAACGATGCAGATCTCCGATCTGACGATCTCGAACATGGTCACGGACGACAGCACCGACGCGCACACCGCCAGTCCCGACGACAGGCTCTTCACCGGCGGCAATGTCTCGCTCGACCTGACCCGTGTGAAATCGGCCATCCGGGACGCAGGCTGGCAGGTCGAGGCGGACGAGAACACGAGTGATGGCCTGGCCGCCAGGTACACCTATCCCAGCGACCTCTTCCATCCCACCGAGGCGACCGGCAGCGGCGCCCTCAACGGGGCCGAGGTCAGGGTGCGCCAGGTGATCAGCGCCGTCAACAGCACGGTGCAACTCGGAGCCTCGTGGTCACCCGCGGACAACCTGGACTGGATCCATGACCACGCCGGCGCGGACGTCGCCCTGGACAGCGCCGACGTCCGAGTCGAGACCAATGTCGACACGAGCACGCCGGGCATCTACCAGGCCACCTACTACTACGCACCGCAGGCCTACTACGGTTCGACCGGCTACGAGGCCGCGGTGACCGTCGAGGTCGCCGTGGCGACCAGCGCCACCGCCACCGTCACGGGCTTGACGACGCTCCAGGGCGGAGAGCTGCAGGACGGCCAGTTCACCTTCGAGCTGGCCGACGCCTCCGGTGCCCTGGTCGCCACGACGACGAACCTCGCCGATGGCTCATTCGCCTTCGAGCCGACCCAGTTCGACCGGAACAGCATCGGCACGAGCACCGCGTACACGATCGTCCAGCTCGTCCCCACCGGCGCTCAGAACGCGGGCACCGCCACCGGTGGCGGGATCACCTACGACACGCACACCGAACACGTCGAGGTGCGGGTGGGCGCCGACGAGTCGGGGACCAACCCGGTCGTGACGATCGTCACGGACTCCGACGGGGTCGTGTTCTCGAACATCCAGGGCGAGGACGCGCCATCGCCCTCGCCGTCCCCCAGCAGCTCCCCGTCCCCCGGCGCGTCCCCCGAACCCGGATCGACCACATCGGACGGCTCTGCCGATCCTGGCCAGGAGGAGATCTCCAGCGGGACCATTCCGCTCATCAGCGCCGAGAGTTCGGCACTGGTCATGGGGGCCGGCGCAGTCATGGTGACGGTCGGCACGGCGATGGGTCTGCACGGCAAACGCCGCTGAGACGACGCGGTCACCGAGCGGCGCCCCCGGCGCGCACCCGCGCCGGGACGGCAGCGGCATCTTCACGTCCGGTCCTCGCACGCCGAGCCCGTTGCACCTGCCACACCCAGCTAATTTCTCCGGTAACCTCTGGGAAAAAGATCTCTCAGCTGACCCCGCGACCGGACCGGGAAGGAGCATCATGGCCGATCAGCAGAGCAAGCGTCCCGTCATCAGAACCCATGCCGAGGCAGTCGCCGTGGCCCAGGACCCCGTCACCTATTCCAGTCACGTCTCGCGTTTCCTGCAGGTGCCCAATGGCATGGATGGCGCCGAGCACGCGGCGATGCGCCGGCTCCTGGCACCCTTCTTCTCCCCCGGACGGATGGCCGCGCTGCAGCCACTCCTGGAGGAGGTCTCCGCGGGACTGCTCGACCCGCTCGCCGACGGCGCAACACTGGATGCGGTCAATGACCTGGGCTCGCATTACGCGGTCCGCGCCCAGTCCGCCTGGCTGGGCTGGTCGCCCGATCTCGAGGACGAGCTCATCGAGTGGATGGCTGCCAACCACGAGGCGACGCGCTCGGGCGAGCTGGCCCGCACCCGCGAGGTGGCCGAGTGGTTCGACCGCATCATCGGCTCGATCGTCGCCGCGCACCGCGAGCCCGACGCCCCGCACGATCTGACCTGGGAGCTCGTCCACCTTCGCGACGAAACCGGCCAGCCGCTGCCCGATCCGGTTCTCGTGTCGATCCTGCGCAACTGGACCGGCGGTGATCTCGGCTCGCTGGCCCTGTGCGCCGGCGTCTTGGCGCACTGGCTCGTCACCCGCCCCCCGATGCAGGACGAGTGGGCGGACCTCGACGACGCCCGTCTCGACGCGGCCATCGACGAGGTGCTGAGGATCGATGACCCGTTCACCTCGAACCGCCGCGTCACCACGAGGGACGTCCACGTGGCCGGCCGCGACGTGCCGGCCGGCACCCAGGTGGTCATCAACTGGACCGACGCGAACCGCGACCCAGCGGCCTTCGGCGACCCCGACCGCTACGATCCCGAGGGCAACGCCGGCAAGAACCTCGTCTACGGCACCGGGCCGCACGCCTGCCCCGGCCGCCCGCTGGCGACCCTGGAACTGCGGATCCTGACCCGTGCCCTGCTGTCGCGCTTCCGCATCGAGACCGGCGGCGAGGGCGTCCGGGCGCAGTTCCCGCTGGGCGGCTGGGAGTCACTGCCCATCGTGCTGCGCGCCGTCGGCTGACCGTCGGCGGCCGGCGGTCAGCCGCCTCACCCGGATTGCACGGTGCGCCGCCGCGTCGACATGAAACCCGACGCCGGAGGACTGCCGATCACCCCGTGATGTAAAGTTGACTAGACTTTATGAGGTAAAGTCAACTAGACTTTTGGGAAGGTGTCATGGTGGCGCGCCGGGACGCGAGGCTCAGGAACATCGTGCGAGAACTACGTCGGGACAGGGGCATGTCGCAGGCCGAGCTGGCCGAGGCGGTGGGTGTCACCCGCCAGACGGTGATCGCGTTGGAGAAGGGCGACTACGTCCCCTCATTGCTGCTGGCCATGAACATCGCCGAGACCCTCGGCCGCCCGATCGAGGCGATCTTCACGAAAGAGGTGGGATGATGACGAGAATGATCACGATCTGCGCGGGCAATGTACTGCTCTTCGCCCTGGCAGGGCTCGCCCTCGCCATTCCCTTCACGCACGTGGAGCCGATCGGCGACGTCGGTTTCTCCTTCACCCCCTCACCATTCCCCTTCCTCCTGGCGGGCTATCTCGTCGTCTACCCGACCCTCTACCGGACCCTGTCGCATCGTCTCGACTGGGGTACGGCCTCCGAGCTGACAGCAGCCGACGAGCGCGAGCAGGGGATCGTCGGGCGTGCTACCCGGGCCTCACACACCACGTTCATCGCCGGTCTCATCATCGTCGCCGCCGCATTGTTCGCCCTCCACGTGCTCGAGTTGTTCACCCATGCGACCATGCACCTGTACGAGGCGAGCATCATCATGATCAGCACACTGCTCGTCATCGCGACCGTCGTCTACGCGGTGACATGGGTGATCGACTATCGCCGCTAGAGCGCATCGGCCGGCGGACACGGCCCCGCCGAGGGGACGTCTCGACGCAGGACTGCCCGATGCCGCGATCCTGCTGGAACCGGCTGACGTCTCGCACGACGCCTGTACCCGGTTCGGTACACGGGGGTACCGGGATCCCGTCACGGCGACAACGAGCTGGCGCACCGGGCCCCGATCGGACTCCAGGACTTGGTCGGCCAGCCCCGGCGGGCAGACGGGCGCCCTCCAGGACGTGAGTATTGGCAGCACGGCCATGAGCGTCCGAGAATTGACCTGGGAGAGAAAACCATCCACGAACCACCGAGAGCGGCCTCTGACACGGCACGTCACCGCTGAACAGTGGGAACTTCGGCGCAGGGGCCATGTCGAGCAGGACGGCCAGAACCGCAGAAAGGTACCCAACATGACTGACAAGATCGACACCGGCCCCTTCCCACTCGGCGAGGAGAACACGGCGTACGCCCAGTACTTCACCGGTACGAGCTATCTGGCCCCGCTCTCGACCGAGCAGGTGCACATCTCGAACGTGACCTTCGAGCCCGGCTGCCGCAACAACTGGCACATCCACCGTGCCAGCTCCGGCGGCGGTCAGATCCTGCTCGCCACCGCGGGCCGCGGCTACTACCAGCAGTGGGGCTGCGAGCCCGTCGAGCTGCGCCCCGGCGACGTCGTCAACGTGCCCGCCAACGCGAAGCACTGGCACGGCGCGGCCCCCGACTCATGGTTCACCCACATCGCCCTCATGGTCCCGGGCGAGGGCATCGGCACCGAGTGGCTCGAGCCGGTCACCGACGAGGAGTACGGCACGCTCGCCTGAGACGCAGCGCACCGGCAGATCCAGCAGGCACATCCAGGAGGCAGACATGGCAGACAAGGTGACGGCAGGACACGACCAGCTGGGCGACTTCGCCCCCAAGTTCGCCGAGCTCAACGACGACGTGCTCTTCGGGCAGGTCTGGTCGCGTGAGGACAAGCTGTCGGCCCGTGATCGCAGCATCGTCACGGTGACCGCGCTCATGGCCGGCGGTATCTTCGACAGCTCATTGCAGTTCCACATCGGCAACGCCAGGCGCCACGGCGTGACCGCCGAGGAGATGGCCGAGATCCTCACCCATGCGGCCTTCTACGCCGGCTGGCCCAAGGCCTGGGCGGCGTTCCGCATGGCCAAGGATGTCTACGCCGGCTGAGGGGGCAACAGGGCCAGCAGACCGGCCAACACCAGCATGCCAGGATGACGAGGAAGGAAGACCATGGCATACGACAAGCAGATCCGACTCAACGACGGCAGCTCGATCCCCGCGCTCGGCCTGGGCACCTGGCTCATCGACGACGCGGACGCGGCGCAGGCCGTCAAGGACGCGGTGGCGGTCGGCTACCGCCACATCGACACGGCACAGGCCTACCGCAACGAGACCGGGGTCGGCACCGGCATCCGCGAATGCGGTGTGCCCCGCGACGAGCTGTTCGTCACGACGAAGGTCGCCGCCGAGCACAAGTCGTACGACTCCGCCGCCGCCTCGATCGACGAGTCACTGGCCCGGCTCGGGCTGGACTACGTCGACCTGCTCATCATCCACAGCCCTCAGCCGTGGGCGGAGTTCCGCGCCGACGACAACCACTACTACGCGGAGAATCTCGATGCCTGGCGGGCGCTGGAGGACGCCCGGACGGCGGGCAGGGTGCGGTCGATCGGCGTGAGCAACTTCCTCGTCGATGACGTGCGCAACATCATCGACAATGCTCGCGTCAAGCCGGCCGTCAACCAGGTGCTCGCCCATGTGGGCAACACCCCGTTCGAGCTCATCGACTTCTGCCAGTCGAACGACGTGGTGGTCGAGGCCTACTCCCCCGTCGCACACGGCGCGATCCTCGACAACGAGGAGGTGGCGGCCATCGCCGCCGGCTACGGCGTCTCGGTGCCGCAGCTGTGCATCCGTTACGTCCTGCAGCTCGGACTGGTGGCCCTGCCCAAGACCGCCAACCGGGCCCACATGGAGCAGAACGCGACGCTCGACTTCACGATCAGCGAGGACGACATGGCGACCCTGCGGGCAGTCGGCCGGCTCGCCAGCTATGGCGAGCACAGCTTCTTCCCCGTGTTCAGGACTCAGCTGGACTGAGCCGGCCGGACCGGCGCCACCTCTGGGGGCCGGTCCATCGCACCACACCGTCACACCGACGCCCGGCGGGGCGATCGCCTGAGCGACCGCCCCGCCGGGCGCTTCAGCAACGAGGGCAGGCCATCGCGGACCCGCGATGCGCAGCGCACCGCCCCCCGGTCGCCCCGCCCCGGACCGTTTTCTCCCAGTTGCCATGAATGCTTGCGCACCGGTCGGCGCCACGTAGGATGGCTGACCGTATGCATGTCTGAAATCGGACTCGAATACGGTGGGGAGGATCCATGACGACTGACCTGATGGCCCTGCAGCGGACCATCAACGCGGCGAGCAAGCGCATCGACGACGCCTATCACCGGGCCGCACGAACCGCGGGTCTCTCGGACAGTTCCCTGGACATCCTCTACGCGCTGCACGTGTCCGGTGAGGGCTGCTCGCAGCGGCAGCTGTGCGAGTTGTGCTTCACCGGGAAGCAGACGGTCAACTCGGCGGTCAAGAGACTCCGGGCCGACGGCACCGTCCGCATCGAATCCGGCACCGGCCGGATGACGCGCATCTACCTCACCGAGCAGGGCAGACGCATCGTCGCCGAGCGCATCGTCCCCGTCATCAATGCCGAGCTGGCGGCGCTCAGCGCCATCCCGGCGGGACAGCGCGCTGCGCTCACGGCCACCCTGGTCGCCTATTCCACGGCCCTGTCGAGCGAGCTCGACGCCATCGGGAGCAACTGACGACCATGGACATGTCACGGCACTTCGGCGTCCGCGCCCTGCTGGGTTTCACGCTGCCCTCGATCGCGATGATGATCTTCACCTCGATCTACGGGGTCGTCGACGGCCTGTTCGTCTCGAACTTCGCCGGCAAGACGGCCTTCGCCGCGGTCACCCTCATCATGCCGTTCATCATGATTCTCGGCACGCTCGGTTTCATGATGGGTTCGGGCGGCAGCGCGCTCGTCTCCCACACCCGCGGGCAGGGCCGCGACGAGCTGGCCAACCGCTACTTCTCGATGATCGTCTACGTCACGCTCGGCGCCGGTGGCGTGCTGGCAGTGGTCGGCGCCCTCGTCATGCGGCCGGTGGCCGAGCTGCTCGGCGCGTCCGGCGAGATGCTGCAGCTGTGCGTGCTCTACGGGCGGATCCTCATGGTCTCGCTCCCGGCGTTCATGCTCCAGTACGCCTTCCAGGCATTCGCCTCGACGGCCGGCAGGCCCCGGCTCGGCCTGTACGTGACGCTCGCCGCGGGGCTGACCAACATGTCGCTGGACCTGCTGTTCGTCGGCGTCCTCGGCTGGGGCGTGGCCGGGGCGGCCTGGGCCACTGTCGCCTCGGAGCTCATCGGCGGACTCGTGCCACTGGCCTGGTTCGCCCGCCCCAATACGAGCTTCCTGAAGCTGGGGTGCCCCGCGAGGGATCCGGCCGCTCTGGGCAAGGCCTGCGTGAACGGCTCGTCGGAGATGATGGCCGCGATCGCCATCTCGGTGGTGAGCATCATCTACAACCTGCAGCTGTTGAGATTCATCGGCCAGGACGGGGTGGCCGCCTATGGCACGGTCATGTACGTCAGCATGGTCTTCACCGCGATCTTCGAGGGCTTCTGCATGGGCTCGGCACCGCTCATGAGTTTTCAGCACGGAGCCGCGAACGATGTCGAGAAGCGCAGCCTCATGCGCAGATCACTCGCCATCGTCACCGCCACCGGAGCATCCATGCTGCTCGCCTCACAGCTGCTCGCCCACCCGCTGGCGCTCATCTTCGCCGGCTACGACCCGGGGCTCATGGAGCTGACCCAGACTGCCTTCCGCATCTTCTCGCTCTCGTTCCTGTCGGTGGGTGTGGGCATGTACGGCTCGTCTCTGTTCACCGCGCTCGGCAACGGGCTCGTCTCGGCGGCGCTGGCGGCCGGCCGCACCCTCGGCCTGGAGGTGTGCTCGGTGCTGCTGCTGCCGGCTCTCATCGGGCCTGTGGGCATCTGGTCCTCGATCATCGTGGCCGAGACGATCGCGGCGCTGGTCGTGCTGCTGCTCATCAGGAAGCTCGGCCCCCGGTACGGGCTCGTGGACCGGCGAACGGACCCGACCGTGGCTCCCGCTCCAGTCGAGCCGACCCCGGCGGCCGAGGCTGTCGGCTGACCGCAGCTGCGAGCCGCACACCGAGCGAGGCGGGTTCCGTGTCCCTGTCGCGCCGATGGACGCCTGAACCGGCTCGCCGCATCACCGCCAGTTTGCCGCCAGTGGCGGTAAAACTGGCGGTGATCGACGTTTGCGGCCGCCGGAGGTCACCTGTACCGAACGAACACGGCCCCGCGGTCGGGAGATCGTGCATGAGGCGCTGTGCCGATGCCGAGGTGACCACGGCCGCCAGGACCCCGCGCGAGTGGTTTCTTGCGTCTGGGCGCTGTGGGACGGAACAGCCGAGCAACCTGAGCGGGCGGTAGCATCCTGGGCATCACCAGCCGCAGCTCAGCCGCCCGGAGCGGCCGAGAAGGAGGGCCCATGACAGCCACCCCCGGCTCCCAACACTCCTCCCGCCCGCCCCGGCCGGCTTCCCAACCGGCACGGCCTTCCCCGGCGCCCAGGATGACGCGGGAGGAGTTCCTGGCCTACGCCGAGAGCCACCACGACTGGGCTCCTGGCTGGGACGCCATTGACGCCGAGCTGGCCCGTCTCTACCCGGACCAGGAGCCGGAGCATTTCGCCACGCTCGCCCCCGATCGCGTGCGCTTCGGCGGCGACCAGGTCCTGGAGGGCCTGTCCCTGTACACCTCACCCAAGGGCTACCGTCACATCGTCACCTATGGGCTGAGCACCCTGGCCGCCGATGTCGACGCCCTGGGCGGGGACTACAGCGGCTGGGGCTGTGAGCTGACGATGAAGCTGGCCGATGCGGACACCGCCCGGTGCATGTGGGCCATCGACACCCTGGCGAGCCTCGCCCGGTACACGGTCGCCACTGCCCGGCAGCTGGCCCCTGGCTACTCCCTGGCGGGAAGTGGCTCCCCGGTCTGCCCCGGCGCGCCCGCGGAGCTGACCGGACTGTTCGTGGTCCCCGACACCGAGGCCCGCACCATTGACACCCTCTTCGGCGAACTCGCCTTCAACCAGGTGACGGCCATCACCGCCCGTGACATCAGCGTCCTGTCCTTGGAGCCCCACCGCGCGCCCGAGCTGCACCGGCGCATCCTGGCTGACAACCCGGATGCCGTCATCGACGTCTCCCGCCCGCCCCGCTCCCACCTATAGCCCCCAGCCGGAGCCGCTGGGCCCAGACCACGCCGGGGAGCTTCACCCCGGGTGCGCCGTACGGAGATCGGTGATCGGCTCCCACGAAATGGCACCAGCAACCGCCCCGACCCGGGCACCGATCTGCGCTCAGAACACGAACTGCACGAGCAGCATGTAGCCGATGGTGCCGCCGGCGATGGAGACCAGCATCTGCCGCCTCCACAGGTGGAGCCCCACGGTGACGGCGATGGCGATCGCCTCGGGAACCCCGTGACTGTCCGAGACGAGGGACACGTCCTTGAGGCTGTAGACCACCAGCATGCCGACGACCGCGGCGGGTAGCGCCCCGCCGAGATAACGGATGTACTCCGGTGTCTGTCGTCCGCTGCCGAATGCGAGGAACGGCAGGAAGCGCATGGCGACGGTGCCGAGGACGCATAGGCCGATGGTCACTGCGCCGGGGCGAAGGGGACGAGCAGCATCGAGACGGCGACGAACTCCAGGGAGCCACCGAAGATGGTCAGGCTCATGAGCAAATGCAGCGGTGTTCCAGCCCAGGGACGGCCGCCACGCCGACGAGAACCTCCGTGATGTCGCTTCCGGTCAAGAGCAATTATGATCTGAATGGTTCACTTTCAATACCTCCACACCCTTGCCGCCCCCTGAAGAGTTCCGGAGACACGAAGCAGACCAGGAAGGGCTGCATCCCATGAGAAGAAGACTTTGCTATCTGTTGAGCGCGGTCCTCGCGTTCGGCATCGTGGCGCCGGGAGGGGCGACGACCGCAACCGCGCAGCACGCCCCGGCCCCCGCGCAGGTGCTCCAGCAGGGCTCCTCTGCCGGCGACTCCGATCAGGACTCGGCGCCCCAGCCCCGTGCCACCGTCTTCGACGCCGTGACGGTCACGGTGAACGACGAGGCCGGCCTGCTGGCCGCCATCGCCGCTGCGACCGACGGTGACGTGACGACGATTCGGCTCGCCGGGGACATCGCTCTGACCGGCACCGTCACCATCCCGGCGGGCAAGATCATCACCATCACGAACGCCGATGGCGACTCGCCGACCGTCACGAGCAGCGCCAAGCCGTTCTTCCAGGTGGAGACCGGTGGCACGTTCACTCTCAGTGGTGACGTGACGCTGGACGGCCAGGGACGGAACAACTGCTTCGTCACCACCGCGGGCTCCTTCATCCTGGACGGCGCCACCCTGCGCAATCTGCTGGCCTCCCGGCAGGGCTTCTACGACGAGAACGTGGGCGCCGTGATCGTCACGGGCGGTGATGCCACGTTCACCATGGCGAGTGGCCTCATCACCGACACCACGGTCGACCGCGACCACGGCGCGGCCGTCTACGTCCGCGATGGCGCGTCCGCGACGATGAGAGGCGGCACCATCACGAACACGACGATCAACAACCAGTACGCGGGATCGGTCGTCGTCGACGGTGGCACCTTCACCATGGAGGGCGGCGAGATCTCCAACGGGGACGCCGGCAACCAGATCCAGACCTCCGGTGGCGTCCTTGTGCTGGCGTTGAACCGAAATGGAGCAACCCCCGACAACGCCATCGAGTCGACCTTCACGATGAACGGCGGCACGATCACCAATTGCTCCGCCCCGCGCGGCGGCGGCGTCTACCTCTACGGCGGCTCGGCCGGCGTCAGCGACTGGTGGTCGAAGGCGCATTTCACGATGAACGGCGGCGAGATCTCCAACTGCCAGGCGACGGGCCTGACCATGGCCGACGGTAGCGTCTCCGACGGTGCCGGCGGCGGCGTCTACGTCGAGAGCGGCAGCGACTTCGTCATGAACGACGGCACCATCACGGGCAACACGGCCACCGGCATGGGCGGAGGCGTCGCCACCTACGACACCTTCGTCAACTACTTCGGCAAGATTCCCTACGAGGACGGATTCGCCCAGTGGCCCAGCTACTTCCCGGCCTCGTTCACCATGAACGGTGGCACGATCTCCGGCAACAGCGCTCAGGCCGGGCAGACGGAGGACGGCGACAGGGGCTGCGGCGGCGGCGTCTACTCGGCCTCCAGCGAGGTGCGCATCAACGCCGGGCTCATCGAGAACAACACGGCCAGCAAGCAGGGCGGCGGGCTCTACGTGGGCTCGGTGCCCTACTCCCTGTACATCAATGACTCCCTCATCACCGACAACGAGGCCTCGGTGCTGGGCGGCGGCGTGTGGTTCTGCCCGACCGGTGAGGCCAGCATCAACGTGAACAGCGGCACCGCGCTCTACGGCAACAGCGCGCAGGGCGCCGGCGACGACGTCTCGATCGTGCGCCTGCCCGACAACGAGGAGCAGATGACGGCGACCATCTCCGACCGCATGCTGGGCGGCGGCCTGGCCGACTGGCACCGCGACGGTGCGGCCCTTGAGGCCGATGCCAATGACGCGCTCGGTGTACCTGATCCGGATGTCGCCCGCTACTCCGCCGACACGGCCGACGAGACGGCGGTGTCGGGGATCACCGACGACCCGGCCTCTTACCAGCTCAAGGCCACGCCGAGCGATCAGGCCGTCCAGCTCAGCTCCGGGCTCGCCAAGGTGATCGTGCGGAACAACTCGTCCACCCGTGGCGGCGGCATCGGCTCCAACGGCAAGGTCGTACTCGGCAACGAGCACGAGTACACCGAGAGCCTCACCGTGACCAAGCAGTGGGACCCGGGCCAGACCGGGCTCAGCACGCCCGAGAACATCACGGTCTGGCTGACCATCGACGGCTACCGCGTGGAGAGTGTCGTGCTCGACGAGTCGAACGAGTGGACCCACACCTTCGAGGGCCTGCCGCTGGACTCCGGCGCCACCATCGAGGAGGACGCGCCCGAGGGCTGGACCGCCGACTACCAGCGCGAGTATGACCCGGACACCCGGGAGATCACCGTCGTCGTGCTGAACGAGGCCATCGAGGTGACGCCCGAGCCGACCCCGACGCCCGAGCCGACCCCCGATGTGACGCCGACGCCCGATGCGACCCCGACGGCACCCACGGAGACGAGCACTCCGACGCCGGGAACGCCGTCCAAGACGAGGCCCGCCAAGATGCCGCGGACCGGTGAGGACGCCTTCGCAGGACTGTTCGGGGCCGTGGCGCTCGTCGCCGCCTGTGCCGGCGCCCAGACGCTGCGCAAGCGCAAGCAGTCGTAACACGAAATGAATGGCCGGGCGGGTGCAGGACAGATGGTCCGCGCCCGCCCGGCCTTCTCCGTGCCCGGCCTGCTCAGCGCGGAACCGTCATGCCCGCGCGGCGCTCGAAGATCTCGCGTTCGCGCTGCAGCGGGGCGGAGTCGAGCCGGATGTAGCACCCGTCCTCACTCGTCGCGCCATTGGCCACGCCCCAGCACCAGATCTCCTCGCACTGGGCAGCAGCGAGCCGCTCCCGCTGCTCGAAGCCGCCCCGGGCGCCGCCGGTCCCCGGTAGGGGAATGGCTTGCCCGTCGGGTCCTGCGACGAGGACGCGGGCACCCGCAACGAACAGGCTGGATCGTGAGGCAGGCCAGGCGATCGTCGTCTTCCGATCGACCCTGATTCCCGCCCGACTCACGATGGTCCGGCCGAAGCTCTGTGCCGCCGTGCCCAGTGCGAGCAGGATGCAGCCGACTCCGAACAGGAGCGCGAGCACGCCGGCCGCCGCGTGCCAGAAGCCGTCGGGCTCCGCCAGCATCGCCACGCCGGTCACGGTGAGGAGAACACCGAAGAGGAGGAGGGCGATCCCGAGGTCGCAGGCATACTCCCACAGCCGGTGCCAGGCCGGGGCACGGTAGATCAGTCTCGGTTCGCGCCCTGTGACGGTGGCGCGTCCAACGGCACACGCACGGGCCAGGAGCGGATCCATTACGACAGTCCGCGGATCGGGGGGCCAGCCCTGTTCCACGGCGAAGCGCCAGATCTCGTCCAGGGCTTGCCGGGCCTGATCAGCCGCCTTCTCCCCACGCCACCGGAAAGTGCCGCTGAAGACACCCCCCCC
>NZ_RCIV01000021.1 GCF_003666605.1 Propionibacterium australiense | reverse complement strand
GGCGTCTGATTTCGGCGTGTTCTTCCGCGGTGGTGCCATCAGTGCTGGGATCGGGGTGTTCTTTCCGCCATTTCGCGACCCAGTTCCCGACTGTCTGCGCCACAAGCCCGTACGACCTGGCGACCTCGGCGATCGGCTTGGACTTCTGGACGACCTCGAGAACGACTTGTTCCTTGAACTCCGCACTGTATTTCGGTGCCGACATGATCTAATTCTACCTCACGATCATTTCACCCACTGTCCGAAAAACACCAAGCACTTCAAAGCCACATCGCATGCGCTACGAAGCTGGCACCGAACATGGCAGCAGAGAAGACAACGATCCCCCAACGCAACACCCTGACCTGCGACAGTCGTGCACTGAGCCGTCCTACACACAACCCTCCGACGAGCATGCCACAGAACACCGCCGATCCCACAAGGCCAGCAGCCCCCGTTGTCATGCCAAGATTCTCATCGGCGGTCAAAAACGGCAAAACACTGCCGTAGATGTTTAAATCATACCCTTCGACAGTCATCGCAGCGGCCGCCGCCAGAACCACTCGCCAGCGCACTTGATCATGGCCAGGCCACGTCTTGGCGACGGTACGCCCACTACGCTCAACGATCTCCATATCGACGTTGGAACCGTGCCGATCACCCATAAAAACCTCCATCATGACAGCAGACCTGTTCGGACACGGATTGACTCGAAATACCTAGAAGATATAGGTTAGTCTTGCCTAAGCATAGGAACACTCGACTGATGGATGCAATGACCTGCACATCACAGACCCTGTCACCCACTCAGACCTCGGCCCCGGTGAAGCCCGATCTGCGGGCCGGCCTCGTCATGATCGCGTCGATGACCGTCGAGTCGGCCATCATCGGGCCCCTCCTCGGCTCGGCCCTGGCAAGCCTCTTCGCGCTCGCCCTGTGCCTCGTGCTCGGCATGGACCGGTGGGCCTGGAAGCTGGCTGTCGCCTACGTGCTCCTCGTGACCGCCCAACGGCTGTGCATCCTCGGCGTCGCCCTCCCCTTGGTGCCCTTCTTCGGGATCGCCCTCACCCTCGTCGTGAAGGCCTACCCGATCTACGTCACGGCCTTGCTCGTCTTCGCCAGGCTCCCCATGGGCGAGGTCATGGCCGCCCTCGACCGGATCCACGTCCGGGGCGCCCTGCTGGTCGTCCTCATCGTCGTCTACCGCTACGTACCCACCCTCGTGGGCGAGATCCGGGTCATCCGCTCCGGCGCGCGGCTACGCCACGCCCAGCCCGCCTGGAAGCGCTGGCTGCGCCACCCGGTCGCCCAGTGCGAGCACATCGTCGTCCCCGTGCTCATGCGCACCGGCCGGATCGCCGACGAGCTGGCTGCCGCCGCGGTCTGCAAGGGCCTCGACCCCGACTCCCGCCGCACCAGCATGGTCACGCCACGCATCCAGCCCGTCGACGTGGCGCTGGCGGGCGCCTGCATCGCCGCCCTCGCCGGGCTGAAGGTACTGGTCGGCTGAGATGGGCATCGAGTTCCAGTGCCTCAGCGTCGCCTATCCGGGCGACGACGGCCCCCTGCCGCCGGCCCTGGACGGCATCGACCTGTTCATCCCCGACGGCCAGACCGTCCTGCTCACCGGCTCCTCCGGCTGCGGCAAGACGACCGCCCTGCGCTGCATCAACGGCCTCATCCCGGGCCTCCACGAGGCACAGATGACCGGCCGGGTGCTCGTCGACGGCTCCCCGGTGACGGGACACACCACGGCCGAGCTGGCCTCCCGCGTCGGCTACGTCTTCCAGGACCCCCGGTCGGAGTTCTTCACCTTCGACGTGCGCAGCGAGCTGGCCTTCCCCTGCGAGAACGCCGGCGTCGAACCGGCCGAGATCGCCCGGCGGCTCGACGAGACCGCGGCCGTGGTGGGCATCGAGGACCTGCTGGGCCGGGCTCTGGCGGGGCTCTCCAGCGGCGAGAAGCAGAAGGTGGCCATCGGCGCCGCCCTCATGCTGCGCCCCGGCATCCTGCTCTTCGACGAGCCCTCCGCCAATCTCGACACCGAGGCCCTGACCATGCTCACCGAGGTGATCGGCTCGCTCAGGTCCCGTGGCGTGACGGTGGTTGTCGCCGATCACCGGCTCGGCTACCTGGACGACGTCCTCGACCGCGCCGTCATCCTGGACCGCGGACGCGTCGTCGCAGACCTGGACGCCGAGGACATCGCCGCCAAGGACGCGCAGTGGTTCACCGACCGGGGCCTCCGCCAGCTGCACCCGCCCGCCGTCGTCTCGCAGCCGGTCACCGGGCCGGCCAGCGGCGATGGGCTGCGCATCGCCTCTGCCGCCTTCGCCTACCCCGGCCGCGACGTGCTGTGGAGGATCGACGAACTGTGCCTGCCGGCCAGCGGTGTCGTGGGCATCACCGGCGCCAACGGCTGCGGCAAGACGACGCTGCTCCGGTTCATCCTCGGCCTGCTCGCCTGCCGGGGCGCACGGGTCCGGTTCGGCGGCACCGACTGGTCGCGCCGCCGGCGCACGCGCGAGTGCGCCTACGTCATGCAGGACGTCGAGTACCAGCTGCTCGGCGAGTCGGTGCGCGCCGAGCTGCTCATCGGCCCCGAGCCCGGCGAGGGAACCCGTCGCCGGGCCGACGAGCTGCTCGCCCGGATGAGGCTCGACGCCATGGCCGAGCAGCACCCCCTGACCCTCTCGGGCGGCCAGAAACAACGCCTTGGGATAGCCCTGGCCTGCATGAACCAGGCCCCGGTCATCTGCCTCGACGAACCCACCAGCGGCCTCGACGCGGGCACCATGCGCGTCCTGTCGGACCTGTTGAGGCAGGTGGCCGCGGACGGCGCGCTCGTGCTCGTCATCACCCACGACAGCGAGTTCGCCGCCGGGCTCCTCGACCACGTGATCCGCATCAGCGACCGCACGGTGCGTCTGGAGTCCGTCGCCGCTCACAGCCAGACCAGCGACACGCGCGCATCCTGAGAGAAAGGAGACAACAATGAGCCGGAACGATCCTGCCACGCCCCAGACCCTCACGACAGCTCCGGAGAGTGTGCAGCGCCGGAACTCGAGGGTCCGCGACTATGTGACGATGGGCGTGTTCATCGCCTTGTACATCGTGCTGTTCATGTTCTGCGGCATGATCATGGCCGCCGTGCCGATCATCATGGTGCTGCTACCGGTGATCTTCGGTCTCTTCGGGGGCCTGATCTTCACCGTCCTGCTCGGCAAGGTGCAGCGCCCCGGCTCCTTCCTCATCACCGGCCTCATCCTCGGCCTGGGCCTCATCACGATGGCCCCCGGCGGCTCCATGTGTTACATGACGGTCCTCGGCGGTATCGTCGCCGAGCTCATCCACTCCCGGCTCGGGCGCCGCTCCTTCCGGTCGATGACCATCGCCTACAGCGCCTTCATCGCCTGTTACGCGATCGGCGAGTACATCCCCTTCGTCTGGATGAAGCAGGCCTACCTGGACCAGTACGCCGACAACGCCACCCTTGAGGTGGCCCGGGTGGGCACGGAGCTGCTGAACCCGCTGACGATGGCCGTGTTCTGCGTGCTGGGCGTCGTGGCAGCGGTCATCGGCTGCCGCTGGGGGCGCGCGCTGACGCGCAAGCAGTTCAGGCGCGCCGGCATCGTCTGAACGTCACGACGACAGCCACGCGGTGAACAGCCCCTTGCCACGCCCAATACCCCTCGGCCTAATCTTAGGAATGCCTAAGCGAAGGAAAATCCAGGGAACGTGGGCGGGTCATCACATGGCTCCGTATCACAACGCGTGACCGCGAGTCGGCGAACCCCACCCATCACCACTCATCGAGGAAGCAGCGTTCCATGAGCACAGCACGAGCATCGGCCGCCGGGCAGGCGCCGGGGAACATCTGGGAGCTGACCGCAAGCGCGCACCGCTCCATGCTGCTGGGCGGGCTGGCCGCCTTCATCGGCTCGGCCCTCAAGGTCGTGCCGTACATCGGGCTGGTCGAGATCGCCCGGGGGCTCTGGGCGGGCGCCTCCCGGGGGCACCTGTGGGGCTGGGTCGTGGCGGCCGTCGTCGCCATGGTGGTCCACGGCGCCGCCTACACGGGAGCCGTCGGCGCCAACCACCGCACCGAGGCGGCGCTGCGCCACGAGCTGCGGCTGCGGCTGGTCGACAAGCTCACGCACGTGCCGCTCGGCTGGTTCAACGACCGCTCCAGCGGCGTGGTCCGCAAGGCGATCACCTCGGACACCAGCTCGATCCACTCACTCGTCGCGCACCTGTCGGGCGACCTGGCGAACACCCTGGGGGTCGTCGTGGTGGGCTTCGGCTATCTGCTGTGGCTGGACGCCCGCTTCGCCGGCGCACTCATCGCCGGCTGGCTGCTGCTGCTCGCCCTGTGCGTGCTGCCGAGCCTGCGCGCCATGGGCAGGAGCTTCGAGGACTACTCGGCCGCCGAGCGCGAGCTCGCCGCGGTGACCGTCGAGATGGTCGACGGCATCAAGGAGGTCAAGAACTTCGGCATGACCGCCGCGGTGTTCGGCCGTTTCGACGCAGCCCGCAGGCGCCACGCCGACGTCTCGATGTCGTGGATGAACTCCTCGGGAATCGGCGTGGCGATCGTCGGCGCCGCGATGCAGCCGGCCACGACCCTGGCCCTCACCACCGGCATCGGCTACTGGTTCGTCCACATGGGCTGGGCCCGGCCCATGACGGTGCTCGCCTTCGCCCTCGTCTGGGTGGGCATCCCCGAGGGCCTCATGGCGCTGGTGCAGATCTTCCAACAGCTCTACGCGGCGGCCCAGGCGGCCCGGTCCACGGTCGAGGTGCTGTCCGCCGGGGAGCTGCCCGAGCCCGACGCCCCTGCCGAACTCACGGCGGATCCCTCGCTCATCGAGCTGAAGGACGTGTCCTTCTCGTACGAACCCGGCAAACCCGTCATCAGGGACGTCAGCCTCACCTGCCGTCCCGGCACGGTGACCGCGCTCGTCGGCCCCTCCGGCGGCGGCAAGTCGACGCTCGCCAGGCTCATCGCCCGCTTCTGGGACGTCGACTCCGGCCGGATCAGCATCGGCGGTGTCGACGTGCGCGACCAGACCAGCCGGCAGCTCATGGGATCCATGTCGCTCGTCTTCCAGGAGGTCATGACGGCCACCGACACAGTCGCCGGCAACATCGCGCTGGGCAAAACCGACGCCACCCGCGACGAAATCGTCGAAGCGGCGCAAGCGGCGCACATCCACGAGCGGATCATGGCCCTGCCCGACGGCTACGACACGGTGCTCGGCGAGGGCGCGGGCTTCCTGTCCGGCGGCGAGGCGCAGCGCCTCACCATCGCCCGCGCCTTCCTGGCCGCTCCCCCGATCCTCATCCTCGACGAGGCCACGGCCCAGGCCGACGCCCACTCGGAGCTGGAGATCCAGCGGGCCATCACCGGCCTGGCGCAGGGCAGGACGGTCGTCATGATCGCCCACCGCCTGTCGACCATCCGCGGCGCCGACCAGATCGCCGTCGTCGACGGCGGACGCATCACCGAGACCGGGACCCACGAGCAGCTGCTGACCGCCGGCGGACAGTACGCCCGGCTGTGGGCTGCGCAGGACCAGACCATGGCAGGAGCCCACCATGCTTAGCCGGTTCACATCCTTCCTCGACCGGCCCTCGACGATCTACCTGCTGGTGGCCGGCTACGTCGTCGCGGCAGTCCTGCAGGGTCTGGCCTTCGGCGCGCTCATCGGGTTCCTGCGCGCCTTCCTCGGGCCCGAGCCCTCACAGGCCTGGGGACCGATGTGGCTGCTCGTCGGGTTCGGCGCGGCCTCCTTCCTCATCCAGGCCGCCACCTTGATCCGCGCGAACAAGGTGAGCGCCTACGACGTCTGCGGCAACGCGGTGGCCCGGGTCGGCTCCCATGTCGTGCGGCTGCCGCTCGGCTGGTTCGACGCTGGCTCGGTCGGCAGGGTCTCCTCGGCCATTTCGACCGAGACCGACAAGCTCTCGCACCTGACACCCATCGTGTTGCCGCAGCTCATTTCCGGGACCGTCACCCCGCTGACGGTGATGGTCGTCACCTTCTGCCACGAGTGGCGTCTCGGCCTCATCATGGCCCTCGTGGTGCCGGTCGTCGCCCTGCTGTGGGGCTGGGCCTCGCGTCTGCTCATGACGGAGCACCGGGAGGCCCCAGCCATCGCCGCGCGCACCGCCTCGGCAACCATCGAGCACGCCCGCCTGCAGCCGGTGCTGCGCGCCCAGGGCATCTCGGGCACCGCCTGGCGGCCCCTGGCGAAGGCCCTCCACGACGAACGCACCGAGCTCGACGCGATCATGACCGCCCAGGGGCGACCGGCCATCGCCTTCGGCCTGCTCGGCCAGGCCTTCTTCGCCGCCGTGCTGGCCGCCGGTCTGGGCATCGTGCTGGGCGGCGGACTCGATGTCGCGGCCTTCGTCGCGATCGGTGTCATGGCGGCCCGCTTCACCACGCCCATCTCGCAGTCGGTCTTCTACGCCGCCGCCCTGCAGGAGGACATGGTCAGTCTCGACGCGATCGAGCAGATCGTCGACGCCCCCGTCCTGCCCGAGCCGGCGCACCCCAAGCACCCGGCCGGCACCGGCATCGACCTGGACGACGTGACCTTCGGCTACACGGCCGGCGACACCCTCTTCGAGCACCTGTCGCTGCACGCCGCCGAGGGCCGGATCACCGCGCTGGTGGGCCCGTCCGGCTGCGGCAAGTCGACGATCACCAAGCTCATCGCCCGCTTCTGGGACGTCGACTCCGGCCGGATCAGCGTCGGCGGCGTCGACGTGAGGCGCATCGAATCGGCCGAGCTCATGGACATGGTCTCGATGGTCTTCCAGGACGTCTACCTGTTCGACACGACGATCGCCGAGAACGTGCGCCTGTCCCGCCCGGATGCGACCGACGAGGAACTGGCGGCCGCCATCTCGAAGGCGGGGCTGGGCGCCGTCGTCAACGCCCTGCCGGACGGCCTCGACACGCAGGTCGGCGAGGGCGGGCTGAAGCTGTCCGGCGGCGAGCGGCAGCGGGTCTCGATCGCCCGCGCCTTCCTGAAGAACGCCCCCATCCTGCTGCTGGACGAGATCACCTCGGCCCTGGACGCCGAGAACGAGTCGGCCATCACGCAGGCACTGGCCGAGCTGGCGGCCGGGCGGACGGTCGTCGTCATCGCCCACCGCCTGTCGACGATCATGAACGCCGACCACGTCTACGTCCTGTCGGGACGCGAGCGCGGCGCCCCGACCCGGATCGTCGAGCACGGCGCCCCGGCCGAGCTGGCGACAGGAGGGGGCATGTTCGCCGAGCTGGTACGTGACTTCTCGCAGACGGCCCGCTGGAGCGTGCGCTGACACGGAGCGGACGGAACTGGGATCAGCGCTCCGGGCCCGCGTCGCCTCCGGATCATGCCGGCCCGGCCCGAAACGGGAACGGCCCCGCACCCCGGTCGGGCCGGGTGCGGGGCCTTGATCCGCTCTGCTCGCGGTTCGGGTTCAGCCCTCGTAGCCGCCGGCCAGCCAGCGCAGCGCGTAACTGACGTGCAGTTCGGCACTGATCGGCAGGGCCGCCTCGTCGAGCGCGAACTCGTAGGTGTGGTGCGGGTGGCTCGTGGCGCCAGTGCCGCCGGAGCCGACCCTCGCGTAGACGCCCGGGGCGTGGTGCAGGAAGACCGCGAAGTCGTCGCCGCCGGCGCTCTTGGGGCTGTTCGTGACGACCTGCTCGACACCGGGCACTTCGAGGGCGACGCGGGTGGCGAAGCGCGCCGCCTCCGGGTCGTTGTCGAGGACGTCGGCGTAGACGGTGCGGGTGAACTCGGCGGTCGTGTTGTGGGCGCGGGCCGTGGCGTCGGCGATGCGTTCGAGCGAGGCCAGCACCGTGGCGCGCACCTTCTCGTCGAAGGCGCGCACGGTGCCCTCGATGTGCGCGGACGAGGCGATGATGTTGTAGTTCTCGCCCGATGTGAACGTGCCGATGCCCACGACGGCCTCGTCGAAGGGGCTCAGCTCGCGGGACACGATCTGCTGGGCCTCGACGACGATCGAGGCGCCCGCGACGAGCGCGTCGCGGCACAGGTGCGGTTTGGAGACGTGACCGCCCTTGCCGTGCACGTCGATCGAGAAGTGGTCGACGCTGGCCCACTGCGGGCCGGCGGTCGTGCTGACCGTGCCCACCGGCAGCTCGGAGGACAGGTGGAGGCCGAAGACCTGGTCGAGGCCCTCGAGGGCGCCCTGTTCCTCGAAGATGCGGCCGCCGGCGCCGATCTCCTCGGCCTGCTGGAAGGCGAACTTGATGGTGCCGTCGAAGTCGGCGCGGTGCGCCGCGAGGACCTCGGCGGCGGCGAGCAGGGCACTGACGTGGCCGTCGTGCCCGCAGGCGTGGTTGGCCTCGCTCGTCGTGTTGGCCCACTCGGCGCCGCAGCCGTCGCGCAGCGGCAGGGCATCGATGTCGGCGCGCAGCAGCAGCGTCCTGCCGGGACCGGCGCCGTCGAGGGTGCCGAGCAGCCCGGTCTCGCCGACCCTGACGTGGTCGATGCCCAGCTCGTCGAGCCGGTCGGCGATGTACCGCGCCGTGCCGAACTCCTGCAGGCTCGTCTCGGCGTGCCGATGCAGATGGCGGCGGTCGGCGACGATGCGCCCGGTGAGCGCCTCGACCTCGGTGTGGATGCGCTGCTGGTTGAAACTCATGGTGTCTTTCGTGGCTGTGATGGCCCGGCCCGGCGCGGGTCGTGCCGGGCCGGGCCATCGGTGGTCAGGGACGCATCGGCGATCAGGCCGGCGTGCTCTGCGCGGCGCTCGGTGCGATGGACGGGGCGCCCTCCCACACCGGGAACTGCGAGCCCTTGTAGGCGTCGGCGATGGTCTGGGCGACCTCGTCGGTCTGGAAGTACTCCACGACCTTCTTGTAGGTCTCGTTGCCGGTGTCCCCGGCGCGGGCCGCGATGACGTTGTAGTACGGCGCGGACTCCTCACCGACCTCCTCGCGCTGCAGCGCGTCCTGGCTCGGCACCAGGCCGGCGTCGACCGCGATGTCCGCGTTGATGGCGGCCAGGTCGCTGTCACTCAGCGATCGGGCGGTCTGCGCGGCGTCGAGCTCGGTGATCTTCAGGTTCTTCGGGTTGCTGGTGATGTCCTCCTTCGTCCCGGTCACGCCGGCCGCGGGGTCGACGGTGATGAGCCCGGCCTTCTCCAGCAGCTTGAGGGCCCGGCCGCCGTTGGAGACGTCGTTCGGGATGGTCACGGTGGCTCCGTCGGGCAGCGAGCCGAGGTCATCGTATTTGCTCGAGTACAGGCCCATGGGCTCGATGATGGTGTAGCCGATCGAGGTGAGATCGGTGCCGTGCTCGGTGTTGTAGGTCTCCAGGTAGATCTGGGTCTGGAAGCTGTTGAGATCGACCGAGCCGTCGCTCAGCGCCTGGTTAGGCTGCACATAGTCGGAGAACCGCACCAGCTCGACCTTGATGTTCTCGTTCTCCTCCAGGTTCGCCGCGGCGGTCTCCCACGGCTCGTTGTTGTCGCCGTAGACACCGAGCTTGACGGTGGTCTTCTCCTCGCCCGAGGACGATCCGGAGCAGCCGGCCAGGCCGACGGACAGGACGGCGGCCAGAGCGGCGGCCACGAGTTTGAGCTTCATGACGGTTCCTTCCCTACGGTGTGGTGGTTGTTTTCGTGCGATGGGTTTGTCTCCGGGAGACGGGCCCGCCGCGGGTCTGCTGGGCGGCGGGCCCTCAGGCCCGGGACGAGTCCGGTCAGGCCGGCGTGCTCTGCGCGGCGCTCGGTGCGATGGACGGGGCGCCCTCCCAGACGGCGATCTGCGAGCCCTTGGTGGACTCGGCGATCGTCTGGGCGACCTCGTCGCTCTGGTAGTACTCCACGACCTTCTTGTAGGTCTCGTTGCCGGTGTCCCCGGCGCGGGCCGCGATGACGTTGTAGTACGGCGTGGACTCCGCACCGACCTCCTCGATGAAGATCGCATCGGTGCTCGGGGTCAGGCCGGCGTCGACGGCCATACCGGAGTTGACGACCGCGGCGTCCACGTCCTCAAGCGAGCGGGCGGTCTGCGAGGCGTCCAGCTCGGTGATCTGCAGATTTTTCGGATTGCCGGTGATGTCGCCCTTCGTCGGCGTCAGCCCCGCGGCTGGGTCGACGGTGATGAGCCCGGCCTTCTCCAGCAGCTTGAGGGCCCGGCCGCCGTTGGAGGCGTCGTCGGGGATGGACACGGTGGCCCCGTCGGGCAGCTCGCCGACCGAGGCGATCCGGTTGGAGTAGACGCCGAGCGGGGCCATGAGGGTGTAGCCGATCGAGGTGAGATCGGTGCCGTGCTCGGTGTTGTAGGTCTCCAGGTAGATCTGGGTCTGGAAGCTGTTGAGATCGACCGAGCCGTCGGCCAGCGCCTGGTTAGGCTGCACATAGTCGGAGAACCGCACCAGCTCGACCTTGATGTTCTCGTTCTCCGCCAGGTTCGCCGCGGCGGTCTCCCACGGCTCGTTGTTGTCGCCGACGACACCGACCTTCACGGTGACCTCTTCTCGGTTCGAGTCGGACGAGGAGCCGGAGCAGCCGGCCAGGCCGACGGACAGGACGGCGGCCAGAGCGGCGGCCGTGAGTTTGAGCTTCATGGGTTCTCCATTCGATAAAGACTTGGTCGGCTGGGTTCAGTGGGTGACGCGCTTGACGAGGAAGTCGGCGATCCCCTGGGAGACGTAGACGAGGACGAGGATGACGAGCGTGCAGACGATGGTGACGTCGGTCTGGAAGCGGTTGTAGCCGCGGGAGATCGCCAGATCGCCCAGGCCGCCGCCGCCGACGATGCCGGCCATCGTCGTGAGCCCGATGAGGCTGATGATCGTCAGCGCCGAGACCCGGATGATGCCGGGGCGGGCCTCGCGCAGGTAGACGCGGAAGATGATCTCCATCGGGCTCGAGCCCATCGCCTGGGCCGCCTCGATGACACCCGGGTCGACCTCGAGCACCGCGTTCTGGACCTGGCGGGCATAGAACGGCACCGTGCCGATGACGAGCGGGACGAGCGCGGCCGTGGTACCGATCGTCGTGCCTGTCAGGATGCGGGTGAGTGGGCCGACGAGCGCGATGAGGATGACGAACGGGATCGAGCGGAACAGGTTCACGAGCTTGTCGAGCACCCAGTACAGCACCGGGTGCGGCAGGATGCCGCGCCGGTCGATGACGACGAGGAGTGTGCCCAGGATGATGCCGAGCACGCCGGCGATGAGCGCCGAGACGGCCGTCATATAGCAGGTCTCCACGGTGGCGTCCCACAGATCGCCCGGCCTGTTCGAGACGTTGGGCAGCAGAACGTGCGCCACGTGGCTGAGCCAGTCGATCATCGCTGTTCCTCCTGGTCGTCGCCGGCGGGCTCGGATGCCTCGGTGGCGCGCCGCCGGATGGATTCGATCTCGGCCTCGCTGTAGTTGTGCACCCGCACGCCGGAGCGCGCCAGCCAGGCCTCCGCCGCGTCCAGGTCGGGCTGGGCACCCGACAGGCCGAGCAGCAGGTTCCCCACCGGGGTGCCAGCGATGACCTCGACGTTGGCGAACAGGATGTTGGCACTGACGTTGTAGTCGCGGGCCAGCGCGGCGACCATCGGGTCGCCGGTGGCGCCGCCGGCGAACTGCAGGGAGACGAGGCGGTCGCCGTTGCCGAGCCTGATGAGGTCGGGATGGGTGATGACCGTCGTGATGCCGGCGTCGACGTGGTTGGCGGTGTCGATGAAGTCGCGGGTGAGCGGCTGCTGCGGGTTGGTGAAGACGTCGACGGCCGAGCCCCGCTCGATAATGCGGCCCTCCTCCATGACGGCCACGTCGGAGCAGATCTGCTTGATGACACCCATCTCGTGGGTGATGAGGACGATGGTCAGGCCGGTCCGGGCGTTGAGCCGGCCGAGCAGCTCAAGGATGCCGCTGGTGGTCTTCGGGTCGAGAGCGCTGGTGGCCTCGTCGCAGAGCAGCACCGTGGGATCATTCGCCAGGGCGCGGGCGATGGCCACGCGCTGCCGCTGGCCGCCGGACAGCTGGCTCGGGTAGGCGCCGACGCGATCGGCCATGCCGACCAGGTCGAGCAGATCCATGACGCGCTCGCGGATCTCGGCCCGCGTCCGGCCATTCCCCTTGAGCGGGTAGGCGACGTTGTCGAACAGGGTGCGCGAGCCCAGCAGGTTGAAGTGCTGGAAGATCATGCCGATGCGTTTGCGGGCGGCGCGCAGCTGGGGCGGGGTGAGCGCGGTCATCTCCTGCCCGTCGACCCGCACCGAGCCCGTCGTGGGGCGCTGCAGCAGATTGATCGTCCGCACGAGGGTGGACTTGCCCGCCCCCGAGTAGCCGACGATGCCGTAGACATCGCCGTCGTTGACGGTCAGATCGACGTCTCGCACCGCGTGGATCTGCCCCCCGGGGCTGTGCCCGGGAAAGGTCACGTTGACGCCGGTGAGTTCGATCACCTGGGTTCACCTTCCGTTGAGGCCGCACTGCGGCCGTGCTGGATTGTCGAGAAAAGGGTATGCGGAGCGGCCCGCAGCCGCACTCGTCCTTGGGATGGGGGTCGGCAAGGGCGGATGCCTCTGGGCCTTGACGCCATGTGTCAACGCGCCGGTCGGCTGGACCTGACGCGACAGCCGGGTCAGCAGATGTGACACATGGCGCTGGTCATTCGACAACCAGCGACGAAGGTGCGCATCAGAGGAAACTCCACGGGTCAATGATGCCCGAGAGCACCGGATGTGGCAAGAAACGGGTTAAGGATGGGGGAACCGGGCACCGCTTTCTCTTCTCACCAGGCGCGGGCCGTGTGCGAGAATGTGAGGCGGACGAAGACGTCCTTCGTCCCTGCTCTACTACGGATCGTCGGGCACGTTCCTGCCCGTGGAAAGGTGTGGTGGCTCATGGCCACTGTCAGTTACAAGGACGCAACCCGTATCTATCCCGGCGCCGACCACGCCGCTGTCGACAAGCTCAACCTCGAGATCGGAGACGGCGAGTTCATGGTGCTCGTCGGCCCGTCCGGCTGCGGCAAGTCGACGTCGCTGCGCATGCTGGCCGGTCTCGAGGAGGTCAACTCGGGCTCGGTGTGGATCGGTGACCTGGACGTCACCGGCCTGGCGCCGAAGGACCGTGACGTGGCCATGGTCTTCCAGAACTACGCGCTCTACCCGCACATGACCGTCGCCGACAACATGGGCTTCGCACTCAAGATGAAGGGCGTGGCCAAGGACGAGCGCGAGAACCGGGTGCTCGAGGCGGCCAAGCTGCTCGGGCTCGAGGACCTGCTCACCCGCAAGCCCAAGAACCTGTCCGGCGGCCAGCGCCAGCGCGTCGCCATGGGCCGCGCCATCGTCCGCGACCCGCAGGTCTTCCTCATGGACGAGCCGCTCAGCAACTTGGACGCCAGGCTGCGCGTGCAGACCCGCACCCAGATCGCGGCCCTGCAGACCCGGCTGGGCGTCACCACCGTCTACGTCACCCACGACCAGGTCGAGGCCATGACGATGGGCGATCGGGTCGCGGTCATGAAGGACGGCAAGCTTCAGCAGGTCGACCGCCCGCTCGCCCTCTACGACAGCCCGAAGAACCTCTTCGTGGCCGGATTCATCGGCTCGCCCGCGATGAATCTGCTCCCGGCGCGGATCGTCGACGGGGGCGTCGAGCTCGACCGTCAGGTGCTCGCCGTCCCCCGTGAAGTCACCGAGCGCGCCAGCTGTGCGGACGTCATCCTTGGCGTGCGGCCCGAGAGTTTCGAGATCTCCCCCACCGGCGAGGGCGTCACGATGACGATCAACGCGGTCGAGGAGACCGGCGCGGACTCGTACCTGTACGGCTCCCTGGACGGCGTCCCGCTCGACCAGCAGGCCGTCGCCCGGGTCACGACGCGCACCCCTCCGACCCGCGGCGAACGCGTCGTTCTGCGTCTCGACCCGGAGAAACTGCACGTCTTCGACACGAGGACCACCGAGAGGATCTCCTGACCCCGCTCTCCGGGATCATCCGGCATCGGCTGGGGCCGGCCCGCTCCGGGCCGGCCCCAGCGCCGTCCTGATCGGTGGAGCCGGCGGCGCCGGGAGCCCGGGGGCGGCTATCGTCGGGGCAGGCGCCGAAGGCCGCGCCGTATGAGCAGGAGGCACTGATGAGCCCGCAAGAACGAGAACTGTCCCCGCTGGGCCGCGCCGTGCGCGCAGGCTTCGACACGGACACCCAGTACGGCTCGGTGACCCCCGTCCTGTATCCGAGCACCAACTACCGTTTCCCCTGCCTCGGCCAGGGGAAACCACCCTTCGACTACTCGCGCCCGACCAACCCGACGCGCAGCATGCTGGCCGGGACGCTCGCCGAGCTGGAGCATGGCGCCGACGCCACCGTCACCGCATCGGGGATGGGCGCGATCACCGCCGCCATCGAGGCGCTCGTCGGACCGCGGGGCCGGGTCGTCGCGCCGGACAACTGCTACGGCGGCACGTGGCGGCTGCTCGACCACCTTGACGCCCGCGAACGCATCGCGGTCGAGTTCATCGACATGTCCGATCCCGGCCGGGTGAGGACGGCACTGGCCTCCCCGGCCGAACTGGTCCTGGTCGAGACGCCCTCGAACCCGCTGCTGCGCATCACCGACATCGCCGCCACCGCTGAGCTCGCCCATGCCCAGGGCGCACTGCTCGTGGCAGACAACACCTTCTGCACGCCGCTGCTGTCGAACCCGATCGATCTCGGAGCGGACGTCGTGCTGCACTCCACCACCAAGTTCATCAACGGGCACTCCGACGTGGTCGGCGGCGTGGTCGT
This sequence comes from Propionibacterium australiense, assembly GCF_003666605.1. GTDB lineage: Bacteria > Actinomycetota > Actinomycetes > Propionibacteriales > Propionibacteriaceae > Propionibacterium > Propionibacterium australiense. The sequence continues at coordinate 25,680 of NZ_RCIV01000021.1, read as the reverse complement.
CTCGTCGACGGCCGAGCTCGGGGAGCAGGTGCAGCACTGGGCCAACACCCTCGGGCTGACCGGCGGGTCCTGGGACGCCTGGCTGACGCTGCGCGGGCTTCGGACGATCGACGCCCGGCTGCGCGTCCACCAGGAGAACACGGCGGCGATCGTCGAACTGCTGCTGGCCAGTGAGATGGTGACGCACGTCAATTACCCGGGGCTGCCCGACCATCCCGGCCATGAGCTGGCGACCCGCCAGCAGAGGGGCTTCGGCTCGCTGCTCAGCTTCGAGCTGGCCGGTGATTTCGAGGCCGTCAAGGCCTTCGCCGAAGGCACGATCGCCATCGACCTGGCGGAGTCCCTGGGCGGCACCGAGTCACTGCTGGCCCACCCCGCGACCATGACCCATGTGGGCATGACGCCCGAGGCACGCGCCGAGGCGGGCATCGGCGACTCCCTGCTGCGGCTGTCGGTCGGGATCGAGCCCATCGGCGACCTCACGGCCGATCTGACCGCGGCCCTCGAGCGCGCGGAACGAGCCTCGCGGGGCTGAGCGGCACCGCCGCCCGGATGCCGTGCCGGGCGGCGCGCAGCCAGGTCCCGGCCCGCAGCACCCCGGATGGGCTGGGACAGTGTGGCGCATCGCCGGCGGCCCGATGACGGTCATCGGCCACCAGTGCCCCAGACACGAGCGCGGCGAAAGCCCTGCGACACGTCCTGCGGTGGCACACTAGGTCCCGTGCCACGATTTCTGTCAGCGAAGCCGGACGCCCGGCTCATTCCCCTGCCCTGGGGCGCACCGCTGGCTGAATGGCCGGTTGAGCATCTTGTCGCGCTTCCGCGCGGCATCTCACGCCACGTCGTACGGTTCATCAAGGTGGGCGATCAGGTCTACGGCGCCAAGGAGGTCGTCGAGCACCTGGCCATCCACGAGTACCGACTACTGCACGACCTGAGGCGTCTCGGCACCCCCTCCGTGGAACCCGTCGCCGTGGTCAGCGGTCGCGTCGACGCCGACGGCAATCCACTCGACTCCGTCCTCATCACGAGACACCTGGACTTCGCGTTGCCCTACCGTTCGCTGTTCAGCCCCGGCGTGCGCCACGACACCGTCATGCGCCTGCTGGACGCCATGGTCGTCCTGCTGGCCCGCCTGCACCTGCTGGGCTTCATGTGGGGCGACGTCTCCTTGTCGAACATCCTCTTCCGCCGCGATGCCGACACTTTCGCCGCCTACCTCGTCGATGCCGAGACCGGTGAGCTGCACGACCGGCTCACCGACGGCCAGCGCTCCCACGACCTGGAGATAGCGCGGGTCAACATCTTCGGTGATTTCTGCGATCTCGAAGCGGGCGGTCTGCTGGACGAGTCACTCGACCCGCTCGGTCTCGTCGAGACGATCGAATCGCGCTACCACGAGCTGTGGGACGAACTGACCGGGCTGGAGGAGTTCTCCGATGCGGAGCTGTACCGCATCGAGTCCCGGGTACGCCGCCTCAACGCGCTGGGCTTCGACGTCGCCGAACTCGACATCCAGACCAGCCCCGACGGCCGGACGATCTCGATCCAGCCGAAGGTCGTCGACGCGGGACACCACTCGCGGCGCCTCATGCGCCTGACCGGGCTCGACATCGAGGAGAACCAGGCCCGGCGCCTGCTCAACGATCTGGACACCTTCCAGGCACGGATGCATCCTCAGGACGCGGACGAGGCGGTCGTCGCCCACCAGTGGCTCACCGAGTGCTTCGAGCCGGTCATCAGCGCGATCCCGCCCGAGCTCGGCGGCAAACGCGACCCCGCGCAGGTCTACCACGAGGTGCTCGACTACCGCTGGTACATGTCCCAGCGGGAGAACCGCGAGGTGCCCCTGGTGGAGGCGACCGAAGGCTACGTCCGGGACGTGCTGAACACGCTGCCCGACGAGGCGATGAGCAGGGACGCCCTGGTGCAGGTCGGCAGCGGCGACCACCGCCTGATCAATCCCTACGACCCGACGATGGGTTACGTCGACGACGTGGAGGAGGACGAGAGCCCCGTCCACGATCCGTGGGAGGAGGCCGCCGAGAGCATGGGCGCCGGCCAGTCCGAGGTCCTCGACATCGAGGCGCTGCGCCGGCGCGGCTGAGGAGCACCCGGTCCTGCCGAGCCGCCCCGGCCGGCCCATCGAGAGGGGCGTCAGTCCTCGGTGTCCTCGTCGTCCCAGAACTCGTCCTCGTCGTCCTCGTCGCCCGCGGCGGCCTCGCTGCGGATGACCTTGGCCAGCCGGCCGAGCTGGTCGGCGCCGAGCGTGATGAGACCCGGCTGCTCGCCGGCCAGCAGCGTGTAACCGCCCATCGGATCGGCAGCGGCCCTGATGAGCGGGGCCTCGTCGGACTCGGGTTCCGGAGCGGTCACGAAGGGGTCGCCGCCGTCGGCAAGGCTCTCGTCCGGCTCAGGTGGGTTCACCCGGGGGACCCCGCCGATGGCCTCCCGCACCCGCTCACCGATGCTGCTCGTCCGGGGGTTGTGCTTGCGTGTCTCGGCCATGTGGGCGTTCTCCTTGCGTGGTTCATGGACCAGTGGGCTCGGTCAGTGCCGGCCGTTCCCGCCGGACGGCACACCCAACCCTAGTCAGGAAGGACCGGCTCACGAATTGCCGGCAACGCGGCAGGGGCCGGCCCACCCGATTCGGGTGGGCCGGCCCCTGCCGGTCTGTGCCGTGACGCGGTCTCAGTCCTCGACCAGCACCACGTAGAGCGTGCGCGGACCGTGCACACCGTCCACGCGGGACAGCTCGATGTCACTGGTGGCCGAACCGCCGGAGATGAAGGTCAGCGGGTGGCCGGCCTCTACCGAGGGGCGCAGGTTCCGCACCGATTCGGGGACGTCGGAGACCACCTGCGAGGCCTTGATGACGCAGACGTGGCGGTCGGGCACCAGGGACAGGGCGCGGCGGCCCTGGTCCTCGGTGTGGTCGAGCACGATCGTCCCGGTGTCGGCGATGCCGGAGGCGGCAGCGGTGACGACGGCGTCGGTCTGGTCGAGGGTCTGGTGGGAGAGCTGGGGCTCATCAACCCGGACCTCGAACCCGGCAGCGGCCATGGCGTCCTGCCAGGACTTGTCCAGCCCGGCGGGAACGACGACCGAGTCCTTGGCGCCGGTGGCCTTCAGGCCGGCCACGACGGCGGCGGGCACCCCGGTCGGCTTCGACCGCACGACCGTGGCCGAGTAGTCGATGACCTTCTGCTCGAAGGTGCCCACGACGTCATCCATCTCGATGCCCAGACCGTAGGTCCAGTTGACGGGCTGGTCCTTGACCGGGTCCTTCTCTGTGACGTCCACGGTGGCCCGGCGGATACGGGCGAGAATCTCCTGCTTGGCGTCCATGGTCACTTCTCCTCTCCGCGGTTGGCCTTCCACCAGTCGCGGAACGTCTGGCTGGGAATGTGATCGACGTTGCGGTAGTCGAGCCACCGGTTGGCGACCGGCACCGGCAGCGGGCCGAGCTTGCGTTTGCCGATCACCCTGCTCGCGGCACGGGTGGCGTACATCGTCGTCTCCCAGTGCTTGTAGTCGCCGAGCACCCAGGCCGCCGCCTTCATGAGGGCCTTCTCGGCCGCCACCTCGACATCGGTCGAGAACTCCTTGCGCTCGGCCTCGGCGACACGGTTGCGCAGGTGGACGATGATGTCGGTGAACGGGATCTTGACCGGGCACACCTCGGTGCAGGCCGCGCACAGGGTGCAGGCATACGGCATACCGCGGTCGACCGGGTCGTCGATGCCGCGCAGCTGCGGGGTCAGCGTGATGCCGATCGGGCCCGGGTAGACCGAGCCGTAGGCGTGGCCGCCGGCCCGCTCGTAGACCGGGCAGACGTTGATGCAGGACGCGCAGCGGATGCAGCGCAGCACCTCGCGGCCGACCGGGTCGGCGAGCACGTTCGTACGGCCGTTGTCCATGAAGATCACGTGCTGCTCCTGCGGGCCGTCGTTCGGGGTGACGCCGCTCCACACGGAGTTGTACGGGTTCATGCGCTCACCGGTGGCCGAGCGCGGCAGCAGCTTGAGGAAGATCTCCAGGTCGTCGTAGCTCGGCAGGACCTTCTCGATGCCGACGAGGGAGATGAGCGTGTCGGGCAGGGTCAGGCACATGCGGCCGTTGCCCTCGGACTCGACGATCACCACCGAACCGGTGTCTGCCAGGACGAAGTTGATGCCCGAGACGGCGACCTTGGCGCGCAGGAACTTCTCGCGCAGGTGCAGGCGGGCGGCGTTGGCCAGCTCGGGCGGGTTGGACGTGATGTCCTCGGGGCACGGCCGACCGTAGTTCTTCATCTCGCGCAGGAAGATCTCGCGCACCTCGGCGCGGTTGCGGTGGATGCCCGGGACCACGATGTGGCTGGGGCGGTCGTGGCCGAGCTGCACGATGAGCTCCGCCAGGTCGGTCTCCCAGGCCGCGATGCCCTGCTCCTCGAGGTGCTCGTTCAGGTCGGTCTCCTGGGTGGTGATCGACTTGATCTTCACGACCTCCTGGACGCCCTTCGCCTTGGCGATCTCGCCGACGATGCGGTTGGCCTCCTCGGCATCACGGGCCCAGTGCACCTGGACGCCGTTGGCGGTGAGGGACTTCTCGGCCATCTCCAGGTAGTAGTCGAGGTGCCGGCCGACACGGTTCTTGATCTCGTAGGCGGCCTGGCGGATGTCCTCCCAGTTGGGGGTCTCGGTCACGCGCAGGGCACGCTTGTTGCGGATCGTCGTCGTGGCGTTGCGCATGTTCTTGCGCTGGACGACGAGCTTGAGCTCGTTCTTGACGGCCTTGGGGAACTTGGGCTGGCCCAGGAAGGTGCCGCCGTGCTCGGGCGCGGGCGTCAGGCGGGCGACGCCGTAGTTCCCCTCGGTGATGCGACGCAGTTCAGTGGTCATGGCAGTCAGTCCTCCTCGGTGTTGGCCAGGATCTCCACCATGTGGATGGCCTTCACGCCGGCGTTCTGGCGGGAGAGCACACCACCGATGCTGAGCAGGCAGGAGTTGTCCCAGCCGACGACGTACTCGGCGCCGGTCTCGCGGATGTGACGGGCCTTGTCGGCCGTCATCGTGGAGCTCATGTCGGGGTTCTTGACGGAGAAGGTGCCGCCGAAGCCGCAGCACTGCTCCGCGGCGGGCAGGTCGACCGTCGTCATGCCCTTGACGTTCTCGAGCAGCTTGTACGGGCGATCGCCCAGCTTCAGCAGGCGCATGCCGTGGCAGCTCGGGTGGATGGTGACCAGGTGCGGGAAGTAGGCGCCCACATCGGTGACGCCCAGGACGTCGACCAGGAACTCGCTGATGTCCAGCGAGATCCTGCTGGTGTGTTCGACGTCGCGCATCAGGCCCTTGTCACCGGCGTGCTCGGCCAGCATGGGGTGCTGGTCGCGCACGGCGGCGATGCAGGAGCCTGATGGCGCGACGACGTAGTCGTAGTCGCTGTAGGCCTTCACGTACGACTCCACCATGCCCATCGACTCCTTGAAGTAGCCGGTGTTCGTGGTGAGCTGTGCGCAGCAGGTCTGCTCCTTCGGGAAGTGGACCCTGCAGCCCAGCCGCTCCAGCAGCTTGGTCATGGCGATGCCGGTCTGCGGGAACATGACGTCATTGATACACGTGATGAACACCGCGACATCCAGACCGGCGCCGGGAAGACCCGACATACCGGCCCGGGTGCCCGGCGAGGTGGTGGTGGTCATGGAAGAACCTCCGTTGACATTGATGGGCGAGAGAAATCAGCTTCAGGGAAGCAGCCAGCTGAGGACCGGGGTCGACATCAGGCCGGCGATGATGCACATGAACACGATGAGGATGATCGAGTACTTGAACACCTTGCGCAGAATCGTGGACTCGCCGCCGGCGAGGCCGATGGCGGTGGCCGCGACAGTCAGGGACTGGGGCGAGATCATCTTGCCGACGACACCACCGGCAGCGCCCGAGCCGACGAGCAGCGAGCGCATGCCGTCCAGGCCGAGGGAGTGGGCGGCGCCGACCTGCTCGCCGATGCCCGACTGCAGGCCGGAGAACAGGATGTTCGCCGAGGTGTCCGAACCGGTCACGTAGGTGCCGATCCAGCCGAGGATCGGGGCCAGGAACGGGTAGACGGCACCGGCACCGGCGATGAACAGGCCCAGGGCCAGCGTCTGGCCCGAGTCGCCCATGACGTAGGCGAGGGCGACGACGAGGCCGATGGTGATGAGCGAGAACTTCATCTTCTTGAGGTTGACGAGCAACTCACCGAACAGGTCCTTGGCCGAGACCTTGTAGATGATGCCGACCAGGATGGCGACGATCATGAGCAGGAAGCCGGGTGTACTGAGCCACTGCCACGTGTAGGTCTGGTGGGCATTGGCGGCGCCGGTGGTGCTCAGCAGATCGCCCAGACCGGGCCAGGCCATGTCCACGTTGGCCTTGGCGAGCAGGGCCTTGACCGAGGGGACAGCGGCGATGCCGAAGATGACGATGACGAGGATGTAGGGCACCAGGGCCATGACGATGCGACCGGGGGTGAGTGTGACGCCGCTCTCCTCGCTCTTGGTGACGGGCTCGGTCTCCAGGGCCGGGTCCATGGGGATGCCGATGCGCTCGGCGGCCTCGGCGCCGCCCTTGGGCTTCCAGAAGCGCAGGAAGATCATGGCCAGACCGACGGAGACGACGGCGGCGAAGATCTCGGTGAGGTTGTACAGACTGGTCCCGGCGATGACCCACTTGACGGCGCCGAAGATGATGCCGACGAACAGGCCGAATGGCCAGCACTGCTTGACGCCCTGCTTGCCGTCCATGATGCCGAGCATGAGGAAGGGAACGACGAGACAGAGGATGGCGCAGATGCGTGCGGTCACCGGGGAGACCTGGGAGACCTCGAGACCGCTGGTGCGGGCGGCCATGAGGACGGGCAGGCCGACGGCGCCGAAGGCGACGGGGACCGTGTTGGCGACCAGGGCGGTGACGGCGGCGCGCAGCTTGCCGAAACCGACCGCGATGAGCATGGCCGCGGCGATGGCGACCGGGGCACCGAAGCCGGCGAGGGCCTCGAGCAGGCCGCCGAAGCAGAAGGCGATGAGGATACCGAGGACGCGAGGGTCGTCGGAGATGAGGAAGAAGGTACGACGCAGGTCGTCGAAACGACCCGAGATGACGGTGACCTGGTACATCCAGATGGCTGCGAGCAGGATCCAGCCGATCGGGAAGAGACCGTACAGGAATCCTTGCGCGCTGGAGGCGATGGCCATGCCGACAGGCATGTGATAAGCGGTGATGGCGACGATGAGAGCAAGCCCCCACGACGCGAGACCGGCCCAGTAGGCCTTCCAGCGCAACGCCCCGAGAGTGATGAGCATGCAAGCAATCGGAATGAGTGCCACGAGGGCTGAGGCCCACTGGCGACCGAGTGGATTGGTGCTGGGCGTGAACGCTTCAAGCAGTACCACGAGAATCCCCCGTTCGATGTTTGGACGATTGAGTGATGAAGGTCTCTGCACTGAGACGCGCACCATTCTGGGATGACAATAGGTCCTACCAATTGCCGGGGTCAAGAAGCCCGCTCTGTCTAGGCCTGATTTTGGGACTGCCGCGGCCCGTAACCGCCGGGCGGGACGCTGCGCGGGCTTCCCGCGCACTTGACGCATCGACCACAATGGGCTCATGGCCAGGACACGTGAGGCGAGGGCCGGCCTGAAGCAGCCCGACCGCTGTCACGACTGCGCCATCATGCAGGCCAAGGGCCTGTCCGGCTTCGACGTGGCGCTGCACCACATCGAGTCCGAGATCCTGGCCGGTCACTACGTGGCCGGCATGCAGCTGCCCACCGAGCGGGAGCTGGCCGCCCGCCTGTCGGTCGGCCGCGGCGCCGTCCGCGAGGCCATCCGCGTGCTGCAGGCCCAGGGCATCGTCACATCGGGCACGGGGCCGGGCAACGGTACCCGCATCCGCACCACCCCGGGCGACGCCCTGGGCCGCATGCTGCGACTCCAGCTGGCGCTCGACGTCACCTCGGTCGAGGACCTGACCGAGACGCGCGTTGTCGTCGAGAAGGCCGCCACCGTCGCGGCCGCCCGCCAGGGGCCGGGGGCATCGCTGCGCCGGGCCGAGATGCTCGTGGGCCGGATGGAGCACCAGAGCGATCCCGACTCGTTCAACGAACTCGACACGTCCTTCCACATCGCCATCATCGAGGCGAGCGGCAACCACATGCTGTCGATGCTGTCCTCGGCCATCCGGCACACGCTGTCGGGCCCGATTCGCCAGGCCGAGGAGCGTCTGACCAACTGGGACGAGGTGCGCGCCCGGCTCGTCGCCGAGCACCGCGGGATCCTCGAGGCGGTCAAGGCCCGCGACCCCGACTTGGCGTCCGAGCTCGTCGAACGGCACATCCGGCACTCCTACGAGGTGCTGCTGCCCAGCGGTTTCACCATCAACGCCGGGCACACTCACAGCTGAGCCCACGCCGCAGGACCCTGCCCCCTGGGGCCGCCGTCCTCGTGCGCAGTGGTTCGGCGCCGAGAACAATGCACGTGCGGATCCGGTGAAACCGTCGCCCTCATGAGCGGGAGCTCGGTGGGCGATCCTCGTGGGCCCACTGGACGTCCTCACCGCCGTCCTCGTGCGCGGGGGCTCGGTAGACTGCCGACGTGACGTTCCAGGTCTATGACGAGTCCACAGGCACGGTCGTGCCCTTCACCCCGCTGGTCGAGGGTGTGGTGTCGATCTACCACTGCGGCCTCACCGTGCAGAGTCCGCCGCATCTGGGCCACATCCGCAAGGAAGTCGTCTTCGACGTGCTGCGCCGCTGGTTCACGGCGAACGGCTACCGGGTGAAGGTCGTCGCCAACATCACGGACATCAACGAGAAGATCTGGGCCAATGCCGAGGCCGCCGGCATCGAGTGGTACGAGCTCGCCTACGCCATGGAGCTGGAACTGCACCGCGCCTACGCCGCACTCGGCTGCATCCCGCCCGACTACGAGCCGCGAGCCACCGGTCACATCACCGAGATGATCGAGCTGACGCAGCGTCTCATCGACCGTGGCCACGCGTACGTGTCCGACGACGGCTCCGGCGACGTCTACTTCGACGTGCGCAGCTGGCCGGAGTACGGCTCGCTGTCGAACCAGCGAATCGAGGACATGGCCTCGGACGAGTCCGCCGACGAGCGCGGCAAACGCGATCGTCGCGACTTCGCCCTGTGGAAGGGCAGCAAGCCGGGCGAACCCGCCACCGCCAGCTGGCCCAGCCCGTGGGGGCCGGGTCGTCCAGGCTGGCATCTCGAGTGCTCGGCGATGAGCCTGAAGTACCTCGGCCAGGCCTTCGACATCCACGGCGGGGGCCTCGACCTGCGCTTCCCCCACCACGAGAACGAACAGGCCCAGTCCAGGGCGGCCGGCTACGGCTTCGCCCGCTACTGGATGCACAACGCGTTCGTCACGATGGCCGGTGAGAAGATGAGCAAGTCACTGGGCAACGGCGCGATCGTCACCGAGGTCACCAGGAGGTTCCCGCCACGGGCGGTTCGTCTCTACCTGGCCCAGCCGCACTACCGCTCCACCATCGAGTACGCCGAGGGCTCGCTGGCCGAGGCCACCGCCCAGCTCGAGCGGATCGACACCTTCCTGGGCCGGGCCGGCGCCACCGGTCCGGTCGCATTCGCCTTCGAGGACCTGCCCGGGGCCTTCGTCGAGGCCATGGACGACGATCTCGGCACCCCGGGCGCCTTCGCCGTCCTCCACGAGAGGGTCCGGGCCGGCAACAAGGCCCTCGACGCCGGGAACGGGCAGGCCGCGGCCGACGCCCTGCGCCAGGTACGCGCCATGCTCCACGTGTTCGGCCTCGACCCGCACGACCCGCAGTGGGCCGAGGCCGCCGGGGGCGCCGACTCATCGGTCGTGGACGGTCTCGTGCGCCTCGTGCTGGAGCAGCGCCAGGCGGCCCGCTCCCGCAAGGACTACGCCACGGCGGACCAGATCCGTGACGCCCTCGCCGCGATCGGGGTGCGAATCGAGGACACGCCCGGTGGGACACGCTGGAGCGTGAGCAGATGAGTCCGGCGCGCAAGGGCTCCGGCGGCCAGGGCCGCCGCAGGCTGGCCGGCCGCGGCCCCACGCCCAAGGCCGAGGACCGCGTCTATCACAAGGCCCATCGGGCCAAGCAGGAACGCCTGGCGCACCCCGAGTCCCGCAAGGCCAGGACGGGCAAGCCGAGCAGTTCCGGTCGTGGCGCCGGCCCGGACTGGGTCGTCGGACGCAACCCCGTGCTCGAGGCGCTGCAGTCCGGTCTGCCGGTGCACCGCGCCTTCGTCGCCGAGGGCGCCGAACGGGACGACCGGCTGCGGGAGATCTTCAAGTACGCCGCTGAGCACTCGCTGACGATGCTGCACGTGCCGCGCGCCGAGCTCGACAAGCTCACTGGCGGGGCCGTCCACCAGGGGGTGGCCATCCAGCTGCCCGAGTTCGAGTACGCCGACCTCGCCGACGTCATGGCCGCGGCGCTGGGTCGTGACGACGACCACGGCCTGCTCGTGGCCTGCGACGGCATCACCGATCCGCACAATCTCGGTGCGATCATCCGCTCGGCCGCCGCCTTCGGCGCCGACGCCGTCGTCATCCCCGAGCGCCGCAGCGCCTCGATGACAGCGGCCAGCTGGAAGTCCTCGGCCGGGGCCGCGGCGCGCATCCCGGTCGTCCGGGTGAAGAACCTCAACCGGGCGCTCGAACAGATGGCCGACGCCGGGTTCGCCGTCGCGGGGCTGGCCGGGGAGGGCGACACCGACGTGGCCGGGGTACCTGGCGTGAACGGGCCCCTGGCCCTCGTCGTCGGCTCCGAGGGGCAGGGCCTGTCGCGGCTCGTGCGCGAGCACTGCGATGCGCTCGTGGCGGTGCCGATCAGCAGCGCCGTCGAGAGCCTCAACGCCTCGGTCGCGGCCGCCATCGCCCTGTACGAGGTGAGCCGCTGCCGCGCCGGCTAGCAAGAACAGTGGGCCCGATCGCCGCCCCGCGACGGGCGAGGAGCCCGAGGCGGTGACCGGCATCCAGGTCCTGCCGGTGCCGCTGTCCCCGGTGGCCCAGGAACCCGGAACGATGCGTGCCACCGTGTCGGTCCACGCACGCCGTCCCCGGTGGGGTGAGGAGACCGGACAGGCTTCTCGCCCAGAGCGGTACCGGATGCTTCCGTCCTGCCCGGCAAGGTAGCCTCTGCCACAGGAGGACGGGCAGAGCCGCCCGTCGGGGAAGGACCACCATGGCTGACACCTCACCAGCACCCGCCCCAGGCACCCACACCGTCGACAAGGGCGACGTCGGGTACAACAAGGCCCTGAAGAACCGCCACCTGCAGATGATCGCCATCGGCGGCTCCATCGGCACCGGCCTGTTCCTGGGGGCCGGCGGCCGTCTGGCGCAGGGAGGCCCGGGTCTGGCGCTCGCCTACGCGATCTGCGGCGTCTTCGCGTTCCTCATGGTGCGGGCCCTGGGCGAGCTGGCCATCCGCCGGCCCTCGTCGGGCGCGTTCGTCTCGTACGCCCGCGAGTTCCTCGGCGAGAAGGGGGCCTACGTCACCGGCTGGTTCTTCTTCCTGGACTGGGCCGTCACCGTCATGGCCGACATCACGGCCGTCGCGCTCTATCTGCACTACTGGTCGCTGTTCCACCCGATCCCGCAGTGGGTGCTGGCGCTCATCGCCCTTGCGCTCGTCTTCGTGCTCAACATGCTCAGCGTGAAGATGTTCGGCGAGGCCGAGTTCTGGTTCGCCCTCATCAAGGTCGCGGCCATCGTCCTGTTCATGCTCATCGCGATCTGGGCGATCCTCGTCAGCGCCCCGGTCGGCGAGGCGACCGCCGGCTTCCACAACATCACCGAGAACGGCGGCTTCTTCCCCGAGGGCATCGCCCCGGTCTTCGCGCTGACCCTGGGCGTCATCTTCGCCTTCGGCGGCACCGAGATGGTCGGCGTCGCGGCGGGCGAGGCGGCCGATGCCAGCCGGATCCTGCCCAAGGCCATCAACTCGATGATCCTGCGCATCTTCATCTTCTACGTCGGCTCGGTCATCCTCATGGCCCTCGTGCTGCCGTACACCGCCTACTCGCCCAACGAGTCCCCGTTCGTCACCTTCTTCACCGGCATCGGCATCCCGCATGCCGGCGACATCATCCAGGTCGTCGTGCTCACCGCGGCCCTGAGCTCGCTGAACGCCGGCCTGTACTCGACCGGCCGGACGCTGCGCTCGATGGCCGTCGCCGGTGAGGCCCCGGGCTTCGCCGCCCGACTCAACAAGCACCAGGTGCCCTCCGGCGGCATCATCATCACCTCGGCCCTGGGGCTGCTCGGCGTCGCCCTCAACGCCTTCCTGGCCGAGGACGCCTTCGAGATCGTCATGAACCTGGCCGGCATCGGCATCGCCGGTACCTGGGCGATGATCCTCGTGACCCACCTGAGCTTCCTCAAGAAGGTCCGGCACGGGCAGGAGCAGCGACCGGCCTACCGTCTGCCCGGCGCCCCGTTCACGAACTACCTGTCGCTGGCGTTCTTCATCATCGTCGTCGCCTCGAACCTCACCTCGGCCTCCGGCCGCTGGACCCTGCTGCTGTTCGCCATCGTCGTGGCGGCGATGGTCATCGGCTGGTTCGCGGTGCGGAACAACATCAGGGCCGATCTGCTCGACACCATGATCGCCGCCGACGAGGAGGGCTGAGCGGTGCGCACCCACATCCTGTACACCGGCGGCACGCTCGGCATGGTCGAGACGCCGCAGGGACTCGCCCCCGGGGCCGACCTCGGCCGCTGGCTCGGCCACCTGCTGGACGACACCGACATGGCCGACATGGTCGAGGTGACGCAGTTCGAGCACCTCATCGACTCGTCGAATGCGACCCCGGACGACTGGCGGGCGATCGTCGACGACCTGTGGGCCCACCGTGACGCGGCGGACGCCTTCGTCGTCCTGCACGGCACGGACACGATGGCCTACACCTCGGCGGCCCTGTCCTATGCGCTCACCGGTTTCGGCAAGCCGGTCGTCCTCACCGGCGCCCAGTACCCGCTGGGGGTCGTCGGCTCCGACGCGGCACCGAACGTGACCGGGGCGCTGCGCGCCGCGACGAGCGGCCGCCTCGACGGCGTGGCCGTGTTCTTCGGCCACAAGCTGCTGCGCGGGAACCGGGTGACGAAGGTCTCGTCATGGGCCTTCCAGGGCTTCGACTCCCCCGGCGTTCCGGCGCTCGCGCTGGCCGGGGCGCCCTGGCAGTGGAACGAGCCAGGGGCGGCCGGCTGCGGCTGGGCCGACCCGGAGCCGTACGGGCGTCACGACGTGCTCGTGCTCGATCTCGCGCCGGGCATCAGCGCCCAGCGGCTGGCGGCCGTGCTCGACCCCCTGCCCGAGGCGGTGATCCTGCGGGCCTTCGGGACCGGCAACATGCCGAACGAGGAGCCTGGCCTGGCCGACGTGCTCACCCAGACGATAGAGGCCGGCGTCCCCCTGGTCGTCGCCTCCCAGTGCGTGCAGGCCGAAGTGCTGCTCGGCCACTACGAGGCCAGCCACGCGCTGGCCTCGGGCGGGGCGATCAGCGCCCGCGACATGACGCTCGAGGCGCTCTACGCCAAGCTCGTCTTCCTGCTCTCGCAGGGAGTGCGCGGCGCCGAACTCGCACGCTGGATGGGGGCGAGCCTCGCCGGCGAGATGACGCTCTGAACGGCATCGGACACGGAATTGCCCTCTCGGCGGCGAGCTCCCCGCCCCATGCGGCCCCCTACCTGCCGGTTCCAGGGCTCTACGTGTCGTAGATAGAGCTGCGGTGACCCACGCCGAGGGCGACGATGACCAACTCGGCACGGCGGATGTCGAGCAGGACGCGGTAATCGCCCACGCGGAGTCGCCACAGACCCGCGAGTGGTCCAGCGAGGCCCTTGCACCGCGCCTGAGGCTCGTCGAGTGAGACAAGTCCGTGGAGCTTCACCAGGATGCGCCTGGCGGTCTGTCTGTCCAGCTTGTGCAGAGAGCGCTCAAAATCGCTGCTGAACCGGAGTGTCCAGGCCATCAGGAGCGGTCTTCGCTCGCCTCGGCGCGGAGTTCATCGGGATCGAAACCCAGCCCGCGCGCCACCTCGTCGAAGGATCGGGTCTCCTCAGTCCCGTTGCGGATGGCCTCGGCCCGGGCCGCGAGGGAGTAGGCCCACTCCAATTCATCAAGATGCTCCAGCACGGCCTCGCGAACGTAGAAAGCTGCGGGGCGGCCCGTCGAGGCGCTCAGCGCGTCCAGCCTGTTCTTGACCTCGTCGGGAAGGCGGATGCTCAGCACGCTCGTAGACATGTAAACATCATCGTCTTTCGCCGCTGGGTACGCAACAGTCACGGCGAATCCGTCCCAATCAGTACGGATCGATTCTCGATCACAATGGCTGGTCCTGGCCCGGACCGAAGCAGCCGCACCAGGACCAGCCATCAGCGCTCGATCCGTGCCGGCACGTAGGTCTTCAGCCCGTCGAGGACGTAGGCCATCTGGTCCTCGTCGAGTGTCTTGACCGGCAGGCCGGTCCCCATGGCGCGCAGCTGGATCTCGCAGACGTACTCCAGGTAGGGCAGAAGCGAGAATGCCTTCTCAAGGCTCGGGCCGATGGTGATGGCGCCGTGGTTCGACATGAGCGCGCCGAGGCGGCCCTGCAGGGCGGCGCAGACGTTGTCGGCGAGTTCGCCGGTGCCGAAGTGGGCGTAGGGGGCGACGCGAATCGGGCCGCCGAACATGCCCGAGTAGTAGTGCGAGCACGGCACCACGTCGACGACCAGGCCGAGTGCCGTGGAGGCCGGTGCGTGGTTGTGCGTGATGGCCGCGGCAGCGGTGCCCTTGTAGACGGCCAGGTGCAGTGGCAGCTCGCTCGACGGCTTGAGCTCGGCGTCGACGACGGCGCCGTCCATGTCGTGCACGCCGACCATCTCGGGCACGAGGTCCTGGTACTCGACCGCCGACGGTGAGATGACGACCCGGTCCCCCACCCGGACCGAGACGTTCCCGGCGGTCCCGACGACCAGGCCGAGTCGCTGCATCTCCTGGCAGGTCCGTACCACCGCACTGCGTTCTTCCTCGAGAATCATGGTTCTCCCTCCCGATCAGCCCGGCTGATCCCTGTTGGGGGCAACGAGTTGGTTGCCCAGCAATTGCGTGAATGCCTCGAAGTCGGTGACCCTTTTCAGCTCGGAGAAGAGCCGCGGGTCGTACAGGAGGCTGATGAGTGGCTGGTAGAACTGGATGAATTCGTCGTAGTCCGCTCCGTTGATGGCGAGCATGAAGACGAGACTGACCTCGGCCGTCTCCCACGGTATGGGCGAGGACGGGATGAGCACGGCGACCTTCGTCTCGTGCGCCATGAAATCCATGGAGTGCGGCAGCGCGAATCTGCGCGCGAAGGCCGTCGGGGAATAGGTTTCGCGCAGCAGGACGCTGTCCTCGAACCCGTCCGGGACGTATCCCTGGTCGCGCAGGGCGCCGGACAGGAAATGAATCGTGCTCGTCGCGTCCGGGAAGGACGGACCGACGAAGAACAGGCCGGGGTCGAGGAATTTCGAGATGGTGGCGGCCATGCGCGTGCGCATCTTCGCGGAGAACTCGCGCAGGATCGCGGCGTCGACCACGGTGCAGTCCAGTTCCGACAGCACGGCGCTGATCCGCACGCTCGGGTGCGCACCAGGAGCCTCGTCGGTCGTGGTGATGACGAGGTCGCACGCGATGTCGTCGGCCTCCCGGTTGCCCGCCACGATGTCGACGATCCGCAGCCGGTCGGGGAACCGCTCGACGAGCTGGGCCAGCAGCCAGTCCTGGAGCGCGCGGTAGCGCGGACAGACGACGACGGCCGAGACGGCGCGCTCGTCGGCCGGAGGCTGTGTGCTGTGCAGGCCGAGGTAGATGACGAGCAGACCGATCTCGTCATCGGAGAAGCCGATCGACAGCGCCTTGGACAGTCGGTCGGCCAGGTAGACGGCCACGTCGTAGAGGAAGGGCGAGCGGGCCCGCAGCGACTCCTGCAGGTTGTTGCGGAAGTAGGGCAGCTTGCGGGGCCGGGCCACCAGGCGCAGCACGTGCTCACAGACGCTGCGGGACAGTTTCCCGTAGTCGACGTCGAGGTTGAAGTGCCCGATGGTCTCGTCGAGGCAGGCCCGGACGGCCTCGGCCGTGCCGCTCTCATCGCCGTCCATCCGGCCGTCCCGGGACGCTGTCCCGTGGTCGAGAGCGATGCCGAGGAGGGCGCGCACGTACTCGCGGTCGGACGGCGCGAAGATCCTGCCCGGGTAGGCCCTCGCGAGTCTGGCGAGGAGACGCCCGGTCAGTTCGTCCGCCCCGGGCCCGCCGGCGCGCTGCACCTGTGAGGCGGCCGGCGGGTGGTCGAAGCGTTGCAGGCAGATCGCAAGGCTCACGACGGTGTTGGCGAGCTGGATGTCGTTGATGTCGACGCGGCTCTCCTCGACGGCCACCCGCAGCTCCGCCTCCACGACCCGAAGTTCGACGTCCGGCAGGTAGCGCTTCATCTTCTCGGCGCGCCCGACGGCGACGTCCATCGCATTGTGGACGAGTTCGCCGAGCAGCCGCCGCAGGTCGAGTTCGTCGCCGGACAGTTCGACGCGCGCACCAGAGGTCGTGAGCGACAGGCCGTACTCGGCCGCCTTGGGTCCGAGGTGCTGCAGCGCGGCCCGCGTGACGGACTCGCTGAGATAGCAGTCGCGCATGATGTCGTAGACGTCGGTGCACGGCGCATTGAAGAGATACAGCAGAATCCGCTCCTGATGCCCCAGCTCGGTGCCCAGATCGGAATTCCTGGCGACCAGGTCGTAATAAACCGGGCGATTCAGGCGATATCCCTTGGGAGTCGCCTCGATGACCTCCGCCTTGGCCATTCCATTGGCCCTGGAGATGTCGTACCGCAATGTCCTCGCACTCACTCCGAGAAGATCGGCGAGTTCACGGCCGGTGATGACGTGGTCGAGTTCGCTGAGCAGCTCCAGGAGAAGGGACTGACGTTCGGAGAAAAGGATCACCTTTGACACCTCCCGGGGCTCACGCTAGCAACGCCTCCGGCCCGTTCGGCACACGATTGTTGCCGCCCCGCGGGGAACAGTCATCTGCCGCGGGCGTGGCAATCAATCATTGCAGCCCCTGCGGCAGAAACAAGTATGCGTCACGGTCGTCGCGCCGCAAGGATCGTGACGTGTCCCGGGTCCTCGTGGGCAGGGCCCGGAACGCAGGAAAACCGCACGGCGCGCCGTCGATGCCGACGGCAGGACGAGGAGCTCATCGATGAGTGACGTGATGAACGCGGCCGTCATGCACGGCCCCGGCGACATCAGGTTCGAGCGGGTGCCCAGGCCGCGGTGCCCCGACGGCGGCTTCGTCCTCAGGGTCGACGCGGTTGGCCTGTGCGGATCGGACATCAGGAATCTGACGACCGACTCGCGTGGGGGCGATTACCCCCACATCTACGGGCACGAGGTCGTGGGCACCGTGGCCGAGGTCTCGCCCGGAGTGACCGGCTACGAACCCGGCCAGCGCCTCTACGTCTACCCCGAGGCGCACTGCCTGAGGTGCGGCTACTGCCGCGCCGGCCACCACGAGCACTGCACCGACGTCGAGTCGTACACCGCACGCCCCGGCGGTTTCGCCCAGTACATCGCCTACACCGCCAGACGAGTGGAGCGGGGCGCCGCCTTCACCCTGCCCGAGGGCGTCGACCCGGTGCGCGCGAGCCTGGCCGAACCGCTGTCGAGCACCTATGCGTGCGTCGAGAACATCGACGTGAGGCTCGGTGACACCGTGGCGATCCTCGGGGCCGGCCCGATCGGCGTCTTCCTCGCGGTCCTGTCACGGATGCGCGGGGCCTCGAAGGTCATCCTCGTCGACGTGACCCAGGACCGGCTGGACAAGTCCCTGGCGTTCGACATCGACCACCGCATCGACTCGAGCACGGTCGACCCGGTCGAGGAGGTCAGGCGCCTCACCGGCGGGCTGGGCGTCGACAAGGCCATCTCGGCCAACCCGACGACGGCCGGCCAGCAGCAGGCGCTGGCCATGACCCGGCCCTGCGGCACCGTCGTCTTCTTCGGCGGCGTGCCCAAGGGGGCCCTGACCGAGATCGACTCGAACGCCGTGCACTACGACAGCCTGTGGGTCTACGGCCATTACGGGGCGAACAGCATGCAGGTGCAGCGCGCCTTCGAACTCGCCATCGACCCGGCGTTCCCCGCCGAGCAGATCATCACCCACATCCTGCCCCTGAGCAGCATCAACGAGGCAATCGACCTGACCCGCACCGGCGAGGCCCTCAAGGTCGTCCTGCTACCCAACACCGAGGAGAAGTGAAGCAATGAGCAAGGAAGTCAAGATCCTCATCGCCTGCGGCAGCGGCATCGCCACGAGCACCGTCGCCCAGGAGAAGGTGAAGAAGATCCTGGCCGGGGCGGGCATTCCCGCCAGGATCACCAAGGGCACCGTCTCGCAGATCCAGTCCCTGGCGAACGGCGTGGACGTCGTCATGGTGACGACGAAGTACCCCGGCGCGATCGACAAGCCCGTCGTGCAGGTCTTCGGCCTCATCTCCGGGATCAACGAGGACAAGGTCGCCCAGGAGGTCGTCGACACCTGCCGGGCAGTCCTCGACGCCTGAACCGTCCCCTCACGAATCCTCACATCACACCGAAGGAGAACAACCATGCTCAGCGTCGTCCAGGGGATCATGAACCTCGGCGCAGCAGTGATGCTCCCGATCGTCATGACCATCCTGTGCCTCATCTTCCGCATGGGGATCGGCAAGTCGATCCGCGCCGGCCTCATGATCGGCATCGGTTTCTCGGGCCTGGTCATGGTCATCAATGCCCTCATGGCCACCGTCGAACCGGCCATCGAGTACTACCGGGGCCTGCAGGGCGGCGGGTTCACCACCGTCGACGTCGGCTGGGCCGCGGTCGGCGCGGCCTCGTGGGCCGCCCCGTTCGCGGCGCCCGCCGTCCTCATCATCGTGGTCATCAACATCATCATGATCGCCTTGAAGTGGACCAATGTCCTCAATGTCGACATCTGGAACTACATCCACTTCCTCATCCCCGGCTCCATGGCCTACGCCCTGACCGGGAATCTGTGGATCGGGCTGGGGATCGTCCTGGTCCTGGCCATCATCACGCTGCTGCTCGCCCAGGTCATCGCCCCCTACTGGCAGGAGTACTACGGCCTGGAGGGGACGACCTGCTCGACCCTGTCGTTCATCTCGTTCGCCTGGCCGTTCGGCATCCTCTTCAACAAACTCATCGACCGCATCCCCGGGCTGCGCAAGATCGATCTGTCGATGGAGAAGGTCGGCGAGAAACTCGGTTTCTTCGGCGATCCGGCGTTCATCGGCGTCATCGTCGGGGTCTTCCTCGGCCTGCTCACCCGGCAGGGCTGGCAGGGCGTGCTCACCATGGGCATCGGCATCGCCGCCGCACTCGTGCTGCTGCCGCGCATGGTCTCGGTCATGATGGAGGGCCTGAGCATTGTCGGTGACGGCGCCCAGGAGTTCATGAAACGTCACCTCGGCAAGGACCGGGAACTCAACATCGGCATGGACATCGCCCTTGCCCTCGGCGATCCAGCAGCCATCACGACGACCGTGCTCATGATCCCGCTGTCGATCGTGTTCGCCTTCATCATCCCGAACATGACCTACTTCCCGGTGGGCGTGCTGACGAACATCGTCTACATGGTTCCGCTCATCTCACTGGCGAGCAAGGGCAATCTGTTCCGCACGGTCACGATCAGCGCGATGTTCCTGTTCATCGTCGAGTGGATGGCCAACATCTTCGCCTCCGAGGCGACCGCCATGATGACGACGATGGGGGTCGACGTCAACGGCATGGTGACCGACGCCTACTTCGGCTTCAGTCTCCCGAACGTCATCATCGCCACCATCCACCAGCTCTTCTGAACCTGCAGCCCAACACGAAAGACCCATCGTCGTGACCGCTCTGATTTCACCGGAACTCGTCCATGTGGACCTGTCGGCCGCCGGCAGGGAAGAACTCCTCGCAATCATGGCCGCACGGTTGGAGAACCTCGGCTACGTGCACAACACCTTCCTCCAAGGATTGCTGGCCCGAGAGAACAGGTTCCCCACCGGACTGCCCATCAGCGGAGGAGTCGCCATCCCCCACACCGACCCGGAGCACGTCCGCTCCAGCGCCATCTCCATCGCCACGCTGGCCGCACCGGTCATGTTCGGCGAGATGGCCGGTGACGGCGGAGAGGTCCCCGTGCGCCTCGTCATCCTGCTGGCGCTGCGAGGGTCCGGCGATCACCTGGGGGTGCTCCAGACGATGATGAAACGCCTTCAGGACACCGATTTCGTCCGCAGGCTGCTCGCCTCGGGCTCGGCGCGGGAGATCGCAGCACTGGCCACGGCGGCCTTCGAGCTGTGACAGGGCCCGCGCCGGGCACGAGCCCATCAGAACCACGTGACCAGAACCCGTCTGAATGGAATCCGACCATGACCATGACAGCCCAGGAGAAGATCGTCCAGATCGCTCATCTCATGTTCGACCGGCACCTGACCGATCTCGCCGGTGGCAACATCTCGATGCGCGAGGGGGACACGATCTACACGACTCCCCGCTACGCCGGTGCCCGCCAGCACTGGGACCTACGACCCGAGGACATCATGGCGGGCTCGGTGTGGGACGAGCGGATCCTCGACAACCCGCGCTTCACCCGCGAGGGCATCTCCCACGTGTACGCCTACCGCCATTTCTCCGAGGCCACCGCTATCATCCACGCGCACTCGCCGTGGATGCTCCCCTTCGCCACCTTCGACCTGCCGATGGAGGCCGTGCTCAAGTCGACGCAGACCTTCGGCACCCTCGAGATCATTCCCGAGGTCGAGCCGTACTCGAAGGAGCAGTCCGACGAGATCATCAGGCTCGTCGAGGTGCACCGCGAACGCATCGGCAAGCATGGCGCCCCCGTGCTCATTCCGGGGCACGGCGTGTTCATCATCGGCCGGGACCTCGACACCCTCATCGACTCGGTCGAACGTCTCAACACCAACGCCATGGTGCTGCTGACCAGACCACTCGTCGAACAGCTGCGCGCGGGGATGTGAGGTCATGGCCCGCTTCGTCACCGCGACCCTCAACAGCGCGATCGACCGGATCATCCAGATCGAACGCTGGACCCCCGGCACTGACATGCGAGGCCCGGCGGTCGTCGAGTGCCTGGGCGGCAAGGGCATGGACAGCGCCGTCGCGCTGACCTGCATCGGCGAGCAGGTCACCGGGGTGGTCAACGTGGCCGGACCTGCCGGTGACCGGGTGACCGACCTGGGGCAGGGCTACGGCATTGACGTGCGCCCCGTGCGGGTCGGCGGCTCGACACGGGAGTCGCACGTCGTGATCGAGACGGCGACCGGCACGATGAGCCACATCACCTGCGGGACGCTGGAGACCACGGCCGCCGGTTTCGAGGAGTTCACCAGGACGCTGCGGCGGGCCCTCGACGGCGCCGTCTTCTTCATCGCCTCCGGCAGCCTGCCGAAGGGCCTGGGACCCGAGGCGTACAAGCAACTCGTCGACCTGGCCGGCGAGGCCGGGGTGCCGGCGCTCGTGGACTGCTCCGGGCACGTGCTCGTCGAGCACGCCACGACGAGCAATGCCGTCGTGAAATGCAATGACGACGAATACGCCGAGGCATTCGCCCTGGCGTCCCCATCCGGTCATGGCGTCGAGGCCGTGGCGGCGGACCTGCGGGATCGGCTGCCCCGGTTGAGCTGTTCGGCGTTCATCGTCACCTGCGGGGCCGAGGGCCTGCTCGTCGCGACGAGGGACCGGGTCGTCCGCGCCATCGCACCGCGCCAGGATGCGGTGAATGCCGCAGGCGCCGGCGACTCCGCGTCGTCGGCCGTGGCCTGGCGCCGGGCGCTCGGCGACGACTGGGCGGAGACCGCCCGGTGGACGGCGGCCGTCTCGGCTGCCGCGGTGCTCACGCTCCGCACGGGCGAGCTGGACCTCGACGTGGCGAAGCGGCTGCTGCCACAGGTCACCGTCACCGCCCTGTGAGAAACGACGACCGAGAGGACGCACGATGACAGAGACCATGACATCCATCGCCGTGACGGGCGTGCAGAACTTCTCTGCCGTCACCTGTCCGGTGCCGGCTCCAGGCCCGGGGCAGGCGCTGGTCAAAGTGGCCTACTGCGGCATCTGCGGCTCGGACGTGCCCCGCTACTTCGACGGCGCGGTGCACGCCTTCCCGCAGATACTCGGCCACGAGTTCTCCGGGGTGGTCGCCGCAGCCGGCCCGGGTTGCGGCACGCCGGTGGGTACGCGCGTGGCGGTCGCCCCCCACATCCCGTGCGGGCAGTGCGGGCAGTGTCGTGACGCCAACCCGACGCTGTGCGAGGACTACTCGTTCATCGGTTCCCGCGAGCCTGGGGCGATGGCGCAGTACGTGCTCGCGCCGTCCGAGAACCTGGTGCCGGCCGGCGGGCTCTCGCTGAGGTCGGCGGCGCTCGTCGAGCCACTGACCGTGGCCCTGCACGCGGTGAACCAGGTCGACGTACGCCCCGGCCTGCGCGCAGTTGTGCTCGGCAGCGGCGTGATCGGCCTGATGAGCGTGCTGTCGCTGCGCGACAGGGGTGTCGAGGACATCACCGTCGTCGACATCAACCCGTGGGTGCTCGACGTGGCCCGCTCCATGGGGGCGTGCCGGACGATCAACCCGGCGGCACAGGACACGGCAGCGGTGCTGTCAGGCGAAGCCGCCCCCGGGTTGGTCCTCGAGACGGCCGGGGCGGCCGCCACGATCCGCCAGGCCCTTCAGCTGGCCGCCAGGCGCGGGCGGATCGTGTACGTCGGCAAGCCGACCCGGCCGTTCGAGACGGACATCGACACCTTCGAGCAGATCCTGCGCAAGGAACTCACCATCAAGGGCTCGTGGTTGTCGTACTCCAGCCCGTTCCCCGGCAGCGAGTGGACCGACGCCGTGCGGGTGCTTCAGAACTCCCCCGTCTCGCCTGAGGGCATCGTCACCCACGAGTTCGGCCTCGGGGAGGCGGCGGACGGTTTCGAGGTGATGCGCGGAACCGGCGTCAGGCGCCTGAAGGTGATGTTCCGCGTCTTCGGCGAAGACGCCTGACTCCTGGTCCGGTTCGGTGCGATTCCCCGCAATCCTCGACCAGCGATAGCTTCCGATGTATCGTTGACGTCGTGGTCCGGTTCCCAGGGAGCCGGACGAGGAGAGGAGCCATCATGTACTCGACATTCCCCATGGGCGGGCGTCGTGGCCGCCGTGGCGACAGGATGTTCCCGTTCGACGCGATCGAGGAGCAGCTGCGGGAGCTGGCGTCCCCGCGCGGCGGGCGAGCCGGGCGGGGCGACGTGCGGGCGGCGGTACTGGCGCTGCTGTCCGAGGAGCCGATGCACGGCTACCAGATCATCCGTGAGATCACCGAGCGCAGCGCCGGCGTGTGGCGCCCGAGCGCCGGCTCGGTGTACCCCACCTTGCAGATGCTCGCCGACGAGGGCCTGGTGGAGGTGGCCGAGCAGGACGGCAAGAAGGTGTACAGCCTCACCGAGGCCGGCCGCGCCGAGGCCGAGGCGGCCGGCGGCCGCCCGGCGCCCTGGAAGAGTGCCGCCGAGCAGGACGTGCCGGAGTCGATGGTGCTGCCGAGGGCGGCGAGGCGCCTGGTGCAGGCCGTCGCTCAGGTGGCCACGAGCGGCACCCCCGTTCAGGTCAGGGCCGCCACCGAGGTCATCGACGAGGCGCGCCGCCGGATCTACAAGATCCTGGCCGACGACTAGGAGGCGGTGAGGAAGACTGGGGCGGGGCCGGGCCGTGACCCGGCGCCCGTGGAGGTCTCATGAGCGGCAGCAGACATCTTCGAGCCCGCTACCGGAGGGTCCTGGGCTTCTTCGCCCGGCTCATCGTGCAGCTGTGGTTCTTCGACGCCGTCCTGCCACGACTCGGCCTGCGCGGGCTGTCCGAGCGGGGCCGGGAACGGCGGCTGCACAAGGCGGCCGTGCGGTTCCACTGCCTGGCCGCCGAGCTGGGCGGGCTCATGATCAAGGTGGGCCAGTTCATGTCGACGCGCCTCGACGTGTTACCGCCCACCGTCACCGATGAGCTGTCTGGCCTGCAGGACGAGGCCCCGCCGGTCCCCTTCGAGGAGGTGAGGCCGGCGGCCGAGGCGTCGCTGGGCATGCCCCTGTCCGAGGCCTTCGAGGAGTTCGACCCCGAGCCGCTGGCGGCGGCCTCGCTGGGGCAGGTGCACCGGGCGCGGCTGTCGCGGTCGGAGGCCCGCGACGTGGGTTTCCGGGACGTGGTGGTGAAGGTGCAGCGCCCGGGCATCGAGCAGGTGACCAAGGTGGACCTGGCGGCGCTGCGGCGGGCGGCCGGCTGGATCGCGCACTACCGTCCGATCGCCGAGCGCACGGACATGCCGGCGCTCGTGGAGGAGTTCGCCCGCACGACCACCGAGGAACTCGACTACCTCAACGAGGCGGGCAACGCCGAACGGTTCGCCGTGTGCTTCGCCGACGCCCCGCAGGTGGGCTACCCGTTCGTCGTGTGGGAGCGCACCTCGCCTCGGGTGCTCACCCTGTCCGATGTGTCGGCCATCAAGATCAGTGACGTCGAGGCGATCGAGGCGGCCGGCATCGATCGCCGCGAGGTGGCCTTCGCCGTGGCCGACGCCTACATCGAGCAGGTCTTCAACCTGGGTTTCTTCCACGCCGACCCGCACCCGGGCAATCTGTTCATCACGCCCCTGCCCAAGGCGCAGGCCGCGGAGGCCGGCCGCGGCTGGCGGCTCACCTTCATCGACTTCGGGATGATGGGCCAGGTGCCGGAGAACCTGCGAGACGAGCTGAAGGAGGTCGTCATCGCGGTGGGGCTGCGTGACAGCCACCGGCTGCTGGGCTGCATGCAGGACCTCGACATGCTGCTGCCCACGGCGGACCTGGCGCTCATCGAGCGGGCGGTGAGCCAGCTCTTCGACCGCTTCGGCGGCATGAGCCTGGCGGACATGCGCAACGTCGACCCGAGGGAGTTCGTGGCCTTCGGCATGCAGTTCCGCGAGCTCATGGCGTCGATGCCCTTCCAGCTGCCGCAGAACTTCCTGCTGCTCATCCGCGCGGCCTCGCTCATGAACGGCCTGTGCGTGAAGCTGTACCCGGAGTACAACCTGTGGGACTCGGTGGAACCCTACGCCCGCAGCCTCGTGACCGGCACGCCCGGCTCGCAGCTGGGAGTGGTGCTCGAGGAGTCCAGGTCGCTGGCCGCCCTCGCCATCGGGCTGCCGCGGCGCGTCGACCGGGTGCTCACGATGATCGAGCGGGGC
This sequence comes from Propionibacterium australiense, assembly GCF_003666605.1. Lineage (GTDB taxonomy): Bacteria > Actinomycetota > Actinomycetes > Propionibacteriales > Propionibacteriaceae > Propionibacterium > Propionibacterium australiense. The sequence goes on along the minus strand of NZ_RCIV01000021.1, from coordinate 369 downwards.
CAGCTCAGCGTGCAGACCCCTGACGCGCTCCGCCAGATCCGCCGGGCCGAGCAGGGCCAGGACCGGACGGTGGCGGCGGTGGTGTTCGCCGGGATGCTCGTCGGCGGCATCGTGCTGCGTGGCAGCGAGCCGGTGTGGGGGCTGACGCTGATGGGGCTCTCGCTGCTGCCGCTGGGCAAGGCGCTGCTGAATGGGCGGGGCCCGTGGGCGCGGTGATGAGCAGCTGGCGGATGTGTTGGTATCAGGGTTCTTTGGGTGTGCCGGTTGCTTGGGCGATGAGTTCCAGGTGTGTCCACATGTGGCAGGGGTCGAGTCGGTTGACTTCTTCTGGGCCGCCCAGTAGCAGGAGTGGTATGTAGGCGAAGCAGT
>NZ_RCIV01000020.1 GCF_003666605.1 Propionibacterium australiense | reverse complement strand
AACAAGGTGGCCCGCCCGGGCCCAAGGTGCTGACCAGTAACGGTCAAGCCGAGATCGTCGAGGCGGCAGAACCAGGTCAGATCAGGCGTGGTGAAGGTAGCGTTGTCCATGTCGAGGTCCTTGGCAACGGCTGTGTAGGAACTCCCATCATCCCAAGGACCTCGACCCACAAACACGCCCGAGGGCCAACAACCGATCCACACCCTCATCTGTGAAGAGCCGCCAGACTCTGCTGAAGCGCACGAATCAAACATGCAACCAACCACAGGTTCTCGGAACCAGTAAGCGACGACGATCTCGGCCAAACCCAATGAGAGTGGTGCTCACGAGAAGTTACAGTGCACGCCAATTCAGTTGACGCCTTCCCCAAGCCGTGTCTGGTAAACTTGTCTTGTTTTAGCTAAGGCTAACCTAATAACCAAGAGTAGCGACTCGAGAATGTGCGGTTCCTCTGTATGATCTTTGATGACCCTATGCGACAGCTAGTCGCAAACCCAATGAACGCCGGTGTGACTGATCCCGGAACCGATTGAGATGCCAACCACATCAGCACGTGGCGAGTCTTCGCGCGCCCGCATCCAGGCGTGGCTCCGTGACGCCCAGCGCTGTGCCGACGACACCGTGTGGCATGACCTCGAAGCCACGGGGACACCACTCGTCGAGCCAGACCCGGATGACGAGAGCTTGCGCCACGTCACCTTCCTGTGGCGTTCGGACGCCGAGCTGGACGGTGTCCATCTTCAGCTGAATCGCGTGACCGACAAGAGCAATGCCGCCCAGGGGCTCATGACGCGGCTCTCCGGTAGTGACGTCTGGAGCCTCACCCTGTCCCTGCCCGCCTCGTACCGAGGCTCCTACACGTTCTCGGAAATTCCCCTTGGCACGCTCGCTGACTGTATCCCGCTGCTCGGCACTCGGTGGTCTCCTCTCGAGAACCGCCTCGACCCGTTCAACCCATCTCCGCCGCTCTATGGGAGGGGAACGCGGCAAGCCTCCATCCTGGCCCTTGACGAGGCGCCTGCACAGCCTGAGTGGGACGGCACCGGCCCGCGCCAGTCCGGGCGCCTCGTCGAGGACCGGCGCGTTGTCGCAGGACAAGAACGCCGGGTCCGTCTCTACATTCCGGCGGTGGGGAACTCGACACCACTCGGGCTGTTGGTCATCACCGATGCCGAAGTCTGGCTGGACCGCATGAGGCTGCCCGGTGCCATCGACACAGCCATCACCAGCAGCAGGATTCGGCCGTTCGCCATCCTGGGGATCGACAATCTCGACATCCCCGACCGGATAGCAATCCTGGGGGGCCGCACGGGGCTCGTAGACGACATCGCACACCATCTCGTGCCACGGATACGCGCCGATCACCCCGAGCTGACATGGGATGGACGGGAACGCACCGTCATCTCTGGCCAGAGTCTCGGTGGGGTCACAGCGCTCACCGCGGCGCTAACGGCCCCACACGTGTTCGGCACGGTTCTGGCTCATTCGCCCTCCATGTGGTGGAGGCCTGATGCCCGGCGCAAGCCGGCTGATCTGTCCGAGCGTGATACCTCGTGGGTGACCGAACATGTCCTGAGCGCACCACCCGCGGACGTCCGAGTGAGGCTGGGTGTGGGGTCTCTTGAAGGACCGATGGTGTCCCACGTGGAACGCCTGCATGACGGCCTCGTCATGGCTGGCGTCGACAGTCAACTCACGGTCTACTCCGGTGGGCACGATCTCGCGTGGTGGCGCGGTGCGCTCCTCGACGACCTCTGTGAGTTGTGAGCCACGCAGACCTGCACAATCGTTCGGCATCGTGGCACCTGGACCACACGCAGCCCGGTCCCTGGCAGGGCTCACTTGGAGTCGGGGACCTCCAGGTCGGTGTGCTGGATCTCCTCGATCGAGACGTCCCGGAAAGTGAGGATCTTGGCCGACTTCACGAAGCGGCTGGGGCGGTACATGTCCCACACCCAGGCGTCGGCCAGGGAGACCTCGTAGTAGACGTCACCGCCCTCGGTGCGCACCTTCAGGTCGACGGCGTTGCACAGGTAGAAGCGCCGCTCGGTCTCGACGGCGTAGGTGAATATGTTCACCACGTCCTTGTACTCGCGGTACAGGTCGAGTTCGAGCTTGTTCTCGTAGGCATCAAGATCATCGGCGCTGCTCATGATTGAACCAGCCTAGTCGCTGCACGGACATTCGCGTAGCTGAGCCGGTGGATGGCGCACGGCCCGAGCCGTTCCAGGCTCTCACGGTGCACCGCGGTGGCATAGCCCTTGTGCCCGCCGAATCCGTAGCCCGGGTACTGCTCGTCGTAGGCGTCCATGATGCGGTCCCTGGTGACCTTGGCGATGATCGAGGCCGCGCTGACACAGGCGCACACCTGGTCCCCCTTCCACAGCCCGAGCCCGGGAACCGGGAGGCCCGGAACCGGGAAGCCGTCGGTCAGTGCGAAACGGGGCGCGGGTTCCAGGCGCAGCAGGGCGCGGCGCAGCCCCTGCAGGTCGGCCTCGGACATGCCGAGGCGGTCGCACTCGGTGGCCTCGACCCGCACGCACGCCCAGGCCAGCGCTCTGGCGGTGATCTCGTCGTAGAGGCGCTCACGGGCCCCGGCGGTGAGCTTCTTGGAATCGGCCAGCCCCTCGATGCGTCCCTCGGGCGAGTCGTCGAGGATGACGGCCGCGGCGACCAGCGGGCCGGCGCAGGCGCCCCGGCCCGCCTCGTCCGCCCCGGCGACCGGGCCGAACCCCGCCTCGGCCAGGGCGTGCTCGTAGTCGTACAGGCGACCGGTCACGGTGTGGTGCAGGGACTGAGGGTGATGATCGGTTCCTCGGGCGCCGAGCCGGCATCCGGGACCGCCTCGAAGGTCTCCGGGGTGTGCAGCCTCGTCGCCCTCGAGAACGGCAGCGCGATCGCCACGACCGGTCCGGTCACATCGGCCACCGGCACGAAGGCCGCCGATCCCACCGGCTCTCCGTCCGTGGCGTCGCACAGGTGGTAGCGCGAGTCGCGGGAGTCGTTGCGGTGATCGCCCAGGACGAAGATGTGGTCGGCCGGTACGACGACGTCGAAGGGGATGTCGCTCGGTGTGGACATGAACCCGTTCGTCTGGTAAAGGTACGAGGACTCGTCGAGGGCCGTCCCGTTGACCTCGATCTGGCCGTTCGCGTTGCAGCAGGTGACGTGATCGCCCGGCATGCCGATGACGCGTTTGACGAGGTGATCGGCCGAGGAGGCCGGCATGACCCCGAGGAACTCGAAGACCTTGCGCGCCGGGCTCGTGGTGACCGCGCTCTCGGAGAGCCAGTCGCCGGGGTCCCTGAAGACGACGACGTCGCCACGGTGGAAATCCATGGGTTTGACGACCATCGCCCGGTCCCCGATGTCGAGCGTGTGCTCCATCGACGAGGAGGGGATGACGAACAGCTGCACCAAGAACGTACGCAGCAGCGCCGACAGGATCAGCGCGATGACGACGATGAGCCCGAACTCGCCGAGAAAACCCAGCAGACCCGACCTGGTGGAGCGTGCGCTCTTCCCGGTGCGGTCAGCCGAATCGGTGGCGTCGTCCAGGTCCTTACCCGGCTTGCTCACGCGTTGTCGCGCTTTTCCTTGATCTTGGCGGCCTTGCCGTGCAGGCCGCGCAGGTAGTACAGCTTGGCGCGGCGCACGTCACCACGACGCTCGACCTCGATCCGGTCGATGATCGGGCTGTGCAGCGGGAAGGTCCGCTCGACACCGCAGCCGTAGGAGACCTTGCGCACGGTGAAGGACTCCTGGACACCAGCGCCCGTGCGGGAGATGACGACGCCCGCGAACACCTGGACACGGGACTTGTTACCCTCGACGACCTTCACGTGGACGCGGAGGGAATCACCGACCCTGAAATCCGGGATGTCCTCGCGCAGCGAAGCCTGGTCGATGCTGCTGATGAGATTGCTGGTCATGCTCTCGTCCTCGTCGGCGCCACAGGTCGCCTCGCCATGAAATCCGATGGGGCCCCTGGACCGGACGATCCCCCTGTGGCAGGAGCCGGACCAGACGCAACAGCAAGCAATTGTGACACATCCACCGGCCATGAGCCAAGACGGCGGCCGCCCTCGGCCCCGGCGCGGGACCGATGCCACCGTCAGTCGCCGGCCGACTAGTCCAGCAGGTCCGGGCGCCGCTCGCGAGTGAGTTCGGTGGACCGCTCGGCGCGCCACGCCGCGACCCTGCCGTGGTCGCCGGACAGCAGAACCGGCGGCACCTCGAGCCCCCGCCAGCTGGCCGGTTTCGTGTAGAGGGGGTATTCCAGCAGTCCGCCGCCGGCGCTGGAGTACGACTCCTCCAGCAGCGAGTCCGGGTTGCCGATGACCCCGGGGACGAGCCGGGCGACGGCCTCGATCATGGCGAGCGCCGCGACCTCGCCGCCGTTGAGCACGTAGTCGCCGAGGCTGAGCTCGCGCACGTCGAAGTGCTCGCCGGCCCAGTCCACGACGCGCCGGTCGATGCCCTCGTAGCGGCCGCAGGCGAAGGCGACCGAGGGGTGCGTGGCGAGCTCGTCGGCGACGGCCTGCGTGAACGGCAGTCCTGAGGGCGTGGGAAAGACCAGGACCGGCCTGTCCTCGCGCGGACCGTAGCTGTCCAGCAGCGCGTCGAGCGCCTCGCCCCAGGGTTCGGGCTTCATGACCATGCCCGCTCCCCCGCCGCACGGGGTGTCGTCCACGGTGCGGTGGCGGTCGTGGGTGTAGTCGCGCAGGTCATGGGTGCGCAGGTCGAGCAGTCCCCTCTCGATGGCCCGCCCGATGAGGCTCAGCCGCAGGGGCTCGAAGTACTCGGGGAAGATCGTGATGGCGTCGATGCGCATGACCGGTCGCCCCTGGCCTCCGGGCTCGGCGGTCATCGCCCGTCACCGGCTTCGACCGCGCCGTCATCGACCAGACCCGGCACCTCGGCCAGCCGCAGCCAGCCGGCCCCGAGATCGATCTCGGGTACGAGCTCGGCCACGAACGGGACGAGGCGCTCGCCGCCCGCCGTGCGCACCGCCAGCAGGTCCTGTGATGGCAGATGGAGGACCTCGGTGACCTCACCGCGGGTCCGGCCACCGGCGTCGACGACCCGCAGACCCACGAGCTGGCGGTCGTAGTACTCGTCCTCGCCAGCCGGACGCTCGTCGGCGGGCACGTCGGTGACGAGTTCGGCGCCGCGCAGCGTCTCGGCGGCGCTGCGGTCGGCCAGCTCGCCGAAGCTCACGACGAATCGGTCGTTGATCCACCGTGCGGTCCGCACGGTGAGCACCCGCCCGTCGCCCCGCACACGACAGGACGAGCCCGGCGCCAGCCGGCGCTCGGGCTCGTCGGTGTACAGATGCAGGACGAGTTCGCCGCGCACGCCACGGGCTTTGCCCACGGTGGCGACGGTGATCTCGACGGTCGCCGCAGGATCACTCATCAGTGGCGGCGGACCCCGCGGCGGTCGACGTCGACGAAGTCGATTCGCACCTGCTCATGGCCGGACAGGGCGGACATGACGGTGCGGAGCGCTGTCGCGGTACGCCCCTGACGGCCGATCACCTTGCCGATGTCCTCAGGGTTGACCCGGACCTCGAGCATGCGGCCGCGGCGGAGCATCCGGTCGCGGACCTGCACGTCGTCGGGATGCGCGACGATGCCCTGAACCAGGTGTTCCAGTGCGTCGGTGAGCACGGTCAGGCCTCGGCCTGCTCGGCGTCGGCGCTCTCGTCGACGGCCTCGGCGGCCGGCTCGTCCGCGCTCTTGCTCTTCTTGGCCGTGACGGCGCTGGCGACGGGCTCACCGTCGGCCTCGGCGAGGGCCGCGTTGAACAGTTCGAGCTTGTCGGCCTTGGGGGCCTTCTCGTCGACACCCGACGGGATCGAGCTGTCGCCGGTGAACTTCTGCCAGTCGCCGGTGCGCTTGAGCAGGGCGAGGACGGCCTCGGTGGGCTGGGCGCCCACGGACAGCCAGTACTGAGCGCGCTCGGAGTCGATGATGATGACCGACGGGTCGTCCTTCGGGTGGTACTGGCCGATCTCCTCGATGGAGCGGCCGTCGCGCTTCGTGCGCGAGTCCATGACGACGACGCGGTAGTGCGGCTCGCGGATCTTGCCGAGTCTCTTCAGACGAATCTTGGTGGCCACGGTGTGTGGTTTCTCCTGTACGAATACCCAGGACGTGCCTGGGGCAGACGGATGAGCGCACCTCGCACGCGTGGGGACACGGCGATGCCGCTCGGTGGGGTCTGCGAGGCGGCGTGAGAGGGCACCGCGACGCAGACGCGACGCCCATTGTGCCAGATCCGCTGTCCCGGACGGAAACCCTGCGCGCATCGCGGCGACTCGGTCGGCCGCGCCGACACGGTCACCTGCGGGCCTGGGAGACGATCACCTGGGCCTGCTGCACCTGCTGGGCCCAGGCGTAGACCTGCGCCTGGCTGTTGACCGGCACCGTCAGATGGTAGGTGCCCTCGCCGCCTGTCACCGAGACGATGACCTGACCGGTGGTCTGCTCCTCCTGGATGATGAGCAGCAGCAGTGAGAGCAGGAAGAACCAGCACAGGACGATGGCGACGACGATCGCCCACGTCGGTGTCTTCTTGACGGTCTGGGACATGTCCTGGAAGGTGAACTGGGCCTGTGACAGCGGGATCGTGCCGTTGGGCGTGATCACCTGGTCACCGCGGATGAGGATCGGGCCGAGATCGTAGTAGGGGCCAGTGGCGGCCGGAACCTGCACGGCGGGCAGGTTCTGCGGCTGCCCGGCGTAACCCTGCTGGCCGTAGGCCGGGGCGCCGTACCCCGGGACGGTCTGGAAGTCGGTCGAGGTGGCCTGCTGGGGCTGCCAGTAGTTCCCCTGCGGCGCCGAGGGGGCACTGTACGGGACCGTCGGCTGCTGGGCCGAGGGGGCACTGTACGGAGCCGACGGCTGCGGCGCCGACGGCGCGCTGTACGGAGCCGACGGCTGCTGGGCGGGCTGGGCGCTGGGGGTCAGGTAGTTGCTCGCGTTGGGGAAGGGCTGGGCCGTCCGGGGCGGCGCCGGCGGCACCGGCGGGACGTTCGGGGCGCTGGTCCGCGCAGTGTCCTTGCGGGGGGCGAGGACGGTGTCCGGCATGTCGGCCTCGTCCACCGGCGGCCGGTCCTCCTGCGGCGAGGGGTCCTGCCCGCCCCGGGAGAAGACGGACTCCTGGTGGGCATCGGGGCCCTGGGGGGCGGTGGAGTCGATGAAGTCGGGGCGATCAGTCATGCACCGATCCTCTCACGGACACGCAATTCCCGGGCGGGACCCACGATGTGGACGGCACCGCTCAGCGCCGATGGGGCACGCCGCGCAGCATGATGAGTTCGGGGTTGGCGCACACGTTCACGTCGGAGCGCGGATCGGCCCCCAGGACGACGAGATCGGCACTGGCCCCGTACTGGAGCCCGGAGCGCCCCAGCCAGGACCGGGCGCGCCAGCTGGCCGCCCCCACCGCGAACTCGGGACTGCCGATGGTTGCCAGCGCCGCGATCTCGTCGCTGATGCGCCCGTGCCCGATGGTGCCGCCCGCATCGGTACCGGCATAGATCGGCACCCCGGCCTCGCGGGCGGCGGCGAGCACCTGCCTGTGGCGGGCGCCGAGGGCGCGCATGTGGGCGGCGTAGACGGGATATTTGGCCTGACCGGCGTCCGCGATGCGGTCGAAAGTGGCCAGGTTGATCATGGTGGGCACCAGGGCGACGCCGCGGGCGGCCATCTGGTCGATGACGGCCTCGCTCATGCCCGTGCCGTGCTCGATGCCGTCGATGCCGGCCTCGACGAGTTGGGCGACGGACTCCTCGGCGAAGCAGTGAGCGGTGACGCGGGCGCCGAGCTGGTGGGCGCGGGCGATGGCTGCCGCGGCCTCGTCCGGGTCCCACAGCGGCGCGAGGTCGCCGAGGCAGCGGTCGATCCAGTCGCCGACGATCTTCACCCAGCCGTCACCGGATCGGGCCTGCCGTTCGACCTCGGCGACGAGCTCGCCGGGTTCGATCTCGGCTGCGTAGCCGGCGATGTAGCGCTTGGGCCGGGCGATGTGGCGTCCGGCCCGGATGATGCGGGGCAGCCGCGGATCGTGGTCGAACGCATGGGTGTCGACCGGTGAGCCGGCGTCGCGGATGAGCAGGGTGCCCCCGTCCCGGTCGGTGACGGCCTGCTCGCGGGCGGTGTCCATGGTGACGGCCCCGCCATGGCCCAGTCCGACGTGGCAGTGGGCGTCGACGAAACCCGGCACGATCCAGCCCCCGCGGGCGATGCTCGTGGCCCCCGCGACGGGACCGGGCACGATCATGCCGTCGGCGACCCACAGCTCTGCTGGCTCGCCGGCCGGCAGCAGCACCCCGCTCAGGCGCCAGGGGCCGTTTTCCCCTGGCTGCTCGTCATGGCCGTGGCGCTCGCTCACCGGTGCCCGCCCTCACTTGTCGAACATGCCGCGCAGGTCCTCGGGCAGTTCGAAACCGCCGGCCGCGTCGGGCAGCTGCGGCCCGGCCTTGGCGAAGGGGTTCTGCGCTCCCCCGGCCAGCTGGGTGGGCACCTGCCGTCCGGTGCCCTTCTTCTTGCTCTTCTTGCCTTTCTTCTTCGCGGAGCGGTCCATGGCCAGCGCCGACCGCTCGGCCTTGGGGGGGCGCGGTTTCCTGGCGCCGCCGCCCATGCCCATCATCGGCCCCATCGACTGCATCATCTTGCGGGCGTCGACGAAGCGGTTGACCAGGGAGTTGACGTCGTGCACCTGGACCCCGGCACCCCTGGCGATGCGGGCGCGGCGTGAGCCGTTGAGGATGCTCACGTCGGCGCGTTCGGCCGGGGTCATCGACAAAATGATGGCCTCGAGCCGGTCGACCTCGCGTTCGTCGAGATTGTCCAGGGCGGTTTTCATCTGGCCGCCCATGCCGGGCAGCATGCCGAAGATCTTGGTGAGCGGACCCATCGTGCGCAGTTGCTTGAGCTGGTCGAGGAAGTCCTGCAGGCCGAACTCGCCGTTGCCGGCGAGCAGCTTCTCGGCGCTGGCCCTCGCCTGCTCCTCGTCGAAGGCCTTCTCGGCCTGCTCGATGAGGGTGAGCATGTCGCCCATGCCGAGGATCCGGCTGGCCATCCGGTCGGGGTGGAAGAGGTCGAAGTCGGTGAGCTGCTCGCCGTTGGAGGCGAACATGATCGGCTTGCCGAGCACGCGGGCGATGGACAGGGCCGCGCCGCCGCGGGCGTCGCCGTCGAGCTTGGACAGGGCGACCGCGTCGATGCTCACGCCCTCCTCGAAGGCGCGTGCGGTGTTGACGGCGTCCTGACCGATCATGGCGTCGACGACGAACAGGGTCTCGTCGGGATTGACGGCGGCCTTGATGTCGCGGGCCTGGGCCATCATCTCCTCGTCGATACCCAGCCGGCCGGCCGTGTCGACGATGACGACGTCGTAGAGCTTGTGGCGGGCCTCGTCGACGGCGTCCCGGGCCACCTGTACCGGGTCGCCCACGCCGTTGCCGGGCTGCGGGGCGTAGACCGGGACGCCCGCGCGCTCGCCGACGATCTGCAGCTGCTGGACGGCGTTCGGGCGCTGGAGGTCGGCGGCGACCAGGACCGGCGAATGGCCCTGTTCGGCCAGCCAGTGGCCGAGCTTGCCCGCCAGGGTCGTCTTGCCGGCGCCCTGCAGGCCGGCGAGCATGATGACCGTCGGCTTGGGCGACTTTGCGAACCTGATCGGGCGTTCCTGGCCGCCGAGGATCGAGATGAGTTCCTCGTTGACGATCTTGACGATCTGCTGGGTGGGGTTGAGGACCTTCGACAGCTCGGCGTCCTTGGCACGATCGCGCACGTGGGAGACGAACTCCTTGACGACCGGCAGCGCGACATCGGCCTCGAGCAGCGCGATACGGATCTCGCGTGTCGTGGCGTCGATGTCGGCGTCCGTGAGGCGGCCCTTGCCACGCAGCGACTTGAAGGTTGCGGCAAGGCGATCTTGCAGGGTGTCGAACACAGGCGTTCCCTCGGTCGAAGAAGATGTGGGGTCAACAATACGTGGGCCCCGCAGGCCCTACTCGCCCAGCAGTCCGTCCACGAAGCCCTCGGGATCGAAGGGGGCCAGGTCGTCGGCGCCCTCGCCCAGGCCGATGAACTTGACGGGCACGCCCAGTTCCCGCTGGACCTGGACGACGATGCCGCCCTTCGCCGAGCCGTCGAGCTTGGTCAGGACGATGCCGGTGACGTCGACGACCTCGGCGAAGATCCGCGCCTGGGTCAGGCCATTCTGGCCGGTCGTGGCGTCGAGGACGAGCAGGACCTCGTTGACGGGGGCCTTCTTCTCGATGACCCGCTTGACCTTGCCGAGTTCGTCCATGAGACCGACCTTGGTGTGCAGGCGGCCCGCGGTGTCGACCAGGACGACGTCGGTGCCGCCGGCGATGCCCTCGTCGACGGCATTGAAGGCGACCGATGCGGGGTCGGCGCCCTCGGCGCCGCGGACGGTGCGCACACCGACCCGTTCACCCCAGGTGCTGAGCTGCTCGGCAGCTGCGGCGCGGAAGGTGTCGGCGGCTCCGAACAGGACGCTGCGGTCCTGGGCGACGAGCATGCGGCCGAGCTTGCCGACGGTGGTCGTCTTCCCGGTGCCGTTGACGCCGACCAGCATGATGACGGCCGGCAGCCCCTCGGCGTGAGTGAGGTCCAGGGCCCGGTCGAGACTGGGATCGACGAGCCTGATGAGTTCGGCGCGCAACAGTTCCCTGGCCCTGGCCGGTTCGCTGATGCCCTCGATGGCCAGTTCGCTGCGGAGCTTCTCGACGAGTTCGGTGGTGGGGCCGACCCCGAGGTCGGAGGTGATGAGCGTGGTCTCGAAGTCGTCCCAGACGTCCTCGTCGATGCGGTCCGCGCTGAGCAGCTCGGCGAGGGCCCGCGCCAGGTGGTTGTTCGAGCCGGCCAGCCTGCGGCGCAGGCGCACCATGCGAGTGGCCGGGGCCTCGGGCACGTCCAGCGCCGGGGCCTGGGGTTCGGGTTCGGCGGCCTCCGGCTCTGGGGGCTGCGGCGCGGGCGACGGCTCCGCGGGGGCCTGCGGCGCCGGGATCTGGGCTGGTTCGGCCGCGGGGGCCAGCTCACCCCTGGTCCGGCGCGCATGGACGAGCCCGCCGATGATGCCGCCGACGAGCGCACACGCGGCGATGACGATGACTACCCAGATCGTTGTGCTCACGCGACGAGTCTACTGGCCCGGGGACCGGACGGGCCGGGCGTGACCGGCGCGGTCAGGGCTGGTCACGGGGAACGTCCCCGTTCATCCGCACGGCGATCCTGTTCAGACGCCGGTAGAGCTTCTTGTTCTCCTCACGGCGGTATCCCTGCATGCCGACGACGACGACCAGCCCGATGCCCAGGGCGAGGGCCAGGATGAGCAGGGTGGCGATGACGAACAGGAACACGACGGGCTCCAGCACTGGTCGGAGGATCGGACGCATCCCCATTATTGCGCACCGGCCCCGCCGTCCGGGGCCGCTCACCGCGCCGGTGGTTCGCCCGCGAGCCCTCGGCCACCTGCCCTCGGGCCGAGTTCAGTCGGCCAGGCTCTGCGAGATGACGGTCGTGACGCCGTCGCCGCGCATCGTCATGCCGTAGAGGGCGTCGGCCTTCTCCATCGTGCGTTTCTGGTGTGTGATGACCAGGAGCTGGGAGTCCTTGCGCAGCCCCTCGTAGATGCCGAGCAGACGCGACAGGTTCGTGTCGTCCAGCGCCGCCTCGACCTCGTCGAGGATGTAGAAGGGGCTGGGCCTGGCGATGAACAGGCTGAACAGGAAGGCGACGGCCACCAGCGAGCGCTCGCCGCCGGACAGCAGCGACATGCGCTTGACCTTCTTGCCGGCCGGGCGGGCCTCGATGTCGATGCCGGTGGTGAGCATGTCGTCCGGGTCGGTGAGGACGAGACGGCCCTCACCGCCGGGGAACAGGCGCGGGAAGACCTCGCCGAAGGTGCGTTCCACGTCGGCGTAGGCCTGGGTGAAGACCTCCTGGACGCGGTCGTCGATCTCGTTGATGATGTCCTGCAGGTCCTTGCGGGTCTTCTTCAGGTCCTCGAGCTGGGTGGCGAGGAACTGGTGGCGTTCGTTGAGGGCGTCGAACTCCTCCAGAGCGAGCGGGTTGATGCGCCCCAGCTGGTCGAGGGTGCGCTGGGCGCGCCGGGCGCGCCGGGTCTGCTCCTCGCGGTCGAAGGGCACCGGCTCGGGCACCTCGTCGTCCTCGGTGAGGGCGGTGCCGTCCGGGTGGGTGAGGACTGGGATGAGCTTGTCGGGGCCGTACTCGTCCATGAGGGTCTCGGCCTCCATCCCCAGCTCGGTCAGGGCCTTCTCGGTGAGCTGTTCGAGGCGCATCCGCTGCTCGATCCGGGCCATCTCGTCGCGGTGGGATCCCTCGACGAGCTCGTCGAGCTCCTTCGCCCGGTCGCGAGCCTGTCGGCGGGCCTGGGCCAGCGCCGCCTCGGCCGCGATGCGTTCGGCGTCGGCCCGCTGGCGTTCGACGTCGGCCGCGGCCCGGGTCTCCTCGACGCGGTCGGCCAGCCACGTGGCGGCCTGGTTGACGCGGGCTGCGACGGCGGCCTCGCGCCGGGCCTTCTCGGCCCGGGCGGCGGCCTCGATCCGGCTGCGTCGCTCCCGTGCCGCGGCGCGGGTCAGGGAATCGGCCCGCCCGGCCAGGGAGCGGGCGCGTTCCTCACCGGTGCGCAGCGCCAGCCGGGCGTCCATCTCGTCCTGACGCGCCAGCCGGGCGGCGACGGCCAGTTCGTCGCGCCGGGTCGAGTCGGGTTCGGTCAGGTCCGCCTCGTCGTTGGCGCGGGCCAGGCGTTCCTCGAGGACCGCCAGCTCGTCCTGGGCCGCCGCGCGGCCCGCCCTGGTCTTCTCGATCGTCGTGGCCAGCCGGTCGGCCTCGGCGCGGGCGCCCCTGGCGGCCTGGCCGGCCTGGGAGATCTGTTCTGCGAGAGCCGCCATGGCGGCGTCCGACTCGTTGAGCCGGGCCAGTGCCGCACCGGCGTCCTGCTCCGCAGCGGTCAGTTCCTCGCCGGCCCGCACCGCGGCGAAACGGATCTGCTCGGCCTCGTGCCGGGCGTCTTCGAGTTCGTCGCGGGCCGCGGTGACGGCTGCCTGCAGCTCGATGAGGCTCTGCTGGCCGCCGGTCCCCCCGGAGGCGAACCAGTTGCTCAGCAGCTCGCCGGTGCGGGTGACGGCCCGCAGCCGGGGATGGTCCTCGACGACGGCCCGGGCCGAGGGGAGGTCCTCGACGGCCACCGTGTCGCGCAGCTGCCGGCGCAGCGCCCCCGCCACGGGGGGATCCGCGCTGACGAGTTCGTCGAGGTAGCGTGCCGGCGGGACGAGGCGGGGTCGCTCCTGCTCCTCGCCCGGCTCGCCGGCGACGAGCAGCGCGGCGGCGCCGAGGTCCTCGGCGTTGAGCAGGACCAGTGCCCGCTCGGCCTCGGCGAGCCCGGCGACGGCCAGCGACTCGGCGGCAGCGCCCAGGGCCGCGGTCAGCGCCGCCTCCCAGCCGGGCTCGACGCGGACCAGTCCCGCCACCGGGCCGAGGACGCCGAGCCCTTCGCGTTCGGCGAGCGCGGCGGCCCCGTCCTTGCGTTCGAGGCCCAGTTCGAGGGCCTCGATGCGGGCAGTCAGCGTGGCGACCCGCTGGTCGAGCCGGACCCGCTCGGTCTCGCAGCGCTCGACCCGGGCGCGGGCGGCCTCGACCGTGGCGGCCGCTTCCTCGTAGCGGGCGTCGAGGTCCGACTCGCCCTCGCCGAGACCGGTGATCTGGGACTCCAGCGCCAGGTACTGACGGTCCGCCTCGGCGGCCCGTCCGAGTGCCTCGTCACGGCGGGCGGCGAGCCGTTCGGTCTCCTCGTCGCCGGCCTCCAGACGCGAGCGCAGTGAGGCGACCTGGCCGCCCAGCCGCGCCAGGCCCTCGCGACGGTCGGCGATGGCCCGCAGCTGCGCGGCGTACTCCTTCTCCGCCGCGGCGTGCTCGTTCTCCAGGCGGGCTCGTTCGGCGCCGGCCGTCTCGAGCCTGGCCCGCGCGGCCTCGATCTCGGCGCTCAGCCCGGCCTCCTGCTCGCGGATCTCGGCGGCCTCGGCCTCCAACTCGTCAGGGTCGCGGCTGTTCGCGGCCGGCTCGTCGTCGACCCGGTGCCGCATGCGTTCGGCGCTGATCGAGACGACGGTGGCGACGCGTTCGCGCAGCGCCCGGGCCCCGTACCACTGCTCCTGTGCCCTGGTCAGCGCCGGCTGGGCGGCCGCCGCGTCGGCCTCGGCCCGTTCCTGGACGCGCCGTGCGGCGTCCAAGCGGTCCTGGGCGTGACGCTTCTGCTCCTCGCGGGTGGCGGCCGAGGCCATCTCGGACTCCAGGGCCAGGGTGGCGGCGGTCAGGTCATCGGCCATGAGCCTGGCCCTGGCGTCCCGCAGCTCGGCCTGGACGACTGCGGCCTTGCGGGCCACCGCCGCCTGACGGCCGAGGGGTTTGAGCTGACGGCGGATCTCGGAGATGAGGTCACCCAGCCGGTCGAGGTTGGCCGAGGTGGAGTTGAGCTTGCGGACCGCCTTCTCCTTGCGGCGACGGTGCTTGAGGACGCCGGCGGCCTCCTCGATGAAGCCGCGCCGCATCTCGGGGGTGGCCTGCAGGATCTGGTCGAGCTGGCCCTGGCCGACGATGACGTGCATCTCCCGGCCCATGCCGGTGTCGGACAGCAGCTCCTGCACGTCGAGCAGCCGGGCGGTCTGGCCGTTGATCGCGTACTCGGAGCCGCCCGAGCGGAACAGGGTGCGCGAGATCGTCACCTCGGTGTAGTCGATGGGCAGCGCGCCGTCGGTGTTGTCGATCGTCAGGGTGACCTCGGCGCGCCCCAGCGGTGCGCGCCCCGCCGTGCCGGCGAAGATGACGTCCTCCATCCTGCCGCCGCGCAGGTGCTTGGCGCCCTGCTCGCCCATGACCCACGCCAGGGCGTCGACGACGTTCGACTTGCCGGACCCGTTGGGACCGACGATGGCGGTGATGCCCGGCTCGAAGTTGAGGGTGGTGGCCGAGGCGAAGGACTTGAACCCCTTCAGCGTGAGCGACTTCAGGTACATGCCGCCCCGCTCCCCCGCCACGGGCGGCGGCCGGCCGCGCCCTCGGGCCCGCGCACGACCGTGCTCACACGTACTCCTGGCTCGCCTCGCTGCCGTCCCGGGGGCCGACGGGGGCGGCGGGTTTGCGGCCCCGGAAGGTCCACAGCTTGTTGACGATGAAGTTGATCGGCATGGTGACGAGCACCGACAGGGCGTGCGCGACGTACTCGGGCGAGTGGCAGGCGTCCTCGAGCTGGGCGAGGATGCTGCCGCCGTGGCGCCACGTCCAGGCGTCGAACCAGTCGCCGCGCAGGGTGATGAGATTGCCCGGGCTCACCATGAGGGCCTTGAGGACCAAGCCGATGAGGGCGGCGACCGCACCGATGGACAGGAACTGCCAGAAGCCCTT
This sequence comes from Propionibacterium australiense, assembly GCF_003666605.1. Lineage (GTDB taxonomy): Bacteria > Actinomycetota > Actinomycetes > Propionibacteriales > Propionibacteriaceae > Propionibacterium > Propionibacterium australiense. Next base: position 31,250 of record NZ_RCIV01000020.1, on the reverse strand, counting down.
CCACCAGCCGCGTGAGGTGCCGCGGAAGGTCCAGCTGCGGTTCAGCTGGTAATTGTAGAGGTTCGCGATGAGGAAGGAGACGATCCACACCAGCGAGCTGAACCGGAAGTTGAAGCTCGTGCCGGGGATGGGGAACAGGATGCGGGTGGCATTGGCCGACCCGCCGTGCAGCTTGTTGAGGACGACGGCGACGGCCATGTTGACGACGACACCCGATCCGCCGACGACGGCGAACCGGACGAACTGGCCCACCAGCCGGCTCCACCGGCCGCTGCGAGCGCTCCTGGTCTGCTCACTCATGGTTGACCAACCTACCCTTCCGGCGCCCCGGCCGTGCCGCTCACGCCTTTTCCCGCCCCGCGGTTGCCGTGGCGGGCAGGCGCTGGCATCGCGGGCAGAGATAGCTCGATCGGTTCATGAACCGTTCCCGGACGATGGGCGTGCCGCAGCGCGGGCAGGGCTGCCCGGCCCGCCCGTAGACGGCGAGAGCACGGTCGAAGTAGCCGCCGTTGCCGTTGACCTGGACGTACAGCTCGTCGAAGCTCGTGCCGCCGGCGGCCAGCGCCTCGGTCATCACCTGCTGGGCGGCGCGCAGCACGGCGCGGGCCCGCCGTGTGCTGAGCGCCCGGGTGGGGAAGTCGTAGTGGCAGCGGGCGCGCCACAGGGCCTCGTCCGCGTAGATGTTGCCGATGCCCGAGACGAGGGTCTGGTCGAGCAGGGCGCGTTTCAGGGTGGAACGCCTGGCCTGTATGGCGCGCGCGACGGCAGGCACGTCGAAGTGCTCGTCGAAGGGGTCGAGCGCGATGTGGGAGATCTCGGCCGGCAGCCGGGCGCCACCGGGGCTGAACGAGAGCCCGCCGAACAGCCGCTGGTCGACGAACCGCACCCGGGTGCCGTCGTCGAGGTCGAGCAGCACACGGGTGTTGCGCACCGGCGGATCGCCGGGCGAGCCGACGCGGAACTGCCCGCTCATGCCCAGGTGGGCCAGGACGGCGTCACCGCTCGTGGTGGGGAACCACAGGTACTTGCCGCGGCGTGCCGGGCGGTCCAGTTCGAGGCCGGTCAGCCGCTGGACGAAGTCGGCGGCGCCTGCCTCGTGGCGGCGCACGGCGCGCTCGTCGAGGACCGTGACCTGGGTGATGCGGCGCCCGGTCAGATGGGGTTCGAGCCCGGCCCGGACGACCTCCACCTCGGGGAGCTCGGGCATCAGCTCCGACTCGCCTCGGCCTGCTGGTCCTGCTCGGCCAGCTGGCGGTCGCGGTCCCGTTTGAGTGCCTTGAACGCGTACTCGGCGGCGCGCTGCTCGGCCTGCTTCTTGTTGTGGCCCTTACCGGCGTTGAACCGGCGGCCTGCCGCCAGGGCGGTGGCGACGAAGTGCTTGTCGTGATCGGGGCCGAATTCCTCGATCTCGTACTCGGGCGGGTCCACGCCCATCCAGGCGCAGATCTCCTGCAGGGATGTCTTCCAGTCCAGGCCGGCCCCGGTGCGGATCGCCTGGTCGACGAGCGGATCGAAGATGTGGTGCACGAACCGGGCCGCGCCCGCCGGGTCGGTGAGGTACATGGCGCCGATGAGCGCCTCGGTCGTGTCGGCCAGGATGCTCGTCTTGTCACGTCCGCCGGTCGTCAGCTCACCGTGACCGAGTTTGACGAGCTGGCCGATGGACAGCGCCCGGGCCACCTTGGCGAGGCTCACCGCGCTCACCACGGAGGCACGGACCTTGGCAAGCCGCCCCTCGGGGAAGTCGGGGAACGCCCGGTACAGGTAGTCGGTGACGTTGACCCCGAGCACCGAGTCCCCCAGGAACTCCAGCCGCTCGTTGTGCGGGATCTGCCCGTTCTCGTAGGCGTAGGACCGGTGCGTCAACGCAAGCTCAAGGAGCTCGGTGTCCATCCGGATACCGAGCTCCTTGGTCAGCGCGATGAATGGGTTCGAGGTCTTACTCGAATTCACGAGTGTTCAGGCTCCCCGCCACCGTGCGCCTGTTCTCGCCAGCGCCGTACTGGTGGCACTTCGGGCATGCGGTGTGGGGAAGGTGCTGGGTACGGCACGCGGGGTTCGGGCAGGTCACCAGCGTCACCGGCGCAGCCTTCCACTGCGAGCGGCGCGACCGCGTGTTGCTGCGGGACATCTTCCGCTTCGGGACAGCCACGTTAGTCCTCCTCGATCATGGGTCTTGCGGCACGCCCGACACGGGCACGCAACGTGCAAATATACCCCCTGACCTGCCTGGAGCCTAATCCTCGTTGTCAGGGCCGCCGCGGGAGGCCATGTCGCCGCCGAGCCCGGCAAGCTTGCTCCAGCGCGGATCGATGGCGGACTCGTGGCGGTGATCGGGGTTCTCGTTGAGGTTGGTGCCGCAGACCTGGCACAGGCCCCGGCAGTCGGGGCGGCACAGCGGGCTGAACGGCAGCTCGAGGACGACGGCCGCGCGGATGGCGGGTTCGAGGTCGAGCAGGTCGTCCTCGAGGAACAGCTCGTCGTCCTCGGCCGGCCGGCCCGGGTAGTTGTACAGCTCGGTGATCCGGTAGCTGCCCCGGTCGCTGATGGGGTCGAGGCACCGCGAGCACTCCCCGGCCAGCGGCACCTGGACGGCCCCGGTGACGAGCACGCCCTCCACGACGGACTCGAGGGTCAGGTCGAGCCGCATCGGGGCGCCCTCGGGCACGCCGATGACCTCGATGCCCAGGTCGGCGGGGGCCTCGACGGTGTCGTGGAGCTCCCGCAGCGCGCCGGCCTGCCGGGCGAGCTCGTGCGTGTCGAGGACGAGCGGGTCACGGGCGTCCAGATGGGTACTCACACCACAAGACTATGGCCCGGTCCCAACCGCCCCGGCCCTGCCGTGCACCGCACCGGCGGGACCGCCGCCCACGGCGCGGAACCGGTCTAGGACCGGTTCTTCCGCAGGACCGCCTCGTGGACGGCCGGTGTCACGAACCGGCTGATGTCGCCGTTGTTGGCGGCCACCTCGCGCAGCAGCGTGCTGGAGATGGTGCCGTAGTCGTGCCCGGCCGGCAGGAGCACGGTCTCGACGCCCGAGAGCACCCGGTTGAGCTGGCTCATCTGCAGCTCGTAGTCGAAGTCGGAACCGAACCGTACGCCCTTGACGATGATGGCGGCGTCGTGGGCGCGGCAGAAGTCGACGAGCAGCGCGTCGATGGGTTCGACACTGACGCCGGACAGCCCCGAGACGGCGTCGCGCACGAGCGCCAGCCGCTCGTCCAGGTCGAACAGGTAGTTCTTGGTGGTGTTGCGGCCCACGGCGACGATGACCTCGTTGAAGACGTCATGGGCCCGAGTGATGATGTCGAGGTGGCCGAGGGTGATCGGGTCGAAGGACCCGGGGACGACGGCACGGACCGGTTTGGGCATCTGGCTCACCTTTCTGCTGGCCGGCAGAAGTACAGGGCTGTCTCACCGTAGTCCCGGCGGCTGCTCAACTCGAATCCGGCCGGCCAGGCGGGCTCCGGGCCGCGCCGGGACCGTTCGACGACGATCATGCCGTCCGCGGCGAGGAATCCGCCGTCGCCGGCGGCCTGGAGCAGCCCGGCCAGGTCGCCGGCGGGCAGGGCGTACGGCGGGTCGGCGACGATGACGTCGAAGACGACCGGCGGCGGGCCGGCCAGGAACGCCGCGGCGTCACGCACGTGCAGCTGGGCGCGCAGGCCCGTCGATGCGATGTTGCGACGGATGATCCCGGCCGCCCTCCGGTCCCGTTCGACCAGGTGGACAGCCCCGGCTCCCCTGCTGGCGGCCTCCAGGCCGATGGCTCCGGAGCCGGCGAACAGGTCCAGGACGGCGAGTCCCGCGCACTGGGACTCGGCGGGTTCGCCGGCGGTGCCGTTCCACGTAGCGAGAGCGCTGAACAGGGCCTCCCTGACCCTGTCGGTGGTGGGACGGGTCACGGTGCCCTCCAGGGCCACCAGCCGTGCGCCGCGCGCACGGCCCGCGATGATTCTGCCCACAGCTCAAGATTAGCGATCCGACATTTTCGGGGCGGCTTTTCATGGGCCACGGAACCGATTGTGAGGTTAGATAGGCCCATGGCTGACACTGACATCACGAGTCCGATTTCAGAGATCCCAGAGGAGAGCGCCTGGGGTTACCTCGCCAGCGTCGACGTGGGCCGCATCGCCGTGGCCTCCGAGGACATTCCCGAGATCTACCCGGTGAACTTCTGCCTGGACGGTGAGAGCGTCGTCTTCCGCAGCGCCCCTGGCAGCAAGCTCGAGAAGCTCGCCCTCAACTCCCACGTCGCGTTCGAGGCCGACGCCTGGACCGAGGACGGCGGCTGGAGCGTGCTGCTGCGCGGCACGGCCACCCTCATCGAGGACGCCGACGAGCTGGCCCGTCTCGCGAAAGCCCCGCTGCGCCCCTGGGTGCCCACCCTGAAGAACAACTGGGTGCGCATCATTCCCTCCCAGCTCACCGCACGCCACTTCGAGTTCGGCCCCGAACCCAGTCAGTGAGCCCCGGGGGCCGGGAGCAGGCCCCCGTTCCCAGGACGCCGCCGGCCGCCTCACCGGCGCAGGGGCGACCGTGGGGCGGCGGAGCGGGGGGTGCCCGGCGTGGCCGCACCGCCGCCGGGCGGCTCAGTCGCGTTCGAGCCATTCGGCGGCGCTGAGTCGCTCGCTGTGACGGATCATGTCGGCCAGCCCGCCGGGCAGCCTCTCGGCGGGTTCGTGGGCGAGGGCATCGGCCGTGCGGCGGGCCCGGGCGATGACATCGGCGTCATCGAGCGCCCGGAGCAGCCGCAGAGAGCTGCGCGTGCCCGACTGCTCGGCGCCCAGTACGTCGCCCTCGCGGCGCTGGGCCAGATCCAGCTCGGCCAGGGCGAAGCCGTCATGCGTCGCCGCGACGTCGCGCAGCCGCTGGGCCGAGGCCGTCCGCGGGTCGGCGCCGCTCAGGAGCAGGCAGACGCCCGGGAAGCGGCCGCGGCCGATGCGTCCGCGCAACTGGTGCAGCTGGCTGATCCCGAGACGGTCGGCGTCGAGGATGATCATGGCGCTGGCATTGGGCACGTCGACGCCCACCTCGATGATGGTGGTCGTCACGAGCACGTCGATCTCACCGGCGGCGAAGGAGGCCATCGTGGCGGCCTTGGTCTCGGCGCTCTGCCGCCCGTGCAGGAGCCCCAGGCGCAGACCGGCCAGCTCACGTCGACCGAGCCTGGCGTAGGTCTCCTCGGCGCCGGCCGGCTGTCCGGCGCCGTCCGCGCCGGCGGGCGGGGAGCCCTCGGACCCGCCGATCCGGGGGCAGACGACGAATCCTTGACGCCCGGCCTGCACCTCCTCACGCAGCCGTTCCCAGACCCGGCCCGTCCAGGTGGGGTGCTCGGCGGTGAGGACCGCGGTGGTCTGCACGTCGGCGCGGCCGCCCGGCAGATCCCGGAGGGTGGAGACCTCGAGATCACCGAAGACCGTCATGGCGACCGAGCGGGGTATCGGCGTCGCGGTGAGCACGAGTTCGTGCGGGCGCAGCGCGCCGCCGGTGGTGAGCCTGGCCCGCTGCTCCACGCCGAAGCGGTGCTGCTCGTCGATGACGACGAGCCCCAGCCCGGCGAAGCGGACCTCGTCGCCGAGCAGGGCGTGGGTGCCGATGACGATGCCGGCCTCGCCCGAGGCGATCCGGTCGAGGATCGCCCTGCGCTGGGCGGCGGGCACTGAGCCGGTGAGCAGCTCGACACCGGTGGCCTGCTCCGGGGCGCCGAGGGTGCCGCCGTCGGCGAGATCACCCATGAGCGAGCCGATGGTGGCGGCGTGCTGGGCGGCGAGCACCTCGGTGGGCGCCAGCAGGACGGACTGGTATCCGGCGTCGACCGCGGCGAGCATGGCGCGCAGGGCGACGACCGTCTTGCCTGACCCGACCTCGCCCTGGAGCAGCCGCTGCATGGGGCGTTCGGAGGCCATGTCGGCAGCGATCTCGGCGCTGACCCGTTGCTGGGCGCCGGTGAGTTCGAAGGGGAGCCGGTCGTCGAAGGCCGACAGGAGGCCGTCGTCGCGGGCGGCGATGGCGGCCGCCGGGTGCGCGGCGGCCTCGCGGCGTCGGCGGGCCATGGTGAGCTGCAGGCCGAGCGCCTCGTCGAACTTGAGGCGGCGCATTCCGGACTCGACGTCCTGGCGGCTGCGGGGCTGGTGGACCATGGTGAAGGCCTCGAGCAGGCCGGGCAGCTCCTCGGCGGCGCGGATCTGCTCGGGCAGCGGGTCGTCGATGCCGGCGAGCATGTCGAGGGCCATGGCGACGCATTCGGCGATCTGCCAGGTCGGCAGCGCGGCACGAGCCGGGTAGATGCCGATCACCTCGCCGCGGCTGACGACCTGGGCCATCTGGGTCTTCTTCTCGTCGGCGGCGCCGACGATGCGGCCGTCGTCGTCGAGCATGACGAAGTCGGGGTGACTCATCTGCAGTTCGCCGCGGAACTCGCCGATCTTGCCGACGAAGATGCCCCTGGAACCCATCGAGAGCTGACGCTGCCAGTAGTCGACGAGGTACTTCTTGCCGAAGAAGATGAGTTTGAGCCGGCCCCGGCCGTCCGTGAGCACCGCTTCGAGACGCCAGCGGCGCGTGTCGCCCTTGAACGGCTGGGCGCCGACTGTGGCGACCCCGGCCAGGACCGCTGCCCGCTCCCCCGGCAGGAGCGCGCCAAGGTCGCTGCGCTGGGTGCCGTAGAGGTAGTCGCGCGGCGTGTAGTGCATGAGGTCGTCGAGGGTGTGCACACCGACGGCGCCGAATGCCTTGGCCGTCCTCGCCCCGAAGACGCCCGACAGCGGCTCGGACAGGCGCCGGAACGCCTGCGTGTGGAAGGCACTGGCCACCTGGCCGGAGCGCGGGGCCCGCCCTGTCGGTCTCGTTCGTCCAGCCACGCATCCGAGACTAGCGGGATGGCCGGACATTTCCCGGGCCGGACCGGATCCCGCCGCCGGGCCGGGCGGTCCTGTCCGGCGGGCCCGGGGCGGGCCGCGAGCCCGATGATGTCCGGTCCCCGTCGCGTTCCGGCCCGGCGGGGCGACGGGAACGGATGAGAGGGGGCCGCCCCACGATGGAGCGGCCCCCTCTCACAGAGCCTGGGTTCAGCGGGTGACCTTGCCGGCCTTCAGGCAGGAAGTGCAGACGTTCAGACGCTTCGACGTGCCGTTGACGACGGCATGGACGCGCTGGATGTTCGGATTCCAGCGGCGGTTCGTCTTCTTCTTCGACCACGGCACGTTGTGCCCGAAGCCGGGGCCCTTGCCGCAGATCTCGCACACGGCAGCCATGGCGACTCCTTGACCTCTTCGATGACAGTGAACAGCGCCAACCAGGGCGCAACTTGGTGATTGTATCCCGCGGGCGAGGCGTTCCCCAAATCCCGCCGGGCAGCCGCCGGCCGGGCTGGGCTCAGATCGCGATGACGACCGGGACGATCATCGGCCGGCGACGGTAGGTGCTCGACACCCATTGGCCGACCGTCCGGCGGACCACCTGCTGGAGACGGTGCTCGTCGTCGACGCCCTCGCCGAGCGCCTCGTCGAGCGCCCTGGCTATCTTCGTCGTGACCTCGTCGAAGACCGCCGGAGCCTCGAGGAAACCGCGGGCCGAGACATCGGGGCCGGCCACGACCTCGCCCTTGCGCAGGTCGACGGCGGCGACGACCGAGATGAATCCCTCCTCGCCGAGGATCCGGCGGTCGGTCAGGCTCGACTCGGAGACGTCGCCGACGGTCGAGCCGTCGACGAAGATGTACGAGGCGTCGACGAGACCGACGAGTTCGGCGACCCCGTCACGCAGGTCGACGACGTCACCGTCATGGGCGACGATGGCGCGGTCGCGTGGCACGCCGGTGGCGACGGCCAGGTCGGCGTTGGCGACGAGGTGACGCTCCTCACCATGGATCGGCATGACATTGCCCGGCTTGACGACGTTGTACAGGTAGAGCAGCTCGCCGGAGGCCGAGTGGCCCGAGACGTGCACGAAGGCGTTGCCGCGGTGCACGACCTTGGCCCCCAGCCTCGTGAGGCCGTTGACGACGCGGTAGACGGAGTTCTCGTTGCCCGGGATGAGGGAACTGGCGAACAGCACGGTGTCGCCGGGGTTGATGCCGATGACCGGGTGATCGCGGTTGGCGATGCGGCTCAGGGCGGCCAACGGCTCGCCCTGGGACCCGGTGCAGACCACCACGACCCTGTCGTCGGGGTAGTCGTTGAGCTGGGACAGTTCGATGAGGATGTCGCCGGGCACGTGCAGATAGCCGAGGTCGCGGGCGACCGCCATGTTGCGGACCATGGAGCGTCCGACGTAGCAGACCTTCCGGCCGTGCCGGGCGGCCAGGTCGAGGATCTCCTGGACGCGGTGCACGTGGGAGGCGAAGCAGGCCACGACGAGTTTGCGGGAGGCCTCGGCGAAGACGCGCTCGAGGTTCGGCAGGATGTCGCGTTCCAGCGGCGTGAAGCCCTTGACCTCGGCGTTCGTCGAGTCGGCCATGAGCAGGTCGATGCCCTCGGCGCCGGCGCGGGCGAATCCCCGCAGATCGGTGATCCGCCCGTCGAGCGGCAGCTGGTCCATCTTGAAGTCGCCGGTGTGCAGCACCGAGCCCGCCGGGGTGCGGATGACCACGGCCAGGGCGTCCGGGATCGAGTGTGTGACGGCGAAGAACTCGAGCCCGAACGCGTCGACGTCGACCCGTTCACCCTCGGCGACGGTGTGCAGCACGCAGTCGCGCAGGCGGTGCTCGCGCAGCTTGGCCTCGACGAAGGCCAGGGTCAGCCGGCTGCCGTAGACGGGGATGTCCGGGCGCTGACGCAGCAGATAGGGCACGCCGCCGATGTGGTCCTCGTGGCCATGGGTGAGCACGAGGGCCACCACGTCGTCGAGACGGTCGGCCAGGTAGTCCAGGCCCGGCAGGATGAGGTCGACACCGGGCTGGCTCTCCTCGGGGAAGAGCACGCCGCAGTCGACGATGAGGATCTTCCCGTTGAGCTCGAAGCAGGTCATGTTGCGCCCGACGTCGCCCAGGCCGCCGAGTGGGACGACACGCAGGGTGTCGGGTTTCAGCTGGGGAGGATTCTTCAAACCGTCATGTGTCACGGGCACAGCCTAGCGGTGCCGTCGGCCGGGGACCGCCGGCGCCGCGGCCGTAGGCTGTGAACCGTGAGCGAGCACCTGCACGACGAGACCGCGCACCACGCCGACGCCCCGGAGCCGGGTTTCGTCCGGCTCGCCATGGCGGACGAGGCCGGACGCATCGCCGAGCTCCAGGCCGGGGCCTGGGCCCGGGCCGGGCTGGGCGATCAGCTGCCCGGGCACGCCGTCGTGTCGGCCACCTGGCTGTCGGCGATCACCGCTCCCCCGCTCGCGAGCTACCGGGTGCTCGTCGCGACGGCCGAGGACCACCGGACGGTACTCGGTTTCGCCGCCATCGGCCCCAGCGAGGACCCGGACGCCGAACCCACCGACGCGGTCGTCGGCGAGTTCGTCGTCGGGCGCACCGGCCGCGGGCACGGCTCGCGGCTGCTCAACGCCGTCGTCGACACGATGCGGGCCGACGGCTTCGAACGCGCCACCTGGTGGGTGCCGACCACCGACGACGGGCTGCGCGCCTTCCTCACCGGCTGCGGCTGGGCGCCGGACGGCGCGCACCGTGAGATCGGCCCCGAGGACGGCTCGGTGAGCCTGCGCCAGGTGCGCCTGCACACCGCCCTCTGAGGGCACGCCCGAGAGCCCGGCACTTCAGCGGCACGGGCCCCGCAAGCATCGCCCGCATGACCGCACGGCCCAGTGACCAGGACCGGCCCGTCGTCCCTGTGACAACCGGTTCAGCCCCCGTGACGGCACGCATCCCGGCCCCGGGTGGGCGGCCGGCACGGCGCCCCGGGCCGCACCCGGTGCGCTGGCATGCAGGTCATCGGGTGCGGGGTCTTCCATCGACTGCTCGGCTGAGGGCGCGCCGGGCCGCACCCCGGACGGGGGATGTCGGGCTGCCTCCACATGTTCTGAACGCTGAGATGCAGGGCCGCCCCCGGGCAGGGGTTGTCGGGCCGATCTCCTCAATGATGGTGCGCGGTATGAGGAACCGCCCCCCGGGCACGGGGATGTCGGCGGCCATGACGACGGGGCGCCGCAGTTGCGAGGAAGGCCTCACCTAGTCAGCAGGCAGGCAGCTGGCAGGCCGAGGTTGCCCATCCAGCCCTGCAACCACGATTGCAGGACTGGTTGCAGTCAATTGCAGGCGGTTGCCATCTTGGCTTACGAGCGCTCGGACACGCGTGTTAACGTCCATTCCGTCCGAGGACACCGCACATGTGATTGACACGGTGCGGCGCCTCGACTCGAGACCACCGGCCCGCCGCTCGGCGAGCCGTCCTCCTGAGCAGCACGCTGCGGCCGTCTGCGCGGCCATGAGCGAGTCGCTGTTCGTCAAGCACACCGTCGCGCGCCGGATCCGTACCGGGATCATGTCCCGGGTGGACTGTGTGCGCTCCCGCGTGCGAAGAGCACGCAGAAAGAGTTGTTCGCCGAATGTCCTCCCGCAAGAGCCGCAGCATTGGCGCGGTGATCTTCGTCGTGGCCTACACGACCTTCCTCGCCACCTTCAACGAGACCTTCCTCAACGTGGCGCTGACCCCGATGATGAACGACCTGCGGGTCGGCTCGGGCACCATCCAGTGGGTCACGACCGCCTACATGCTGGCCGCCGCGATCATGGTGCCGGTCACCGGCTTCCTGTACCGCTCGGTGCGCACCCACAGCCTGCTCATGCTCGCCCTGAGCCTGCTGCTGGGCGGCACCGTCATCGGCGCCATCGCCCCGAGCTTCGTCCTCGTGCTCGCGGCCCGCATCGTACAGGCCCTGGGCACCGGCATGATCGTGCCGATCGGCATGAACCTGACGCTGGCCGTCTCGCCCCGCGAGAAGCTCGGCACCAACATGGGCATCGTCTCGGCCATGACCACCCTCGGCCCGGCCTTCGGGCCGATCATCGCCGGCTCCATCCTCCAGTTCGGCAACTGGCACACGCTCTTCATCTGCTTCGGCGTGCTCATCGCGGTGGCCTGGGCCATCGCCTTCGTCAGCGTCGGCGACGAGGCCGAGATCACCAGCCCGAGGCTGGACACCCTGTCGACCACGCTCATCTCGCTGGCCCTCATCGGCATCCTCTACGGCATCTCGACGATCTTCGCCGGACCCGCCGTCCTCGCCATCGCCTGCCTGGTCGCCGGCGCCGCGGCCCTGGCCGCCTTCGTGGTCCGCCAGGGCCGGATCGCCGAGCCGCTCATCGACCTGCGCCCGTTCGGCAACAAGGGCTTCACCCTCGGCCTGTGCGTCATCTTCCTGACACTCATGATCGTGTTCTCCATGAACATCGTGCTGCCGATGTTCATGCAGAGCGCCCTGGGCTTCTCGGCCTTCAGCGCGGCCCTCACGCTGCTGCCCGCCTGCATCCTGTCGTGCGTCCTGGCCCCGGTCGCCGGCAGGCTGTACGACCGACACGGCCTGCGCGTCTCGCTGCCGATCGCCCTGGTCGTCGTCACCGCCTTCACCGTCGCCCTGTCGACGCTCGGCGAGGGCGCCGGCTCCTGGCAGATCATGGCCTGCTACGCACCGGTCATCGCCGGCACGGCCTTCACGATGGGCCCGGCCCAGACCTTCGCGCTGGCCAGCCTCGAGAAGCCGATGTACTCCCACGGCACGACGATCGTCTCGACCGCCTTCCAGGTGGCCGGCTGCATCGGTTCCTCGCTGTTCATGGGCATCCTGTCCGGCGTCCAGGCCGGCCGGCTGTCCGGCGGCGCCTCGATGGCCTCGGCCACTGCTGCCGGTTTCCACGTCGCGGCTCTGGTCGCGGTGGGTGTCGCCGCCGCGGCCCTGGTGCTGTCGCTCGCCCTCGCCCGGATCGAGCGGTCCCGCCGCGCCGAGCTGCTGGCCCGTGTCGAGCCGCAGCCCGAGCGTGAGCGCATCAGCGCCGGCGAGAGCGAGCAGGTCACCATCGACTGACCGCACCGCAGGGCTCCCGCCACGGCAGGCCCCGGCCCCTCCCCAGGGGCCGGGGCCTGCCTGCGTCCCCGGCGCCGAGGGCGCGGGGCCATGGGCGCCCGCGCCGAGCAGCCGACGAGTCCCCCGCCGGCACGAGGCGGCCTTCTCAAAGACCGGCGACGGCGACACCGATGGACAAGCCCTGCTGGCATGGACCGGGCACCATGCAGCAGGGCTTCCTGCCCTTGGTGCAGGGACAGGTCCCGCCGGACACCGCGAGCCCGTGTCTCGGGTCCGTTCGGGCCGGGGCCGTAACCACACGTGCCCCGCCGGCTGCTGCCGGGCGGGGGCACGTGGATTCGGCGAGTGGTGCGGGCCGCGCTCAGCGGATCAGGGCAGCAGCGCCGTGACGGCGTCCACCAGCTGGTCGTGCACCGCGGTGTTGCCGGGCAGGTCCGTGCCGAAGATGTCCTCGATGCCCATGAGGGCCCCGACGATGCCTCGGGGGTCCTTCGAGCCGCGGACGACGGCCAGCCGATCGGCCATCGGGTCGTCGATGGGCAGGGCCAGGCCGTTGGCCTCGGGGGTGGCGAGGTAGGCCATCCACGCGGCGACGCCGGTGATGGCGTGGGCCGGGTTGCGCCCGGCGGCCAGGTTGTCGCGGATCGTGCTGAGCAGGCGCAGCGGAATCTTCTGCGAGCCGTCCATGGCGATCTGGGTGGTCTTGTGGGCCAGGGCCGGGTTGGAGAAGCGCTTGAGCACCTCGGCGCCGTAGGCGGGCAGATCCTCGCCGGGCGGGCACTCCAGCACGGGGATGACGTCCTCGGTGATGAGCCCGCTGGCGAGCTCGGCGAGCTCGGGGTCGGCCATGGTGCGGGTGATCGTCGGGTAGCCGCGCAGGGCGCCGGCGTAGGCGAGCGTGGAGTGCGTGCCGTTGAGGATCCGCAGCTTCATGTTCTCGAAGGGCTCGACGTCGTCGGTCAGCTGGGCGCCGGCCTGCTCCCAGGCGGGGCGCTCGGCGACGAAGTCGTCCTCGATGACCCACTGCTTGAAGAGCTCGGCGGTGACCAGGCCCTCGTCGTGCAGGCCGAGGATCTGCTCGCCCATGGCGCGGTCGGCGTCGGTGGTGGCCGGGGCGATGCGGTCGACCATGGTGCAGGGGAAGGAGACCTTCGAGGCGATCCAGGCGGTGAGCTCGTCGTCGCCGAGCGCGGCGCAGAAGTCGTCGACGAGGCGCTTGAGGACGCGCCCGTTGCTCGCGAGGTTGTCGCAGCAGACGACGGTGATGGGCTCGGCCCCGGCGCGCTGGCGGGCCTGCAGGCCGCGGACGAGACGGCCGATGGCGCTGGCCGGTTCCCCGCCGGCCAGGTCGGCGGCGACGGCCGGGTCGGTCAGGTCGAGACCCCCCTGGCCGTCGCGGCGGTAGCCCTTCTCGGTGACGGTCAGCGTGATGACCCGGGTGGCCGGGTCCGCGATGCGGGCCATGAGCTCGGCGTTCTGCTCGGCGGGGAAGAGCACCTCGCGCACCTGGCCGACGACACGCACCCCGGTGTGGTCGACGGCCCGTTCGAGCACCCCGTAGAGCCCGTCCTGCCCGGCGAGCTGGCGCCTGACCCTGTCGGAGCGCTGGGTGACGCCGCAGATGCCCCACCGGTCGTCGCCGGTGGCCGCGAACGCGTCCTGGGTGTAGACGGCCTGGTGGGCGCGGTGGAAGGCGCCGATGCCCATGTGCACGATGCCGGTGCGCTGGGTGTCCCAGCCGCTCGGCGGCAGGGTGACGCCGTCGGCGTTGGCGGCTGACAGTGTTGCCTTGGAGAGTCGTTCCATCACGTCCTCATCTTTCTGGACCGCGTCGGATCATGCGGTCGTCCTGGCGGGGCCCGAGGGCAGCACTCGCTGCTGCGCACCCGGCCTCGACCCCGATGATGGTGCATGGACGCCCGCGACCGGCCCGTGCTGCCATGCGTTGCCCGCGAGTTCCCCTGCCCCTGTTCACCGTCTGTGGGGCCCCGTCATCGGAAAATGAGGTCGCGTGGGGCATCCTCGATCGGGAATTCGTCGGCGGCCTCGAGTCCGGTCACGATGCCGTGCATCGCCCCTCAGCGCGCCCGCGGGTGCGCGCTGGCGTAGACCTCCCGCAGGTGCTGGGCGGTGACCTCGGTGTAGATCTGGGTGGTCGTCACCGAGGCGTGGCCGAGCAGTTCTTGGACGACCCGCACATCGGCGCCGCCCTCGAGCAGGTGGGTGGCGAAGGAGTGGCGCAGGGAGTGCGGGCCGATCTGGGTGGTGATGCCGGCCGCCCGGGCCCGGGTCTGCAGGACCTCCCAGGCGCTCTGGCGGCTGAGCCTGGCCCCGCGGGTGTTGAGCAGCAGCGCCGGGCTCGCCTCGCGCGCTCTGGCCGCCAGGGCGGGGCGGCCGCGCACCAGCCAGGCGTCGACGGCCTGGCGGGCGTAGCCGCCGAGCGGCACGACACGCTGCTTGTTGCCCTTGCCGACGACGCGCAGCCCGGCGGCGGGGTCGTCGAGGACGCGGGTGAGGTCGTCGACGTCCCAGGCCAGCGCCTCGCTGATGCGCGCCCCGGTGCCGTACAGGAGCTCCAGCAGCGCGGCGTCGCGCAGACCGACGGGGGTCTCGCGTTCGACGGAGTCGATGAGGGCGGCCACCTGGTCGGTGGTGAGGGTGCGCGGCAGTCTCCTGGCCGGCTTGGGCGGGCGGATCACCGCCGAGAGGTCCTCGGCGACCAAGCCCTCGGCCGCCGCGAAGCCGTGCAGGCTGCGCACGGCCACGACGGCGCGGGCCACGCTCGACGCCGCAAGCGGCCGGTACTCCTCGTCGCCGGCGGACAGGGCCTGCTCGTAGTCGGCGAGCACGGCCGGGGTCACCTGCCCCGGCCCGGTGATCCCCCTGGCCCGCAGATAGCCGGTGTAGCGGTCCAGGTCACGGCGGTAGGCGGCGATGGTGTTGGCCGCCAGGCCGCGTTCCACGCCGAGATGGTCGAGGTAGCCCTCGACCCAGTCCCGGAGCGCGTCCGACCCGGCGGGCTCAGCCAAGTTCGCCGATCTCCGCGTCACGGGCGGCCTGGTTGTCCCGCGCCGGCCACGGCGCGTCCGCCGGGCGCAGCGAGTCCAGGCGGTCCTGGGCGATGGCGAGGGCCAGCGCGAGGGTGCCGTAGATCATCGACGGGTTGTGGATGCGTCCCGCGTAGACGTCCTCGACGAGTTCGTCGAGGGCCTTCCAGCTGATCCCCATGTCGATCTCCTCCGCCTCGACGACGAAGTTCTCGGGGCGCGGGACCTGGTGCAGGCCGCGCGCCAGGTAGACGCGGATGGACTCCTGCAGGCCGCCGGGAGACGTGTACGGGTCGACGAGCACGCGCCAGTCGTCGGCGGACAGCATGGCCTCCTCGGCCAGTTCCCGCCTTGCCGCGGCGAGCGGGTCCTCGTCCGCGACGTCGAGCAGACCGGCCGGCGGTTCGACGAGCCGGGCCCCCACCGGGTGCCGGTACTGGTGCACGACGGCCACCCGCTGCCGCTCGTCGAGGGCCATGATGGCGACGGCGCCGGGGTGGGTGACCCACTGGCGTCTCATCGTGCTGCCGTCGGGCAGGCGCACCTCGTCCTCGATGAAGGAGCACACCCTGCCGACGGCCTGCACCTCGTGGCTGAGGATCGGCCAGTGCTCGGCCCGGTCGACGAGCCCGCTCACTGCTGCTCCCCCGTGTCCGGGGCCGTGCGGTGGGTGGCCCGGTGACGCTCGATGGCGGCCTGGACGAGGCCGGTGAACAGCGGGTTCGCGCTCGTCGGGCGCGAGGTGAACTCGGGATGGGCCTGGGTGGCCACGAAGAAGGGGTGCTGGTCGGCCGGCAGCTCGATGAACTCCACGAGCTTGCGGTCCGGGGACAGGCCCGAGAAGACGAGGCCGGCCGCCTCGAGCTGCTCGCGGTAGGCGTTGTTCACCTCGTAGCGGTGCCGGTGGCGTTCGGAGACCTTCGTCGTGCCGTACAGGCCGGCGACGATCGAGCCGGGCTCGAGTTCGGCGGGGTAGGCGCCGAGCCGCATCGAGCCGCCCATGTCGCCCTCCCCGGAGACGATGGAGCGCTGCTCGGCCATCGTGGCGATGACCGGGTTGGGGGTGTCGGGGTCGAACTCGCTGGAGGCGGCGTCGGTGATGCCGGCCACGTCGCGGGCCACCTCGATGACCATGCACTGCAGGCCGAGGCACAGGCCGAGGACCGGGATCTTCTTCTCGCGGGCGTACCTGATGGCGCCGAGCTTGCCCTCGACGCCGCGGATGCCGAAGCCCCCGGGGATGACGACGCCGTCGACGTCACCGAGCCGGTCGGCGGCGCCCTCCTCGGTCTCGCAGTCGTCTGAGGCCACCCAGCGGATCCGCACCCGGGCCCAGTTGGCGAAGCCGCCGGCGCGGATGGCCTCGACGACGGACAGATAGGCGTCCGGCAGGTCGATGTACTTGCCGACCAGCGCGACGGTGACCTCCTCGCTGGGGCGGTTGACGCGGGCCAGCAGATCGTCCCAGGAGGTCCAGTCCACGTCGTGGAAGGGCAGGTTGAGGATGCGCACGACGTAGGCGTCCAGGCCCTCGTGGTGGAGCACCTTCGGGATGGCGTAGATGCTGGGGGCGTCCGGGCAGGCCACGACACCGCCGGCGTCGACGTCGCAGCTGAAGGCGATCTTGCGCTTGATGGCCTCGGGCAGGTCCATCGCGGAGCGGCAGACGAGGGCGTCGGGCTGGATGCCGACGCTGCGCAGCGCGGCGACCGAGTGCTGGGTCGGCTTCGTCTTCAGCTCGTGGCTCGGGCCGATGTAGGGCACGAGCGAGACGTGGATGTAGAAGGTGTTCTCACGGCCGATGTCGTGGCGGACCTGGCGGGCCGCCTCGAGGAAGGGCTGGGACTCGATGTCGCCGACGGTGCCGCCGATCTCGTGGATCACGACGTCGTCGCCCGGCTGCGCGACGTCCAGCATGCGGCGCTTGATCTCGTCGGTGATGTGCGGGATGACCTGCACGCACTCGCCCAGGTAGTCGCCGCGGCGCTCCTTGGCGATGACCGCCGAGTACACCTGCCCGGTCGTCACATTGGCGCGGGCCGACAGGGAGCGCCCCAGGAAACGCTCGTAGTGGCCGATGTCGAGGTCGGTCTCGGCGCCGTCGTCGGTGACGAAGACCTCGCCGTGCTGGAACGGGTTCATCGTCCCGGGATCGACGTTGAGGTACGGGTCGAGTTTCTGCATCGTCACCGACAGCCCGCGCGCCACGAGAAGACTGCCGAGGCTGGAGGCCGTCAGGCCCTTGCCGAGAGAGGAGGCGACGCCTCCCGTAACGAAGATGTGCTTTGTCTGCTTGGCGTTCCCCACGGGCCTCCAGCATAGGCGACAACGGATCCGGTCGCCCACACGGGGCGCCCTCCGGGACCGGGACGAGCCACTGATACGCGGCGAGGCCGCGGAGAACGGCACTGCTGCCGTGAGCTGAGGCAGCACGAGCCACTGATACGCGGCGAGGCCCCACCCCGCGGCTTCCCGGGGATGCTGGGACCTGACTTCCAGTCCCCTTGTTGTATGGCCAGAGCGTCTGGGTTTCCGGCGTGCACCGGGACCTGACTGCGCGTGCAGGCGCCCTCACGGCGCGCGGGGGCGGCGGCCTTGCTGGGAGAATCCGTGCGCCACGCGTGCCGGGCGCGGCGCAGGCCCATGGCGCGGGCCACCCGCTCGATCTCCCGTGCGTCCCGCGTGCCGGGCCCGGCGCCCCCTCAGCCCTGGGCGGCCTGCGCGAGGAGTTCGCGGGCGTGCCGCAGGGCGGTGTCCGAGACCGTCCCGGCCATGAGCCTGGCGATCTCGGCCTCACGGTCGGCGCCCTCGACGCGGTGCACGTCGGAGCTGGTGACCTGGCCGTCGGTCGACTTGGCGACCACCAGGTGCGTGTCGGCGAAGGCCGCCACCTGCGCGAGGTGGGTGACGACGATGACCTGCGAGTGTGCGGCCAGGCGCTTGAGCCGGCGGCCGATCTCGGTGGCGACCCGGCCGCCGACGCCGGCGTCGACCTCGTCGAAGACGAAGGTGTGGCCCTGCGCGCCGCCGGCCAGGACGACCTCGAGGGCCAGGCGGACCCGGGAGAGCTCACCGCCGGAGGCCACCCTGGCGAGCGGCGCCGGGGCCGTGCCGGGGTTGGCGCTGAACAGCAGGCGCACCTGGTCGCCGCCGTGCGGGCCGAGTTCGGGCAGCGGTTCGATGTCGAACACGAGCCGCGCATGGGGCATCGCCAGGGCGGCGAGCTCGGCGCCGGTGGCCTCGGCGAGGGCACCAGCCGCCTCGGCGCGCAGCGCGTGGAGGCGGGCGGCCCGGTCGGTGAGCCGGGCGTCGAGTTCGGCGCGCCGGGCGCGCAGCTGCTCGATGCGCTCATCGTCGCCGGACAGGTCGGCCAGGCGCTCGCGGGCGTCGGCGGCCCAGGCGAGCACCTCGTCGGTGTCGGCGCCGTACTTGCGGGTGAGGGCGGCCAGGGCCGCCCGCCGCGAGGTGATGGCCTCGAGCCGGCCGGGATCGGCGTCGAGGTCGGCCAGGTAGCCGGCCAGGTCGACGGCGGCCTCCTGGACGAGGATCGCGAGCTGGTCGAGCTGGGCGGCCAGCGGCTCGGCCTGGGCGTCGGCATCGGCCATCCGGCGCACCTGCCGGCGTGCCTCGCCGACGAGCCCGAGCGCGCCGGGGTCGTCGGCGTCGCCGTCGGCCGCTCCCGACAGGGCGTGGCCGGCGCTCTCGGCGAGCATGCGCAGATCATCGAGCCCCTGGAGACGTTCGGCCTGGGCGGCGAGCCGGGCGTCCTCGCCCGGCTGCGGGTCGACGGCCGAGATCTCGTCGAGGCCGAAGGCGAGCAGATCGCGTTCCTGAGCGCGTTCGCGGGCGTGCCGGACGCGCTCGTCGAGTTCGGCGATGACCCGCCGACGCTCCTCGAAGACCGCGCGGTAGTCCTGGAGCAGCTGGGCCAGTTCGGCCCCGCCGGCCGCGTCGAGCACCTCGCGCTGGCGTTCCGGGGTGCCGAGGCGGAGCTGTTCGGACTGCCCGTGGATGGTGGCGAGCTCGCCGGTGATCCGGCCGACGGCGCCCAGGGGCGCGGGCGCCCCGCCCAGCCAGGCCCGGGATCGGCCGGTACCGCCGAAGACCCTGCGGGCGACGATGAGCTCGCCGTCGTCGGTCTCGGCGCCGAGCTCGGCGAGACGGCCTGCGACGGACTCGACGCCGGTGAAGACGCCCTCGACCTGCGCGCGGTCGGCGCCGCGCCGTACGACCCCTGCCGTGGCGCGTTCGCCGAGCAGCAGGCCGAGGCCGGTGACGATCATCGTCTTGCCGGCCCCGGTCTCACCGGTGACGGCGGTGAGGCCGGGGGCCGGCTCGATCTCGGAGGAGTCGATGACGCCGAGCGAGGAGATGCGCAGGCTGGTGAGCACGTCAGTCCCCCTGGCGTCTGGGGGCCCGCCAGCCCTCGACGTCGAGGCCGAACTTCTTGACGAGCCGGGTGGTGAAGGGCTGCTCGGCCAGGCGGGCGATCTGCAGGTCCTGCGGGTGGCGTTCGACGACGATCGAGTAGCCGGGCCGCAGCTCGAAGCTGCGCCGCCCGTCGCACCAGACGATGGCCGAGGACGTCAGATCGCCCAGCAGCTGGAGCTCCACCTGGGAGCTCGGGGCGACGACGCAGGCCTGCGAGAAGAGGGCGTGGGCCGCGATGGGGACGACCTCGAAGGCCTCGGTGTTCGGCCAGATGACGGGGCCCCCGGCGCTGAAGCCGTAGGCGGTGGAGCCGGATGCGGAGGCGACGAGCACGCCGTCGCAGGCCCAGCGCGAGAGCGGCCGCCCGTCGATGAGGACCATGAGGTCGGCCATCCGGCGTCGCGAGGCCTTCTCGGTGCTCACCTCGTTGACGGCGAAGGAGGTCCACAGCGTGGCGCCGTCGGCGTCGAAGACACGCACCCGCAGGGTGAGGCGTTTCTCGATCATGTAGTCGCGGGCAGCGACCTTCTCGATGAGTTCGCCGATCTCGGAGGCCTCGAGCTCGGCGAGGAATCCGACGTGGCCGAGGTTCACGCCGAGCAGCGGGATGCCGCGCGGCAGCGCCCACTCGGAGGCGCGCAGGATGGAGCCGTCGCCCCCGAAGACGGCGATGAGCTCGACCTGGGAGTCGATGGACAGCGGGGTGACGCCGACCTCGGGAAGCCGGGCGCGGACCTCGTCGAGGTGGGTGGCCTCGACCATGCACGCGATGCCGTGCCGGTGCATCCCCTCGATGAACTCGACCGCGCTGGCGACCGCCTCCTGGCGGGTCGGATGGATGACGACGGCGACGCAACGAGTTTCTTCCACGCTGGCAAGCCTAGCGATCGCCACTGCCACCGGCCCCGGACAATCCACCGCCCGCGGCGGCTCACCGGGCCCGGCGCAGCCCGATGAAGAACTCGATGCTGCCGGCCGGTCCGGGCAGCCGGCTCGGCGCCTGCCAGAAGCAGTCCCAGCCCAGCCGGGCGGCCTCGTCGAGGACCTGGTGGACGGCCCACTCGCGGTCGGCCTCGCGGGTCACCACGCCATGGGCGCCGAGCCGCTGGCGGCCCACCTCGAACTGGGGTTTGACCAGGAGCAGCGCCGTCGCGTCGGGGCTGAGCACGCCGAGGATGGGCGCGATGACGAGGCGCAGCGAGATGAACGAGACGTCCCCGACGGCCATGTCGACCGGCTGCCCGTCGACGTGGCCGAGTGTGAGCTCACGCAGGTTGACGCCCTCCAGATCGCGGACGCGCGGATCGGTGCGCAGCTGCCAGGCGAGCTGGTCGTGACCGACGTCGACCGCGTAGACCTGGCGAGCCCCGCGGGACAGGAGCACCTGGGTGAACCCGCCGGTGGAGGCGCCGGCGTCGAGCACCCGGGCGCCCACTGGCACGCCGGACTCGTCGAGGGCGCCGAGGAGCTTGTGGGCGGCGCGGGAGACCCACGGGTCGGTCTCGACCTGGATCTGGTCGCCGGGGCCGACCGGCGTCGATGTCTTCGTGACGACGGCGCCGCCGACGCGCACGCGGCCGGACCGGATCAGCTCGGTCGCCTGGGAGCGCGACCTGGCCAGTCCGCGGGCCGGGAGCTCCCGGTCGAGCCTGCTCCGGGCGGGGTGCTCGCTCATGCCTGCTCGCCGTGCGGGGGCAGCTGGGCCCGGGTGCCGTCGAGGATCTCCGCGAGGCCCTGCTGGGCGGCGGTCAGCCGCTCCAGGCGTTCGCCGACGGGCAACTCGTCGAGGTCCCCCAGCCCGGCGAGCACCTCGTCGACGAGCCGGTTCCCGGTCACCGGGGGCTGCCGGCCGGCGGGGTTCCCGGGTTCGGGCGCCCCCTCGCCCTGGTCTGCGGGGGTGTCCTGCGGGAGTTCACTCATGGCGCAGAGCCTAGGTCACCGGGCCGGGAGCTCCCAAGAGGCCGGTGCGGCCCGGCCGGTGGTCAGCCGAGCCCTCTGGCCCGGACGAAGGCATCCGCCCGGTCGAGGCGCTCGGCGCCGAAGACCTGGAGCAGCTCGGCGATCTCGGCGCTGAGCGGACGGACGAGCTCGGCGGCCCGCAGGTAGTCCGAGGCGGAGGCGGTGGCGCGGAAGAGTTCCTGCACCTGGCTGGCCGTCGTCCGGTGCAGCTGCGTGGTCAGTGTCGTCGCGGAGATCTCCGCGGCGTTGTCGGCCTCCAGCTGTCCGAGGGCGGCGGCGACGGTGAGACGCCCCTCGCGCACGTCGGAGGCCAGCGTCACCATGCGGGTCAGGCGGGCGGCGGCAACCGGGTTCGCGATCTTGATGCGGCGGGCGTTGACGAGCTGGGAGAGCATGGGCGCCGAGATGCCCAGCAGCCTGGCCAGCCCGGCCTGGTTCAGCCCCAGCGTCGCCCCGCACTGGCCGATGACCTCGGACAGCGGCGCCCCGTAGAGGGCGGCCTGTTGCGCGCGGACTTCCTCCTGCGTGCGGACTTCCTCGGGACCGGCCATGCGGTCATCCTAATGGTAATTTGCAGCAAAGCACAACGAGGCCGGGTGCATCCCGGTGCAACCGCCTCACAGGGCCACGATGATCGCGGCCAGGATGCACAGCACCCCGCCGGCGACGACGATCACCGGGGCGATCTGCGCCTTGCCCGGTTTCGTGCTGGACGCGGCGTGGGCTGGGACCGTGGCCGGTGTCGGCGGGGCGCACACTGGCACCACCTCAGGCCCCGGGTTGGCCGGTGCGGGAAGGGGTGCCGCGGGATGGGCCGGCGCAGCCTCCTGGAAGGGCGCCGGCTCCTGGAAGGGAACCGGTTCCTGATGGGAGGCCGGAGCCCATCCGGGTGAGGGGCCGAACTGCTCCTGGCCCAGCGCCTGTCCCGACTCGGCCCTGGCCGGGGGCGGCGCGTAGAACTCGTCCAGGCCGCCCGGGCTCGGGGAACTCGGCAGGCCGGTGTCTTGGGGGCCGGTCCCCAGCGGCCCCTGGGGACCCCAGCCGGCCGGCAGGGGCTCGATCTGGTCGAAGACCTCGACGGGCTCACCGATCTGGGGTTCGGGAACGACGGCGGCAAGTTCCCGCCATGCCTGGGCGGCGCTGGTGACCCTGGCGGGGACATCGGCGATCAGATGCGCGATGACGTTGCCCAGCGGGGTGCCGGCGAACCGGGGCGGCACCTGGGCCGGCTCGTCCTGGCCGGGGCGGGCACCGGTCAGCAGTTCGATGAGGAGGATGCCCACCGCGTAGAGGTCCTGGGCGGGTTCGGGGTCGGCGCCGTAGCGGGCCTCGGGCGACATGTAGCCGGGCGTGCCGATGACCTGGGTCACCCGGGTCAGGCGGGGCTCGGCGATGGGTGCGGCGGTCCCGAAGTCGGACAGGACGATGTCGGGCACGGTGCCCGGGCGCAGCAGGATGTTGGCCGGTTTCACGTCGCGGTGGACGAGCCCGGCGGAGTGGATGACGTGGAGGGCCTCGAGGAGCTGGCCGATGGCCGGCAGCACCCAGGTCTGCGGCAGCGGGCCGTAGTCGCGCAGCAACCCGGCCGCGGAGCCGCCGTGCACGAGCGGCATGGCGAAGATGATGCGGTCATCCTCGCCGGCCCAGCCGCTCGGCGCGAGGAGATGCGGGTGGTCGAAGCGCCAGCGGGCCTCGCGCATGAACCGCAGCAGCGAGGTCGAGTCGGACTGGCGGAGCACCTTCCCGGCCCGGTAGCCGCCGTCCCGATGGTCCCAGATGCGCCAGACGTCACCCATGCCACCTGTCCCGAGCAGGTCCACGAGTTCGTAGCGTCCGGCGAAGATCTCTCCCATAACCGGTTCAGTATCCCACAGCACCGGTAAGGTTGACAGGTCCTGCCCCGACATGAGAGCTTTGCAATAGCAAAGTGCTATTTGCAGTTCTCTGTTGCACCCACCCGAAGGAAGAAGAATGAACCCCAGACTGCGACATCCCCTCGTCGCTCTCACCGCGCTGGCGATGGTCGCCGCCCCGGCGGCAACGACGCTTCCGGTCGCGGTCGCCGACCCGGGCACGACGAGCATGATGCTCGTCCTCGACGCCTCGGGTTCGATGGCGGCCGATGACGGCACCGGCACCCCCAAGATCGACTCGGCCCGCAAGTCGCTGACCTCGCTGGTGAACTCGCTGCCCACCAACGCCCGGGTCGGCATGCGCGTGCTCGGCGCCACCGTCGAGGGCACCGAGCCGATGCCCGCCGAGGCCTGCGACGACACCCAGCGGGTCGTCGACCTCGCCCAGAACAACCAGGCCGAGCTCATCTCGGCCATCGGCCACTACTCCCCCTACGGCTGGACGCCCATCCCCAAGGCCCTGGAGGAGGCCGGCAAGGACCTGGGCAGCAGCGGCAAGCGCTCCATCGTCCTCGTCTCGGACGGCGAGTCCACCTGCGGCGATCCCTGCCCCACCGCTGAGTCCCTGGCCTCCTCCGGCGTCGACCTGACGATCGACGTCGTGGGCCTGTCGGTCGACGCGACGACGCGCGAGCAGCTGCAGTGCATCGCCGACAAGGGCAAGGGCAAGTACTACGACGCCGACAACACCGAGGACCTCACCAGGGCCCTCCAGCAGTCGGCCACCGACCGCGACGTGCGCCCCTTCGACTACGACGGCACCTCCGTCACCGGCACCTCCAACGCCGGCAGCGCCCCCACGCTCACCCCGGGCTACTGGAAGGACACCGTCCCGGCCACCGGCAACGATTCCGACACCCTCACCCGCTACTACGTGGTGAAGCGCAGCGCCAAACAGACCGACATCAGCGCCTCGGTGCTCGTGACGAGCACGGCCCACGAGCAGGAAATCGAGTACACGAAGATCATGAGCACTGAGCTGCTCACCGGTAACAAGACGTGCACGTCGGGTGACGGCGACTACGCGGGTTCGACCTACCCCGAGCCCTATTTCCTCTCCGGCGCCATGGCGACCGGCAATGACTACAGCGAGGACTGCCGCGATGCCGAGCAGATGATCCTCAAGGTCGACCTGCAGAACTTCGACCTCACCGGTGACCGCACGCTCCAGCTCAAGATCGGCGAGTGGCCGCGCGTCGGCGACGTCAACGCCCAGGCCGCCGCGGCCGAGACCGCCGACGAGGGCGACTTCCAGGACACGACGAGCAAGTTCGGCGGCAGCCCCACCCAGATCCAGGGCGGCAGCTCACTCGCCTCGGCGACGAGCATCGAGCAGAACAAGCTCTACCAGAGCACCATCGTGCCCGGCGAGGTGCAGACCTTCAGCGTCCCCGTCGGCTGGGGCCAGTCGATCTCGAGCAGCGTGAGCGTCATGCCCACCGGCGGCGAGCAGGGGAAGAAGCTCGACGAGCTCGACAAGACCAACCACGAGCCGCTCGTGAGCACGAACATCATCACCGGTGCCGGCCGCAAACGAACCAAGGCACCCTGCGAGGTCAGGAGCGATGGCTGCACCGCAGAGATGTCACAGGTCACCAAGCCCGCGACCTATGACATGGACAGCGCCTCCTCCAGCGCCCAGGCCGGCGCCTACACGGTGACCGTCGCCATGTCCGACGACGAGACCCTGGCCGGATCGGAGTTCTCCTACCAGCTCTACGTGCAGACGGTCGGCGAGATCCTGCCGGCCCCGAACTACCAGACCTACGAGGAGTCGCTCACCGCCTCGCCCTCGGCCTCGACGGCGAAGGCCTCCAGCAGCGCATCGGCCTCGTCCGGGTCCTCGCGCAACTCCCTGCTGGCCCTGGCTCTGGGCAGCGTCGGCGTGCTGCTCCTGGCCGGCGGGGGCGTCGGCATCTGGTACACGCGCCGGCACCGCTGAACGGCACCGCACGACAACTGAACACGGTTCACCTCCGAGGCCTGGCCGGCTCCTCCTCGTCGGCCAGGCCTCGGGCGTGCAGGGCCTCGCCCATCTCCAGGGCGCGCCCCACGGCACCGATGACGATCGGGGTGACGAGCCGCCAGCCGGCGCGCTCGATGCCCCGCGCGCGGGCGGCGTCGCGGACCTGGCGCACGGTGAGCAGCAGGCCGGGCACCGCGTTCCACATGATCGCGATGGTGAGGGCGAACTTCTCGGGCCTGGCCCCGAGGACGCGGAACGGGCGGGCCAGCGCGGCCAGCGCGTCCATGAGCACCGAGGCCGGTGTCGTGCCGGTGAGCATGCGCGCCAGCCACAGGCACGAGAGCATGCCGGCGCAGAAGACGACGCCGTTGCGCCAGCTGAGGAAGATGCTGTCGTAGACGAGGATGAGCACGTTCATGACGATGACGCCCAGCATCGGGTTGAGCTCGCGCGGATGCCGCCCGGCGCCGAGCACGAGGACGAGCCCGGATGCGACGGCGGCCGCCACCGAGACCGGCCAGCGCCCGGCGAAGAAGGGCACGACGCCGAACACGACGAGCAGCAGGTACTTCACCGCCACCGGCGTCCGGTGCATGAGCGAGTGCCCGGCGCGGTAGGCGCCCAGATAGTTCTCGAGTCTCACTGCCGCGCGCTCCCCTGCTCGGGGTCCGCGGTCATCTGGGCGCGGTAACGGGCGATGATCTCGTCCGGTGGGCCGTCGGCGATCACCCGGCCGGCGTCGATGAGCAGCGCCCGGTCCATGTCGGCGGCCAGGTCCAGGTCGTGAGTGGAGCAGACGAGCTGCTGGTCCAGGGCGTCGAAGGCCCGCCCCAGGAGGATCCGGTTGCGCAGGTCGAGCAGCGTCGTCGGCTCGTCGGCGATGACGATGGAGGGTTCGACGGCCAGCACGGCGGTGAGCGCGACGAGCTGACGTTCTCCGCCCGAGAGGGTGTGGACGGAACGGTTCGCCAGGTGGGCGAGGCCGTGCGCCTCGAGCACGGCCAGAGCCCGGGACCGGCGTTCGGCGCGGCCCTTGACACTCGCGCGCAGGCTCAGCTCGATCTCCTCCAGGGGCGTCGCCATGACCAGCTGCGCGCCGGGATCGGTGAACACGTGCCCCACCCGGCGGCGCACGGCCCGGCCGTTCTCGGCCGGGTCGAGCCCCTCGACGAGCACCTGCCCGGCGGTGGCCCTCACGAGCCCGTTGACGAGCTTGAGCAGGGTGGACTTGCCCGAGCCGTTCGCCCCGATGACGGCGATCCGGCGCTCCGGCAGGGTCAGCGTGATCCCGCGCAGGATCTGCGTGGTCACCGGGTCACCGTCGATGTCGTAACCCTCGACGGTGACGCCGACCCCGCGGTACTCGATCATCCGGCCCTCACCTGCTCGCGGGCATGAGCCGCGGGAAGGCCGAGAGCACGGCGACGGCGAGCAGGGCCGCGATGACGGCCTTGACGACGTCGAACGGCAGGAACGGGGCCGTGGCGAGCAGGGCCGCCCCTGGGCTCATGCGCAGATTGGGGGAGGCCATGAACCAGGCGACGCCGAAGACGTGGATGACGAGGACGCCGACGAGTGCGGCGACGACGAGCCAGGCGGTGAGGGCCTTCTTCGAGGGGCGACGGCGCGCGGCAGCAGTACGGATCGCACCGGAGGCGAGGGCTGCGACGACCCAGCCGACGAGGTAACCGCCGGTGGCGCCGATGAGAACGGCCGGACCGGATGATCCCCCGCTGAACACGGGCAGGCCCGCCACGCCGACGAGCAGGTAGAGCAGCATCGTCGCCGCCCCCCGCACCGCGCCGAGCACGAGGGGGGCCAGCAGGACGACGATGAGATGCAGCGCGAACGGCACGGCCCCGACCGTGAAGAGGGCCGGGATGAGGGCGAAGACCGCGATGAGGGCGGCGAAGACGGCGATGAGCGCCAGGTCGGATGCGGCGAAACCACTGCGCCTCTGGGCGCGGTTCTCGGTGCTGGTGGTCATTGGCACTGAACTCCTGCGTGCGTGAAGGCGCGCCACCCTGGCGACGCCGCAATGATCCTACCGGACTACCCTGAACAATGTTCAATTGGCTTTCCGATGGCGTTCCGTCGAGGGATCTTGCCCTTCTTTTCCGAGAGGGAGGAGTGAGAGCGAGTGGGCCGAAGGGTCAGTGCAGCAGGTCAAGCGCCTCGATCACCGGGCCCGGATCGGCCGTGAGGCTCCGGTCCGCCCCATTGGTTCGATCAGCATGCTGCCAGGCCAGGTGGAGCGCGGCCCACAGCGCGTCGAGCTGGCTCTCGCGCTCGGCCCCATGGCCGCTGACCGTGACCCGTCTGGCGGCAGGACCGGAGGGATCAGTGGGGCCGTCGAGGCGGGCGACGGCGGCGCCGCACCGGGCCGTGTCGCCGCTCATCTCGACGTTGCGGATCGGTTTCAGCAGCGCCCTGATGTCGTAGCCCACATGGGTGGGGCGCCACCTGGGACCGGCGGCGAAAAGGTCCCGCATGCCGTGGGCGCCGGTGAACACGAACAGCGAGTCCATCCCGGCGTTGAAGGCGCCCTCGATGTCGGTGTCGAGCCGGTCGCCGACGAAGACCGGGTGCTCCGCCGACAACCTGCGGACGGTCTCGCGCAGCAGGGGCGGGAACGGCTTGCCCGCCATCTCAGGTTCGGCACCGGGTTCCAGGCAGACCCGGAGCGTGGCGATCTGGGTGCCCAGGCCCGGTTCGAGCCCCAGGTCGGTCGGGCGGGTCATGTCGGGATTGGTGGCGTACCAGCGGGCGCCGCCCTGCACGGCGTGCGCGGCGTCGGTGACGCGCGGCCAGGTCATCTCGGGGTCGTAGCCCTGGATGACGGCGACCGGGTCGTCCTGCCTGCTCCACACCGGGCTGAGTCCGACGGCCTCGATCTCGGCCGCCAGCGCCGGGGTACCGCAGATGAGCACCCGGGCGCCGCCAGGCAGCGCCTCGGCGAGCATGCGGGCCGAGGCCTGGGCGCTCGTGACGACGTCGGCGAGCCCGCAGTCGATCCCCAGGCTCACCAGGTGATCGGCCACTGTCTGAGGGGTGCGTGCGGCGTTGTTGGTGACGAAACCCACCGTGACGCCCTCGGCGCGCAGCCCCTCGACGCCCTCGGGGGCGCCCTCGACGGCCCGCGGCCCCAGGTAGATGACACCGTCCAGGTCGAAGAGCGCGGCATCGTACCGGCCGCACAGCAGTTCCCCGCTCACTTGTTGTCCTCCTCGGTCTCGGCTCTGCGGCTGTTCTGGGAATCCTCGGGACCGGGCCCCACCGAGGACGAGGCCTCGACCGCATCGCCGCG
The DNA here is from genome assembly GCF_003666605.1 of Propionibacterium australiense. GTDB lineage: Bacteria > Actinomycetota > Actinomycetes > Propionibacteriales > Propionibacteriaceae > Propionibacterium > Propionibacterium australiense. Next base: position 2,657 of record NZ_RCIV01000020.1, on the reverse strand, counting down.
GGCGGCCTCGTCCCCCGTGTCAGCGGCGGCCGGTTCATCGTCGGTTGCCAGTGAGTCGGCAGCCGGGCCGTCGGCGGGAGAACCCGCGGGATCCTGGCCGGGCGCCGGGGCGTCCGCCCCTTCGTCCGGGATCCTCTCGCCTGGAGATTTGCCCGGTATGGCATCGGCCGGCTCGGGTGCCGCGCCGGCCGGGGCATCGGCGCCAGTGGTGACGACGCCCTCGCCGAGCTCGTCGTCGGCTCCCCCCGCGGTTCCCTCGTTCTGGGCAGGTTCGATCTCCTGCTCCTCGACGTACAGGTCCTCGTCGGTCTCGTCGATGGACGCCCGGAAGTCATCGGGGACCTCGGCGCCCAGGGCCTCCAGGCGCTCGGCGACGTCGAGCTCGTGCGCCCTGTCGAGACGTCCGGCAGCGGTGAACCAGGTGATGGCTTGGCCGGTGTCGCCGCCGGCGGCGAGCAGGTCGGCGTAGGCGTAGCGCAGCCGGGCCTGCGAGCCGGCCCTGCCGGTCTTGTTCTCGATGGCCTGCCGCAGGACACGCAGGGCCTCCTCGTCCTGGCCCATGTCGTGACGCAAGCCGGCCTCGACGAGGACCAGCTCGGCACGCTGCGTGGCGTCCAGGCGCGCCTCGTGCCCCTGGCGGATGGTGCGCAGCGCATTGTCGTGACGCCCGATCGCTCGCTCGCAGTCGGCGATGACGGGCAGGTACTCGTCGTTGCCGGTCATGCGGGCGACGGCACGGTACTCGGTGAGCGCCGTCGCGTAGTCCCCCGCCGCATAGGCCGTCTCGGCCGCGGCCTCGCGGACGATGGGCAGCCGTGCGGCACGGCGCCGGGCGGCCTGGGCATGCCGGTTGGCCAGTTCGGGGTCCTCCTCGATCAGTTCACCGGCGGCGATGAGATGCGCCATCACCTCGCGGGCGAGTTCCAGCGGCAGTCCCCGCAGTTCAGCGCGCACCGGCGCCGACAGGAGGCGTTCGTCGAAGTCGAGACTCACCTCCGGTTCGTTCTCGGGACGTCCTGGGCCCGGGTTCGGTACTCGGTCGTCCCGGCGTGAGCGGTCATCGTCATGGCGCCTGTTCCCGTCGGTGCGCCGGCCATCCCACTGCTGGCGCCCGGAGCGGCCCGGACGAGCATCATCACGGCGCCCATCATCACGAGACCCAGCGCCGTATCGGCTCCGGGCTCCCCGGTCACGTCTGCCCTGCCCGTCGGCGAACTCGCGGCGCGCATCGCGGCCGGCTCCGCCGCGCCGGTCGCCCTCGTCGTACCACCGACGAGCGTCCCGGCGAGGGTCCTCGCGCCTGCTCCCACCGGGGCCACCACGGCCGGCACGGCCCTGACGCCGGTCATCGTCCCAGCGGCCCACAGCGCCGCGGCGATCGTCCCGGCCACCACGCCCATCCGAAGCATGCCGCTCACCCCAGCCACTACGGCCCTGACGCCGGTCATCATCCCAGCGACGCCCGGCGCTGCGGCCACCACGGTCGTCTCGGCCTCGATCGTCCCAGCGGCCGTTGCCCCGGCGATGATCCTCGCGCCGGCTGTCACCACGACCACCACCCCAGCTGTCACGGGAACGACTGGCTCGGCGGTCGTCACCGCCCGAGCCGCGCTCGGGACCCTGGCCGCGGCGATCATTCCAGCTGCTCTGCGCACCGCTGTCCCGTCGGTCATTCCAACCGCCCCGGGTCGCCCGCCGCTCGCCGTCATTCCACCGGTGCCCGCGGCCCTCATCCCCGTCACGTCCTGTTCTGCCACTTCTCGGCGCAGGGCGCCGGCCCCTGTCCGACCAGGAAACGCCGCCACGACGTTCCTGCCGGCCCTCACCGGAGCCCGTACGGCGATCGCTGGTGTCATAGCGGCTGCCCCAGCCGCCGTTTCCGCCACGTTCGGAGCGGTCATCGGTCCGGCGGTCCCAGCCACCGCCGCGCGGACCCCGGTCGTCACGCGGCGTGGAGCCGCTGCGGCCACGCCCCGAACCGAAGCCCCTCCCGCGTCGCTGGTCCTGCCCACCTGAACGGCGGTCGAAGTGACGTCCGCGACCCTGCTGCGACCGGCCGCGCCCGCCGTCACGTCCCCGATAAGGACCCCGGGAGCCCTGATGATCCGATGAGTTGTCCATGATTCCGTCCTGCCCCGGCGGCGATACTGCGCGCTATTCAAAGGTCCTTTGTGAATGACACGGCAATGGATCACTGCCTCGGGCAAGCTTACCCGCTCAACGACAGACCCGTTGACCGCGAGGGCCTGCCACGGCAGCCAGCTGTGACGAGGGCCTGCACCGCATGACCGGCCCGCCCGAAGGACGGAGACAGGTCGGCTGGGTCTGCTCGCGCCGGTCGGCGGGATGGGCGCCCCGAAGGGGAAAAGGATGGGAAAGAGAAAAGGAGGAACGGAAGGAGGACGGTGTGTGGTGAGTTGTGGTGGCCCAGGAAAAGCGGGTATGCAAACGGGAGGGCCCGCCCCCGACGGGGCGGGCCCTCCCTGCTGAAAGAATGTGTCCCCGGTCGGATTGTTGGCCTCTCCGGGGACCCCGTGTTAAGTGGTGGTGCCCCCGCCACGATCACTGGCGGGGGCACCATTGAAGGGTTGTGTGCGGCGGTTTCCTACTCTCCCACACGCTGGCGCGTGCAGTACCATCGGCGCTGGAAGGCTTAA